>NZ_VRLT01000008.1 GCF_008017835.1 Mesonia sp. HuA40 | reverse complement strand
TTTTTACTTCATCTTTTCAAGCAGTCAGATTCATTATTTTTCCGCTTTGCTTTTCATTCCGAGGTATTTTTGCCAACGGACTTGTGTATGAAACGTAGCGTGTAAAAAGACACTAACTTTTCGGATTAACACAGAGCCGAATTTTTATATTTTGTTTTTTAATTTTTCTCTTTTTAAAAGCCAAATTAAAAATTTGGCGGACTTTTTAAATATACACAAACCTTTTGTTTAAACACTTATTAGCTATGTTTTATACACCGTGTTGCCATTAGTATTTCATTCTTGTTGTAGCCAATTAAATTTTCCATCTTTCCAATAAACAAATCCGCCACCACAACTTTCAGATGCGTGCATATAAAGAGCATTATAATTTAGTCGGACTTTTTTGTTTTCAGGAACATCTTTAAAATCTACAAAATCATCTTCGTAGTTTGACCATAAAGTTTCTCCTGCATTAACTTTTTCAAAAATACCAATCCAACTATAATTGTTCATCTTGAACGGGTCATTTTCATTTCCTAATATGTGAGTTTTAGTTTTAATTCCTTTGTTGATAAATCCAATTTTTGTTTCTCCATCAAAGTTTTTTAATAGAATTACAACATCATTTTTTTTGTCTCCGAAAAAGTCACCTTTTAGATAAAAAGGTTTAATATCAGTATTTAAGGTTAGATTATCGAATTCTGAATATTTTGAAATTTCACTTTTAATATCTTCGATAATTTCTTTTTTCGGTTTTAAATATCCGTCAAATACATATCCATATTCAGCATTAGAAATGAAAGTGGGAAAGTTTTGAAAAGTTATTTTCACCCAATTACCTTTTATTTCTTGTCCGTTGTCTGTTATAGTTTGGCTATTTTCGGTTTTCTCAATTATATCAACTTCGGCACCAAAATATAGTTTTCCTATTTTCTTTCCATTTGAATTAGGTTCTTGTCTTAAAAACAAACCATTTTCAGCAGTTACAACAAATTCATTTTGAGAATAAGTTAATACTGTCAAGAATAAATTTATAAATAATATTATCGATTTTTTCATATTAATGGCAACGGTCTCGTATAACCGTCAGTTACGGGATTAAAGTTAATGATTTTCGGTTTAGCACAGACGTTAGCAATTCCGAGTGGATTCGGACGTAGTCGAATCCGCCGTAATTGCGGTTATACATTGTTGCCAATAGTTTTATTCCCCAGGTTCACTAAAATGATTTCCTTCGCCCAGCCATTCCCTTTTTAAACCAGTTTTTTCAATAAATTCAATCTGTTCTTTGTCAGTTGCATAATCAATTACAAATTGTTGTCCACCATCACTAAAAATCGTATATCGACCTTTAGTTTTTAATTCTTTTGGTATGTAAGAAAATCTTTGAAAGAAAGAATCAGGCACAAAGCCTACTTTTCCTAATTTCCATTTTCTTTTTATTCCATTAACTTTAAAATGAATCCATTCAAAATTGTTCTCGTCTATTTTAATCTCAATATTAGTATAATTTAGTTCTCCTTGAGTTATTTTACCCATTAATTCCATAAAATAAATATATTGCGATGAAGGATCAATAAATTCAATGTCCCACCAAATACAATTATCCGTTACTCTATAAAATTCTGGATTTCTATAAATTCCAGAACCAAGAATATAATATAATCTTTCAAATGGCGGATTAGCAATTAGACTATCTAATGCCTTTTCATTGTAACTATTTCTATTCCATTCTTCGTATATTAATTCTTTATTTACTCCATTATTAAATTTATAACCTAAAGAATTAAAAGTTCGCATTTGGGATTCAAAAGATTTTTTTGATGAATTACAACTCATAACAAAAAAAGAAATTATAATTATAGCTAGATATTTCATTTCAAATTATTGGCAACGGTCTCGTATAACCGTCAGTTACGGGTTAAAGTACGCAAATTTTTCGGTTTAGCACAGACGTTAGCAATTCCGAGTGGATTCGGACGCAGTCAAATCCGCCGTAATTGCGGTTATACATTGTTGCCCACAGTTTTTTATTCCAGTCCATAATTTCCATTTGCCCATTTTATTGTCGGTTCAATCCATTCTTTTAATGGTTTGAACAAAAATCCGTGTCCCATTCCAGTATTCAGCTCAATTTCTTTAAAGTTCTTTATTTCACAGGTTGAGTTTTCTTTTTTTCGGATTGCGGACACTCCGAACGGGTCAGTTTTTTCGTAAATGGTCAAAATGTTTCCGCAAAAGTTTATTTCAGGGATATTTTCCAAATCGCTATTTCTAAAACTCGCTACGAACACAAAATTCAGTTCAGGGTTGTCTGCTAAGGTCGAAACGTATTGTGCAATATATCCGCCTTTTGAAGTTCCGACGATTGTTATTTTTTCAGGTTCTATTCCGCTGTTTATCAAGCTGTCAATTTTGTTGACTATTTCAATGGCGTATTCACGAGCATTAACATTTCCGTTTCTTTTTTCACTGATTACTTTTAGTCCGCTTTTTTCAAATTCCGCCAAGATTTCATTGTATTCCGTTCGTCCAAATTCTGGGTGCGATTCATTCAATCCGTGTTCTTCTAAAAATCGGTTATGAAGAAAGAAAATAAATCGGTCGTCTTGGTCTTCACCACACGCAAAGAGTGTCGAGCAAAAAAGAATTCCTATTAAAAGACTTATTTTCATTGATTTCGATGCGTTTTTTCAAATTGTGGGCAACGGCTTTGGCTATGATTTCGTTGCGGAAAAATACGCAGGATTTATTCCGTTGTAACTCAAAGATAGAAAAAAGG
>NZ_VRLT01000001.1 GCF_008017835.1 Mesonia sp. HuA40 | reverse complement strand
TTTGCATTTAATTAAGTATCTTGCTTTCCGAAAATTTAGTGCTTAAAATCCGCTACTTTTCATATACAAGACCGTTGGGCACAATATAAATGAACCTAGAGCAAGAAATATTAAAATTAAAGCCAAGAGAGGAATCGGGAAGTAAAACTGCTCGAAAGTACACCTTTCAAAAGGACTTATCTCTATATCTATTATTGACTGTACACGAGAAAAGTCAGGACTATGTTTTTCTTTTCGATTTTCACGATGATTTAGTCGTTTTGGATTCTGAAAAGAACCCACAAAAAATGGATTTTTACCAAATAAAGTCTAAAGACTCTGGAAATTGGACAGTAAAAGCTTTAACCAAAAAAGAAAAAGACAAATTATCAATTACTGGGAAATTATATTTGAACAAAATAAACTTTAATAAAAACACCAACTCATTAAATTTTATTTCAAACTCAAGTTTTAGCTTCAAAAAATTGGCCAATGGAGAGGAATCATTAAAAAGGTCAAAAATAAGAGCAACTGAACTTGAGAAATCAGTTTTAAAGGAATTGGAAGATGCTATCAAAGATGAACACAAAATAACAAAAACTGAATTTGAAAAATTAACCAACTTTCAGGTAACAAAACTTAGCAACAAAGATAGTTCTACTCATTGTTTAGGAGAGTTAAGTAAGCTCATAAATAAAATTAATCCAGAAAACACCATTAATCCAGAGCTTGCATATAAACAAGTATTTAATGAAGTTTCTCGTCAAACAGAAAATACATTTGGAGATAAAAGTATTACGAATCTTGAAGAATTAATTGATATTAAGGGAATTTCCAAAAGACAGTTTCTAGAATTCTTAGAAAAAGCAGGTTTATATAAAAGTGTCCAGCAAGAATGGGATGAAATTAAATTATCATTAGAATCTTGTGGAATTGGATATATTGACCTAATGAAATTTAAAAAATATTGGAGAGATGTAACGGCAACATTGATAAAAGACTCGAATAAAATTCCGTTAGAAAAATTAATTAAGGAAGTACAAAAAATTTACGAAGAAGAAGTATCTAACGGTTTCATAAATGAGTCGACTAATCTTTTGACAATTGTAAATCATTGTTACCAAAAGGTTTCATCCTCATTTTACGATGAATATTTTATAAAGTGTCTTATAATCAAAATTATAAATGAATAAAAAAGGTAATTTAAAAAAGCTTGTCAGAAATTTAAGAGTTAAAAAGAATGAAAAAATTATACATATCGGAAATGCTATTGCTGTCTCAAAAAGAGAAAAAAGCAAAGAGAGTTAGTTTCGATAAACATAGAACTCTAATTTATGGAAAGAACCATACAGGCAAATCCTCTCTGATTAAAAGCATTTATAGAACGTTTGGAGCAGAACCACTTTTAAACGCAAAATTTAAAAATGCAAATGTTACCTCACTTGTAAAATTCGAGTTGGATGATACAAAATATCAAATCTTAAGAGATGGTAAAAGATTTGCTATTTATGATGCGAACAATACTCTAATTCAAATTTTTGATTCTGTAACTAAAGAACTTGCACCATTTCTAAGCGAATTGTTTGATTTCAATCCTTTATTTCAGTCTCAAAATAGCGGTTTTATCATTCCACCACCAGCCTATCTTCTACTTCCATATTATGTTGACCAAGATGAAAGTTGGAGTAAAAGTTGGTCTTCATTTAAATCTTTACAACAGATTAAAAGCTATAGAAATCAATGTATTTTTTACCACTCAGGCATTAGACCAAATAAGTATTATGAGACAAAAAAGGACATTGACATATATTTAAAAGCGATTGAGGAAACAGAAAAAGAACAAAAGCTTACTGGTAAGATTTTAGAAGACGTAAAAAGTAAATTATCTCAGACCAATTTCAATATAAATATTGACGAATTTAAAAAAGAGATAACTGCTTTACTAACAGAGTTGGAGTCCCTTAAAAAGAAAGAAGATAATTTAAAATCGGATTTGCACGACTTGTATCACCTAAAAGCCTCATATGACGCACAAATAAATATTGTAAAACAGGCAATTCTAGAAAGTCATAAAGATTTAGAGTTTGCTTCCAAAAAACTACCAGAGGTCGTTGGATGCCCAACTTGTGGAGCAGAATACGAAAATTCCTTTTCAGAAAGATTTGAAATTGCTCAAGACGAACAAAAGAGTAAAGACCTTCTTATCGAGTTGCAGAAGGAATTAAAAGAAATTGAAGATAAAATTACTTTCGAGAACAAAAAACTTAATTCTACTCTAAGTGAAGTAAGTAAAATTGATAAAATTTTACAAGAAAAGAAAGGCAATCTTAAACTCAAGGATGTAATAGAAAGCTCGGGTAAAAATCAGATTAAAACAATTTTTACAGAGCGTTATGATTCTCTACAAAAGTCGTTGGTGGAAAACACTTTGCAAAAAGAAAAACTTGAAAAAAGACTTAAAGAATTTGAAAGTAAAAAACGTAAGGAAGAAATAGTAGGATTTTACAGAACTAAATTAACCTCATTTCTAAAAAAATTAGATGTTCACTCATTAACAGAAGACGAATACAAATCCATAACTACGAAAATCGAAGCTAAAGAGACTGGCAGTTCACGTCCAAGAGCATTAATAGCCTATTATTTTACCTTTTTTCATCTTATGAAGAAATTTTCGTCTTCGGCTTATTTTCCCTTAATAGTGGATTCACCAAACCAACAAGACCAAGATATTGAACATATTGATAAAATAATGAAATTCATTCAAGAAAATCAACCAAAAGATAGTCAATTAATACTAGGACTTGCCGAGACTTATGGTGTAGATTTTAAATGTAAAACCATAACGCTAACTGAAAAATACAGCTTATTACAAAAAACTGAGTATAACGATGTTCATAATGAAATTATTGATAAATTAAGTGAGTTATGGAAATAAATACTGTGCCCAACAACGTATATAAAAAATAGCGGTTTATTCGCTTAATCAAAACAAAATGAATAAATTAAAGGTCAGTTATAATCCGAAAAGTTAGTGTGTAAAACCCGCTACTTTTCATATACAAGACCGTCAGACTGTCTCAAAACCATGCCATTATTGCAGTCTTTTTTTAAGGATATATTTTTAAATTTTTTTATCTTTAAAAATGGAATATCAACAAGGAGAAGACCGGGAGCAATTAACTTTATACAGCACTTGTTTAGAC
>NZ_VRLT01000040.1 GCF_008017835.1 Mesonia sp. HuA40 | reverse complement strand
TAAATAGTTTTTGATTAAAAAGTTCATTAAATACTGAAAGGAAATTTTAGAGGTTGAGTAGCCGTTATAAGTACTGTTAACTAATAACTGGTTAACTGATCACTAATAGACGGGGAATTAGCTCAGCTGGCTAGAGCGCCTGCCTTGCACGCAGGAGGTCATCGGTTCGACTCCGATATTCTCCACAAATTAATTAAGGATTTATAGTAATAGATTTTTAATTATAGAAAGTTCATTGACATATTGAAAGAATAAAGAATACGAGAGTAGGCTTATAGGTTATGAGAGTAATCGTATAAGCGACAAAATACATTAAAACTAGAGATAGTTAAGAGCAAATTAGGTAAAAGACATAAGCTTATTAAGGGCGTATGGGGGATGCCTAGGCTCTCAGAGGCGATGAAGGACGTGATAAGCTGCGAAAAGCTGCGGGGATTGGCACATACGAGTTGATCCGCAGATATCCGAATGGGGCAACCCGGTATACTGAAGGTATATCATCCGCAAGGAAGCAAACCCGGAGAACTGAAACATCTAAGTACCCGGAGGAAGAGAAAACAATAGTGATTGCGTTAGTAGTGGCGAGCGAACGCGCAATAGCCCAAACCAATATGTTTACGGATATATTGGGGTTGTAGGACCACGACATTCTGTGCAAATTGAACTAGAACAAGTTGGAAAGCTTGGCCATAGACGGTGATAGCCCGGTATAGGTAAGATTTAGTAACAGATAGTGGTATCCTGAGTAGTGCGGGGCACGTGAAACCCTGTATGAATCTGGCGGGACCATCCGCTAAGGCTAAATACTACTGAGAGACCGATAGTGAACCAGTACCGTGAGGGAAAGGTGAAAAGAACCTTGAATAAAGGAGTGAAATAGACCCTGAAACCATACGCTTACAAGCGGTCGGAGTCCTGTTAAGGGATGACGGCGTGCCTTTTGCATAATGAGCCTACGAGTTACCGTTATCAGCAAGGTTAAGTACTTCAGGTACGCACCCGTAGCGAAAGCGAGTCTTAATAGGGCGCCAAAGTTGGTAGTGGTAGACGCGAAACCGTGTGATCTACCCTTGGGCAGGTTGAAGCTTTGTTAACCCAAAGTGGAGGACCGAACCCGTTGACGTTGAAAAGTCTTGGGATGACCTGAGGGTAGGGGTGAAAGGCCAATCAAACTCGGAAATAGCTCGTACTCCCCGAAATGCATTTAGGTGCAGCGATATTATTAGTTTTATAGAGGTAGAGCTACTGATTGGATGCGGGGGCTTCACCGCCTACCAATTCCTGACAAACTCCGAATGCTATAAAATGTTAAATATCAGTGAGGGCATGGGTGCTAAGGTCCATGTCCGAGAGGGAAAGAACCCAGACCATCAGCTAAGGTCCCCAAATGTATGTTAAGTTGAATAAACGCGGTTGAACTGCTTAGACAGCTAGGATGTTGGCTTGGAAGCAGCCATTCATTTAAAGAGTGCGTAACAGCTCACTAGTCGAGCGGTTCGGCATGGATAATAATCGGGCATAAACATACTACCGAAGCTATGGATTTTGTATTTATATACAGAGTGGTAGGGGAGCATTGTAATAGAGTAGAAGGTGATCTGCGAGGGTTGCTGGATTTATTACAAAAGAAAATGTAGGCATAAGTAACGATAATGCGGGCGAGAAACCCGCACACCGAAAGACTAAGGTTTCCTCAGCTATGCTAATCAGCTGAGGGTTAGTCAGGACCTAACGCGAACCCGAAAGGGGTAGTGGATGGACAACAGGTTAATATTCCTGTACCTGCTTTATAATAAAAGTGACGGAGTTGGGTATATGTTGCGTACTGACGGAATAGTACGTTGAAGTAACTTCAAGGTTACGATAGTACACTTAAGCTACGGCGGCGGTGATAATACATAGGACCAACTTCCAAGAAAAGCGAATAAAGCAGCCTGTACCGCAAACCGACACAGGTAGTTGGGATGAGAATTCTAAGGTGCTCGAGAGATTCATGGCTAAGGAACTAGGCAAAATCGACCCGTAACTTCGGGAGAAGGGTCGCCCCCAATTTTACTTGGGGGCCGCAGTGAATAGGTCCAGGCGACTGTTTATCAAAAACACAGGGCTCTGCAAAATCGAAAGATGACGTATAGGGCCTGACACCTGCCCGGTGCCGGAAGGTTAAGTGGAGGCGTTAGCATTAGCGAAGCGCTTAAATGAAGCCCCGGTAAACGGCGGCCGTAACTATAACGGTCCTAAGGTAGCGAAATTCCTTGTCGGGTAAGTTCCGACCTGCACGAATGGTGCAACGATCTGGACACTGTCTCAGCCATGAGCTCGGTGAAATTGTAGTATCGGTGAAGATGCCGATTACCCGCTGTGGGACGAAAAGACCCCGTGAACCTTTACTATAGCTTAGTATTGGTTTTGGATAAGTGATGTGTAGGATAGGTGGGAGACTTTGAAGCGGTATCGCCAGGTATCGTGGAGTCATTGTTGAAATACCACCCTTTACTTATTTAAAGCCTAACCCCACTAGTTGGGGGACAATGCTTGGTGGGTAGTTTGACTGGGGTGGTCGCCTCCAAAAGAGTAACGGAGGCTTCTAAAGGTTCCCTCAACACGCTTGGTAACCGTGTGTAGAGTGCAATGGCATAAGGGAGCTTGACTGAGAGACATACAGGTCGATCAGGTACGAAAGTAGAGCATAGTGATCCGGTGGTTCCGTATGGAAGGGCCATCGCTCAAAGGATAAAAGGTACTCCGGGGATAACAGGCTGATCTCCCCCAAGAGCTCACATCGACGGGGGGGTTTGGCACCTCGATGTCGGCTCGTCACATCCTGGGGCTGGAGAAGGTCCCAAGGGTTGGGCTGTTCGCCCATTAAAGTGGCACGCGAGCTGGGTTCAGAACGTCGTGAGACAGTTCGGTCTCTATCTACAGTGGGCGTAAGAAATTTGAGTGGATCTGACTCTAGTACGAGAGGACCGAGTTGGACTAACCTCTGGTGTACCAGTTGTTCCGCCAGGAGCACTGCTGGGTAGCTACGTTGGGAAGGGATAAGCGCTGAAAGCATATAAGCGCGAAACCCACCACAAGATGAGATTTCTTTAAAGGGTCGTGAGAGACGATCACGTTGATAGGCTATAGGTGTAAAGGCAGTAATGTCATAGCCAAGTAGTACTAATAACCCGTATAGTTTATGTCCTCTTTCTCTCCCTGAGTTTACTTGGGGAGAGAAGGTGAAACCTTTTGCATTAGCATTCTAGTAAATGTATAAACAACTACGTATGACTTTATTTTTTCAATATGTTACCTTATTAGTTACTTCAATATACAAGTAACATCAGTTTAAGGTGGTTATAGCAACGAGGCTCACCTCTTCCCATTCCGAACAGAGAAGTTAAGCTCGTTAGCGCAGATGGTACTGCTATTTTGTGGGAGAGTATGTCGCCGCCTTTTTTT
>NZ_VRLT01000043.1 GCF_008017835.1 Mesonia sp. HuA40 | reverse complement strand
TTTTTACTTCATCTTTTCAAGCAGTCAGATTCATTATTTTTCCGCTTTGCTTTTCATTCCGAGGTATTTTTGCCAACGGTCTAGTGTATGAGTAGTAGCGGATTTTCACTCACAAACCTTTCGGTTTTGCACTGACCTTTGTTTTATGTTTATCTCTTTGTTTTATCACTTAAACCGCTATTACTTATACACCGTGTTGGCAACCGTTATTTTTCATTATTTTTTATCAATTCCAATGTGTATTCCATTTGAGTGTCTTTATGGTCTATGAAATCTTGATAGGTTTGCGAAACATCAAAATCAGGTATAATCCCACGATTGTAAAATTGATTTGACTTTTTTAGAACATCTTGTTCTAAGTTCACAACCGAAAAAATTATTTCTATTTTGGATTTGGGTAGCTTATATGCTAAAGGTGTATGTCCATTATGTCCATAATATCCACCCATAGTTTCCTCTCCGATTGTTAATGTATTCTCATTTCCAGCAACCATAGCCGCAAACAAACTACCTGCTGACGCAATGGCAGGACTAACAATTATGTATATATTTCCTTTAAATGCATTAATATTTGGCTCTCTAACAAGATGGTCTTGGCTATTATCATCTTGATAAAATTTGCCATTTTTAACTAAAGGAAACTCTTCTTGGAATTCCTTATTATATTTACCTACAAAAATTGGTCTTAAAAATTTGGGTAACCAAAAATCAATATATCGGATGAGTGGTATTTTCTCAAAGCTAACCCAAGCCTCTCTATTTTCTTGAAAATTTCTTTGCGTTAAATATGAATAAGTTACTAAGTCATTTGGGTCTGTACCACCACCGTTTTGACGGACATCAATTATTAAGTTCTTTATACCTTTTGTTTTTATATCCAAAAAAGTGCTATCGAGAAATTTAGAATAGGTCTTATGCTCATCTGTAGTTTCGTTACCCATAGAAAAAGTATAGATGGTCAAAACTCCAGTAGATTCATTTAGTTGTTCATATTTGTATTTTTTATTTTCGTCTAAATCTGCATAGTAAATTTGGTCATACGTTTTTGAATATCTTGTGTTGAAATTCTTGTAGTAATTTGAATATGCTACGCTTTTAATTATTTTAGAATAGACTTGGTTAGAATTTGGTAATTTATATTCAACTTCAAATTCTTTAGTGAGTCCATAATTCCATCTGTAATATCGTGAAAAATGAGTTCTTAAACCTATTCGTTTTCCAGTCGTATTGATTCCGTCCGTTGAATAATATTTATACAGGTTTTGTATAATTTTAGAAATTTGTTGTTGATTAATTGAAATAATTTCTGCTCCTAAGGGAATTTCACCGTTTTCATAGTTTATACGCCATTTTCCATCAATCCATTTTATGGGATATGGAAAATAACCAAAAGATTCTTTTCGTAAATTTTTCCAATATTTTGAAGGAAAATCAGTGTCGTTATGAAGACTTCCCTCAAAGTCGGTCAATTGGCAAATGATGTTGTAAAAATCAAGATATGTAGATGATTTTTCAATTTCCTTTTCAGCCCAATTGTAAATGCTGTCTATTTGTTGTTCAGTTCGGTATTTGTAAAGTCCAGAATTCGCTTTTAATCGGATTTCTTTAAATACTTCCAAATCCTTTCGCATTTTCTTTCTTGAAAATGGATCGTCAATGGATTGACCTAAAACAGTAACACAAGAAATTAAAAAGAGAATTAAAGATAATGTTTTTGTCATTCAGTTTGTTTTGTTCTAATGGTTGCCAACGGTATGCGTATATGGTTTGTGGCGAGCAAAAATGCGCTAATTTTTCAGTTAAGGTTTTACGTTTCTAAAAATACAAAAACTTTGGGTTTAGCACTAATTTCGCCATAAACTATATACGCTGTTACCACACGTTTTTTTCTTTCGGTGTTGACTTATATTCTCTATTCGCACTTTCCATAATTTTCTTTTCAAATATTTTCGGAAAGTATTTCATTATTATTTTTGACTTTAACTTTGTAAATCCACTAAAATTCTGGTCTGATTTTTTCCACAAATTTTCAGCCTCTTTTTCCGTCAATACTTTCTCAATTCCGTTTTTAGTGTCAATTTTTATGAGAGGAAATTCAGGTTGATTTTCTCCACAAAGTGTTATTTGTTTTTCCAATTTCGAACTGATGGATTTCATAAAGTTTATAATCTCAATAAATTCCAATTCCGTTTTAATTTCGGTTGGATTTATGTCGAATTCAATTTGTTCTTCGAGGAAAAAGTAGCATTTTACAATAATTCCACTTAAATCAATAGTTGCAGATTTAGTTTCTAATTCTCCTGTTTCGTCCGCAAACATTGTTTTCACAAATTCAAAATCAATTTTATCCGTCAAATTTTCTTCATAAATTCCAAAAGTCAATTTGTATTCAGAATTTAAAAGGCCAACTACTTTTTTCCAATCCGAAATTGTTGCATTTTGGACATAAATATCTCTTAAGGCTCCATCCTTTTTAAAAATCCATTCTATGTTATTCCAATTTCTCAATGTTGCGTTCAAATGTGTGGTAACGGTTTTGGCTATGGTTTCGTTACGGAATGGTACGCGAGTATCATTCCGCCGTAACCATAAATTTAGCAAAAAGGCTTGAAATTCCGATTAGGAATTTCAGCCGTAATGAACTATAGCCGTTGTTGTAAAACGTTTTTATTTTATTCCGAATGGTTTTGCTTTCAATTCGTTCGGCCAATCAGTTCCGTATTTTTTATTTAAAAAATCGAAAATCATTTGATTATTCTCTGTTGCTCTCTTGAAAGATAAAGGGTCAATTACACAATTCTCTTTTATCAGTCCAATTCCATATTTTTCTTTGAATTCCACATATTCTTTTGGTATTGAACTATCAATTCCGTGCATTATGAAATTCAAAGTTCCATTTTCAATTCGTTGCTCGATTTGTTCATCAGTCAAATCAGTTTCCAAATTCATTGGGAAAGAATAAATTCCAGTATTCTTAAATTCGGTTTTTTCCATTAATCGAACTGTGATTGTGTTTTTTCTTTTATTTATTCTTGTTGGATAAAAAGTATATGCGGTAAAATCATCAGACACAAAACTGAATTGATATTTTCCCTTTTCTGGCAAAGTGATTTTAAAACTTTCAGCTTTAGAAATTTCAATTTTTTCGTTCAGGTCAATAATTGTGAATTCTCCCGATTTTAATTCTTTGTCCGTTAAGTTCTCAAATACAACAGTAGCTACAATTTCAGTTGCAAAAGCCATTGAAGTGAACAATGCCAAAGTCAAAGTAAAAATTATTTTTCTCATAAATTCTATTTTTTTAAAAGACGACATTCAATTTCTTATGTTGCAAAATTTCGGTTGTATTATACTGAAATAGGTTGACCTTTTTTATGGTCTTTTTTGGTTGATTAACTATTACTTTTAGATAGTAAGCTCAGATAAATTTACATTATTTTTTCGATAGGATTTGTATTTGATCTTTGGATTTTTGTGGACTTCAGCTGGCTTTCTTAAATCTAGGCTAAAATGTGTTCTTAGGTTATTGTAAATATACACTGCT
>NZ_VRLT01000030.1 GCF_008017835.1 Mesonia sp. HuA40 | reverse complement strand
TGTTCTCAAGTTTTTTAACCAGTCAGAAAAATTATTTGTCCGTTCCGCTTTTCATTCCGAGCCATTGTATGTAACGGTCTTGTATATGAAAAGTAGCGGATTTTTAGGCACTAACTTTTCGGTTTATGACAGACCATTAATTTATTCATTTTCTTTTGATTAAGCGATTAAACCGCTATTTTTTATATACGTTGTTGGGCACAGTTTTTTAATAATTCGTATTTCTGAAGTCCAACCATATTTTTAATTCAGATTCCTTTAGTTTATGTTTTTTCGAATACTTTGATACGATTCCACTGTATTTTTTAAATTGAAATGGGTCAAGTCTAGGATTCGCAATCAACTCAAATTCTAGTTCATTAATATCGGGTAATTTATATTTAAGTCCTGGTATTTCTAGTATCTCTTTTATAAATCCAATTAATCTAAATTCCGTTTCGTGATTAAACGCTTGATGTTTTCTAAATGCTGAATATTTAAGTAAAGATTCTTTTTCCTTAAATAGCATTTCATTAAAATTCTGATATTGAACAACACCAGCAACTAGTAAGTCAATTTTACTTGTTGGCTCCTCTTGTAGTTTGATAGAATTCTTTATTAGTTTTTGAAAGTATGTACGTTCAAAACGGATTGCAAAACCTGCTTTTCCATAAATGTCCCACATAGCAAACGATTCAGTGTCATTTAGAATCCAACAACTCACAAATCTGTGTTTTTGCTGTTTAGTGAGTTTCTCCTGTATTGCTCTTAATTCGGTCTTATTATTCTGAATTATTTGAGTCCAATGATTTTCAGGTATTTCGGGATTTGCATTTTCTGGTTTTGATAAAGTTTTAGTCCGAAATTTCAGTTCGTTAATATCGTAAGGCTCAATATTTTCTAGATTGTCCTCAAATTTATCTAATCTCGATAGGAACAAACTGTTTGTTTCTAAGAAGTCAACTAACTTTTCAATAGTTACATATCGATATACGTACTTTTGTTTAATTCCTTTTGTATGATATGTTTCCCAAGTCATTTTTTAAATTGTGCCCAACGTGTTTGTATATAACAAGTAGTGTGCAGAAAAGCGCTAATTTTTCGGTTGAGCCACAAGCCAATTTTTTATTTTAAGTTTTTATCTTAAAACTTCTAAAACGCCAAAATAAAAAATTGGCAACTTCCCAAATATACCAAAATTTTCGGTTTAGAAAAGATGTAGCTATTTGTTATATACGGTGTTGCCCACAGTTATTTTTTTTTCCGATGTTTTTATAAAATCAATAAATTCTACACCAAATTCAGTAATTCCCATACTTTGAAATGGAAGAGTTCCAATTCGCTTCATTCTATCGTCAATTAATAAACCTTTAGAAAATAATCGTTGTTTAAAAAACATAAACTTGTTCTCATTAAGATTATAAAAATCTGCATTTCGGTATTTCAATACTTTATCAATTTTACTTTTTTTATTTTCAAATTGAGCTTTTACATTTTCATAAGGTTTTAGAAATTTAGATTCATCGACAATTATACTTTCTTTGTCCATTTGATTTTTGAGTGATTTCATATTATCTCGATGTCTATTCATCTCGTTTACTTCTTCTTCAAACTCTTCGGTAAAAAATCTATGATTATATAAAATTTCTATTTCTTGTTCAGTTAACTCACTTATTAAATTCAAATAAAGTTCATTAATTTCTGCTTGTTTAGTAGGTTTTTTTAATTCGTTAAGTAGAACATCCTTGAATCTAATTAGTTTTGCTTCAGATTTAGTTTGAACAACTTTTCTTAATACCGATTCAAAAAGGTCATTAAAATCTTCTGTTTTAATGTTATCCAAATTAATATCTGATTCTTCAGTAAAATTTTCTGCTAATATTTTAACGAATCTGTTTAATCGGTTTTGTTTTAATCGACCATTATATTCAAAAAATAATTCATCAAGTGCAGCTCCGCCAAATGGAATTGCTCCGAATATCGATTTAGCAGTACTTGTTATTATTTCTTTTTTGTCGATTTTTTTCATAATTGTGGGCAACGGTCTCGTATAACCGTCAGTTACGGGATTAAAGATAATGATTTTCGGTTAAGCACTGACATTAGCAATTCCGAGTGGATTCGGACGTAGTCGAATCCGCCGTAATTGCGGTTATACATTGTTGGCGTGTCGTTTTTATTTTATTTCAATTTTCTTCCCTAAAAATTTAGGTTCTACTCCAAAAATTATATCTAAAAAAGCCTTTGTTCTTGCAAAATATTCTCTAACCTGAGTCTTTAAACCATACTTCCCACTTAAATCTTTTGCATTAAATCCAATTGCAGAAATTCCATTTTTCTCTGCAAGATAGATTGCTCGTTCATTATGAAACTTTTGTGAAATAACAGTTATGCTCATTTGCCCGAAAATTTCTTTTGCTCTTACAACAGAATCTAAAGTCCGAAATCCAGCGTAATCCAGAAAAATTCTATTTTCAGGAATTCCATTTTTTATCAATTCATTTTTGAAATCAGTCGGTTCATCATAGTTTTTATTTCCATTATCACCACTTACTAAAATAAAATCAACTTTCCCTTTTTTATAAAGTTCAACCGTTGCGTTTATTCGATATTTAAAGTATAGATTAATTCTACCATTTTTTAAATTTTTTGAAGTTCCGAGTACAAGTCCAACTTTGTTTTTTTTAATATCAGATGAGTTTGAAAATGTTTTGTTTTCAGCGTTTTTTTCTATTGAATAATTTGCTGTAAATACTAAAACAATTGGGATTATAAAAATCAGTAATAATATTATTCTTTTTTTCTTTTTCATTCGGATTTTCATTCAAATGCACGCCAACGTGTTTGTGTATGGCTCGTTGCGGAAAATCCGCGAGGATTTTCCATCGTAACCCAAAGATAGCAAATTACAATGAATTCCAATTAGGAATTCAGTCGCAATGAGCTATACACGTTGTTGCCCACTGGTTTTTTATTCGGTCAATTTAATTTTCTTTTTATTCTCGAAACTAAATTCGTCCAATTCCCTTAATTCGGCTGCAATCTTTTCTTTCCATTCAGCAACTTTTTGTTCGTTGCGACCACTTTCGGTTTCTTTCATTAAATCAAGTCGGATTTCAGAGAATTCCGCCATAATATCGTTATTGATTTCATTTACTATATCAAATCCTTTTGAAATTTTTCTTTTATTCTTTAAAACTTGTTTTCTGAATTTTCGAGCTTGAATTTCAGCGAGGTTAAATTGCATTTGTTGAAAGTCAATCTGTTTATCAATACTTGCGATTTTTGTAGTGTCAATCCACGAAGCGTTTCCTAAAAAAATATTTCCGATTTTTTGATTCAGGTTCCGTTTCATAAAGTCAAAACCGCCAATCGAGTGAGAAATCATAAATTGGCTGAAAACTACATCATTATTTTCGTCACTAATTTTGATTTTAAAATCGTCGATTGTCAATTTTGAGTCCGAACTCCATCTTTTTTTTCCTTCTTGTAATTCTTGTCCAAAACTAAAATTTAAACATATTACGCTTAATATAATTCTTAAAAATATTCTTTTCATTTCTGTTTTTCTCAACTTGTGGGCAACGGCCTTGGCTATGATTTCGTTGCGGAAAAATACGCAGGATTTATTCTGTTGTAGCTCAAAGATAGAAAAAAGGATGGAATTTTCGGTAGAAAATTCCGCCGCAATGAATTATAGCCGTTGTTACCTAAAGTAGCGACACGTTCTGCTTGGAAGGTTCTGCTTTGCCGTCCAAATAATTAATTTCCGCTTTACTCTTTTTCCGTCCACTTTTTTATTCGGCAATGCGCTGATTTATTCAAAAAACGTAGATTTTAATA
>NZ_VRLT01000041.1 GCF_008017835.1 Mesonia sp. HuA40 | reverse complement strand
GTCTTTCTGAAACTCCAGTTCTTCAATCTTTTCCTTTAACTTTTTAATTTCATCGTTTTTACTCATACCATTATTTTGTTGTACTAAGGTACTGTATTTTCTTAACCAATAGGTAATGGTTGTTCTAGGAACATCATATTTTTTTGAAGCTTGCGTGCTAGAGATGTGTCCGGTTAGAATTTGGTCAACGACTAAAAGTTTGGTTTCTAGATTGACTTTTTGATAGCTTTTTTTTCGCCAGTGGTCTTTTTTTGTTTTCATAAGTGACTATAATTAATGGTTTAATTTTTAGTCAACCTATTTCAGGAAAGTTCACTTGTTTAATGCACTACAACGTGTTTGTATATGGCAAGTAGCGTGTAAATTAGCAATTATTTTTAGATTAAGCACAAGCCAAATTTTTAAATTTTACTATTTATCTTTTTTATTTGAAATCGTCAAATTTAAAATTTGGCGACTTCGAAAATATACCTTAACTTCGGTCAAGTAACTGACCAGCTATGAGCTATATACGTTGTTGTAAGCAGTTTTTTTCCATTCCAAAGGTTTTCTTTACTCCTAAATTCATCAATAAATATTTCCTCAAGTAAATTCCGTAACGATTGTGGATTTGTCCACACGATTTTCACGAAAAACTCACAACCATTTTCTCTATAATTACAGACTGTTTGAAATCTGGAAACTGTTCCTTTTCCAATTCCAAAAAAATGTGATTTAAACCTTGATTTTAAACTATTTCCTTTACTTTTTCCAATATATCTTAATTTCGTTTTTCCGTTTTTAGTTGCGTAGATGAAATAAACTGCACCATTATTTTTTTGATAATCAATATTGTTTAAATCCTCCAATGTCTTAATTGGATATTTATTACATTTATTTAATTCGTCAATAAACTCTGTTTTGAGTTGGTCAATTATTGATTGGTTCAATTTCACTTTTTCTCTTTTTTCTGTAATTTCAGTTCAGCTTTCTTGTTCTTGTATTGCATTTTTACCAATTCCAATTGAGTTTCTAATATTTTATCTAAATCCGATTCGCTAAAATCGTTTGTAATTTCGAGCGTTGTAGATTCATTTTCTGATATTTTAAATGTCAAAGTTGCTTTTGGAAGTTTGTATTCTGGTTCTTTTCCAGATGTCAATTTAGCAGGTTTTTTGTCTTTGTGTTTTTTCCAAATACGTTTAATTGTTTTTGTAAAATTTGATATTAATTTTTCAGCAATTCCTTTTGTTAATTCTTCTGTTACTTTTAGTGAAAACCAAATTGAGAATATAATTATGTAGTCTTCAGGTTTCGTTCCGAGAGCATAAATTGGCATTTGCTCTTTTTCTTCAGGAATTTCAGTTTCAAAGCCTAAATTTTCTAACTCCAAGAAATCATTTCTGTCAACTCCAAATAGATAATTTACTTTGATTTCTTTGTCTTTCATAGGTTGCTCTTAAATTGCTTACAACGGCTCGTATAACCGTCAGTTACGGGTTAATATGCGTTAATTTTCAGTTTAGCACAGGCTTTAGCAATTCCGAGTGGATTCGGACGTAGTCGAATCCGCCGTAATTGCGGTTATACATTGTTACCTGCAGTATTTTATTTTTCATTCCGAGAATAATATTTTCACTGCTTCGTCAAATCTTATCGGAAGATTATATATCGAAGCTATTTTTGTCCGTTCAGGTCCCAATTCGGCAGGACTCCATTTATTAGGTATTAATTTAGCTAATCTTAAAGCCTCAGAATTCAGTTTTTCGTTTTCGCTTTTTATAATATTGAGATTTTCAAGATTTCCAGTACTGTCTATTTTTATTGAAATCCAAACCGTTCCTTTTTCGTCAGTCAGATTCATATTTGAGTATATTATTTTCGGAATGCTGTCAAGTCCGTATTTAAACTTTGCAGGATATTCAATCGGGTCAATAATTGTGTCCGTTTGAAATTCAATTGTGTCACCATTCAATTCCGCTTTTTGTTTTTCAGTTTTACAACCAAAAATCAGAATCGAAATTATTAATAGTAGCAGTTTTTTCATATTGCAGGTAACGGTTTAGCTATCCGCAGTGTCCCGGAGGGCATTGCGGATAGGTTTTGTTAGCTTTCGTTTTTCTTGTGATCATTATGACTTCTAAATATTGAATCTGCAAGTCTTGTACCTGTTGATGCTAGTTTAGACAATACTTTTAATTGTTCAGCACAAGCAATGCTATCCGTTTTTACAGGGTAGTTGATAGAATGATCTATTTCACCCCAAATTTCTTCGAATAAAGTTCTTACTTGAATTTCACAACAGAAAACATTTTCTTTGGGATTTGGCTTAATAACATAATGAACGCTTGTGTAACTATCTTTTCGATTGGAGTTTATCCCTAGCTTTTCAAATTCTTCAGACATATCAGGATCCCAAGTATAGGCCTTTGGTGGTTCAAATAAAGTCCATTCACCATTTTCAATCTGCTTCATTATTTCATTATGAATTATTCCAAATTGGTCAAAATATAAGTGTAGAACTCTTACACCAATCAAGTCTGTTATTTCATTAAATAGGTTGGCCGTAGTAATCTGCGTACCTTTTTCATTTTCCTTTCGAACCAATTTTTCTTCTAAATGATTTACATCCTTCAATCTAGATTTAACAGAATGAACAACTGATAAATGATCATTAAATGCAGGGTTGTTTTCAAAGAAATCTTTCACCCTTTTTCTGAATGATTCAAGCTGAAATTGAGTGGTAGGGGTTTGGTAAAACGCTAATACATCATCAAATTTACCCATATTATAAATTGTTTAAGCGCTCAATAAGGGAATTTGCAAATGCAATATATCTTTCCTTGGTTTCTCTGTATCTTCCATAACTTCCTTGATTGATAGGTTCAATCTCTCTATCGATTAACCAATCTCTGTTGTTTTTATAAAGGTTGGAATATACATCTGGAACTTCCCACATAGGACAATTCAAGCTTTGAGCAACAGAAGGAAAGGTATTATGAGAGTGAATAACTGCATCGCCCCCAATTGGCTTTTCAATTTGTTCATCTGATAAATGAACTCGATTTGATTCTTTAATAAACTCTCTGATTACTTGTGGTATTTTTTGCACATAAGAATAGTGTGCTTGAGCTAAATCATACTCATTTTTTTCAGTACTATATTTTTTGGCATTATAAATAGTATAACCAAGAAATTGTACAAATTTTTCAGGAAATTTAGTTCTTTTATCTGATGAAATTAGGTTATAAATTGTTTCAAATTCCCTTTGCCAAAGACTTAAAGATGAACCAATGTTTCTTATTCCATAAAGACTGAACATATCAGGTTGTGCAGGAATGAAAAAACCATCTACAGTGGATATAATGGTTTTATTTAAAATTCCTAAACTTGGTGAAGTGTCAATTATGATGTAGTCGTAGTTATATTTTGCAGAGTATAAATTACATATCTCTCGGATTTTCGTAATTGTTCTAATTGCAAGATTATCACTTTGATATGCTCCACTCCATCTTTCTGCCAATTTGTTTTCAAACTTATGAATAGAAAGTCTTCCTGGTATTAAATGGAGGTTTTGTGCCAATTCTACTGGTGGAGGAATAACATCAAAATCACTTAAACCGTCTTCGGTTGGTTTTAAAAGAAAATGAATACTTCTTGGTTTTTGAAGAAGTTCATTATTGGCATTGAATTTTTCGAAATCATCCACAAACTCATCTTCTTCTAACCAAATCTTATGGAGTTCTTCTGTATCAATTCCACAGATTGTAAGATTACATTGAGGATCAAGGTCTATCATTAATGTTTTTTTCCCTATTTCATTCAAGGCGTGTCCTAAATGATATCCTAAAGTTGATTTCCCAACTCCTCCTTTATTATTAAATAGTGATATTATTTTCATATTCTGTTTTTTAATGAAAGCTAACGGCTTTGGCTATGAGTAGTTGCGTGGTTTAGCACTTAACTTTGCAAGTACACACCAAACTGAAAATCCGCGAG
>NZ_VRLT01000045.1 GCF_008017835.1 Mesonia sp. HuA40 | reverse complement strand
CAGACCTTTGACTTAACCAGTCAATCTGCAGCCATTTTGGCCAATGAAGCAACACCAGCTAATTTCACCCTGACCTATTATGCGAGTCAAGCAGACTATACTGCAGGTACAGCCATCGCTAACCCAACGGCTTATGACAATACCAGCAATCCGCAAAGTATTGTAGTAGAAGCAGAGGGCCCTAACAACTGTACCGCTACCACTAGTTTTGATTTAGTGGTAAACCCGCTACCAAGTTACAACACCCCGGTGACCCAAGTGGTTTGTGATGATGCTACTGCCGATGGTATTGCTGTATTCGATTTAACAGCAGCCACCAATCAGCTTACCGGGAACAACCCGAACTACAATGTAGACTACTATGAGACCCCAGCCGATTTGGCTGCAGGAACCAATGCATTGCCTAGTAACTATACCAATACAACAGCCTATAACCAGACCATCTATTTCCAAATAGAAGATCAAACTACGGGATGTTTAATAGACGATGCTATCGACTTACAAGTAGATACCGCCCCGGCGGCCAATACCCCACAAGTGTATACTTTCTGTGATGATGACAACGACGGATTTGGTTTATTCAACCTGCCCAGTTTAGACAATGAAATCACTGGCGGGGCAGCCGGTGTAAGCGTAAGCTACCACCAAACCTTAGCCAATGCACAGAACAATGCTTTACCGCTACCGGCCAACTTTACCAATACGGTAAATACCACCCAAGTAATCTATGCGCGTGTGGTAAGCCCAGGAGTAGCTTGTTATACCATTGTGAATGTAACCCTAGAAGTACTAGACAGTCCTCAACCGGTATTGCCGCAAGATCTAGACGCACTAGAAGCCTGTGATACCAACAATAGCGGAAACGCCGTGTTTGATTTAACCCAGATGGAAGCCGCTATATTGGCCAATGAGACCAACCCGTCTGATTTTAGCTTAGCTTATTATGAAAGTCAAGCCGATGCCGATGCACAAACCAACCCTATCACGGTAGAGCAAGCCTATACCAGTGCAGGGATGAACCAAACCATTTACGTGGTGGTTACCGGCAACAACGGATGTACCGCACAAACCCAGTTTGAGTTGGTGGTAAACCCTTTACCGGTTATTACGCCTCCATCTGCCCTAGAGTTGTGTGATTATAACAACCCAGGCGATGAGCAAGAATCCTTTGACCTAACACAAGCTACCCTAGAGATCACTGGCGGCGACAGCAGTATGCAAGTAACCTACTATGCGAGTCAGAATGATGCCGATACGGGAAGCAATCCGTTAAGCAGTCCTTATACCAATACGGTGAACAACGAGACCATTTATGTACGGGTAGAAGATCAAGACACCGGCTGTTTTGTAAGCCAAGGCTTTAGCTTGACCCTAGTAGTAAACCCGTTGCCCTCACCACAAGTACCCGTAACCCCATTAGAGGTATGTGATGTAGACAACGACGGATTTGCCGAGTTCGACTTAGATGCGCAAACCCCAATCATAGAAAACGGAGAGCTTAATGTAGCCATAAGCTATCACATTACTCAAGCCAATGCAGAGAATGGAGTAAACCCAATAGACACCACTCAGCCTTACGGTTTGAGCAGTGCCAATACCCAAACCCTGTATGTACGCGCAGAGAACACCCAAACCGGATGTTATGTGGTAGAAGTATTGCAATTAGAAGTAGTAGGCACACCAGAGATAGGCTTCTTAGAAGACCTGTATGTATGTGATGACGATTACAACGGTTTTGCGGTATTTGATTTAACGCAAAACACCCCTAATGTAGTTGGAGCACAAACAGGAGTAAGCGTTACCTATTATGAGAGTCAAGCTGATGCTGATGCAGGAATCAACGCCATTGCAGTGCCTCAAGCCTATACCAATATCGTGAATCCGCAACGTATCTTTGTACGAGTAGAAGACGATACCACCGGTTGCTATGATACCTTTAATACGGCAAATGACAACAGCTTTATGCTGTATGTAGAAGAACTACCTGTGGTAAGCAACCCAAGTATCTTGCAAGTATGTGACGACGATTACAACAATGTGCCGTTATCACAAAGCATTTTCAACTTAACCAGTAAAGAAGGCGAGATGAGCGGACAAAACTTCCCGCCAAACGACTATACCTTCACTTACTATGAGAGTGAGCAAGCCTACTTAAATGGAGACGCACCTATTGCCACCCCAAGCGCTTACGAGAATATCGCCAACCCACAAAGTATATATGTGGTGGTGGTAAATACCGATACGCAAAACCAGTGTGAGCAGTATGTAGATTTAACCATCGAAGTATTGCCATTGCCAAGTCCATCAGAAACCGATCCAGATGTATTGCGTTTACAAGAATGTGATGATGACAATGACGGAGTAGCCACCAATGCTTTTGACTTAACACAAAGCGGCGCTTTAATCGCTGCCGGAGAGAATGTAGATTTAAACTACTACACCAGCGAAGCAGCTGCAGAAGCAGGCGACACTACTGTGCCAGAATATATCGCCAACCCAACCAGCTATACCAATGATCCGAGCTTGAATACAGTAAACGATCAAGGAATGACTGTTCAGGTAATCTATGTTCGCGTAGATAGCGGAGTAAACGGTAACTTCTGTTTTGTGATTGTACCTATAGAAATACAAGCGGTACGCGTACCGGTGTTAACCAACATCGATCCGTTTGGTTACACACTATGTGAAGACGGAAGCAGCGGTACCGCAGCGATCAATTTAGAAGATATCGCTTATAACCTGTATGACGCCTCAGTAGCTACACCAGACCCATCGGTACTAGTCGATTTACTAGATGCCAATGAGAACGATGATATGAACCTGAGCAATTATGATATCAGTTACCACTTTGATCAAATCGGAGCGCAAAACGATACCAATGAAGTGCCAAATGGCTACCAAGCTTCAACAGGAGATACCTTCTGGATACGCGTAGTTTATACCGATACCGGATGCCAAGCAGCGGTAGGACGAGTAGCAATTACAGTAGAACCAAGACCTGTAATAGCAGGAATAGATACTACTCTAGAAGTATGTAGCGATGAGCAAGGCGGTAACACCGCAACGGTTGATTTAACACAATTTGATGCACAAATCAACCCGGGTAGTCCAGCCAATACACGAGTGATTTACTATGCTAGCTTAGACGATTATCTAAACGCTGCAGCACCAATAGATCAAAACACGTTAACGGCTTATGTGACCACAGAAAACCCGCAAACCATCATAGGAGTAGTACAAGATACCAACAACCTATGTGAGAGTGTAGACTATGCAACTATAAGCATAGAAATAGCACCGCGACCTATTGTAGACATCAGTAGTTATGACGGTATGGTAATCTGTGCAGACAGTGATAACAGTACCCCAGTAGAAGGAGGAAACTATGACCCCGTATTTATTGAAACCGGTTTAGATGAGATCAATTACAGCTTTGTTTGGACATTAGATGGCGGAGTATTGCCAGAAACAGGATCAAGCATTGAGGTAACATCAGCCGGAACCTATACGGTAACGGTAACCGATGTATTCTCTAACTGTGAGAGTAGCTCAAGCGCTAGCTTTACAGCAGGAAACCCACCAGAGTTTGATGTAATTCCGTTGACTTTAGCCTTCGATGAGCAACACGCGGCTCAGGTAATCAACATCAGCGGTAATGGCGATTATGAGTTCAATATCGACAACGGTCCGTGGACCGCTGTAGGCAGCGACGGCAGCATTACCTTTAGCGGATTAAGTGCTGGAGTACATTTTGTATACGGAAGAGATAAGAACGGTTGTGGAACAACGGTACGCGAAATCGCATTCATCGATTATCCAAAGTTCTTTACACCAAACGAAGACGGTTACAACGACACTTGGAATATCATCGGTTTAGGAGAAGCCAATATCGGCGCTAAGATCTTTATCTTTGACCGTTACGGTAAGCTATTGAAGCAATTAAGCCCAAGTGGTCCAGGATGGGACGGTACCTTTAACGGTAAG
>NZ_VRLT01000038.1 GCF_008017835.1 Mesonia sp. HuA40 | reverse complement strand
GCCAAGCAGAGCGTGTCGGTACTTTAGCCAACAACGGCTATAATTCATTGCGGCGGAATTTTCTACCGAAAATTCCATCCTTTTTTCTATCTTTGAGCTACATCAGAATAAATCCTGTATATTTTTCCGCAACGAAATCATAGCCAAGGCCGTTGGTAGCCATTTGAGCCACGAACAGAGCAATTTAAAGACCATCCGACTTACGGAATTTGAAAACAAAAACGTAAATTGACTCTCTAAAAGTGAAGAATGAATGCCGACAGGTCTAAAGTGGATAGCCCACGAACTAAACTATAATGACCATAAACTTATAGAGTTTAGATGTTTAACCATTAAATACTATTAAAATGAAAAATGTATTTTTTGCACTAGCTTTTATGCTAGTAGGAACGTTTGCTTTTGCAAACAACGCAAACACTTTTGAATCTAATGAAATCAAAGAAGTGTTTGGTACTTGCACTTATACTATTACTACAACTGTTACTTACCCAAATGGGTATTCTTACAGTTATGATACTACGTATACTACTGAAGCTAATTCTCTATCACACTGTATGGAAAAAGCTAGAAATCACGTAGCCTTTTTAAATGCACAATAATCAATAATTATAGCCATAGGTTACTTGGATAACCTATGGCTATTTAATCTATAAACAATAATGAAAAAAACAACACTTTCTATTTTAGGATTATTTATAAATTATTTATCCTACTCACAAAATCAAAAAATTTTGGTTGAGTACCAAGCACAAAAAGGACATATAACAAATACTGAAACGCTAGTTGCATTAAATGAAAGTGCAATTTATGTAACAGATTCATTGTTGATTGAAAATAATCAAAATGCCAAAATTATTGAAGAAGACGAATACAACAATAAAATAACAATAAGTCAAAAAACTATAAAACTTGATGCAACGAAATACTATTTAGAAAACAGCGAAAATATCATTTTCTTTACTCAAAACTATCAAGGTAATGCGGTTGTCGTTAAGGACAGTCTTCCTAATTACTCTTGGGATATATCAAGTAAAGAAATAAAAAAAATTGGAGATTTCTTATGTAAAAAGGCAACTACGGTCTTTAGAGGTTCGGAAATAATTGCATGGTATGCGGAGGACTTAAACATTCCTTTTGGTCCTTGGAAATTTAAAGGTTTACCGGGATTAATTTTAGAACTGTATAATATAAATGATACAACAAAGCATATTTGGAAAGCAAAAAAAATCAAATTTCCTTATACTCAAGACACAGATTTTGAGAAAAACGACCTGTTACCAATAATTAGTTTTGAACAAGTTATTATTGATATGGAAAATGAGATTAAAGAACAAATGATGAGAATGCAAAGCAGAGTACCACAAGGAGTTTCTGTTTCAAATACAAAACTTAATAGAACAGGTTTAGAAAAAGAATTTGAATGGGAAAAATAGCTTTATTGTTTTTTTTCTTTTTTTCATCTATAGTTTACTCACAAACTGAAATATTTGGTTCAATTACTGATGGTAAAAACACACTGCATTCAGTCAGTATAATTGCTAAAGACAGTCTTTCAAAATCAATCATATCTTACACCTATTCAGATGACAACGGCAATTACAAACTTGAAATAAACAAGACGGGAAAGTTTAATTTAGTTTTTACATCGCTTGGTTATGAAAGTCAAACTGTTCCATTTATATTGAAGGAGAAACAAAAGGAATTAAAAATAAATATTGTGCTTAATGAAAAGACATTCAATTTAGATGAGGTCATAATTGAAGCAGATAAACCTATTTCAATAAAAAAAGACACTATTAATTTTAAGACCAAGTTTTTTGTAAATGGCTCTGAACAAACCGTTGAAGATTTGCTTAAAAATATACCAGGTTTGCAAATAGATAGCGAAGGAACTATAAAAGTAGGCAACCAAGAGATTGAAAAGCTAATGATAGATGGCGATGACCTTTTTGAAAGAGGTTATAAAATTCTGTCTAAAAATATGCCTGCTTACCCTATTGAGGAAGTTGAAGTTCTTAAAAACTATTCAAACAATAGACTATTAAAAGGTATTGAGGAAAGTAATAAGGTGGCTTTAAATCTTAAATTAGATGAAGAATCCAAACGTATATGGTTCGGGAATGTTGAAACGAGTTTAGGCAACGACAATTTTTATCAAGTTAAAGGAAACCTAATGAATTTTGGCAAAAAGAACAAATACTACTTTTTGACCAATCTTAACAATATAGGCTACGATGCCACAGGCGACATAGAACAGCTAATTAGACCTTTTAGAATTAACGAACCTGCAAGCATTGGCGATAACCAAAGCGTCAATTCGCTCTTAAGCCTTTCCCCAAACCAGCTCAATTTTAAGCAAAGCAGAACCAATTTCAACAATGCAGAACTGGTCTCGCTCAATGCTATCTTCAACCCGACAGAAAAACTAAAAATAAAAACATTGGGATTTTTCAATTGGGACGAGACCGATTTTTTTAGAAACAGTATTGATGTTGTGAACGTAAATGGCACAAATTTTACCAACACTGAAGATTATGAATTGCGCAATACAAAACGGATAGCCTTTGGTAAACTGGATGTTACCTATAATATTTCAAAAACCAAAATGTTGGAAGCCATAACAAAGTACAATAATGGAGATTTTACCGATGGCTCTAATTTAGTATTCAACGGCAATTCTACGATTGAAAATCTACAGCACCAAAACACGCTCTTTGACCAAAAGATAAGCTATACCAATAAATTTAAGGATAAAAAAGTTTTTTTACTCACAGGACGTTTTATCGATGAACAAACACCTCAAAACTATCGTTTAAATCAATTCTTTTATCAAGATTTATTTCCTGAAAATACAAATGCAAACAACGTTGCACAATTGAGCGAGAACAAAATGCAGTTTGCAGGTATCAATGCACACTTACTTGACCGTAAGGACAACGGAAACTTATTGGAAATTCAGTTAGGAAATGAATATCGAAAAGATGAGTTATCCACTACATTTTCACTTTTGGAAGATGGAACTCTTTTAGCACAACCCAATGGTTACCAAAATGAAATCAATTATCGAGTAAATGACTTATATTTCAAAAGCAAATACCGATTAAAATTAAAAGACTTTGGGCTTACGGGAAAATTGGACTTTCATCAACTCTTTAATCGATTGGAAAACAATCAAATTTCATCAAATCAAAACCCATTCTTCATCAACCCAAGTATTGGGCTTGACTGGAAAATAAACGATAAGAACAAGATTATTTCTTCCTATTCCTATACTACAACAAACGCAAAAATTTTGGAAGTTTACAGCAATTTTGTATTAACAGGGTTTCGTTCGTTTTCAAAAGGAACAGGCAGTTTTAATCAACTTGACGCATCAAGTCTGGTTTTCAACTATCAATTAGGGAATTGGAGCGATAGGTTTTTTGCCAATACGTTTATTCTTTACAGTAAAAATCACGATTTCTTTTCAACAAATACAACCATAGAGCAAAACTTTACACAGACTGGAAAAATAGTAATCGAAGACCGTGAGTTTTTCAACATTAACTCAAAACTCGATTACTATTTCAAGTTTATGTCGTCAAACCTAAAATTGGATTTAGGCTATACACAAAGTGAGTTTAAAAACATCGTAAACGATTCTGATTTTAGGGAAGTTACATCCAAAAACTATAATTATGGATTGGAACTGCGTTCAGGGTTTAAAGGCATCTTCAACTACCATATTGGTACAAAATGGACAACGACAGAAGTCCAAACAACGATTGAGAATTCATTTACGGACAATGTCAGCTTTTTGGATTTGTCTTTTGTGTTCAACAAAAAGTTTGATGTTCAGGTACAATCGGAACGTTATTATTTTGGCAACTTGCAAACTGACAATACCTATTATTTCTTGGATTTTGATGCTCGCTACAAACTCATTGAAAATAAACTGACATTGGGAATTACTGGAAAAAACCTGTTCAACACCGAAAGGTTTAGGAATTTTTCCGTCAGCGACATAGGAACATCAACGACCGAATATAGATTATTGCCAAGGTTTGTGTTATTGAAATTGGAATATAGGTTTTGATATTTAAACCGAACAAAAAACGGCTACCAACATTGTATAAAAATAATAGCGGTTTAATCGCTAAAACGAAAGTGAAATATATAAATAAAACGACAGTAACAACCCGAAAAGTAAGTACATAAAAATCCGCTACTATTCTTATACGTTACCGTTGCCTACAATTGCGAAAAACTAAACGGATGAAAAAAGAGAATTTACCTTTGATAATAATTATCACAAGTCTT
>NZ_VRLT01000052.1 GCF_008017835.1 Mesonia sp. HuA40 | reverse complement strand
TTTTACTAATGTTTTGGGCAATGACTTTTTTGCCATATCTACCCCCGTAATAAGTTCCATATCAGCAATAATGTCTTGCTGAAAGTCTTTCTGAAACTCCAGTTCCTCAATCTTTTCCTTTAACTTTTTAATTTCATCGTTTTTACTCATACCATTATTTTGTTGTACTAAGGTACTGTATTTTCTTAACCAATAGGTAATGGTTGTTCTAGGAACATCATATTTTTTGGAAGCTTGCGTGCTAGAGATGTGTCCGGTTAGAATTTGGTCAACGACTAAAAGTTTGGTTTCTAGATTGACTTTTTGATAGCTTTTTTTTCGCCGGTGGTCTATTTTTGTTTTCATAAGTGACTATAATTAATGGTTTAATTTTTAGTCAACCTATTTCAGGAAAGTTCACATTTTTTAATTATTGCTAACGTGTTTGTGTATGGCTCGTTGCGGGAAATCCGCGAGGATTTTCCGCCGTAAACCAAAGATAGCAAATTGCAATGAATTCCGATTAGGAATTCAGCCGCAATGAGCTATACACGTTGTTGTACACCGTTTTTTTTATTCAATTGTTATTAGTTTTTCGTCATACCAAACATCTTCGTATCCGTTTTTGTCGATTAAAAACCGATAGCCAACTTCAAGTCCGAAATATTTAATTAATTCAGGTCGGATTTGAAGCAAATGTTCTGCACACATTGGTTGGAAAAAATCATCAGATTCCGAATATTCTCCTGTCCAAATGTACCATCCTGTTGTTCCTTTTCCTTTCGGATGTCTCAAACCGTGGATTGGGTCATTATTTAAGTCAGAGCCGATTCCAACTTTCAGTTTTTTGTTTATCGGATTCCATTTAGAATCATATTTTTCGCAAATCAATTTTTGTCGGTCAATATGTACATTCCACAAATTATAATCCGCTAATAAATTTTCGCCCGTTTCCAATTGGTGTTTCCACAACTCAATATTCCGTTTGTTTATTGGGAAATTAATCTCTTGACTTTCCCATTGAAAAATTATATCAGAAATAATATCATCGTCCCAATCATAAATATCACATTCTCCAACCATTAAATCTGAAGCATAATTCTCTAAATCAGATTTTCCAATTTTCCCATTCAGATATTGGTCACATTTAGCGATTAAATCAGAGCGTAATATTTTAATTTCTTGGTTCAATTTTGGTTGTTTCTCAAATGGTGTACAACGTGTTTGTATATGATAAGTAGCGCGCAAGTTAGCGAGTATTTTTCCGCCACGTAATAAGCCAAAACTTTTGTATTTTGCTTTTATCTTTTCTTTTCAAAATGCCAAATCAAAAGATTTGGCGACTTCCCAAATATACCAAAGTTTACCGTTTAGAAAAGACGTAGCTATTTATTATATACGTTGTTGTGTGTTGTGCTTTTTAAATTCTTAAACTCCTCCAATGATTTTTCTATTTTTATTTCAATTTCACGAACGGTAGCAGACTCCTTATATCTTTGAAGATTTATTAAATCGGATTTCAATTCTTTAACTTTTGAAAGATTGTTAGAAAGGCTTTCTTTTAATTTATTAACATCAATATTATTAAGTTCTTTTTTAACTGGAGTTTTGATCGATTTGATGTTACTTATAATTTTCTCCATATAATTCCACTTACCTTGCGTTTGTAGGGTAATTGGATGTGCTACTCTATAAGTGTGAAGCGGGAAGGGTTTTGCTATGAGTCGAGCTAGTTCGGATGAATCTATTTCTGTATCAATTGGTGTAAACTTAATCTTATCTTTAATCTGATATTGAATTTTCTTATCCCAATTATTACCTGTAAAGAAGATTATTACATCAGGTTTGGTAATTTTTATTTCTTCCTCTAGAATTTTAAAATTGTCACAGAAAAATTTGAAATCTTCTAATTCGATTGCTGAACCTTCCACAGCTTTCGAAAATTTTGAAACATTTGACCATAAGAAGTTTTTCTTTCCTATAGTGTCAGGCATTAATAAATTTTTAGTTTCATAAATGTATTGCCAAAATGTTGTATATTTTCCATTCTCACAAAGCTCAAAGTCCTTGTATCTTTTAATGCAATTATCAACATTAAGATGTAAATCACCCATCCATCCATTTGGTTCTCTACCAATAAATAAAATTTTATATTCTGATGATAAATATTCATCCTCCCAACAGTACATTAAATTAGGACCATCAATATTGTCGGGAAAACTTTTATTCTTTAAAAGTCGATTAGTTTCCTTTTCGTATAGCTTTTTTAATTTCTTATTTATTTCCATCTTTTTACTATAGTTTTATTAGCATTACACACAACGTGTTTGTGTATGATTTCGTTGCGTGTTTAAGCACTAAAGTTAGCAAATAAATCACAGATAGAAAGTCCGCGAGGACTTTCGTAAGTAGGCTATAACTAGCAATGAATTATACACGGTGTTAGGGGCTGGCTTTTATTGTTTTTCATACGGAAAATTTGCTTTGTCTAAAAGTTCATATTTCCATCTATTTCTGTCATTATTCCATTTCTTGCTTTGACTCCTTAATTGTGCAACATTGTCCCTATGTTTCTTTAAAATTTTTGGATTTCTTTCTCTGAATTCTTTGATTTTATCAGTTAGTTTTAATTCTTCGATAAGTTTCCAACTATCTATTTTATCTTCAATACTTTCTCTGTGTTTCTGTTTCTCCCATTCCCATTCCACACCATTTTTTGCAAGAAGATTTCCTAACATTTCTTCTCTTATTTCACTAATTAAATCAGTTCTGTTTTCTCTGTCTTGTCTCAGTTTTGAAGTCATTTGGTCGTTTAGCCAATGTCCAATATAGGTTTTTTGAGAAGGTACTGTCTTAAAGTTTTTCTTTTTACTATAATAATTCTCAAGCTCAACTAAACTGTCAGTCCATTCATCGTCTTTGGGACGTTTATACATTGTACTATCAAATTCCCAAAGAAAGTTAATTGATTGAAATTTCCTTTCCTCATATTCAGTCAGTTTTGGACCATAACTTTTATTACCTTTTCTTCTCTGTTTTTGCCAAGCGCACCACCTACCAACAAGATAATATGGATTAGATTTGTTCTTAAATTGTGGCACATAAGTATATTCACTATTTGGGTCTACTTTATTTTTATATTCTAAAACTTTATTAAAATCCTTATTCCATTTAATTAATCTTTTTCTTTCTCTACCTATTCCACCAAATGGAAAACCAATATCTAATAATCTTTCAAAAACTTCAAATGGTAACGAATCTCCACCTTGATTATAGAGTTTATGCATTTTTTGATACCAATAAAAAAGTTCTCTATCATCTGTATGTTTACTTACTATTCCAGAAGGTCTTTTATTTTTTTTATAAGAAATATATCTTTCTAATATTGTGTCGAATTTTTCATAATCGTTTTCGCCAAAACTTTTTTCAGTAGTTCTTTTAGTCGATGTATCAATTTGCTCAAATCCAGATTCAATATCATAATCAGTAATTTCTATATCTGTTTGTCTTTCGTCTGGATTTTCCCCATCGTTATTTTTAGGTTCTTTAATTTTCCCTTTCTCTCCAAATTGGTTAAAAAGTAAGTTGTCTTTTATTAATTTTTGTAATAATTCCTGCGTAAGTAATTCAAGTTTTGATGATGATAAATTCAATAAATCGGAATAATAATCTTTAATTTCATTGATTAGATTTATTCCTTGTTTATCGGTTTTAGTACGAAAATCCAATTGAATAGACGCTTCTAAATTAGATTTCAACCCTGAACTTGTTAAGTTTGAAGAACCAATTATTACTCTTGTAAATTTTTCTCCCTCAAAAATGAATAATTTCGGATGATAAGTTACGTAGTTTCTTTTATCATAATATATGTAAGTATTGATATTTTGATAAAGTAAAGATTCTAAAGCTTCTTTTGATGTACCTCTATTATCAACTCCAATGTAAAATCGAATATGGTCATATTTAGATTTAGCTTTTTTAAGAAATGGTTGAAGCATTTTAACGCCCGAAATAGAAGCAAAAGCGACGAAACCATTGAAAATTTTATAGTCTTTGCTTTCTAGGGATGCTACAATTTGTTTTCCGACGTTATTTTTGTCTCCTGAATCAAGTCCGTGTCCTAAAAAAGTTGCTTTCATTTACGGTGTTTTGTGTGCGTGGTTTAGCTTGCCCCTAACGGCTTTGGCTATGATTTCGTTGCGGAAAAATACGCAGGATTTATTCCGTTGTAGCTCAAAGATAGAAAAAAGGATGGAATTTTCGGTAGAAAATTCCGCCGCAATGAATTATAGCCGTTGTTACCTAAAGTAGCGACACGTTCTGCTTGGAAAGTTCTGCTTTGCCGTCCAAATAATTATTTTCCGCTTTACTCTTTTTCCGTCCACTTTTTTATTCGGCAATGCGCTGATTTATTCAAAAAACGTAGATTTTAATA
>NZ_VRLT01000061.1 GCF_008017835.1 Mesonia sp. HuA40 | reverse complement strand
AACTTTTACACATAGCTTTGGCTCTTATTAAAAATCAAACTTATTATAAAAATAGCTTGGATTTGTCATAGAAATCGAAGTGACAGGGCGTTTAATACCTGCCTTATCAGTTCGAGTTTCGGATTTTTGGGCGATAGAACAAAGATGCGAAGTATCGAGAACCCCGAATGCTCGGGACTCCCATAAGGTCGCACTATGTACGTAGTAGTTTAAAATCACGCCTTGTTCTGTCGGGTTTTGATGTTTTTGGGGATAAAAACTGTCATTTAGGTAGTAGGACAACTGTATTTAATCGGTGTAATTTGTTTTTTATCTTGCTTTTTTGAGATTTTTGCCGACGTTTTAGGGCTTTTTTGAGCAAAAACAGTCGGTTTTTTAGCTTTTTGAGGTGATTTTTTGCCTAAAAAGCTGGGTTTGGAGCGTGAAAAGGTGAAAAAAATTGAAAGCAGTGGGTTTTTAAAAATCATGCTGAAGGTTCATGCAAATCATCAGCATGATTTTTTAAATCTTCAGCATGTTTTTCATGAATCATGGGCATGATTTGCATGAATCATGCGCATGAAATTTGGCTTTTTTGACCAAAAAAACCGCTTGATCCAAGCTGGACCAAGCGGTTTATTCAACTTTCGCTTGCTGCGGTGAGCGCTTTATTCGGTTAGACTGAAGTCCATACTGTTAATGCGCTTTTTTACATGTTTGCTGGGGCGGTAGTTTAAAGCTATACGTTTGATATTGCTTAAACTTACGTCTTCGGCTAAAGCACTCCCAGTGGAACCAACACCAACTTGAAAATTCCCCAAACGACCGAGTTCTACTATGCGTCCTTGCTCCAATTCATCAAGCATATTGTGCACAAAGGCATGCAATACCGCCAAACAATCGGGTTCACGTACGGTTGACTGATTGGAGATCAAGTAAGCTAATCGGTCAAGATCACAGGTACCGGTGCTTACGGCCTGTACATAATATAACGGCGGTGCCGTGCGATCTTGAGGGTTTTTACGTGTTCTAACTTTTAATTTTGCGAGTATGTTTTTACTCATGATAAAATGTGTTTTAATTGAAATACACCTTTTGCGGTCGGGAGAGCGCTTACCGCTGGTAAGCTGTGGTAGCAGCAAAGGTTGAAACTGCTTCCTACTTGGTCTCTCGGTGGTTGTTCTAAAGCTAAGTCATGTGATTTCTTTTTTTAATTGCTTAGCGCTAAACTAGAGGGATTAGCCAAAAAATGCCCTTTGTATTTTATGAGTTTCAGGCAGAATTTATAGAGTTTCAAACAGAATTTTATGCGGTTACCCGAAAATCTTCCTAGTTTACTCGTAAGATTTTCTACTTATTGATAATCAATTAATTACAAATGTATTTTTAAATCGGTTTTTAGTCGGTTGCAACCGAATTTTTTAAGGCAATACCAGTACAAATCTGTTTTTTTACTTCAACCAGGTGATTAATAAAAAGAATTAGAGATAAGGGATGCAGATCAGTCCGAAAGTAAGCCGGGACACCTTGGGTTACTAAGGCAAATAAGCGTCACAAAAAGCAAGTTAAAAGCATAGCTGCTTCGTAACTTCTTCGGTACTTCTTCGTTCATCCCCCGAAATATAAGGATTTATCGAAGGATTATCGAACTAGCTTCGCGGGAGCTAGGGCGTATCCCTGGGTATTTTAAGCGATTTTTATGGCTTAAATAGGCTACCCTATCGCTAAAAAATGCTAAGCGAGCCTGCACCGGCAAAGGGATGTTCTGTTGGTTTTGACTAAGACCTTCAGGTGTTAAGGTGGTTGAACTTGTCGTTTTTTGAGCGGGATGGTTTATAATGGATTAAATTTGAGATGAATAGCAGCAAAAGGACAAGTATAAAATGACGAAAATCTTTGGGGTATTTATTTTAGGAACACTCTTAGTGGCTTGTCAAGTTAACAAGTCCACTATTTCAAATCAGACTGCTGTCTCGAAAAAAAATGGAGCCTCGAGTAATTGTAATTAAGAGTCTATTAGTATTTAGATACTGTTCAATAGAATCAAAAACTACTTCGACAAGATGTGACCACCTATAATAAATATGCCGATCAATTTAGAGACTTTCCTTTAAATCAGTCTCCGTTTCCAGTAGCAAAATACGAGTACTCGGTGTTTAGCACTCCGCTTAATATTGTTATAGATAACCTAGTATTTAAAGGAATTAGTCTTGGAGAATACGAACAGGCTAAAAATTCAAAACAAATTTATAAACTCAGTTTACTGGTTTTAACCAATAGCATTCATGCAGAAGAAAGCACTTGGGTAAACTCACGCAACTACCCTTACCTGACCCCAAGGATATTTTAAAACAACTAAGAACAAATTTGATTGGGTACTTTCTGCAAGTTTGTATGGGTATTCGACATTGATTTTCAACATAAAACTTTTTGATTTGCGCTTTGGCGAAACCATTTTGATCTATGCGCAAAAAGACCGTACTCTTTTTTATCAAAAATCAAGCTAACACCAAATGATTAAAAGCATTTAAAGCAATACAAAAAAGCCATCCTACAAAATCCCAATGTCAAAACTAAAATTGATATTCCCAATTGTTGTTCGTCTACCTCTTATCGTCCTAAGAAGGAAATCAAATTGATAGTGCGTGCCATAAATAATGAAACGGATCCGTTATCTATTATTCAGGTTTTTAAATTCAAAAAGAAAAAGAAAAAAAGATTGGCTGAATTGTCTTCGGTAGGTACTTTTTCTGGTGGTTCTTCGAACAACTTGGATTACCTAAAGTTTAAAGCCGAAAAGTTTGGTGAAAATTCATACCTGCTTTCGATTGAAAATTTTGAACGCGGTGCTGAATATGGGGTAATGGTGAGCAACCCGAACTCTTTAGACGAAAAACAAACCATTGTTTCTACCTTTGGAGTAATCTAAACCAAATTATACATAAGACCTCGTTAATACTTTTTGACGGGGTCTTGCTTTTTTTATATAAAAACAAGGCGAAAAGTACTTCCCAACGGTTTTTTCCAAGCATACTGGTTCTTTTATCCCGTGTTTATTGCAGCAATGAATACTATAGGTTTTGCTAAGCACCTCCCTCCTGCATCAATTTTGTTTTAACCTGTGCTGTAAATGATTTTGCTAGAGCCATCCGCTTTAAGCGGAAAATAAAATCTAATTAAACTTTTTTAACTTAACATGCTTGTCTTACCATAAATTTTATAACTTATACTTCAAAATATTTTAGCTTATTATTGTGAATACCGAACAGAAAAAACTAATATATGCCATAGCGCAAGAATTGGATTGCGGAATGGATTGTTATTATAATGTAAAAACCCAAGAATTCATCAGCATTCCTGGCGAAGGTTATGACATGAGTATGGATTTTGAAATGGAGGAGTTTTTTGAGGAAGACCTCGAAAGAGTCAAAGAACAAGAGGAGGATTTTATTTTTATTAAAGCCCCAGATTTGCAGACTTCTTTTGGTATTATGGAATCTTTTGTAGATCAAATTGATGATTCGCGCTTTAGCACTCAATTGCAAACACTCTTGCAGAACAAATATCCGTTTCGGAATTTTAAAGCTAAAGTAGAAGGCTCTGCTTATCGGCAAGCTTGGTTTGACCACAAACAAAAGGCGCTAGAAAGTCTTGTAGCGGAAACCTTGAATTTTAACTAAAAGTAGCCTGTTTTTATCATCAGTCAGTTCAACGCTACTTTTAAAGGCGCTGCAGTAGGTTTTGTTTGTTTTTTCTATTTTTGGCAACTCAAGACCTTTATAGCTCTATGAATAACCTGGTTCACCACCCTTTTTTCCGCAAAAGCGAATCCCAACAAAAGCGTTTTTTAGTGCGTTTAGCTCTGCTTTTCATCGGGTTTATATTGCTAAGCGTCGCGCTTGGTTATGCTACTGGCTGGTATTTGATACCGGTGCTGAGTATCACCTTAGGCTTATCGATTATCGCTCCGTTTTTTGATATTCCTGCACTGCAAAAAAAAGGTGATTTAAAGTACTTTTCCCTGCTTTTTCTCGCCGAAAAACCCAAAAACCAGCGCCTTAAAATTCACGCAGGTAGTTTGTTTGATTACTATTTTGTACTCGATCGCGGTAGTACGCCGCAACAACGAAAGGCTTTTATTATGCAGCAGTTTTTAAGTGGTTTATTGAATTTTATCGAAGTGCATCAAAACCATACTCCTCTAAAAGTACGCGGCACCAGCTATATTATTAATGCTCGTACGGCAGAAAAAATCGGCTTTAAGCCTCAAAAAACAGATGCATTGCAATTACTCATCTTAAGCTACAACTACTTTAACCTAGTAGTAGCGAATTCCCTTGCCAAAGGTAAATTGTCTTTTCCTAAACTGAACAGAACCATTAGCTTTGAAGCGGATATCTCAGCGCTTATCGAACATAAAGCCAGTATTCAAAACCTACACGATCGTTTAAAGCGCAGCCAAAAAGCTTAATTTTGTGTTGTTATAGGCTGAAGGATTTGTGGTGTATTGGTATCTATTTGTCTTTTATAAAGGTCACTACTCACCGCATGTGCTTTAAAATCCTGCTGTATAAATCCATTGTTGATGAGCTCTTGAATATCGGCATCGGCAAGATTGGGATCGAGCCAATCTCCCTGCTTACTCGGATCTAAAACCAAAGGCATACGTTTTTTGGTATTGTGAATTTCGGCGAAGAAAGGATTGGCAGCCGTGGTTAAAATACTTACGGTATAGGCTCCCGAAGCCATTTGCGTATAGATGCCTGCAAAGCAAAACAAGGCGTGTTGCGGTAAATAGCAATAATAAGGTTGCACCCCACCCGCATGATGATGGGGTTCAAAAAAACCATCGGCTAAAACCAAACAGCGGCCTTGCCGAGCAGCCGATTGATACATTCGCGAACGCAAAACACTTTCGCTTTTGGCATTTAGGGTATTGTATTTTTTTCGAAAAGCCTTTACATCGGCTTCACCAAAGGCTGCCACTAGGCCCCATTGCATGGCATAAACCAAATGCGCCTCTTCTTGGGGTATCACAAATAAATTAGGATGGGTAAATCCCGAACGATGATAGTAGGGAGTAAACAAATCTGGATTTTTAAATTTAACCGAATACGTCTTTTGTATTTGTTTTTGCGTTTTATGCAAAGAGGTTTCATAACACATGGGGCTTACTTTTTTGAAGTTAGCGGAAGATACATAATTTTATGGGATTATGGAATGGGTAAAGCCCTGCTTTGAAACGCTTTTTGATGTGGGGCGCTGGATATTGTTATTTCTATATTCACGTGAATAAAAAAAGCACTGCCAATTTTACGCCCTATTTTCGATAGGTCGATTTTAAAAAGAAGTAATAATTATCACTTATTAGAAAAATAACCTGCCTTGTCACACCGAGAGGGTTTTTGACGATAGACAAAAACACTTGTATCGAGGTGCAGTCGAAAAGTAGCGAATATCTTTATAGTTGACATTATTATACGCTACTAATCGAAAGACAAAGAAATTCATTTCTTAATCCTCTACTTTTTTCCATCGCCGAAAAAAGTAGCAAAAAAGTCTAGGCTTACGAAACTAGCGCTAAATTGTATGTTTGCAAGCTAAATTTTAGGAACTCACCCGATTTCCAATCGGTCTCAAACAAGCAATAAGTTGTTATGATTTTAGGTTTTCAAAACCTACATCTTAACAATTCATCAATCTTTCTATGTTC
>NZ_VRLT01000029.1 GCF_008017835.1 Mesonia sp. HuA40 | reverse complement strand
TATATTTTTCAACTTTGAAAAATTTGCAAGCACCACGATTTTCAGATTTCCGGAACTTTTTTCGAGCTTCGCTCGAAAAAATTTTTCTCACTCCTGCTAAGACATTTGATAATGTCAAAGGTACTTTCCCTATTGGGTTTTTTATTTGGGACACCAAAAAAATATCCGATTTCAAAATTATAGAAGCCGATATTTACAATAAAAAAGCTGATTTCATTGGCGTTAAAAATATCTGGTCCTATGATGGATTAAAGTTTATTAATGATTGGGTTAAAACTTTTAGATACACAGATTCTGAATCAATAGCAACAATAATTGGTGTTGGTAGTGATTTTCAAAATCAAAGACTAGTACGTTTTGGCGAACCAAATATGAAAGTACCTGCCTCAAATCATAATTGGCAAACAACAAAAGATAACCTTATTCAAACCTCCATTTATTATACTGTTCGAAGAATAATTGATGCAGATTGGTTAAATGACAGAGACCAATTTCTGTTTCCGAAAGATGGATGGATGGAAGACATAGAATTTCAAAATGATTGCTTGACTCATACACTTTTCAGTAATAATATTTCACGTAATTTTGGAATTAACCATTGGATTCCATTTACTGAACTAGAAGTTAATGCTCAAGATAGGTTTGAAAGTCATTTTATGATAGATTTTATAAATGGTAAAATGAACATAGGAAGTGTCTCCAATCTCTTTGTCAATGAAACCGACCAATCTATGAAAAGAGAGTTTTCAGAAGACGCTAAGAACGTTTTTGATGTAGGTAGGGAACTATGGAAATATTATCATAGCAAACCCAATGTAAACGTAAATGCAAGTTTATACGATATTAGAGAATACTTTCAAGGCAGAAATGAAAAAGGTAGAATGAACAGTAAAAGTGATGATAAAATATATACAGAATTAATTAGCGAATTACGACATCAATTGAACTTTTTAGCCGATAAAATTAAGCCTAAAATATATAAATATGAGTTTTTGAAAAAATAATAACTGTTGGCAAGACCGTATAACAACAATTGCGGCTTTGTGTCCTGCGGACATAACCGCGCAAACATAATAGTCGGTAATTTTAGCTATCTTAGTTTCCAACCAACCCGTAACTGACGGTTATACGAGATCGGCAGACTATCTCAAAACCTCGGTTATAGAGAAACGTATTTGGGTAGGCACCTTTAAGAAAATCTATATATTCGATTCTCCCGGGATTAAAATTATTGTTGAGACAAACTGCCGTTGCCAGTAATTTATGAATCATAGCTAAACAAGAAACTTTCGATAAAAAATAAATGAATATTTCCTCTTTTCACCTTGTAAAAATTCCATTTGGAAAAGCGATTAAAGGACTATTTATAAACTTGATTAATACAAAAACAAAAGGTCTAATTTATTCGGAATATATGACCGCTATGACTTTAGGTTCTCCTATTCTATCACCTTCTCGTTTTTTAATAAGAGAAGTAGCAATCTTTGCTCAATGGGAAAGCGAAAAAGACCTTGAAAACTTTCTAGAAAAAGACAATTTTGGCAAAATTCTAAATAAAGGTTGGCACATTCGCTTAGGTTTTATGAGAGATTGGGGAAAGATAAAAGGCTATGAAACACCAAAGAAAAACGAAATTTTAGACAATCCTAATTCCCCTGTAGTTGCCGTAACAATTGCTCGTATGAAACCTCTTGCAGTTCCGAGATTCTTACAATGGGGAATACCAGTTGAAAAATTAGTTAGAGATCATACTGGCACTTTACTTTCTATTGCATCTTTCAAATTTCCGAATACAGTTTCAACTTTTTCAATTTGGAAAAATATAAAAGAAATGGAAAGTATGGTTCACGGTCATAGCAAAATGCCAAAACCTAAAAGACACTCAAACGCCATGAAAGAAAGAGAACGTAAAAACTTTCATTTTGAGTTTACAACTCTTAGATTTAAACCTCTTTCAGAATACGGTTCTTGGAAAGGCTATAGCAATTACACTAAGAAAACTGTTTAATAATGGGATTTGCTTTTATTAAACAGAACTTTCAAGATTGGGTTACTCAACAATGGGTAATTGTTTCAGGTAAAAAAATCAATTCAAAAGAATATGAATGGTTGTTAGGTCCATTTGGAAATACAAATGGAATTGGGGAAAAATTTATTAAGCAGTTAGCGGAAAATGAAAATTTAGCAATCTGTACCTCTAAACTAAGTAAAGGATTAATAAATTCAATTAACCAATTAAACTTACCAACAACCGAAATTAATAAATTATCGAAAAACGTAATTGACTTTTACGAAAACACGAGTAGTTATGAATTTGAATTGAAAACTAACTGGAATCCAATTTTTAAATTTTTCGGCTATCTCCTAAAAATATTGTTCAGTAATAGAATTGAGCAACTAAACATTCCCATGAAGAACAGCAAGAACACTAAGGGAATGAATAGCGATATTATTCAACTAATTGATAAAAAAACCAAAAAAGTACAACGAACAATTTGGTTAAGAACAATTAAAAAAACGAAACAAGTTGTTTATTCAGGCGTTTATGAAACTTGTACAATTCCAAACGGAATAACTTGCATTAAAGCAATGTTTCCATTACCAAACGGAAATGCGACAGTTATTTTAGAACCATGTGTTGGTAGTAACGGAGAGCTAATCTTAAAATCTGCTGGTAGGAAAATTGGAGATAGTGGGTTTTACTTTTTGTTAAAAGACAAAAGTGGAAACTTATGGACAAATTATATAAAGTCATTTAAAGACAACCTAACGGTAAGTTTTAATGACGGAAAAATAAAAGCAAATCAAACACTTAAATTTTATGGCTTGAGAGTACTTAATTTTGAATACGAAATTAAAAAAACACATACAACACCGTATAAAATTAATTCCTGGCTCTAGCCTCCACACGAATCCTCAAGCGTTCGGACGCGCTGATTATGCTTTCGAAGTTGCCAACGCTCGTTTCAATTTGATGCGTGCCCCTAAAGTTAAATGTTAATTAATCGCAACCAAATCATATACCAGCATCTCATCTCAAAACTTCGGTCACTAATTTTAGTTTTCAAGGTAACCACCACCCCCTAACCAATTTTTAGCTACCTTTATGCGCTAATTGTTGGCTTTATGCGTTTTATCGTATGCTTATTTTTGTGCTGCTTGAGCGGCACAATGCTTGCGCAGGAAGAAAAACTGCGGCTGCTGGGTTTAGATTTATTAAGCCCTAGTTTAAGCTATGCCCCGCGTTATACCTTGCATTATAAGCAAACCGCTGGTAAGCGTTTTTTATGGGGTATCGGTATGGGATATGGCAACACACCGTCTAGTTTTAATTTTGCCGAAAAGGGCGGCTTTATTCATCCCGATTACCGCAGTTGGTCGGTTCTTCCCGAATTCAATTATATACTGGCCAAAAACAAACAAAATTTATTTTATATCGGTTTAACCGGAAGTTATATCAACCACCAAGATCAATTTAACCAAGATTACTTCCGTAAAGCAAGCGACCATAAACAGTATGCTTTTGAGCAGGCCGACTATAGACGTATTAAAACCACGCTGAGTATGCATTTGGCATCGGTATTATTTGTGGGTAAAAACTGGGGGTTCTCGCCCTATATCGGTTGGGGTGTAAAAAACCGTAATGTAAAATTTAGTCACATTCAAGGAATGCGACCCGTTACCCGTGAAGATTCGCATAACTGGATACCCAGCGCCACCTATTACCTCAGGCACGAGGGCAGCTCTACTGGGGTACAATTGGAGCTGCGTCTTGCGGTATTTGTTAAACTCTAGTCCGAACACAAACTGTTAAAAAATAAAATACCATTGGTAGCTTTTCTTATTCATCGTAATATTGCAATATATAAATGAATCATATTTTTGATTATGGGACTTACCAAAACCGATTTATTCACTGCCGAGCAAAACCAAATTGCGCAATTCACCAAAGTGCTGGGGCATCCTGCGCGTATCGCCATTTTACAGCATCTTATTAAAATAGACAGCTGCGTTTGTGGCGACTTGGTAGAGGTTATTGGTTTGGCTCAACCTACCATATCGCAGCATTTAAAAGAGCTCAAAAAGCTAGGACTTATACAAGGTAGCATTAGCGGTACGCGCGTTTGCTATTGTATAGATGCCCAGGCTTGGCAAAATATGCGTGAAAACTTATTGGCCTTTTTAGCCAGCGGTCCTTCTCATAATCCTAAATGTTGTTAACCCCAAAATACCTGATTACTTATGAAATTATCTGAAATTAAAGCCGTATTGCAAAACCTAGAACAGATTGCCTTTGAGTTGCCTTCGGGCGAATTGGTTCCGCCTCATTTTCATGTGACCGAGATTGGCAAAATTGACAAAAACTTTATCGACTGTGGCGGCACCTTGCGTTATGAAACGCTTATCAGTTTTCAATTGTGGAGCGCCAGCGATTACAACCATCGTTTGCATCCAGAAAAGCTGGCTGCCATTATCGAATTGGCCGAAAAAGCTCTGGTTTTAGGCGATTGGGAGGTTGAAGTGGAATACCAAGGCGAAACTATTGGTAAATACGATTTAGATTTTAACGGCAAGCATTTTGTTTTGCGCAACAAACAAACCGATTGCTTGGCAAAAGAAGAATGCGGCATCCCAGAAAAATCTGCACCTGCCAATAACGCCACTTGTGCACCGGGTAGTGGCTGCTGCTAATTTATTAATTTGATTTGTTATGAGATTCAATAAGGTTTTCACCGATTTCATCGGCACTTTAAAACCCGATAATATTGCTAGCGATCGTAAACAAATACTCCAACATTTGGCCCAAGCTGTACAAGAAGGCTTGCAGCAAAAGGAGGGCGTGGCTCTACAATTTATTTGCACGCATAACTCGCGCCGAAGTCAGTTAGCACAGGTTTGGGCACAGCATTTACTATTTTGGCACGGCTATTACAAGATTGGTTGTTATTCGGGTGGTACGGCCGTTACAGCGGTTTATCCCGAGGTCATCAACCAATTAGAACAGCAAGGATTTACCGCTAGTCGCCTAAGCGAAGGCAGCAACTCGGTTTATGCTGTAAAAGCGAGTAAGCAGCTCGCACCTAGTTTTGTGTTTTCTAAACCCTTAACGCATTTGGTAAACCCAAGCGATGATTTTATCGCGGTGATGACTTGCGACCAAGCCTACGAGGCCTGTCCTGTTGTTTTAGGGGCCAAAAAACGGATCGGGCTCACCTATACCGACCCAAAAAACCATGATGGGCAAGAGAATGAAGAACAGGCTTATGCGCAAACCAGTACACAAATTGCTACCGAGATGCTTTATCTCTGTTCACAACTAAATCCGTAAAGGCATGAATAAAAAATTAGGTTTTTTAAACCGTTATCTAACCCTATGGATCTTTACCGCTATGCTACTGGGAGTAGCTTTGGGGTATTTTTTTCCGAGCTTTCCCGACAAGTTACAAGCTTATAACCAAGGCAGTACTAATATAGCTTTGGCTATCGGACTTATTTTAATGATGTATCCGCCCTTGGCTAAGGTAAAGTATAGTTTGCTGCCCAAGGTGTTTAAAAATGTAAAGCTCTTGTCTATTTCGCTGTTGCTGAATTGGATTATTGGGCCGGTTTTGATGTTTATACTCGCTATTGTATTTCTAGCTAATTATCCCGAATATATGGTAGGCCTTATTTTAATAGGTTTGGCACGTTGTATTGCCATGGTATTGGTGTGGAATGACTTGGCTGAGGGCAGCAGCGAATATGGAGCTGGCTTGGTGGCGCTCAACAGTATTTTCCAGGTCTTTGCCTACTCGTTTTATGCCTGGATTTTCATTAGTGTACTCCCTCCGTTTTTTGGTTTTGAAGGCGCTTTGGTAGAGATCTCCATCGCCCAAATTGCAGAGAGTGTCGCTATTTATTTAGGCATCCCTTTCTTATTAGGCATTCTTAGTCGGCTGATTTTAGTGCGTCTTTATGGAGAGACCTGGTACCAGGAAAAATTTATACCGCGCATATCTCCCTTAACCTTAATCGCTTTACTGTTTACCATTGTGCTTATGTTTTCGCTAAAAGGCGAATTAATTGTAGCCCTACCCCAAGACGTCTTGCTTATCGCGCTACCTTTGTTGATTTATTTTGGCTTGATGTTTCTTATTGGATTTTGGATTACTCGCGCCGTGGGTGCCACATACGATCAAACTACCGCTGTTGCCTTTACGGCCGCAGGAAATAACTTTGAATTAGCCATTGCAGTCGCCATTGCCGTTTTCGGATTACACTCTGGGCAGGCTTTTACCGGAGTTATTGGACCGCTTGTAGAAGTACCGGCGCTCATCTTTCTCGTGCGGGTTTCCTTCTGGCTAAAAGCCAAGTATTTTTCGGCTAAGACCGCTTAAACAAAACAGGCATGCCTCGATTGGCATGCCTGTTTGCTTTATACCGGTTGATGCCTTTTCTTTAGGATGCAGCCATAGTATTTTCTGCGTTTTCTTCTGCCGCATGCGCTGTAGTACCTGATTCATTTTCTTCACCATCAAAATAAGGAAACACATCTATAATAGGCGATTCGCTAATGGCAGGTATACTATAATCTCCCATGGTGTTTTGTAACACCTGCATGCTGTTTTCAAAAGCTTCTTTTACATCATTGGCCTGTACCAAAAGGTATTGATTGGTTTTACGCTCTTTGCCGCTTTCTTCATCAATGGCCACTAAGGCCACCTTAACTTTAAACCAACGGTCGCTATTTTCAAAAGGATGCACTTCGGCAAAATTGGCCACCTTTATGTTCATAATTTTAAAATCCTCTTCGGTTAAGCTCTTCATTTCTTGGGTAAGTCGGGCTTCGGCCTCGGTATAAGAAACCGCATCGAGCAAGTAGGTTTCGCTGGTTAATTTTTGCTCTCCCGTCTCGTGGCGTTTCATATATTTTACTTTACACTCATACCAAATAACACTCATATTTACTTATCGATTTTAGGTTAGTCGCCAAAAATAGAAATCAGCTCAACGTAAACCAACCGATTCTAATTTTGTTATGCACAATTTTATTTTAGGCTTTTACTGCGCTTACGCGGAAGGCAAAAAATTCTAATGAAACATAATAATTCTATACCAAAAAACCAGCTCCTGTTTTTTGGTTTTTGACAGGCATAAAAAGATAAAGAATGGGCATTTATAGATGAAGTATCGGTTTTTTTTAAGGCTTTGTGGCGGTCTCTAGCAATTGAATGTGTTATATTTAGAATCAAAATGCCCAAAAAATGAAAAATTTATTTCTATTTCTATTTTGCCTTACGCTGCTTGTCGCTTGTGATAATGACGACGATCAGAATTCAAAAGATCCCGTAAGCCAATTACCCAAAGCCACGCAAACTGGAGCAAATACTGCGGGTTGTTTGGTTAACGGCGAAGTTTTTTTACCCAAAGGCGGTGGACTGGCAGGAAACAAAAATTGCTTCTACCAGTATGTTGATGGCGGTTATAATTTCTTGATGCGTTTTTCTGATTTTTCAGGGAACGATGCTTCGTCTGTAGGTTTAGGTACCCAAAACGCAAAGATTGAAAAAGGGCAAACCTATATATTAAATGCCCGCCCATTTTTCACTAACAATGAAGATGGCAAGGGGGGGGGGTATTCTATAACAAAAAATGGAGTACAAAATCAATATTCGACCACACCTCAGGTGGTTGGAGAAATGACCATTACAAAACTGGATTTTGAAAACAACATCGTCTCTGGTACGTTTTGGTTTGATGCCATTAATGACGAAGGAGAAATAGTAGAAGTTCGTGAAGGACGTTTTGATATGCAGTTTTCGCAATAAAAAAATTAACGCGACAAATAATATACAATATCATGTGAAATTTCCTAATTTTAAACAATTAATAATCAACACAATGAAAAGAATACTTATAACAATGCTCCTTATATTCCCACTTTGGGGGCTAGGGGGATGTAGTAAAGACGACGATCAAAGTTCACAAGATCCCGTAAGCCAATTACCAGAAGCCACGCAAACTGGAGCAAATACTGCAGGCTGCCTTGTTAACGGCGAAGTTTTTTTACCCAAAGGCGGTGGACTGGCAGGAAACAAAAACTGCTTTTACCAATATGTGGATGGCGGGTATCATTTCATGATGCGTTTTTCTGATTTTTCAGGAGATGATTCATCATCTGTAAGATTAGGTACCCAAAATGCTACAATAGAAAATGGTAAAACCTACTCTTTAAATGCGCGTCCATTTTATTCAAATAATGAAGATGGTCGCGGAGGAGGTTATGAGATTTATACTTTGGAACCTTTTTCTGAAACTTATCATTCTACCACCAATGAAATAACAGGAGAAATGACCATCACCAAACTGGATTTTGAAAACAACATTGTATCAGGTACATTTTGGTTTGATGCCATTAATGACGAAGGAGAAATAGTAGAAGTTCGTGAAGGACGTTTTGATATGCAATACACCAATTAAACAAAAATCACTAACTTTTAAACAATTATTCATGAAAACAAAATTACTTAGCTTAAGTTTACTACTATTCTCTTTTTGGTTTACAACATGGGCACAATTGCAAACCGTAAATATGAATACCAGGGATAATTCCCAAGATCTCTCTGGAAAATACTTTAAAGATATAGATGGTAATTTTGACCCTTTTATCGGGGTTTGGCAAGGCACACACCAAAACACCACTATGATCATAGACATTTCTAAAGCCGTACTAGGGCCTAGTCCAGGTAATAATTATGCCGAAGATGTACTTGTGGCAGATATCCAATTGATAGAAGGGATGGGTACGCCTATGGAGATGGTTATCTGCAATACGGCTACCGCCTACAGCCATTTTGACAAGCTGATTAGAAGCATCATCCGCGGAGATTCATACAATGGAATTACAATGAGCAGTGCCTTAGAAGACAATTGCCACCCGGGCAACAGTGCGGGAGGTATTGTGGTGATGAATATTCAAAACCCACAAGCATCGCCTTTAACCGCCACTTGGGAGATTGAGAGAAAGGGGATTGTGGCCAAAACCTACCCCGGAGAACCAGACTTTGTTATTCCCACCAGTATTGTTTTAACCAAACAACCCTAACAATAAGTACTATGGTTAAGCTACAAGCCGTTACTTTACAAGAAGTAGCGGTTTTTTTTAAGTCTTTGTGGCGGTCTCTACCAATTGATGGAGCAAACGTTCTATCTGGTCTTTATAACTGGCATTAATCTCCATGCCTTGTCTTTTTGCAATAAAATCGATTGCATTATACGACACAAATACCCGGCCTTTGGCATTTTCCCAAACTAAAATTTTATGCGGTAAGTCTAGACCCAACAAAGCATTATCGCGCAACATACGGCTACTTATCTCTGGGTAACTCACCATAAACACATAGGTAGGCCGCAAAGACATGCCAACGCTGGCAGCATTTGCTTGGTGATCTAAACTCGCTATCAATTCTAATTTTTGATTGTCGTGAATACTTTTTAATAAGGTATTTTTAGTTTTCGTAAAGCTCTGTTTACTTCGGGTGGTAATGATACCTTCCAATAATTTGACATGTTGTTTTCGGGTATGCACTACCGTTTGCCCTGCAGCATTTTCAACCAATCGCTCTAAAGCATCGCTCATTTGATTTAGACTTGGGGTATTTTTAATACCAAATCGGGCACCTAAATAATTGGTACTATTATAAGCCGTTACAAATTCTTCTCCATCTTGAAAGAATAAAATTTTCTGCGGTAAATTGAGACCGGCCAACTGGTTTGCTTGCATAAGCGGCGTTCCTAGATTGGGGTTGCCAAAGAAGATAATTTTTTCGGGTGCCAAATCTATACGCTCTTGAGCCGCTTCTTGGGCATAATCAGACTCGGCAATAATGCCAATGGCACTATTCTTACGCAAAGTAGATTTCAATTTCTGGTAGGCCTCTTCTACTTCGCCTTTTTGTTGGGTATAACTAATTCCTATAGCTTTTAAACGCTCTTGTTGAGGTGGCCACTGCTCCTCTTGGTTCTTGTTTTTACAAGCTGTTAAACAGATTGCAACCAAAAGAAATAACCCGATTTTCTTTTTCATACGCTTTAATTTACCTACAATTTAATGATTTCTTCTTAAAAAATCAGTAAAAACTGCTTTCATCCGATTAATTTTATAAATTTTTAAAATTTCCTAAGCTTAAAGCCGAAACTCAATACAGCAATCTACTTAGTATTTACCGAGACAAAAACCCGCTAGAACTGCACGATATTTATTATCTTGCTTTCTTAAGCAATTATAGCATGAAAGATTTTTGGCAACTTTACCATCAAGATATTTTATTTGTAGGCTTTGTTTTAGTGGCCACTGTTTTTTTATTGTGGCTCACCAATTGGAGTTATCGTTTTTTTACCAAGCGACTAGAGAAAAAATACAATTATGAGAGCCTAAGCAGTTTACGCAATGTAAAGAAAATTTTAAATTTACTTTGGTTGATTACTGGGCTTGCGAGCATCAGCTTTGTGTTTGTGAGTGACAAAACCACCACTGTACTCAAAGAAAACCTGCAGCTTATTGTATATGTAGGGGTGGTGCTAGTGGCAAGTATACTTACCGCCACCATGGTACAATTGTTTTTTAGTAAACGCATTCAAGAGAAAACCGCTCAAGGAGCAGACTCTACCAGTTTACGCTTTATTCAATATTTAGCCAGTATAGGCGTTTATCTCGTTGGGGTTTTACTTATTATTTTAGCTTTTCCGTCGCTTAAACACATTGCCGGCACCGTATTAGGAGGTGCGGGTATTCTCGCTGTTGTTTTGGGTATTGCCTCTCAAGAAGCTCTCGCCAATTTGGTAAGTGGCATATTTATCATCAGCTTTAAGCCCTTTAAAATTGGAGATATCATTCAGATTACCGATACCATGATGGGCACCGTGCAAGATATTACCTTACGGCATACGGTGATTCAAGATTTTCAAAATAAAATGATTGTTATACCCAACTCCATCATCAATAAAGAACGCTTGATTAATTATGATCTGAGCAATAGCTTGGTTCGGCAATGGATTTTTATGCGCATTGCTTATGAAAGTGATATTGATTTAGCGCGTAAAATTATGCGCGAAGAGTGTATGAAGCACCCCTTTACCCTAGACAACCGCACGCCGCTAGAAAAAGCCAATAATGAGCCTGTAGTACCTGTAAAGGTAGTCGAGTTACAAGAGTCGGCTGTATTGATGCGCGCTTGGGTATGGACCAGCAACTACGCCGATTCATTTGACTTGAAATGCGATTTGCTCGAATCGATAAAAAAACGTTTTGATGCCGAAGGTATAAGTATACCTTACCCGCACCGCACAATGGTTTATAAAAATGATCCTCAGCTTGACCCCGATCACAAGCCGCAAGGCCTTTAAATTTATTCAGCTCAAGTCTGTGCTTTTTTAAATAGAAAAATGTAAGTTTGGGTGAAGAAAAAACACCTGCCGCATGAACGACTTCTTAATTTATTTTAACTTAGGGCTCACGCACGTACTCGATTGGAATGCCTATGATCACGTTTTGTTCCTCAGTGTTTTGGTCGCAGCCTTTGGATTTAAAGATTTTAAACCCGTAATTGCTTTAGTTACCCTATTTACATTGGGGCACACCCTATCTTTAGTGCTTGCGGCTTATGATTGGGTAAGTCTCTCGAGCAGGGTGATCGAGTTTTTAATACCCGTGAGCATTTTGGTCACCGCAATTTACCGTTTGTTTACTGCGGGAAAAAATGTAAAAAGCGGTAAGACTTTACTCTACGCCATCACGCTTTTTTTCGGGTTGGTACATGGGTTTGGGTTTTCTTCATTTTTTCTTAGCACCACAGGAAGTTCTGGAGTAGATTTTGGCAGGTTATTCGCTTTTGCCGTAGGTATAGAAGCCGCTCAGCTTATTGTAGTCTTGGTAGTGCTTTTACTAAGTTTGGTATTTCAAAGCCTATTGCGTTTTTCAAAGCGTGATTGGGTCTTGTTTATCGCTGCCTTGGTTATAGGATTAAGCATTCCGTTGTTGCGTGCCAATTGGATTCTTTAGTTTTTCCTTTACGGATGCCTAATCGGTTGCTTTTATATAGCATGCAACAACCAAATAAAACTTTTACTCCTATAGCTTTTTATAAACCAGAAGGACCAATTTTGGTCGCTACCCGAAATTAAATCCGTAAAGCTAAAACCAGCTAACCCGCACTGCTTAAAATATATCGGGATAAATTGGATGAAAAACAATAAATTTGTGTCGGTTATAGTTTTAATAAGCAGCAAGACCAGATAATTTTATGGATAAAGCAAAGCAACTTAAATTTGACAAGGCTTACCTGCGCATGGCTAAAGAATGGGGGAAACTTTCGCACTGCCAGCGCAAACAGGTAGGCGCCATTATAGTGAAAGATCGCATGATTATATCAGACGGATATAACGGCACGCCTAGCGGTTTCGAAAATCCTTGTGAAGATGAAGACGGACTTACCAAATGGTATGTCTTGCACGCCGAAGCCAACGCCATCTTAAAGGTGGCCCGCAGTACCCAAACTTGTAAAGATGCTACATTGTATATTACCATGTCTCCCTGTAAAGATTGCAGCAAGCTTATACACCAAGCTGGCATAAAACGTGTGGTATATTTAAACGCTTATAAAGATAATGCCGGAATAGATTTTTTAAAGCGTGCCGGCGTTGAAGTAGAACATTTTAATGATATAGCTCACCAGCCAATTTGAAAAAAATAAATCCCATATACTTTCCGCTATTACTAGGGCTGTTTTTAGCGCTAGGAATTTTTGCAGGTGCCTACCTCAATTTTGAAACCCCACTCGATAGCCCAAATACCACTAATAAAAAGAAAGAAAAACTGGGAAGACTTATCGATTATATCGATTATGAATATGTAGATGCCGTAAATACCGATAGTATTGTAGACGTAACGGTAAATAGCATTCTTGCCAATCTCGATCCGCATTCAACTTATATTCCGCAAAGTGAGTACGCAGAGGTAAGTGAAAATATGAAAGGGGATTTTGTGGGTATTGGTATAAATTTTTATCGTATCAATGACACCATTACCGTTATTCGTCCGCTAGACGATAGCCCTAGCGCTAAAGCGGGAATAAAAGCCGGCGATCGTATTTTATATGCCGACAACCAGGCTTTATTTAGCGCTCAGCTCAGCAATGATTCGCTAAGTAAGATTCTTAAAGGTAAAGTAAACAGCAGCGTGCTGTTAAAGGTACAACGCAAGGGTAGCGATTCTTTACTCGAAATTGAAGTAGAACGCGCTCACATTCCCATTAAAAGTATTGATGCCGCTTATATGCTGGGTCCCGGATTGGGCTACATAAAAATAAACCGATTTGCCGAAAACACCTTTACCGAGTATCAAGAAGCCTCCCAAAAACTAATCGATCTAGGAGCCAAAAACATGGTGCTAGATTTGCGCGACAACGGCGGAGGGTTTCTCAAACCTGCAATACAAATCGCCGATGATTTTTTAAAAGAAGATCAACTCATTTTATTTACTAAAAACAAGCGTGATGAGGTAGTTAAAACCATGGCCAGCGATGTGGGTAATTTTGAATCGGCACAGGTGTATGTATTGATTAATGAACATACCGCTTCGGCAAGTGAGGTAATTGCGGGTGCCTTGCAAGATCACGATATAGGAACTATTATTGGTAGGCGTTCTTACGGAAAAGGTTTGGTGCAACGCGAGATGGAGTTGGGCGATGGCAGTGCGGTCAGACTTACGGTAGCACGCTATTACACACCTACGGGAAGATCTATACAAAAGCCATACGGAGATAATAACGAAAATTACCATTTAGAGTACCTCAACCGATATGAAAATGGAGAATTAAAACACAAAGACAGCATTCAAGTAAACGATAGCTTGCGTTATACCACCCCTAAAGGAAAAGTGGTCTACGGTGGTGGAGGTATTACTCCAGATGTTTTTATACCTAAAGACACCCATGTGACTAAAGAAAAACTAACTTATATGCTGCGAGGAGGTATTATGGATCGGTTTTTATTTAACAAGCTTGAGAAAGACAGAAGTGCATTTACAGATCTCTCTAAAGAGGAGTTCATTCAATCGTACGAGCTAGACGAGGAGTGGGTTCGTGAATTCATTAGCTACCTTCATCAATTCAATTTTGATTACCGATTTGGTCGCTACCAAGATTTGCTTAGGCTATACCTCAAAGCCAGTATGGGCGAGCAGTTGTTTAACACCCAAGTAAAAGAGCAAATCATCAATTCTCAAGACCCTTATATAAAAAGAGTAAAGCGTCTAGCTTTTTAAGGCTTGCTTATTCTTGGTCTTGGTATTTCTTTTGAATGCTTCTTGATACTAGTAAAATAAGCATTAATACTAAAACGCATAAACTAGCTAAGACTCCGGCTAATGCAATAGAGCTCTCTTTACTCATAATATGGTTCAGGTCGAGCATACTTATATTAAAAGCGGCTAAAGCAATGGCTAGGCCTATGATTACAAAAATTACATACTTCATAACAACTAGTTAAATAAATTTTGAATATTGGTGACAAATAACTTTACGGCAATAGCCAATAGAATGACACCAAAAATCTTACGTATTACATTAATTCCTTGAGAACCCAATACCGTTTCAATTTTTTTAGACGATTTAAGCACCAAGTACACAAAGATAATATTAATAATGATGGCGGCAATAATATTAACAGTCGCATACTCTGCACGCAATGACAATAAGGTGGTCATAGTACCAGCACCTGCCACCAATGGAAAAGCCAGAGGTACAATAGAAGCCGTTTCGGGTGCATCATCTTTATACAATTGTATACCTAAGATCATTTCTAGTGCCAGGAAAAATAAAATAAAAGCACCCGCAACCGCAAAGGAGTTTACATCAATCCCAATCAATTTTAGAATCTCTTCTCCTACAAACAAGAAAACCACCATTAAAATAGCGGCAACAATCGCTGCCTTTTCACTTTGAATATGCCCTACTTTACGCCTTAAATCAACAATAATAGGAATACTCCCAATGATATCTATTACAGCAAATAAAATAAGGCTAGCGGTTACTATTTCTTTTAAGTCAAAACCCATAACTTCTTAATATTCTTTGTTTTAAAAGCCCGCAAAATTAAAATTTAAATCGGGTTTTAAAGAATATAATTTTTAAATTTTTCATAAATTTTTATAAGCGTATCTTTGCCTAAAATCGGTAATAAGCATGTTTCAAATCGGTAAAACAATCGTATCAGAAGATATACTCACTAAAGATTTTGTTTGCAACCTAAAAGCCTGCAAAGGAGCTTGTTGTGTAGAAGGTGAAGCTGGCGCGCCAGTGGAGCCTGAAGAGGTGAGCCAGTTAGAAGAAGTTTACTCAAATGTAAAGCCTTATTTGAGGCCAGAAGGTATAAAGGCCATCGAGGAACAAGGCTTATATGTAAGCAATGATTTAGGCGAATTGGAAACGCCATTGGTAAATGGCGGAGAATGTGCCTATGTCACTTTTGACGATAAAGGCACAGCCCTTTGCGGAATTGAAGCCGCTTATCGCGATGGAAAAACCAAATGGAAAAAACCGATTTCTTGTGAATTGTACCCTGTACGTGTACAGCGTTATTCAGATTTTGCCGCGGTAAATTACCACCGTTGGCCCATTTGCGATGATGCTTGTAGCTTAGGAAAGCAACTACAAACTCCTATTTATAAATTTGTAAAAGAAGCGCTAATAAAGAAATTCGGTGAAGATTGGTATGCCCAAATCGAGAAAACCGCTCAAGATTTATAAGCTTTTGCCTACTTGGTAATAGGCGTTTATAACAAGGTTTTCAATACCCAGTATCGGGTATCTTTTGCAAGCTAACAATCTGTATTTCAGTATTTTGCTAGTTACACACAAAAAACAACCACTTACAAACTAATTAGGTTCAATTGCAAATTGAGCCTTTTTTATTGCCTTTATTCGTCTGATATTTGAGTCAACCAAAAACCGCAAACTGATGGATGCACGAATGAAATATGTACTGATTGCTTTTAGTTTTTTGATAGGGCTGAGTCCTTGTGAGGCCCAAATTTTTAAAAAGCTTAAAAAGAGAGTTGAGCAAAAAGCCGAACAAGTTATCATTGATAAATCGGCCGATAAGGCTGCCAAAGGCGTTGAAAGCGGGATGGACGATATTTTAAGTGCACCTGAAAACATTCGCGTAAAGTCGAGCAAAATCGCACCCAAAGAGCATTATCATTTTGACTATACCTATGTGCTTGAGATGCAAAGTCAAAAACAGCAAATAAAAATGACCTATTTTCTAAACACAGACAACCAGTATATGGGTATAAAATTGCAAGACGCTGGCGCTGACATGTTTATGGTAATCGATGCACAAAAGAACACACAATTCAGTTTTATTCAGGCTGGCAATCAAAAAATAGTTCAGGCCATGCAGGTCGATTTGGAGGAAGATACTTGGGAAGATGAAAGCGATTACCAATTTAGTGAGTTACCCTCAAAGAAAATTTTAGGCTATCAATGCAAAGGCAAGCGCTACACCAATGATGAATATCAAATCGACCTGTATTTTACGCAAGAGGTTCCGGTAAAAATGATTTATCAACAAAATCAAAACCTCAAGAATTTCCCTGAAGGTTTTGATCCCAACGAAAACGGCTTGGTATTATTAATGGACTTCAAGCACCATAATAAATCAAAACGTAATATGCGTATGCGCTGCATAAGTTTAGAGAAAGAACCTTTTAGTTTTTCGACAGCTGGTTACCAACAATTTTAAACAAACAAACCTTAATCACTAATAACTAACTATCAACTAAACCATTACATTATGAAACTAAAATTACTTTTTACCGCACTTTGTTTAATCGCTATAGGTCTATGGACTAGCCACGCTCAAATGCAAACCAAAATTGGAGCCGCATTGGCTTACGGTACCGAAATTGAAAACATCGGTTTGGGGGCTACAGCCGAATTTCATATTGCAGAACGCATTAGTCTTTCTCCCAATTTTATTTATTACTTCCCTAAAGAAGAAGGACCAATAAAAGTAAATTGGTGGGAAATAAATGCAGACGGGCATTATTACTTTCTAGCCGATGAGGGTATTCAGGTCTTTGGACTTGCGGGGGTAAATTACAGTCAGGTTAAAGTGAAATCTGATATTGATTTTGGTCCGTTTGGCGGTGGCGATTTTGAAGCCAGCGATGATCGGGTAGGCTTAAATATTGGAGCAGGTATTAATTTTGACCTTGGCTCAAACTTAGTACCCTTTGCCAAACTTAAATATGTAATCATAGATGAAGGTCAAGCAGTAATTGCCGCCGGCGTAAAATTTAAAATATAAACTAACTACTACAAACCAATCTTATTATGCAACTTAATTATCAATCTATTAAACTTAGCTTTTTGCTTTTAGCGAGTTTCATGCTTATCGCTTGCAGTAGCGATGACGATTCTGCTTCGCCAACAGGTGAAAATAACGATCAGAGCTCGTACATTTTAAACATCGAGAACAAAGGTGAATTCAGCAACACCTTTATAACAGATACCGAAGGCAGTGATTGGAACAATATGGCTGCCGTTTATGTGAATAGCGACGGAATTGAAGGCTTAAGCATTTCGCTTAGCGATGAAGATAAAAATTTATATCTCACAGGCTTTATAAAAATGAATAATGGTAAAGCCATGCCGCTCACCGACTATGATAGCGAAGAAAACAATCCAGAAAATAGTTCGGCTCTAGCCATTACTTTCACAGGGTTTACCGGTGAAGGCTATATATCTCGCTCGGGAACCGTAACGGTAAAGAACCTAAAAACCTATTTTGCTACCGAAGAGGGCGGCCTAGCTAGTCTAGATTTAATTTTAGACGGTATTTTTGACAATAGCGCCACCGAAATTAACGAATCGCTAAAAATTACGGGAACGCTTAAATTTCGTATCGGGGATGGCCTATACCCTATACCTCCCTCAATAAATTTTTGATGAACCAACTATAACCGAAACCATCAGTTTAAAAACCGGATTGTAGGTTTACCTCGTAAACGACAATTAAACTAACTAACCAATCCTTTTATCCTGTACCGACCGGTTTTCTGGTACAGGTTTTACTAAATTACAAAGCAACTTGATGGCGCAACACCGTTTAAGTTTTGTGTATTTGTGAATAGCCTCGCTATTTTTGTGTTAGCCGTGCAAAGTTGCTTTGTATTTTTTATTCTAGAACTCCCTAAAACTGCATTGAGTTTAGTATTTTTACCCGTAAAACTAACGCATGAACTGGGAACAATTACTAGCACTTACCCGTTACGGAGATGAGCAACCGCGTCTTCGAAAAGACCAAGACGATACCCGATTAGGCTTTGAAGTAGATTATGACAGGGTTATTTTCTCTTCGGCTTTTAGGAGTCTACAAGACAAAACCCAAGTAATTCCATTTTCTAAAACAGACTTTGTTCATACTCGGCTTACCCACAGCTTAGAAGTTTCTGTAGTAGGGCGCTCTTTGGGTCGACAAGTAGGGAAGAAAATTATCGAAAAATACCCCTACCTTCAAGAAGATTTAGGGCATCATTTTAACGATTTTGGTGCTATTGTGGCAGCTGCTTCCTTAGCTCATGACATTGGCAACCCCCCTTTTGGTCATGCAGGTGAAAAAGCCATGGGTGAATTTTTTCTTAGCGGAAAAGGCCAGCGTTTTAAAGACCAAATGACTGCAACACAATACCAAGATTTAATAAAATTTGAAGGAAATGCCAATGGTTTTAAACTACTAAACGAAACGAAAAACGGCAACCTTAACGGTTTACGGCTATCTTATGCCACTTTAGGAGCTTTTACTAAATACCCAAAAGAATCTTTACCGCACAAACCCAGTAACCAAATAAGCGATAAGAAATTTGGTTTTTTCCAGTCAGAAAAACAACTATTTGAAAGTGTAGCCAAAGGTTTAGGCCTAAAAAAGAAAGGCGATGCCCTGAATATCCACTACCATCGTCATCCGTTAACTTTTTTGGTTGAAGCTGCCGATGACATTTGTTATACCATCATCGATTTTGAAGACGGAATAAATTTAGGACTAATCCCCGAAGATAAAGCCTTAGAATACCTCATCCAATTAGTAAAGAAAAGTATAAACACTAGCAAGTACCACTCGCTTACTAGCGTTGGTAGCCGCTTAAGTTATTTACGTTCGCTGGCAATAAACACCTTAATACAAGATGCTGTACGGGTATTTTTAGAGAATGAAGAAGCCATTCTGCAAGGTGAATTTCATCATGCCTTGCTCGACTTCTCGGTGTATGCACCCCAAATAAAAGATATTATCTCTATATCGGTTGAAAAAGTATACCAAAGTCAAGAGGTTATTGAAAAAGAAATTGTGGGCTACCAAGTTATTCACAAGTTGCTAGAGGTTTTTACCGAAGCCATTGAGAACAAAATTAAACACGCTCAAAACAATTATCACGAACTCATTCTTAAAGGATTTTTACAAGACTTTGAGTTGCCCCAAGCTGGCGAAGAAGCATACGATTGGTTAATTCGGCTCACAAGCCACGTAGCGGCCTTAAGCGATAGTCAAGCGTTAAGAATGTACCAAAAATTAAACGCCATACGTTTTTAAGTTCCTTTTTAATATATTTGCAAAAAATTGCGTCATTATTTATGAAAAATCACCTCTTTTATCTCTTTTTATTTTCTTTTTTGTGGCTAACCCCTTCCGCGGAAGCTCAAAGTCAAGAATTCTTACCTCAGATCAAAGCTTACTTAGGTCAAAATAGTTCGCTCAGTCCACAAGATATGCAGCAATTGGTAGTGCGTGACAGTCATTTTGCCACCAGCACGCAAGCCCAAATGCTGTATGTAGATCAATATTATAAAGGCGTACCACTGCAGCAAGCTGTAGGAAGTTTTGCCATTAAAAACAATAAAATAGTTGCAGCCAATCACCGTTTTATTGAACAGCTTGCACAACAAATAAGCAGCAGCCAAGCTAACTTGAGCCCTATTGAAGCAGTAAACCAAGCAGCGGCTTACTTAAAACTAGAGGGAACAGCCGCTGAGATTATTGAGCAAGATCCTCAAAAAAACACTTATCTCATCGCTCAAAATGGCTTATCAAAAAAAGAAATACCAGTAAAATTGGTCTACCAATCGACTGAAGCAGGCTACAGAATGGCTTATAACCTGCGTATATTTACCTTAGATGATTTGCATTGGTGGTCGGTTAGTATTGATGCCGCAACTGGAGAAGTTTTACACGTAAACGATTATCTTTTGCACTGCCAGTTTGAAGAAGTTCCTCACACGCACGAAAAAACGGATGCTACTCCACCTAATTTCACATTAGAAAATCAACAACAAAGCTTGGTAGGCAATGCAGCCTATCGCGTATTCCCTATGCCCATTGAATCCCCTTCTTACGGAAATCGTGTTTTGGTCAATCAACCCGCCGATGCTGTAGCCTCTCCTTTTGGTTGGCACGATATAGATGGTGTGAGCGGAAATGAATTTACCAGCACTCTTGGTAATAATGTCTTTGCAGCCGATTCGCGTGACGGTAACTTTGGAAACTCACCCGATGGCGGAAGCAACTTGGTTTTTGATTTCCCGTTAAACCTCAACCAAGACCCAAAGGGATACCTAGATGCATCGGTAACCAATCTTTTTTATTGGAGTAATTTAGCGCACGACGTATGGTATCAATATGGTTTTGATGAGGCTAGTGGTAATTTTCAAAGGTACAATTACACCAACCAAGGCTTGGCCAATGATGAGGTGTATGCTCGCGGACAATTTAACGCCGATGCAGGACCTGGAAACAATGCTTTTTTTGGTACGTTAGAAGACGGTAATGCGGCAAGTATGAGTATGTTTACTTGGGGAGCACCAGGCGACCCTAATTTGCTTCAAATCGCTAGTCCGAATAATTTAGCCGGAGCTTATGCAGCCAAAGCTGCTTCTTTTGGTCCGTCTATCACCAGTACCGGAGTAAGCGGAAATTTGGTCTTAGCCGAAGATGCTACCCCAGATATTTATAATGCTTGTGAGCCTTTTATCAATACCAATGCTTTAAACAACCAAATTGCGGTAATTAGACGCGGTAGCTGTAATTTTACCTCAAAAGTATTGCAAGCCCAAAATGCTGGAGCCGTTGGGGTGATTGTAGTGAATAATGTAAATGGACCCACTATAAATATGGGAGGAAACCCCAGCGCCACCATTACTATTCCTAGCATTATGATTGATTTGAATACAGGTAGTAACCTAATTAGCAATTTAGAAAATGGAGTAAGCATACAGGCGAGTATTAAAAACGACGGACCCTATCAAAAAGATGGTTCGCTCGATGGCGGAATTATCGCCCACGAATACGGACACGGTATTTCTATCCGCTTGACGGGTGGCGCAGGAACTGCCGATTGCTTATATCCTTGTGAAATTACCAATCCTGACGGAAGTTGTTTTCAAGCTACCGAACAAATGGGTGAAGGATGGAGCGATTATGTCGCTTTAATGATGACTTTAAAAGCAAGCGATACCCGAACCGATGCTAGAGGCATTGCCACCTATGTGGTGAACCAACAGCCGGGCGGTACAGGGATTAGACCTTATGCTTATTCAACCGATTTTAGCATCAATCCCGCTACTTATGACCTTACCAATAATCCAAACTTAAGCGCTCCCCACGGAGTAGGTTTTGTATGGGCCACAATGCTTTGGGAAATGACTTGGGATTTTATTGATCTTTACGGATTTGATCCCGATATTTATAATGGCACAGGCGGTAATAATATGGCCATGCAATTAGTGATAGATGCATTAAAACTACAACCTTGTAATCCTGGCTTTATAGACGGTCGTGATGCCATCTTACAAGCCGATATGATTTTAAACAATGGTGCCAATCAGTGTCTCATTTGGGATGCTTTTGCGCGCAGAGGTTTAGGATTTAGTGCCGACCAAGGAAGCTCGCTAGACCGTACTGACCAATTGGAAGCTTTTGACTTGCCTACTACTTGTACGATGGGAACCGCCACACCGCAGCAAAATTTGTTTCAGGTATACCCTAATCCTACAGAAGGTTTAATACAATTACGTCAACACCAACAACCTGAAGCATTTAAAGTACAAGTATTTGATGTTAAGGGTAGATTGCTTTTAGAACAAGAATTTAATGCCCAACAACAGACGCAGGTGAATTTAAGCATCTTAAATACGGGAGTTTATCTTTTACAAATAAATACAGCGAACCAACAACAAGTTGAAAAGCTAATCATAAATTAAAACTTAGCCGCTTAATATTAAAAGTTAAAAAGAAAACTTTAAAAACTCGGGTAGTTCAAAGACTACCCGAGTTGTTATTTATAAAGCAGTTTATTCTAACTTTTAGAATTTCTTGAACTTTTGTATTTTTAAAATGTAATTAAGAATCAAATAAATTGATGTCTTTATGAAATACTTGAAATATGATTTGATTTTTATTGGCTGCTGTAGCGCACTGTTATTTTTGGCCATACAACAAAATTGGTTAGTTGAGTATCAAGGCTTTATTTTACTACCTATTCTATGTGCTTACTTTGCTGGTAAATGGGTAGGCAAAAGAAAAATAAAACGAAATTAATCGCTGGCTAAGGCCTTAATTTGCCGCCCAATACTTGCGGCGTCTATTTTAGCCAAAGATTTTAATTCGGCTATGCTACCTTGTTCGATAAACATATCAGGAATTCCTAGTTTTACAAAACTACCTGGATATTTTTGCTGAACCAGAAAGTCTTGTATGGCACCACCTACTCCTCCTATTTTCGAAGCATCCTCAATGCTTATTATATGTTGATAAGCGGGAATTTGCTGAGCGAGTAACTCGGTATCTAATGGCTTTACAAAACGCAAATCGATTAAACCAACTTGTGTTTGTATGTTTTCTGGTAAATTGTTTATAGCATCTTGTGCATCGTAAACCGATGAGCCTAGGGCTAGAATTAGAATACGCGTCCCGGTTTTTAACAAATTAGCTTTACCTATGGGTAGCGTTTTAAAGGCTTGTTGCCATTTTAACTCTCTTCCTCTCCCCCGGGGATAACGAATCGCTAAAGGCATATCTAGCTTTTTAGATGCCGTATACAATAAATTACGTAAATCGATTAAATTGCTTGGTGCAGCGATTTGCAAATTGGGTATACAACGCAAATAAGCAATATCAAAAATACCATGGTGTGTGGCCCCATCTTCTCCTACTAAGCCAGCGCGGTCTATACAAAAAACCACCGGTAAATTTTGCAAGGCTACATCGTGAATCACTTGGTCATAAGCGCGTTGCAAAAATGTAGAATATATAGCACAAAAGACCCGTAAACCTTGGGTAGCCATACCCGCGGCAAGGGTTACCGCATGTTGTTCGGCTATGCCCACATCGATTGCCCTTTGTGGGAAAGCCTGCATCATATATTTAAGCGAACTTCCTGTTGGCATAGCTGGGGTGATTGCAAAAATCTGATCGTTCTGTTGTGCTAATTCCAATAAACTCAAACCAAAAACATCTTGAAATTTAGGAGGCAAATGAGCCTCTTGCTTGGGTAAAATCTCACCCGTAATTCGATCAAATTTTCCTGGTGCATGATAGCGCACTTGGTCCAATTCGGCTGGTTTTAAACCCTTACCTTTTGTGGTAATCACGTGTAAAAATTTGGGTCCTTCTACCCTTTCCATCGCCTCAAAAGCACGTAATAAGGCAGATAAGTCGTGACCATCTACTGGGCCGGTGTAATGAAAATTAAGTGCTTCAATAATATTGGCTTGCCTGGGTTTTTTACCAACTGTGGCTTTGGTGAGGTAATTTTTCAGCGCTCCTACACTAGGGTCAATACCCATAGCGTTATCATTTAAGATGATCCATAAATTTGCTGGGGTTACCCCCGCGTGATTTAGCCCTTCAAAAGCCATACCGCTGGCTATAGAAGCATCGCCTATCACCGCTACGTGCCTTTTGGTATAATCTCCTTTTAATTGTGCTGCTAGTGCCATACCCAAAGCTGCCGAAATAGAAGTTGAACTATGGCCCACTCCAAAGCTATCATAAGGACTTTCGCTACGCCTTGGAAAACCACTTAAACCATTAAATTGCCTATTGGTTTCAAAAATGGCGCGTCTACCGGTTAAAATTTTATGACCATAGGCTTGATGTCCAACATCCCAAACCAACTGATCGTAAGGAGTATTGAAATAATAATGCAAGGCTACGGTCAACTCGACCACACCCAAACTAGCCCCTAAATGTCCTTCTTTACTTGCCACCGCATCAATAATAAACCTACGCAACTCTTGCGCTACCTGCGGTAATTTTTCGGTTGATAATTGCCGCAAATCTTTGGGTGAATCTATTGTATTTAATAAAGGAGTTTCCATACTTTGCAAAGGTAAAACTTGCAAACGATATTTAACTATGCTTTCTCCTTTTGATGACACCTATTTTATGAAAAAAGCTATAGATGAAGCGCAAAATGCCTATGAACGCGGAGAAATACCTGTAGGCTGTGTCATTGTAAGCGGCGAACAAATTATTGCGCGCGGACATAATTTAACCGAGAGCCTAAACGATGTTACCGCCCACGCCGAGATGCAAGGAATTACCGCTGCGGCAAATTACCTAGGCGGCAAATACTTAAAAAATTGCACGCTTTATGTTAGCTTAGAGCCTTGCCAGATGTGCGCTGGAGCATTATATTGGAGTCAGATAGATCGAGTGGTTATTGCTGCCGAAGACCTGCATAGAGGTTACCGACAAATGGGAGGAAGTCTACACCCAAAAACAAAAGTTGAATTTGGTTTATTACAAGAAGAATCGGCTCAACTGTTGCAAAGTTTTTTCAAAGAACGCCGGAAAAAATAAAGCAGGATCAAAGAGTAGTCTTCATATTTTTCTTTACTATTTACCTATATAAAACCTGTTAGGGATAGCAGCGGTTACCCTGCAGGTGGCGTTAAGCCACCGAAGCGTATGAGCGCATAGCCCGGCTGCCGATGACTTATGGCAGAACAGCCTAACATGATTTCTTTAACATTTGAAAAGCCTTTTCTAAACGCAATTGCTTATCTTTGATTAAAAAACTTATCGTGCCCAATTATACCGCCACATACACCGATTTGTACCAGCTTAGCATGGCACAGGTTTATTTTAATGAAAATCATCACAGTCAAAAGGCAGTTTTTGATTACTATTTTAGAAAAAATCCTTACCAAGGTGGTTATACTGTTTTTGCAGGTTTAGAAACGCTCCTTGAAAATCTAAACGACTTTCAATTTTCGAAAGAAGATCTTGATTACCTAGCTGAGCAGCATTTTGAAGCAAATTTTTTAAACTATTTAAAAGATTTTCGCTTTCGCGGATCGATTTATTCTGTATTAGAAGGTGATGTGGTATTTCCCAATCAGCCTATCTTGCGGGTAGAAGGCTCACTGCTTGAAGCCCAATTAATTGAGACTTTTTTATTGAATATGCTCAATTTTCAGAGTTTAATCGCTACCAAAGCTCGCCGCATGCGTTATATCGCTCCCAATGGCGTTTTACTCGATTTTGGTCTGCGAAGGGCTCACGGTCCTGGTGGTTATTATGCCTCGCGTGCTGCTTTTATTGGTGGTTTTAATGGCACCAGCAACGTAATAGCGGCTAAGCAGTTTGACATACCTGTATCGGGTACCATGGCGCATTCTTTTGTGCAAAGCTATGACGATGAGCTCCAAGCTTTTAGAGATTTTGCGCAAAACCGTCCTAAAAATTGCGTTTTATTGGTTGACACCTACAACACTTTAAAAAGCGGATTGCCACACGCCATCACGGTAGCAAAAGAAATGGAAGAGCGCGGAGAAAAGTTAATGGGTATTCGCTTAGATAGTGGCGATTTGGCTTATTTTGCTAAAGAATGCAGAAAACGACTCGATGCGGAAGGCTTGTCTTATGTGAAAATTGCCGTTTCAAATCAGTTGGATGAGTACGTAATTAAAAGTTTGCAAGAGCAGGAGGCTCCAATAGACATTTATGGTGTGGGTACCAATTTGGTTGTTGGGAAACCCGATGCAGCTCTTGGCGGAGTTTACAAATTAGTGGCGTACAACCAAGAACCCAGAATAAAAATTTCTGAGAATATTGCCAAAATTACTATGCCCTACTCCAAACAGGTTTATAGGCTAAGTCTAGCTGATGGGCGATGGATAGGTGCAGACGCGGTAGCGCTATTCGATGAAACCGATTTTGATAGCATTCACCACCCGTTTGATCAGTATAAAAGTATGAAGATAGAGCATATAGAAAAAGAAGCTTTATTACAACCTGTGATGCTAAACGGAGAACGCTGCCAGACTCCAAAATCTTTACAAGCAATAGCCGATTATAGTGCAAAACGCTTTGCTCAATTACCCTTGGAGTATAAACGTTTTAGCAACGCTCACCATTACAAAGTGGGTATAAGTAAAAAGTTACGGGACGAAAGAGATGCTTTAATTAAAAAGTTTAAAACTATTTAAAAATGCAGGCAACAGCCTTACTACTTGTAGATATTCAAAACGATTTTATACCTGGCGGTTCCTTAGCGGTTCCCCAGGGCGATACGATTATAAAAGTGAACAACAATTTGCAGCAACATTTTGACCTAGTTGTTGCCACACAAGATTGGCATCCTTCGGGACATATTAGTTTTGCTAGTGAACACGCTAATCATAAGGTTTTTGAGTCGATTAAAATAGACGGAATAGATCAAACTCTTTGGCCCGAGCATTGCGTTCAAAATTCACGGGGAGCCGCTTTTCATCCCGATTTAAACACCCAAAAAGTAGAAGCCATTTTTAGAAAAGGTACCAACCCAAAAATCGATAGTTATTCTGCCTTTTTTGATAATGCCCATTTAAAAAGTACAGGGCTCACGGGCTATTTAAAAGAGAAAGGTGTTAAGCACATTTACTTTACTGGTTTGGCTGCCGATATTTGTGTATTTTTTTCGATTAAAGATGCTTTGCAAGAAGGTTTTAAGTGCACACTTATTGAAGATGCGACCAAAGCCCTTGATCAAAGTGTTTACCAAGAGCAAAAGCAAGAATTAAGTGCCTTGGGGGTGCAGTATGTTACTAGCGATAGCTTTGTGTTGGTTTAACGCAATTTAACAAACGAAAAAATTTGCTGATTGCCTAATCGCAAAAAATACCTGCCAGCCGCCAAATGTTGTAGATCTATTTGCGCTTGTGGTATTAATTGCCCTTGCTTGAGGGTTTTTCCCTGTAAATCATAAATACTGTATTCAAGCTTGGCTGGAGCTCCACTAAGACTCAATTGTTGATTAAGCTGATCAAAAATTAGATTGATCGTCAGTGGTTTTATTGCGGTTAAATCTAGTTTTTCAACCTTAATATTTTTTTGTTCGGTTACCGTCTTGTTGCAATAGGTAGTTTGTAAATTAACCGTATAATCACCTGGTGTAGCATAAGTGTGTTGGGGCTGCACTTGCGTGGAAGTATTTCCATCTCCAAAATCCCATTCTAGGGTTTCAAAAGTACTAGAACTTGCATCAAACTGGACCTGTAATTGATTGGTATTATAGCTGAATATCGCCTGAGCCAAATTGGGCGTGAAATCATAATTGCTCCACACATCATAAAGTTCAGTTTTCACCGCAGCTTTAATAATTTGTGCATCATTGGCCGATAAGTTACCCAAGTAAGCCAATTGAGTAGGATCTTCATTAAATATACTAGTAAAAAACGTACATGCAGCCGCAAAGCTACCTGTATAATTGGGGTGTGAACCGTCTGAAGTATATAAATTAAGATTAGGATGGTTTGTACGTAAATTGCGCCATACTCTACCTACTGGAGCTACTTGGGCTTGGTTGATCTGGCCTAAATCCATATAAGTGTTGTAAATAGCATCATCCATACCTGTGTAAGTACATACCCAAGGTGCATACGGGCAATTCCCAGCATCTCCGTTCTCTCTTCCCCAAGTCATAAATAACATAGGAACAGTGCAGTTCTGATTGGCGGTTATTTTCTGAACAAGGGACGCGACATGCGGATAAACTTCTTGCTGCATCTGCGCCATTCCAAAACTTGTTTCCTGACTTTGACCTTGTAAAATCACGGCATCCCAAGCTTGCTGATTAATTAAATTGGTAACCTGTGCATTGGCATCATGATTCAAAAAACGTGCTCCCCCAGGGGTAAAAGCTACCGCATTTAATTGGTGCCCGGCATTATTAGCCATATCGGTAACCAATTGCGCCAGATTATTGGCTCCCGTATAAGAATTTCCTATAAATAAAACCGACTTTGATTGTTGTGACCAACTAAGGCATCCGTAAAGTAGAAAAATAATGTATAAATAATAGCGCATAGTTTATATTAAAAAATGATAAGTATACATTTTTAAAGGCAAAATTATAAGCCATTAAAAACGAAATTAAATGAGTAGTCTAGATAATAAATATAAAAAGCCAACCGTGAGCGGTTGGCTTTTAAATTGTGAAGAGTGTTATTTTTTTATTTCAACAAGCTAAAATGATAGCCCAGTACTACACCTATATTGCTATATTCACTATCCCAGGTCGTATCATTTAGGAGTATGTCTCTTGGGGTCTGATAGCGAACGGCTATACTGTAGCGGTTGTTATACTTAAAACCAGCTCCCAATGAAAAACTTGTTCCCGATTGCAAAGTCAAAGCAGGTCTTTGCCCGTCAAAACTAACTTCTGAGTCTGAAAAAGGAATATCTATAATCAAGCCAGCCTCTAAAAATAACTTCGCTTTTTTGTTTAAATAAAAGTAGTGACGCCCACCAAATGCTATTTCAATTGAACTGTAGCTTACCTCGTTTACAAAACCTTCAATGGTTTTACTGCCTTCGAAATTCTGAAAAAAAGTTGGCTCTATAAAAGCCGCCCATTTGTTGTTGTGAACAGGTAAAACATATTCAACTTCAATCCCAGCAGTAAAACTGGTTTGATTATCAAACTTTGGTTTACGCGCATCACCTATAGGCGGTGCATCAGTAATTTCGAAAGATGAATTTCTAAAACCAGGTTTTATACCCAAGAATAAGTATGCTATATCATTAGTTTCCTTCTCTAAGTCATAGGTATAATTGGTCGTTTTTTCTAATTTTGCCACATCCTTATTAGTCTTAGTCGTATCTAACTCAAAACAAGCGTTATACTTTATAAAATAGTTCATCAAATCACCTTTCTTATAATCTAATCTGGTGATTTCTTTAGTCGATATTTGTTCGCAACGCAAATGATTGAATAGTTGTTGCTGATATCTATTATTGGTAGTGATGCGATCATACTGATCATAATACTTTTTATAAATCAGCGGCTCTACCCGACCATCTTTCTTCACATAAAAAAAGCGTCTTAAGTTCCCAGATTCATAATAATACAACTTTGCTTTACCCGAAACCAGCAGTTCCAAAATCAAGGTAGCTTCTTCAAGCTTAGATTGTCGCACGTGACTTAAAATATTTAAATTATCTGTACTTCGATCGATTTGCACCGTATGTCTTTCAAATCTACGTCCATGATTCAGGCCAAATGCCAACAGATTTTTTATTTCGGCTGACTGCACTTTTTCTGTTGGAGTGTTTCTGTATTTTATAGAAGTGGGCGTAGACTTCCAATCTTCATCACGGATTTCAACTTGTTGCTTCACCCCAGAATTATTTACGATATAACCGGGCAAATACTGTGTTTGACTAAAAGCAATTTGACAGCAAAAAAGCAGCAAACTGGCAAGCATTAATTTTTTCATTTGGTTTTTTTTTAGGTAAAACCCGCAAATATAAGGCAATGTTAAAATTTAACTAAAATAATGTAGGCAAATTTGAGTTGTCTTTAAAAGTACCAACAAGAATTACCCAGCAGCCGCTACTAAAAAATCCGCTTAAAGCGGATTTTAATCAATTGAAATCTAATTTAATTTATGATTTACTTTCAATCATGATTTGATTTGGAGTGCGCTTAACCCTTATGCTAAAGATTTGTTTTGTAGATGAATTCTTAGTCAATTTGTGAGCTGCTTTAGCAACCTCTTTTTGCATAATTTCTTTATCCTCGAATGTAGCCATTTTTTTCCAGGCATTTTTCGGCTCAGCATCTTTGTTACTCGCTAGTTTTACACTGGCAGCTGGCTTTAAGGTCAGAATATTATCATCAATAGTGAATTCAAAACCGATATAATACGATTCTGATTCTGGGGCGAAATCTAGGGCATACAATTCTTCCACCCAAGAAGAAATTAAGACATCTAAATCATGCTCACTTAAGTCGTAGGTAGATTCAAGAAAATTATCTGGCAGGTTTATAGACAAAGGAAAAATCTTAAATTCTTCTGCTGGTATCGCTTCAACCGTATTGGAAGCTGGCATTAACTCTTGTTCAGATTCACAAGCTATAAAAAATGCACTAAGCACTAAAATGGGAAATACAATTATTTTTTTCATAATTTTAATGAGTATTATCATTATTCATAAAGCAATATAATAATAAACAAATAACTAATTATCACCTTAAACTACAAATAGTATAGAAATACTTTATTATTGACTTGTATTTAGAACTCAATTTAAGGAAATTAAAAATGCAGAACTCTTCCTTTACAGATTAACTAGAATTTTTGCGTAAACACAACTATTGTTCTTGATCCATTTAGAGCTCAATTAAGAGGAGTAAGAAGAACTGAATTCTTCCTGTATAGACTTGAAAAATTATTTGCTTAAAAAATCAAAAACCCAGAAAATGGGATTGATCCATAATAGCCATCAAGTTTTTTAGAATATAAAATATATACGTAATAAGACATCAAGTTAGGGTAAAAACAAAAAAGCCTTACATCGCTGTAAGGCTTTTCGCTCCTCTTCTTGGGCTCGAACCAAGGACCCTCTGATTAACAGTCAGATGCTCTAACCAACTGAGCTAAAGAGGAAGGTTATTTTGCTTCGCTATGATTGCTTAGCGGATGCAAATATAAAAGCTTTTTTCAATTGAACAAAACTTTTTTTAATTTTTTTTACTCAAACAACCATCGGTACACATCATTTCCGTTAGCATATAGTACCAAAGCGATTAAAATAAAGAAACCAACCATTTGGGCATACTCCATAAACTTATCGTTAGGTTTACGTCCTGTAATTATTTCGTACAATAAGAACATCACGTGACCACCGTCTAAAGCCGGAATTGGTAGAATGTTCATAAAGGCTAACATAATTGAAATCAATGCTGTGGTTCCCCAAAAGGCTCTCCAATCCCAAGCATCTGGAAATAAACTACCAATTGCTCCAAAACCTCCCACTTGAGTGGCACCTTTTTTAGTAAACACATACTTAAACTGTGCTACATAATCGTGAAGAGTCCAATAAGTATAAGAAAAACCTTGCGAAATACTCTCGCCCAAACCGTAGGTGCGTTCCTCAAAAGTAATTGGTAAAGGTTTCGGTCTAAATCCAAAAATATTCTCTTCTCCTAAGTTCACCGGTAATTTCAAAGTGTCTGCTCCTCTTAACACACTAAGCTCAACTCGTTTTGCCTCGGTCTGATTTTTATATCGGTTGAATTCTACAAAATTATTTACTGTCTGATTGTTAAATGCTATTACTTGGTCTCCTGCCTTTAGTCCGGCTTTTTCGGCAGGACTATCGGTGGTCACCGAATCGATTGTATTACTTACCATAGGCGAAAAAGGCTGTGTAAAACCAGCCTTAAAAAGTTGCACGCCAATATCTTCTGGCAATTGCAGGGTTTCCTTAGTCCCGTCTTGGTGTAACACCTCAACCTCACTAGCGTCGCGAACCATCAAATAACTATTAATGCTCAATTGGTTTTCTAAGGCTTCGCCATTTACACTCACAATACGGTCACCATCTTTAAAACCATACTCTTGTAAAGGCTCAGCCACACTAAAACCGTTAGGTATCCCATCTTGCGTAACATAATTACTGCCCCAAACAAAGAGTATCATCATATAAATAAGAAAACCCAAGATAATATTAACTGTAACCCCACCAAGCATAATGATTAATCTTTGCCAAGCTGGTTTGCTTCTAAACTCCCATTCTTTGGGTTCTTCAGCCATTTGCTCTTTATCCATACTCTCATCTATCATCCCAGATATTTTCACATATCCGCCTAAAGGCAACCAGCCAATCCCATACACCGTATCACCAATTTTTTTCTTAAAAAGCGCGAATTTCACATCAAAAAATAAAAAGAATTTTTCAACACGGGTTTTAAAAATTTTGGCCGGTATAAAATGACCTAATTCGTGTAAAACAATTAAAAATGAAAGGCTTAATAGTAACTGTATCGCTTTAATTGCAAATGGGCTCATATTTTCTACATTATAAAAATCGCACAAAAGTACTGTTTTCTTGTGGCTTAAAAAAATATAGCCCGTAAAGCTATGCCTTAAAATTTCATAAATTTTGGGCGTTACTTGGCTTAAAAAAACGCTTTATTATTTACGTTTACAATTTTTACTACAACATGAAACGCAATGCTCAATAAAGCATTCCAAGTCGGGCTTTCGCTACTCGCTTTTTTCGGGTTCAACCACCCTCAAAAGAGCTCAGACATGCCGCTCTATCCCTAACGCAAAGACTTTTAATTTTTAACAATAAAGCGCGTGCTTGCTCTCTAAATTGCGTAATTTTGCATAAAAAAAGATGCTACAATTTTTTGCCAAGTATAAATTTTTTGCCGTGGTCATGTTGGTGCTTTCGGCCATTATAGTTACTGCGATATACCAACTTAAAGTACCTGAACCCAATCTACCTATTTATCAACCCAGTATGGTAAACAAAGAATTGGTTGATACTACGGTTCAATACATTCGTAAATATCATAAAATTGCCGATTTTGAATTGATTAATCAAAACGGTGACACCATAACGCAAGAAGATTATGCAGGTAAAATTTATATCGCCGATTTTTTCTTTACCACCTGCCAAACCATTTGCCCTATAATGACAGACCATATGGCCAAGCTTCAAGAGGTTTATAAAAACGATGAAGAGGTTATGCTGCTGTCGCATACCGTCACACCCGATATAGATACCGTGGCTCAACTTAAACGTTATGCCCAAAAGAAGGGCGTTATCGATAGTAAATGGAACTTGGTTACTGGTGACAAAAAACAGATTTATGACTTGGCCAGAAAGTCTTATTGCGTAGCCAAAACTCAAGGAGATGGCGGACCCTATGATATGATTCACACCGAGAACTTCACCTTAATCGACAATAAACGTCGTATTAGAAAATTTTATGATGGTACAGACCCAGAAGCTATAGAGGAGCTTATAGAAGACGTAAAAACATTGAAAAAAATTCAAGCTAGGGAGAAAAAATAATGATTTTTAAAAAAGCCCAGAATATTGGGCTTTTTTTTGTTACTTTTGCTTTGTTTAAATTCAATCTAAATAAAATCATGCCAACCGTAGCTCAATTAAAACGCGGACAGCGTGCAGTAGTTAAAAAATTCTGCGATGACAGTATACCACTCAAGTTACTTGAAATGGGTTGCCTACCAGGCAATGCAATCGAGTTGTTGCAAATCGCTCCTTTTAAAGATCCGTTATATTTAAACATCAATGGGAGTTATGTAGCCATCCGTAAAGATATCGCCGAAAAGATTGAAGTTGAATTAGCATAGTAATTATGGCCAAACAATTAAATGTAGCGCTAATAGGTAATCCCAATACCGGTAAAACCTCTGTATTTAATCAGCTTACCGGGCTAAACCAGCAAGTAGGGAATTATCCTGGGATTACGGTGGAGAAAAAAGAAGGTGTAGCCAAATTATCTCGTACTCACAAAGCACATATTCTAGATCTACCGGGTACTTATAGTTTAAATGCCTCTTCATTAGACGAAAACCTAGTTATCGAGCTTTTATTAAATAAAAACGATAAAGATTATCCAGATGTTGCCGTAGTAATTAGTGACGTAGAGAATCTTAAGCGCAATTTATTGCTTTTTACGCAAATAAAAGATTTGGGGCTTCCTACCATATTGGTGATCAATATGGCAGACCGAATGGACCGCAAAGGAATTAGTCTTGATATACCGGTGCTTGAAAAAGAGTTAAAAACCAAGATTGCACTGGTAAGCTCGCGCAAAAATACGGGTATTGATTATTTGAAAGAACTTATTATTCAATACCAAAATTTGTCTACAGAACCCTGTGTCAACGCTTCGAGCATTGATCCGACCTATTTTGATCGCTTACGTCAGGCTTTTCCTAACCAATCACTATACAAACTATGGTTAGTGATTACCCAAGATGTTAATTTTGGCAATTTGAATCGTAAGGCAATTTTGCCCGACAGCGATTTTACTCCAAAAGCACACTCCGAACTTAAACGATTACAGCAAAAGGAAACCATTGCTCGCTATCAATTTATCAATGGTGTTCTAAAACAAGGCTTTACCAAAGATGTAAATGCTGCCAAAGATTTGCGTGGTCGTTTAGACCGTGTTTTGACGCATAAAGTATGGGGATACGCCATTTTTTTTGGCATTATGCTTTTGATTTTTCAAGCGATTTATGATTGGTCGAGCTACCCTATGGACTTCATCGATTCTACCTTTGCTTCTTTTAGCGAGTGGGCCAAAGACAGTTTGCCCCCAGGCATGTTTACCGACCTTATTGCCGAAGGTATAATTCCTGGTATTGGAGGCGTGGTGATTTTTATACCTCAAATTGCCTTTTTATTTCTTTTTATCTCGATTCTAGAAGAAAGTGGCTATATGAGCCGAGTGGTTTTTTTGATGGATAAAATCATGAAAAGATTTGGCTTAAGCGGAAAAAGTGTTGTTCCATTGGTTTCGGGTACGGCCTGTGCAATTCCAGCTGTAATGGCTACTCGAAATATTGAAGATTGGAAAGAACGGCTCATCACCATTTTGGTAGTTCCTTTTACAACCTGCTCGGCTCGATTACCCGTATATTTAATCATCATTTCTTTAGTTATTCCAGATGAACGCGTATTAGGCTTGTTTAATTTACAGGGGCTTACGCTAATGTTATTGTATTTACTTGGCTTTGGTATGTCGGTATTTTCAGCCTGGGTGCTTAACAAGTTGCTTAAAATGCGAAGCAAAAGCTATTTTGTTATAGAAATGCCCGATTATAAACTTCCTCTTTTTAAAAACGTTGCTATCAACGTGGTTGAAAAAACAAAATCTTTTGTCTTTGGCGCAGGTAAAATTATTTTAGCCATTTCGATTATACTTTGGGTGCTCGCCAGTTATGGCCCCACAGAAGAATTTAAAAACGCAGAAGAAATTGTAATCGAAAATTACGGCGATACTCTAAGCGAAGAAGAGTTTGACACCGAGGTAGCTTCGTTAAAATTAGAAAACTCTTATATTGGGTATATGGGGAAAGCCATTGAACCTGCCGTGGCTCCATTAGGTTATGATTGGAAGATTGGTATTGCAATCATTAGTTCGTTTGCCGCCAGAGAGGTTTTTGTAGGTACTTTAGCTACTATTTATAGTGTAGGAAGCGATAATGAGCAAACCATCAAAAGCCGAATGGCAGCCGAACAAAATCCTATCTTGGGAGGCCCTTTATTTACCTTTGCAAGTGGAATAAGCTTACTACTCTTTTATGCTTTTGCTATGCAGTGTATGAGCACCTTAGCCATTGTAAAACGTGAAACCAACTCGTGGAAATGGCCGACCATACAATTTGTAGCGATGACCCTTATGGCATACGTGGCTGCTTTAATCGCGTTTCAATTCTTAAAATAAATAAGTTATTATGTTACAAGAAATATTAGTACTTATCACTTTCACAGGAGCATTACTCTATTTGTTTACGAAATTGATTTGGACCCCAGGGTTCTTAAAGAAAAAAAGCAGTACAAAAGCCTGTGGTACAACGGGTAAAGGATGCTGCGATTAAACTGATATATAAGAAATAAAAAGGCTACTCATTAAAGTAAGCTTTTTGTTTAATAGCTATACTTTTAGTTCCTATTATTAACTAGTTTACTTTTACTTGAGTATCGATTTGTAGATAATAGTCGCTTTTATCAATAGGTTGTTGAGCTTTTGGATAAGGCATTAAATTGACCAATCGCAATTGCTGCTCAGGTGACCAATATTTCTCAAAAATTGGTGAAGCTAACGCATTCCCTTTTCCCGATACACTTAAAATCTGCTCCGCCACTAATTCGGTGTTCTTATAAAGTTTTAATTTCACCTTAGCCTCACCCGCCCAAACACAGGTTACCGATTCTGGACATCGGGAATCTTGTGCCACATCATCAAAGACTAAATTGTATTCTTGAAAAACTTGAACCGACTGGCCTAAAACTAATTTACCTACAATTTGTATAGCTGGTTTTTGTTGGGCATAGGTCATTAAACTCAAGAGTAAAAATAGTAGCAAGCCAAATGTTTTATATGAATTTTTCATGTTTATTATTTTAATTATCCCCGAAATAAAAAGAATTTGTTTTTTAAATCTTCTATAGCCGTAGGTTTATTGGTAGTAATGTACTTCAAAGCCTCTTCGGTGAACTGCAGGCCTTTATCTGATAAATTAATTACCTGATTTTCGATTTCAATAAGATTATTTTTTTTAGCGAGATCTACCACGGTTTTGGCTTGAATACGATGCCAATTAATATGCTCTTGCAAATGATTGATATGTCTCTCTAGCGGGTCTTCATGATTTTGTAAGTGCAAAAGAAATATCAATAAAGAGACCTCTTTGCGTTGTTGCTTTTCTTTAAAGATAGCTGATATTACCCCTTGTCTTGGCGCAAACATAAACACCAATAAAAAAAGTATACCCAAAACGCTTGTCATAGATCCAGCGATTGAGGCATCTAACCAGTGCGCTAACCAATAGCCTACCAAAGCCGAGAAGACTCCGAAAAGCAGACTTAAAATCAGCATCTTTTTTAAACTGTTGGTAAGAAGATAAGCTGTGGCTGCAGGTGCAATGATGAGGGCAACCACCAAAACCGCTCCCACAGCATCAAAAGCTCCCACAATAGTTACAGAAGAAACACTCATAAGACCGTAATGAATCAGTAAGGGTGAAAAACCTAGACTAGTAGCCAAGCCTTTATCGAATGTACTCATTTTTAATTCTTTAAAAAACAAAATCAGTAAACTAAGACTCATAAATAAAATACAGCCAATAACCCATAAAGATTTCGGACCAAGATCTATATCTCCTACTAGTAGTCGATCAAACGGAGCGAAAGCTAATTCGCCAAGCAGTACTGCATCTATATCAAGATGAACATCATTAGCATTTTGAGCAATTAAGATTACCCCAACACTAAATAAGGCCGGAAAAACCAATCCTATTGCTGTATCTTCTTTCACCAACCTGGTTTTTTGAATAAATTCTACCAGCACTACCGTGAGTACGCCAGTGACAGCTGCCAACAGAATTAGCCAAGGAGAGTTTAAATCTTGCGTGATAAAAAAACCAACTACTAGTCCTGGTAAAATGGAATGGCTAATGGCATCGCTTATCATAGCCATCTTTCTAAGCACCAAGAAAACTCCCGGTATTGCGCAAGCCATTGCCGCCAGAGCTGCAATTAATTGTATTTCTATTTGGGCGTTACTCATATATCTTGAATAGCTTCGTTAGGTTTATAAAAATTTTCTGCTTCTTGGTAGCCCTTGGCAGTTAGCGACCATTGATTACCTCGAATCTCTACCCAATTTTTTTCTTCTAGCTTATTAAGTGTTTTACGCGTATAGCCGTGAAAATTATTAAGGATTTTTATAGCATGTGGATGGGAAATATCTTTATGATTTTGAGCAATATGATACATTACCGAAAGTGTTTTACGCAGGTTAAGTTCCTTTCGGTTGCGATAGAATCTAACTCTTCTAGCGAGTAAACCACGTTGCGGAGCAAATACAAATGAGAGTAATACCAATCCGGCAGCAACCAAAACGATTACTGGTCCGGTAGATAGGTTGTTCTGGCTTGCACTAATAGCAGTACCCAATACACCCGAAAAAGCCCCAAAAATAGCGGCCAAAAAAATCATTACACTTAACCTATTGGTCCATTGACGAGCTGCAGCAGCCGGAGCTAAAAGCATTGCACTCATTAATACCACCCCCACCGTTTGAAGCCCCAAAACAATTGCCAATACAATAAAACCAGTGATTAAAATGTCAAGAAATCTCGTATTAAAACCCAATGTTAAGGTATAATCTGGGTCAAATAGCAGCAATTTCAACTCTTTCCAGAACAAGAGCAAAACAAATAAGCTAACACCTGTTACACCTATCATTACATAAACGTCTTGCACCATTAAGGTAGCGGCTTGACCAAATAAATATTTATCTAATCCTGCCTGGTTGGCATTGGGTAACTTTTGAATAAAGGTGAGTAGTAGCATCCCAAATCCAAAAAATAAAGATAAAATTAGACCTAAAGCCGTATCGTTTTTCAAGCGTGTTTTTTTGACAATACTTTTAATCCAAAATGTACCCAACAATCCGCTAATCAAAGCTCCTAAAAGCAAAAAATGAGTTTGCTTAGTACCGGTCAACAGAAAAGCGAGCGCAATCCCAGGCAAGGCTGCGTGAGAGATAGCGTCTCCTAATAAACTCTGTCTTCTCAATACTGAAAAACTCCCTAACATACCACAAACCGCACCTAAAACAGCCGTACCTAAAGTAATTACACCTAAGGTATAATCGGTAAACAACAACGAAAAATACTCTGTTATATTCATTTTTTTGCCTTTACGGATTGATGGCTACTTTATAGTTAATTCCGTAGGTTTTGGTTAAGTTATCATCGTTAAAGATATCTTTCACAGGACCCGATGCTATTCTTTTAACATTTAAAAAGGTAACCCAATTGAAATACTCGGGTACGGTTTGTAAATCGTGGTGCACTACAATTAATGTTTTTCCCGCATCGCGTAATTCTTTAAGAATTTTAATTATAGCTCTTTCGGTTGTCGCATCTACACCTTGAAAGGGCTCATCCATAAAATATATACTCGCGTTTTGAACCAATGCTCTCGCTAGAAAAATACGCTGTTGTTGTCCGCCAGATAGTTGACTTATTTGTCGGTTTTTAAAAGCAAGCATTCCTACTTTTTCCAAGGCCTCTAAAGCCGATTTTCTTTGCGCTTGCCCTGGGCGTTTTATCCAACCTAAGCTACCATAAGTTCCCATCATGACCACATCAAGAGCGGTTGTAGGAAAATCCCAATCTACCGTTCCTTTTTGCGGCACATAGGCCACCTTTGCACGTTGGGCCTTATAGGGTTTACCAAAAATTTTAACACTGCCTGCGATGGGTTTTATAATACCCAAAATAGCTTTAATAAGTGTAGATTTACCCGCTCCATTCGGTCCCACGATGGCCATTAGCACCCCTTCGGGAATTTTTAAATCGATATCCCAAAGTACGGGTTTGTAGTCATAGGCCACCGTAAGGTCGTCTATTTTTATGGCTAGTTTCTCGTTTCTCACATTCAATTACTTTAGAGCGTCTACAATGGTATGTACATTATAAGTAAACATACCCAAATAGTTACCTTCTGGTGTACCTGAATTACCCAGTGCATCAGAAAAAAGAGTTCCGCCTATAGCGACCTCAAAACCTTCGGCTTGAACCGCCTTTTGCAAAGCTTCAATCGTTCGTTTGGGCACACTACTTTCTATAAATATAGCTTTCACTCTTTTATCGATTATAAATTGTGCTAGATTTTGTACATCTTGCACTCCAGCTTCTGTGGCGGTTGAAAGACCTTGCAACCCTACCACTTGAAAACCATAGGCTTCACCAAAATAATTAAAAGCATCGTGGGCCGTAACTAAAATACGTTTATCTTTGGGTAAAGTTGCAATTTTAGCTTTGATTTGGTTCTCTAGTTTATCTAATTGCGCCAAATAAAGTTCCTCATTTTTTTTAAATAAATTTTGATTGTCTGGATCTAAGCGACAAAGTTCTTTTGTTAGTTGTTGGGTAATCAACTTCCAGTAACCTATATTAAACCAAATATGCGGATCAAAATTAGAGGCAAAATTCTCAGAACCGATAAGTTCCTTTTTGTCTAAAGCTTTTGAAAGAGCTACAGTATTGGTCTGCTGTTGCATTTTTTCAAATACATCTACTAATTTCCCTTCTAAGTGAAGCCCATTATAAAAGACAACATCGGCTTGGGTAAGTTTGGTTACGTCTCCCGCACTAGCTTTATAAAGATGCGGATCGACCCCTGCCCCCATTAAACCTTTAACCTCTATAGCTTCGCCACCAATTTGCTTGGCTAAATCGGTGATCATTGTGGTGGTAGTTACCACCTGTAATTTCCCGTTTTTATTTTGATTTTGCTTTTTACAGCTCCCAAAACAAATCAGTACTACTAGCGCAACTCCTATTTTTTGTATCACCTTCATGCTCTTTCTTTTATTTTGCTTTCTTTATTTCTCTCCACGAATATGTTTTGAGTAGCGGTTTTAGATAACATTATTTCATTATTGCCCACCTTTACCAACATACTTTCATCAAACTCCTGAATACTTTTAATGCTTACAAGTGTGTTTAATCCTATTTTATGCTGATCTAAAAATTGTAAAAAAGAAGAAGAGGCATCGCTAAAACCTTTACAAATCAAGGTGTCTCCTACTTTGAATTCGCTTAAGCGACGCTTTTTAAATTCGGGCAATACTCCAGCAGCATTAGGAATAGGGTCGCCGTGCGGATCAAAACTAGGTCTACCTAAAAAACAATCGAGTTCTTCTACCAATTTTTTAGATTGTATATGTTCTAATTGTTCGGCTACCTCGTGCACCTCATCCCAGTTAAAGTTTAAACACTCTACCAAGAAATACTCCCACAACCTATGTTTTCTGATGATAGCCAATGCCCATGATTTACCCTCAGGGGTTAATGACACGCCATAATACTTTCGATAATTTACCAATTTTTTTTCGGCGAGACGTTTTAACATCTCGGTAACCGAAGCCGCTTTGGTTTGTAATTCTTCAGACAATTTACTGGTAGAAACCCCCTTTTCACTGGATTCCTCAAGATGATATATCGCCTTGAGATAATTTTCTTCAGATTGAGAATACATACAAAATATTTATAATCTACAAAGTTACATTTTATTTACCCAAATAATAATTTAGCTTACCCTAATTTTATTATTCAAAATAAATAAAAAAAAGATTAGGTTTAATAGTTTTGTAAAAATTATTTAGTTTTGCCTAAAAATTTTATTAAACAAGGTTAAAATGAGAATGATTATTTTATTATTTTGTCTGCTTAGCTTTAGTGTTTGGTGTCAAGAAAAAGTCAAGCTTCAAGGCGAGGTTCATTATAAAGAAGAAGTGTAGCCTTTGCAAACATCAGCGTTTTAAATCAATATGTTGGAACCGCAACAGAAATGCAAGGTAATTTTGAACTCCAATTAACTCCAGGACAACACGTTTTAAAGGTACAGGCAATTGGTTTTAAAAACCCAAGAGATTGCTGTAGATACCAATAAAATGAACAAAAAACAACGACACATTTCGCTTAAAGCGGATTTGTTAGGCTTAGACCAAGTTGTGGTTAGTGCTACTCGTAATCGTATCAGTAAAAAAGAGGCTCCTGTAACAGTTAATGTTTTAAGCAATAAAATTTCTAGAGCCGCCCACTCAATATCATTAGCCGATGGTCTAAATTTTCAACCCGGCGTTCGCGTAGAGACCAACTGCCAAAATTGTGGTTTCACGCAAGTTCGATTGAATGGTTTGGGTGGCGAATACACACAAATATTGGCAAACAGCCGCCCTGTTTTTAGTGCACTAAATGGTGTTTATGGTCTTGAACTAATTTCCGTAAGTATTATAGATCGAGTAAAGGCAGTACGCAGCGGAGGTTCGGCTCTATTTGGAGCCAATGCCATTGCAGGAACAATGAATGTTATTACTAAAGATCCGGTATTGAATCAATGGGAGGTGCAAACCGATTTTGCTTCTATAGACGCCAAAAGCACAGACCGAGTTATCAATGCAAGTGCCGCTATCGTTAGCGACGACCTCAACAGCGGTTTAAGTATTTTTGGTACTTCGCGAGATAGACAATCTTATGATGCCGATCAAGATGGTTTTAGTGAAATTACAGCCTTAACCAACACTAGCTTTGGTACTATGGCATTTTTAAAAAAAATTGATCGAGTAGCCTTTAAAAACCCTGAGGTAATTAAACAACTTAATAAAAACTATTATGCTGTGCGAATGGATGTAAATAGCACCCAGCCAATATTTTTTGATCAACAGTGGTTTTTTAATTCCGAAGTCAATTCCAAGCAAAATGCTGTGCATAAATTAGCAAAGCTATTCATCAACCCACCAAATAAAGGAATTGCGCTTCCTGCTACGCTTATTTTAAACCCAAGTTTTAAAGTAAACCAACGCCTCTTTAGTTATTATACCCCCAAACAACTTCTTAACCTGCTATAGGGTTAAAGTCCTCTTTCTTTTTGAATTTGTTCATACGCTTGTTGTACGCGCATAAATTTTTCTTGAGCTCCCTTTTTATAAGCTTCATCCATGCCCACCAGCTTATCTGGGTGGTACTTTTTTGCCATGGTTCTAAATGCCTTTTTCACCTCCGCATCGCTAGCCGATTTATCGATTTCAAGAATTTTATAGGCGCTACTGCTATCGTGAGTATTAACAAACATAGCTTTGATGCTCTCAAAATCATTTTGGGTAAGTTGAAAATGACTTGCAATACGCTTAAGCTGATAAATTTCTGCAGCTGAGATATGCCCATCGGCTTGCGTAATACCAAATAAAAAATGAAGAATTTGCAAGCGCACCTCATATCTCGTTCGAGCTCTAATATAGGTACAGATACGTACTAAATCTATGCTTCGGTGTTTAATTACCTCATTAAAGGTTTTAAATGTAGCATTGGCGCGTTCTTTACCATAGGATTGCACAAAGTAAGATCTTACATAATCTAGTTCACGCTGATTTACACGACCATCTGCCTTGATAATTACCGAGCAAAGGCTTAATAAATTGAGTTCAAAATCTTTAGGAGAAACTTGAGTTTTTCGGCTTTCAAAATACCGGCCAAAATCACCTTTAGAAGAAGATTGTCCCGCACTAACCGATCCAAAAATACGATCTAAAATAGAACCCAAAAAGAATCCGGCTATTGCCCCTCCAAATCTTCCGTAAAGGAAACCTAACACCGCCAACACCCATTTTATCATAATTACACTTTAAAAAAGAAACAAATATAAACTATTAGAAAGAAAACAAGGAAAAGCAAGCTGTAAAAGCATCAAGATCAAAAGCAAATAGGAGATATAGTAATTTAGAATTTGGTATATTTGCTATTCAAATAAAAATAAAAGCTATGTATCCAGCAGAATTAATAAAACCCATGCGTGAAGAATTAACCAGCCAAGGTTTTGAAGAATTACAAAGTGCCCAAGATGTAGACGCTATATTAAAAAAAGAAGGGACTACTTTATTGGTAGTAAACTCGGTTTGTGGTTGTGCTGCAGCCAATGCTAGACCAGGTGCTAAAATGTCTTTAAACAACAGTAAAAAGCCAGATCATTTGGCCACTGTATTTGCTGGGGTTGACAAAGAAGCCACAGATAAAGCTAGAGCGCATATGGTGCCTTTTCCTCCTAGTTCTCCAGCTATTGCCTTATTTAAAGATGGAGAATTAGTGCACATGTTAGAAAGACATCATATTGAGGGGCGCCCCGCCGAAATGATTGCCGATAATTTAAAAGATGCCTATAACGATTATTGCTAATCGCTTATAAGCAAGACTTAATTGCAGCCGCTTCATTATTTGAGGCGGCTGTTTTATTATGCTTGCATTGTTCTTTTAAGTATTTGATGGGTTTCTTTGTAATTATAAAGCTACTTTTGCGTTTTCGCTTGTAATAATTATGAAACAAATTTTATCCTATCCTTTATCGGTTATTTATTATTTTTTCTTTGGTTTATGCTTGGTTGTTTTTCATCCCATTCAATGGATTTGTTTTAACGTATTCGGTTATCAGGCGCATAAAAAAAGTGTAGACTACCTGAATTTCTGTTTGCTTAAATGTTTGCATATTTTAGGAACCCGAATCAGTTTTGAAAATAACTTTGAACTTCCTAGCGGAAAACCTTATATAATTGTTGCCAATCATCAAAGCCCTTACGATATACCGCCCTTGGTATGGTTTTTGAAAAAAATACACCCTAAGTTCATCAGTAAAAAAGAACTAGGAAAAGGAATACCTAGCATATCTTACAACTTAAGACACGGTGGGTCAATTCTTATAGATCGAAAAAACCCAAGGCAAGCCTTACCAGAGATTAAAAAATTTGCCAGCTATTTGAATCAAACCAATAGGTCTGCTGTAATTTTTCCAGAAGGCACAAGAAGTAAAACTGGCATACCCAAGCAATTCTCTCCTAATGGGTTAAAAATGTTGTTTAAATTCTGTCCTGAAGCAACAGTGCTCCCGGTTAGTATAAACAACTCTTGGAAACTGGTGAAAAATGGTTCTTTCCCGCTAGGATTGGGCGTACATTTAAAATGTACTGTGCACCAACCTTTGGCCGTTAAAGATTTTGATGCTGACACTCTATTGGCCAAAACTGAAACCAGCATCACCTCAAACATTATAACCTAAAAAATAATACGCCATGGCTACAAAAAATATACGACTAGAAGTAATGCAGCAATTAGAAGATAAGGTAGACGGCTTTATCGATCAATTTTTAATTCCTGTAGAAAAAATATGGCAACCTACTGATTTCTTACCCAATTCGCAATCGGACGGTTTTTATGACGAGATTACAGAAATTAGGGAGTTAGCCAAAGAATTGCCTTACGATTTTTGGGTAGTATTGGTAGGCGATACTATTACAGAAGAAGCCCTACCTACCTATGAATCTTGGCTTATGGATGTAGAAGGCATAAATCAGCAAGAAGGTGGAACGCCTTGGTCAAAATGGGTAAGATACTGGACAGGAGAAGAGAATAGACACGGTGACGTTTTAAATAAATATTTATACCTATCTGGACGAGTAAATATGAAGGCGGTTGAACAAACCACCCAACACCTTATAAACGATGGCTTTGATATAGGCACCGATCAAGATCCTTACAAAAATTTTGTTTATACCAGTTTTCAAGAATATGCTACTTATGTTTCGCACAACCGTGTGGCAAAATTGGCCAAATCTTACGGGAATAAACCCTTGGCAAAGATGTGTAAAATAATTAGTGGCGACGAGATGAGACACTATAACGCCTATAGCTCTTTTGTAAATGAAATTTTTAAAATAGACCCAAGCAATATGATGATTGCTTTTAAAGACATGATGAAGCATAAGATAATAATGCCGGCCATGTTTTTACGTGAGGCAGGAGATTCTTTGGGCAGTGCTTTTGATGAGTTCTCTATGGCTGCACAACGTATTGGTGTTTATACAGGACAAGATTATGTGGATATTATGCGTCGATTAATTAAACGTTGGGATATTGAAAAAATAACTGGTTTAAATGAAGAAGCTGAAAAAGCACGCGATTTTGTGATGAAATTACCTGCACGTATGGAGCGTATTAATCAGCGTATCCGCATCAGCGAAAAAATAACTCACTTTTCCTGGGTTAATCCAGCTATGGCCAAGTAATTATTGTATGCAGAAAAATAAATTCGTAGCCCAAACCATTACCTTTGTTAAGGATGAATTGGCTGGGGCCGAAGCAGGCCACGATTATTTTCATATAGAGCGTGTTTATAAAATTGCTTTACAGATTGCTCAAATCGAGGGGGCCAATCAAGAAGTGGTTGCTTTAGCCGCTTTACTGCACGATATTGCCGATTACAAATTTCATGAAGGCAACGAAAGCTTAGGCGCACAAAAAGCTGGTGAGTTTTTAGCAAGCATAGATACACCTGAGCCTACCTATAATGCGGTTATAGATATCTTGAAACAAATTGGTTTTAAAGGAGGTCACCAACAAATTAGTCAACCTAGTTTAGAATTACAGGTAGTACAAGATGCCGATTTTTTAGACGCAATGGGAGCTATAGGTATTGCTCGTACTTTTAATTATGGCGGATTTAAAAACAACCTTATTTATGACCCTAATATTTCTCCCAATTTAAATATGAGTAAAGATGTATATAAAAAAGGTGGAGGAACTACTATTAATCATTTTTACGAGAAATTACTGAGATTAAAGGATAAAATACAAACCTCTACCGGTAAAAAAATGGCACAAAAAAGACACCAGTTTATGCAGCAGTATCTTAGCCAATTCTTTCTTGAGTGGGAAGGTAAGGTGTAAAGAAATATTGCTCTTAAAACAAAAAACCTTGACGTTTATCGCCAAGGTTTTTTTTATGAGTAATTCATTAAATTAAGAGTTTGGAAATGATGGTTTTCTCTTGTTCAAGAAAGCTTGCGTACCTTCTTTAAAATCATTTGTTCCAAAGCTCTTTCCAAAGTTCTCAATTTCCTTTTTAAAACCGTTCTCTTTTTTATCATCAAAAGCATTTACCGCATCAATTGCGTAAGCAATGGCAACCAAAGAATTTTTGGTTATTTTTTGAGCTAAATCATTAGCAAACACAAGTAATTCGTCTTGCGGTACTACATGGTTTACCAAACCGTATTGTAAAGCCTGATTTGCATTAATCATCCCTGCAGTCATAATCATTTCAAGTGCTCTTCCTCGTCCTACCAACTGGGTAAGCCTTTGAGTGCCACCATAACCTGGTATTACCCCTAAAGAAGTTTCGGGTAACCCCATTTTTGCGTTATCAGATGCAATTCTAAAATGGGCAGCCATTGCCAATTCTAGCCCTCCGCCTAGCGCAAAACCATTGATAGCAGCTATAACAGGCTTTTTAAGCTGTGCTATTTTATCAAAAACCTCTTGATGACCCTTCTGCGCCAATTCAGTACCTTTTTCTACACTAAAATCAGCAAATTCAGCAATATCGGCTCCTGCTACAAAAGCTTTTTCTCCACTTCCGGTAAGAATTATAATTTTTACCTCATCATCAGATTCCAAGATCTTTATGGCATCATTAATTTCTTTTAAGGTTTCTCGGTTTAAAGCATTTAATTTTTTGGGTCTGTTTATAGTTAATTGAGCCACGCCTTGCTCTTTATCGCAAATGATATTTTCGTAATTCATAGTTATTATAATTTTGGAAATTTCACATAAAAGGTAGTTCCCTTATTTATTTCTGTCGTAAAAGTGATACTCCCTTTATAGGCTTCAACTATATTTTTAATGATGCCTAAACCAAGTCCCATACCACTAGTTTTTGTTGTAAATTTAGGTTCAAATATACAATTTTTATATTCTTCAGGAATTCCGCTTCCTTTATCGCTAACTTCAATCAAAACGTTTTGATTTTTGGTGTAAACCGCCACTTTAACAGGCTCGGATGAATTGCCTTCACTAGCTTGTAAGGCATTTTTAACCAAATTGGTAACCACTCTAATTAGTTGAGACCTGTCGAATATGGCTTTGATTTCACCTTGCTCGGTAGAAAATTCAATATTATGCTCTTTAAAGATATCTAAAGCCAGACCAACTATTTCGGGTACATTTAACTGCTCGCTCTGTTGTGCCGGCATTTTAGCAAAATTAGAAAAAGCCGAAGCAATTGAACTCATAGTATCTATTTGCTGGATTAAAGTTTGGCTATATTCTTTTAGCTTCTGCTTTATATTAGGATCCTGTGGGTTGAAATTACGCTCAAAACTCTGTACCGTTAATCGCATTGGGGTTAACGGATTTTTAATCTCGTGTGCCACTTGTTTGGCCATCTCACGCCAGGCCTGTTCGCGCTCACTTTTAGCCAATTTAATAGCACTCTCCTCTAATTCATCTATCATAGAATTATAAGCGGTGATAAGTAATTTCACCTCATCTGATGCTTTGTTAACGCTTATCTTTGTATTTTCTTTATCTAATCGAGTAGCATGAATTTTTTCACTTACCGTTTTTAATGAGCTTGTAATGTATTTAGACAAAAAATAAGAAAGCAAAATGGCCGCTATAATAAGTACTAAATAGACTTGAGCTAAAAGCCTTAGGAAATCTTTTAGTTGCATCTCTATAAATCCATCGTCTTTTATATGCGGGAGATTTAGAATCCCCAAGGGTTTAAAGTATTTATCGGTAATATAGGTAAACGATGACTGCAGTTTTTCCCCATCTTCTGTGTAAAAGTTTACAAATCGTTTTGAAGGCGAATTCCTTATGTTATTTAATATTTCTTTTGGTATACGGGTGCTGCTTGAATCTTTAAAAAAAGTAGGTTTAGAAGACTTCACCAACTGCCCAGAAAGATTATAAATATTGATTTCTGTGTTATGGATGTTACGTAACTCATATATTTTTTTCCTAAAGATGAGTTCCATATTTTCTGGTACTACGGGGTAAGTAGTGGTTTGAATCTCGTAATTGATACTTGCCCGTATCGAAGCCTCCTTTTGTTTTAGCTTATCTCTTTGATAGGCTTCGGCCTCTTTTTTGTATTGATAGACGGTAACCCCCGCAATAAGCACCGAAGCTCCTAGCACTAGAAATATCATGCTTAGAAAAATACGAGTACGTAAAGAACGGGTTATCCATTTCATAATTTATTCTTTTGTTCGTATGCGCTTATAAAGTTTGATTCCAAGCATTAATAAAATGGCTAAAACGAAAATGCCCACCACACCGTAGATCCAATTTACGGCATTCTTTAGAATTACCAAAAAGACAACCGCAAATAGAATTAAGGTAGAACCCTCATTAAAAATTCGCATTTGATTAGAGCTAAGTTTAAATACGTCTCGTTGCTGAAGCTTAAAAAAATGATGGCATTTCCCGTGGTATACAAACAACAATAAAACAAAACCTAATTTTACGTGCATCCAAGATTGCGATAACCAAGCTGGATTAAGAACAAGCAACCATACTGCAAATAAAGTAGCCAAAATTGCCGATGGCCAAGTAATTATATACCAGAGCCGTTGCGTCATTATTTTAAACTGTTTGTTGAGAATTTCTTTTTCTGGTGAAGGTTTCTCTTGAGCTTCGATTTGATAGATAAACAATCTTGGGATATAAAACAGGCCGGCAAACCAGGTGATCACAAATATTAAATGTAAAGCCTTGATATAATTGTAGTATTCCATGAAAATAAATAATCAATAAAGGGCAGCAAATATCGTGCTATAAATAATCACTAAGCTTGTTTTAAATTTAGTTGTACTTCTCTTTTTAATACCCAACCCGTTACTAAGGTCGAAATCAAATCCGCCAACGGAAAAGAAATCCACACTCCCCATAAGCCATAATATTTTGGCAATATCAAGACCAAAGGTATAAAAAAGAAGCCTTGTCTGCTAAGGGTAAGCAAAAGTGCGGGTATAGCTTTTCCTATTGCCTGAAAATAGGCAGAGCCTATTAACTGCAAAGATATTATGGGTAGGGCCGCGAATACCCAACGCATGGCTGCTGGGGTTTCTTGTAAGATAATAGGGTCTTGGGTAAAAACACTCGCTATTTGCTCTGGAAATATCATAATGATACTGAATATTCCTAATGCTAAAAGACTAGCGCTACCTATAGCTAAATTTATACTCTTTCTAACACGCTGTGGTTTATTGGCACCGTAATTATATCCGGCAATTGGCAAAAAACCTTGTGTTATACCCAAAATGGGAAACAACACAAACATTAACATCCGTGCCACAATAGCATAAACCGTAACCGATTGCGCACCGCCTAATTCATATAATATATTGTTGAGCAATAAGTAGGTAATACTAACAACCGCTTGGCGCGATAGCGTAACAAATCCTAAAGAACCTATTTCTTTAACAATTTGTTTCTCTAAGCCAAAATGCTTCCAGGTTAACTTGAGTTCACTATTTTTTGAAGAAAAAAACCAAAGTATAAATAAGAAACTTACTATATAAGAGCCAGTAGTAGCCCAAGCTGCACCAGCCATGCCCCAATCTAATACATAAATCAAAATATAATCTGCTAGTAAATTCCCCACCGAGGGTATTACCATGGCAATCATCGCAAATTTAGGTTTACCTTCTGCCCTAATACTGCTGTTCCCCATCATGACTAATCCTAAAATGGGGACTCCGTAAAGCACAATTTGGTAGTAAGTTTTGGCAAGATCAAAAATCTCACCCTTACCTCCAAAAGCAGGTATCAAGCTATCGGTATAAACTAAGCCCAACCCAGCTAAGCTTACGCAAAGAAGTAACGTTAAACCAATTTGATTACCAAAGGTTTTAAGCGCTTTCTCATAATTATTGGCTCCCAAGGCGCGGGAGATTATTGAAGCTCCGCCCACGCCTATAGCCATGCCCAGGGCTGCGATAAAAAACGAAACCGGCAGCACCACATTTATAGCTGCAATGGCGGTTGGGCCAATCCAGTTGCCTACAAATATGGTATCTACCATTATATTTAGAGACATAATAAGAACACCGATTGAAGCAGGAACAGATTGCTCTAATAAAAGTTTACCAATAGGTTTTTGTCCCAGCTCTTTTGCATTCTTTTTAGCCATAACAGAACCTTAGGGCTTGTTTACCCATTGGTTAATCCAATTGCTTAAGGTTTGCACCCAATCCTCTCTGTCGTTAAGGCAAGGAATTGTAGTAAAATTTTTTCCGCCATTTTCGTGAAAGATTTCTTCTCCTTCCATAGCTATTTCTTCTAGGGTTTCTAAGCAATCAGAAACAAATGCGGGAGTTACCACTGCCATATTTTTTACACCTTCTTGTCCAAATCGCTCAATTGTTCTATCGGTATATGGTTGTAGCCAAGGGTCAAAACCTAATCTAGATTGAAAAGAAGTACTGTATTTATTTTCTGGCAAGTTTAAACGTTCAGCCACCAATCGCGTACTTTCATAACACTGGTGTCTATAACAAAATTCGTGTGCTGGCGAGGGAGTAACACAACAACTTTTATCTAATTTACAATGCGAGTTGGTTATATCGCTTTTTCTGATATGTCTTTCGGGTACACCGTGATAACTAAACAATAAATGATCGTACTCTTTATCTTTTAAAGCCTCCTGTATACTATTAGAAAGCACTTTAATATAAGCAGGGTTATTATAAAAAGGTGGCAAAGTGTCTATCTGCATTTTGGGATAATGTTTTGCTTGCAACTCTTTGGCCAACACAACAATAGTCTCTATAGTAGCCATGGCGTATTGCGGATATAAAGGCATGAGCAATACTTGGGTAACGCCCTGTTCGTGCAATTCTTTAAGTCCGTCGGCTATGCTAGGATTCCCATAACGCATGGCCAGTGCTATAGGAATATCGGTATGTTCATCTATTTTATCTTGAAGCCTTTTTGACAAAACAATTAAAGGGCTGCCTTCATCCCACCATATTTTTTGATAGGCTTCAGCCGATTTTTTAGGCCGGGTATTCAACACAATACCCTTAACAATTAGCGCTCTTAGCAGCCAGGGCAAATCGATTACCCTTTCATCCATTAAAAACTCATCTAAATATCGCTTAACATCTTTTGGATTTGTACTATCGGGTGAACCCAGATTTACCAGTAAAACTCCTTTCATAAACATTTTATATTTTAGTCAAAAATAATTCTTTATTACACATAGGGATTCTAAACGCCATTTAAAAGAATTATAATTTATCAAGAAAACAAATTTATAGATTGAATATATTTTTTGGGCGTGGTATTAAATTTCTTTTTAAAAGCTGCAATAAAATGGCTTGAGGTGCTATATCCTACTTGTAGACCTACTTCATTAACGTTATAATCGCCACTTTCTAACAATTTTCGGGCATATTCCATTTTGTAATCCAGTAAAAATCCGTAAACCGTATCTCCATATACCTCTTTAAAACCTTCTTTTAATTTTTTTAAACTCAAATCAATTTCATCGGCTAACTCCTGCAGACTAGGTGGTTCTGCCATTTGACTGATGATAATTTCTTTAGCCTGACTTATTTTACGAATATTATCTTCATCGGCTAAGAAAGGACATTGTTCTATATTGGTTTCGGCGGGCATATTAAAATATAAGCTTAACAGCTCAAAAGCTTTGGCTTTTAAATATAACTTCTTAACGGATGGATGCAAGTTAAAATTCAACACCTGACTTAATACTACCGCCATAGACGGACTCACATCGTGCTCTTTATAATATTTGGTATTGCGCTTCTCATCGGTAAGGAAATCAATATAATTAGCTTCATCAGAAAACAACTCATGTAATTTTTTAATTGAAACTATCAAACTCACCCACCAAGAGTTAGGTTTAATAACCAGATGCAGAGGTAAATCTTGTTTAGGATTATACAATAACAAGTTCTTTTCTTCTTTTAAACCAATTTGGTATTTACCTTGATTAAATAAAAATTCTAGATTACCCTTAGTGCAAAAATGAAATTGAATAAAATCTTTGTTGATTTTTTTCTCAATAATGTGATTGTCTTTTTGATTATTTAAGCTCTTAAGAACAAAGAGACCCTCTTCAAGCTTAAAAAGCTCATAAGACCCTGTAGCGTTATTTTTTTTTATGACATTTATCATATTTAATGTATTTTATTTAGAATCATTCTAAAAAGCAAGCAGCAAAACAGCTCAAAACCCCTTAAAAATCCCTTAATGACAAATATCTATATAAAAAACGAGTTAAATTACCTTGAACGATACAAAAAGTACTTCTAGCGTTATTTTTAAAAAAATCTTAACTTTACATTTGCATGCACATTTTAGGTTTTTTCCTTTTATGAGAAATTATCACGTTAGTAGACATCATTCTTTTTACGCCATTGGCTTGAGTTATCAAAAGGCAGATGCGGTAACCCGCGGTCATTTTAGCATAACCAATGAGCAGCGTATCAAAATATTAGAAGAAGCCAAACAAGATGGCTTAGAAGGACTATTGGTTACTTCTACCTGTAATCGTACAGAGGTTTACGGTTTTGCTGAGCATCCGTTTCAACTCATCAAATTATTGTGCAAACACACACAAGGCACCGTTGAAGAATTTGAAGAAGTGGCCTATGTTTATAAAAACCAAGAGGCCATTAGTCATTTGTTTAGAATGGGTACTGGCTTAGACAGTCAAATTGTTGGTGATTTTGAGATTATTAGTCAGCTAAAAGAAGCTTTTCGAGTTAGTAAAAAATATGGTTTAGACAATCCGTTTTTAGAACGTTTAGCCAATGCTGTTATTCAAGCGAGCAAACGTATAAAGAGCGAGACCAACTTATCATCTGGAGCCACTTCGGTATCTTTCGCTTCTGTTCACTACATTTTACAACATGTAAAGCACGTATCAGAAAAAAACATATTGCTTTTTGGTACGGGTAAAATTGGTAGAAATACTTGTGAAAATCTGGTTAAGCACACCAAAAATAAAAGCATTACTCTAATAAATCGCACCAAAGATAAAGCTGAGCGTGTTGCCGGCAAGTTTGATTTAATTGTGAAAGATCATGCCGATTTACAATCTGAAATCAGAAAAACAGATATTCTTATTGTGGCTACTGGGGCTCAAAGACCTACCATATCTAAAGAACTTATTCATGCAGAGCAAGATCTTTTAATTTTGGATTTATCTATTCCTAAAAATGTATCGGATGATGTAACCGATTTAAAAAATGTACGTTTGGTTCATTTAGATTATCTTTCCCAAATGACAGACGACACCTTGGCAAAAAGAAAGGAGTTTATTCCGCAAGCAGAAGCTATTATTGATGAAGTAAAAGCCGACTTTAACGCTTGGTTAGAAAGCCGAAAATTTGCCCCAACCATTAAAGCTTTAAAGCAAAAATTAAAAACCATTAAAGACGAAGAAATTGATTTTCAAAGTAGAAAGATAAACAATTTCAACAACGAGCATGCAGAACTTGTAAGCAATAGAATTATTCAGAAAATAATGAATCAATTTGCCAGTCATTTAAAAGGTGAGCAAGACACATCAGATGCTAGTTTAGATCTCATACAAAAGGTTTTTCAATTAAAGAAAATCAACTCCTAATCAATAACTATGAAAGAGTGTATTCGCATTGGTACCAGAGATAGTTCTTTGGCGCTTTGGCAAGCCAATTTAGTTAAAAGTAAATTGGAGAATTTAGGGTATAAAACCGAATTAAAACCCGTTAAATCTACTGGCGATTTAAATTTAGATCAGCCGCTATACGAGATGGGGATTACAGGTATTTTTACCAAAACCCTAGATGTTGCGATGATTAAGGATGAGATTGATATAGCAGTACACTCCATGAAAGATGTACCTACCGCTTTACCGAAAAGCATCATTCAAACCGCGGTTTTACCAAGAGCAAATGCCCAAGATATATTGGTACACAAGGGTTTAGATTTTGATTCTAAAAAAGGGGTAATCGCTACGGGTAGTCTTAGAAGAAAAGCCCAATGGTTACACCAATACCCATACCACCAAATTGTTAATTTACGTGGAAATGTGAATACGCGCCTAGAAAAATTAGCGAATAATGAGTGGCACGGAGCTATTTTTGCCGCTGCGGGCTTAGAGCGCATCGATTTAAAGCCTGATGAGTTTGTTAATCTCGACTGGATGATTCCAGCTCCAGCACAAGGAGCTATGCTTGTAGTGGCTCGTGAAGATAAAGATTTTGCTATCGAAGCTACACAGCAATTAAACGATAAAAAAACCGCTACCTGTGTGCAAATTGAAAGAGATTTTCTACGCACCCTAGAAGGAGGTTGTACTGCCCCTATCGGAGCTTATGCTAAATTTAAAAACGAGCATGAAATCGAATTTGTAGGTGCTTTGTTTAGTCTAGACGGAAAGAAAAAGCTAGAGGAAAAGGCAATTATCAAATCTCACGAAGTTAGTTTTGCCGGAAAGTACTTAGCAACCGAAATACTCAAAAAGGGAGGCGAAAAATTGATGCGAAAAATAAAGCAGGAGCTTAATAAGTAATTTGCCATGGCTAATTACCACGTTTTAAGTACCAAATTGCTTTCACCTCAGCAATATCTTACGTTTAAGACAAATAAAATTCTTTTAACGCATTATCCTAGCATTAAAATCGTACCCAATCAAGCTGCAAAGCTTCCTGCGAACATCGAGCATGCTATAATTACCAGCCAGAACTCATTCAAAGCAATAAAAGATAAAACCAACATTAAAAAAGCCTATGTGGTAGGTGAAAAAACAGCAACGCTGTTAGAGATGGCAGGAATTTCGGTTATATGTTGGAAACATTACGCTGTAGACCTTCTAGAGGAAATTATAGCAAAACACCAAGATGCACACTTTTATTTTCCTTGCAGCAGCATAAGGCGTGACACCATACCGGAAGGGTTGAAACAGAACAACATTAAATTTACCGAAGTTACAGCCTACCATACAAGTTTAAATCCTAAATCTTTTGAAACAGATTTTGACGCAATTTTATTTTTTAGTCCGAGTGGTGTCAATAGCTACCTTCAAAAAAATCAGCTAAAATCAGATGTTTTGGCTTTTTGCATTGGAACCACCACGGCCCAGGCACTCAAAACACACACTCAAAATATCATTATAGCCGAAAAACCTACGGTCGAAGAACTCATCGCAACGGTCATAAAATATTTTAAGCATAAGATTACAAAAAACAATAAGCAATCACCATATTAAAGCTGGGTTAAAATCACTTAAAACCCTTATAATATGTATCTTTGCTTCAACATTTTAAACCCTTAAAATTTCCTTTACGGAAGTATTTACTATGATAAAAAACGATTTATTTTTACGTGCACTAAAAGGAGAAACGGTAGAGCGCCCGCCGGTATGGATGATGCGTCAAGCAGGAAGATACCTACCCGACTTTATGAAGCTTAAAGAAAAGTATGATTTCTTTACCCGTTGTAGAACTCCTGAACTCGCTACAGAAATAACCGTAATGCCCATACATCAAGTGGGTACAGATGCTGCCATTTTGTTTAGTGACATCTTAGTTATACCACAAGCTATGAATATTGAGGTAGAAATGAAACCTGGTGTTGGACCTTGGTTACCCAACCCTATTCGCAGTGCTAAAGATGTAGAACAAGTGATTGTACCCAACGTAGAGGAAGAATTAGATTACGTTTTTGACGCCATTAAAATGACCAAATTAGCATTAAACCAAGAAGTTCCTTTAATTGGATTTGCTGGTTCGCCTTGGACCATTTTATGTTATGCTGTTCAAGGGCAGGGTTCTAAGAATTTTGACAAAGCAAAACAATTTTGTTTTACACAACCTTTGGCTGCCCATGCACTATTGCAAAAAATAACCGACACAACTATAGCTTATTTAAAACAAAAAGTAAAGGTTGGGGTAGATGCAGTTCAAATTTTTGATTCTTGGGGAGGTATGCTATCACCCGTAGATTACAATGAGTTTTCTTGGCAATATATCCAGCAAATTATCGATGCTTTAAAAGATATAACTCCGGTAATTGCTTTTGGTAAAGGCTGTTGGTATGCTTTAGATCAAATGAGCAAATCTGGAGCATCAGCTTTAGGAGTAGACTGGACCTGCTCTGCTCAAAATGCAAGAGCTTTTACTAATGGAAGTATTACCCTTCAAGGTAATTTTGACCCGTCGCGTCTTTTTTCACCACCAGCAGAAATTAAGAAGATGGTTCATCAAATGATTAATGATTTTGGAAAAGACAAATACATTGTTAACCTAGGGCATGGTATTTTGCCAAACATACCAGTTGAAAATGCACAGGCATTTGTTAATGCTGTAAAAGAATACAAAGCTTAACTATGGCCTTACCGGGTAAACTTTCAAGACTGAGACCAAGACAAATATTACAACTTGTAAAGGTTTTTATAGTGCGCCCTTTTTATATTATTCCTACCTACCGGGCTACGCAATTGGCTATCCATTTGGCACAAGCCCGGTTCGGCAAAGAACATCATTTAAACACCCCTGCCAACGCGTTTAGACACGCTTTATGGAGTTATTTAATTGCTCAAAAAGTTTATAAAAAAAATGAAAATGTGTCAAAAGCTGTACATTGGGCTAAAACCATAACCGATTTACACGAACAAATAGCCCCCAATAAACCACTTGAAAAGGCCATGGATTTACATAACAATAGCATTGGTCTTCGTTTATTTGAAGCCAATTATACCACAAACACTACTGATCAGCTATTAAAATTATTAAACAGAGAAACAGACCAAGCCGTAAAAATAACCAAAGCTGCCGATATTGAAATAAACAAAAATCGGCTTGTTTTTTTAGAAAATTAAATATGCGAGAAAAGTTTTTAGCTTACATACAAGAATTGCAAGACCAGATTACTCAAGCTTTAGAAGAGATTGACACCAAGGCAAAGTTTAAGGAAGACAAGTGGGAAAGAAAAGAAGGTGGCGGTGGCAGAACACGTGTAATTGAAAACGGAAAAGTCTTTGAAAAAGGCGGTGTAAATATTTCGGCTGTGCACGGCCCTCTAGCTCCAGCAATGCAAAAGTATTTCAAAGTAGGAGACGTAGATTTTTTTGCTTGTGGCTTAAGTTTAGTTATTCATCCTAAAAATCCTATGGTTCCTACCGTTCATGCCAATTGGCGCTATTTTGAAATGTATGACAAATCAGGTCAAGTTATAGATCAATGGTTTGGTGGAGGCCAAGACTTAACCCCTTACTACCTCTTTGAAGAAGACGCCAATCACTTTCACAAAATTTGTAAAAAAGCTTGTGATTCTCACGGATCAAATTTGTATACCGAATACAAAAAGAAATGTGATGAATATTTCTGGAATACCCACCGTAATGAAGCTAGAGGTATAGGTGGATTGTTTTTTGATTATTTAAAATCTACACCTAAAAAAAACATAGAAGACTGGTATCAATTTGTTACTCAAGTTGGAGATAGTTTCTTAGATGCCTATCTCCCTATAGTCAATAAAAGAAAGGAACTACCTTACAAAGATGCCCAAAGAGAGTGGCAAGAAATAAGGCGTGGCAGGTATGTTGAGTTTAATCTCATTCATGATAAAGGAACTCTTTTTGGCTTAAAAACAAATGGTCGTATAGAGAGTATATTAATGAGCCTACCGCCTCACGTGCAATGGCAATATAATCACCAACCAACTAATGGTAGTGATGAAGAAAAATTAATTCACGTTTTAAAAAATCCAAGAAATTGGGTGTAAACGTAAAACAAAAATAAATCATTATGTTCCCATTAATAAGAAATAGACGTACCCGAACAAATCAAGCAGTACGTAACCTAATTCAGGAAACTAACCTATCACCAAACGATTTTCAAGCCCCTATTTTTGTGGTAGAAGGTAAGAACAAAAAAGAAGAAATTGCTTCTATGCCAGGTTATTTTCGCTACAGCTTAGATCAATTGGCGCAAGAGATAAAAACCCTTTGGTCATTAGGAATTCAATCTGTACTATTATTTGTAAAAGTTGAAGAATCCTTAAAAGACAATGCGGGCAAGGAGGCTTTAAACCAAAACGGATTAATGCAACGTGCCATAAAGACAGTAAAAGATACGGTACCTGAAATGTTGGTTATGACCGATGTAGCACTAGACCCTTATTCTATTTACGGTCACGACGGTATCGTTGAAAATGGACAAATACAAAATGATGCTTCTGTAGAATTTTTAGCCGCTATGGCTCTATCTCATGCCCAAGCTGGAGCTGATTTTGTTGCGCCAAGCGATATGATGGACGGTCGTATTTTGGTAATGCGCCAGCGCCTTGAAGAAGCGGGCTATTCCCATACGGGAATTATGAGTTATAGCGCCAAGTATGCCTCTGCATTTTATGGCCCTTTTAGAGATGCTTTAGACTCGGCGCCTGTAGACGTACAAAACATTCCTAAAGACAAAAAAACTTATCAAATGAATCCTGCCAATCGGCTTGAAGCTATCCGAGAGGCTCAAATGGACGTCGAGGAAGGTGCAGATATCGTAATGGTGAAACCCGGACTTTGCTATCTAGATATTGTTAGAGATCTAAGAAATGAGTTAACTACACCCATATCTGTATACCAAGTTAGCGGAGAATACGCGATGATTAAAGCTGCCGCCGAAAAAGGTTGGTTAGACGAAGAAGCTGTCATCCTAGAGCAAATCACCGCCATAAAACGTGCAGGTGCCGATTTTATAGCGAGTTATTTCGCTAAACAAGCGGTTCAATTAATACAGTAAAACTTGGCACGATTTTAGGTTAAAGGCCAGTATGAAAAAATTGTTTTTATACTGGCTTTTTTTACTTTCGGTATTCCAACAAGTGGGAATAGCGGCTACATCCAGTTCAAGCAATGTTCTTCCTCGAGATACTCCAGAAAAAGAACACTACTTTTCACAAGAATATCAAAACTCCTTTCAGGGCTTACCTACAGATGAAGTTCGAACCCCACTAGGAGGCGAAAATGAACCCCTTTTTGGTTTTAATTTATTAGATGCCATAACAGATTTGGAGTCAAATCAAGTTTTGACTTTTCATCCACTAAAATCCTCCATTTTTTCATCATTAGATAAAAGGCTCTTATTCGGAGTTTTTCTATTCCCTTTCCATAGTTTTTTATAGTTCTATTGCTACCAGCTATTTATGTCATACCAATAAAACTAACCATTTTTTAACGGAATTAAATAAACTATAAATAAAAGTCTCTTTTTAGAGCATAAAAACCATGGAACGATCTTCTATTTTAATAGGATTACTTTTGCTATTTGCCTTCATTGCCCCATTATTTTATACCATAAACATTAAAAAGAAAAATAATGCTATTTGGGAACAAAAAATTAGAAAAAAAGCAGCTCAAATGCACCTAGAACTAGACGAACTAGAAATAAACACCAAATTGTTTTTGGGTATAAACCGTGCAAAACAAATACTTATTTACGGAAATTTAGATGAAGAAAATTTGAAAATAAAAAGTTTTGGTTTAACCGGAATTACTTGCGAAATAAAACAAAATAGGAGTAAAGAAAAAGGCATCGAGCAAATCGTGATGCTGCTTAAAAATCAATTACAGCAGAGCCAAATAGTTTTTTATAACGAAAAAGACGATTATAACGTGGAAGCTTTAGCACAATTAGAATTGGCTCAAAAATGGCAAAAAGTTCTAAGCTGATAAATCAATAGCCAAAATAGCGATTAGGTTTTGCTAAATTTGTGAAAAATAGGTTGAGTAAATTCTATATTTGTCTTATTTTTCAGAAAATTCATTTTTAATGACCTTATTAATAATTTATGCCCTAGTTTCTATTTTGGCTTCTTTCTTATGCTCTATTTTAGAAGCCGCTCTTTTGAGTTTTACCCCCACTCATATACGCCTTAAAAAAAATGAGGGAAAACAGTATGCTACAACCCTAGCCAGCTTTAAAAAAGATATTGATGTTCCTTTAACAGCTATACTTACCGTGAACACTATAGCTCACACTGTAGGTGCCATTTTAGTGGGTAATCAAGCGGCTATTCTTGCATTAGAACAAGGTATAGATTATCAAGTATTAGGAATAAATTTTGTTGGTTTAGTATCGGCAATAATGACTGTTCTAATTTTAATTCTTTCAGAAATTATTCCTAAAACCATAGGAGCTAGTTATTGGAAGCATTTAGGTCAGTTCACAGCCACCACCCTACAGATTCTTATCTTTCCATTAAAATATACCGGTATTTTATGGTTACTACTACTCACCACAAAACTTATAGGCAATTCTGCTCATGCTAATACCATGAGTCGAGAAGAATTTATAGCCATTACAGATGAAGCCGAAAAAGAAGGCGTTTTTAAAGAAAATGAAACCACCTTTATTAAAAATTTACTTGTTTTCAAATCTGTTATGGCGCAAGACGTTATGACTCCATTTTCGGTGGCTATGATTGCCAATGAAGAACAAAGTGTAGCCGCCTTTATTTCAGAACACCCTACGCTTAAATTTTCTAGGATTCCTGTCTACCATAATCAACCCAACAACATCACCGGTTTTGTGCTTAAAGATGAGATTTTAGAACATATGATTCAAGATAAAGGCGCATTACAACTTGAAAGTCTAAAACGCGACGTATTGCTAACCTACAGCCACACCCCTATTCCTAAATTATTTGAATTTTTCATACAAAAAAGAGCTCATTTAGCCGTTGTAGCCGATCAATATGGAAACACTGTAGGAATTATTACGATGGAAGATATTATTGAAACCTTACTCGGTTTAGAAATTATGGATGAAAGCGACAGTACAGAAGATATGCAGCATCTGGCTAGAAAAAACTGGGAAAAAAGGGCAAAGCGCCTAGGTATTATTCACGATAATCTAGAAGACGAACAATAATTCTTTTGTATCACTAAATAAAAAATTTTTGTTTACATCGGGTAATATTGTAACTTAATCACTTAATTACTAAGCTGATGTTACACCATATCCCGCTTTCTAAAATTTTATTTTTAGATATAGAGACCGTCCCTGAAGTTGAAAAATTTGAACTTTTATCTCCTAAAGTACAATCGCTTTGGGAAAAAAAATCACGTTATCAACGCCAAGATGATATTTCGGCAGAAGAATTTTATGAAAGGGCAGGAATCTGGGCAGAGTTTGGGAAAGTAGTTTGTCTGTCTGTAGGGTATTTTTTAATTCATCCCAAAAGAGAGTTTAGAGTTACCAGTTTTACTGGTAGCGAACCTGAATTATTAACGGCTTTCAACAACCTAGTTACTCAGCACTTCGATAAAAAAGACCAATTATTATGCGCCCATAACGGCAAAGAATTTGATTTTCCTTTCTTAGCGCGAAGAATGCTAATTCATGGTATCGCGCTACCCGACAAACTCAATCTTTTTGGTAAAAAACCTTGGGAAGTGCCCCATTTAGACACCCTAGAACTTTGGAAATTTGGAGATTTCAAGCATTATACCTCGCTTAACTTACTTACCCACGTCTTAGGTATTCCCTCGCCAAAATCAGATATTTCTGGCGATGAAGTAGCTCACGTATTTTATGAAGAACAAAATATAGCAAGAATAAAAAATTATTGTGAAAGAGATGTAGTGGCCATTGCCCAGATTATCTTAAAATTTAAAGGAGAAAGTCTTTTAGACCCTGAAGAAATAAAAAGTGTCTAAAACCAATTGCTACCTTTATTTTGTTATTTTTATTGCGTGTAGACTTTACGGATTTAACCCATGGAAGCCAGCAAATCTTTATTAAAAATTAAACAGCTCAGTCTCGGTTTTACCACTAAGAAAACCTCTTATACCCCTATTTTAAAAAATATTGATTTAGAAATAGGAAAAAATGAGATTGTTGGACTGGTAGGAGAATCTGGATCTGGAAAATCTATACTTAGTTTATGCATTTTGCAACTATTAAGCAAGCAAGCGAAAATTAAAAAGGGCAGTATACAATTTAATAATAGAGAACTATTAGACCTGCCAAAGAAGGAATTTCAAAATTTACGCGGAGTACAAATCGCAATGATATTCCAAGAACCTATGAGCAGTCTAAATCCAGCTATGCGATGCGGCAGACAAGTGGTAGAAATTCTTGCTCAACACACCTCCCTAAGCTTTAAACAAGCTCAACAAAAAACTTTAGAACTTTTTAAACAAGTAAAGCTTCCCGATGTAGAACGTGTTTATAGGGCCTATCCGCACCAAATTAGTGGCGGACAAAAACAACGCGTTATGATCGCTATGGCCATTGCTTGTAAACCCCAACTACTTATCGCCGATGAGCCAACCACCGCTTTAGATGTAACGGTGCAGAATGAAATTCTACTTCTTTTAAAAGAGATTCAAAAAGAGAATCAAATGAGTATTTTATTTATTTCTCATGATTTGGCAGTGGTGTCTAAAATTGCCGACCGGGTAGCTGTGATGTATAGAGGCAAAATACTAGAAGTAAATGAAACCCAAACGCTATTCAAAAATCCACAAAACCAATATACGCGCGCTCTATTACTCTCAAAACCAAGAACAGATGTTCGCTTAAAAAGGCTCCCAACGGTAGAAGATATTTTACAAGACCAATTAAATCTTGCCGTTGAAACTCGAGAAGATAGACAAGAGAAGCATAAAGCTATTTATGCCCAAGCTCCTTTACTCGAAGCTAAAAATTTAAAAAAAGTTTTTACTACTAAAACGGGTTTATGGGGAAGCAAACGGGAATTTACCGCTGTAGATTCGGTGAACTTTAAAATTTATGCAGGTGAAACTTTAGGCTTGGTAGGTGAATCTGGCTGTGGTAAATCTACTCTAGCCGATCTGATTTTGCGATTGACCCCGGCAACCAGCGGACAGGTTTATTATAAAGGAAAAGAGATATTTTCTTTACCTAAGAAGGAGCAAAAAAAGCTACGACAAAAAATTCAATTGATCTTTCAAGACCCTTTTTCTTCGTTGAATCCGCGTCTTACTATAGGTAGGGCTATAATGGAGCCTATGCTGGTACACGGTCTTTATAAAAATAAAGCAGAACGTAAAGACAGAGCTCTCTATTTGCTTAATCGGGTGGGATTAGATAAAAAATATTTTAATCGATTTCCTCATGAGTTTAGTGGTGGGCAGCGTCAGCGTATTGGTATAGCCAGAACGATTGCCGTAAACCCAGAATTGATAATTTGTGATGAATCGGTCTCGGCATTGGATATATCGGTACAAGCTCAAGTGCTCAATTTATTAAATGAATTAAAAGAAGATTTTGGTTTTACTTATTTATTCATTTCGCACGATTTAAGTGTCGTTAAATATATGGCCGATCAACTTCTGGTTATGAATCGAGGAAAGATTGTTGAACGAGGCGATCCTGATTCCATTTACAAAAATCCGCGAAAGCAGTATACTCAAGATTTGATTAAAGCTATGCCAATTTAGGTAAAAGCTATTTGAAAACGAAATCTTCTGTTGGATAATTTAACGGATCATGTATAGAGATGCAGAAAATTACGATGCTGGTGGAGGGGAAGAAATACTATATTCTCAATTTACTAAGTATAATTTCTCCTTTGCTTCTGGGGTTAAATTAGATCAAAATAACAAGCTTGAAGCTTCTCTTATTTTTGATGAAGCTAGAGATGTAGGCTACCCCGCCTTACCGATGGATGTTTCTTTGGCACGTGCTTATATTGGCTCGCTAGAGTACATTCACATTTCTGAAAACACCTTGTATTCTTCTTGGAAAAGCAAAGTATATTATAATGATGTAACCCATATTATGGATGATTCAAAACGACCTGTAGTTCCCATAAGAATGGATATGCCGGGGTGGAGTAAAACCTGGGGCGTATACTCAAAGTTAGTGGGTGCAAAAGAAAACCGTAATTGGAATTTATCTATTAATAGTCATTTTAACAACTCTTTATCCGAAATGACTATGTACCCCGATAACCCAACGAGAAAGAAATATTTATGCCAACGTAATTTATAGTTTTTAAACTGAATATACAGCGAAAAAAATAAAAGTTGATTGTGAGACATTGCATAATCAACTTTTATTTTTTCAAAATCGGACTTATTTTTCGCTCTAAATAAGAATCAAGTTTCTCTGGTTTTGAAGTTGGGGCAAAGCGTTTTATGGGTTTACCCTGTGGGTTTACAATAAACTTAGTAAAATTCCATTTTATAGCATTTGTAAGGAAACCCCCTTGTTCTTTCTTTAAGAATTTAAAAATACGATGTGCACTGGGACCATTAACTTTCACTTTATCAAACATGGGAAAAGTCACACCATAATTTAGCATGCAACCCTCTTGTATACTTTTAGCGTCACCGGGTTCTTGGTTTCCGAATTGATTGCAAGGAAAACCTAATATCACCAATCCTTGGTCTTTATATTTTTGGTACAATTCTTCTAGCCCTTTTAGCTGCGGTGTCAATCCGCATTGACTTGCTGTGTTTACAATAATTAACCATTTACCTTTATACTTTGATAAAGATATTTCTTTACCCTGAATAGTTTTTGCTGTAAAATCGTATAAACTAGTTTCCATATGCTCTTTTGAGTGAAAGTTATAGCTTTTTTAGCGTAAAATGGCTTGAAAACTTGTTATAGTTTTAATAAGGTATTATTGTTAATTATCTGTACTAATAAAATTGGGCAAAATTAAGATAAGGAGAGGTGTGAGTCATATTTCTATGCTAGAACTGGAGTGTTTGAGACAAAAATTAAAAATTCTAGCTCTCCAGTTTAATTGTGGTAGGTATACTGCGCCAGCGATAGTAGCGGCATACTTTTTTGTCCATTTTTTACAATAAAAATGGACAAAAAAGATACAGCGAATAGCGCGGTCTCAATAAACATTGAGAGGCGCCCAAAAACTAAATTTTCATTTCGGGAATATCGCCTTCGATGATTAATTTACCTTCGGTTGCTTTTTGAATTTCTTCTACGCTTACTCCTGGTGCTCTTTCGAGTAATTTAAAGCCAGCGGGAGTAACCTCAATAACCGCCAAATTTGTTACTATTTTGGTCACGCACCCCACTCCTGTTAATGGTAGCGAACATTTTTTTAGTAATTTTGATTGGCCTGCTTTATTGGTATGCATCATAGCAACAATAATATTTTGTGCAGAAGCCACAAGATCCATAGCGCCGCCCATACCTTTTACCATTTTACCTGGTATTTTCCAGTTGGCGATATCGCCATTTTCTGCGACTTCCATAGCTCCCAATATCGTAAGGTCTACGTGTTGGCCACGTATCATACCAAAACTTGTAGCCGAGTCAAAAAAACTTGCTCCAGGTAGAGCGGTAATGGTTTGTTTTCCTGCATTAATCAAATCGGCATCTTCTTCTCCCTCGTAGGGGAAGGGACCCATACCTAGAATACCGTTTTCGCTTTGAAATTCTACGGCTATATCGTCACGTACAAAATTGGCAACCAATGTAGGTATACCAATCCCTAAATTTACATAGTATCCATCTTTTACTTCCTGTGCGATTCGTTTTGCAATTCCGTTCTTATCTAACATTTGTTTGGTTTTGAAAATTATACAATGGCTTTGCTTGCCTTTTGCCGATTATTTTTGTCTAACGGTTCTTTGCTCGATACGTTTTTCGTAACGTTCTCCTTGAAAAATTCTTTGAACAAATATGCCAGGAATATGTATTTGATTGGGATCTAATTCACCTGCCGGAACAAGTTCTTCTACCTCAACCACTGTTATTTTGGCCGCTCCACACATATTAGGGTTAAAATTTCTGGCAGTACCTTTAAAAATTAAGTTTCCTGCTTCATCGCCTTTCCAGGCTTTTACAAAGGCAAAATCTGCCTTATAGGCTTCCTCTAACACATACATTTTCCCATCAAACATACGCGTTTCTTTGTTTAGGGCCACTTCTGTACCATAACCAGCGGGGGTATATATGGCCGGAAAACCTTGTTGAGCTGCTTGACATTTGGCAGCCAAAGTACCCTGTGGGGTGAGTTCTACTTCTAATTCACCGCTAAGCATTTGTCGTTCAAATTCGGCATTTTCTCCTACATAAGAAGAAATCATTTTTTTAATTTGATTTTTCTTGAGTAAAAGACCCAGTCCGAAATCATCTACACCGGCATTATTGGATATACAAGTAATATCTTTTATGTTTTTTGCTACTAATTCTGCAATTGCATTTTCAGGAATACCAGAGAGACCAAAGCCTCCCAACATAAAAGTCATACCGTCTTTTACTCCCGCTAAAGCTTCTTGCACATTAGCTACCGTTTTATTTATCATGGCGTTTCAATTTTAATGGAAAAATACAAAATAATACGCATTGCTACAAGAAGCCGATAATCTAATAAATGGATTTAATTTATCCTATAAACAATAAAAATTTAAGGCGATGCTCAAAAGCATCGCCTTAAATTAGCTTGTTATAATTCTAATTCGCCTATATCTGGCCCACTATCGTCGTCCTGGTCTTCTTCGCCATTTTTATAGTTATCGCAATCTACCTCAATACTTAGATTTTCGGGTTTTTCAAACTCTCCTTTTGAAACATCCAGCTCGGGGTCGTTGTATATTTTTTTCATATAAGAGCCCCAAATTGGTAATGCCATAGTAGCCCCTTGACCGTAGGTTATAGAAGAAAAATGCACCGAACGGTCTTCTCCTCCTACCCACACGCCGGTTGTCAAATTTGGAACTACACCCATAAACCAACCATCACTTTGATTTTGCGTAGTACCGGTTTTTCCTGCAATTGGATTAGTGAGTTTATAGGGATGGCCAGTAACTACCTTTTTATAATATTCGGGAGTCCAACCACTTGTTCTTAAACGCGTACCAGAACCTCCTCGGGTTACACCCTCCATTAAATTAATGGTTACGTAAGCCGCTTCTTCACTCATTACATCACGGGTTTCTGGAACGTGTTGGTAAAGAATAGTTCCATTTTTATCTTCAATTCGGGTGACAATTACAGGTTTAACATACACTCCTTTATTGGCGAAAGTACTATAAGCCGAAACCATCTCGAATACACTTAAATCAACACTACCTAGGGCTATAGCTGCAACGGGATCTATATTACTTGTATCTACGCCAAGTTTATCTAACAGATCAATTACAGGTTCAGGGCCTATTTTATCAATTAAGCGTGCTGTAATGGTATTTAACGAATTAGCTAAAGCCTGCTTAAGATTTACCATACCACCATACTTCCCAGAAGAATTTTTAGGTGTCCAGTCCTTGGTAACCCCGTGTGATCCTGCGGGTATGGTGTGTCGTGTATTGGGTAATTCGTAGCAAGGTGATAGCTGCAACTGATCAATCGCTGTAGCATATACAAAAGGTTTAAAAGTAGAGCCCACTTGTCTTTTTGCTTGCTTTACGTGCTCATATTTAAAATGTCTAAAATTAATGCCCCCAACCCAAGCTTTTACTTCTCCGGTTTGCGGTTCCATAGACATCATTCCTGTATTTAGAAAAGATTTATAATAATAAATAGAGTCTAATGGGGTCATAATAGTGTCTTTCTCTTGGCGCGGATTATTCCAAGTAAAAACGCTCATTTCTGTCTTCTCATTAAAAGAAGCCATAATTTCTTTCTCGCTGGCTCCGTTTTTAAGCATTTGTTTATAGCGACTGCTATTTTTTAGGGCTCGATTAATTATATTATCTATACTCTTTTGAGAAATACCTCGAAAGGGTTTGGTTTTATTTTTTTTGTTTTGCCTATCAAACTCTGCCTGTAAGTTCTTCATATGTTCTTGTACCGCTTCTTCGGCATAAGTTTGCATCTTAGCATCTATACTCGTATAAACCTTAAGACCATCTCTGTATATATTATAAGTAGAGCCATCTTCTTTTGGATTTTCTTTTGCCCAATCTTTCAAGAATTCACGCAGGAACATTCTAAAATAGGTTGCTAATCCTGATTGATGACTTTCTGGTTGATAATTAATTTTTAGTGGTAATTTTTGTAGGCTATCTTTTTCTTTTTCGGTGATATAACCCACTTTTGCCATTTGTTTAAGTACTACGTTTCTCCTATTGGTTACACCTTCTGGGTTTCTTCGAGGGTTGTATAAACTTGAATTTTTAAACATTCCCGCCAATACGGCAGCTTCTTCTATTTTTAACTCGTGCGGTTCTTTTCCTCCAAAATATATTCTTGAAGCCGATCGCACGCCAACGGCATTATTATTAAAATCATAAATATTAAAGTACATCGCTAAGATTTCCTCTTTGGTATAACTTCGCTCTAATCGAACCGCGATAATCCATTCTTTGATTTTTTGGGTAACCCGACCAAGCAAGTCTTTAGCTCCTTCACCATGAAAAAGCTGTTTGGCCAGCTGCTGAGAAAGCGTACTAGCTCCTCCTTTTGACCCCATGTAGATCAAAGCTCTCGCTGTACCACGCGCATCAATACCAGAATGCTTATAATATCTTTCATCTTCTGTTGCAACTAAGGCTTGAACCAAATTTTCTGACAAATCTTCAAATTTGATTGGGGTACGATTTTCATTATAATATTTTCCTAGTGTTTTACCATCTGAGGAGAACACCTCGGTAGCTAAATTGGTTTCGGGATTTTCTAACTGTTCAAAACTTGGCATTTCGCCAAATACGTCCCAACTGGCCAGTAAAAAAAACATAACCACAGCTAATAATCCGGTTAAAAAAAGTAACCAAAAGCCTATAATATATTTAAAAAATCCTGATTGTTTGTCCTCTTTTTTTGTTTTCTTAGCCACTTTCTATAGATATTTAAGGTGTAACCTGCTCAATGCGCACGCCAATTTCGGTTATTCCTGGCAAGTATTCCAAGGGTTCTATTTCGCCTTGAGCGCGCATAAGTTGTTTAATTTTTAGTGTATATTGACCCTGTTCGGGGAATCTAACTTCTTCTCTCAACCAAAGCTTACTTTCTTTTAGACTGCCAGTTCCCTGCCCCAATAGTCGACCGTCGGGATGGGCCATTTTATATTCTAAAGTATCTACAATTTCTTTGCCATACGGAAAAGAAATTGTAGTTTCTAAAAATAGATTATTGTAAGGGTAATTTTGGTCTGCTCTCAAATTGATAAACAAATTGTAGTTGGTTATAGTGTCAACATTCTTAAGGTTAAAAGACATAACAGAATCTTTATGCCAACCAACTAGTGGTACGGTTTGGTAGGTATCGTAAACCCTATTTTTATCACAAGAAAAAAGGCTTATACCAATAACAACAAAGAACAATCGCAGAAAATTAGTCATTTTTAGCTGGTTTTTTCTTTTTAAAACTGCGGTTATTCTTCTTGGCTTGTGGTTTTCTCTTTCTGTTTTTACGCGGCTTCCTCTTCTGCTGTTTTTTAGGCTTATCAAAACGTGTTAAACTATCTTGCCCCACCGCATCTTCAAATTTACCTGATGCAGCCTGAGGCTCTTCGCTAACAAATTCTTCTAAGCTGGCAACAGGTTTATTGTTTTTTGCTGCATGAATTATTTCTTTTACTTGATCTGTTTTTAGCTCAAACCAATTCATCCATTCTCCTTCGTAAGCATACCATAAAGACCCCTTAAAAATATCTATTTTTTGACAAACTGCCGTTCCTTTTTGAGTTTGTAGCTTAGTGTCTTGTCTAGGGAACTCTTTAAGCGCATCGAGGTAAGCGTCTAATTCATAATTTAAACAACACTTTAACTTACCACATTGCCCTGCGAGTTTTAAGGGATTTAAGGACAATTGCTGGTATCTCGCCGCAGAGGTTGTTACACTTCTAAAGTCTGTTAACCAAGTTGAACAACAAAGTTCTCTACCACAAGAGCCTATACCACCTAACCTCGCGGCCTCTTGTCTAAACCCTATTTGGCGCATTTCTATGCGGGTTCTAAATTCATGAGCAAATTCTTTAATCAATTGCCTAAAATCAACCCTTTCTCCTGCTGTATAATAAAAAGTTGCCTTAGAGGCATCACCTTGAAATTCGACATCGCTAATTTTCATTTTTAAATTTAAACGTATAGCAATTTCACGAGCACGCACCTTGATGCCTTCTTCTCTTTCTCGAGCTTCTTGCCAAATATCAATATCTTTTTGCGTTGCTTTTCTGTAAATTTTTAAAACCGAATCATCATCAGGTTTAACCTTCTTCTTTTTCATTTGCACCCTAACCAATTCACCTGTAAGGGTTACCATACCCACATCGTGACCCGGCGATGCTTCTACAGCAACTATATCGCCCATACTTAGGCTAATACGCTCTTGATTTTTAAAAAATTCTTTACGTCCGTTTTTAAACCGGACTTCAACATAAGGAAATTTTTCTTGACCGTTGGGTAAATCCATGTTTGCCAACCAATCAAATACACTTAATTTATTGCAACCATCGGTACCGCAAGTACCGTTATTCTTACACCCTTTTGGCTGTCCGTTTTTTCCAGTAGAACAACTTTCACACCCCATAAACGATTTTTATATATTGAAACGCGAATCTTCTGCCTTTATTTATTTACGGATGAAATCTCGCAAACCTAGCAAGCGCGTTGTAAATTAATATTAAATTATTTTAGGGGATAAATATACTAAAATAAGCTGAGGCAATAGCTTATTAGTTAAAACAGAATTGCTCTAATTTGGATACACTTGGCTTATCTCAGCTCAAAAGCTGCCCTTAAAACAAAAAAAACCGACAAATTAGGTTTGTCGGCTTTACTATTATGCTTTAAATTTCAAGACTTCAGATCTGCCCTTTTTAAAAATCTTGTTGCTATTATGCTTTCCTTTTCTCAAGGCCTTTTGCTCTTCATAAGGCAAGGCATGAATTTCTTTACATTTATCTGAACAGCAATTGTTCATTTTTTCTGCACAAGATGGGCATTGAATGAAAAGTAAATGGCAAGCTTCATTAGCACAATTTACGTGTGTGTCGCAGGCTGCTCCACATTGGTGACATTTGGCAATAACTTCGTCTGAGATTTTTTCGGCTCGTCTATGATCGAACACAAAATTTTTACCGATGAATTTATTTTCCAGGTTTTGCTCTTTTACTTGTCTGGTATATTCGATGATTCCTCCTTCTAATTGATATACGTTTTTAAAACCTCGGTGCTTGTAATATGCACTAGCTTTCTCACAGCGAATACCTCCGGTACAATACATCACTAGATTTTTCTCTTCCTTAAAATCCTTTAAATCATTCTCAATTATAGGTAATGATTCTCTAAAGGTATCGACATCTGGGGTTATAGCTCCTTGAAAATGCCCTATTTCTGTTTCGTAATGATTTCGCATATCAACCAGTACCGTATTGGGATTGCTTATCAACTCATTAAATTTAACTGCATTAACATGCTCTCCTTTTTTGGTAACATCAAAAGTTTTATCATCAAGACCATCTGCTAAGATTTTATCACGCACCTTAACTTTTAGCTTTAAGAAAGACTTCATATCTTGTTCTATCGCGATATTTAATCGAATATCTTTAAGAAAATAAATACCATCTAAAAACGCTTTAAATTCATCAAAGCGCTTAGCAGGAACAGAAAGTTGCGCATTAATTCCTTCGTGGGCTACATAAATTCTGCCCAAGACTTCTTGTTCATCCCAAGCGACAAACAAGTGGTTTCTAAAAAGTTCTGGATTACCGATTTTGGCGTATTGATAGAAAGAGATGGTCAATCGGTCTTCTCCCGCTTCTTCAAGCATGGCTTCTCTTTCTCTCGCACTTAGTTTATTGTACAGTTGCATGCTATACTAATTTTTAAGTTGAACAAAAGTTAAAGCTGCAAAGGTAAACATTTAAATAAAAAAATACCCGAAACTTTTGTTTGGGGTATTTTTTTGAATGGCTAATTCGTTATTAATAATTTAATTTTAAAAAATTATGTATCATAACGAATCGGTCAACCACCATCTATCTTGGCTCCTTCTACAATTGTAAAGCTATTTTCAGAGCCACATAAAAAAAAGGTTTTTTTATTTGTTTTCACAGTAAATGGTCTTTGAGTTTAGATGCAAACTTTTAAAAAAGGTTGCGTTTTAGATTGTAATGATACAAAACTTGTAGTATTTTAGCATCAATTCAAAAAAGAAATAATAGAGTAATCAAGATTATGAGCAAAGACAACGAAAAAGAAGCAAAATTAAAAGCCCTTAAACTTACCTTAGACAAACTTGATAAAACCTACGGGAAGGGTACCGTAATGAAGATGAGCGACCAGGCTGTGCAAGATGTAGATGCTATTTCTTCGGGGTCTTTAGGATTAGACTTAGCTTTGGGTGTTGGCGGATATCCTAGAGGTCGAGTAATTGAAATTTACGGTCCAGAATCTTCTGGTAAAACCACACTTACCTTACATGCCATTGCCGAAGCGCAAAAAGTGGGTGGTATTGCCGCTTTTATCGATGCAGAACATGCATTCGATAGGTTTTATGCAGAAAAATTAGGTGTAGATATCGAAAACCTTATCATATCACAACCAGATCACGGAGAGCAAGCCTTAGAGATTGCCGATAATTTAATTCGTTCAGGCGCAATTGATATTATTGTTGTAGATTCTGTAGCAGCGCTAACGCCAAAAAGTGAGATTGAAGGAGAAATGGGAGATTCTAAAATGGGGCTTCACGCCCGGTTGATGTCTCAGGCGCTACGAAAGTTAACCTCAACCATTAGCAAAACCAATTGTACCGTAATTTTTATTAACCAACTACGTGAGAAAATTGGTGTAATGTTCGGAAACCCCGAAACCACAACTGGTGGTAATGCACTTAAGTTTTACGCCTCTGTTCGTTTAGATATAAGAAGATCTACCCAAATTAAAGACAGTAATAGCGAAGTAAAAGGTAACAAAACTAGGGTAAAAGTAGTTAAGAATAAAGTTGCCCCTCCTTTTAAAACAGCCGAATTTGATATTATGTACGGCGAAGGTATTTCTAAAGTAGGTGAAATTATTGACGTGGGTGTAGACTACGAAATTGTTAAAAAAAGTGGTTCTTGGTTCAGTTATGAAGACACCAAATTAGGGCAAGGTAGAGACGCCGTGAAAAACTTATTGAAAGACAATCCTGAATTAATGGAGGAGCTTGAAACAAAAATTACCGATGCCATTAAAATAGCGAAAGGTTAAAACAAATTTTATTGTTTTTTACTTAGACTGTTTGTGTTAAATTTATTTCTTGTTTTATCCTAAAGCTTGAAAAAAAAATAAACTTAACACAAACAGTCTTTTTTATTTACGCAACCTAAAGACTTTTACTGCATCTAATTAAAAAATACCTATTTTTATGAAAGGCAAATTACGCTATTTAAGCTTTATAATCTTGGCACTACTTGTTTGTACCGCCTGTTTAAATGATGATTTAGACGAAAACGATTTTAATATTGAACTAGCGCCAGCCATTAGTACAAACTTACCCGATACACTGGTATTTGGAAAGTCTTTCAACATTGAAGTAGAATACCAACCTAAAACCACCTGCCATATGTTCGCTGGCTTTAACTATTATGACGGCAACCAGCAACAACAATTGGCTGTAATTACATCCTACTCTTCCAACGAGCAGGACTGCCAAACAGAAGATTTAAAAATAGCCACTTTTGAATTTACCCCGCGTAGAACAGATTTCTATAATTTTGAAATTTATAGTGGAGAGTCTGAAGAAGGCAAGGCCGTATTTTTAGAGAAAAAAGTTTTTGTAAAATTAGAATAATGAAAACTCAAAACCTGATACGTCAATGCCAGAAGCAAGACTTAGCGTCTCAGGAACAGTTATATCATATCTATAACCAAAAATTATTTAGTGTAGCTTTAAAATACGCCAGGAATTACAAGGAGGCCGAAGATCATTTACAGGATTCTTTTATAACCATTTTCAAAAAGATTCACCAATTTAAATTTAAAGGTTCTTTTGAGGGCTGGATGAAAAGAATTGTAATTAACACTTGTCTACAAGCCTATCGCAAGGAGCCTTTTTTTGAAATTATTAATGAAAATCAAATTAAGCAAACCGAAGAAGAGATAGAAGACCAAGATCTTCCGCTTGATTTTTTGCTTAAAATTGTGCAAGAACTCCCCAATCGCTACCGGTTGGTGTTTAACTTGTATGCCCTCGACGGTTATTCACATAAAGAAATTGCAGAATTACTTCACATAAGTGATGGCACTTCAAAATCTAATCTGGCCCGGGCCCGACAAATTTTAAAACAAAAGGTAGAAGCTTATCAAACCTTAACCAACCAAAAATCTGTATAATGAAAGACAAAAAACATATAGATAGATTGTTTCAAGAGAAGTTTAAAGATTTTGAAGCTGCTCCCTCAAATCAGGTTTGGAAAAACATCGAAATGGAGCTAAAACCTAATAAGAAAAAAAGAGCGGCTTTATTTTGGTGGCGCTTAGGCGGATTAGCAGCTGTACTAACAATTGCATTCCTGGCAGGAAATTGGTTTTTTAAAACTCAAAATCAACTATCTAATAGCTCACCTTCTCAAGTTGAAATAAGCGAACCCAAGCTAAGAGATGAACCAGAACAAAATCTATTAACATCAGAAGATAAAGAGGTTGAATTCAGCAATACGACGACCCCTTTAGATATTCAAAAAAACGCAAGTGAAGAAAAAATAATTAAAAAGGAAAAAAGAAGTAACTGGCACGAGCAAAAATTCGTGAAGTTTAAGCAAAAGAAGTACCTAACCCAATCAGCCTTCTCAGCTGCTCAACCAAAGAACAATAAACAAATCGGTCACAAAGATGATAATCAAAGACAATTAAAAGTTTCGCCTAAAATGCAGGTAAAAAACAATGCTATTGCTACCATCAATTCAAATGTCAATGATTTCAATTCTAATAATAATAACACATCTAAAAAGCAAGAACCTAAAGAGATTTTAAACTTTGTAGAAAGTAGCGCCTTCAATCCTCTTGAAAAAGGTATAGAAAAGGCAAATGCCTTGACGGAAAAAGCAAAAGAACAGAAGGATACACCTAACAAAACTGAAGATTTAGTAGCTCAAAACCGTTGGTCTGTTACCCCACAAATGAGTCCGATTTACTTTGGTAATTTAAACGCCAAAGGAAACCCTATTGACGCTCGATTTGCGAGCAATGAGAATGATGGAGCCATCAGTATGAATTATGGTATTCAATTTGGTTATCAAATTAGTACTAACTTTAAAATCAGAAGCGGTATAAATCGTATAGTTGTTGGTAACAAGACCAAGGAAATTGGTTTTACGGCAAGCGCCGAAAATGTAACAACTTTACGTAATTTAAACATCACCCCTACCGCAATGAATCTGAAAGTAGTACCCAATCCCGAACAGATGAAGGGGGTGCAAGGTTTTAGCAATTATATAGCCGGAAATATTCAACAACAAATGGGCTTTATTGAAATACCGTTAGAATTAGAGTATACCTTGTTACAGCGTAAAATAAATATTCATTTAATTGGTGGGGCAAGTACACTTTTATTAAATAAAAATGAGGTGGCAATTAACAGTGAGTTAGGTAATGTTAACCTTGGAGAAGCAAACAACTTAAACAACGTAAGCTTTACCACCAATTTAGGGGTTGGATTGGGGTATAATTTTAGTGAAAAAATCCGTTTTCAATTAGAACCTACCTTTAAATACCAACTCAACACCTATACTGGTAACACCGCCGGTTACTCTCCCTTTCTTTTTGGATTGTATACCGGTATCAACTGGAAGTTTTAAGCCTTATCTGCAGTTAACTTGTTTAAGATGGCCTCTCTCACCTGTTGCTTTAAGACTGTCTTTTCTTCAGTTTTTAAACCTTGCGTAGAAAAGAATGGTAATATCTCTGCACGTAGTTTACCAGGTTTACCCTTGAAAAAACTATAAGGAAATCGTTTTTTGTTATCATAAAAAACCAGAGGCACCACAGCGATTTGGTGTTCTATCGCCAGCCGAAAAGCGCCATCTTTGAAGCTATCTAGCACCAAGTTTAAATCATCTGGCACGCCTCCTTCGGGAAAAATACATATACTATTTCCTTGTTTCAATCTGCGTTGCGCCGAATCGTACACTAGCTTTCTACTTTTTATATTATTTCGATCAACCAATATGCACGTGCGTTTGTAAAAAAATCCGAAAAGGGGGATTTTAGCTAATTCTTTCTTGCCCACAAAAACAAATGGATTTTTTATCACTGCAAGCATTAACATGATGTCAAGCATAGAAGTGTGGTTAGCCACAAACATATAACTCGTATCTTCTTGGGGCACTTGCAGGCGCTTTATTTCTGGATAGCAACCCATGCCATACAAAATGAATAAAGCCCACCAACGGGCAAGCATAAAAAACTGTTTATAATATTGTTCTGATGCTGTAAACAGAAGTAAAAATGGTAATAAAACTATAATGGGTATTAGCACCAATAAATAAAACCAAATACGCCATAATAAAATGGCTAGCTTGCTAAAAATTCTCATAGCTCAAAAATATAAAAAAGCCAAGACCAAATTCTATAAAAAAAGTACCTTTACAAAAATTTTTATTATGTCTAGAATACTTACCGGGGTTCAAAGTACAGGAACGCCGCATTTAGGAAATTTATTAGGAGCTATTATTCCTGCTATTGAAATGGCTAATGATGACAAAAATGAGTCTTTTTTATTTATAGCAAACCTGCATACACTTACGCAAATTAAAGACCCTAGTATTTTAAAGGAAAATACCTATGCTGTGGCAGCCGCTTGGCTAGCTTTTGGTCTAGACACTTCAAAAACAGTTTTTTACAGACAAAGCGACATTCCACAAACTACAGAATTAACCTGGTACTTGAGTTGCTTTTTTCCTTATCAGCGGCTTACCTTGGCTCATTCTTTTAAAGATAAAGCCGACCGATTGGCCGATGTTAACTCGGGTTTATTTACCTACCCAATGCTAATGGCTGCAGATATTTTACTCTACGATGCCGAATTAGTACCAGTAGGCAAGGATCAATTGCAACATATAGAAATGACGCGAGACGTTGCCTCTCGATTTCACGCTCAAATGGGAGATACTTTTGTGCTTCCTGAGGCAAAAATTGAAGAGCAGACCAAGTATATTCCTGGTACAGATGGTGAAAAGATGAGCAAATCTCGCAACAATTACATCAATTTATTTGAAACAGATAAGGTTCTAAAAAAGCAAGTTATGAGTATTGCTACCGATAGCACCCCTCTAGAGAGCCCTAAAGATCCTGATGCCTGCAACGTTTTTAACCTGTATAAGCTCTTGGCTAACGATGATGAAATTTTTAAAATGCGAGAAAATTACTTATCAGGAGGGTATGGTTACGGCCACGCTAAAAAAGAACTTTATCAATTACTACTTGATAAATATGCCGACCAACGCGCCAAATTTGCTTATTACATGAGTAACACCAACGAACTTGACGCCATATTAGAAGAGGGAGCTAAGAAGGCCGAAAAGGTTGCCAATGAGGTTTTAAATAGAGTTCGCAAAAAATTAGGTTATCTTTAGAAAAAAATCCGCCAACGAGCGGATTTTTTTATATCACCTCAAATAATTTTCCTGGCAAGGGCCGTAAAACGCCTTTAAGCTCTAGATTTAGTAAAATAGGGTTGAGTTTAAAAGTAGGTAAATCACAATTTAAGGCAAGGTTGTCAACCTCTGCTTTCCCCATACTTTTGAGTGTTTCATATACCCGCTTCTCCTCGCCTTCTAATTCTACAAACAATTGGGTTTGGATAGGTTTTTCCTTGACATCCCAGTTTAATTGATAAATTAAATCTTCTACTCCCGTTAGAAGCCTAGCTTGATGAGTTTTTATAAGTTTATTGCATCCAATACTCATACTATCTGTGGTACGACCGGGCACAGCGAATACCTCTCGGCTATACGAATTAGCAATTTCTGCCGTAATTAATGACCCCCCTTTTTCTGCGCTTTCAATAACAATTGTAGCTTCGCTAAGTCCCGCAATAATACGGTTACGCCGGATAAAATTTTTACGATCAAAATTAGCATTGCTCCAAAAATCAGTAAAAAAACCTCCATGGTTTAGGATATCAGGCATATAACAAGAGTGTGTTTTGGGGTAAATAGTATCTAAACCGTGGGCCAAACAGGCAATAGTCTGCAAGTTATTTTTCACCGCCGCTTTGTGTGCAGCAATATCTACACCATAAGCAAAACCTGATACAATTACGGGATTAAGCGGCTTTAGGGCTTCTATTAAAGATTCACAAAATGCAACTCCGTGATTGGTCACCTGTCGCGTACCTACAATACTCAACATACGTTTGTTGCTTAAATTAAATTCTCCTTGAGTAAACAATAAGATAGGAGAATCTACACAATGCTTAAGTAAACCAGGGTAATCATCATCTTCAAAAAAAATAGGCTTGATATTATTTTTACGGATGAATTTGAGTTCTTCTTCGGCTCGACTTAAAGTTTCCCCTTCGAGAATGGCTTCTACTCGAAAATCGCCAAAACCATCTAAGCTTTCGAAATCTTTTCGACTAGCCTTAAAAATAGCTTCTGCTTTACCAAAGATTTTTAAAAGCTTTTTAGCTAAGATGTCCCCAATCCCATTTACTCTTTGCAAAGCCAGCGTATAAAGTAGTTCGTTTTCTGTCATTCTACTGAAAATTAATACCTTAAAAATAAGCAAAAAGAATTGTTAATAAAATTAGCTTCATCTTTTTTTAAAACTAATAAAATCTATTAAATTTGTTAATATGAGTTTAGAGCAACAAATAAAAGATTTATTGTACCGGCACGATTGCGTGATTATTCCTGGATTTGGCGGTATATTGGCTCAACGCCAATCGGCTAAAATTCATGAAAGCACCCAAAATATAGCCCCCCCGTATAAAAAAATATCGTTTAATGCTCAACTCAAGCAAGACGATGGTTTGCTGGTTAACTATGTAGCGAAAGCCTTAGATCTATCTCATTCACAAGCAAAAGCAAAGGTTAATGGTGAAGTTAATGACTTAATAAACAGCTTAGAAAAATACAATGAAGTTTGTTTTGGTAGTTTAGGGAATTTTAAATTACATCAAAATAAAGTATTATTTGAAGCTAACCATAGAATCAACTTGCTTACAGAAGCTTTTGGTTTAACTACAACCCAGTTACCCGAAAGTAGAAAATCAGCCGTTGTAAACTTACCTAAAGAATCAAAGCAAGAAAAAGAAAAAACGCTACAACCAAAAGAGTCGAAATTTCCCTTTCTGCGTGTTGCATCGGCGGGTATCATTTTTTTAGGTATTGCTGGATTTTTAGGCTATCAACAACTCAAGCAAGAAGTTAACAGTCATAATTTAGCAGCGCAAGAAGCGGCTAACCAAAAAGTAGAGCAGAAAATTCAAGAAGCTACTTTTGCGTTAAGCAACTCATTACCAGAGATTATTTATAAGGTGAAGCAAGCTCCTAAAGGTAACTACCATATTGTTGCAGGAGCATTTAGAGAAAAAGAGAATGCAAGCAAAAAAACCCAACAACTTCGCGATTTAGGTTTTCCTGCTAGAGAGGTAGGTAAAAATCAATACGGTCTTCACCAGGTTATATATGCTAGTTATCTATATCGTTCTGAAGCACTTAAGGCTTTAAAAAACATACAAACTACTCAAGAAGAAGGTGCTTGGTTACTAGTAAAAGCACTTTAATCCTTATTTTATAAGAATAGCTTATCTTTGCTGAAAAAATTTGAATGAAGGCGAAGACCCCAAGTGAATCACACACTATTTTATCTGATTTGGTTTTACCAGGAGAGACCAATCCATTGAACAATCTGTTTGGAGGAGAACTACTAGCCCGCATGGATCGTGCTGCCAGTATAGCCGCTCGTAGACATAGCCGAAGAATTGTGGTAACCGTCTCTGTTAATCACGTAGCGTTTAAAAAAGCTGTACCCTTAGGTAGTGTGGTAACTATAGAAGCTAAAGTATCACGTGCTTTTAAAAGTTCTATGGAAATTGTAATTGACGTATGGATTGAAGATCGCGAAAGCGGAAACCGCACTAAGGCCAATGATGCAATATATACGTTTGTAGCGGTAGATGATATGGGAATTCCCGTAAGTGTACCTCCAATAAAACCTGAGACAGACGAAGAAAAAATGCATTACGATGCTGCTTTAAGAAGACGTCAATTGAGTTTAGTTTTGGCCAAAAAAATGAAGCCAGAAGAAGCAACCGAACTTAAAGCGCTTTTCACTAGTTAACAGCTAAAATAAATAGGTTTTGGGTCATAAAATTTCTTTCAAAGAAATTAACCAAATTGCTATTCCTGCGATTATCGCAGGAATAGCCGAACCCCTTATCTCTTTAACCGATATTGCCGTAATTGGGAACGTACAAAACAACTCGGTTGAAGCCTTGGCAGCCGCTGGAATTGTAGGTAGTTTCTTATCGGCTATAATTTGGATTGTAGCACAAACCAAAACCGCTATCTCGGCCATAGTTTCACAACACTTAGGTGCCAATAGGCTACACGCAGTAAAAACTTTAGTGCCACAGGCTATTTTTTTCAATTTCATTTTAAGTCTATTTATATATGCTCTAACCGCCTACTTTGCCAGGGCTATTTTTAGCGCATACAATGCCGAAGGACTCATCTTAAATTATGCGCAGGAGTATTATACTATAAGGGCACTAGGCTATCCGCTTACGCTTGTTACATTTGCTATTTTTGGTGTTTTTCGTGGTTTACAAAACACGCTATGGGCAATGAAATGTAGTTTGCTAGGTGCTGTGGTAAATGTAGGATTAGATTTCGCATTAGTATATGGAGTTGAGGGCCTTATTAAACCTATGCATTTGGCCGGCGCCGCCTATGCAAGTGTGATTGCTCAAGCTTGCATGTTAGCGTTAGCGTTTTATTATTTTTTTAAAAAAACTCCTTTTCATCTTAAATTAAGTTTTAGACTCAACCCAAGGTTAAAACCACTTTTAAGCATGGCAGCCAATTTATTTGTGCGTACAGCCGCTCTTAATTTTGCTATTTATTTAGCCAATGCGTATGCCACAGGCTACGGTAAAAATTATATTGCTGCGCAAAGTATTCTTATGAATATCTGGTTGTTCTTCTCGTTTTTTATAGACGGCTATGCCAATGCAGGAAACGCAATAAGTGGTAGGTTGCTAGGCGCAAAAGATTATCAAAAATTATGGTACCTTAGCAAAGACATTAGTAAGTACGCACTCTTAATCGCTCTATTTTTAATGGGGGTTTGTGCCATTTTCTATAATGAAATCGGATTGCTTTTCAATAAAGATCCTAAAGTGCTGGCCTTGTTTGCCAGTGTTTTTTGGATGGTTTTACTAATGCAACCTGTAAACGCTTTGGCTTTTATGTTTGACGGTATTTTTAAAGGCCTGGGCGAAGCAAAGTATTTACGCAATGTTCTTTTAATAGCTACTTTTCTAGGTTTCACCCCTGCCTTATTACTGGCAGATTATTTCGGTTTAAAACTCTATGCGGTGTGGATTGGCTTTTTTGTCTGGATGCTCATTCGTAGTAGCGCTCTCATCATTCGTTTTAGGCAAAAATACCTTAAACAAAGCCTCTAAAACTTCACAAGGCTTTAACAGCTGTCTTAAGAAAATTCTCCGAAATTTCTCTTAATTTTAAGCAACATAAGAATACGTATGCAGTTACATAAAAAAGGCTTTATTTTTAAAACTTACGAGCCAAAACATACTACCCCATTTGAGCGTCTTTTTGAAATTTTTAAAGAAGTCATAACTCATACTTCTGGAGATTTTGATGAGGCCATTGATTGGATGCGAGAACTAGATAAAGAATACCAACTCACCACGGCAGATTATACCCTTGATGATTTTATTGCCGATTTACTTAAAAAAGGATATATACAAGAACGATTAACGCCAGATGGAACGGGTAAAGAAATAAAAATTACTTCTAAAACAGAACAAGCTTTAAGACAACGCGCTTTGAATCAAATCTTCGGTAAAATGCGTAAAAGCGCAAGCGGGAATCACAAAACTAAATTTAAAGGAAATTCAAATGAAAAAACAGGAGAATTCAGGGCTTACCAATATGGCGATGCGCTAGATAAAATATCAATAACCGAAAGTTTAAAAAATGCGCAGATAAATCATGGTTTAAACAATTTTAATTTAACCGAAAATGATTTGGTGGTTGAAGACAGTCAATTCAAATCTCAAATGAGTACTGTATTAATGATAGACATTAGCCATAGCATGATCTTGTATGGTGAAGACCGCATTACGCCTGCAAAAAAGGTAGCCATGGCCTTGGCTGAATTGATTATTACGCGCTACCCCAAAGACAGCCTAGATGTGATTGTATTTGGTAACGATGCTTGGCCTATAAAAATCAAAGATCTTCCCTATTTACAAGTTGGGCCATTTCATACCAACACCGTAGCCGGCTTACAATTGGCCATGGATATTTTACGCCGAAAGAAAAATGCTAACAAACAAATTTTTATGATTACAGACGGTAAACCAAGTTGTTTGCGTTTACCCGATGGCAACTATTACAAAAATTCGATGGGTCTTGATGAGTACATTACTCAGAAATGTTACAATATGGCCGCTCAAGCCCGTAAATTAAATATACCTATTACCACATTTATGATTGCTAGTGACCCTTATTTAATAGAATTTATAAAACAATTTACTGCTTCAAACCAAGGCAAAGCATTTTATACAGGATTAGACAATTTAGGCGAAATGATTTTTGAAGATTATGAAACCAACAGAAAGAAAAGATTACGTTGATATTGCGTTCAAGACGGATTTTGAGGCAGATTTTACTAGCATTAAACCATAATAACTGCGCCAGGGATTGAGCAACTGTTGGAGCTCTTTTTGCTGGCGACAGAAAAAAAGCGACTTGCGAAAGCCCGGCCCTTTTGGGGGCGCCCTGAAAAAGATTAAAAAAATTAAAATCGAAAACTTATGAATCCCAACGCTATAAAAACCTTAGGAGACTTAAAAGCGAGTGAGTATAAATCTAAAACTATTAAAACAGAACTCCGTGATAATTTAATTGCTAAAATGAAGGCGGGAGAACAGGTATTTACGGGAATTTTTGGTTATGAACATACGGTGATACCTGAACTTGAAAGAGCAATTTTATCTAAACATAATATCAATTTATTGGGTTTGCGCGGACAAGCTAAAACACGTTTGGCGCGAATGATGGTAAAACTTTTAGATGAATACATTCCCGTAATTGAAGGTTCTGAAATCAATGACGACCCTTTAAATCCTATATCTAGATACGGAAAAGAAAAGATAGCCGAACATGGTGATCAAACTCCGATTTCGTGGTTGCACAGAGAAAATCGTTTTGCAGAAAAATTAGCCACCCCAGATGTAAGTGTAGCCGATTTGATTGGTGATATAGACCCAATAAAGGCGGCCAATCTAAAATTAAGTTATGCAGATGACCGGGTGATTCATTATGGAATGATACCGCGCGCGCATCGATGTATTTTTGTTATCAATGAACTACCCGATTTGCAGGCCCGGATTCAAGTGGCTCTTTTTAACATTTTACAAGAAGGCGATATACAAATTCGCGGTTTTAAATTAAGGTTACCGCTAGATTTACAGTTTGTTTTTACGGCCAACCCAGAAGATTATACTAATAGAGGGAGTATTGTTACTCCGCTTAAAGATCGCATAGGCTCACAAATTCTAACACATTATCCGCAAAATATTAGCATAGCAAAACAAATTACACAGCAGGAAAGCGGCATTGATAAACATCAAAACGCTGCTATTTATATACCAGAGTTGGCTCGTGATTTGATTGAACAAATTGGTTTTGAGGCTCGCAAAAGTGAATATATTGATGCTAAAAGTGGTGTAAGTGCTCGTATGAGTATTACAGCATTTCAAAATTTAATGAGTACAGCAGAACGACGTATGTTGTTGAATGATGAAAATAAAACCAGTTTACGTTTTGCAGATTTTATGGGTGTTATTCCTGCTCTTACCGGTAAAGTAGAGCTGCTATATGAAGGGGAACAGGAAGGACCAGATTTTGTTGCTAAACACCTTATTGAAAATGCGGTTAAAAGTATTTTCCCTAAATTGTTCCCAGAGATTAAAAAACTTAAAAAGCAAGAGGAAGCGAGCCCCTATGATGAGGTGACTGCTTGGTTTGTCTCGAATGATGGTATTCATCTAGATGAAGACTTTGGGGAGCAAGAATATCTGCAAACCTTAACCCAAATAAAACCATTGGTTAATCTTGTGCAAAAGTACTTGCCAGAGCTTAAAGAGAAAGATCTAGCTTTTACACTTGAGTTTGCTTTATGGGGTCTTACCGCTTTTGATATGCTTAGCAAGCATCAATATAACAACGGCACTCAGTTTCAAGATCTATATAGCAGTTACCTTAGCGGATTGTAATACTAAAGTAAATCAAAAGCAGGCTTAGTTTTTGGCTAGTTGAACAAATTAAAGTATCTTAATTTAAAAAATTATGTTTTTATTGCAACAAACTTTTACCCCAAATCAAGAAAACACCGGCACTCAACAGCAATTTGGCTGGTACAGTTTAACCGACTTTTTAACGGCAAATTGGTTGTATATTATTGCTCTTGTTTTTATTGTAGGTTTGTTTATTTATGTGAATAAGAAAAATAAAAAGTAATTAAGCAGAGCCACTTAAATTTTGTTTAAAACGCATTTATATCTTTTGGCCTTGAGCATAGCATTAGCATCAGGAAGCTTTGGCTTGTTTTCAAGACACCCTAGTAGATTCATAAAATTAATCAGAACTAAAAAACTGATAGCCTATTAATTTTAGAGTATCGCTTAATGGTTTTAGCTTAATAGAACCCCACAAAAGACAATATGTTTCTAAAGCAAAATTAGTCGCCATTATTTTAGAAAAATCGAATCAAGTATGCCTTTTTCTTCAGTAGAAAAACAACCAAGACCTTATATTTACAATAAGGATATTTTACCCTAATCAAGGGAGTAGGTGTTTAATACTGTATTAGGCGCACCACTTTTATTTTTCTGGCTTTAATTCGGTAAACACGAGTTACCGTAAATCGTGTATATAAGATGCTCTATAATAGATTGCCGATAATTTTAGTAGTATTAATAGAATCATCAAACGCCTTGTTTCTGCTCGAGGTATTGAAATTTGCCTCGAATCTTAAACCTGTAATGGCTGTCATTTTAAGACAGCCTATTTTTTTATCTTGTCTTTAGCCATCCGGTAATACTCAGTCGTTTATCATGAGTTACTTTTTTCACTTCATGTTCTAAAACTTGACTTTCAAAAACAACTAGTCTACCTGGTTTTGGTACCACACTTACCTCTCCATTTGGAGTATAAATAATCAATTCGCCACCGTTATCGGGTTTCCAAGTATTATCATTTAAATAACAGACTACAGATAATTTACGCCGTTGGTCATTCATAAAAGTATCTAAATGCCTTTGGTAATAAGTTCCTTTAGGATAAACTGCAAAATGAAACTCTTTATGTAGTATTCCTAAAAAGCAAGTTCTGTTTAAGTAGTGCACCAGATTATTAATTTTATTAAAAAATACCTGCTCGGCTTGATGAGAAGCTTGGGCTTCATCTATCCATAAAATAAAATCGCCACGTATTTCTTTTTCAATCAATTCATTGGTTTTATTACCAATGGCAGATTTTTTAAACTGTTCTTGATCATAAAGCTCCAGTAACCTTTTGCGTAGGGTATTTATTTCTTTTTCGTTAAAAAAGCCATCTACAATACTATATTGCTGCCCTACAAGATTGGCAATAATTTTTTCAAATTGCGGATTTTCTTGAAAATCCAGCTGCTCAAATAATTCGGTTGTATTCAATTTTTCAATTCTAAAAAAAAGCCCAACAAAAATAGATTATTCTTTCTTTAGTTGTATCCTACTAAAATATTTTTTTCGCATTTAAATTGTAACTTTGTCGGAAAATCAAACAAATGGATATTTTGCAATTTTTGAGCGGTAACGGCCTTTTTGTCATTTTAGGTTTGGTGCTTATAGGAGTGGTTTTGTATAATAAATTTAAAAAGTAATGAGTAAAATAAGAATTACCAAGCAATTTAATTTTGAGACCGGACACGCGCTTTACGGATATGATGGAAAGTGCAAAAATGTGCACGGCCATAGCTATAAACTAAATGTAACTGTTATTGGCACGCCTATTCACGATAGCAATCACGTAAAAAATGGCATGGTGATTGACTTTGGGGACCTAAAAAAAATAGTAAAAGAAGAGATTGTAGATCAATTTGATCATGCTACTGTACTCAATAAAAACACTCCACACATTGAGCTGGCCGAAGAATTAATGAAACGGGACCACAACGTTATTTTAGTAGATTACCAGCCTACCAGCGAAAAAATGATCACCGATTTTGCCGATAAGATTAAAGCTAGACTTCCTAAAAATATTGAGCTTTTTAGTTTGAGATTGCAAGAAACAGAAACCAGTTTTGCTGAATGGTTTGCTAGTGACCAAGATTAAGGCTATTTATTAAATGTTAAGTAAAATCGAATTTATTGAACTTTGTGAAAATCAGCTAGAGCAGCATATCAATCTGCTCCAAAATGAAATAGAAAGTCTGCAAAGCGATATGGCGGGAGAATCAAAATCTTCTGCAGGTGACAAGTTTGAGACTAGTAGAGAAATGTTTTCGGCTCGGTTAAATCAATTAGAATTCAGTCGTAATCATTTTTTGCAGCAACGTACACAGCTAAAGCGCTTAAAAATTCAGAAAACTTCAACGGTAGTCGCTTGGGGTAGCTATATAAAAACAGAAAAAGCTAGTTTTTTAATTGGTATACCTTTATCTAATCCAAAACTCGAAAAGAAAGGCATTTATTCCATCGGATTGCAGTCACCTCTTGCTCAAGCCTTTTTAGGCAAAAAACAGAATGACAAAATACAATATGCTAAGCTTACTTACCGCATTATAGAATTAGATTAGTCTTGATTCTAGTAAATCGTCTTTAAGTTCTAACCAGCCTTTTTCTCCCGTTTGCAATTGATTTGGTGTTTCAAAGAATATAATTTCATCTTGATGCCTAGCTTGGTTTAAAAAATGCGTCCCTTGATATAAAGACTGCTCTATTTGTACTGCAACTCCATTCTTTTGCTTTTGACGGTGCCACTTTAATTCAAAAGGATACACTAAAAAAGTACCCTTAAAAGCATCATTAAACCACGAGGCCGGTAATTCATTTACCTCATAAAATAAGGCCGCCACAGCTTTGCTTCTCGGATTTTCGAATAATGCCTTAGGATTTCCTTGAGCGATTGTTTTACCCTTCTCTAATACCAAGACCTCATCAGCGAAAGCTAACATATCATCCCGATCATGGGTAGCAAAAATACAGGCAATATTCTCTTTTTTAAGGTAATTAAAAATACTCCTTCTTAAAGTATTCTTTTTAAAATTATCTATAAAGTTAAATGGCTCATCGAGCAATAATAATTGAGGTGCTTTGGCTAAAACTTGGGCAAGAGCTACTCGTTGACGCTGACCACCACTTAGATTTTTCACTTGAGTATGGGCAAATTCTTCTAAACCTATTACCCGTAACAATTCAACACAACGTCGCTCGTTTTCTTCTGGATGCTGTCTGCTCAAATGCTCTTTTATATTTTCTGAAACGCTCGTATAGGGCATAACATTATCATACTGAGCTAAATACTTCATTTGCGGGTGCCCAGGCACCAAATTATAAGCTGGCCCTAAAACGCGTTCAGCTTTAAAATGAATGCTCCCTTGCTGTAAATCGAATAAGCCATATATACACTTTAATAGTGTGCTCTTCCCACAACCACTAGGACCAATTATGGCTAAATGCCGACTGGATTGTAGGTTAAAACTAATATTTTGTATTCCTAAATTACTTTGATGTAAATAACTGATTTGATGTATCTGGAGCATAATAATGCAAATTTAATTGAAGCTGAAATAAGCTGATTTAAATCAGTTTTTATTTATCAAATTTTTATGAAATTTAAGGTAGAATTTAAATCAAACCAAACCTTATGAAGAAAAGAGAACCCATTTCAAAAATTATGAGCCAAGACGTTATTACCCTAAACACCCAACAAGGTCTTGCCGATGCAGAACGTTTATTTAAAAAACATAAAATACGACACATACCAGTAATAAGCGGTGATAAAATTAAAGGTATGCTAAGCTATACTGATTTGCTGCGCATTAGTTTTGCTGATGCAGTAGACGATGAAGATAAAAATGTAGATACTGTAGTATACGAGATGTTTACCATTGAACAGGTAATGGCAAAGGCATTAACCTCTGTAACGCCCAATCAAAGCATTAAAGAAGTTGCAGAAATTTTAGCCGAAAAAGAATTTCATGCGTTACCGGTTATTGAAAACGAAAAACTAGTGGGAATTGTAACCACTACAGATTTAATTAAATATTTAATAGATCAATATTAAAAAATAAGGCTGTTTAAAAACCAAATATAAAGTTATTAAAACTGGTTTTTAAACAGCCCTATTTCAATTTTGTGCAGTGTTTATAAGTTTTTCACCCCCATATTCCACAGCGTAAAGCCATAAATATCGGCATATTGGTCTATAATTTTACTTACTGGTGTTCCTGCTCCATGACCTGCGTTTACTTCAACACGAATCAAAACTGGGTTGTCTCCTGTTTGCTTTTCCTGCAATTCTGCTGCAAATTTAAAGCTATGTGCAGGTACCACACGATCGTCATGATCGCCAGTAGTAATCATTGTAGCTGGATAGGAAACCCCTTCTTTTACATTGTGTACAGGTGAATATCCCTTTAAATAAGTAAACATTTCTTCGCTATCTTCTGCTGTTCCATAATCATATGCCCATCCAGCCCCGGCGGTAAAGGTATGGTAGCGTAACATATCTAGCACGCCTACGGCTGGTAATGCTACTTGTATAAGCTCTGGTCTTTGCGTCATTGTTGCTCCTACCAATAAGCCTCCGTTTGAACCTCCTCGAATAGCCAAATAATCACTGGAAGTATAATTTTTATCGATTAAAAATTCCGCGGCAGCGATAAAATCATCAAACACGTTTTGCTTTTTTAATTGAGTACCAGCGTTATGCCATTTTTTTCCGTACTCACCACCTCCACGTAAGTTGGCCACGGCGTAAATCCCACCTTGCTCCATCCATACCGCATTGGCAATACTAAAAGAAGGCGTTAAACTTATGTTGAAACCACCATAACCATAAAGTATTGTAGGGTTCTTACCATCTAAAGCAAGGCCTTTTTTATGGGTAATAATCATAGGAACCTTAGTCCCGTCTTTAGAGGTAAAAAACACTTGCTTACTTTCATAATCTTCTGGATTAAAATCGATTTTTGGTGTATTAAAAACTTCTGAATTTCCACTTTCTATATCATACTTGTAAATACTACCAGGAGTTACATAATTGGTAAAAGAATAGTACAATTCTTTATCTTCTTTTTTGGCTCCAAAACCATTTACAGTACCTACACCAGGAAGCTCGACCTCACGAATTAGTTTACCCTTGTAATCATATTGCTTAACCATAGAAACGGCATCTTTCATATAATTAGCGAAGATATACCCCCCTCCTTTGGTAGGTGTTAACACAAATTCTGTTTCGGGAATAAGATCTTTCCAGTTTTCTGGTTGTGGATTTTTAGCATCTACCTGTACCACTTTTTTATTGGGTGCATTTAAGTTGGTTGTTAAAATCAACTGATCTCCTTGATTATCTAACAAATAGGTGTCTGATTTGGTGTGATCTAAAATAGTTACTAATGCACTATTCGGTTCTTCTAAATTTTTAAGAAAAAGTTTATTTCCAGATGTACTTACACTGGCTGCAATAAGTAAATATTTATTGTCTTGGGTAACGGCAGATCGCACATAACGATGTTTTTCTTCTGGGGTTCCTCCAAAAATTAAACGATCATTTTTCTGGGCAGTACCCAATTGATGATAGTAAAGCTTATGCTGATCTGTTTTGGCCGATAATTCACTACCTTTTGGCTTATCATAACTTGAGTAAAAGAAGCCTTCATCACCTTTCCAAGAGATTCCACTAAATTTCACATCTACCAATGTATCTTCTACAATCTCTTTAGTTTCTGCATTCATCACTATAATTTTTCGCCAATCGCTACCTCCTTCAGAAATAGAATATGCTAAAATTTTACCATTCTCAGAGAAACTAAATGCATCTAAAGAAGTAGTACCGTCTTCGCTGAATTTATTAGGGTCAAGAAAAACTTCTGCTTTAGACGCATCCTCATTTTTCTTATGACGATAGATCACATATTGATTTTGCAAACCATCATTTTTACTAAAATAAGTATAATCACCTTCTGTATATGGCGCACCTACTTTTTCGTAATTCCATAATTCTGCCAAGCGATTTTTTAATGAATCTCTGTACGGAATTTGATCTAAGTAATTAAATGTAACTTCATTTTGCTGCTTAACCCATTCTTCGGTTTCAGCACTTCTGTCATCTTCTAGCCATCGGTAAGGATCTTTTACTTCTTGACCGAAGTAAGTGTCAACACTATCTACCTTTTTGGTTTTAGGATATGTCAAAGCAATATCTTTTTGTTGGTTTTGATTATCTTCTTTTGGCGTTTCTTTGCAAGCCATTACGCTTACGGCCAAAAGTGGTAATATTATTTTTTTCATGCTACTGCTGTTTAATTGCCCCTCAAAAATAACAAATTATATCTGAGAAAGTAAGGTTTAAAATTTAAAGGCCTATTTGAATTTGAAAAGCCACCTCAACATCTGTTTCTCCTCCCGTAAAAGAACCCATTGGGTTAGTTACATCTTTAAGGGTTGGTTCATGAATTAATTTCACAACCAATGTGCCGTTACCTGCGGTTTGGGTTTCCCAAATGGTATTTAGCCCAATAGGGATACCTGCTGCATCTATTCCCGAAGCGCTATCATTTCGTGTTAAATCTACCGCTACTTGACCAAAGGCATAAGTAACAAAATGATCATTGCGTTCCTCACGAACTTCATTGGTAATATCTTCAATGTCTTGCGGATTTGATTTGTTAAAAAATTGTAACCCCACTTGATAAGTAGATCCCGGTTTTAGCATAATTACCGGTTCTTGGTAATTTTCATCTCGGTAACTAGGATCGGTATAGGTGTAGGTTTGAGTTTCATTATCTTCATTAACAAATGTTAGCGTCACATCGGTAATTACTTCTTCCTCATTAATGATTTCTGGGGCATCATCATCTGAGCAGCTAGTAATAAGAGTTAAAAATAATAGACTAAATAGGGTAAACGGAATTGTTTTCATGGTATTTAAATTTAAAATTAATAATTATAGGTAAGGTTAAGAATAAAATTGCGTCCCGGTTGATAGGCATAATAACGCAATCTGTTTAAATAATCGTTGTATTGAGTATTCAATATATTTTGAACTTGGAAATTTACTTCTAAGTTGCCTGTATTAAAAGGTGTAAAGCGCGCAGACGATTCAAAACCAAAAAGGATATAGGCTTCTGGCGGCGTACTTATATCGACCAGTACCTCCTCATAGTTACCTTCGTTAAGCACTTCATAGTAAAAATTATTATTAGGATAATTATGTTGTCTTAGGCTATGTTTAGCTTGGACAGTCATTTGAAAATCTTTCCAATTTTCCCGCTTATAGGTTAGCTGATACAAAAAATTAGGCGCGGGCATCTCGTTTAGATAATTATCTGCATCTAGATCACGTCCTACCAAATAAGCAAAACTAACTTGGCTTTCAAAATTTCTGGCTATTCTGTAATTGGCCTGGGCATCTATTCCCCACAACAAGGCATCTACCTGTTCGTATTCCCAGACTGGAAAAGCACCTCTAACAGTGGTTTCTAGCCCCTTTGGAACTAAAGTGATAAAATCTGTAAACCTATTTAAATAAGGATTAGCCACGAAGCTAAACGCATTTAGGTCTTGGGCTAAGTTAAGACTTATTTTATGTGATGTTTCGGGTTTAAATCGCAAGTCGCCCAATTCAATAATAGCTGCTGAATGGTGTAATCCATCCGAAAATAATTCGGCTACATTTGGTGCACGCTGCCCTCTTGTATAATTAAAACTGGCTTCAAAATTATTTTGTTCATATTTCAAACCTCCAATCCACGAAAAGTTTTGAAAATCAAATTTAGGATTGGTTAAGTACTGCGTTCCAAAATCTGCTACTATAATATTAGAAAAATCTTGCTGGTATCCTTTTTTATCCCAACTCGTTTTCAGGTAAAATTTTTGAGCATCGAGATGTGTATAATCAAAACGCAGACCTGCTTCTGCAGTCCAGTATTCATCCCATTTATAATTTCCTGTGATATAACCCCCTACCTTGTACTGCTTGTAATCTGGAATTAAGCGTTTAACACCAGTAAGGGGATTGGCAAAATTATCTTGATAGGTCAGAACCACTCCCGCGTTGACATCATAATTTTTGTCGTAATCAACCTGCAAATTTGTTTGAAACTCATGGGTTTTCAAATTAAGATCTAGTGAGGCTTTTCCTGCATCATCACCTCGACGGATGTCATACTCTAATCTATTGTTTTCCTGATAGGCATAATGCATTTTTATTTTACCTATATTCTCCAACCTTCTGTAATAAGACAGCTTGGCTAAATGATGGGTTACCGATTGTTTGGGTTCATTTATCTTATAAGAAAAGCCGCTCGATCTTAAAGGTTTCTCTCGATTAATCGCTCTGATTAAATCAGACACATTACCAATATGAGCATCTCTTAAAATACCGTTTTCGCTTTGGTAATAGCTATAGTAAACCTCAAAGCCTTGTACAAATTTATTTAAACCACCTCTTAAACTTAGAGCCTTCTCTAAATGGCCGGTATTCGCTAAAAAATTATCTGGCGCCTTTGCATCGCCAAAGCGTTTAAACGACGCATCTGCCTGAGCATACCATCCCTTCTCAAAAGACCTGGTAAGCTGGGTATGTAAACCCCCTCCTCTACCATTACTGGCAGCTACAAGACCAGTATAACCGTAAAGGGTATCTTTTACAGGTATTTTTGCTGGTGAAGTAATTATGGCTCCTCCTAAAGCATCCCCTCCAAGGGCCAAAGCAGACGCCCCTTTAACCATCTCTACTTCTTGGGCGGCTTGCATAGCAATACTAGGTGCGTGTTCTACCCCCCAATCTTGGTTTTCTAAACGTACGTTGTTTTGCATCAATAAAACTCTGCTACTATGTAATCCTTGAATAACGGGTTTTACAATACTATTTCCCGTAGTCAAAGAGGAAACTCCAGCTATTTCTTGCAAGGCATCCCCCAAACTCCCACCTCTGTGTTTGTCTAAAACGGCTCGATCTACCACAACACTAGGGTTAGATTTTGTTTGATCTCTATTAATTTTGCCTACCAAGCTTACCACTTCTAACTCCTCTAAATGATGTTCTAAGTAAATGGTGGTCTTAGTGTTTCGTTCTATCAAAATTGGGTAGATTAGTTCTTGACAATCAGGATGGTTGACGCGTAGATTTTGAGCTCCCTCGCATACCTCTTCAAATTTAAATTCGCCCTTAGCGTTAGTGTATATTATTTGATTGGTATTTAACAATTCTACTTTTGCATTGGCTAAGGCTTGCCCGTCGTGAAAATCAATTACCTTGCCTTCTAAACTGAATGAGCAAGATTGACTATAGACAAAATAGCTTGCAGAAAACAGAAGTAGTTGAACAAAAAACTTCATATTTAATTAATTATGTTTGATTTAATTTACGGTATGTTATTAATAGCAATAAACAAGCACACCATTAATATAATAGCTTAGCGTAAATTGTACTGCAATACAACCGAATCGAAGCCCGATGTATTGATAAAAAAGTTCTAAACGAAAACTAAATTAAATAAGGAGGGGGTTTGTTTTTTAATCCACAAACCGGTAGCTTTTGATAAAGCAAATTTGCGTGCTCCACTATTTTTTCTCGCTCAAGGCGGAAGACGGGAGATTCAAGATGATATTCGAAAAATGTATCATGACTAGCAACTGGTGTTTTTTGGGCGTGAGAAAGCTGACACCAAACACAGTCGTGACCATTGCTTAAGTCATCTTTGTGAGAAACATTATGCAAAACTCCGAACTGGAGCATTACAAAAATTCCTAGCAAAAATGTAGTTACTATATTTTTGACACCATTACTCATCTTGCAGCAAAAATAATCAATAAAAAATCAATTTTTATAAAATTATCTTAAATTCAATAGAACTGAAAACATTTCTTAGGCAGCAAACCTTTTTCTATATCTACTTTTTAGACTAAATTTTGCGCAATTAAATATTCGGCTATTTGCACTGCGTTGGTTGCAGCCCCTTTTCTTAAATTATCGGCAACGATCCACATATTAATAGCATGAGAATGGGAATGATCGGCACGTATACGGCCTACAAAAACCTCGTCTTTACCTTGTGCATAAACCGGCATAGGATAAGCATTAACATCTGGATTATCTTGAAGTTGAACGCCCGGTGTTTCTTGCAAAGCAGCTTTAATATCGCCCACACTAACCGTTTTCTCAAATTCAATATTAACCGCTTCACTATGGCCGCCTACAACGGGAATTCGCACAGCAGTAGCCGAAACCAAAACATTTTCATCTTGTAATATTTTTTTGGTTTCTTGCGTGAGTTTCATTTCTTCTTTAGTGTAATCGTTTTCTAAAAACACATCGCAATGCGGAATAGCATTTTGGTGTATAGGATAAGGATATGCCATCTCCCCATTTTTAGATTGCATCTCGTTCTCCAACTGCTGAACCGCTTTTACGCCAGTTCCTGTAATAGATTGATAGGTAGAAACGATTACCCGCCTCACTCTAAATCTTTGATGTAACGGACTTAATACCATTACCAATTGTACCGTGGAACAATTTGGGTTGGCTATAATAAAATCTTCCTTGGTAAGCTGGCTAGCGTTAATTTCGGGAACAATAAGTTTTTTTGTGGCGTCCATTCTCCAAGCCGAAGAGTTATCGATAACTCTAGTTCCTATCTCGGCAAACCTTGGCGCCCAAAGCAACGAAGTATCTCCACCGGCAGAAAAAAGAGCAATGTCTGGTTGCTTCTCTAAAGCGGTCTGCAAGCCTACAATAGGATATTCTTTTTTCTTAAAAACTATAGATTTTCCAACCGATCTTTCTGAGGCTACGGGAATCAATTCGGTAAGGGGAAAATTGCGTTCTTGTAAAACTTCTAAAATTACTTGGCCTACCATACCAGTGGCACCAACAACAGCTAATCTCATTGTATTTTATTTGGGGTTATGCGAGCAAATATACTATTTTACAAATTTTCGTTTACTTTTAAAAAACAAAAAACCCTAAAAATCTGGTTTTTAGGGTTTCAAATTATCTACTGTTTAATTAAGAATAAACCTTATTTTTTACGCAGCTCGTCTCTTATCTCAATAAGCAACTCTTCTTGACTAGGGCCTTTGGGTGCTGCTGGTTTTGCCTCCTCTTTCTTCTTTGTTTTCTCATAAGCTCTTAAAAACAAGAAAATAAACAAACCTACAATTATAAAATTAATAATTGCTTGAATTAAATTACCATAGGTAATTACTGCTGCGTTGGCTTCATTAGCAGCCTCTAGACTCGCATAAGTTGCCCCATCTAAAGCAATGAATTTTTGGGTAAAATCTGTACCCCCTGTAATTACACCAATTATTGGCGTTATTACATCTTTAACCACAGAATCAACAATGGTTTTGAAGGCAGCACCAATAACCACCGCTGTGGCCAGTGCTACAATGTCTCCTTTCATAAGGAACTTCTTAAAATCGCTAAAAAAACTCATACTATTTAATTAAGGTTAATAAAGCAATTTAATAAAAAATTTGAATTTAATGTATAATTTTGCGCCTAATGCGTTGAGATACCGAAGTAATCAGTTCATAAGATATACTACCTGCCAAATTAGCAAATACTTCAGCACTTAATTCGGGGCCAAAAACAATTACCTCATCGCCCTCTTTGCAATTAATATGGGTAACATCTATCATAATCATATCCATACAAACGCTTCCTATGATGGGTGCTTTCTCTCCATTTATAGAAACATAATTTTTGCCCTTTCCATAAATTCGGTTAATCCCATCGGCGTGACCGAGAGGGAGGGTTGCTGTCTTAGTAAATTTTTCTGCTATAAATTTGCGATTATACCCTACAGATTCACCTGGTTGCACTTCATGAATCTGTGAAATTATTGTTTTTAAAGTAGCTATAGGCTTAAGTGCAGCATCAACCGCAAAGTCATTACTATAACCATGCAAACCAATACCTGTGCGAACCATATCATGGTGCGCTTCTGGGTAATTTAATATACCACTAGTATTACACAAATGCTTTAAAGGCTTATATCCCAATTGATTGATTAATTGCTCACTCATTGCCTCATACTTATAGATCTGTGAACGGGAAAATTCTTTCTCTTCTAAGTCTTCACTGGCCGCTAGATGAGAATAAATGCCCTCAACCTGAACAGCCTTAGAGGTTTTTAACTTTTTAATCACCCCATCCAACTCTTTATTGGCAAAACCCAAACGATTAAAGCCGGTATTCAATTTTAGGTGTATAGGGTAATTTTTTTGTTTATGCGCTTCCGCGGAAGCGATAAATTGATCAAGTACAAATTTACTATAAATGCTAGGAGTAAGACAGTTTTGTAGTAGGGTCTCAAAATGCATAGATTGCGGATGAAGCACCAAAATAGGTTGGGTAACTCCCACCTCTCTTAATTTAACCCCTTCATTTGTATAGGCTACGGCAAAAAAATCTATACCCAAATCTTGTAATTTAAGCGCTACTTCCCCTGCTTCGCTCCCATAAGCGAAGGCCTTAACAACGCCCATTACTTTGGTACTAGAATTAATTTTGCTTTTTAAATATTCAAAATTATGTGCTAAAGACTTTAAATTTATTTCTAATACTGTTTCTCCTATCATTCCTACATTATTTTAAGGGCTCTTGGTCTGTACTTATTTCATTATCAATTATAGACGAATCTTCTCTTTTCTTTTGTTCTCGCATCGCCTTTACATAAGCCGCCCGACTTAGGGGTTCGTATTCTAAGGTTTCTCCCAGTAACACTAAATCTTTACTAGCAGCTTTGCGAAAACTATATTGCGCCAGGTTTCCCGTACGCGTACAAACCGCATGTACTTTAGTCACATATTCTGCGGTGGCCATTAAATTAGGCATAGGACCAAAAGGATTACCTTTAAAATCCATATCTAATCCAGCAACTACCACTCTTATTCCTTTATTGGCCAAATCATTGCAAACGCTTACAATTTCATCATCAAAAAATTGAGCTTCATCAATGCCTACTACTTGACAACCATCGGCTAGAAGGCGAATATTCGCAGCTGCAGGCACCGGCGTAGACCGTATTTCGTTTTCATCGTGAGATACCACAAAATGATCATCATACCGTGTATCAACGGCAGGTTTAAAAATTTCAACTTTTTGTTTGGCAAATTGGGCGCGCTTTAATCTTCTTATCAACTCTTCGGTCTTACCAGAAAACATACTACCGCAAATAACCTCAATCCAACCAAATTGCTCTTCGTGATTTACTGTATTTTCAAGAAACATTTTGTATTTTTCAGCCTTTAATTAATGGGATATATTTTTGTCTTTTTTCTTAAAGTAAAATTAATAAAAATACCACCGCATAAATAAACTTATAAAGAAAGTTATGAAAAAGCAACTAGAAGCCGAGTTAATGAGTCTTGCACACCGTATTTTACAATTACGAAACAGAGCAGATGTGCACGAGTTAAAAGCAATTAGCGCAGAATTGCATGAAAAACTAAGCGTGCTTTCTTTTACCGAAAAACATTTTCAAGGTCACCAACCTACAATTGGTAAATCTCAGGTTGAAGAACGCTTGGCAAGATTTGATGAATCTACCCAGACCCAAACAAAAATCACCCCAACCAGCCAAGAACAGCCCATTGAGAAAACTTCAGAATCTGATCATAAAGATAGTACTGAGTCAAAAAAAGACTCCCAAAAAGAAGAAAACACATCAGATTTAAAAACATCTGAAACTTCAAAATCAATTAACCAAGAGAAAGTTGAAACAGAGGCTAGCCTTAAAAACGAAGAAAACACCACAGATTTTGGAGTTCATTTTGATGAATTACCTCAATTTGAACCAATAAGCACCACAAAAGAACAAGAAAAAACCAACCAACCAGCCCCTACAAAAAAAGAGCAGTCTTTACCAAAACAAGAGATGCTTTTTGGAAGCGAGTTGGCCGAATTTGAACCTAAAAAAACACACAACAACCAAGTTGAACAGAAAAAATCACTCAATCAACGTTTGAAACAAGGCATACAGATTGGTTTAAATGACCGTTTGGCCTACATCAAACATTTGTTTGATGGCGATGCAAACGATTATAATCGCGTGATTTCTCAACTTAACACCTTAGAGCATTGGCAAGAAGCGCATAGTTTTCTTCAAGAACAAGTAAAACCCGACTATAACCATTGGGAAAACAAAGAAGAAATAGAATCACGCTTTATGAATGCAATTGAAAATAAATTTATATAATGAGTAAATTATTTCTAGTTCCTACCCCTATCGGAAATTTAGAAGACATTACCTTAAGAGCTTTACGGATTTTAAAAACGGTCGATTTTATTTTAGCTGAAGACACAAGAACAAGCGGTAAACTTCTAAAACATTTCGAAATAAGCACTCCCATGCATAGCCATCATATGCATAATGAACATAAAACTACAGCCAAAATAGTTGATCGTATTTTAAATGGTGAAACCGCCGCACTCATTAGCGACGCGGGCACACCTGCCATTTCTGACCCTGGTTTCCTGCTCACCCGAGCTTGTATTGAGGCCGGCATAGAAGTAGACTGTCTACCAGGAGCTACGGCTTTTGTTCCCGCATTAGTCAATAGCGGATTACCAAATGACAAGTTTGTGTTCGAAGGTTTTTTACCCGTCAAAAAAGGAAGACAAACCCGCTTAAAGTTTTTAAGCGAAGAAACTAGAACAATGGTATTTTATGAATCTCCTCATAAGTTGCTTAAGACCCTAAACCATCTTGCCGAACACCTAGGAGAAGGGCGATTAGCCAGTATTTCGAGAGAAATTTCAAAAATGCACGAAGAAACTCAAAGAGGCAGTTTAACAGAATTAACCAAACATTATACCGAGAAACCACCCAAAGGCGAAATAGTTCTCATAGTTGCAGGAAAAACCTCTTAATCGGCTTGTGCTATAAGTGCTTTTATTAAATCTATAAGTGCCACTCGGTCTTCCTTTGGATAAGATGTTAAAAAAAAATGTTTCTTCTCCAGATTCAACAGCAAAACTAGCTCATCATCCTGAAGATATGCAGATTTAATATCGGTTATTTTAATTTTTTGCTTTTCATAATTTCTAAGCTTAAAGCGGATAAAAATAGGGTCATAAAGAACTTGATGTTCCCGCAATCGCATAAGAAAGAAACTAGTGATTAACAATAGATTACCTAGTATTATAATGTATAGGTAAATAATGCTATCACTAAGAACATACCCTAGCAAACCAAGGAGTAAAAGTAAGCCCCCAACTAGTATCAACAAACCTAAAATTAAAAGGTTAATTTGCTTAAATTCTAAGGTATCTTGTTGCATAATTGTTTATGGTTTTTCAAAAGTAATTAAATAGCTTTGCTTTATGAAAGACTTATTAAAAGATATTCGTTCTTGTACCTTCTGCGAAAAAAATTTACCCCTTGGTGCCAAACCCATAGTACGCTTCAATCAAAATACAAAAATTCTGTTGATAAGTCAGGCTCCAGGAAGAGCTGTTCACAACACCGGTATTGATTGGAACGATCCTAGTGGCAGAAAATTAAGAGAATGGCTTGAGGTTTCAGAAGAGCAATTTTATAATACCGATAACTTTGGCGTGATGCCCATGGGCTTTTGTTATCCTGGCAAAGCCAAAACTGGTGACTTACCGCCTAGAAAAGAATGCGCGCCTTTGTGGCACAAAAGCATATTGAGCGCTTTTAAAAAACAACCTTTAAAAATACTCATTGGGGCGCACGCATGTAAATATTACCTTGGCGCAAAAAAAAATTTAACCCAAAAGGTTGAAAATTATAAAGATTACCTTCCTCAATATTTACCTTTACCACATCCTTCTCCCGTAAACCGATTTTGGCGAAGCAAAAACCCTTGGTTCGAAAAAGATGCAATTCCTTATATAAGACAATATATACAGCATAAAGTTTTGTAACTTTATCTGTTCAAATCCATAAAAATGCGCTGGACATTAAAACCAATACCCGATATTGATAAGGTCAAACAACTACAAGAGGCACTTCAAGTAGACCAGAATATTGCCACTTTATTGGTTCAGCGCGGAATTGAAAATTTTGAGCAAGCCAAAGCTTTTTTTAGACCAAGCCTAGCCGACCTGCACGACCCATTTTTAATGCAAGACATGGATATCGCTGTAAACAGAATTGAACAAGCCATAAAGCTTAATCAAAGAATTCTTGTATACGGAGATTATGATGTAGATGGTACTACAAGTGTTGCATTAATGAGTTCTTATTTACGCAATTATACAGAAAATGTAGTTTGTTATATCCCTGATAGGTACAAAGAAGGTTATGGTATTTCTTATCAAGGTATTAATTTTGCACACGATAATGAATTCGATTTAATTATTGCCTTAGATTGTGGTATCAAAGCGGTAGATAAGGTAGACTATGCGCAAAAGAAAGGGTTAGACTTCATTATTTGCGATCACCACAGACCAGGACCCGAAATACCAAAAGCAGCTGCCGTTTTAAATCCTAAACGACCCGATTGTAATTACCCTTATAAAGAACTTTGCGGATGTGGAGTTGGTTTCAAATTAATACAAGCTTTAGAAAAAAACCAAGGTAGAGGTATAGAATTTTTAACCCCCTATTTAGATCTTGTAGCTACAGCTATTGGCGCAGATATTGTACCCATAACAGGAGAAAATAGAATTTTAGCTTATTATGGTTTGCAAGTGATCAACAGCTCGCCTCGTGTTGGTTTCCAAGCAATTATTAAAGAAATCAATAAAAAAAATCTAAGCATAACCGATGTTGTATTTATCATTGCACCCCGAATAAATGCTGCAGGAAGAATGGAACACGCCTTACGCGCGGTGGATCTAATGCTTACAACCGACCCAAAAGAAGCACAAGAAATGGCTCAAGCCATTGATAGATTTAACCAAGACCGTCGAGAAACAGATAAAAAAATAACTCAAGAGGCACTAAGTCAAATAAAAAGTTTAAAAGAAGAAGAAAGAACAACCACAGTAGTTTATCAAAAAAATTGGCACAAAGGAGTAATAGGAATAGTGGCATCGCGTTTGACCGAGACCTATTACAGACCCACTTTAGTGTTTACAAAAAGCGGAGAAAAATTAGCCGCCTCGGCGAGATCTGTAAATGGATTTGATTTATATGCGGCTTTAGAGGCCTGTCAAGATTTTATTGAGCAGTTTGGAGGCCATAAATATGCTGCAGGCCTAACCTTGAAAGAAGAGAATTACAGCCTTTTTAAACAAAAATTTGAACAAGTCGTACAACAGCAAATCAACCCAAAATTATTAGAACCCGAAATAAACATCGATTTAAAACTAGATTTCAAATCAGTAACTCCAAAATTTTATAGAATCCTGAGCCAATTTGCGCCTTTCGGTCCAGGAAATCCGGCCCCAATCTTTATGACTGAAAATTTAAAAGAAAATGGGTTTTCTAAACAAGTAGGAGCAGATAAAAATCACCTTAAATGCAGTCTTAACCAAAGGGGCAGTACCTATATCTTTTCTGGGATAGGATTTAATTTAGGTAAGTACCACCATAACCTACGGAAGGCAAAAAGCTGCTCTGCAGTTTATAGCTTAGAAGAAAACGAATGGAACGGCCAAACCACTCTTCAACTCAAGCTAAGAGATTTGGACTTCAGGAATTAGGCCAACCTGTAACTCCATTTAATTCTTGTTAACTGAAAACGAAGTCCTTAAACCAAAAATACGCTTCATCTAGTATTGTCTTACAGCCTGTATAAAAAATTTAATTACAAGTCTTTTAAATAAGTTATAAAAGACTATCTTTGCACAAAATTTTTTAAGCGCAATCCATTAAGTTGATCAGCTATGATGACAACATTTAAATCGTTTAAGTTTCTAATTGCACTAGCAATAACCTTAACTGCGATCCCTTTTAACTCATTGGCTAAAGAATCAAATTCTGAAGCTGAAAAGCAGTTTAACCCTACAGACATGATAATGCATCATATTGGCGATGCGCATGGATGGCACTTTTTAGGAAGTGGTGATAACTCATACACCTTGCCATTACCCGTAATTCTTTATACTGAAGACGGAGTGGTTTCTTTTATGTCTAGTGAATTTCATCACGATATTGAAGGCGAAGTTGTGGTAGAGAAAGACGGTAAGCGCTTTGTTAATTATCACGAGACAATTTATCAACTTAATGCAGGTGAAGAAAAACTAAGTTTTGGCGAAGACCATTACCCTAATAATGCTGCAGCTCCAACTGATTTATCGGTAACCAAAAACGTAGCGGCTATGTTTTTAACGGTAATAGTAATGCTGATTTTCTTCTTTAGTCTAGCGCGTCACCATAAAAAGAGCGACAAAGCGCCAAAGGGCCTTAATAATGCCTTGGAAGCATTGGTTTTGTTTGTTCGTGATGACATCGCAATACCAAATATTGGTAAGAAAAAGTATATGAAATTTATGCCGTTCTTACTAACCGTATTTTTCTTTATTTGGATTACCAATTTATTAGGGCTTTTGCCTGGGGCAGCAAACGTTACTGGAAATATTTCGGTTACGGTTGCTTTAGGATTATTTACCCTGATTTTGATCTTAATCAACGGTAATAAAGACTACTGGGCGCATATATTCTGGATGCCCGGTGTACCAGTGCCTGTTAAAATATTATTAGCACCAATTGAGTTGATTGGTTTATTCATAAAACCAATTGCCTTAATGATACGTCTATTTGCGAATATCACGGCGGGGCATATTATTATTTTAAGTTTATTAGGCTTAATTTTTATTTTAGAAAATGTAGGTGTAGCCGGAATTTCGGTTCCATTCGCCTTATTTATAATGGTATTAGAGCTATTAGTAGCATTTTTACAAGCTTTTATTTTTACCATGCTATCGGCCCTTTTTATTGGAGTGGCCGTTGAAGAACATGAACATCATTAATTTTAATTTTTTAATTTTTTAATTTTTTTTACTATGGAATTATTATATGTAGGATTGGCAGCTTTAGGAGCTGGATTAGCAGTTTTTGGAGCAGCATTTGGTGTTGGTAAGATTGGTGCAGCCGCAATGGAGGCTATCGCTCGTCAACCAGAAGCAGCAAACAAAATCCAAACAGCAATGATTATTGCGGCAGCTCTTGTAGAAGGGGTGGCGTTATTTGGTGTAGTAGCAGCCTTATTAGGGGTGTTAAAATAAGCCTTTTGAAAAAACACTTCTTTTTAACGGTTGGTTAAAAAGAAGTGTTTCTAAAAAAAATTAAATTAATTTTAGATAGTATAAAAACCTATGGATTTAATTAAACCAGATTTTGGATTATTTGTGTGGCAAACGGTTGTCACCTTAATTTTAATATTTCTTTTAGCCAAATTTGCTTGGAGACCTATCCTTGATTCCATAAAGAAAAGAGAAGACTCTATTAATGATGCCCTAGACGCTGCCGAAAAAGCACGTTTAGAAATGCAAAACTTAAAGGCGAACAACGAGAAACTATTAAAGGAAGCGCGTGAAGAGCGTGATAAAATGCTTAAAGAAGCGCGTGCGATTAAAGAACGAATGATCAACGAAGCCAGCACAGAAGCAGAGCTAAAGGCAAGCAAAATGATTAGTGCTGCACAAGAGGCGATTGCACAAGAGAAACAAGCCGCACTGAGCGAAATCAAACAGCAAGTAGCCGAATTGTCAATCGAAATCGCAGAAAAAGTAGTAAAAAAAGAATTAAACAGCCAAGAAAATCACATGCAGTTAGTTGATAATATGCTAGCCGATGTGAAGCTAAATTAATAAAAACTATGGCCAATACTAGAGCAGCACAACGCTATGCCAAAGCAATTTTAGAATTAGCTAAAGAAAAGGCGGTATTAAAAGAAGTGAATTCAGATTTTCGTTTACTAGAGAATACGCTAAAAGAAAATAAAAATTTAGCTAATATCCTTAAGAGCCCTGTGGTAAAGGCAAGTGATAAACAAGCGATTTTAAATCAGATTTTTACAAACGTTAATGCCATCACCCAAAACACCTTTGCTGTACTTATAGAAAATGGTCGCATAGCTCTTATACAAGATGTAGTAAAGCAATTTATTCGTTTGTATGATGAAGATCAAAATATTAAAGTAGCTCACGTAACTACCGCAACCGCATTAACACCGGCTATGCATACTAAATTACTGGATAAAGTAAAACAACTTACCGGTAGTGAAGCTACCTTAACCAATGCTATTGACGAAAGCATTTTAGGTGGTTTTATTTTACGTGTGGGCGACTTACAATATGATGCTAGTGTAGCAGGCAAATTGAATTCGCTTAAAAAGAAGTTTAATCAAAACGCATATATTTAACAGAAATAAAAACGATACGTGCACGTATTCATTTATACTAAATAATTATGGCAGAAGTAAATCCTGCTGAAGTTTCAGCAATTTTAAAAAAACAATTATCCGGATTTGAGGGAAAAGCTTCCTTAAATGAAGTAGGAACCGTACTTACCGTAGGTGATGGTATTGCCAATGTTTACGGCCTTACCAATGCAGAATACGGAGAACTCGTTGAGTTTGAAGGAGGTTTAGAAGGAATGGTACTTAACCTAGAAGAAGATAATGTTGGAGTAGTACTTTTAGGTGCTTCAAAAGCAATTAAAGAAGGGGATACCGTAAAGAGAACTCAGAAAATTGCTTCTATTCAAGTAGGAGAAGGTATCGTTGGTAGAGTAGTAGATACACTTGGAAAACCTATTGATGGTAAAGGGGCTATTTCAGGGGATACTGTTCAAATGCCACTAGAGCGTAAGGCTCCTGGGGTAATTTACAGAGAGCCCGTTACAGAACCTTTACAAACCGGAATCAAATCTATTGATGCTTTGGTACCAGTAGGAAGAGGACAGCGTGAATTGGTGATTGGAGATAGACAAACTGGTAAAACCACCGTTTGTATTGATACTATTCTTAACCAAAAAGAATTTTACGATAGAGGAGAACCTGTTTACTGTATTTATGTAGCTGTAGGTCAGAAAGCATCTACCGTTGCCGGAATTGCTAAAACTTTAGAAGATAAAGGGGCATTAGCCTACACTACTATCGTGGCTGCAAATGCATCAGATCCTGCCCCTATGCAGGTTTATGCTCCATTTGCCGGTGCTGCTATTGGTGAGTATTTTAGAGATACTGGTAGACCAGCCTTAATTATTTATGATGATTTATCAAAACAAGCCGTGGCTTACCGTGAGGTATCTTTATTATTAAGAAGACCACCGGGACGTGAAGCTTATCCTGGAGATGTATTTTACTTACACTCAAGATTATTAGAACGTGCTGCAAAGGTGATCAATGATGATGATATCGCAAAAAACATGAATGACCTACCCGATTCTTTAAAAGATCGTGTAAAAGGTGGAGGTTCTTTAACTGCTTTGCCTGTTATTGAAACTCAAGCGGGCGACGTTTCGGCTTATATTCCAACTAACGTAATTTCGATTACTGACGGTCAGATATTCTTAACTTCAGACTTATTTAACTCCGGTGTACGTCCAGCAATTGATGTGGGAATCTCGGTTTCTCGTGTAGGAGGTTCGGCTCAGATTAAATCGATGAAAAAAGTTGCCGGTACTTTAAAATTAGACCAAGCGCAGTTTAGAGAGCTAGAAGCTTTTGCTAAATTCGGATCTGATCTTGATGCCTCAACTTTAAGCACTATCGAAAAAGGTAAGCGTAACGTTGAGATCTTAAAACAAGCTCAAAACGACCCTTACCCAGTAGAGGATCAAATTGCAATTGTTTACGCGGGTTCTAAAAACTTGTTGAAAGAAGTTCCTGTTGATCGCGTAAAAGAATTTGAAAAAGAGTACCTAGAATTCTTAGATGCTAAACATAGAGATGTTTTAGACACATTAAAAGCCGGTAAGTTAACCGATGAGACTTTAGATGTGATGACAAAAGTAGCGAAAGAGTTATCTGGAAAATATAAAAAATAAAAATGAACTTTAGCAGTACTAGTTTATTAGTACTGCTGAAGTTTAAATTCATAATTTTATAATGGCAAATTTAAAAGAGTTACGCAGCAGAATTAGTTCGGTATCTTCAACTATGCAGATTACCAGTGCCATGAAAATGGTATCGGCAGCAAAATTGAGCAAAGCGCAAGATGCCATTACCGCTATGCGTCCTTACGCAGATAAGTTGACAGAATTGCTTCAAAACTTAAGCGCGTCTTTAGACGAGGGTGCAAATAGTAAATTTGCTGAACAGCGTGAAGTAGAGAATGTATTGGTCGTGGCTATCTCGTCAAATAGAGGTTTGGCTGGTGCTTTTAACTCAAACATCGTAAAAGGAACAAAGAATCTAATTCAAAACGATTTAAAAGATAAAAAAGTTAGCTTACTTACTCTGGGTAAAAAAGCCAATGATATCTTGAAAAAAGATTTTACTATCGCTAAAAACGATACCGCTATCTTTGATCATTTAGAATTTGACCAGGTTGTTCTTCTTGCTGAAGAAATCATGCAAGATTTCATCGATAAGAAATACGATCGCGTTATTTTAGTATATAATTCTTTTAAAAATGCTGCAACCCAAATTGTAAAAACAGAACAGTTTTTACCTATTGAGCCGCTAAATCAAGAGCAAGAGGAAAATACGCTAGCCGACTATAAGTTTGAGCCTAATAAAACCGAAATTATAGAAGAGCTAATTCCTAAATCGTTAAAGATGCAATTGTTTAAAGCACTGCGCGATTCATTTGCTTCTGAACATGGTGCTCGTATGACCGCTATGCACAAAGCAACAGACAATGCTACAGAGTTAAGAGACGCTCTAAAATTATCTTATAACAAAGCTAGACAAGCTTCGATTACAAACGAGATTTTAGAAATTGTAGGAGGTGCAGAAGCACTTAATGGTTAGTCTATATAAATAAAATATTGAAGCCTCGGTTCCCGAGGCTTTTTTTATACCCTATTTTTGTCCGCTTTAAGCTTAATCCAAACCGCTTGTATATAACTTACCGCATTGCTAGATTGCTAATAAATACCTACTTTTAAAACCTCAACTAAAGAGCCTTGAACACATTAAATAATTTCTTTAAAGACACATTAATTTATGGTATGGCCACCGTCTTACCACGATTAATGAATTTTTTATTGGTTCCTTTACTTACAGTTACACTAGAAAACGAAGATTACTCAGACAACACCGTTTTTTATGTTTATGCTGCTTTTTTTAATGTTTTACTCACCTATGGAATGGAAACTGCCTTTTTTAGGTTTTTTAGTAAACATCAAGAAAAAGAAAAGGTATTTTCTACGGCATTTATAAGTCTTACCTTTACTACTTTAGCCTTTATAGTCGGCGTTTACCTTAACAGTGCGTTTTTAGCAGAATGGGTCAATTTAAAACAAGAATACTTTAATCTACTCATTGCGGTAATTGCTTTAGATACCCTTGTGGTAATCCCCTTCGCCTATTTGCGGGCCATAGGGAAACCCATAAAATTTTCTGTAATTAAAATTTTAAATATCGCTTTGTATGTAGGACTTAACTACTTTTTTTTGTGGTTTATCCCCCAAACCAATTGGTCTTTGGGTTTTCTAGATTATTCTCACGATCTAGTTACCTATGTTTTCATAGCTAACCTAGTGGCCAGTTTGTTCACTCTGCTTTTGTTGTCGCCTTATTTTTTTAAAACAAAATGGCAATTTGATACAAAAATTTTTAAGCAGTTAATACAATACGGTTGGCCTATAATGGTGGCTGGATTAGCCTATGTAATAAATGAAAATTTTGATAAATGGCTTATACCTCAACTGCTAAATAAGGATATCAATGGAGCCTATGCTGCTTGCTATAAAATTGCGGTTTTCATGACCATTTTTATTCAAGGTTTTCGTCTCGGCGCCGAGCCATTTTTCTTTAACCACGCTGCACAAAAAAACGCAAAACAAACCTATGCTATTATTATGAAGTACTTTGTGATATTAGGTAGTTTAATGCTAGTGTTTGTATGCGTTTATTTGCATCTTTTTAAACGATTAATAGTAAGAGATGATTCTTATTGGATAGCCATAAACATTGTACCCGTCGTCTTACTGGCTAATTTATTCTTAGGTATTTATTTTAATCTAGCCTACTGGTATAAACTAACCGATAAAACCCGTTATGGTATGTATTTTTCGGTTTTAGGAGCAGGCATTACCATTCTACTCAATTACAGCCTTATTCCTATAATCGGCTTTATGGGCGGAGCTTATGCTACTCTTGCTGCCTATGTCATCATGGTGGTGATTTCTTATCTTTACGGAAGAAAATACTACCACATACCCTACGATTTAACCAATATTTTAATTTATTTAGGATTAGGAATCGGTTTTTCATTTGCTTCATTCTACATATTTAACAGCGATTTATATATAGGAAGCTTGTTACTTTTCTTATTTTTGGGAATCATATACATAAAAGAGAGAAAATTTATCGCTCAATTCTTATAACTAGTCCTATGACCGTTAAAATCATTAATAAATCTAAACATCCGTTACCGCAGTACGCTACACAAGGAGCAGCAGGAATGGATTTACGCGCCAATCTAGAAGACAAGGTTATTTTAGGTCCGCTAGAGCGCACCCTAATTAAAACAGGCTTATTTATAGAACTTCCTATTGGCTACGAAGCTCAAGTAAGACCTCGTAGCGGTTTAGCCTTAAAAAAAGGTATTACTGTACTTAATTCTCCAGGCACAATCGATGCCGACTACCGAGGAGAAATAGGCATTATTTTGGTAAACCTCTCGCAAGAATCTTTTGTTATAGAAGACGGTGAGCGTATCGCACAAATGGTTATTGCCCAACACGAGCAAGCCAACCTAAAAGAAGTTAGCGTTCTCGAGGAAAGCCAACGTGGCGCCGGAGGATTTGGTAGCACCGGAAAATAAGTTAAAACGACATTAAAAATATCTTATGAAAATTATTGTACCTATGGCGGGCAGAGGCTCGCGTTTAAGACCGCATACCCTCACTGTACCAAAACCACTAATACCCATTGCGGGTAAACCCATTGTGCAACGCCTTGTAGAAGATATTGCACAAGTACTCGATGCGCCAATAGATGAAATCGCTTTTGTAATAGGAAAAGATTTTGGTCTGGAAATAGAAGAAAAGCTTAAGCAGATTGCCCAGAATTTAGGTGCCAAAGCGAGTATTTATATTCAAGATCAGCCATTGGGCACTGGTCATGCCATTATGTGCGCACAAGACTCTTTAAGTGGTCCTGCAGTTATCGCTTACGCGGATACACTATTCAAGGCAGATTTCACGTTAGATAAAGAAGCCGATAGTGTAATTTGGGTAAAACAAGTTGAGAACCCCGAAGCTTATGGTGTGGTAAAATTAAATGATAAAAATGAAATAACAGATTTGGTTGAAAAACCAAAAGATAAAGTATCAGACCTTGCCGTTATCGGTATCTATTACTTTAAAGATGTAAGTGTACTTAAAAATCAATTGCAATTGGTTCTTGACGAGAAATTAATGCGTGGCGGAGAATATCAAATCAATGATGGCATAGAAAAAATGAAGCAAAAAGGTTTGGTCTTTAAGCCTGGAAAGGTAGATGAATGGATGGATTGCGGTAATAAAACTGTAACGGTTGCAACCAATAAGCGCATGCTTAATTTTTTGCATCAAGAACAAAAAGAGCAACTTGTTTCAGATGATATTATTTTAGAACAATCAACCATAATTCCTCCTTGCTATATTGGTAAAGGCGTTAAATTGGTGAACACTACGGTTGGTCCAAATGTTTCTATAGGAGAGGCGTGTAGCATAGAAAACAGTCAGATAAAAAACAGTTTAATACAAACCAATAGTAACATTAGAAATGCACAACTCGATGAGGCTATGATTGGAAATCACGCGACATTTGATGGTAAATTCACAAAAATTAGCATTGGAGATTATTCCATTTTAGATTAAGATGAAGCAGTATGCAATAGGACTTTTTATGTGTTCTCTGTTCACCATTACTGGAGTACAGCAAAAGTTTTATGCTCAAAAAAGTCCTATTGTTTCCGATTCGATTAATCAGGCTAACTTGGGTCAAGTAAATGACGAATTTCAAGAACTTTTTTTTGATGCCTTGGCGCAAAAAGCTATTTTAAACCATGAGCAGGCTATAAATTTATTATTAAAAGCCAAAAAATTTGATCGTAGCCAAGCGGTAGATTTAGAACTTGGTAAAAATTATTTGGCCTTAAAAAAATACGAAGAAGCCGAAAATTTGCTTAAACCTTTGACTGAAAAATATCCGCGAAAGCGAGAAGCTAAAAGCTTACTTTTTAATGTTTATCTAAAAACATATCAATACAAAAAAGCCATACCTCTAGCACAAGAATTTGCTAAAAAAAACAACCTGTTTTATGAAGATTTAGCCAATTTATACTTCCTTACCAATAATTATGAAGCTGCACTGGAGAGTATAGACTATTTAAATTTGCAAGAAGGCTATTCTGAATATAGAGAAAATTTTAAAAAAAAGATATTTCAAAAGGCTCCAGCTAGTCTTAAAGAAACTTACTTGCGCAACTATATCGAAAAGCATACTGGAGAGGAAGATGCTTACCTGGTTTTAATGCAGTTTTATCAAGAACAGAATGAATTGGATAAAATGATGCAAGTTGCCCAAAAATTACTACGAGTAAATGCCAACGCTCCTGCAGCTCATTATGCCCTATATAAGCAATATCTCAAAGACAAAAAATTTAATCAAGCCATCACATCTATAAACAAAGTAATCAAAAATGTTGATAATCTAACTATAAAAAAGAGGGTGTTACAAGATTTTGCACAATTTGTCCAGGAACAACCGCAATATAAAAATGAATTTTTAGCTTTGGTTGAAACCGAAATCGAGCGTGAAGCAAATAACGAACTAGTAGCTGAATATATGATCGATGAAAATCAGCTTGCTGCATTTAATCATTATATCTCTAAACTACAAGAAGATCCTTACCATTTTGAAACCCTTAAAAACGTACTTATTTTAGCCCAAAAGCTAAAAAAATATGAGGTACTCTTAGAAGTTAGCCAACAAGCAATTGATGTATACCCCTCTCAAGCACTTTTTTATTATACCCTAGGTTGGGGACAGTTAAACACGCTTAAACTTGAAGCTGCAGAGAAAAACCTTCTAATCAGTTTAGATCTGGTAGTAAATAACCCAAATTTACAGGCAGATATTTATAGGGCCTTAATCAATTACTATCAAGAAATGAATAACTCAGAAAAAATTCAATCATACAAAAATCAACTTCAAAATTTAAAAAATCGCTAGTGGAATGCTTAAAAATATAATTTATTTGTTTGCGGTTAGCCTTATTCTCTTGGGCTGTAAAACCAGTAAACCCCTAAGTGGTAAGGTTTCAAAAGATGTCTCGGTTAGGCAACTTACCAAGATTCACGAGAAGTCTTTTCCCGCTATCAAAACTTTACAAGCACGCTTACGCGGAAGCTACACCAGCAAAGAAGAATCACAATCTATTGCTATTAGTGCACGAATAGAAAAAGATAAAGCCATTTGGTTGAGTGCAAAACTGGCAGGGATTATTCCTTTAGCCAAAGTTTATATCACTCCAAATAGGGTACAATACTATGAGAAAATAGACCAAACTTACTTTGATGGTGATTTTGAATTGCTTAGTGAATGGCTCAATTTACCAGTTGATTTTGATCAAGTACAAAATCTTTTGTTGGGACAAGCAATGCTTACTGCTACAAAAGGTAAATACGATTTATTATATCAAGAAAAGGAATATAAGCTTACCGCTCAACTCAATGCTTTTTTGAGCCAAACTTTATTAATAAATCCGGCTCATTTCCGATTAAATGCTCAACATTATCATAAATTAGGTCAGGCCGAAAGTATTCGCATAAATTATCCCGAATATCAAAAAATTAACGATTTTTGGTTTCCTAAAAAAATTGATATACAAGCAAACAAAGTAAACGAAAAAACACAAATTGAAATCGATTACAGAAGTATAGAAGTGAATAAGCCTGTAAGCTTCCCATTTGAAATCCCAAAAGGATATAAAGCCATAGAATTACCATGATTTATAAAACGCACTTTACCTTTTTTATGTTTTTCTTATGCCTGCTGCTAACCACACCGGTGTTAGCACAAAGCACGGCTCGTGAACGGCTTGAAGCAAAACGTATCGCATTAAAAAAAGAAATTGCGCAAATCAATAATTTACTAGAAAACAACCAGGAAAAAAGTAGGTCGCTACTGGTTCAAGTTGAAGATATTGAGCGTAAAATAAGCTCAACTCAACAACTGATAAAAGTGACCAACCAACAGGCTAATTTGCTTACCCGTGAGATAAATGAAAATTTGAGTAAAATCACCAAACTACGCAAAGATCTAGAGCAATTAAAAGCTGATTATGCAAAAATGATTAGCAAATCTTATCGAAGTAAATCTCAAAAAAGCAGGGTGATGTTTTTGCTTTCATCAGAAAGCTTTTTGCAAGCCTATAAGCGGTTGCAATATATGAAACAATATGCCGATTACAGGCACCAGCAAGGGGAGGAAATTAAAGCACAAACACAAGAGTTAAAAAAGCTAAACAATGAATTAATTGAGCAGCGTAAAGCCAAAGAATCTTTGCTAGCCGATAACCGAAAAACCCAACAAAAACTCAAAGAAGATAAACGAAGGCAAGAAATACTCATTGCTGAAGTTCGAGAAAAAACAGGAAGCTTTAAAGCCCAACTTGCAGAGAGACAAAAGGAAATTAGCGAAATAGATGCGCAAATTCAGAAATTAATTCGCGAGGCCATCGCAGCAGAAAACAAGAAGAAAGGCGCTAAAGTTAGCAAGAACAAATTTGCTTTAACACCAGAAGCCAAAGAGCTGGCGGCAAACTTTGCTGCCAATAAGGGTAAATTACCCTGGCCTGTAAAATCTGGAGTAGTTACCATGAAATTTGGTGAACACCCTTCAAAAACCATTCATACGGTTAAAATTATGAATAATGGTGTTCGTATAGAAACGAATAATAATGAACCCGTAAAAGCAATTTTTAAAGGTGAAGTGTTTAAAATCCAGGCTATAAAAGGCGCCAATAAAGCCGTTATGATTAGACACGGTGATTTTATATCGGTGTATAATAACCTTAACGATATTCGTGTTGAGGTGGGTGAAAAAATTTCTCGCGGCCAAATGATTGGTCAAGTGGGAAAAGCAACTGCTACACAAAGACCCACACTAAATTTTTATATTTTTAAAAATACCACCTATTTAGATCCTTCTTTATGGATTTATAAGATGTAGGTTACTTTTAATAGTGATCTCACAAAAATCTTTTATTGCTTTAGGAAGTACAAACCCTGATTAAATGAGGCTATATTAATTAAACCCAGAATCTTTGCGGCTACTTTTAAAAAATGCTTGGATGGTAAAAAGTTATTTCTAGAAAGGAGAAAAAAAGTGGAGAATATCGGAGTCGAACCGATGACCTCTACGCTGCCAGCGTAGCGCTCTAGCCAGCTGAGCTAATTCCCCTGACTTTGTTGGGTACAAATATAATTTTTTTATTTAAATGCACCTCATTTTTTATTGAATTCTTAGCCTTTTTCTAGATCTTAAAAATCAATGCTTTTTACACCTCTTTTTCTACAAAATCTATTTTAGGATTGAGTATTTCTTCAATCAAACTTAATAAAGTCGCTTCAAAATCGGCTAATAATTTTGCATCAATAAAAGTTTCTTTATCCTGCTTAACCGGCATAAACCCATTTTTTAAATTTTTAAATGAAATTATTCCGCCTTGAGCTTGATCGAAACCTTGAGTGCGCTGCATCATTAAAGCATAACATAAAACCTGTAAAATTTTGCTATATTGGTAATCGTTGATAATGGTATCAAAATCTTTAATTTTCAACTGGCTAGGAGTTACTAAACCGGTTTTATAGTCGATGATACGCAAAACTCCATTTTTACGGTCTATTCTATCAATCTTCCCTCCTATTCCCCAATCGTTTTTGGTATTTAATTTTATTTTGAGGGGTACTTCAAGTGCAAGCAATTCAATTTTATTATCTTTCAACTCTTTTTTTTCTAGGGCTAAAAACCGTTTTATATATCGTTTAGCCACAGCATAAATCAACAAGTTTTGACCAAATAGGTTTTTGGATTGAGCATAAGTATTGGCAAACTGTTTTTGCAGTTCTTTTTCGTAAATTTTATCGAGTTGATCAATAATATTTGCGCTTAGAAATTGCCCCTTATATGGATTATATATATTCTCGAGTGTGTCGTGAATGATGCTCCCAAGGGTATTGTAGGCTACTGTTTCCTCGACTTCTTCTTGATCGTTAATTTTTAATAAATATTGTTTATAAAAATCTTGAGGATTCCGTACATAGCTTGAAAGTGCCGATGGGGAAAACTTTTTGGCCATACTGGTCAATTCCTTAAGCATTAAAGCAGTTTTTTTACTAGTTTTAGGGGTTTCTTTATTGATTCGTGCCTCTGGCATCCAATGGGTAACCTTAAGCTGCCGCTCGTATTCTAATTGAGCGATGAATCTGCTTTTTTCTCCGGCATTCAAGCCTTCAAAATTAGAGTTAAATAACAAGTGTACATCTTTGGCTCTTTGTAGTAATCTATAAAAGTGATAGGTATATATAGCGTCTTTTTCTTTAAAGGTAGGCAAACCATACTGGTGTTTTAAATCATATGGAATAAAAGAATTATTACTCTTTCCTGCCGGTAGTATACCCTCATTCACACCAGCCATAATTACCGTATCAAAATCTAATACCCGGGTTTCTAGCATTCCCATAATTTGCAAGCCCTTAAATGGAGCACCCGTAAAATCAAGTTGATGTTGATTAATACTATCCCTATAAAACCGATGAAGTGCCGAGATGCTTTTAATTTGATCTACCTCATCGAGTAGGTTTTGCAGTTGATTGAATAATTTCTGAAAGTGATAAATGTACTCCCGCTCTAGAGCTTTTTGGGTGGTAAAAAACTTTTCAAAAATTTCAATGATCTGTAAAAAGTTTTCCAAGATCTCTATTGGCTTTTTCTTTTGTGAAAAGCAAAGTTTAAGCAACTCATATGATTCTGCTTTACATAAATCACGTAATTCTTCTAAAACAAAATATACCCTATTTTTTTCGGCTACGTGATGCTGTAATTTAGTTACGTCTTTGGCTAATAGTTGTTGCATAAAAGGATGCTTAACTATTTCTAAAAATTGCTTGTAATAAATCTTCTTACCTCCCGAAAGTTGAATTGCGAAAAGCGTTTCAAAAAAGCTTGCCAATGGGGTTTGACTTAATTTTAAACCCATGGTAATATTCACAGCCTGCACATTATCTGGCAAAGAATTTAAGAGTACTGGCAATAGGCCTTCATCGTTTAATACCAGAGCGGTATTTTGAATTTTCTCTTCTGAGAAACTACGAAGTAGGTTCCCTATGTATTTAGCTTGTCCTACATTCTTAGGTATACCAGTACAATGAATTTCGCCAGAATTATAATAATTTTTGGGCATTTCAGGAAACTTTTTGTCTTGGTAGTAAGGCCATTCGCTTTTATAGCGCCTTATAAATAGCCCTGCGGCATGATAATTTTTATCTAAAAAGTATTGATCGATGTCCCAGAATATTTCTGCTTGTGCTCTCGTTAGTAATTCTTGAAGCAAGGTTTGCTCTGCATTATTTAAGGCGTTAAAACCAATTAAATAATGCTTGGTTTGCTTATTATTTTCAATATAGTCTTTAATTTGGTCGGCTGCTACGCGATAAATCAATCCTTGATAGGCTTTTTTCTGTTTAAGCAAGTTGGCTACAAAATGTTGGTAAAGGCCTGGCAAAGCATTCCAAAATGCCAAATAATTTTGGATTAAATTGGTTTTTCTTTCTTGTTTTGACCAATGGTTGATATCTTGAATATCGCCCAAGTAATTAAAGAAACTATCGGTATCGATTAAGTAACGGTCAATTTCATTAAAATCGTGCAAAAGCGTATGTGCCCATCCGTAAAATGTTTCAAAATCTTCCTTTTTCTCTTTTGGCATTATGGCCTCATACGATTCATAGAATTTAAATAAAGTCTTGTTAGCAGGCAACAGGCTTAGCCCACTTACTTCTTGTATAAACTCTTCTATACTTAATACTTCTGGAGCAAAAATTGTATCCTTTACCTCTTTGCGTAAGATTTCTTTGAGGAATGCCCCTGCTCGCTTGCTGGGTAAAATAAATTTACAATGCTCTAGACTGGGTTCCTGTTTTAAAATTTTAGATACCGTCTCTTCTATAAATGTTTGCATAGCCTAAAAATAAAAAAACGCCTCTTTTCAGAGGCGTTTTCAATATAATTATTTTGGTTTAATTAGTCTCTATTTTTCTCTAAAGAAACCTCAACACGTCTATTTTGCTGTCTACCTGCAGCAGTTTTATTGGTAGCTATTGGTCTTTCTTCTCCGTAACCTTCAGAAGTAATTCTGCTGCTATCAATATTTGCTTGGTTTACTAAGTAATCTTTCACTGAAGCTGCACGTTCTTTTGAAAGTCTTAGGTTTAGTTTATTACTACCTTGACTATCTGTATGCCCTTCTATATGGAAAACAGTATTTGGGTACTCTTCCATAATATCAGCGATAGACTCTAAAGCTTCATATGATTCTTTACGGATTGAAGATTTACCAAGATCGAATAAAATAGTTTTAGAATATTCATTCAATTCATTGATAATTTCAACAGTAACCTCTGGGCAACCATTATTGGCTGTAGTACCAGCTACATCTGGACACTGATCGTCTTTATCTAAAACACCATCATTGTCTCTATCTTGCCATGGGCATCCGTTGTTTTCTGCAGGACCTGCCTCGTTAGGACAGTTGTCATCAGCATCTTTAACCCCGTCGCCATCGGCATCAGGACATCCATTTAATGATGCAACACCTGCCTCATTTGGACAATCATCTTCTGGATCGGCAATACCATCACCATCTGTGTCTGGACAACCCATAAACTCTGCACTTCCTGCTTCGTTAGGACATTTATCATCTTTATCTGGAATTCCGTCTCCGTCAGAGTCAGGACATCCGTTAAATTCGGCTAAACCTGGCTCATTCGGACATTCGTCTTTATCGTCATAAACACCATCACCGTCTGTATCGGTTCCTCCAAAGGCGATTTTAATCCCCATAGAGTGTTGGAAATGATCTGGCCCCTCCATATCATCAAAAGCTTTTTTATATGTACTTTGGATGTTGAAAGCAACGTTTTCTGTAAACCAAAAATTAAATCCTAAAGATCCGTTTGCGGTTCCAAAACCTTCATCATCTAACCAGTTGTATCCTGCACCTACTCCTAGATAAGGATCAAACCATCCGGTTTCATTAATTAATTCTCTAAAGCTGTATTGTACAGCACCATCAACAGCATAGTAAGTTAAATCATCTACGCTTTGGTCTCCAAACTTGTCGATACGGTTAAGCGAACCTGCCACTTCTGCAGAAAAGCCAGATCCGATGTATCTACCTATTGTTAGTTTAGAAACTGAAGGTAAAATGTTGTAATGATCTTTTACATTAAAAAACTCGCTGAACATGCCCCCGCGTGGTGCATCTTCACCTACCGGATAAGCGTCAACAGCGTTGATTCCAATACCAACCGCCCAAGGGTTGTTTTTATCTTGTGCTTGTAGGCTAAATACTCCTAACAAGCATAAAGATGCCAATAATAATTTGCCAAGATGTTTCATATTCAAATATTTTTTTTAGTGTTATTTAGGCAAAAATAGAGGGTTCTTTAACATTTACAAAAATTAAAATAATAAAGTTTTCTTAATGAAAAATGCCTATTTATCAATAATTAGACTAAATAACTCCTAATTCTTTACCCACTTTTGTGAATGCCTCAACGGCTTTTTCTAAATGAGCTTTAGTATGTGCTGCAGAAAGTTGAACACGTATTCTTGCTTGTTCTTTAGGCACTACAGGATAAAAGAAACCTATTACGTAAATTCCCTCTTCAAGTAACCTATCGGCCATTTTTTGAGAAAGTTTAGCATCGTATAACATAACTGGTACAATTGCCGAATCGCCGTCTATAATATCAAACCCGGCAGCCTTCATTTCTTTTTTGAAATAAGCAGTATTTTCCATTACTTGATCTCTTAAATGCGTGCTTGAATTAAGCATCTCAAATACTTTGTTTGAGGCGCCTACAATGGCAGGAGCCAAAGAGTTTGAAAACAAATAAGGTCTAGATCGTTGTCTTAACAACTCAATAATTTCTTTTTTACCAGTGGTATATCCGCCCATAGCGCCACCCAAAGCCTTACCTAGAGTACCAGTAATGATATCTATTCTACCCATTACATCTTTCTCTTCTAGTGTACCTATACCGTTAGCTCCAATAAAACCAGTGGCATGGCACTCGTCTATCATAACCAAAGCATCGTATTTGTCGGCTAAATCACAAATTTGATCAAGTGGAGCCACTAAGCCATCCATTGAAAATACGCCATCGGTAACTATAATTTTAAAACGTGCCCCGTCTTCATTGGCTTGCTTTAGTTGTTTTTCTAAATCGGCCATATTGTTGTTTTGATAACGGTATCTAGCCGCTTTACATAGGCGCACACCATCTATAATTGAAGCGTGATTTAGGGAGTCAGAAATAATGGCATCCTCTTTAGTCAAGATAGGCTCAAAAACCCCTCCATTGGCATCAAAAGCTGCCGCATAGAGAATTGTATCTTCGGTTTGATAAAAGTCTGCTATATTTTGTTCTAATTGTTTATGGATATCTTGCGTCCCGCAGATAAAACGTACACTGCTCATACCAAATCCGCGTTCATCTAAAGTGTCTTTAGCCGCTTGAATCACCTCTGGGTGTGATGACAAACCTAAATAGTTGTTGGCACAAAAGTTAATAACTTCTTCACCAGTTTCAATCTTAATTACTGCATCTTGTGGTGAAGTAATTATGCGTTCTTTCTTATACAGCCCATTTTCTTTAATTTCGTCTAACTGAGCTTGCAGATGTGCTTTAATTTCTTTGCTATACATAGTGTTTTGTTTAAAAAATCAAAGATAAACAATCTTTATGTTCTGCCTGTTTTCTAAATATATTAATACACCTTTCTTCACCGTATATCCTAATTTCTTAATTGCTTCGGCATATTCATTGAGTTGTATTTTATGATCGGGACTGTAAGACCCGGTTTTATAGTCAATTATTACCGCCTCTTTGTTTTTGAGACAGAGACGATCTAAACGCATATAAGCATGATCTACCAAGAGTTCTTTTTCTGTATAAACGGTATAAGCTTTAGTAAAATAGCTGTTTAACTCTGGATGATTTACCATTTTAGTGAAACTTTGCTCGTAGTCGAGAGCTTCTTTTTGGTTCAAATCACCTTGTTCTACAGCATTGGCTAAAGCAGGCTGAATATCTTCTACAGTAATGATTTGACTTAAAATCTCATGTACCATATCTCCATAAGCTATAGCTTCTTCTTGAGACGTAAGCCACATACTCGCATTTTTGGTCATCAAAGCGGCTTGGTGATTTTCTGGCGCCGTTGAAATAAAGCTAAAATCCTGCATAACCCCCTTCTTGTCTTCAATTGCATTGGGCTTAGGCTTATGGCCCCAATGGTAATGTCTAACATCTGCCTCCCACTTGTTTTGTTTTTCTAAAAATCGTTGAAATAGCACACCAAAAGTATTTTCTTCAAGCTGAGCTGTTTTAGAAGTTTCTATTTTACTGATGATATACAACTGCTCTTTTGCACGCGTTAATGCGACATACAGTACATTTATTTCATCTAGTAATTTATGTTGGGCTAGAACATTGAAATCTTCTTTTAATTTTTTACTGTAATGAGGTGTTTCTTTATTTACACTTAAATAGCCTAAGGGAAGCTCAAAATCTTCTATTAATGCCCAAAGACTATCCCGACTAAAATCGTCTAACTTTTGCTGTGCAAACGGATAAATTACAACCGGAAACTCTAGTCCTTTAGATTTGTGAACGCTTAAAATTTGTACGGCTTCTACCCCTTGAGCGGCCACAATACTCAATTTATCTTTTTTCTTGTTCCATACCTCAACCAATTGCATTAAACCCGCATGGCTTTTTTGCGTAAACTCGTAAACAAAATCTAAATAGTACTGCAGATAAGCATCGGCTTTTTCTACAATTTTAAATGATCTTATCACATACTCGGCAGCTTCATATAAAGGCAATTTTTGGAACTGTTGTAAAGAAAAGTGAAATCCGTAAACTTGTAAAGAATCAAAAAATGATTCTATAGAAAGCGATAATCTTTTTTTATAAAAAGCGAGTTCTTCTTCTTGAATTGTAATTTGTTGACTTAAAAAATACAGCAATTCATACCTTATTTCTTTATCTTCTGGGCGTAGACTTAGCTCAAATATTTGCTGCACAAAATTTACCGTTTTACTTTTACTCAGCAATAAGGCATCTGATGAGATTACGGGTATGCCCGCTTCAACCAAATGATTGGCCAATAAAATACCATGTTTGTTTTTCCGCGTAAGCAAACAAATATCGCTTAAAGGTGTACCTTCTTCTTTTAATTCTTGTATTATTTTAACGGTTTTTGCTGCATAGGCCAAACTTTGTTCTTCGCTGTTTTTACCTTCTATAAAGTCAAGCTGAACATAACCTTGCGCATTTTTCACTTTTTTCTGTTCGGCTTGAGCATATAAGTTTCGATAGGTTTCAAATGCAAAACAATCACTTAAAAAAGTAAAAAACCGATTATTAAAATCAATAATTTCTTTGTAGCTGCGGTAATTTGCAGGCAAATTGAGTGTTTTCCCCGTGATAGAAAATGGGGAGTGCCCTTCATATAAATTAATAAATTGCTCGGCTTTACCGCCGCGCCACCTATAAATAGATTGTTTTGCATCACCAACCAAAAATAAATTTCCCGTTTTATTTTCGGTATTAAATCCGCTTAAGCTGTTATTGATTAAGGGCTGCAAATTTTCCCATTGCAAGGCCGATGTATCTTGAAATTCATCTATAAAAAAATTGTGATAACGTTCACCTAAGCGTTCATAAATAAAAGGAGCCGGCTGATTTTTAACTTCTTCGCTTATTTTTCTATTAAAGTCTACCATCAACAACATATCCCGTTCTTCCTTAATCAAATCTATTTCATTTTGAATCGCAAAAAGCAACGATTGTGCGTCGACATTTTTGGCCAGACCCGCATAAAATTTCAATTGGTAATAATTTTCCCTAATCGCATAAAAAAGTTCGGCTATTTGGGGTTGTATTGCATCTATTTTCGCTTGCTCTTCGTTTGATGTTTTACTCTTTGTATATAGTGTGTTATCGGCTATTTTTTCATGCCAAACCGCACCCGAAACCTTAGGCAAATCGCCGTTTAAATTTTTCCTGAAAAAATCAGGTACAGAACCTCTGTTAAAACATTTCTCTGGAATTTGATTTTGTTCAAGCAACTCAAAAAATGCCTCTGCATGCCTTTTGTTTTGCTCCATTAGTTCGCTTTCGGCGGATTTCAACTGATTATAAAAGACATTAAAATCCTTTAATTCATATTCTGTCAATAAATCTAAATAAGCAAAATTGTCTTCTGCCAGTAACAGCTTAGCCATTTTAGTTAAATCTCTACGGATGTCCCAAGACTTATCATCGTCTGCTTTTTTGAGTACAAAATTGATTAAAGCCTGGGTAATTTGAGGCTGGCTACCCGCTTTGTTAATCACTCGATCTACCGCTTCTTCAATTACCAATTCGCTATCTAGCTCTACTTCAAAATTTACGTTGATGTCAAGGTCTTTTGCAAAGGTGCGCAGCAATCTATGCGTAAAACCGTCTATAGTCGATATTTCAAAAGCCGCATAATTATGCAAAATATGATTTACTATGGCCTTACTTTTTTTACGGATTACTTGGGGTTCTAGTTGCACTGATTCAGCGACAGCTTCAAAAAGAGCTCGGCTATTCTTTGGGGTATCTTCTTGACTAAAATCAATTAAGGCATGAAGCACTCGAGATTTTAACTCACTAACCGCCTTATTGGTAAAGGTTATGGCTAAAATATGCTTGTAATAATCTGGTTTTGGCGCTTGCAAAACCAGTTGCAAATACTCTTTGACCATGGTAAAGGTTTTTCCCGATCCGGCCGAAGCATTATAAATGATAAAAGAAGGCTGCTTTTGCTGTGTAGACATAGATAAGAATTTAAGCGAAAATACAATTATTAACAGTAAATATTGAATTGCGTTTAAGCATTCAAAAAAGTGTTAATCATTTAAGTAATTTATAACATATTATTATTGCTTTACTGATTTGTTATAATTATTTTTGATGGAAATAAATTAAAAAAAAATTAAATATATGGCTTTTAAACAAAATGACTTAGCATATGCAAAAGATGCACTAGAACCACATATCGATAAAGCAACCATGGAGGTTCATTATGAAAAACACCATGCAGGTTATACGAGTAAATTAAACAATGCAGTTGAAGGTACCAATCTAGCCGATAAATCTATAGAAGATATCTTAAAGAATCTAGATATGGATAATAAGGCTGTGCGAAATAACGGAGGTGGTTTTTATAATCACAACTTATTTTGGGATGTTATGTCTCCTAACGGAGGTGGTAAACCCACAGGTGATTTAGCCAAAGCTATTGATGAAGCATTTGGTTCTTTCGACGATTTTAAAGAGAAGTTTTCTAATGCTGCCGGCGGTCAATTCGGATCAGGTTGGGCTTGGTTATGCGTTCATCCAGGAGGTAGATTAGAGATTTGTTCAACCCCTAACCAAGACAACCCGCTTATGCCAGGTGTAGGCTGCGGAGGACACCCTGTTTTAGGTTTAGATGTTTGGGAACACGCTTACTATTTAAAATATCAAAATAAAAGACCAGATTACGTTAATGCTTTTTTCAATGTAATTAACTGGGAAGAAGTAGCAAAAAGATACAGTGACGGGAAATAAATAACCCTCATTAAGTCTTTGGTTAACTGCCTACGTTATAACTTTTTTTCATCCCGATAATTTCGGCATTTGAAAAAATAATAATGTAGGCAGTTTTTTTATAATAAACCAAGAGAATTAGCGTTTTTAAAATGTCTAATAAAAAAAGGTGGTAAACACCACCTTTTCGCCCCAAATTTTACCATAAACTTAACCTACTTAGATTATGGATACTCAAATATATATTTTTTAAAACAATAAACCTGAATAAAATCAACAAAAAAGCTAAAAAATTAAATAATTAGCACTTTTGTTTAATATGCTCGGCTTTTATTGCCTTCATAAAAGTTAATAAATGCTCTATTGACCACGCGATTACCCCCGTGGGTAGGATAATCCCCTGTAAAATACCAGTCGCCTAAATTTTTAGGGCAAGCTTTATGCAATTTGTCGATCTTTTGATAAATTACCTTTACTTCTGTGGTAATAGCATCATTTTTTAATAACTCTCCTATTTTATCTGAAATCTCTTCATCGCTAAAAGGTGCATATATTTCTTTTACAAAATTTTTCACCTCGTGATCTTCTAACTCGGTTTGGGCTTTACATTTTTCATACACCTGTTCTACAATAGCGTATTGATTGTTTTCTTTTAAAAGCTCCAAGGCAGCTCGAAAAGCCACAAAATCTTCTAATCTAGCCATGTCTATACCATAGCAGTCGGGGTATCTTATTTGGGGGGCCGAGGATACTACCACTATTTTCTTTGGATTTAAACGATCGAGCATGGTTAAAATACTTTTCTTTAAAGTTGTTCCTCGCACGATAGAGTCATCTATAATGACTAGATTGTCTGTAGGCTTTACTACACCATAAGTAACATCATAAACATGCGCTACCAAATCGTCTCGGCTGCTGTCTTCGGTAATAAAGGTACGCAACTTAGCATCTTTAATGGCTATTTTTTCTGTTCGTAATCTATGCGAGAGAATTTCGGTAAGTCGTTCATCGGTTAGGTTTTCTTTTTCCTTTAAGATAGCCTCATTCTTTTGGCGGTTGAGTTCATCTTGCGCAGCTTCGACCATTCCGTAAAATGAAGTTTCGGCTGTATTGGGTATAAAAGAGAAAACAGCATTAATCGTATCGTGATCTATCGCTTTAAGCACATCGGGCATAATGTATTTACCTAAGTTTTTACGCTCTTGATAAATCTCTGCATCGCTACCTCTCGAAAAATAAATCCGTTCAAACGAGCAAGCCTTTCGCGTTAAAGGCTCAATAATTTTTTTGATTTGGGTTTTACCATCTTTTTTAGTGATTAAAGCGTGACCTGGCTCTAATTCTTTAACCGACTCAAAAGGAACATTAAAAGCGGTTTGTATTACCGGCCTTTCTGAAGCGGTAACCACCACCTCATCATCAATATAATAGTAAACGGGTCTTATCCCAGCAGGATCTCTTAGTACAAAAGAATCACCATGCCCTATTAAACCAGCCATAGCATAACCGCCATCCCAATCTTTTGAAGAGCGTTTTAAGATTTTAGCGACATTCAATTTTTTTGCAATATAAGGTGAAGCCTCTTTTTTGGAGTAGCCTTCTTTTTTTGCTTTTTTATATAATTTCTCTACTTCAGAATCTAAAAAATGACCAATTTTTTCCATTACTGTAACGGTATCGGCTTTTTCTTTGGGGTGTTGCCCCAGCTCTACCAAGTTTTCAAACATGGTACTTACATTAGTCATATTAAAGTTTCCTGCCACAATTAGATTTCTATGCATCCAATTGTTTTGACGCAAAAACGGGTGTACCGCCTCTATACTGTTATTACCAAAAGTACCATAGCGCACATGCCCCAAAAACAACTCTCCTATATAAGGTATATTCTTTTTTTGTGCTGCAACATCATCCGCGTAAGCTGGGTTGTCTTTTAAACTGGTATTGATACGATCGTTAATTTGAGCAAAAATATCTTGAATGGGTTGGGCCTGGTTAGAACGCACCCGACTGATATAACGTTCGCCAGGTTGAGTGTTTAATTTTATACTCGCCAAACCAGCACCATCTTGACCTCTATTGTGTTGTTTTTCTAGCATCAGGTACATTTTATTTACACCATAAAATGCCGTGCCGTATTTCTCTTTATAAAATTCTAAAGGTTTTCTTAGCCTAAGTAGCGCTATTCCGCATTCATGTTTAATCGCGTCGCTCATAATGTGTTGTGTTGTTGTATTAAAAAACCCTGCCAAGCGGGCAGGGTACAAAATTAATTTAAATCTATTTCAAATTGAGTTAAGGATTTAAAAACTTTCAGTCGCTCCTCAATTTCTTGATCTTCAAGATTTAGCATGCGCTCGGTGCCAAATTTTTCTACACAGAAAGATGCTAGGTTAGAGCCGTAAATTATAGCTTTTTTCATATTGCCAAACGAATAATCTTGTGTTTTAGCTAGGTAGCCAGCAAAACCACCCGCAAAAGTATCTCCTGCCCCAGTTGGATCAAAAACCTCTTCTAAGGGTAAGGCAGGCGCAAAAAACATTTCATTTTTATCAAATAACAAAGCTCCGTGCTCTCCTTTTTTAATCACCACATATTTTGGTCCCATTTCTTCGATTGCCCGTGCAGCTTTTACCAGTGAATATTCGCCAGAAAGTTGTCTTGCTTCTTCATCATTTATAGTAATAACATCTACTTTGGCAATCACCTCTTTAAGCTCTGATAGCGTATGATCCATCCAAAAGTTCATGGTATCTAGAATTATCAGTTTAGGTTGCTTAACCTGATTGATCACCCCCATTTGTACCACAGGATGTAAATTACCCAACATTACCACCTCTGCATCTTGAAAAGCATCGGGTACTACTGGATCAAAATTTTCTAAAACATTTAATTGCGTGTCTAGGGTGTCGCGAGTATTCATATCATTATGGTATCTACCGCTCCAAAAAAAAGTTTTACCATCTTGAATTACCTCTAGCCCATCTATATTGATAGACTTTTCATGAAAGATATCTATGTATTTTTGAGGAAAATCGCCTCCCACTACAGAAACAATAGCGCTATTTACACCAAACTTTTGTGCTGCCAAACCAATGTAGGTTCCCGCACCACCTAAAATCTTATCTGTTTTCCCAAAGGGAGTCTCAATGGCATCAAAAGCTACCGTTCCCACAATTAAAAGTTTACTCATGCTTTTTAAATTTTCGGCAAATATAAGGTGTTTAATACAATTTTTAGCAGTAAGAAACAGATGTCTATTTAAATATCTAATTATTTAAGCCCAATTAAGCTAATTAAAAAAAATTATATATTTGAACAAAAGCAGCGATTTACAGCCTCGTAAAAAATGTGAATGATCTTGATTTTAAAGAACAAATGAAAAGTGCTACCCAAGTGATTTATAATACTTATGATTTTGAAAGCTGTATTTATGTTTATTTGCCTTTACAGGAAAGTTAAGGCTAACAGCTTTATGTTGTATAGATTATGCTAAAACCTGATCTAGGTATCACACTAACAATAGAAGACAAGCTCGCTGTACAGCAATAAGACTAATCAGTTATTTATTTACATATGAACGATATTTACTTAAACGGATTATTACTTCTTTTGGCAATATTGTATTTTTTGAAAGAATATAAGCACCAAAAAGAAGCATTGGCTACAGTTAAACACGGTAAAATTTTATTTTTTTTACAATTTATGGCCTCCATGGTATTCATAGGTCTCATAAGTTTAAAATTAATGAGCGTAAAGATTTTATTGCTGTTTATCCCCTCCTTAATAATTAGTTTCTACTTAAACTACCGGCTGTACAAATTAAAACCTTCTACCACCAAAATTATTTATACTCTAAGTGTTTATACCATGGTATTGATAGCCATTAAGGTTTTATTATTCCCGTCATAATAAGTTTTTTTATTGACTTGCTACAAAGTATGGGAGTTTAAAAATTTTTATCTCTAGAAACAACCAGCTATGCTACAAAATCAAACTTTGAGCTACTACCAGTTTGGTTAAGCCATAGTTTAAAATATAAATACCATTAAGAATTAGCTTAATTTGTAGATTACTCTCTGTAAAAACCCTAAATAAATTGTAGCTTGGTTTAAATTATTTAACATTTTTATCTGGTAAAATTTGTTTTAATCGTTTTTTTTTTGATTTGTGGAGTTGTATACCTGCCAATACTGCACGTGCAACACTTTGAGGATTTTAAAACAAAAAAATATAATATAACCATATATTATGAGAATTAATAAGATGATAATTGTAGGGCAGTTATGGATAAACTTACCTATGCTGATTTTTGCTTTTTTCTATGCAGCTGCAATATTAAAAGATTCCGCCTTCCCTTATTTAACAACAACAATTATTTACATCGTGGTTTCAGTTTTATATTGGGCTTATATGTCACCTAAATATCAATTATTCGCAGCAAAAAATTTGGACACTCTAAGAGAATTTAAAAAATTCAAAGTTCTTGCAAATAAATCCTGTTTATTGTGTGATAAAAACTTTTTTAAAAATATAGAAATATGGAGCAGGAAAGATAAAGACTTTTTAAAACAAAAGTTTCAATAAAAAGATTTATTATGATAAAAATGAGAGGTTGAATTCAGCTATAATTTTACTTCCGTCTTTTTTAGTATGTCTATAAATGTGTATACAACTAAATCTATTAAAAAAATCTAAGCTTTTACCTCAAATTAATTTTAAATTATTCTTGTACTTTCGTAAGGTTTGTTTCTGGTAAAAGTTGATGAATAATGGTTAAACTATAACAGAGGGTTTTTTAAACCCTCTGTTATAGTTACTTCCTCCCAAAATCCGCAGGGATTTCTCCCCAGTTTTTAGTATCCCATTTTATGATTTTGGTGGTGAAGTAATTCGTGGCCAGCCATTTTTCGGCACGATCTACCAACTCAAAAATCGCGGCATTCTTAGGGTTTCGTTTTAATTTAGTATTACATTTCTTTTTATACACCCAGCCAATTGCAATTTTTGAATCGGAATAAACGGCGTGAGTATATTGGTTTTTTTTAAGTAAAGCCAGTGCGTGTACAAGTGCTAGAAATTCACCAATATTATTGGTTCCTTCTTCAAAAGGACCTTTATGAAAAATTTGCTTGTTGTTTTTTATCCAAACACCCCGGTATTCCACCTTTCCTGGGTTTCCGCTTGAAGCGGCATCAACCGCCAGCGCATTAAAATCTACTTCTTTAACTCTGCGTTCAAGTTGTTCTAAACTGGGCTCATTTTTATTATGCGCCTTTGCCTTTACCTCATCGTAGGCTTTATTAAAAGCTTTTTGAGCTTCAGTAAAACTAGAAAAACTCTTGTATTGCGCTCCTTGGTAACCTGTTATTTGTGCTTTACAATCTTCCCAAGAAGTAAAAATGCCGGTTTTTTTTCCTTGCCAAACAACATAATACTTTTGCTTTTTAGCCATTATTGCAATAAGTTTTCTATTACTTGAATAAAGTGCTCATGCTCTAAACCGTGAATTTTTTCTTGTAAGGAATCTAAGGTTTCATCGGGTTTAATGGGTACTTTAAATTGCGCTATATGCTCGCCTTCATCATAATTCTCATTCACATAATGAAAAGTTATACCTGTTTCGGTATCATTATTTTGTAAAACCGCTCGGTGTACAAAACTACCGTACATACCTTTACCTCCATATTTAGGTAACAAAGCAGGATGAACGTTGATTATTTTATTAGGAAAGGCCTCGATAATCGCTTTAGGCATTAACCATAAAAAACCGGCCAGTACAATAAGGTCGGGCTTTATTTGCTGCAGCATTTGCAAAAGTTCATTACTTTCATACAAAGCTGCTTTATCAAAATGAACAGCTTGCACCCCATGCTCATGGGCCATTTTTAAGACGGGAGCTGTTTTTTTATTAGAGAAAACGTGACTTACTTCTACCTCAGCGTGGCCATCAAAGTGCTGTATTATCTTTTTGGCATTAGAGCCTTTACCTGAGGCAAATACCACTATTTTCTTAGTCTGCGGAAGGGATTTATCTATCAAAACAAAGCTTTTTTAGTGAATTATTAGGTAGTAAAAATAGTTACTTTGTATAAATTTATGTAAATTGGACACACATTTTTGGCAAGAAAACTTGTTTTAACCTAAAGTTTTTTATTTTTGCCACTTAATCAAATTTTAAAATTAGAAGATTATGTCAGACATTGCATCAAGAGTAAAAGCAATTATCGTTGATAAATTAGGAGTTGACGAGAATGAAGTAGTAAACGACGCTAGTTTCACCAACGATTTAGGTGCTGATTCATTGGACACCGTTGAATTAATTATGGAATTCGAAAAAGAGTTCGATATTCAAATTCCAGATGACCAAGCAGAAAACATTTCAACTGTAGGTCAAGCTATTTCTTATATCGAGGAAGCAAAAAAATAATACATCTCAAGTATGGAGTTAAAGCGAGTAGTAGTTACAGGTTTAGGTGCCCTTACCCCCATTGGTAACAATATACAAGAATACTGGGATGGTTTGGTAAGCGGGAGAAGTGGTGGAGCACCCATCACTTATTTTGATACTGATAAATTTAAGACGAAGTTCGCTTGTGAGATTAAAAACTTCCCTTTTAATGAGTATTTTGATCGCAAAGAGTTAAGACGTCTTGATAAATTTGCACAGTATGCTTTGGTAGCTTCAGATGAAGCAATAGCCGATTCAAAACTAGATCTTGATACCATTAATAAACACCGTGTTGGTGTAATATGGGGTGCAGGTATTGGCGGTTTAGAGACTTTTCAAGAAGAAGTTAAAAACTTTGCCAATGGCGATGGTACTCCAAGGTTTAACCCATTCTTTATCCCCAAAATGATTGCTGATATAGCTCCAGGGCATATCTCAATTAAACACGGGTTTATGGGGCCAAATTACACGACAGTTTCAGCTTGTGCTTCTTCGGCCAACGCATTGATCGACGCGCTTAATTACATAAGATTAGGCCATAGCGATGTAATTGTTACCGGAGGTAGCGAAGCCGCTGTTACCCAAGCAGGTATGGGAGGTTTTAATGCGATGCACGCACTATCAACCAACAACGACAATCCAACCAAAGCATCAAAACCCTTTGATGCAACACGAGATGGATTTGTTCTAGGTGAAGGTGCAGGAGCATTAATTCTCGAAGAATACGAACACGCTAAAGCGCGCGGAGCTAAGATTTATGCCGAAGTAGTTGGAGGGGGAATGTCTTCTGATGCTTATCATATGACGGCTCCACACCCTGATGGGGTTGGCGTAATGGCCGTGATGGAAAATTGCTTAAAAAACGCTAATTTAAAACCAGAAGATGTAGATGCTATTAATACACATGGTACCTCTACGCCACTTGGTGATGTAGCCGAACTTAAAGCTATTTCTAACGTATTTGGAGAGCACGCAAAGAATATCAATATCAACTCCACCAAATCGATGACCGGGCATTTGCTAGGTGCAGCTGGTGCGATAGAAGCTATTGCCTCTATCTTAGCTATGAAGCACAGTATAGTGCCACCCACTATTAACCACGAGGTAGCCGATGAAAACATTGACCCTAGTTTAAACCTTACGTTAAATAAGGCGCAAGAACGAGAGGTAAATGTAGCCATGAGCAATACTTTTGGTTTTGGCGGTCACAATGCTTGTATTTTGTTTAAGAAATTAACTGAATAAGCCTTTGTAATTATATGAGCATTATTCAAAACATATGGAATTCCCGTTCAAAAAAGAACGGGAATTTTTTTGTGGCTATTCAGAAAATTATCGGGTTCAAACCCAAAAATATTGAAGTTTACCAACGTGCGTTTACCCATAGATCTATGAATAAAAAAGATTCTCAGGGTAACGATATAAACTACGAACGCTTGGAGTTTCTGGGTGATGCTATGTTAAGCGCAATAATAGCCGCCCATTTGTTTGAGGAAGCCCCACAGGGAAATGAAGGCTATCTAACCAAAATGCGCTCAAAAATAGTAAGCCGTAAACATCTAAATGAATTAGGTAAAGACCTTAACCTCATCGGTTTAGTTAAAACCGGTTTACCCAAACAAAATTTTGGCGATAACATTCACGGCAATCTTTTTGAATCTCTTGTAGGTGCTATTTATTTAGATAAAGGATATAAAAGCTGTAAAGCATTTGTAAAGCGCCGCGTAATTGACCCATACGTAGACATTGAAGAGCTAGAAGGTTTCGTTATCAGTTACAAAAGTTTACTTATAGAATGGTGCCAAAAGCAAAAAATCGCTTTTAATTTTGAGTCTTATGAAGATACTGGAGTAGCCGAGCAAAAACATTTTGCAGTCAAATTATGGCTAAATGATAATGTACGTGCTAAAGCACGAGCCACCAGTAAGAAAAAAGCAGAAGAAAAAGCAGCAAAAAGAGCCTATTTTGCCTTACAAAATAAGATTGGCTAGTACTTTTATAAGCTACTATTTACCTACTATTCTTCACAATTAGTTAACGTGTTTTTGTGCTGAGATTTTGTTATCTTTGATTTTGGTTGGCACACCAAAAATCAAAAGGAATTATGGCCTATAAATTGCTTGTCGATGAATTGTTAGAAGATGATTTTTACCTTATAGGCATTCACACTTCTTTAGAGCATATTCGATTAGCTTATTTTGCCAATAAATACCTGCAACTACAATTTAAACGTTGTGCAAGCGATTTAGATTTTAAAACAGATGAACAATTGGCTTATTTTGCCTTATTTCATCACCAAGATATCTATCGCGAGGTAGATTACTATTTAGTCGAGAACAAAATCAGTTATCTACCGCAAAAAAAACCAACCGCAGGATCTTTGTTTCAAGATTTACCAACAAATACTAGAAACCTCAACTTGATACCCGAATATCCTAAAGTTGACTTCTGGTTGAAAATAGAAAATGAATCTGACGAAAATGAAATTTTAGGTTTCGTGAGCAAGCTTAAAAAAATAAACCAAGTTTTGACAGCATATATAATAGATGCGTCAAAGCTAAAATCAAAACATCATTTAATTTTTAATTAATGAATAACATAAAAAAAACAAAAATAGTAGCCACTCTAGGGCCCGCAACTAGCAATAAAAGCGTTTTAAAAAGCATGCTTGAAAAAGGAGTGAATATTTTTAGAATTAACTTTTCACACGCCAATTATGACGATGTAAAAAAAAGAATTGCGAGTATTCGCGAACTCAATGAAAAATACGGTTTTAACGCAGGCATTTTAGCCGATTTACAAGGTCCCAAATTACGCGTGGGTATCATGAAAGAAGAAATTGTTGTGAGTAAGGGAGACCAAATCACCTTTGCTACCGGCGAAGAGTTTCAAGGTACAAAAGACCGGGTTTTCATGAATTATAGCGAATTTCCTAAAGATGTGAAGCCAAAAGAACGCATTCTGCTCGACGATGGAAAGTTAATTTTTGAAGTGGTAAGCACTAACCTAAAAAATGAGGTAGTTACCAAGGTTATTCAAGGTGGGCCACTACGATCAAAAAAAGGGGTGAATCTTCCCAATACTAATATATCGTTACCGGCTTTAACCGAAAAAGACTTTAAAGATGCACAATTTGCCATTGAGCAAGAGGTAGATTGGATTGCCCTTTCATTTGTTCGTAATGAAAAAGACCTGCAAGTACTTAACGATCTCATTAAAAAACATAGCGAACACAAAATACCGGTAATTGCAAAAATTGAAAAACCAGAAGGAGTAAAAAATATCGATAAGATTATTAGTGCTTGTGACGGTTTAATGGTTGCACGTGGCGATTTAGGTGTAGAGGTTCCTGCCCACGAAGTACCCCTAATTCAAAAACAATTGGTTTTAAAAGCAAAAAAAGCACGTATTCCTGTAATTATTGCCACACAAATGATGGAAACCATGATCTCTAGTCTCACCCCTACCCGAGCAGAGGTTAATGATGTGGCCAACTCTGTTATGGATGGTGCCGATGCGGTTATGCTTAGCGGAGAAACCTCAGTAGGAAAATATCCGGTACAAGTTATCGAAAAAATGTGCCAGATTGTTAAAAGTGTTGAAAACTCAAAACTCATAAGCGTACCCCATGACCCACCGCATATTCGCACCAACAGGTATATTACCAAAGCTGTTTGTTACCACGCCGCTATTATGGCCAATGAAATTAGCGCTAAAGCCATTTGTACCTTAACCAACTCAGGGTATACCGCCTTTCAAATCTCTGCTTGGCGTCCTAGCGCCCATATTTTAGCTTTTACAAGCAATAAGCGCATACTTACCCAGTTGAGTTTATTATGGGGCGTAAATGCCTTTTATTATGATAAATTTGAGAGTACCGATCAAACCGTTGAAGATGTAAATCTTATTGCAAAAAATAAAAAACTGGTAGCCTCAAACGATTTTGTAATCAACTTGGCCTCCATGCCTATAGAAAATAAAGGAATGGTAAACACTTTAAGGGTTTCAGAAATTAAATAAATTATGCTGGGCGTTTCCCAGTAAGCCTTTCAAAGGATTACTGGGTCGGGCTTTCGCTACTCGCTTTTTGCAAAAAAAATGCAAAAGAGCTTAAACAAGCCGCTCAATCCCTAACGCAAACAAAAGTAACCTATGAAAAAGAGTATATTTAAATTCATTGCTATGCAGGCGCTTATCGGCGCGGTTATTTACTTTATAATTCACTATTTTATCTTCAACAAACAAGAAGATTTATCAGGTAGTTTGCTTACTACTGTGTTTTTTGTAATTTTTATCGCGGTAATTACACCGCTTATTTTTGCTCTTATCCGTAAAATTCGTAAAGACAAACCTTATAATTTGGCTGCAGACGAGCAGGTTTTATATGAAACAATTGCTTTTATTCCCGCCTATATGTCTGTACAAAAAACCAATATCAAGCTTACAGACAGGAACTTTATTTATTGGCAAGGCAACCAAGAATTGGCTATACCCTATCAACAAATAAGTTTACTTGAACTACAAACACCCTTTGGTGATAGCGCCTATAACATACACCTAAAATTAAATAGAAGAAAAGCCCAGTTGTTTTTTACCGAGGATAAAGAAGCTATTTTAAAGATTTTAAAAAACAAACTATAATGCAAAAAAAGCGGCCTACAAGGACCGCTTTTTTTTTACTGACTTCTATTTCTATACTATTATGGCTTGTATATATTGTTTTCTCTATTTACATCGGCCATTTTTTGTGAAGGGTCAATCTCTACCTTCTCTATCTGGTTTTTATCGTTAAATAAAATGATTTCATAAGTAGGGTGACCCCAAGCCCAGGCAGTTAATTTTTCTGCATCTATTGGTTTTTCCCAATACATCATCTCTAACGGAATGTAAAACATCCTGCTGCTACCATCGGTAAAAGTTACCTTTAGCTCGATGGGCATAGGCATTAAACCGTGGCGTTTTAACTTGATTTTAGTGCGCTCTGTAGGTAAAGCATTCACTGCTTCAATTCCGTAATCAATGGTATTGGTAGTTCTTGTCCAGTCATTTAAATACCAGCCTAACTGTGCACCACTAACCTTTTCTGCTACACGAATAAAATCATTAGGAGTAGGGTGTTTAAATTGCCAGTCTTGGTAATAACGCTTTAAAGTTTTATCTAAATTTTCTTCTCCTATTAAATAACCCAACTGCGATAAGAAAACGGCACCTTTCGAATAAGCCGCAAGACCATAAGCTTGGTTTAAGGCATATCTATCGGCGTGTGTAGTTTGCGGTTGTTCTGCACCCGAATTGGCCAAGTAAATATATCCGCGGTAAGCGTTCTTTAACGGAAATTCATTGTTTTTATCTAATACATGATCTTCGGCTAGCGTAGAAATATAGGTGGTAAAACCCTCGTCCATCCATTCGTGTTTAGACTCATTGGTTGCCAGCACAAATTGAAACCAAGAATGAGCCAATTCATGTGCCGTAACCCCTAATAGGCTTTCGTAGGTACGGTTTCCTGTAATTAAAGTGCTCATACCGTACTCCATTCCGCCATCGCCACCTTGAATTACAGAATATTGCTTGTAAGGGTATGGACCAATATGTTCATTAAAAAAATCTAATAGCTTTTCTGTATCGGGTTGTAATCTTTTCCAGTTGGCGGTGAAATTGTTTTCTTGCTCATATTCCGGATTATCTTTATATAAAAAGTGCAAGGTTACCCCCTCTTTGGTTACGCGTTTATCGTGTACAAAATCGGGATCTGCTCCCCAGGTAAAATCGTGTACTTGCGGCGCTACAAAATGCCAAGTTAACTTTTTTCCTTTGTGCTCTATGCGAGTACCTTCGGCTTCGTAGCCATGACCTATTTCTTGTGGATTTTGTAAATAACCAGTTCCGCCTAATGTATATTCTTTATCGATAGTGATTTTCACATCAAAATCACCCCATACCCCGTGAAACTCTCTTGCGATATAAGGGTTAGCGTGCCAGCCTTCAAAATCATACTCGGCTAATTTAGGGTACCATTGCGCCATAGATAAAGCTACACCCTCTTTACTATTACGCCCCGACCTTCTTATTTGTTCTGGTATTTGCGCCTTCCAGGTCATTTGTAAAGTGGTTTGTGCACCAGGCAATAAGGCTTGATTCAGCTTAACTTGCAGAATACTCCCTATTGTTTTATGCTTCACAGCAACTCCGTCTTGAGATAAGGTGTTTACTTTGATATACCCCATTTCTTTATCATTTAGCAAAGCAATGCGACTTACTGGTTTAGGGTTTTCTTTAGTGCCTTGATTTTCTACCATTCTACCATCTGGATCTGGAATATCTTGTAAACGTGCATCCATCTCACTTCCCGGTTGAAAAGCGTTGAAGAAAAGATGATAAAAGACTTGTTTTAAGGTGTCTGGAGAATTATTGGTATATACCAACTCTTGTTTACCGGTGTAAGTGTAATTTTTTACATCTACATCGATTTCCATTTTATAATCTACATGTTGTTGCCAGTAAGAACCGTTTCCGCCTTGAGCGAAAACAGAAAAGTAACTTAAACAAGCAATACAAAAAGTTAAAAAAGTTTTTTTGTCTATCATTATAATTGGGTTAAAAAAAAGTGTTCTCTAGGAGCGGCAAATAAAATTATCGACTCTTTAGAGAACACTTAATTAAAATTAATATTAATATTATTTGCTCATTTTATCGGCTAAAATAAAGGCATTGTACAAGTTAACCATTTTTCCTGAAACAGAAAGTTCACTAAACGGTCTAACGTCTTCTGGGTTACCACCAACAATTACATCTGCACTTGAAGATAAACCACTTTGCATAATTACTTGTTTAACTTGCGCTGCAGTAAGTTTAGGATAGTAAGAACGTATTAACGCCGCTACACCTGCTACTGCTGGAGCCGCCATCGATGTACCTTGTAAGTACTCATACTGATCTAAAGGTGTGGTAGCCCAAATTTTTGTGCCCGGTGCAAAAACATCTACATTTTGTTTACCATAGTTAGAAAAACTTGCTACTAGCTTGTCTCCATAGGCATAATTTGAAGCACCCACAGTAAGGAAATTATTGCTTATCTCTTGGCTTTCTCCTGGCTTTTGATCGTTTGGATAAACCATTTTGGTATCTAAATCTGTCGCATCATTTCCTGCAGCGTTTACAATAAGTACGTCATGCTTAGCCGCATATTTGATCGCATCTGTAACCCATTCTGGATCTTGTGAAAAGTATTTACCAAAACTGGTGTTGATTACCTTAGCTCCGTTATCAACTGCATAACGTATAGCCAATGCGATATCTTTATCATACTCATCACCATCTGGAACTGCACGTAAAGCCATTATTTTTACGTTTTTAGCAACTCCATTCATTCCTATGTTATTGTTTCTCTCGGCAGCGATGATCCCTGCAACGTGGGTACCGTGCTTAGCGTCTTCTTTTTTCTCATCTGGACCGTCTACATCATTATTACCGTAGTTAACATCGGTAATATCATAAGGGTCATCGCCAACTATAGCTCTACCGTCAAGTTCTAAGTTAAAGTGAGACTCTAGTCGAGTATTAAAATAATCTATACCCTCCTGCAGTTGTTCTTTAGCTTCTTCTAAATCACCAATATTCATCATGATATTATTAAGAAAAGCTTGGGCTTGCTGCAACTCTGGGGTATCAGCTTCCATAGCCATTAATTCTTTACGGCTAAAATCTTCTTTCCCTAACTTTTCACTAACCAATTTTGACGAGTTGTTTACGCTGGCCAACAATTGTTGGTAGTAGTTTTGGTTTTGTGTGGTTTCGTTATATTCCTTTTCAAACTCCTGCTGCGCCGCTTGGTACATTTCAAACTCAGCTAAATCTGATGCTGCCACATCATTTTTGGTTTTACCTTCATATTTAGGCTGCAGTCTTTTAATAATTCGTACATACTCTAAATTTTCAGCAATGGCATCACCTAAGAAATTCCATCCGTGTATATCGTCTATGTACCCGTTTTTGTCATCGTCAATTCCGTTTCCTGGAATTTCATCTTCATTTACCCAGATAACATTTTTTAGATCTTCGTGTTCTATATCGACACCACTATCTATTACCCCAACTATTACCGTTTTTCCTTGGTAGTCTTTAATGATTTCATCATAAGCTTTTTGCACACTCATACCCGGTATGGTATCTTGTACCAAATCTGCTCCTCCCCAACCTTTAAGCTCAACATCTGTAAGCGCAATATTTTTTAACGGTTGTTGATCGATGTTTTGTATGGGTGTAGAAGTAATCACGGGGCTGGTTGTCCCACAACTTGCGGCAATAAGGGCAACGGTTGCCGCTGCAAAAGCCGATTTTAAAAATGGTTTTCTCATGGTTTATTTAATTATTAAAAACTTCGTTAAAGGTGTATATTTTATCTACTCTCACTCCTTTTTCTGTATTTTTAAGCGTGATGATTTCATTATGTGCATCGTGCTCTAAGAACAAATAATATTGTTGAGCTGCCGCTTCTTCTAAAAAGGCTTTCTTTTCTTGTAAAGTTAGCAAAGGTCTTGTATCGTACCCCATTACATAAGGTAAAGGCACGTGCCCTGCTGTAGGTAACAAATCGGCCATAAAAACCAATTTTTTACCTTGATAATTGATATGTGGAATCATTTGCTTTTCGGTATGTCCATTTACAAATCTTATTCCAAAATTTAATTCTTGGTTGTGTTGGAAATCTTGACCGTTACGAGGTAAAAAACTTAATTGCCCGCTTTCTTGCATGGGTAATAAATTCTCTTTTAAAAACGATGCTTTTTCTCTATCATTAGGATTGGTTGCCCATTTCCAATGCTCCTCATTAGTCCAAAATTTTGCATTTTTAAAGGCGGGTTCATATCCTGTACGGTCTTTATTCCAAGCAATTGAACCTCCGCAGTGATCAAAGTGTAGATGAGTCATAAAGACATCGGTGATATCATCTGGATGAAAACCTGCTTTTTTTAATGATTTTTCAAGAGAATCATCGCCCCAGCGATAGTAATAACTGAAAAATTTATCAGATTGCTTATCGCCTAAACCATTATCAATCAAAATCAATTTATCTCCTTCCTCAATCAAAAGACAGCGCGCTGCGATATCTATCATATTGTTAGAATCGGCAGGATTTGTTCTAGACCATAAACTTTTAGGTACCACACCAAACATGGCTCCGCCATCTAACTTAAAGTTTCCTGCTTCAATAGGATAAAGTTTCATAAAAAATATAAAATTTATTTTTGCTGCAAAATAATAAAATCATTAGGTTTTATTGGGTTTAAAGGGATATTTAACACAGCTTTTTTAACATTGTCAAAGGCATTTTTTAAAAAAATAGTATTTTCGTTTCAAAAATAAAACCTATGGTAGAATTAGCCGGAATTATAATTTTAGGAATATTAGCCCAATGGGTAGCTTGGAAATTTAAAATACCGGCCATCTTACCACTCATTCTTATTGGTTTATTTGTAGGCCCAATTGCTACTTTGTTTACAGAAGATGGGAGCAAACTTATAGAACCTATATGGAATGGAACCTCTGGTCTTTTTCCTGGTGAGAGTTTATTTTATTTTGTTTCATTAGCCATAAGTATTATACTTTTTGAAGGAGGTTTAACCTTGAGGCGGAATGAAATTTTAAACGTAGGACCGGTTATCGTAAAGTTAATTACGGTGGCCGTGGTGGTCACTTTTATTGGGGCCGGAATAGCAGCACACTTAATCTTTGGGCTCTCATGGCAAATATCGTTTCTTTTTGCAGCTTTAATTATTGTTACAGGACCTACAGTTATAACTCCTATACTACGTAACATTCCGCTTAAAAAAGACGTATCGGCTATTTTAAAATGGGAAGGTATTTTGATTGATCCGATAGGTGCTCTTGTCGCTGTATTGGTTTTCGAATTTATAAGTGCTGGTGAAGGAAGAGAATTTACTCAAACCGCTCTAATTGAATTTGGTAAAATTGTCCTTTTCGGATTTACTTTCGGGTTCACTTTTGCCCATACCCTTGCTTTTGCAATTAAAAAAAACATAATACCGCATTATTTATTAAACGTATTTACCTTAGCTACCGTTTTGGGAGTTTTCGTATTATCTGATGCTTTCGCGCACGAAAGCGGACTTTTGGCGGTTGTAATTATGGGATTGGTAATGGGTAATATTAATCTGCCTAATATTAAAGAAATACTATATTTTAAGGAGTCGCTAAGCGTATTGCTTATATCTATCCTCTTTATTTTGTTGGCAGCCAATATAAATATGGAAGATTTACTCTTGGTTTATAATTGGAATGCCTTAATCTTATTTGCCATTGTAGTCTTTGTAGTTAGGCCTTTAGGAGTGTTTTTAAGCAGCATCAACTCAAGTTTAAAAACCAATGAAAAAATCTTTATCAGTTGGGTGGGTCCGCGTGGTATTGTTGCAGCGGGTATTGCTTCTTTATTTGGCTTAAAACTAGCCAGTCAAGGGGTGGCCGGGGCAGAATACATCACTCCCTTGGTATTTATGATTGTGTTGGGTACCGTTTTACTCAACGCAACTACAGCAAGAAGTTTTGCTAAATTGGTGGGTGTATTTCTTACCCATAGCAGTGGCATTTTAATTGTTGGTGCTTCTTCGGTGTCCCGACTTATTGGTAGTTATTTAAAACAGAACAACCGCCACGTGGTGTTGGTAGACAATAACCGAAACAACATCCGTAAAGCAAAAAACCTGGGATTAGAAGCGATAGAAGGGAGTGTATATTCAGATGAATTGACCAATAATATAGAACTTAATGATGTAGGTTATTTGATGGCGCTAACGGGAAATACGGAAATCAACCAAACTGCTATAGAAAAGTTTCAAAATCATTTTGGTGAGAACGGTTCTTTTAGACTGGTATCATCAGATGAGATGACTGACCCCGAAAACAATCCTAAAGAAGGTTTATTTTCACCTACCGATGATTTTATTAAGCTTACAGAAACAGCGAGAAAGTACCCTCAAATAAAAGAAATAAAGCTTAATTCTCAAGAGCATTACAGCGGTTTGATAGAGATTACAAAGACAGATCCAGATATCATTCCGCTATTTGTAAAAGATAAGCAGGGCGAATTGAGTATCATTCCTTCGCATAGTCAAGAGGTAGAAATTGAGCAAGATTATATCTTGGTGTATCTAGGAAAAACTCTTGAAACCGAAGCCAAGCAAGAAAAAACCGACTTAAAAGAGACTGTAGAACCAAAAGAAAGGGCAAAAACCGAGTAGGCTAATCGGTTACGCTGGCTAAAAGCTCTTCGGTAATTTCGAGGGTATGATACACGTTTTGTACATCATCATCTTCCTCAAATTTATCGATTAAATCAAGAATTTCTTGGGCTTGCGCAATAGGTAATCTAGTCGTATTGAGCGGAATTCGCTGTAATTCTGAGCTTTTAACTTCTATGTTTAAACGCTCAAGGGCCTCACTCATCTTCCCAAAATCGGTAAAATTGGTATAGATGTAAATAAAATCATCGGTCTGCTCAAATTCTTCGGCCCCAGCCTCAATTAGCGCCAACTCAATATCTTCAAAATTTACGCTTAACTTTTCTTTCTCTATCGCAAAAACCCCTTTGCGATCAAATAAGAATTCTAATGAGCCATTGGTGCCTAGATTACCTCCATTTTTTGAAAATATAGATCGAATAGAGGCAACGGTACGGTTGGCATTATCTGTAGTGCACTCTACAAAAATTGCAATGCCATGTGGGCCATAACCTTCAAAACTCACCAGCTCATAATTATCGGCATCTGCGCCACTTGCTTTTTTGATCGCCCTGTTGATCGTGTCTTTAGGCATATTAACCCCTTTGGCATTGGCAATTGCATTGCGCAGGGCTGGGTTGGCATCCGGGTCTGGCCCTCCACCTTCTTTAACTGCCACACTTATTTCTTTAATTGCCCGGGTAAATTGTTTGGCTCTTTTTTTATCCTGCGCTCCTTTTCTATGCTTTATATTGGCCCATTTACTATGACCTGCCATAATTGTGAATTTAAAAATTAAAACAATAGATTATAGCTATTTTAAACTTAAAAAGCAACCCATAAAAAGCTAATTATAACTAAAAGGAAATATTAGGCTCTAATTTGTTTACTATTCTATCTATTTACTTTTCTAAATGGTATAATTGTAAGACTACTTAATATCGTAATTAACGGAATAGAGGCAGCTTACATTAAATTTTAGTATTTTTTTAATAAAAATGACACAATAATTTGCATTTTAAATAAAAACTTTTAATTTCACATTTTATTAACAAAACATATTAAAATGAAAAAAATTATTTTTATGGCCTTAACGGCTGGAGTTTTTGCGTTTACCTCTTGTTCAAGTGATGATGATGGAGGCTCATCAAACGATTGTCAGACTTGCTCTTTAGATTTTGGTGATATGTCTATTAGTAGTGAATTTTGTGACAATGGAGATGGCACAATTACCCAAATAGATGAAGATGGTGACGAGACTATTGTAGATTTGGAGGGAATGAGCTTTCAAGAATATATTACCGCTATGGAGCAAACAGGAATGAACTGTAAGTAATATCGTTTCAAAATAAAACCCCTTGTGAAAGGGGTTTTATACATAAAAGTTAGTCATTTAATTTAAGTACTGCCATAAATGCTTCTTGTGGTATCTCTACATTACCTACTTGTCGCATTCGCTTTTTACCTTTTTTCTGCTTTTCTAAAAGTTTACGCTTACGAGAAATATCACCACCATAACATTTCGCCGTTACATCTTTACGCAGCGCTTTAACTGTTTCTCTTGCAATAATTTTTGCTCCTATAGCCGCTTGTATAGGAATATCAAATTGCTGCCGCGGAATTAATTCTTTTAATTTTTCACACATTTTCTTCCCAATATCATAGGCATTATCTACGTGAAGTAAAGCCGATAGCGCATCTACCGTATTCCCATTAAGCAAGACATCTACCTTTACCAATTTTGAAGGTTTAAGGCCAATTGGGGCATAATCAAAAGATGCATAACCTTTAGATACCGTTTTAAGACGATCATAAAAATCAAATACAATCTCGGCTAAAGGCATATTAAAAGTAAGTTCAACACGCTCTGGGGTTAAATAGGTTTGGTTTACGATTTCGCCTCGTTTTTCAATACACAAAGACATCACTGGGCCTACAAAATCGGCTTTGGTAATAATAGTTGCCTTGATATATGGCTCTTCAACCCTATTCAACTTGGATGGTTCGGGCAAATCTGACGGGTTATTAACCAAAATTACCTCATCGGGTTCTTTATTGGTAAACGCGTGATATGAAACGTTAGGTACCGTGGTGATTACAGTCATATCAAACTCGCGCTCTAATCTCTCCTGTATGATTTCTAGGTGTAACATCCCTAAGAAACCGCATCGGAAACCAAAACCTAAAGCGGCAGAACTTTCGGGAGTAAAAACCAGCGAAGCGTCATTTAGCTGTAGTTTTTCCATAGAGTTGCGCAGCTCTTCATAATCTTCTGTATCTACCGGATAAATACCCGCAAATACCATTGGTTTTACATCCTCAAATCCGGCAACGGCCTCGGTGGTAGGATTTTTAGCATCGGTAATCGTGTCTCCTACCTTAACATCACGCGCATCTTTTATTCCCGTGATTAAATAACCTACATCTCCCGTTTTTATTTCTTTTTGCGGACTCTGTTTTAGAAGCAAAGTACCTACCTCATCGGCGTAATAATCTTTACCGGTCGCTACAAATTTTATGTGTTGGCCTTTTTTAATGCTTCCATTAATTACCCTAAAATAGGTTTCTACACCACGAAAAGGATTATAAACCGAATCAAAAATAAGCGCCCTAAGAGGAGCGTCAACTTTTCCTGTAGGTGCAGGAATACGTTCAATAATAGCAGTTAAAATCTCTTCTATACCTATACCGGTTTTTGCACTTGCAGGAATTACTTCCGATGCATCGCAACCCAATAAATCAACAATATCATCGGTCACCTCCTCGGGGTTGGCACTGGGTAAATCTACCTTGTTTAAAACAGGAATAATTTCTAGGTCATTTTCAAGCGCTAAATATAGATTTGATATGGTTTGTGCCTGTATGCTTTGTGCCGCATCTACCACCAATAGAGCTCCTTCGCAGGCAGCAATAGATCGAGAAACCTCATAAGAGAAATCTACGTGACCAGGTGTATCGATCAAATTAAGCACATATTCTTCTCCTTGATAAGGAAAGCGCATTTGTATGGCATGACTTTTAATGGTTATGCCACGTTCTCGCTCTAAATCCATACTGTCTAGAAGTTGTGCTTGCTTCTCTCTTTCGGTAACCGAACCTGTGAAATCTAAAAGCCTATCGGCCAAAGTACTTTTACCGTGGTCTATATGAGCGATGATACAAAAGTTTCTTATGTGCTTCATAAATAATATTCTAAAAAATGGGTGACTCGTAAGTCACTTTTTACTTGTAATTGCAAATATACTATTTTGATTTTCAAAAATAAGTTGCAAAAGCTAAATAGAATTAAGTAATTTCGTATCCACACGATGTAATTGGTTATTAATTGGTAAGATTTTTTATTTATACTTGTTTTTTATTAGCGTTTAGCAGCAATCTTAACGCTCAATTACATATAAGGGGTAAGGTTTTTAATAATCAGCAAAATCCTATAGCTTTTACCAATATTTTATTGTATCAAGCCGCAGATTCAAGCTTTGTAAAAGGCACCAGCTGCAACAATCTTGGTGATTTTCATTTTGATAACCTAAGCAGCGGTAAATATAAAATTGAGGTTAGTTACATCGGATACAAACCAATAACCAAAACAATTAATTTAGATAAAAATATAAACTTGGAAACATTTATATTAAAAAAAGATGAATCGCTTTTAGAGCAGGTGGCTATTACTTTAAGAAAACCTAAATTAATACAGCTGGCAGACCGACTTATTTTTGAGGTAGCCAACACCAGCCTCTCAACCAGTAGTGCTTGGGATATTGCTAAGCATACTCCTGGAGTAGTAAACTTAGGCGATAAACTAATGGTTAAAGGTGCTCAAGCAAGCGTATACATAAATAATAGAAAGGTTTATTTAAGCCCAGAAGAAGTGCAAAACATGCTCGAAAATTACAGCGGAGAGGCCGTAAACAAAATTGAATTAATTACAAACCCCTCTACGGCTTATGATGCCAACGAACGTGTTATTTTAAATATTGTAACCAATTCTTTATGGTTGCCTGGTTACAAAGGCAGTGTTGCCGCACAATATAAACAAGGAGTATATGCCAAATATCAATTAAATAGCAACCATTTTTATAAAACCAAAAAGCTTAATCTTTTTGCCAACCTATCGTTTTCGCCAGAAAAAAAGCTCAAGCAAGATGAAAGTTATATCAATTTTTTAAATAATCAAGACCTAATTTTTGAGAATTGGCAAACCGACTTTGAAAAAACAACGCAAGCAAGAAGTTATCAAATAAATACAGCTATTGATTATATTTTGAGTAACAAAGAAAAGCTTTTGTTGAGCTTAAATACCAATTTCACCCCTTTTCAAGAAGACAATATACGAGGAAAAACTCAAATATTTAATAGCCAGAAAACCAGAGACTCTTTATTTAACACCCGTAGTCTTTTAGATACAGAGCGCTTAAATTTAGGCCTAAATCTGGCGTATCATTACCAAATAAATGAGCAAAGCTTAATTAAAGCTCATTACCACCAAACTTTTTTTGACCGAAGCATAAATCAAGACATACAAACTATTTATAAAGCAGATGATTTAAGTGTGCTCAATGAAAATAGTTTTACCACAGCTGCCAACCAAAAAATTGATATTTATGCTACGGGGTTAGACTTTGAGCAAAATTTCAAAAAAATAGACTTTGTTGCCGGCATAAAACTATCGCATATCAATTCTGAAAATAGTTTAGCTTATACCAATATTAAAAGTGATGCTCAGGCAGTACAGAATGTACCCAATTTCAACGCCTTTGACTATAGAGAAAATATCTGGGCAGCTTATACCAGCGTAAAAACAAATGTTAAAAAATGGACCGCTCAAGGCGGACTGCGTGTAGAACACACCTATAGAAAAGGAGAAAATATTGCCAACACTCACAATTTTAAACGCGAGTACACCAGTCTTTTTCCTAAAATAAACCTTAGCTACGCCATCGACGAAAAGCAGCAACTAGTCTTTGATTATTCCCGTAATATAGATCGGCCCAATTATGAATTATTAAATCCGTTTTCTTATTTTATCAATGAAAATAGTTTACGCACCGGTAATGAAAGGCTGTTGGCAGCAATAAGCAATAATTTTTCTTTTAAATATCTTTTTGGAAATAATTATAGCCTAGATTTATATTATCGTGATAACGGCAGAAACACCACTCAGTTGACTTTTCAAGACAACAGCTTGCGTCTGTTACAAAACATACCTCTAAATGCAATTGACAGTAAATCATGGGGATTAGATGTTTTTCACGGTCGTTATCTCTTCGATTGGTGGTATGCACAAGCCATACTATCTGTTTTTCATGAAGAAGAACGCTTTCCTGCACTTTTAAGCATAGAAAACGCATATACCAATGAGGTTAACGGTTTTTACAGCTCTTTATATAGTAGTTTTACCTTATCAAAAGACCAATCTTGGAGCGCAGATGCCTCGTTTTTATATATTTCAAATTACTTAAGTGGTTCTTTTGTAGTTGATAATTTAAATAATCTTACTATAGGAGTGAACAAGTCTTTATGGAACAATGAAGGTGAATTATCGCTTCAAATTGCCGATATCTTTAATCAATATGCGTCCCGATTAAAATCGGTTTATCTCAACCAAAATAACGGTTACTATGCCTTGCCAGAAAATAGATATGTACAACTTGGCTTTACTTATAATTTTGGAAATACTTTACTTAAAGACAACCAAAGAACCATAGACCAAAGCGAACGCGAACGCCTGGATTAATTTCGCTTAAAGCGGATAGAATTACTCCTAATAAAAACAAGAGTGGTTGTAAAAATAAAATTACCTTTTAGCTATATCATAAGCCTACTGGCTCGTGAATAATACCTCTTTTTTTGAGGCAGCCTTATAACAGTAATTCGACTTTTAACAACCTACTTTCAAAAAATAATCGATTAATATGCTAAAAATTTGGTTAAATCGTTTTTTTTTTTAGGTTTGATTAATATTAACTTAAATTTTTTATTATGAAAAAATTATTATTCTTTTTTTGTTTGATTTTTGCAGCAAATTTTGCCTTTGCAGATAGTGCTAATAATTTAAAAAATCATAATTTGCAAGAAAGCTATGGCACTTGCACTTATTATATTACGAGAATAACTATTCATGAAGATGGTAGAGTTACAGAAACCACAACAAAGTACACTACTTTTGCTTTTAGTGAGTCGCATTGCAGAGAAATAGCCAAAGCACATGCCGCTTTTTTAAATGAAGTGCTCTAAAATAAGTTTTATTAAATGCTACGCATTTTTGAATGCGTAGCTTGCATTTAAGAATTATGAAGCAAATCTTACAAATTATTAGCATTTTTTTATTCGTTAATGCTTATGCCCAAAATGCTAATCAACTACTGGTTGAATACCATTTTAAAAACGACTATTATAGTAATGAAGAAACTTTAGTTGTAAAAAATAACACGACTCTTTATACAAATGATGAATTGAATCTAACAAACGAAGATAATGTTGCCCAAGATGAAGACGGCAGTTATTTAATAGGTCAAAAAAAAATCAGTTTAAAGAAAAAATCTATTTACGGGAATTTAAAGAACAATACCTATAGTATTATCATGCCTTCTAAGAAAAAAACCTATTTTGTAAAAGATTCTTTAGGTGATTTAGATTGGAAGATTCACCCTAAAGACACCCTAAAAATTGGTGACTATCTTTGCACCAAGGCAACTCTCAATTTTAGAGGAAGAGACTATATAGCCTATTTTACAGAAGAAATACCCATACCTGCAGGGCCTTGGAAGTTTAAAGCTTTACCTGGCTTAATATTGTTTATTCAAAGTACTTCTGGAACACTCACTTATTCTTGGCAGGTAAAAAAAATAGTATTGCCGTATAACGCAAAAATAGATTTGCAATCGCCTAATAATTTTAATGATAAAGCTATCTCTTTAAAAGAATACGTAGGAATTATTGATAAAAAGCATTTAAGCGACGCTAAGATTCTCGACGCTAGAGCCTCAAAAGATACGGCTGTTGAATCTACAAAAATTAGACGACTAGGAATTGAATTGGTTTATGAATGGGAAGAATAGCGTTTACTTTACTCCTTTTCATTTCTACAATATCCTCGGCGCAAGTAAAATTATTTGGCACAATATCGAGTAAATCAACTTTAGAAACTCCTGTAACCGTAAAAGTAAAAGACAGTTTAAATGAGTCGATTATTGCTTATACCTTTACAGATCATAATAATAAGTACAAGCTTACCGTAAACAAAATTGGTAAGTTCAATTTAGTTTTTACCGCACTAGGTTTTGAGAAAAAAATCATACCAATTACAATTACAAAGGAGCAAACAGAATTGAATACCAACGTAGTACTTGTAGAAAAGTCTATGCGATTAGATGAAGTGGTTATTCAAGCCGAAAAAGCTATAAAAGTAAATAATGATACTATAGTGTTTAAATCAAAGTTTTTTAAAGTAGGAACAGAAGAAACGGTCGAAGATTTACTTAAGAATATTCCAGGCCTACAAATTGATAATGAAGGAACAATAAAGGTAGGTAATCAAGAAATTGAAAAGTTAATGATTGATGGGGATGATTTTTTTAAGAAAGGCTATAAAGTATTGTCTAAAAATATGCCCGCTTACACCATCGAGGAGATTGAAATCTTAAAAAATTTTTCGAATAATAGCCTCTTAAAGGGTATTGAAGAGAGCAAAAAAGTTGCTTTAAATTTAAAGGTAGCCGATAAATTTAAACGCGTTTGGTTTGGCAACCTTGAAGCCGGTTTAGGAAATGATAATTTTTATGAATTTAGAGGGAACCTGATGAACTTTGGTAAAAAGAATAAATTTTATTTTTTAACCAATTTGAATAATATCGGTTACGATAGCACAGGAGATTTACAACAGTTAATAAGCCCAATAGGGGGTGGTGAGGTTACCAATATCGGTAATAACCAAGGCGCTAAGCAGCTCTTAAATTTGTCGCCAAGCACTACGAATTTCAATCAAAATCGAACCAATATCAATAATGCAGAATTAGCTTCTTTAAATGCAATCTTTAATCCTACTAAAAAGCTAAAAATTAAAACCTTAGGCTTTTTTAACTGGGACGAATTAGACTTTTTTAAAAATAATGTAAATGTTATAGAAACTGAAGGAACAAGCTTTACCAATATAGAGAATTATAAATTAAAGAATCAAAAATCAATAGCCTTTGGTAAGTTAGAACTAATTTATAATAGCTCAAAAACCACTTTATTAGAAGCTACTACCAAATATAATAATGCCCGTTTTAACGATGCCTCTAATCTACAATTCAACAATACTTCAACTATTCAAGATTTAAAGCACTCTAAAACGCTTTTTGATCAAAAAATAAGCTACACCCAACAACTTAAGAATAAAAAAGCAATAGTACTTTTAGGCCGTTTTATAGACGAAAAAGCACCTCAAAATTATAGTATAAACCGTTTCTTTTATCAAGATTTATTTCCAGAAAATAGAGATGCTAGTAGTGTTGCGCAAAGCAGCGAAAATCAAATGCAATTTGCAGGAATAAATCTTAATTTTTTAAATCGCAAAAAAAATAATGACTTGTTAGCTATTCAATTAGGAAACGAATACAGACAAGATGTGTTAAGAAGTACCTTCTCTCTTTTAAAAGATAATGATGTAGTAGCGCAACCTAAAGCTTATCAAAATGATTTAACCTATTTGGTTAATGATTTATATTTTAAAGGTAAATATCGTCTAGAGTATAATGATATTGGTGTTACCGGAAAATTTGCAACACATCAACTCTTTAATAAATTAGAAAACAAACAATTTTCTTCAAAACAAAACCCCTTCTTTATAAACCCGAGCATTGGGTTAGATTGGAAAATAAACGATAAAAATAAGGTTGCTACTGCCTACAGCTATAATACTACCAATGCAAAAATTCTAGACGTATACAGCAATTTCGTTTTAACAGGATTTCGTTCGTTTGAAAGTGGAAGCAATAATTTTAATCAACTTGATGCATCTCGATTTAATTTAAATTATCAATTAGGCAATTGGACCGACAAGTTTTTTGCTCATTCATATTTGGTGTACATCAAAAATCATAATTTTTTATCCTCAAACACTTTAATCAATCAGAATTTTACTCAAACTGAAAAAATATTGATAAAAGATCGTAAATATTTTAGTGTAAACTCATCTTTAGATTATTATTTAAATTTAATCTCTTCTAATATTAAATTAGATGTGAGCTATTCTAAAAGCGATTTTAAAAATGTAGTAAACAATTCAAATCTTCGAGAAGTAGTCTCAAAAAATTACAACTATGGTATCGCGTTACGCTCTGGATATGACGGAATTTTCAACTATCATATAGGGACTAAATGGACTACCGCAACTATAAAAACATCTATAGCTAACTCTTTCACAGACAATATGAGTTTTTTAAACTTATCTTTTGTTTTCAGTACCAAGTTCAACATTCAACTTCAATCCGAACGTTATTATTTTGGCAACCTAACAACCAATAACACCTATTATTTTTTAGATTTTAATGCACGCTATAAATTAATTAAGAATAAGCTAAGCCTAGGAATATCAGGAAATAATTTATTTAATACAAAAACGTTTAGAAGTTACTCGGTAAGCGATATTGGCTCTTCTACTACAGAATATAGACTCTTGCCTAGGTTTTTACTTTTAAAAGTAAATTACAGGTTTTAAAAAAATACCACACAATTAGAAGGTATAGATCAAGTAAGCACTACTATTTACACCAGTTTACCAGAAAATACCTATACGCTTAACGGGGCAATAAACAAAAAAATACCTAAATACAGCTTTAGACTACGTGCCAACTTTAGCCTATCAAACTATTCAAGAATTATAAACAATAATACAAACGATTACCAGTCCCAAAATTACCGATACGCTTTTGAAGCTTCTACTCGTTATAAAAAATGGCCCAATTTAACTTTAGGCTGGGAACAGCGTTTTAGTAATTTTGCATCCAGTACTTTTAAAAATAGCTTTACCCAAATCAATCCGTTTGCCTATTTAGAATGGGATTTTTTAAACGATTTTATTTTTAAAGCCAATTATACCTATAGTTATTACGAGAATAAAAACTCCCGTCAAATCAATCGGTTTAACCTAGGAAATCTATCCCTTTACTACAATAAAGAAGACAGCCCGTGGGGTTTTGAGCTAGCGGTAGATAATATCTTTGATGTCCAGTATAAAAGAGAAAACGCTTTTAACCAGTTTCTAGTAACCGACAGAAATATTTATGTGCAGCCCAGAACAGCATTATTTAAACTAACTTATAAACTTTAATATTTTGGGCAAAGCCTACGGCCCGGGCTATACATTACAATCTTTTTTTGCCATTTATAAAAGCAAAAAAAGTATTTTCACTGCTATCCCTTTTGCATTAAAAAATTCTACACCAGCACAGCATACTACAATTGCTACTTATTTCTTAATTTTGCAGCACAAACGTATTAAAATTCAATTTTGGCAAAAATAGGCGATATAAATGTAGGAGAATTTCCATTGTTATTGGCTCCAATGGAAGATGTGAGCGACCCCCCTTTTAGAGCGCTGTGCAAAGAGCAAGGAGCAGATGTAGTATACACCGAGTTTATCTCGTCTGAAGGTTTGATACGTGACGCCGCCAAAAGCGTCATGAAATTAGATATTTATGAAAAAGAGCGCCCCGTAGGCATTCAAATTTTTGGAGCCAATTTAAAATCGATGTTAGAATCTGTAGAGATTGTAGAAAAATCTGGGCCAGATATTATCGATATTAATTTTGGTTGCCCGGTAAAGAAAGTAGTCTCAAAAGGAGCTGGCGCCGGCATTTTAAAAGATATCGACCTTATGGTTTCCTTAACCGAGGCAATGGTAAAGCATACCAATTTACCCATAACAGTAAAAACCCGATTGGGCTGGGACCATGACTCGATTAAAATTGTAGAAGTAGCCGAGCGTTTACAAGACGTGGGTTGCAAAGCCATCTCTATTCATGGCAGAACACGCGCTCAAATGTATAAAGGAGAAGCCGACTGGCGCCCCATTGCCGAAGTAAAAAACAATCCGCGTATGCACATTCCTGTATTTGGAAACGGCGATGTAGACACCCCAGAAAAAGCGATAAAAATGCGAGATGAATTTGGCTTAGACGGAGCTATGATTGGTAGAGCTAGCATTGGGTATCCTTGGTTTTTTAGAGAGGTAAAGCATTTTATAAAAACAGGAGAGCATCTAGCTCCTCCCACCATGCAAGAGCGTCTCGATGCTGCTCGTAGGCATTTGCAAATGGCTATAGATTGGAAAGGCGATCGCTTAGGTGTTTTTGAAACCCGCAGGCATTACACCAATTATTTTAAAGGCATTCCTCATTTTAAAGAACACCGTACCCGTATGGTCACCAGTGATGAGGCGGTAGATGTTTTTAAAGCATTCGATTTAGCCGAAGCCGAATTTGGAGATTTTCAATTTAGCCGTTAATAATTTTACCTATTCGGGTGGCACCAATATAAGATGCAGTAACTCCTAAAACCATAATAGTTACCAAAACTAAAACCAAGTTTTGCCACTCAATCTCAACTGGATAAGGTAAGGTAGGCGTAATCATAATCAAATGAAATTGCTGCTGTAAAACAATTATGAGGTAGCCTAAAAATAAACCCAATATTCCTCCAATAAAGGTAAGTAAACTACCTTGTAACAAAAAAATGCGCTTAATTTTATTAGATGAGGCACCTAAAGCATAGAGCGTATTGATGTTTTGGCGTTTATCTAAAATAGACATAACAATAGCACCACCAACGTTAAATAGAGCAATAATGAGCACCAAAGTAAAAATCATATAAACCGCCAAATTTTCTGTATTCAGCATTTTATACAACTTATCATTAAGCTCAATTCGGTTTTTAATTTTTACGGGGTAATCAAATAATTCATAAAGCTGTTCTTTTACCCCTTCTTCGCTAGTCCCAGGTTGCAAATTTAATTCGATACCGCTAATTTCATTCGGCTCATAGCCCAACAACTCTTGAGCCAAAGCTTTTGGCGCAAAAACATATTTATGGTTTAAATCTTCATTTATACTATATATCCCAATTACCAGGGTACTAACACTTTCAAAAGCTTCTTGCGCACTACTAAGTTGCCCCACCCCAGGCTTAGGAACCATTAACTTTAACACATCACCATAACCCGCAAAACCCAAGGCTAATTTTCGGGAAATACCACTACCAATTACTACTTGATTTTCTTTAGGGTGCAACCAAGTTCCACCTATCAAACTGCTGTCTACGGCATTGACGTTTAAGTAATTTTCATCTATCCCTTTAATAAAAGCCGGTAAATGTTTATTGTTAAACTGCAGCAATACCTTTTCTTCAACTACCTGGGTGTACTGGCTAATACCCTTTATATTTTGCAGTTTATTAATTTGAGATGAATGAAGCCTTATTGTTTTTCCCTCATACGGAATCACCTTGAGATCCGGATCAAATTCATTGGTAAAAGACAAGCTAAACGCTTTAAGTCCGGCAAAACCAGATAAAACAATAAACAAAGCTGCTGCACCAGCAAAAACGCCCAATGCTGCAATACCAGTTATGATATTTATAGCATTAGTCTTACTTTTTGTTCCTAAATAGCGCTTTGCGATGTATAAGGAAAAACCCATTTATGATTTTTTACGACGATCTAATAAATCTCGATTTTCAATAGGATTTTCTTTTTCGTTTACCGCTTTATCTATATTTTCAATATAATCAAGCGAGTCATCTAAATAAAAAGCCAAATCGGGCATCTTGCGCAACTGATTTTTAGTGAGCTGAGCCATTTGGTGTTTAATTTTTGGCTTAATCTGATTCAGTTCGGCTAACAAACCTGCAGCATCTTTGGTTGGGAATATACTCAAATAAGCCTTAGCTAAAGATAAGTCTGTAGTTACCCGCACTTTAGATACCGATATAATAATATGTGTAATTCCGGCATTTTTTAATTCTTGCTGTAAAATACGAGCCAAGTCTTCTTGCAATACGCCCGCAATTTTCTTCTGTCTATTTGTTTCTTCCATACTGCAAAAGTAGTTTATTTAAAAGGAATTGTATTTTTGTGTACAAAAATAATAAAGATATGATGCAAAAAATAGAACATTTGGGTATTGCCGTCAAAGATTTAAAAGAAGCCAATAAAACCTACCAGGCTTTATTGGGAGTAGCACCCTATAAAGAAGAAAGAGTAGCCAGTGAAGGCGTAGTTACCTCATTTTTTAAAACAGGGGAAAGCAAAATAGAATTGTTGGCAGCAACCAATGAAAATAGCCCAATAGCCAAGTTCATCGCCAAAAAAGGCGAAGGTATTCATCATATTGCATTCGCTGTCGCGGATATAAATGCAGAAGTAGAGCGATTAAAAAAGGAAGGATTTGTGGTGCTTAACGAAACCCCAAAACGTGGCGCCGATAATAAAATGGTGGTTTTCTTGCATCCTAAATCAGCCAACGGGGTGCTGGTAGAATTATGCCAAGAAATAAAAAAATAGATTTTTTGTTGCACAGTAAATAAGTATTATTTAGTTTTGCCTACCGAAAATCAGGACCCATAGCTCAGCTGGTTAGAGCACCTGACTCATAATCAGGGGGTCGATGGTTCGAGCCCATCTGGGTCCACTTTTCTTTATAAGCTCGAAAATATTTACCTATCATCGATTTATTTTAACATTCTTTGCTAAGTTTTCATCAAATAATGTTTAATTTTACCGCCTAGAGATAAAGTGTAGAATGAAAAGAATATTAAAACTTGTCGCCATTGTCGCCATTTTATTGTGGGCAACAGATAGCTCTGCTTTTCAATACTCTGCAGCAAAAAAATCACCGCCCCCACCAAATGATCGTGCCACAAGAGCTAATCCTCAAGGAATACCTCCACCACCTGGTTTAAACATAGATAACCAGACTTGGTTGTTACTTGTAGCAGCCGGAGGAATAGGAATTATTTACTTCCGTAAAAAAAATCAAAAAGCTTAATTTTTTAATTCTAATAGACGTTTAACGTATTTTCCTATCACGTCAAACTCCAAATTAACGGTATCGTTAACCCTAAGTTGATTTAAATTGGTATGCGCTATCGTGTAAGGTATTATAGCCACGCTAAAACTGTTATTCTGGCTGTTTACAACCGTTAGGCTAATTCCATTAACGGTAATAGAGCCTTTTTCTATAGTCACATTATTCAGTTTAGAGTCATAAGCAAATGTAAACAAAGTACTCCCCCCCTTTGGCTCAATATGCGTACACACTGCTGTTTGGTCAACGTGGCCCTGCACAATATGACCATCTAGGCGTTGAGACATTAACATGCCACGTTCTAAATTAACGGCGTCTCCTACTGCCCAAGAACCTAAACTGGTTTTGGCTATGGTTTCCTGAATAGCAGTAACTTTATAGTTATCATCAAATATTCCCACTACCGTAAGACAAACACCATTGTGTGCAACACTCTGATCTATTTTTAGCTCGGGGGTCATCGCTGCCTCAATATAGAAATGCAAATTACCTTCTTCCTTTTCAATTTGTTTTACAACGCCTATTTCTTCGATGATTCCTGTAAACATAGTTATAAATACTTACCTTTGTAGTGCAAAAATAGGTATAATTTTAAGTTACTCACTAAAATTAACCTGTCTTTCTTTATGAATTTAAACTGCGACACAAGTGAAAAAACAGAATATAAAAATAGGCATAAGCATTGGCGATTTAAACGGAATTGGAAGCGAAATTATCTTAAAAACATTTGCAGATAACCGAATGTTAGAGTTTTGCACCCCAATTGTGTTTGCCAACACCAAACTGATGTCTTTTTACAAAAAGCATTTTGATGTAAATACAAATATTCAAGGAATCAATAACGCTAGTGAAGCTATAGAAGGAAAATTTAATGTGGTAAATGTGTGGAAAAATCACCTAAAAATTAATTTTGGTAAAGAAGATAACTTTTTAGGCGATTTTGCTTTCCAATCGCTTGAAGCCGCTACTGCAGCTTTAAAAGCAAACACAGTAGATGCTTTGGTAACCGCACCAATTCACAAAAAAGTAATTCAATCTGAAAAATTTAAATTTCCTGGGCACACCGACTATTTAGCTCAAGCTCTAGAAGGTGAAAGTCTTATGTTTATGATTTCAGAAAATTTAAAAGTAGGCCTTTTAACCGATCATGTACCAGTTAAAGACGTTCCAAAAGTCATAACCGAAAAACTTATCACTCAAAAACTTCAATTAATCACCCATTCGCTTAAAGCGGATTTTAAAGTACAGCGACCAAAAATTGCATTTCTAGGTATCAATCCTCACAGCGGAGACAATGGCGTAATTGGAGATGAAGATGATAAAATACTAAAGCCAACCATAGAAAAATTACGTGAACAAGGGCATTTGGCCTTTGGTCCCTACGCTGCCGACAGCTTTTTTGGTACCAAAAATTATGAAAATTTTGACGCCGTTATTGCGGCTTATCACGACCAAGGTTTAATCCCATTTAAAACTTTGTCTTTTGGCTCAGGCGTAAACTATACCGCTGGCTTATCGCGTGTAAGAACTTCGCCTGATCACGGTACTGCTTTTGAAATTGCTGGTAAAAATGAAGCTAACCACCAATCTTTTCAAGAAGCGGTGTACGCTGCAATCACTATTTTTAAAAACCGAAAAGAATATCAAGAGCTTACCAAAAATCCGCTAAAAAAGAAAGCTGAAAAATTATAAACATTTCTTGTTAATAAATACTTGTATCGAATTTATTTTTTTATATTTGCACGCTTGAAATCGATGATGTAATGAAAAAGCTAAAAGAATATATCATTCCTTTTGTAGGATTGAAGGTTGGCAAACATCATTTTGATTATCAAATAGATAATCATTTCTTTGAGTTCTTTGAATATGATGATTTTAATACCGTAAAGGTTTCGGTAGATTTACTTTTAGAAAAAAAAGCCAATATGCTAGAGCTACACTTTAGTATTGAGGGTACTGTAAATCTTAATTGCGATGTTAGTAATGAAGCCTACGATCAACCTGTTGAACATCAATTGCATTTGGTGGTAAAATTTGGTGAAGAGTACAACGATGAGAACGAAGAATTATTAATTCTTCCGCATGGTGCCTATGAAATTGAAGTGCACCAGTACATCTATGAAGCTATAGTTTTGGCTTTACCCTACAAGCGATTACACCCAGGCATTGAAGACGGTACATTAGATTCAGAAATATTAGATAAATTAGAAGAATTGCAACCTGTACAAAAGGAAGTAAATAAAAATAATGAGGTAGACCCTCGCTGGAATAAATTAAAAAACCTGTTAAACGACAATAAATAACTTAGTTATGGCACATCCTAAGAGAAAAATATCTAAGACTAGAAGAGATAAAAGGAGAACGCATTATAAAGCAAAAGCTCCACAAATTGCTACAGACCCTACTACGGGAGAAGCTCATCTTTATCACAGAGCACATTGGCACGAAGGAAAACTCTATTATAGAGGTCAAGTACTTATTGACAATACAGAAGAAGTTGAGGCTTAATAAGCATTAAATTTTTTTTATAAGACTCTCCGCAGTGCAGCTGTGCGAGAGTTTTTTTGTTTTATCTTATTTCTAGAATACTATGAGCGCATAATAGTTTTTCTATATAAGTTGATAAATTGACAAAAACACCTTAATTTGCATCTGCTAAATTTTATAAATTTACTCAATATCAAGTTTTAAAATAATTTAGCGGTAATTTTGCTGAAATAATTTCAATTGTATGAATACAATCAAAGCGGCTATAACCGCTGTAGGATCCTTTGTTCCTGAGCATGTGTTATCTAACAAAATGTTAGAAGAGATGGTAGATACCAATGATGAATGGATTACTACAAGAACAGGAATAAAGGAGCGTAGAATATTAAAAGATGCCCAAAAAGGCACCTCTTATTTAGGTATAAAAGCAGCCCAAAACTTAATTAAAAAAGCCAATCTTGACCCTAAAGAAATTGATTTGGTACTTTTTGCAACGGCTACACCCGATATGCCTGTGGCTTCAACAGCGGCTTTTACCGCGAGTGAAATTGGTGCCACAAATGCATTTTCTTTTGATTTACAGGCTGCCTGTTCTAGCTTTCTCTATGGTATGTCTACCGCTGCAAGTTATATTGAGTCTGGCAGATACAAAAAAGTCTTACTAATTGGTGCAGACAAAATGTCTTCTATCATCAACTATGAAGACCGGGCCACTTGCATCATTTTTGGTGATGGTGGAGGCGCTGTTCTCTTTGAACCTAATGAAGAAGGTTTAGGTTTACAAGATGAATATTTGCGTAGTGATGGCGTAGGAAGAAATTTTCTGAAAATAGAAGCAGGAGGATCTTTACTACCCGCCTCTGAAAAAACAGTGAAAAATAAATTACATTATGTTCATCAAGACGGTAAAACCGTATTTAAGTTTGCGGTTTCCAATATGGCAGATGTAAGCGAGAAAATAATGAAGCGCAATCAACTTGAAGAAAAAGATGTCGACTGGTTGGTGGCGCACCAAGCCAATAAGAGAATAATCGATGCCACTGCAAAACGCATGGGACTAAAGGATGACAAAGTACTAATGAATATACAACGTTACGGTAATACCACTTCGGCTACCCTACCGTTGTTGCTAAGTGACTACGAAAAACAACTTAAAAAAGGAGATAACCTAGTTTTCGCCTCTTTTGGCGGGGGCTTTACTTGGGGTTCGATTTATTTAAAATGGGCCTATAATTCTTAAAATCACAACGATTAATACCACAATATTATGGAATTAAAAGAAATTCAAAACCTAATAAAATTTGTAGCCAAATCTGGTGCTAGCGAGGTAAAATTAGAAACCGATGATGTGAAAATTACCATTAAAACTTCATCTGGCGATGATAAAGAGACTACCATCGTACAGCAAGTACCTATGCAAGGAATGCCACAGATGCAAATGCCTCAAATGCAAGCTCAAGCACCTGCTACACCAGCCGAAACTACAGCTACACCAGAGCAACAAGAAACTGCTTCAAATGAAGATGACTCAAAATACATTACGGTAAAATCTACAATTATAGGAACTTTTTACCGCAAGCCTTCACCAGACAAACCTACTTTTGTAGAAGTAGGAGATAGTATTAAAGAGGGAGACGTACTTTGCATTATTGAAGCAATGAAACTATTTAATGAGATTGAAAGCGAAGTATCTGGGAAAATCGTAAAAGTATTGGTAGACGATTCATCTCCAGTAGAATTTGACCAGCCATTATTCTTAGTAGACCCATCTTAATCTATTTAGAATAAAAAGTCTTTCGTGTCCAAAAAAATATAAACAGTATGTTTAAAAAAATATTAATTGCCAATAGAGGTGAAATTGCACTACGTGTAATTAGAACCTGCCGTGAAATGGGAATCAAAACTGTTGCGGTATATTCAAAAGCTGATGCAGAAAGCCTTCATGTGCGATTTGCAGACGAAGCCGTATGTATTGGTCCAGCTCCAAGTAACGAGTCTTATTTAAAAATACCCAATATTATTTCGGCGGCAGAGATTACCAATGCAGATGCAATTCATCCAGGATATGGTTTTTTAGCAGAAAATGCAAAATTTTCCAAAATCTGTGATGAGCACGGTATTAAATTTATTGGTGCATCACCAGAAATGATTGATCGAATGGGCGATAAAGCTTCGGCTAGAGCTACTATGATGGCCGCTGGAGTGCCTTGTATCCCAGGTTCCGATGGCCTATTAAAAGATTATAAAGATTGCCTGAATACAGCAAAAAAAATGGGATTCCCTGTTATGCTTAAGGCAACAGCAGGAGGAGGCGGAAAAGGAATGCGCGCCGTTTGGAAAGAAGAAGAACTTGAGGCTGCTTGGGATTCTGCAAGACAAGAAGCTGGTGCGGCTTTTGGTAACAACGGAATGTATATGGAAAAGCTTATCGAAGAGCCTAGACATATCGAAATACAAGTAGTTGGTGATAGCAAAGGTAAAGCTTGCCATCTCTCTGAAAGAGACTGTTCTGTGCAAAGAAGACATCAAAAACTTACCGAAGAAACTCCTTCTCCTTTTATGACCGATGAATTGCGCGAAAAAATGGGAGAAGCAGCGGTTAAAGCTGCCGAATATATTAAGTATGAAGGGGCTGGTACAGTGGAATTTTTAGTTGATAAGCACAGAAATTTCTACTTTATGGAAATGAATACGCGTATCCAAGTAGAACACCCAATTACAGAACAGGTTATTGATTACGATTTGATACGAGAGCAGATTTTGGTTGCCGCTGGCGTAGAAATATCAGGAAAAAATTATTTTCCTAAATTACATTCAATAGAATGCCGTATCAATGCCGAAGACCCGTATAATGACTTTAGACCTTCACCAGGTAAAATAACCAATTTACACGCTCCTGGAGGGCACGGTGTGCGCATAGATACGCATGTTTATAGCGGATATTCTATCCCTCCAAATTATGACTCAATGATCGCCAAGTTAATTACTACGGCTCAAACAAGAGAAGAAGCTATCCATAAGATGAAACGCGCATTAGATGAATTTGTTATTGAAGGTGTTAAAACAACGATTCCTTTCCATAGGCAATTAATGGATCATCCCGATTACCTTGATGGAAACTATACCACCAAATTTATGGAAGATTTTGAGATGGATGAAAAATATCAAGATCACTAAATTGATTTTTATTATAATAAAAGCCTTTTACCAGCGTATAAAAGGCTTTTTTCTTTTATAAGCCTTTTTGATTCGGGTATTAATGCAATAGATAACTCTCAAAATATTTGAGATCAATCAATTATCGTTTGCCACAAGAAAATAAAAAAGTTTTAAATTGTTTTCAATTAAGCTTTGTCTATCTTTGGCATAATTCATCATTTCTTAATTTTAAAATGGGCCAATTTTTTTAATCTGGCTAAAACATAAACCTATTCTATTATGAGATTTAGTATGCGCTTTGGTTTTAATTTTTTTTTCTTTTTTACCCTAATATTATTAAGCTGTAACAGCAAAAAAGAAGATCAAGAAGTAGATAGCTTATTTAATTATAAGGCTTACATCAGTACGCATACTTACGGAAAAACCTCTATAAACGAACCCATTCTAATTAGCTTTAATAAGCCTTGGCCCGAAGTTGAGCTTAACCAGGAGGTAGCAGAAAAATATCTAGAAATTTCTCCTGCCGTGAAAGGGAAACTATATCTTGAAAATGGAAAAAAACTAATTTTTAAACCTCAAGAAAAATTAAAAGCGAATACTACCTATTTTGTAACTATACCCTTAGATCTAATTTATAAGGATATTTCGAATGAACTTAAAAGCTATACTTTTAGTTTTAAAACTCTGGAGCAGAATTACAAACTTAATTTAGGTAACCTACAATCTTATAACGACTCTAAGCAATATTTAACGGGTCAAATAGAAACTGCTGATGTTGCCGAGCTTAATCAAGTCAAGAAAATTCTTAAAGTAAAACAAAAAGATCAAGAGCTCCCCATAATTTGGGAAGAGAATTTAGAAAGCAGTCAGTATTTCCGTTTTAAAATTGATAATATCACCCGATATATAGAAGACTCTCAACTTACAATTACTTATGATGGTACTCCGATACAAGCAGACTATAGCGGAAAAGATGAATACTTAATTCCTGGAAAAGATAATTTTAAAATTGTAGATATACAAACCCATTCTGGAGCCGAAGCTGCATTAAGCCTGAATTTTTCAGATGCACTTGATCCTAACCAAAATTTTCAAGGCTTAATTAAGTTGGCAGAGAACAGTAACTTAAAATTTGAAGTAGAAGGTAATGTATTATACATCTATCCCAATGTACGACCTGCTGGCGAAGTTTTATTAGAAGTGTTTGCCGGTATAAAAAATTCAGCCGGTTTCAAACTTAAAAACACCTATACCAATAATATTTCGTTTGAAGAGCTCAAACCAACTGTACGTCTAATTTCTAAAGGGAACATTTTACCCGCTTCAGCCAAATCACCTATTTATTTTGAAACGGTAAATTTACGCGCGGTCGATGTTCGTGTAATCAAAATTTATAAAAACAACATCCTCGATCATTTACAAGATGCTTCTTTAGGGGCTAACTACAATTTAAAGCGTGTGGGGCGAAAAATAGCGCAAAAAACTATAGTTTTTGATAACAAGACTGCATTTGGCTTAAAAAACTGGAAAGCCCATGCGCTAAATTTATCTGATTTTTTTAAATCAGATCCGGGTGCACTTTATAGCGTAGAGATAAGTTTTAGAAAAGAATACAGCAATTATGATTGTGGTGAACAAGAAAACCAACAGCCCATCTTGCAAGCAGAAGTTAGCTATCCCGAAGAAAATTACAGAGAAGAACAATATTGGAACAATGAACTTTACAATTGGCGAAAAACACCCTATAACTGGAGAGAAAGAGATAACCCTTGTAGCCTTTCTTATTATGAAGATGATCGTTTTGCTACCATTAATATTTTAGGTTCAGACTTGGGTTTAATAGTTAAAGAAGGTACAGATAATACCTACCACATATCGACAAATAATTTGCTTAATACGCAACCCGAAAGTAAAAGTAAGGTGAGTTTATACAATTATCAAAAACAATTACTTAGTCAAGCCTACACCAATAAAAACGGGCAAGTTAAGCTTAAAACCAAACAACAAGCTGCTTTTGTAGTGGCACAAAAAGGAAAACAATATGCTTACGCCAAGCTAAGCGGTGGCAACGCACTTTCTCTTAGTAAATTTGATATAAGTGGTCAAGAAGTTCAAGACGGATTAAAAGGCTTTATCTATACAGAGCGAGGCGTACATCGCCCTGGAGATACTATACATTTAAACTTCGTTTTAAACGATATTGAAAATCCATTACCTAAAAAACATCCTGTCCAATTATCGGTTTTTGATGCAAGAGGCCAATTGGTTTTGCAAAAAAATAAGAGTGAGTTTTCGCATCCCACCCAAGCCATTAATAATTTTTATTATTTTCCTATACCCACCAAAGAACAAGATGTAACAGGCAATTGGCAAGCGCAGATAAAAGTAGGTGGCGCAAGTTTTTCAAAAACTTTAAAAGTGGCTACCGTAAAACCGAATCGATTAAAGATAAATTTAGATTTTGACGAAAAGGTTTTAAGCACCAATAAGCCATTAGTGGGTTCATTACAATCTAATTGGCTACATGGCGCTATAGCCAAAAATTTGGAAGCAGAAATAGAAGTAGAGCTCAGTCCGGCGGCGGTGCCATTTCCTCAATATAAATCTTATATTTTTCAAGATCCAGTTCGCAAATTTGAAAGCATCACTAAACCTTGGATAAAAGATAAAATAGACCATAATGGACGTCTTGATTTTAAAGAACAAATTAACTTAAATAAAAATGCGCCTGGAATGCTGGAGGCAAATTTTTTAACCAAAGTTTATGAGGGTGGTGGAGATTTTTCTATAGATGTGAAAACTAAAAAATTGGCTCCGTATACACACTTCATCGGACTTAAATCTCCTGAATCAAAGGCTTTTGGTGCGCACAAAACCGATGCCCAAATTCCTTTTGATATAATTAGTTTAAATGCCAAAGGACAAGTTGCCCCATCACGTAAACTTAAGGTATACGTATATAAAATAGAGTGGCGCTGGTGGTGGAGTAGAGGTAAATCAAACCTTTCTCGTTACGAAAATACCCAGGTACATTCTCCATTTTTAGAAAAAACTATAACTACAGATTCTGATGGAAAAGGCACCCTTTTTATAAAAGTACCCGAAAACCAAGCTGGTCGTTATTTAATTAGAGTAGTTGATTCTATCTCTGGTCATGCTACAGGAGTGACAAGCTACTTTTTTAAAGATTATTACTCTCTAGGGTCAAATGCCGCAGCGGATGCCGCGAAAATGCTTCTATTAAAATCAGATCAAGAAAGCTATGAAGTGGGAGAAAAAGCACGTATTAGTTTCCCGTCAAGCAAGGTAGGTAGAGCATTGGTAAGTCTTGAGAACGGTAGCCGAGTGCTTTCGCAACACTGGGTGACTACAAAAAAAGGCAAAACACAGCTAGAAGTACCAATTACTTCTGCAATGGCACCAAATATTTATGCGCACATCACTTTGCTACAACCCCATGCACAAAGCAAAAATGATCTCCCTATTCGGTTGTATGGGGTAATACCTTTAAAAATAACAGATTCTAAGACGCAATTAAATCCTGTAATTGAAATGCCGAAAGAATTAAAGCCAGAGCAACAATATGATATCCGCATAAGCGAAAAAGACAAAAAAGAAATGACCTATACCTTGGCAGTAATAGACGAAGGTTTGCTCGATTTAACAGGCTTTAAAACACCAAATATTCATCAGGCATTTTACGCTCGTGAAGCTCTAGGAGTAAAAACCTACGATGTATATGACCAAGTAATTGGAGCTTATGGTGGAAGCGTTAATAACGTATATGAAATTGGTGGTGGCGAATTGGCGGCGGGTGCCAAAAACCGAAAAGCAGATCGTTTTAAACCTGTTGTTTCTTATTTGGGTCCATTTAAATTAAAAGCTGGTCAAAAAGCAAAGCATCGGCTATATATGCCAAATTATGTAGGGGCAGTTCGGGTTATGGTGGTAGCTGGAAATCCAAAAACCGAAGCCTATGGTAAGAACGAAAAATCGGTTCGAGTGGCCCAGCCATTAATGGTACTCAGTTCGCTTCCGCGGAAGCTAAGCCCTGGTGAAGAAATAAATTTACCGGTAACTGTTTTTGCAATGGAAAACAAAATAAAACAAGTTGAAGTAACTCTAAAGCTTGACGAAGCATTGCAAGCTATAGGACCCACCCGTAAAAAAGTAACTTTTGAAAAACCAGGTGAGCAAATAGTATATTTTACTTTTAAAAGTAATTATACCTCAAAACCTCAAGCAATAAAGGTTTTTGCTCAAGGACATGGCGAAAAGGCCTATAGCCAAACCGAAATAGATATTTTTAACCCTAATCCTGTAAGTTATAAATCAACTAGTAGTACCTTACAACCTAAGGGAGAATTAAGTTTAGACTATAAGTCGTTTGGCGAATCAGGAAGCAACTCGAGTCAGTTGGTGTTTTCGAGCCTACCTACAATCAATTTAGAAAACAGGTTAGATTATTTAATTGACTATCCTCACGGATGTTTAGAACAAATTACTTCGGGTGCATTTCCGCAATTATTTTTAAGTGATTTGGTGGACTTACCTGCCCATCGTAATGGAGAATTAAAAAGAAATGTTCAAGGGGTTTTAAACCGTTTAAAAGACTACCAGTTAAGTAACGGCGGTTTCTCCTATTGGCCAGGACAAAGTGAGGCTCACGATTGGGCAACTACCTATGTAGGGCATTTTATGATTGAAGCCAAAAGACAAGGTTATGCTATACCAGTAGGTTTGCTAGATAACTGGATGAATTACCAAAGACGGGAAGCCAGAAGATGGCAAAACCGTTTAACCTCTTATAACACAAGTTTAAATCAAGCCTACCGACTTTATGCTTTGGCTTTATCTGGTAATGCAGAGCTGGCGGCGATGAATAGACTTAGAGAGTCTGAAGAAATGAGTAATACTGCGATTTGGCGATTGGCAGCGGCATATGCCGTGCTTGGAAAAAAATCGGTAGCCGAAGATTTAATGAAACCTGTTCAAGACAATTTTACTAGTAAAAACCAAATCAGCTCTAGCTTTCAATCAAAATTTAGAGATAAAGCAATGGCCTTAGAAACGCTAGTGCTACTTGAAAAAACAGAGCATCAAATGGAATTTGCACAATCTATAGCCAAAGACTTATCCTCAGATCGTTGGTTTAATACGCAAGAAACTGCTTATGCCTTACTGTCACTTGCAAAAATGGCTGCTGCCAATGCTACAGAGCCTTTTTCTATAGTTTATGAAATACAAGGCGAATCTAAAGAGTTGAGCACAAATAAAACTATGGTGGCTGTTCCTTTACCCGAAAATAAAAATCACGTAAAAATAAATATTACCAATAAAGCACAGAATCTCGTCTTTATAAATTTAAACCAACAAGGTATTTTACCTATAGGCGAAGAGCTAGAAGAAAAACAAAATCTACAGTTAGATGTACAGTTTTTAAACACCAACAATAAAAGTATAGAGGTAGCTAAAATTAAGCAAGGTACAAGCTTTACAGCCAAAATAAGTATACAAAATCAAGGAATAGATAAGGTAAATCACGTAGCGCTTAGTCAGTTTTTACCTAGCGGATGGGAAATTATAAATACCAGTTTTACCAATTTTGGCACTAATCGTTCTGCTGCTAATTACCGTGATATTCGGGACGACAGGGTATATATTTATTTTGATCTAAAACCAGGGGAAACCCAGACTTTTGAAATTGAATTAAACGCTTCTTATTTGGGTAAGTATTATTTGCCGGGAACTCAAGTTTCTGCCATGTATGACGGAAATTATTTTGCCAGAAATAAAGGAAAGTGGATTGAAGTTATACGTTAAAAATTTCGGTTTGCTCAAAAAGAAACGATTATACTCACTAAAGAATAAAGTTTTTCTTTTGCTTCTGTTTTTGGGCATGGGAGCAATTTGGTGGTTTTGCTTACCACAGAAACTGTTTGATAAGCCTGTTTCTACAGTTGTTTATAGTCAAAACGGATATTTGCTCGGTGCTCGTATTGCTAAAGATGGCCAATGGAGGTTTCCTTCAAGCAAAAAAATTCCTTACAAATTTGAAAAAGCAATTTTACAGTTTGAAGATGCTTATTTTTATAAGCATCCTGGGTTTAATCCAGTTGCTATAGCAAAGGCCGCCTATCATAATTTAGCTTATGGTAAAAGGCGAGGAGCCAGTACCATAACCCAGCAGGTGATAAGGCTTTCTAGAGGCTCGACTAAACGAACCTATACCGAAAAACTCATTGAATTTGCAAAGGCACTACGCTTAGAATTGAGATACTCAAAAGAGAAAATTTTAAATTTTTATGCTAGTTATGCCCCTTTCGGGGGAAATGTAGTAGGGCTAGAAACAGCATCTTGGTGTTATTTTGGTGTATCGGCAACAGATTTAAGTTGGGGACAAGCAGCTGGTTTAGCTGTTCTACCTAATGCGCCTTCACTTGTTTTTCCTGGTAAAAATGAAAAGCTTTTAAGGCAGAAAAGAAATCGCTTACTCAAAAAATTACTAAAAAATAAAATTATAGACCAAGCGACTTACCAACTAGCTTTAGCCGAAGATTTACCTCAAGAACCTTTAGCGCTTCCAGATCTGGCTCCTCATTTTGTAGAAAGAATAAAACAGCATCAACCCAAGAATCCAGTAACCAGCGATATCGATTATTTTTTACAGCAACATATCAATCAAATCGCTAAACAACACGCTCGACAACTATCACACAACCAAATTAAAAATTTAGCCATTTTAGTTTTAGATGTGCCCACGCGAAAAGTTATCGCTTATTTAGGCAACCAACCCGATTCACCTCAAGATCCTTATGTTGATGTTATACAACAACCCAGAAGTGCGGGGAGTATTTTTAAGCCCTTTTTGTTTACCGCGGCATTAGATGAAGGGAATATTTTACCAAATACCTTATTGGCCGATATACCTACCAATATTAATGGGTATTCCCCTTTAAACTTTGATAAATTATACCGTGGTGCCGTACCGGCAAACGAAGCCTTGGCAATGTCTTTAAATGTTCCTGCCGTTCGATTATTGCAAGATTATGGAGTAGAAAAATTCTATAAGAAACTAAAACAGCTTAATCAGCACAAGGTCAATAGGCCTGCTGCGAGCTATGGTCTATCTTTAACTTTAGGTGGTGCCGAGTGCAGTTTATGGGAAGTAACCTATGCCTATGCCAATATGGCCAGTACGTTAAACTTCTATTCAAAAAATTCTAGTACTTATAGAGCTAATGAGTTTAAAATAAATACAATTCTGCCTGAAAAGGCTGAGCATTTTGGAGCGCTAACACAGGAATCACCTGTTTTTGGAGCTGGTGCGATTTATCATACCTTTAAGGCGCTTAAAAAAGTAAATCGCCCCCAATCTGAATTGAATTGGCAATTTTATTCCAGCGCACAACCCATTGCTTGGAAAACAGGAACCAGCCATGGTTTTAAAGATGCTTGGGCTGTAGGAGTTACCCCAAAGTATGCAGTAGGCATTTGGGTAGGCAATACAGACGGTGAAGGCAGGCCCGGTTTAACAGGAGTTAAAGCCGCTGCCCCCATTATGTTTGAGGTTTTTTCAAAATTACCTGTTTCAAAAGATTTTGATATTCCATATGATGATCTGATAAAAAAGAATATTTGTAAGCATAGCGGTATGTTAGCTGGTTTGCAATGCCCTGAAACAGAAGAATCATATATTCCTAAAAAAGGAGAAAACACAAGCACATGTAAATTTCATCAAATCATCAATTTAGATTCGAATTTAAAATACCAAGTAAATTTAAATTGCTATGACAAACAGAAAATTAGACAGCAATCCTGGTTGGTTTTACCCACACTTTGGGCATACTACTACAAACAATTTAATCCACATTATAAAGACATACCAGCTTTTTCGCCTGAATGTTCTCAAAGCTTGCCAGATATAATGCATTTTATTTTTCCGGTAAATCAAGAAAGTATTTTACTTCCCAAAGGATTTAACGAAAAATCTAATCCTCTTGTTTTAAAACTAGCTCATCGCTTTCCAGAAAAAGAAGTGTATTGGTATTTAAATAAAAAATTTATTGGAAAAACCCAACATTTTCACGAAATGCAAATCTCTGCGCAAGTAGGGAAATATCAGCTGCTGGTTTTAGACGAATTGGGTAATCATTTATCTCAAGATATCGTCATTCAAAACAATTAAAAATCATTTGAAGAAAATTAACATTAAATTAGTTCAGTTGTTACTGAACTAATTATACTTTTGCATTCCAAATTCTATTTATTATGGTAAGTTGTAGTGAAGAAAAGAAAAACCTAGTAGAGCGTTTAGGTATTCAATTTGAGCGTGAATTAAACATTACTCCACTGGCTGCCCGCATATTGGCCTTGCTTATATTAACTCCGTCAGAGGGTCTTACATTTGATGAAATCACGCAAATTACTGGAGCCAGTAAGAGTTCTATTTCGACCAATGTGAATTTACTGCTTCAATTAAAGACTATAGATTATTTCACAAAGCCAGGAGATCGTAAACGTTATTTTAAAGTAACAAGCAATTATTTAGAGATTAACTTAAATGAGAATCTTTTAAAGGTAAATCGAGAATTAGAGATAATCGATAGTATAGATCAATTCAATAGAAAATATGAAGATAACCAGTCAGAAAAGCGAAAAATACGGCAGTTATACCAGGAATATCTCAGATCTCAACAAGAAAATTTGAAAGAAACTATAAAGAAAATATCTAAAATCTAAGTCAAGAAAAATAATACTATGAAAAACAATAAAATACCTTTCGTTTTTGCAATATTAACGGCTTTAATACTGGGCTCTTGTAAAGAAAATGCATCGGCTGGACCCGGTGCGATGGGCCCTAAGCAAGTTCCGGTTACAAAAGCAATCACTAAATCGCTCACAGGCTATGAAACTTACCCTGTTAGCATAGAAGGCACAATAAATAGCCAAGTTAGACCAAAAGTAACGGGATATATTACCCAAGTAAAAGTTGATGAAGGCCAGCAAGTAAAAGCGGGAGAGGTACTTTTTAGGTTAGAAACTGAAAGTTTATCACAAGATGCCCAAGCAGCTAAAGCTAATGTAAATGCAGCACAAGTAGAGGTAAATAAATTAAAACCACTAGTTGAAAAAAATATTATTAGTGCCGTACAACTTGAAACTGCAAAAGCAAAATTAGAGCAAGCAAAAGCCAATTACAACAGTGTATCGGCTAGCATAGGTTATGCGACTATAAAAAGTCCGGTTAACGGGTATGTAGGTTCTATAAATTATAGAAATGGCGCTTTAGTTTCACCAAACGATGTCTTGACTACAGTCTCACAAACCGATAATGTTTATGCTTTTTTTAGTATGAATGAAAAGCAATATTTAGATTTTATCGCTAATGCGGAAGGAAAAGATTTACAAGACAAAATAGATAATTTTTTACCTGTAAAACTGCGTTTAGCCAATGACGAAATCTATAGCGAATCGGGAAAAATTGAGACGGTTTCAGGTCAAATAAATAAACAAACAGGTACGGTAAGTTTTAGAGCTCAGTTTCCTAATCCTAATAGAATTTTAAGCAATGGTAACAGTGGGAAAATATTAATTCCGAAAAAATATGACAACAAGGTTGTAATACCAGAATTGTCAAGTTTTGAAAGACAAGGTAAGGTTTACGTTTTTGGCGTTCAAGGAGACACTTTAGCGGTAGAAAAACCTATTGAAGTGCTTGATCGCGTATCTAACTTGATTGTGGTAAAAAAAGGGATTAAGGAAGGTGATACATTTGTAGCAAAAGGTACCGGGCAGCTTAGAAACAATATGCCTATCAAACCTATGCTTGTACCATTCGACAGTATTGCCAAGCCTATTGAAACCATATTTAAATAATTAATAGCTCAGCTCATTATGTTAAAGAAATTTATAGAGAGACCTGTATTAAGTACAGTAGTCTCCATTGTAATTGTGATTTTAGGAATTTTAGGGATTATAAGCCTTCCTGTCTCACAATATCCAGATATCGCACCTCCAACCGTACAGATTACCGCTAATTATCCAGGAGCCAATGCAGAGACCGTTCTTGAAAGTGTAATTATTCCTATTGAAGAGCAAGTAAATGGGGTAGAGGGTATGGACTATATTACCTCTACCGCAAGTAATTCAGGTAGGGCAGAAATTCAAGTATTTTTTAAACAAGGTTACGATCCAGACATTGCTGCGGTTAACGTACAAAACCGGGTTGCCCGAGCCAACCCCTTATTGCCGGCAGAAGTTGTGCAAGCTGGTGTAATCACGCAAAAACAACAAACCAGTGCATTGATGTTCTTGGCTGTTTTATCTAAAAATAAAGATTATGATGCTACTTACATTCAAAATTACTTAAATATCAATGTTCTACCCGCTTTAAAAAGAATTGATGGGGTAGGAGATGTAACCGTTTTTGGAACACGTAACTATGCCATGCGAGTATGGTTAAAACCTGAAAAATTAGCTGCTTATAACCTGATGCCTTCAGACATACGTGCAGCAATTAACGAGCAAAGCACCGAAGCTGCCGCAGGTAGTTTGGGTCAAAACAATGCCGAGTCTTTTGAATACGTTATCAAATATAGCGGAAGATACAAAACTGAAGAGCAATACAAAGAAATCATAATAAAAGCCTTAGACAACGGAGAGTATCTTAGACTTGGCGATGTAGCCGAAATAGAGCTAGACGCCGAAGGGTTTAATGTTCAAGCTACCACCAATGGTTACCCCGCAGTTAATATGGCAGTTTACCAAACGCCAGGTTCAAATGCACAAGAGATTATTAAGCAAGTACACGAAGAATTAGATGAATTTGAGAAAAGTTTCCCGGAAGGTTTAGAGGTTTACATCAACTTAGATTCAAACGAATTTTTAGAAGCTTCTATAAGTAAGGTTATCAGTACGCTAATTGAAGCTTTTATTCTAGTTTTTATCGTTGTTTTTATTTTTTTACAAGACTTTAGATCAACGTTAATTCCTGCCATTGCAGTTCCTGTTTCTATTATTGGTACATTTTTCTTTTTAAATTTATTTGGTTACTCTATTAACCTACTTACCTTATTTGCTTTGGTTTTGGCTATTGGTATTGTGGTAGATGATGCGATTGTGGTGGTTGAGGCTGTACACGCCAAATTAGAAGAAGGGGCAAAATCAGCTTTATCGGCCACGCGTACCGCTATGGATGAAATTACAGGGGCAATTATTTCAATTACCTTGGTAATGGCTGCGGTATTTATTCCGGTGACCTTTATAACGGGTCCAACAGGTGTTTTTTATGAGCAATTTGGTATTACATTGATTGTAGCCATAGCTATTTCAGCTATTAATGCCTTAACCTTGAGTCCGGCATTGTGTGCTTTATTTTTAAAAACCAACCACGAAGAGCACCAAAATAAATCTTGGTTACAGCGTTTTTACCATAAATTCAATACAGCTTTTGAGGCTACTACACAACGCTACGTTAAAAGTTTATCTTTTCTCTATAAACATAAGTGGATCACGCCATTCATATTGGTTTTGGCTGTAGCCGGAATTTACTTTGCAGTAGAGAAAACACCAACAGGCTTTGTTCCTAATGAAGATAGAGGGGTTCTTTTTGCCAATATAGAGTTGCCTGCGGGTGCATCTTTAGATCGTACAGTGGCAATTACCAATCAATTAAAAGATAAAGCCAATCAAATTCCTGGTGTAACCGGAGTAACTGTTGTAAATGGTTTTAGTTTAATTAGTGGACAAGGAAGTAACTTTGCAATTGCCTTTGTGCGCCTGGCTCCTTGGGATGAGCGAACAGATGATGCTTTATCATCAGATGCCATTACCGGACAACTATTTGGTATAGGTGCACAGATTCAAGGTGCAAAAATGATATTCTTTGCACCACCTAGTATACCTGGATTTGGAGTTTCTTCTGGTTTTGAGTTTAAATTACTGGACAAAACTGGGGGAAGTTTTAATGATTTAGACTTAGCTGCTCAAAATTTCTTGAGTAAATTAAATCAGCGACCAGAAATACAGTATGTTCAGAGCTCGTTTAACACTAATTACCCCCAATATGAGCTTAATATAAATGTACCTAAGGCAAAAGAGGCAGGGGTTTCAATTGCTAGCATATTTAATACACTACAAGGTTATATTGGTAGTATTTACACCGCCGATTTTTCGCGCTACGGCAAACAATATCGTGTTTTCTTACAGGGCCTTCCCGAAGATCGAGCTAGTGTTGAAGATTTAAACTCTATATACGTACGAAATAATACAGGTGAAATGTCACCAATTACTACTTATATCGATTTAAAACGCGTTTATGGTCCGCAACAAGTAACTCGATTTAACCTATTTAATTCTGTAGGCATAAGTGGAGCTTCGGCTCCAGGATTCTCTTCTGGTGATGCTATTGCAGCCTTACAAGAAGAAGCTAGTCAACTTTCAACAAAATATGGAATTGGATATTCTGGTTTAACAAGAGAAGAAGTAAATGCAGGATCACAGGCTTTCTTCATTTTCTTATTAAGTATTGTTTTTGTGTATTTTATTTTAGCAGCACAATACGAAAGTTATTTTATACCATTTGCGGTACTACTATCATTACCTGTTGGGGTAGTAGGAGCCTATATGGTTACCTATTTTGCAGGATTGCAAGCCAATATTTATTTTCAAATTGCATTGATTATGCTGGTTGGTTTACTAGCAAAAAATGCCATTTTGATTGTAGAATTTGCTATGCAGCGTAGGCAACATGGCATGCCCATTGTAGAAGCGGCTTTAGAAGGTGCAAAAGTAAGATTAAGACCAATTCTAATGACCTCTTTGGCTTTTATCATAGGTTTATTGCCTTTGGTTTTTGCCTCTGGTACAGGTGCAGAAGGTAACCGTTCTATTGGTACAGGTGCAGTAGGCGGGTTATTAATAGGTACTATTTTAGGGGTGTTTATTATTCCTATACTTTATATTTTCTTTCAGTGGTTACAAGAAAAAGTTGTGGGTAAAACCATTCTTGAAAAAGAAAAAGAAGCACAAGAATTAAACGAAAAAAATGCATAATGAAAAAAAATAGAATATACAATCTTTTGCTAATTGCCAGTATGCCCTTTTTGTTGGTTTCCTGCTTTGCGGCAAAAGATTATCAAAAGCCAGAAGTGCTTGAAGAAGCTCATTTTAGAACAGATCAAATAGCTAAAGACTCTACTTCATTAGCCCAAGTATCTTATCAAGATTTATTTACTGATAGTGTTTTGCAAGACCATATCAATACCGCGCTTAAAAACAATATCGATATCCGGGTGGCTTTGCAGCAAATTATCGCTGCCGAAGCTTATCTAAAACAAGGTAAAGCAGGATATTTACCTAGTTTAAACGCCAATGCACAATGGACCCACCAAGAATTGGCTAGAAACAGTCAATTTGGTAGTTTCTTTGATGGTGCTTTAGATCAATATGAATTAAGTGCCGGCTTATCTTGGGAGGCCGATATTTGGGGAAAAATAAGAAGCCAAAAAAGAGCATTTGAAGCTTCTTACCTGCAAAGTGTGGCCGCACATAAGGCTGTTAAAACACGATTAATTGCCTCTGTAGCGAATATTTACTACCAATTACTTGCCTTAGATGAACAGATTAAGATTACCGAACAAACCATAGAAAACAGGCAAAATAGTTTATCAACTACCAACGCCTTGAAAGAAGCTGGGAATTTAACAGAGGTTGGGGTTCAACAAACCGAAGCGCAATTGTATACCGCTCAAGCCATATTGGTAGATTTGCAAAAACAGGTACGCTTATTAGAAAACAGTATGTCTATTCTTTTAGGAGAGGCACCTCAATTTATTCCTCGATCGGCTTTGAGCGAGCAACAAATTATTACCGAATTAAAAACTGGAGTGCCAGCACAACTTTTAAGCAATAGACCCGATGTAATTGCTGCCGAGATGGCATTTAGAAATGCTTTTGAGCTTAGTAATGTTGCCCGTAGTAACTTTTACCCATCTTTAACTTTAACCGCCAATACAGGCTTTCAGAGTTTAGATTTAAGTGAGTTGCTTGATGCCAACTCATTATTCGCTAATGTAGTTTCTGGCTTGGCCCAACCTATATTTAATAAACGCCAAATAAAAACGCAATATGAAGTAGCTCAAGCCCAACAAGAACAAGCAAGATTGCGTTTTAAAGAAGCTATTTTACAAGCGAGTAAAGAAGTTTCAGATGCTATGTATGCCTACCAGGCTGCTGAAAAAAAGCAAATTCTAAAACAAAAAGAATTTAATGCTAACCAAAAGGCTACAGATTATTCTGAAGAACTATTAAATAATGGGTTTGCTAACTATTTAGAAGTGCTTACCGCTAGAGAAAATGCTTTAAATTCTCAATTAGGTATGATCGATGCAAAATACAATCGTTTAAAAGCAATTGTAGATTTATACCGTGCCTTGGGAGGCGGATGGCAATAGATAAAATTGTATTACAGGCAAAAAAGCAAATCGAAAAAATCGATTTGCTTTTTTTTACCAGTTTATAAAGGGTAATTTCATTAAGGAGGCATTATAATAAGCCTTATTACCTGTCACTTCTTCTCCTATCCAATCGGGTAAAGCAAGTGGTTGATTTATATTTTCTAATTCAGCTTCAGCTACCACTAATCCGCTATTTTCTCCTAGAAATTCATCTACCTCAAAAACTTGACCTTCAAATTTCACGTAGTAGCGATACTTTTCAATTTTACCCGGCTCACAGATTTTCAAAAGTTTTTCTGCATCAGCTACAGCTATAGATTGTTCCCACTCAAACCGACTCAAGCCTTTTTCATCAGATTTACCTTTAACGGTTATCCATGCTTTTTGTTCTTGAATTCTAATACGTACACTGCGTTCAGGATGCGTATTTAAATAGGCTTGAATGGTATATTTTCTCTCAAAAGCCAAGGCTTTATACCGGCTGTTTTTTACTAAAAATTTACGTTCTATTTCGTGCATTTGTATGAACGGATTTAAAAAATATTGTATAGAAACAAAGGTATTGCTAAATGCATTGTTAGCAAATCATTATTTCTTATTCTAACTTTGTAGCATGGTAAAAGAGCGCAAAATAATACATATAGATATGGATGCATTTTACGCCTCTGTTGAGCAACTGGATCATCCAGATTTACGAGATAAACCCATTGCAGTAGGCGGTGGCGGTAAAAGAGGTGTGGTAGCCGCCGCGAGCTATGAGGCCCGTAAGTTTGGGGTACGAAGCGCTATGAGTGGTAGGTTAGCTAGTAAGCTTTGCGCAGATTTAATTTTTATAAAACCACGATTTGAACGTTATAAAGAAATATCTGCGCAAATACGCAGCATCTTTTTAAGTTATACGCCTTTAGTAGAGCCTTTGTCGCTTGATGAAGCTTATTTAGACGTGACTGAAAACTTAAAAGACTTAAGTAGCGCAACGCAAATTGCTCGTTTAATACGAGCAGAAATAAAAGAGAAAACTGGGCTTAATGCTTCTGCAGGCATTTCAATTAATAAATTTGTAGCTAAAATTGCTAGTGATATAAACAAGCCTAACGGCCAAAAAACCGTACCTCCCGAGGAAGTTGAACAATTTTTAGAAGATTTAGAAATAAAAAAGTTTTTTGGTGTTGGTAAAGTTACCGCACAAAAAATGTATCAGCTTGGAATTTTTAAAGGTTCAGATTTAAAATTAAAATCACTAGAATTTTTAGAAAATCATTTTGGGAAAAGCGGTAAATTATATTACCAAGTTGTAAGAGGGGTGCACCTAAGTGAAGTGAAGCCAGAGCGAGTACGTAAATCTGTTGGTGCCGAGCGCACTTTTTCAAACAATATTAGTTCTGAAATTTTTCTTGAAGAACGCTTAAGCCAAATTGCTACAGAAGTAGCTCAGCGCCTAGACAAAAATAAATTCTCAGGCAAAACCATTACGCTTAAAATAAAATATGGCGATTTTAGTGTACAAACTAGAAGTAAAACTCTAGCTTTTTATATTCGAGATAAAGCACTTATTCTTGAAAATGCTAAGACACTTTTGTATCAAGAAAAATTGCAAAATTCGGTGCGTTTAGTAGGGATATCAATAACTAATTTAAAAAAACCTGGACATGCATCCGTAAAGCAAGAACCAACAACAATTATAGGTAAACAACTTAAATTTGAATTTTAATCTAGGCAGCTTATTTACTTGTTATATTTACAGCATGAAAAAAACCTTAGGAAAAGATCAACGTTTAAAAAGTAAGACAGCTATAAAAGCGCTGTTTGAAAATGGAGAAACGCAGAAAAAATTTCCGCTCAGAATGGTATATAAACCTGCTTTCAAAAAAGATCAAGAAGCTCCAAAAATAATGGTTAGCGTTCCTAAGCGCAACTTTAAACTTGCTGTAGACAGAAATCGCATCAAAAGACAAATACGCGAAGCTTACCGGTTACAAAAAGACCAGGTTAAGCTGCATAAAAACTATAATATCTTGTTTATTTTTCTAGGTAATAGAAAGCAGACTTCTACCACTATTTCAAAAGCAATGCAGCAGCTTTTAATCGAATTTAATAAAAAAGTTTAGCTTTAAGAGCCACTAAAAATCTAATCTATACTTGAATTTTATTTGCTTATATTTACCCAACAGGTTTTCTTCTGTAATCAACTTTTTAAAGCAAAACATTCATGAAAAAAGGAATAATAGGAATAATGCTGGTAGGTATTTTTATACTTACATCGGGATTTAAAAATGATTTTTTTGCTATAGCCAAGCAATTAGAACTTTTTACTTCTGTTTTTAAAGAAATAACCATGAATTATGTAGATGAAACCAATCCTGCAGAATTAATGGATACAGCTATAACAGCTATGTTGCGTGAATTAGATCCTTACACCCAGTATTACAATCAACAAGAGGTTGAACAAGCACGCATTAATCAATCGGGTGAGGTAGCCAGTATTGGGGCACGTATAAAAAGTAATGAAAACAAATTAATTGTTGTAGCCTTAACCCAAGATTCCCCGGCAGATCAAGCTGGATTACAACCCGGCGATGAATTAGTACGAATAAATGATATTACAATAAGTGAATATGCAGATAATGCCATCAACTTACTCAATGGGGCGGCTAATACCAGTGTGAATATTGCGTATAAACGCCAAGGTAAAATTTATGAGGCTCAAATAAAAAGATCTGCTCGAAAAGAAAAGGCGGTACCTTTTTATAATTTAGATAAAGAAGCCAACGGGTATATTGTACTTAAAGAATTTACGAGAACTGCTTCTTTTGAAGTAGGAATGGCGGCAAAAGATTTAATAGATCAAGGCGCAAAAAGATTGATTTTAGATTTACGTAACAACCCAGGCGGATTGTTAAGTGAAGCGGTAAATGTTGCTAATTTATTTGTACCAAAAAACACTTTGATTACCTACACCCAGTCTAATATTGATAAATACAATCAGAATTATAAAACAAAAAATGAAGCTTTAGATACACAAATACCCTTAGCTATACTTATAAATGCAAAAAGTGCTTCTGCAAGCGAAATTGTTGCGGGTAGTTTACAAGATTTAGATCGGGCAGTGATTATTGGAGGTAAAAGTTTTGGTAAAGGATTGGTACAACGCCCTAAAAATTTGAGCTATGGTTCTCAAGTTAAAATAACCATTTCGCGGTATTATACCCCCAGCGGAAGATGTATTCAAGCTTTAGATTATAGCAAAAACGGCCAGGCTAAAGAAAATAAGAAGCACAAAGCATTTAAAACCAAAGCAGGTAGAATAGTTTATGATGCAGGAGGTATAACACCAGACGTAAGTTTAGCTTCTTCTTTAGTAAGTCCTGTCACCCAGGCACTACTAGACCAAGATTTGATATTTGATTTTAGCACTCAATATTACCTTAATAACAAAGGGGTAAATATGAATTCTTACCCTAAAAACTCTGCAATTTTTAAAGCATTTAACCAATTTCTTAAAAAGGTTGAATTTAATTATGAGACCAACACTGAAAAAGATTTAAAAAAGCTTAAAGAACAAGCCGAAAAAGAAGGAATGGCTACAAAATTGAATGATGCATTAAGCAATTTAGAACTTCAGCTTAAAAACACAAAAGCCGAAGCTATTGAAAGACAAAAGGAAGAGATACTATACTGGATAAATAAGCAGTTATTATCTAATTATTTTTATGAAAAAGGAGCCTATGAATATTTTTCTAAACACAATTCCGAAATTTTAGAAGCCAAACGCATTTTAAATGATACTAAGGCTTACGCCGATATTTTAAATAAAGCTTAATTTATAAATATGCGCGAGAGGTATAAAAATCAATTACAATTCTTGGGTTATCAAAAAACTCATCATTTAATTTTACCAGATTCCTTTTACGGAATAGATTTTTTTAAACTTCCCACTAAAGAAAACCCTATACAAGCTGAAGAATTAGCATCACTGCCCGATAAATTAGTTTTAGGTAAACGTGCTGAAGCATTTTTTGAGGCCGAAATAAATAAATCTAACCGCTATGATATGTTGGGTAGCAACCTGCAAATAATAGAGGATAAAATAACCTTAGGCGAGATTGATTTTTTACTGAAAGATTTAAGTTCTGGTGATTTTTTGCACGTGGAGCTAGTATATAAATTTTATTTACTTGATACCCGTATTCAAAATCCGCTTGAAGCTTGGGTGGGAGCTAACCGAAAAGATTCCTTATTACGGAAATTAGATCATTTAAAAAATCATCAGCTTCCGCTTTTACAAAATCATAGCGTTCAGTATTTTTTAAAAAAATTGGGTATTAACCCCAACCAAATTAAGAATCAATATGCTCACTTTAAAGCCCATCTTTTCTTACCAAAAGGATATAATAAGTCCATTTTACCTTATTTAAATCCTAACTGTATTTCGGGTACTTACGTAGATTTAAATAGCTTTACAAGTGATACGTATTTTAGAGATAAATTTTATTATTCTCCCTTTAAAAAAGACTGGAGTATATCTCCTCATTTAGATGTGAATTGGGTAGATTACAACAAACAATTAGAAGAAGTTGACTTTCTTGCTCAAAATAAGAAATCATCTTACTTATGGGTAAAAAATAAGCTCGATTTGATCGAGCTTATTTTTGTAGTTTGGTGGCCTATCGGTTAGAAATTAACTTACTTTGCTACTTCCCATTACGGTATAAGAGGGGTCCTCAATAATATTCACTTGTATAATTTTCTCTGCATTATGTAAAAGTCTTCTACAATCTGGACTTAAATGTTTGAGGTGTATTTTTTTACCTTGTTTTAAATAGCGTTTGGTTAGTTTGTTAACGGCATCGATGGCACTCATATCTGCAATTCTACTTTCGGCGAAATCAATAATCACTTCATCGGGATCATTTTCTACATCAAATTTACTCGTAAAAGCCGTGGTCGAACCAAAAAATAAAGGTCCGTACAATTCATAATGTTTCACTCCCTTTTCATCTACATATTTTCGAGCACGTATTCGTTTAGCGCTTTCCCAAGCAAATACCAATGCCGATATAATAACACCAATAAGTACAGCTAAGGCTAAATTATGCAAAATAATGGTTATAAAAGTTACCACGAGCATAACAAATATATCGTGTTTAGGCATTTTTGAAAGTGCTTTAAAACTTGCCCATTCAAAAGTACCAAAAGCCACCATAATCATAACGCCAGTTAAAGCCGCCATTGGTATTAATTCTATTACAGGAGCTCCCACTAATATTATTACTAATATGGTTAAGGCCGCCACAATACCCGATAATCTTGCTCTAGATCCGGAGGATAAATTTACTAGAGTTTGCGCAATCATAGGGCAACCTCCCATTCCAAAGAAAAAACCGTTGGTAATATTGGCAGCACCCTGCGCTAAGCACTCCCTATTGCTATTTCCTTTGCTATTGGTAATTTCATCTACAAGGTTTAAAGTTAGAAGTCCTTCGGTTAAACCTACTGCCGCCATTATTAGGCCATAGGGCAAAATTATCTTAAGCGTTTCTAAGGTAAATGGAATGTCAGGAATATGAAATGGAGGCAAACTACCGCTTACTGAGGCAATATCTACAACCTGTTTAGTATCTATATTGAAGACTAGTACCAATATAAAAACAACCAAAATAGCTACTAAAGAAGCAGGAACAGCTTTTGTTATTTTTGGTAAAATTAGGATAATACCTATGGTTAATGCGGTAAGACCAGCCATAATTAAAAATGGTGTTCCTGTAAGCCAAGTATACTCTCCATTCATTTTAATTTTGAATTGCTCTAGCTGAGACATAAAAATAATCACCGCTAAACCATTTACAAATCCAAACATAACGGGTTGTGGAACCAACCGAATGAATTTACCTAGTTTAAAAAGCCCTACCAAAATTTGTATAATACCTGCAATAGCTACCGCTCCAAAAACGTATTCTAAGCCATGCGATTGCATTAATGCGATTAATACCACTACGGTAGCCCCAGCACCGCCAGAAACCATACCTGGTCTACCTCCAAAAATGGCGGTAATTAATCCCATTATAAAAGCCGCATATAAACCCACTAGCGGAGGGAAATCTGCTAAAATGGCGAAAGACAGCGATTCTGGAATCATTGTCATAGCTACGGTTAAACCGGCTAATATTTCTGTTCTATAATTTACTTTTTGCTTAAAGTCAAATAAATTGAGTACTTTTTTCATAAGGTAATGGGCTTTATCACTTGAAAATCAACCTGAAAGCTCGTTTTTTAAAATAGCTTGCAAAAGTAGAAAAAATAGATGACTTTATGGGTCTATATAGCTTAAGCTATTTATAGTAAAGCATATTGATATGCGGTATCCCATCTTCTAAGTAAGAGTCTCCTGTTTTCACAAATCCTAAGAAGGTATAAAATTCTAATAAATAAAGCTGTGCTGAGATTCGAATAGAGGAGGTAGAGTAGTGTGATGCTATTGCCTTTATGGCGTGGTGCATAAGTTGTTGTCCAAAAGCTTTTTTACGTTGGTTTTTTGCAACCAAAACCCTGCCAATACTAGCTTCAGTAAAATAAAGTCCGGGTTTAAAACAACGAGCATAAGCTACCAATTCATTATCTTTATAACCAAGTATATGCAAAGCCTGTTGATCTTTATTATCTAGATCTGGATACAAACAATTTTGTTCGAGAACAAAAACATCAGCGCGAAGTTTTGCAAGCGCATACAGCTGATTTAAAGAAAGTTGATTGAAAGTTTTTTGATAAAAGGTAATAAGCATATTTAGTCTTGTACAATTATTTCTTTGGTATCCTCCTTATTAAATTCTGGTTGAAGATTAAAATGATTAATACCGTATTTTTGGTTCAGTAATACTTTTAGTTTTTCTAATATTTCATTAAAACTTGAAAGCGAAATATCGTGATGAAAATCAAGATGAGCTTCGAGATGAATTTCGGTTTCATTTAGTGACCAAATATGCACGTGATGCATGTTTTTTATTTCGGTTAAACTACAAGCTGTTTTTACTAAATCTTCTGTTCGAATGGATTCTGGGGTAAAGAGCATCAAAATATTAAAAGAGGATTTTAATAAATCATAACCCATTACAATTAAGTAAACTGCAATACCGGCAGTAAGCAAACTATCTATCCAATAAAATCCGTAAAAACGCATTAATAAACCTCCTAATAATACCGCTACAGAAGCTAACATATCAGTTAATAAATGAAGATATGCCGATTTCATATTCATATTTGCTTTACTGTCTTTTTTCATCAGTAAAACACTAAACCCATTACCTAAAATGGCCACTGCGGCCAACACGATTACTATAGTAGAATCTATGCTTTGCGGATTTAAAAATCGATCTATAGATTCTTTTATTAAAAGGATAGAAATAACCATAAGGCTAGCGGCATTAACAAATGCTGCAATAATTTCTGCCCTTTTATACCCGAATGTTTTACTAAAAGAGGCACTTTTTGAAGCCATTTTGTTGGCCCAAAAACTTATAATAAGACTCACCACGTCTGTAAAATTATGTAAAGCATCAGATAATAAAGCGAGGCTACCGCTTATAAGGCCTCCTATAACCTGTGAAATGGTTATGAGTATATTTAAAAAAATAGATATTTTTAAATTCTTACCTGAAAGTTCTGGATGCTTATGATCGTGGTGGTGACTCATATTATTGGCAAGCGATTTTATTTACCCGGTTTTGATGTCTTCCGCCTTCAAATTGAGTACTTAAATAAGTGTCTACCATTTCAATTACTTGCGGTAGACTGGTAAAACGAGCAGGAATACTTAATATATTAGCATCATTATGTGCTCGAGCTAGAGCAACTATTTCTTTAGTCCAACATAAAGCGCATCTCACGTCTGCATGTTTATTAGCGGTCATAGCAGCACCATTACCGCTTCCGCAAATAATTATTCCTAAATCTACCTTTTGCTCACTTACCGATTGAGCAACAGGGTGAATAAAATCTGGATAATCTACACTCTCTTCGTGGTCTGTACCATGATTAATTACTTTTATTCCTTTATTCTCTAAATGCTTAACAATAGCTTTTTTGTATGCCGTACCGGCATGATCGTTTCCAATTGCGATGGTCATAATAAAATTTTGTGTTGTTGATAGAGGCAAAGGTATGAAGTTTTTCAACCAGAATGACTATTTACAGGTGTGTTAATTAAAAATGATAAACACTTCAGCTTAAAGCAATTAATAATTCACCTTTTTTGTTGATAAGTGCTAATATTTTCTTAAAACTTATTTTTGGTTATTCCATTATTATTTCAATATGAGCGTTTAATTATCAAAGTCAAGTAAAGTTATTTATTTTTTAGAAAAAGTTTTAGGCTATAATTTCACACTTATCAACATGTTTTTTCAAAATCTTTAATAAACATTCTATTGTTATTTTACTTATTAACAACTGTTAACAAGTGAGTCGAAAACTATATAAATCAATATTTTACTATTAACAAATGCAAGGAATTTAGTTTAAGTTTTGTGTTTAATGATAATTCAAAAAAATGATATGTAAAATTATACCGCTATTCACAAACAATAATAATCATCATTTTTTTTTAAATTTAAATAAGAAGAAAATAATAATACAATAGAATGTTGATAAGTTGGCTAAAGAGAAAAAGAACCCGAATTAAACTTAAAAAAAAAGAGATAGACTAAAACTACCTATTTAGAAAATGGCATTAATCGAAAAGAAAATACTTAGATAGCCCAAAATAAAAATGAGAATAAATAAGAAAAGATATTTTTTACTTTTAGACATCAAAAATTGATTGTTTATAATGTATACCTCAAAAATACAATTTTTTTGCATTTATTTAACATTGTTAAGAGTTTAACTATTAGTTATTTTTACGTAAAGTTGAGGCATTTAATTGTTTTTTATCTTTGAATACAAAAGTTTATATAAAATATTCTTAGCATTCGTTTATATACTTTACTTTTATCCAAGTAAATAGATACTATGACAAAAAGAAAAAAGAAAAAATCCTCTCAAAATAAAATAAATAATCTATCTCAAAAGATTTTAAGCATTTTGCGTGAACATCCTGAAAAAACTTTTAATTACAAGCAAATTGCGGCTAAGTTAAAGGTAAATGATGCTTCAGGTAGAAATCAAATCATTAAAAAACTCAATCAATTAGCTGGGAAAAAAGATATTCTAGCTGTTGATCGAGGAAAATTTCAAATCAATTTACAGCATAATTATTACCAGGGTGTAGTTGACATGACTTCAAAGGGTGATGCTTATATTGTGCTCGAAAATGAAGACAATGATGTTTTTGTGCCCAATAATCAGCTTAACAAAGCTTTAGATGGAGATTTGGTAAAAATTTATATCTATAACAAAAGAAGAAATAGAAGGAGCGAAGGTGAAGTGGTTGAAATTGTTAAACGCAATAAAACAAAATTTGTAGGTACCTTGACCAAACAAGAGAATTTTGGCTTCGTTGTAGTAAATGATCCTAAAATGTATACCGATATTTTTATAGGCAAAGATCAACTGGATAAAGCAGAAAATGGAATGTTGGTTTTGGTTGAACTTCAAGAATGGAAGAAGAAAGGAGATTCACCACTAGGGAAAATCATAGAAGTTTTGGGTAAACCCGGAGAACACGAAACAGAAATGAAGGGTATTTTAGCCACGAATGATATTGCGTCTGAATTTCCGGAAGAAGTAGAAAGATTTGCACAACAGCTAGATACAAGTATCACCCAACAAGAAATTAGTAAAAGAAGAGATTTACGTGAGGTGCTAACTTTTACTATAGATCCTAAAGATGCCAAAGACTTTGATGATGCTTTGAGTTTTAGAACTCTTGAAAATGGAAATGTAGAAATAGGGATTCATATTGCCGATGTTTCGCATTATGTACAACCCAATACCCCTTTAGATGATGAAGCATACGAAAGGGCTACTTCTATTTATTTAGTTGACCGTGTAATTCCCATGTTACCAGAAATTTTATCAAATAAAGCTTGTTCTTTGCGACCTCACGAGGAAAAATTTACTTTTTCGGCTATTTTTGAACTCAATGCACAAGCCAAAGTAATTAATCAATGGTTCGGAAGAACGGTCACCTATAGCGACGCCCGTTTTGCTTATGAAGAGGCACAGCATATTATTGAAACTAAACAGGCTAATATACCGGCAGAGATTGCAATTGAAGGCGAAAGCTATGAAGCCGATTCAAGGGTGGTGGAAGCGATATTGAGTCTAGACAAATTAGCTAAAATTTTACGTAAAAAACGTATGCAATCGGGTGCGATTTCTTTTGATAAAGTTGAAGTTAAATTCAATTTAGATGAAGATAATGAACCTTTAGGTGTATTTTTCAAAACCGCGAAAGACGCCAATAAATTAATTGAAGAATTCATGTTGTTGGCCAATAAAAAAGTAGCCGAATTTATCGCTAAACAAGAACCAAAGAAAACTTTTATATACCGCTGCCACGATGAACCTAACGATGAAAAATTAGCTTCTTTAGAGACTTTAGTCGCTAAATTTGGTTACAAACTTAATTTGAGTAGTCCTAAAGCTATTTCTAATTCCTTAAACGGATTGCTAGAAGAAGTACAAGGTAAAAAAGAACAAAATCTGGTTGATACGCTTACCATTAGAAGTATGAGTAAGGCTTATTATAGTACAAAAAACATCGGTCACTACGGCTTAGCTTTTGATGCATATAGTCACTTTACTTCCCCTATTAGACGTTACCCAGATATTATGGCACATCGTTTATTGCAGCATTATTTAGATCAAAAACCTAGTCCAGACGATGAAGTTTATGAAGATCGATGCAATCATTGTAGCGACATGGAGAATTTTGCCACACAAGCAGAACGCGATTCAATCAAATATATGCAAGTAAAGTTTATGAAAAACCACCAAGACGAAACCTTTTTAGGCGTTATTTCTGGTGTAACCGAATGGGGTATTTATATTGAAGTACAAGAGAATAAATGTGAAGGAATGGTGCGCTTGCGCGATTTAAATGATGACCACTACGATTATGACCCAGAAAATTTTGCTGTGGTTGGGAGAAATTCTAAAAATGTGTATCAATTAGGAGATGATGTTTTGGTAAAAGTTAAAGAAGCCGATGTAATTAAAAGACATCTTGATTTTCACTTATTAGGTCATGCCGAATCTTAATTCAATTAATATGAAAAATGTAATAGGAGTATTTGTTATTTTATTGTTGGCGACGCTGAATCCTCAAATTCTAAAGGCCCAAAAAAAATTTGAAGTAGATGAATTCAAAGAGATAAAAGTTTTTAGTAAAATTCACGTACAAGTAAAAATAGCAGAAACCAATCGAGTTGAAATAAATGCGGGAAATCCAGATGATATTTCAATATTTGTAGAAGAAGGAGTTTTAAAAATTAAATCGACCTTAAAAAATCTTTGGGAAGATGAGGATATACAAATAGATGTCTATGCTAAAAATCCTGTGATTTTAGATGCTAATGAAGGCGCTTATATCTATGCAGAGAAAATAAATCAGCCAGAGCTGCATCTAAAAGTACAAGAAGGTAGTGAAATAAAAGTAGTAGATGTTGATGTAAAAACTTTAAGATTGAAAGCGGTAACTGGCGGAATTTTAACTGCCAAAGGTTTAGCAGAAGACCAGATAGTTAAAGTAAGAACAGGTGGAGAATATGATGGCCAGGGTTTAATAAGCAAAAAAACTACTGTAGAAATTAATGCTGGAGGATTGGCGCGCGTACATGCCACAGAAGCCTGTGACGCAAAAGCCAGTACTGGAGGTAATATTCTAATTTATGGCAAACCCAAAAGCCTGAATAAAAAGGCAAGCTTTGGCGGAAGCATCTCTTTAAAATAAATCAGTTGCTTACCTTTGTACAAGATAGATGCTTGCAAGTATGATAGATATTATTTTGAAAGCGATACCCTTAGGCTTTTTTTTAGCTTTTTTATTAGGTCCCGTTTTTTTTGTTTTACTCGAAACAGCAGCTTTAAAAGGATTTAGAGCGGCTATATCTTTTGATATAGGCGTAATTGTAGCTGATATTGTCTTTCTATGCATTGCCTATTTTAGTACCAGTAAACTTTTAAATAGTATTAAAGATGATCCTGCTCTTTTTATTTTTGGCGGAGGTATTCTTATTACCTATGGATTAATTACCTATATAAAAGGTAAAAAAGCAGTAAATACACATAATGATAATGAGGTACGCCAATTAAAAAAGAGTGATATTGCTGGGCTTTTTGCAAAAGGATTTCTACTCAACTTTGTAAATATTGGCGTGTTGGGATTTTGGCTGGGATTAATCATAATTTTTGGTCCCCAATTAGATATGCAACCCGATAAATTATTGGTTTTCTTTGCCAGTGTATTATTGAGTTATTTTGTGGTTGATTTGTTAAAGATTCTATTAGCCAAAAGATTGAATCATAAATTAACCCCAAAAAGAATAATTTCTATCAAAAAGATAATAAGTTTACTCATTATAGTTTTTGGGCTGGTTCTGGTGGGTAGAGGTATTTTCCCCGAGGAGCTCAATAGCTTTGAAAAGGATGTTGAATATACTTTACCGCAAGAATAATTAAATGAAAACAAAAAAAGCAACAATTTAAATTGTTGCTTTTTTTTTTGAGGTGCCGAGCGGATTCGAACCGCTGTAGATGGTGTTGCAGACCACTGCCTAGCCACTCGGCCACGGCACCTTATCATTGCAGTGCAAATGTAATGAAAAAAAATCTATAAAAACAAATTATCGTTTAGCCTTTAAAGTGATACTTACCGATGCTACATCACCACCAAGTGGCGGATTTACTTTAGCTACACTTACTTCTGCTTTAGTAACTTGTTTTAAATCAGTAAAAATACGGTCTAAAATACGTTGAGCCACGTGTTCTAATAATTTAGAACGAATGGCCATTTCTTCTTTTACAATTTTGTTTAAATGAACATAATCTACGGTATCGCTAAGTTCATCGCTTAAAGCGGATGGAGCTAAATCTGCTTTCACTTTTAAATCTACTCTATAATCGCTCCCTATTTTACCTTCTTCTGTTAAACACCCGTGATGTGCGTAAACGCGAATGTTATTTAATTTTATAATCCCCACAATATTTTTTTTACGAAGATACAAGCATTTATTTTTTCAACTTATTTTTAAATGAAATTATTCTTTTAAAGAATGTTCTTCCAGTTAGGATGATGTTTTTTTTAGAATATTTGTATTTTAAATTATTTTGGATAATAAATTAGAAGCCATTTTATGAAAATTAATGAGGCGTTAGATAAATTACTTTTTAATAAATTCACATTTATATTTTATTTAATTTAATTATAACACCATTTAATTTATATGGATTATATGTTTTTATAAAAGATCAAGAATATAGTCATTACCATATAATCGATTGGATAATATTTACAATAGTAATGCTTATATTAATACTATATCCAATAGCCTATTACAAAAGATCTAAAACAATCGAATAGCTTACCTCAATATCTTTGGGTTTAATTAAACTATCAACTACCAATAGGTAATCTACAAGTAATTTAGTTCCAAAATATAATCGGTCTAAAACAAGTGAAGGCATTAAAGACTAAATTTTTAAAATACTTTCATGAGAACAATCTAGTACGTTTTAATTTTTGATAACTTTGCTACTTATCATTTTAAAGATTATGACAGAAGAAAAAAAATCATTGAATTTCATAGAGCAAATCATAGAAGAAGATCTTCAAAACGGATATAAAAAGGAGGAGTTAAAATTTCGTTTTCCACCTGAGCCAAATGGTTATCTTCACATAGGTCATGCCTCATCCATCAATCTAAATTTTGGGTTAGGTTTACGTTACAATGCACCCGTAAATCTACGGTTTGATGATACCAATCCCATTAAAGAAGAAAGCGCTTATGTAAATGCCATAAGAAAAGATGTAGAGTGGTTGGGTTTTAAATGGGAAAAGGAATGCTATGCATCAGACTATTTTCAGCAATTGTATGATTGGGCGGTAAAGCTTATTAAGGCCGGTAAAGCTTATGTAGATAGTCAGACATCTGAAGCTATGGCGCAACAAAAAGGAACCCCAACCCAAGCGGGTACTGCGAGTCCATATAGGGAGCGTAGTGTAGAGGAGAATTTAGAACTTTTTGAAGCCATGAAAAATGGTAAAACCAAAGAGGGCGAGCACGTATTACGCGCTAAAATAGATATGGCTAGTCCAAATATGCTTATGCGCGATCCCGTTATGTACAGAACACTACATAAACCACACCACCGTACTGGAGATGCTTGGAAGATTTATCCTATGTACGATTGGGCGCATGGTGAAAGCGATTTTATAGAAGAAATTTCGCATTCTTTTTGTACGCTTGAGTTTCTTCCGCACAGAGAATTATACAATTGGTTCTTACAACAAATCAGTACAACCAATGATTTTGTACCAAAGCAGAGAGAATTTGCTCGTAGAAATTTAAGTCATACAGTAGTAAGTAAGCGTAAATTAGCCCAATTGGTAGAAAAGGGTATTGTTACGGCCTGGGATGATCCTCGTATGCCTACTATTTCTGGTTTGCGTCGTCGCGGATATACACCTAACTCCATTCGAAAATTTGCCGAAACTATAGGAGTAGGTAAGCGCGAAAATGTAATTGATATGAGCCATTTAGAATTTTGCGCTCGAGAAGATCTTAACAAAACCGCAACTCGTGTAATGGGTGTTCTAGATCCTTTGAAATTAGTTATTACCAACTATGATGAAGCGAAAGAAGAATGGTTAGAAACAGAGAATAATCCAGAAGATGAACAAGCAGGAACACGTACTATACCTTTTTCTCGTGAAATTTACATCGAAAAGGAAGATTTTAGAGAAGAAGCTAACCGTAAATTCTTTAGGTTAAAATTGGGCAAAGAAGTGCGTTTAAAAAGTGCTTACATCATTCAGGCCAACGAAGCAATTAAAGACGAGAATGGAGAAATTGTAGAGGTGCATTGTACGTATGATCCAAAAAGTAGAAGCGGTAGCGGTACGCCAGAATCAAAACGAAAGGTTAAAGGTACTTTACATTGGGTTTCTATAGAACATGCGGTACCAGCCGAAATTCGATTGTATGATAGACTTTTTACCGATGCCACTCCAGATGCTCATAAAGAAAAAGACTTTTTAGAATTTATAAATCCTAAGTCTTTAGAGAAAATTACGGGATATGTAGAGCCGGCGCTTCAAAAGGCAAAAGAACTAGAGCATTATCAATTTCAACGCATAGGTTATTTTTGTGTTGATCAAGATAGTTCAGAAAACCAATTGATTTTTAATAAAACGGTTGGTTTACGAGACTCTTGGGCTAAGATTGATAAGTAAATAATTTATAATAAATTTTAAACTATTAACCCATCATTAACACATAAATGATGGGTTTTCTGTTAAATTTGAGCAATTATAAATTTTAAATCTAATCATCATGGCAAATACAGGAAATACCATTTTAGCATTACTTACAGGAGCAGCGATAGGAGCAGGCTTAGGTTTACTTTACGCACCAGATAAAGGGGTAAACACCCGTAAAAAGATAAATAAAGAGGCCAAAAAAGCTAAAGCAAAACTAGATAAGCAATTAGAGGAAACTTCTAAGAATTTAAGTGAATCTGCTCAAAAAGCTAAAACTAATTTTGAAACTCGCCTAGAAGAAACATTGTCTTCTGCTAGTTATAAAGCCGATGATATTTTGGTTGCTATGGAAGCTAAATTAGAAGAATTGCGCAAAAAAAATGCTCAGCTTCAAAAAGAAGTAGGAGGTAAAAAAGCCAACGCCTAATTATGGGGGTAAACCATTTATCTGATCATATTAATGAACTCAACGAAAATATTAAGAATTATATAGAGAGCCAGATTGCTTACTATAAATTAGATATTTTTAAAAAAATGAGTAGAACATCCGCTATGCTGGTTAAATTGCTGGTGGTAGGTGGTATTGGTCTACTTTTTTTATCTTTTTTCTCTGTGGCTGTAGCTATACTAATTGGAGAAAGTATGGGTGCTCTAAGTCTTGGTTATTTTATTGTTGCGGCTTTTTACGCCCTTGTGGTACTTTATTTTCTAACCCTAGGAAAAAACCTCTTTGATAAATTGATTCTTAAAAAATTATCTAAAGAGTTTTTTAATGACGATAATTTAAAACAAACAGTTGATCAAGCATTAGAAAAGGAATTGAGTCAAACTAACGAAAAAGAGCTATGAGAATTTATACCGATTATAATCAAATAGACGAGGATCTTAAAATTTTAAAATTACAGACACAGATTGATAAAGAAAAAGTTAAGCTCAGTGTCAACGAAATTAAAGAAGATCTTTCACCCGTATCTTTGGTTACTTCTTTATTCTCTGCGGTAGTTAAAAGAGCTTTTATTATAAAGGCGGCTAGTAAACTTTTAGGTAGATAGGCTGATCCGTTAAAATAAGAAAAAACCGATTGAAAATTTTCAATCGGTTTTTTTTTGAGATTTAATTTTCGTTGTCTTGATTTTTATCTCGTTTTTTATTGGTAATCCCTTTGGCTTTATTCTGTTCCTTCATTTTTTCACCAATTTGGTTCGAGGCTACAAAAGAAGCAATCATATTATTTAACATATCGCTACCTGCTTGAGGTGAATTAGGTAATAAAATCAAGTTGGTATTGGTTTCACCACCTATAGATTGTAAGGTATCATAATGTTGAGTAACCACAATCAAAGCCGAAGCTTCTTGCGAATTTATTCCTACATTATTTAGCACGTCTACAGACTCCTCTAAACCACGTGCTATCTCTCTTCTTTGATCGGCTATACCTTGACCTTGCAAACGTTTACTTTCGGCCTCTGCGCGTGCCTTAGCAACAATTTTAATTCTATCAGCTTCAGCTTCATACTCAGCTGCTACCTTTTCGCGTTCAGAAGCGTTAATACGGTTCATAGCCTCTTTTACTTTAACATCAGGATCAATATCGGTTACTAAGGTTTTAATGATATCATAACCATATTCAACCATAGCATCATTTAGTTCACCTTTTACGGCAATGGCAATATCATCTTTTCTTTCAAAAACATCGTCTAACTTCATCTTTGGTACCTCTGCACGCACTACATCAAAAACATAAGAAGTGATTTGATTTTGCGGATTTTCTAACTTATAGAAGGCATCATAAACTCTATCGCGTATAACTTGAAATTGTACCGATATTTTTAATAATACAAAAACATCATCTTTTGTTTTGGTTTCTACAATTACATCTAGCTGCTGTATTTTTAAATTAATTCTTCCTGCAATTCTATCAATTACAGGTATTTTTATTTGTAAACCAGAGTTTCTTACGCTCAAAAATTTACCAAAACGTTCAACAATTGCAGCGCTTTGTTGTTTTACGGTGAATATTCCGGAAATAAGAATTATTAATCCGAAAAAGAATAAAAAGCCTAGTAAAAATGTTCCCATTGTAATAATTTTTTAATTTAGTTAAATATAAGTTTATTTTCTTTTACTTTAACCTATGAAAAAATTTTTATTTGCCTTTTTCTTGTTTTCTTCAGCAGTGTTTTATAGTCAAGAAAACATAGAAAAACCAAAAGATTCAATCTCCCAATCTACCGATAAATTAGGACTTAAAATTGGTTTAAATTACTTTGGTTTACAGGGAAATCAATTTGAAACCCAAGACGAGCTCGGCTTTAATGTAGGACTTATTTTTAAAACTGATCTAAGTGAACATGCAGGATTTCTTTATGGAATTGATATTTACAAACAATATTTTTCTGTAGAAGCTATTGATCTTTTAGGAAGGAAAGAAAACGTAAAAAACGAATTTTTAGCAGGTCAAATACATTTTTCTTTTAACTACAGTTTAATAGCCAACCACTTAAGTATTTTTGCAGGTCCAGCAGTACAGTTCAACTCAAAATTAGATTATGACAACCGCTACAAAAATCATCAATTGGTTGCTCAACCCAGCTTAAGTATTACAGAATTTAAAGAAGTTAATCGTTTTAATTTTATCGCTCAAGGCGGAATTATGATGGGATTAAAAAACATACAAGTGTTTCTCAATTACCAATATGGTCTTTCCAATTTTATGGCTCCAAGCAAAGACCAACAAAACCCTGATAAGGATTTTAAAGCCAACGGGAGTACTATTACTGCAGGCTTAGTATTTTTCATTAATTAAATAGCTCCTTTAAAAAACTTGATTCAGTTTTTTAAAAGAGCTATGAGAATAGAGTAGTAGGAATTTATTTTAGTTGTTGAATAGCAAATTGAATGCGATCAATAGCTTCTTCTTTTCCTATAAAAGCCAAAATATGGAATACTTCTGGACCCATCATATCTCCCACTAGGCTTAAGCGTAAAGGTTGCATAATCTTTCCAAAGCCAATGCCTTTATCAGTAATGAATGCCTTTATTTCAGTTTGTAATTCTTCTTGTTTTTCTGCCTCTGTTCTTTTCAATAACTCAATAAGCTCTTGCATCAAAACAGGTGTATCTTGTTTCCAAGCCTTTTTAGAAGCTTTTGCGTTAAATTCGACTGGAGCCTGAAAATAATAATGACTTAAGTCCCAAAAATCTTGAACAAAAGTAGCGCGTTCTTTTACTTCATTGACTACATTTTCAATCGTAGACAAATCGGCTTCAATTCCTTTTTGCAAGAGTATTCTTTGAAAATCTTCAGCTAATTTTTCAGTAGTTTGTTTTTGTAAGTAATGATGCTGAAACCATTTGGCTTTATCTGGATCAAATTTGGCACCAGACTTAGATACGTGAGATAAACTAAAGGCTTTAACCAATTCTTCTAGTTGGTATAATTCTTTTTCAGAACCTTCACCTTCATTCCAACCTAAAAAGGCCAGCATATTTATTACCGCTTCTGGTAAATAACCATCTTCACGATAGCCATTAAAATACTCACCGGTTTTAGGGTCTTTCCAACGTAACGGAAATACGGGGAATCCCATTTTGTCTCCATCGCGTTTACTCAATTTCCCCTTACCTGTAGGTTTTAAAATTAAAGGTAAATGAGCAAATTTAGGAGCTTTCCAACCAAAAGCTCGGTATAATAATACGTGAAGCGCTAAAGACGGTAACCATTCTTCACCACGAATTACATGTGTAATTTGCATTAAATAATCATCTACAATATTGGCGAGATGGTAGGTGGGCATGCCATCACTTTTAAAAAGTACTTTATCGTCTAATACTTTTGTATTTACTTGTATCTCTCCGCGAATTTCATCGGTTAGCTGTAAGGTTTCATCCTCTGGTGTTTTAAACCGAATTACATAAGGATCGCCCGCTTCTAATTTTTGCCGAACTTCGTCGGCTGGCATAGAAAGCGAATTTTTGAGTGATTGTCTATTGCTCCAATTATAAATGAAGGTTTCTTTTTTTGACTCGGCTATCGCTCTCGCTTCGGTTAATTCTTCGGCAGTGTCAAAAGCGTAATACGCCTTATTTTGTTGTATTAAAAGCTCGGCATATTCCTTGTACATCGATTTGCGTTCGCTTTGGCGGTAGGGACCAACATTTTTTTCTTTTTTAGGCCCTTCGTCATAAGGAATGTTGAGCCAATTCAATGCCTCAATAATATAGTCTTCTGCGCCAGGTACAAATCTATTTTGATCGGTATCTTCTATGCGTAATATGAATTCACCTTGGTGTTTTTTAGCAAATAAATAGTTATATAGTGCCGTTCGCACACCGCCAATATGTAAAGGGCCTGTTGGGCTGGGTGCAAATCTTACTCTTACGTGGTTTGACATAGCTTTTATTTTTTGGCAAAGATACAACCTATATTGATTTTAAGAAATGCTCGAGCATACTTGTGCGTTAAAAGCCTAGTGCATGTCATGAAAAAAATATATTTTTATACGTTATAAGTATAGGTAACAATGGAGCACTTTAGGGTAATTGAAAAGAAACTGACTCAATTTATTAGGCGGTATTATACCAATGAATTGATAAAGGGAATTTTATTGTTCTTTAGTATTGGAATCCTTTATTTTTTAGGTGTTGTTTTTTTAGAATATACACTTTGGTTAAATCCGTTTATACGGAAGTTTTTATTTTGGATTTTTATAGGTGTCGAAGCTATTTTATTGTTTAAATTAGTAGGTATTCCTTTACTTCAACTATTTAGGATTCGTCAAGGAATTAGCTACGAAGAGGCTTCTCGATTAATAGGAAAACACTTTACCGAAGTAGATGATAAACTGCTCAATCTTCTGCAGTTACAAAATAAATTAAGCAAAGAGGACTCTAAGTTATTGATTGCTAGTATAGAGCAAAAAGCAATTGAACTTAAGCCAATACCATTTCAACAGGCTATTAGTTTTAAAAGTAGTTTAAGTTACGCTAAGTGGGCTATTTTGCCCGCCCTTATTTTTACAATAATCTATGTTACAGATTCTCTAGATTCATTCAATCAAAGCTATGCCAGGGTAGTGCAGTATAACCAAGAATTTACCCCACCAGCACCTTTTGAATTTAGCATAGATAAAAATCAGTTACAACATTTTGAAAAAGAGAGTTTTACTTTAGAAGTTAAAGTGCACGGTAAGTTTTTGCCAGAATCAGTTCATTTATTAGTTAAAGATAAAAAACAACTACTAAAAAAAATAGATCAAAATACCTTTACATTTCATTTTGATAATCTTACAGAGAATTTATCGTTTAAACTCGGAGCCAATGGTTTTTATTCAAAAACTTATGACTTGCTGGTGCGTCCGGTACCCAAGTTAATCGATTTTAAAATGCAGTTGCAATACCCTGCATATTTAAATAGATTGGATGAAACGATAAATGGAACGGGAAATGCTAAAGTACCAGAAGGTACTAACGTAAAATGGCTGCTAAAAACGGAGAATACAGAAAATGTTGGTTTAAAGACCAAAGATACTGTTGTTTCTTTGGCTAATGATGCTCATCTTTTTCATTTTAATAAAAGAAATATTAAAGCGGCTTTATCTTATGAGGTCTTTACCAGTAATGCTTTTATAGAGGCATATGAAAGAATGAATTATAAGATTGAGGTTGTCAAAGATGAGCTTCCGCGGATTAAGATGCAACGACAAATAGACAGTTTAGAAACAGATATTTGGTATTTTAAAGGCAGTATTCAAGATGATCATGGTTTGACCCAATTGGCGCTGGTTATATATCCTATAAGCCAAAGAGAAGAGATAAAAGCTATTCCTATTGCCTTTACCGGAGAGAACTTTGCCGAGTTCTATTATGACTTCCCTAATGGATTGGACTTAACACCTGGAACGGCTTATCAATTTTATTTTGAAGTTAAAGATAACGATGAAGTAAACGGTTTTAAAAGAGCAAGGAGTGAAGTTTATAACTATAGGGTACAATCTGATAAAGAGAAGGAAAAACAGTCCTTAACGGAACAAAAGCAAGCGATATCGGGAATGAGTGAATCCTTAAACGAAATGCAAAAACAGCAAGTTAATTTGAATAATCTGAAAGATGATCAAAGAGAAAAAGCTCAATTAAGCTATCAAGATAAGCAAAGATTGAAGGATTTAGCGGAAAGGGAAAAACAACAAAATGAAATGATGGAGAAGTTTGCTAAATCACTTGAAAAAGAATTGAATAAAAATGAAAAAAATTCCTTGCTAAAAGAAGCCTTAAAAGAGCGCTTAAACGAAGTGAATAAAGACCGTGAGAAGGATGATAAGTTATTGAAAGAATTAGAAAAATACCAAGATAAAATCCGTAAAGACCGTTTAGATGAAAAGATGGAAAAATTGGGTCAAAACAACCTGACTCAACAAAAAAAGCTAGCGGAGTTATTGGAATTAACCAAACGCTTTTACGTAGAGCAAAAAGCCGAACAATTAGCTGCCGATTTGAAGGAATTAGCCGATAAACAAAATGAATTAAGCTATAAAAAAGAAGAGAATACAGGCGAGAGGCAAGAGGAGTTAAATGTTGAATTTGAAGAATGGCAGAAAAACATTGATCAATTGCATAAAGAGAATAAGGCCTTGATTAAGCCATTAAAATTAGAACGTTCTGAAGTGTTAGAACGATCTATTAAAAAAGATCAAGAAGAAGCCAAGAATATTTTAGAAGAACAGAAAGAGAATAAAGAAAATCAGGAGCAATCCCAACAGAATAGTAATCAAAGTAAAGCCCAAAAGAAACAACGTGAGGCCGCCCAAAAAATGCAAAGAATGGGTCAGAAAATGCAGCAAATGATGCAGAGTGGTGCTCAGGAGCAAATGCAGGAAGATGCAGCAATGTTAGAAAGGCTATTGCATAATTTATTACGGTTTAGTTTTAGTCAAGAGGAATTAATACAGCAATCTGAAGAATTTAATGTTCAAAACGCCTTATTAAAGGGAATTAGAACACAGCAGAAGCTAAAAGAAAATTTTAAACATATAGACGATAGTTTATTTGCATTGGCCAGCAGAAACCCCATGATTTCACCTAAAATAGATGAAGTGATAACGAGTATAAATTCTAATATAGATATAGCTTTATCTCGTTTGGCCGAAAATGAGGTGAATTATGCTACTGCGAACCAGCAATACGTGTTTAAGGGAGCAAATGATTTGGCTAATATGTTAGCTCAAAGTTTAGACCAAATGCAGTCGGCTATGCAAATGATGGGTCAGGGTAAATCGGGTCAAGGAAAACCGAAACCTGGACAAGGCAAGGGTCAAGACGGAGAATTTCAATTAGAAACCATTATTAAAAAACAAGGAGAACTAGGTAATAAAGAAGGAAACAAACCCGGTTCCAAGCAAATAGGTAAACAGGGGCAGAACGGGCAAGAGGGTCAAAAAGGTGAACAAGAAGGAGCAGGCGCACAGGGCGAGTCCGGACAATCTAATACTAAGCAGGGAAAAGACGGAAAGTCTGGAATTATGGGCGATTCTGAAGAAATGAGTAAGGAAATTTTCGAAATTTACAAACAACAACAAGCACTGCGTTTTCAATTACAAGATGTTCTAGAGTCTTTTAATATGGGTAAAGAGACGAATCAATTACTAAGGAAAATGCAAGAAGTTGAGAAGAAGATTTTAACTCAAGGCTATACCGAGGAAACCGGAAAAAGAATGCGCGATATTCAACATCAATTAATACAAATTAAAGGAGCTTTGTTAGAACAAGAACAAGAGAATAGGCGAACGGCTAAAACGAATAAAAAGGAATTTGTTAATGACCAAAGCAGGCTTCCCTTAAAGGCCAAAGAATATTTTCAAATGGATGATATTTTAAATCGACAAAGCTTACCTTTGCAACCAAAATACGAAGAAAAAGTACGTACTTATTTTAAGAATACCAATGATTCATTTTAATAACGAAAACGATTTTCAGCTTCCCGCACCACAGGAATATGAACGCTGGATAAATCAAATTATTCTATCCGAAAAGCATCGCCTAGGCGAAATCAATTATGTTTTTTGCGATGACGAATTTTTACTTAAAATTAATCAGGAATATCTTAGTCATGATACCTATACCGATATTATTACCTTTGATTATAAGGTGGGTAGAGAGTTGTTTTCAGATATATATATTTCTACCGATCGAGTAAAAGAGAATGCTGAAAAATTTGGGGTTAGTTTTGAAAATGAACTTAAACGGGTTATGGCTCACGGGATTTTACATTTATGTGGTTATAGTGATGCGACCGATGCTGAAAAGAGAATAATGCGTGAAAAAGAGAATGAAAAAATTGACATGTTCCACGTGGAACATTAAAAGCGTTTAAGATGTTTGATAAAGAATATGATGTGATTGTTGTAGGTGGAGGTCATGCAGGTAGCGAAGCCGCTGCGGCATCGGCTAACATGGGATGTAAAACACTTTTAATTACTATGAATTTGCAAAATATCGCTCAAATGTCGTGTAATCCGGCAATGGGGGGTATAGCTAAAGGTCAAATTGTACGGGAGATTGATGCAATGGGTGGTTATAGCGGTATTGTAAGTGATACCAGTGCTATACAATTTAAAATGCTTAATAAAAGTAAGGGTCCAGCAATGTGGAGTCCCCGAGTGCAAAGTGATAGAATGCGTTTTGCAGAAGATTGGCGGCTTATGCTAGAACAAACACCAAACCTAGATTTTTATCAAGATATGGTTGAAGGGATTTGGTTAGAAAAAGATAAATTAAAGGGGGTTAAAACTGGCTTAGGATTGCAAATAAAAGCCAAATCTGTTATCTTAACTAACGGAACTTTCCTAAATGGTCTTATTCATATTGGTGAAAAGAACTTTGGGGGAGGTAGAGCAGGAGAAAGAGCTGCTACTGGCATTACTTCAGACTTAATGGAATTGGGGTTCGAAGCCGGTAGAATGAAAACCGGTACACCTCCGAGAGTGGATGGCCGTTCTTTAGATTTTTCTAAAATGATTGAACAACCTGGTGATGAGGATCCAGCTAAATTCTCTTATTTAGATGTAACTCAACCTTTAAAAAATCAGCGTAGTTGCCATATGACTTATACTTCTACCTTGGTTCACGATCTGCTACGCGAAGGTTTTGATCGCTCACCTATGTTTAACGGACGTATTGAAAGTGTCGGACCGCGTTATTGTCCGAGTATCGAGGATAAAATAAACCGTTTTGCAGATAAGGATAGGCACCAACTTTTTGTAGAACCAGAGGGCTGGAATACTGTTGAATATTATGTAAATGGCTTCTCTACTTCCTTGCCAGAAGAGGTACAATACAACGCACTTAAATCAGTAAAAGGATTTGAAAACGTAAAATTTTTCAGACCCGGATACGCAATTGAATATGATTATTTTCCGCCAACACAATTAAAGCATACGCTTGAAACTAAATTGGTTGATCACTTGTATTTCGCTGGTCAAATTAATGGTACTACAGGTTATGAAGAAGCTGCCAGTCAAGGATTAATGGCAGGAATTAATGCAGCACTTAAAATTCAAGAAAGAGAAGAGTTTATTTTAAAAAGAGATGAGGCTTATATTGGTGTTTTAATCGATGATTTGATTACTAAAGGTACAGAAGAGCCTTATAGAATGTTTACCAGTAGAGCCGAATATAGAACGCTTCTACGTCAAGATAATGCCGATTTTAGACTTACAAAAAAGAGTTTTGATATTGGTTTAGCCAGTGAAGCTCGCTTAAAGCGGATGAATTACAAGCAGGAAGAAGCTGATAAAATGGTTCAGTTTTTTAAAGATACTAGCGTCGCGCCAGAAGAGATGAATCCTATTTTGGAAGCGCACAATTCTGCACCTGTGAAACAAGCTGGTAAGATGTTTAAAATCTTCGCAAGACCTAAAATGACTTTAGAGACTATGCGTTCGGTAAAAGTTGTTGAGGATTACATTGAGACACACAAACTTGATGATGAAATTTTAGAGCAAGTAGAAATACAGGTTAAATATTCGGGTTATATCGAGAAAGAGAAAAACAATGCAGATAAATTGAATCGCTTAGAAATCTTAAAGATTCCTGATAATTTTGATTACTTTAAATTGCAATCCATGTCGATGGAGGCAAGGCAGAAACTTTCGGAGATTAAACCTACAACGGTTTCTCAAGCTTCTAGGGTGAGTGGCGTTAGTCCTGCAGATATTTCGGTTTTATTGGTTTATATGGGTAGATAAATAGTATTGTTTCACGTGGAACAATTAAGGCAGTGTTATGAAAAGACTAATATTTTTACTGTTTTTATCGCTAAATTTAAATGCTTGTTTTTACCTGAAAAAAGCACGGGAAATAGAATTTTATGAGTTGGAATCTCCAGAGAAAAGCGTTTTTAATTTAACAGGTTATGTTTTTGAAACCAATGGCAACCTTCAGAATCAAAGACAAGAAATAGCCAATCATTTTGAAAAAAGTGCAACCGATAATTTAAATTATTTTACAACTAACAGGCTTGTTCCAGATCAATCGATAAACGTTTACTTACATTACACAACAGACTATGATGCCACGGTTAATCTATTAAATCCAATGGTAGATAAATTATTGTATGATGACAATAGAGACACTTGGGAGGGAGAGCAAGATTATCAAAGGCGAGTAGACAGAAGAAGAAGACGTGCACGTGCTAACAATACTCATTATTATATGAGTATTTATTTGATGGATGATAATGGGAATGATGTTTTAGGTCAAGAAGGTCTAAGTAAAGAAATAGCGATCAAAAATTTAGATCGATTGAGGAAAAAATTAAGCCGATAAAATTATGAACTTGCTAGACCCTCATAGAAAAATTTTAGAAACTAGAGATTTTACCGTTTCTAATGAAATATTTGATTTGTATGCTAATGCCAACGAGAATATCTTAATTACCCAACCTCAACCTGCCTTAGATAAATTACCCAACTATTATAGTAGCGAAGACTATATTTCTCACACCGATGCATCTTTTAGTGTATTTGACAAATTGTACCAAATGGTAAAACGCTATATGCTCAAAAAGAAAGCTAAGTGGATTGAAAATCTAAATCTATCGGGAAACCGCATATTAGATATCGGCGCAGGCACAGGGTCTTTTTTACAATTTATGTCTACGCGTGGTTGGGATATCGATGGGGTGGAGCCTAATCAAAAAGCACGAGCCTTGGCAAACGATAAAGGAATTAAGTTACAGAACGATTTATCTGCAATTAAAAGGCAATTTGATGTTATAAGCCTATGGCACGTATTAGAGCATTTGCCTGCATTACCCGAACAACTTGAACAGATAAAAAAATTATTACATAAAAATGGTAAACTGGTAATTGCTGTACCAAATTATACCAGTTATGATGCCCAATTCTACCAATCTTTTTGGGCTGCTTATGACGTACCTAGGCACTTGTGGCATTTCTCGCCAGATGGATTAATTTCGCTTCTAAAACAATTTGATCTAAAGTTGGTAAAAATTCATCCTTTAAAATTTGACGCTTATTATGTAAGTTGGCTTTCTGAAAAAAATAGAACGACCAAGAATCCTTTTAAAGCATTTTGGGTAGCTACTAAAAGTAATTACAAGGCAAAACGAACTAACGCCTATTCAAGTCTGGTATATATCTTCGAAAGTATATAAATTTTAATAATTAACCTATATAAGCCAATTTAAGAGTACTTTTTGTTAAATGTATCTATTACCTTATATTTTAAATTTAATCCGCTTAAATCGCTTTATATTAAGCTTATTTTTATAGAGATACATTATAGGAGAAAGTTAATAAATAAGATTTTATTATACTTTATTTTTTTTACTATGACAAGTAAATACTTATTACATTTGCTAAAAATAAAATTAAATATGAAGAAAATAGTTTTTGCTGTCATTGGGGTTTTCGCACTGGTATCTTGTAATCAAGAAAAAACAGCTTATGTAGATAACACTGTGCTAATTCAAGATTTTTCACAGATGAAAGAAACCGAAAAACGTTTCAATAAAAAATCTGAAAAACTAAAACGTACACTAGATTCCACCGCGATGGCTTTTAGACAAGAAGTTGAATCTTATCAAAACAATATGCAATCACTATCCGCGCAAGCTAGACAAGAACAAGAGGCGGATTTGATGCAGAAACAACAGCAATTGCAACAGAGCCAGCAAATGCAAAGCCAAGCTTTAAGACAAGAAAGCGATGAAGTAATCGATTCTCTCATTACTAAGGTAAAAGATTTTGTGGCTACCTACGGAGAGAAAAATAATTATACCTATATCTTCGGTTCGAATGAATCGGCTAATATTATGTACGCAAAGGAAGGAAAAGATATTACGCAAGAAGTTTTAAAGGCTTTGAATGAGTCAGTAAAATAAACCTATTATTGCATAATTTTATAAAAAGGTTGCCTAATCGGCAGCCTTTTTTATTAATTTTTGTTCTTTCTTGTGAATTAGGCGCGTAAGTTGAATGGATAAATCGGTTAAAACTAATTTATCATTTCCATTACGTTCAATATGGTAAAGCGCTTTTTCTATTTCTATTTGAATAGGTATTATGTTACCCCCGTGAATAAAAGGGGCGAAATTTTTTAATTTAAAACCAGCAGTTTTGGGTTGAAGATGTACTAAATCGTTTGCCGAATAATTAAGCAATAAGGCTTGTCTAAAAAAGTTTAGACAATATAATAAAAATTGCTTTTGGGTTTCTCTACCGGTTTGAGCAACCTCTGTACTCCAATTAATGAGATCTTTTATAGCCGTTTTATTGCCTTTAGCTCTAAAGGCAGCACGTACCCAGGTGATAAACCATTTTTCAAATAGTTCTTCGGTTTCAGATTGGTTGATTAATTTTAATGCCTTTTGAAAATCACCCTCGGCTTGTTGTGCAATTTGCAATGCTAAATTGGGCTCAATTTGCTTTTCAATTAAAGCCTCGCTTAAAACCGCTTCTCCTAAAGGAGGAAAATGTAAAACTTGACACCTAGATTTGATGGTTGATATAATGCGGTCTTCGTGAGCAGTAAGTAAAAGCAATACAGTTTTTGCGGGTGGCTCTTCAACTAATTTTAATAGCTTGTTCGCACAATCGTTATTCATTTTGTCTGCACCCCAAATAATAAAGACTTTATATCCGCCAGAGAAAGATTTTAACGATGCGTCTTTTAAGATATTTTCGGCATCTCTAACGTTGATAATCCCTTGCTTTTTCTCCTCATCAAGGTATTGGTTCCACGCATATTCGTCTGCATAAAGATTTTCCTGTATGAAATTTTTCCATTCGTTTTGGTAATCCTTGCTAGATTGCTTTTTATGGGTTTTTCTTATAATAGAAGGAAACACAAAATGTAAATCGGGATGCGATAAATCGCTTACATATTTTTTTGCTTGGGTTTTATTTTTCTCAGGGCCAAGTTCGCTTAAAATGTACTGTGCATAAGCTAAAGCCATTGGTAAAGTACCAAATCCGGTTGAACCCACAAAGAGTTGAGCGTGGGGAATAATATGCCGACTTGCGGTTTTTTGCAAGTGATTTTTAATATGATCTAAGCCGATTATAGAAGAAAAATCCATAAAGCGAAAGTACATAAATTTTTGTAATTTCATCCCGATTTAAAAATTGCCATAAGTGTTAGGACTTTGGGCTGTTTTTATATTTTTACAAACTTAAATTAATGCTAAAATAGAATGCGATGAAGACTATAGATCAGTTTAACTTTAAAGATAAAAAGGCGCTTATTAGAGTTGATTTTAATGTACCCTTAAACGAGGATTTTGAGGTTACCGATACCACTCGAATATTAGCAGCAAAACCAAGTATAGATAAAATACTCAACCAAGGAGGAGCTGCCATACTAATGTCTCACTTAGGTAGACCCGAAAACCAAGAACAAAAATATTCTTTAAAGCATATTGTACCAACATTATCAGAAATTTTGGGAGTTGAAGTTAAGTTTGTAGAAAATTGTGTAGGCAGTAAAGCCGAAGAAGCTGCAAATCAGCTTAAAGCCGGTGAAGTATTATTACTCGAGAACTTACGCTATCATAAAGAAGAAAAACAAGGTGATTCTGAGTTCGCAAAAGCATTAGCTAGTTTGGGAGATATTTATGTGAATGATGCTTTTGGTACGGCGCATCGCGCACACGCCTCAACAACGGTAGTGGCTCAATTTTTTGAACAAAAATGCTTCGGATATCTTTTGGCAAAAGAGATTGAGAGTATTAATAAAGTTTTTCAAGCGGAAGAAAAACCAGTAACCGCTATCTTAGGCGGAGCAAAAGTGTCTTCAAAAATAACTGTAATCAGTCATATTTTAGATAAAATAGATCATTTAATAATTGGAGGGGGAATGACCTTCACTTTTATAAAAGCATTAGGTGGTGAGGTAGGTAGTTCTTTAGTAGAAGATGATAAATTAGCTTTAGCCTTACAGATTTTAGAAAAAGCTAAAGCTAAAAAAGTACAAGTACATTTACCTGTAGATGCGGTCATAGCCGATGCTTTTAAAGATGATGCAAAAATTAAACTGAGTGCGATTGATAATATACCCGAAAATTGGATGGGCTTAGACGTAGGGCCAGAAACCAGTAAGCTTTTTGAGCAAATAATTCAACAAAGCCAGATTATTTTATGGAATGGACCTGTAGGGGTTTTTGAAATGTCTTCTTTCGCTAAAGGAACTTTAAATTTAGGAAACGCAATTGCAAAAGCAACAAAAGAAGGGGCTTTCTCGTTAGTAGGAGGAGGAGATAGCGTAGCAGCCGTGAAACAATTTGGTTTAGCCGACCAAGTTAGCTATGTTTCTACTGGAGGTGGTGCTATGCTCGAAATGTTAGAGGGCAAAGAATTGCCGGGAATAGTAGCCATAAACAAAGATTAATTTAAACCTATCACATGAAATTTAAACTTATTGCATTATTCTGTTTTTGTAGTGTGAGCTTCTTTGGTGTAGCTCAAGATAGTGCAAACATAACCGATCTACCAGTAACAGATAGTTTAAGCAAAGAAGCCAGTGCAAAAGAGTTGCACAACATGCTTGAAAAAGCTGTTTTAACTTATTTAAAAGATTATAAAGAGCTCAAGCAAGTCGATTCGATCTGGCAACAGGAATTAATGAACTCAGACTTGTATGCAGAAATGAATCAAGCCATTCAAGAAGGCGAATCATTAGAAAATGTACCTAGGCAAATAAATCGGGATACTTTAATTGCACGTCTTGATCGGTTAAATGCCAAAACTCCATTTAAAATAAGTTATAATACCTCATTAGAAAAAGTAATTAATTACTATTTAAAATGGCGTAAAGAAAGTGTGCAACGCTTAATGAGTTTAAGTCATTACTATTTTCCTTTATTTGAAGAGAAATTAGATCAGTACAATATACCGCTTGAGATGAAATACTTGGCTATTGTAGAATCGGCATTAAATCCGCGTGCAAAATCTCGAGTGGGCGCAACAGGATTATGGCAATTTATGTACCCAACAGGTAAAATGCACGGTTTAGAAGTGACGAGTTACGTAGATGCTAGAATGAGTCCAGAACGCTCAACAGAGGCTGCAGCTCAATACTTATCTACCTTATACGGTATGTTTAATGATTGGGACTTAGCTCTTGCAGCTTATAATTCGGGCCCAGGAAATGTTTCTAAGGCAATAAGAAGAAGTGGCGGTCAAACCGACTATTGGAAATTACGCAACTATCTCCCTAGAGAAACAGCTGGCTATGTGCCTTCTTTTATCGCTACCATGTACTTGTTTGAATATGCGTCTGAGCACGGATTTAAGTCTGCTAAACCACAAATCACTTATTTTGAAACCGATACTATTCAAGTTAAACAAGCGCTTAACTTTGAGATGATTGAAGATATAACTGGAGTTGATCAAGATTTGCTTGAATTTTTAAATCCAAGTTTTAAATTAGGGGTTATACCGCAAATAGAGGGTAAGCAATACCATTTAAGATTACCCAGAAAAGAGGCTGGTTTGTTTGTGGCAAATGAAGATCTAATTTATAAATATGTAGCACAAAAACACAAAGAAGCGAATATGCCCACAAAAGAAGAACTTCTTGAACCCGTTCGATATAGAGTAAGAAGTGGAGATTTTTTGGGTAAAATAGCAGCTCGATATGGGGTGCGTGTTAGTCAAATTAAACAATGGAATAACTTACGCAGCAATAATTTACGTATAGGACAATATTTAAGTATTTTCCCTAAAAATTCTTATGCAAGTCGTTCAAAATCAAACACAAACAAACACTATATCGTAAGACAAGGAGATTCTTTATGGAGTATTTCGCGAAAGTTTCCTGGAGTTAGCGTACAAGAAATTCAAAAATGGAACGATATTAGCGGTAGTCGTTTAAAACCAGGAATGAAATTAAAAATTTCAAATGGTTAAACTCTTGTAGATTATGATAAATAAGATTTTCGGGCTATTGTTAGCTAGTTTTTTGGTTTTTGGTTGTGAGGAGCAACCCAAGGATGCTAAAGCTAATTTACCCGATTCAAATGGTCGTATTAATAATGTATCGGTAGTAATAGATCATGCCTTATGGGAAGGCAAAATAGGAGAGGAAATACGCTCTATTTTGGCAGCAACTGTAGATGGCTTAACCCACCAAGAGCCTCTTTTTACCATGAATCAAATACCGCCAAGCGCTTTTGATGGCTTTGTACGTAGTAACCGTACTTTTTTAAAAATAGGTAAATCGGCGCAAGCGTATTTTGAAATTGTGCAAGATACTTTTGCTAGGCCACAAACTGGGGTATTTGTTTATGCGCCTACACAAGAGAAGTTAATTGAATTGTTAGATAATAACAAAGAGGCTATTGTTTCTTCGTTTAAAAAAACCGAGCTAAAGGAACAGCAAAACCGAATTGCTAAATCTTTAAAACCAGACCAAGTGATTCGTGAAAAGTTAGGGGTTTCCTTAAATTTCCCTACGGCCTATCGTTATGCTAAACAGGAAGACAATTTTTTCTGGATTCGTAAAGACATTCCAAAAGGTACCATGGAAATTTTGCTTTATGAAGTTCCTTTTCATACTATCGAAAAAGATACCAATATAGTAGGCAATATTATTAAAATGCGTGATAGTATAGGTAAGAAACATATACCGGGCCCCAGAGAAGGAAGTTATCTTGTTACCGAAGATGCCTATGCTCCGTATTTATTCGATACACAAATAGACGCTAAGTTTGCCTACGAAAGTAGAGGGGTTTGGGAAGTAAAAAATGCCTTTATGGCTGGCCCATTTATCAATTTTGCGGTAAGAGATGAAAAAAACAAACGCTATGTAATTTTAGAAGGTTTTGTATTTAGGCCTTCAACCAATAAGCGTGATCATGTTTTTGAACTAGAAGCAATTTTAAGATCGGCAAAAATAAATTAAATTAAAAATGCGCATTCTAGCAAAGAATGCGCATTTAATATAAGTTTTAAGTAAAATAAAATTTACTTTTCTGTTTGCTGAGTGTCAGTTTTTGAATTCTCTTCTTTTGAAGCATCTTTGAATTCTTTTATACCACTGCCCAATCCTTTCATTAATTCGGGTATTTTCTTACCGCCGAATATCAATAATACAACCACGACAATTAAGATGATTTGCGGTGTACCTATGGCTAAAAAATGGTTTGCCAACATAACTTTAATTTTTTAAGATAATACAAAAATACGAATTAAAATTGAATTCAAAATCGATAGCTTGATTTATTCAAGATAAACCTGTAATAATATTTTATATTTGTATAGTAAATTGGCGCCCTATGAGTAAACCCAAGAAGAGTAAAAGAATAAAAAAAAAATTACTTTATAAGTACCGGCTAGTTGTTCTCAACGAAGATACCTTTGAAGAGCAATTTGCTCTGCGATTAAACAGGTTAAACATCTTTGTAGGCGTTGGTATTTCTACTATTTTAATCATAGCCTTTACTACGGTTTTAATCGCTTTTACACCCTTGCGGGAATACATACCCGGTTATGCCAGTACAAAATTGCGTAAACAAGCAACAAGCTTGGCATACAAAACCGATTCACTACAAATTGCACTCGATCAAAAAAACAGGTATTTAGAAAGCATTCGGCGTGTGTTGGCGGGAGAGGCGAGTCCGTTAGATTTTGAAGAGGAAACCTTAGACAGCGTCAATCAAATTGTTGCAGATACAGTAAATTTCAATGCCTCAGAAACCGACTCGCTATTGCGTAAAGAGGTGGCCGAGGAGGAACGCTTTAATATTCAAAAACAATTGGATTCTAAAGTGGAATTTTCATTGTTTTCACCGCTTAAAGGTGAAATCTCAGAAAGCTTTAATCCGCAAACAAAACATTATGCAGTCGATGTGGTAGCTCAAGAGAATACACCTGTTAAGAGTATTGCCGATGGTACGGTGATTTTTGCAGAATGGAGTGCTGCTACTGGTTATGTGATTATTTTGGAACATAACCACGGACTGTTATCTGTTTATAAACACAATAAATCTTTAACCAAGGCACAAGGCGAATTGGTGGTGGCAGGAGAGGTGATTGCTAAGGTGGGTAATACAGGTGAATTAACCACAGGACCCCACTTGCATTTTGAACTTTGGAGTAACGGTTACCCGGTAAATCCACAAGAATTTATAGAATTTTAAACCTAAGCTATGTCCATTAAATCATTTGCAGCCAAAATATTTGCTAAAGTGGTGAAGGCACAGATTGATAGCTGGGCCAACAATCCGTTGAAAGCTCAAGAAAAAGTGTTTAATCAATTAATTAAACAAGCTCAGCATACTCAATTTGGTCAAGATCATCAGTTTTCAAAAATTAAAAATCAGCAAGATTTTTCCAATTTGGTTCCCGTAAAAGACTACGAAGCCTTAAAACCTTATATAGAACGCGTAAAACAAGGTGAGCAGGATATTTTGTGGCCTGGTAGGCCTATTTATTTTGCCAAAACATCGGGTACCACCAGTGGTGCAAAATATATTCCCATTACTAAAGAATCTATGCCCAGTCATATTAAGGGGGCGCGTAATGCTATATTAAGCTACATCAATGAAACTGGCAACAGCGATTTTGTAAACGGTAAAATGATCTTCCTGCAAGGTAGCCCAGTGCTCCAAGAAGAAAACGGTATAAAAGTGGGTAGGCTATCGGGTATAGTGGCTCATTTTGTACCCCGCTACTTACAAAAAAACCGAATGCCCAGTTGGGAGGTAAATTGTATTGAAGATTGGGAAACCAAAGTAGAAGCTATCATTAATGAAACCATTAGCGCAGATATGCGCGTCTTTAGCGGAATACCGTCTTGGTTACAAATGTACTTTGAACGCTTGCAAGAACGTACTGGTAAAACCATAACTGAGATTTTTCCTAATTTTAATTTACTGATTTATGGTGGCGTAAATTTTGAACCTTATAGACCCAAATTTGAGTCGCTTATTGGTAAACCTATAAATAGCATAGAACTTTTCCCAGCATCAGAAGGTTTTTTTGCCTACCAAGACAGTCAAAACGAAAAAGGGATGTTGTTGCGATTAGACGCGGGAATTTACTATGAGTTTATTGAAGCCGATTCTTTTTTTGAAGAAAATCCCGAGCGTATTGGTATTGCAGATGTTGCTTTAGGCGTTAATTATGTTATGATAATATCGACCAATGCTGGATTATGGGCATATAATCTAGGCGATACAGTGATTTTTACCAGTTTAAAACCATACCGCGTTTTGGTTTCAGGAAGAATTAAACACTTTACTTCGGCCTTTGGTGAACACGTAATTGCCAAAGAGGTTGAAGAGGCACTGCAGCAAGCGGTAGCAAAGCATAGAGTGGAGGTAAGCGAGTTTAGTGTGGCGCCGCAAACAAATCCGGAAACGGGCTTACCCTATCACGAATGGTTTATTGAGTTTAACAAACAACCTGATAATTTGACTACCTTTGCGCAAAGCATTGATGAGGCATTGCAAAATCAAAATAGCTATTACCAAGATTTAATTCAAGGTAAGATTTTGAAAACATTGGTCATTAGCCCAGTAGTCGAGAACGGATTTCAAAGGTATATGAAAGCCATAGATAAATTAGGAGGACAAAATAAACTCCCCAGACTTACCAATGACCGTCTATTGGCCGATAAATTATATGAATTAAAACTATTAGAAACGAATGATGAATAAAATTAAATCGCAAGGAAGGTCTAGAGCTCAAGAAAGCTCTAATGCTATTGAAAGGCTATATATTACCATGCGGCATTTGTTTAACCGAGGTTTTTATAAACCTATGGGAGTGTCGGGAGAAACGCTTCGAGAGGCATTGCTGACCCTTAGACCTGAGATTTATGGTACTATAGCTTCAGAAAAGGTGGAGTTAAACGGTCTTATGTATGTGATGGATCGTTTGCCAGTTGGTATAGAGGAGTGCCGTTTTATAAACCTTACCAGCGATGAAGGTTATGCCAATTCTCATTTCAAACCTATTGTTCCACCTAAGCGAAGAAGAAATTGTTACCGCATAGACGAGGAGCAAATGAATATAGAGGTAACCCGCGGGAGGTCTGAAATTTATGATATTCTTACACACCTTACTTTCTTATTTATCGAGTCGCATAAGATTATGAAACGGGTGGTTATCAATGAAGACGGGAGTGTAAATCGCGATTGGAAAAAGCTAGAAGCCGCCATCAAAAAATCAGATTTAGACCAAACAGAAATCGAAGTGGCTTTAAGTCATACCGCCAATATTTTAGGACGTACATTTGACGAGGTACGCCGTGTACACCCGTTATTTAGTACAGCGGCTCACCCTAACCGCTTTTTTCAAATTATTTATTTTTTGGGTAAATTAGCCATAGATGAGGCAGTAAACAATAACAAGCGTATAGTAACCTTTAGTCCGGTTTTACGCGAGCGTTTAGGACATCACATCCACGGTGAAATTTGGGCCAATCGCATCAAAAATTGTTTGATTGAACATAATCTATACCACAGAGATTTGCATATTATTAGTGCAAATATGCATAGCGTTATGAATACCCTATACGCACCCATAGCTTTAGCTGATGCTTGCAAAGAGAAAAGCATGTTTAAAGTGTATGAAGAGCTTAGTGATACCAAAAATAAAGCCCTTCGAGCAAAAGTAGAGCAAACCGCCTTGGAAAATGGCATGCTATTTTTACCCGATGAAAGCGGAACCAATATTGATGTTCAGATTTTTGATACGGCAAAAATACAAGACATCAACAGTAAAATATCGGCAAATAAAGATCATGCACCAGTGATTATCGTTATGGATTACGCTTTTGGTGAACAGGCTTATGAAACTATGGATGAGCTTTTAAAGCCCTTTAAAAAAGAGGATTCCTTGCATTATATGCCCGTAAAATCCATTTCTATAATGGGTAAAGCCGGTATACTTGAAGGAGGTAAAGGCGATATAATGATTCCTAAAGCTCATTTATTTGAGGGCACCGCCGATAATTATCCATTTCATAATGAACTTACTCGATCCGATTTAGAAGGTAATGATATTGCCATAGTAGATGGAGCTATGATCACCGTACTGGGTACTTCTTTACAGAATAAAGATATCTTAAAGTTCTTTTATGATTCTACTTGGAATGTGGTAGGACTAGAAATGGAAGGCGCACATTACCAAAAAGCCATCCAAGCCGCCTCTAAGTTGAGGGGTAATATTAGTGAAGAGGTAAAAGTGCGGTATGCTTATTATGCCAGCGATAACCCCCTAGAAACAGGAAGTACTTTAGCTTCTGGCGGATTAGGCACTACTGGAGTTAAACCTACTTATTTGATCACCGAGAAAATTATTGAGCAAATTTTTAAATAATGAATAAAGATAATTTAGACAGCCAAAAACAAAATGAGGAAATAGATATTTTTGATTTATTTCGCTTAATAAAAAATGCTTTTAAAAACATTTATCATCGTTTTTTGCTTTTGGTTCATTTTTTACTGCGAAACGCTCTGCTTTTACTGGCAGTGATTGTTATTGGTGTCATTTTGGGATACTTTTGGAAAACCTTTAGTCAAGAATACCACCAAACTCAAGCTACACTTAGCGTTAATGAAGAAGGAACCGATTATTTGTATAATAAAATTGATGAGGTTAATTTTTTATTGCAAAAAGGCAATACCAAATGGGCAGCACTTCTAGGAGATGAAGAATTAAAAGGCCTTTCGCTTAAAGTTAAACCGGTGTACCTCACCCAATTGCTATCTAACGAAGAAGAAAATTATTTAGATTATATAGAGGAATCTAAATTACTAGAAGAGGAACAGAAAAAAGAACTTTTGCAGAATAAAATACGGGTGCATAAAGTAATTTTAAAACATCCGGCAGATAAAGAAGGTAGTTTAATTTTAGAGAAAATAATAAATCAGCTAAAAGATAATGCTTACTTCAAAAAGTTATACCAAGAAAAGTCTAGCTTTTTAGCCGATCAAGTGCAAGCGAATAAAGAGTTTATCGCTTCTCTAGATCGTTTAATAGCCAATTACGCTAAATCTAAAGATTCACCTGCCGATGCCAAGATAGTAGTAAATGGCGCGAATTTTGACTTTGACGGACTTATTTCGCAGCGAACGGAGCTACAATTAGAAACTCAAAACTTAATTAAAGAGAAAATACAACAAGAAGAGTTTTTAAGGATTATTGATTTGAGCTTGCCTCAACCATTAAAGCAGAAGTCAATCTTACAAAAAAACAAAATGCTGCTTACCCCTATAATTTTGCTGGTAATCTTGTTTTTAGGCTATCTTTTCTTCAAAATTATTGCGCAAGCTAAATCTTTGAAACCTAAATCATGAAAACAATATTAGTAACAGGAGGAGCTGGGTTTATCGGGTCTAATTATATCAATTATATTCTTAGAGCCAAGAAAGAAATTCGGGTTGTAAATTTAGATAAACTCACCTATGCGGCCAATTTAGATAATATTGAACAGCCAAATCATCCCAACTATCAATTCGTTAAAGGTGATATTTGCGATGCGCAATTGGTGAATAATCTTTTTGAGGAATATCAATTTCAAGAAGTGGTTCACTTTGCCGCCGAATCTCACGTAGATAACTCAATTGCCAATCCTGCTGTATTTGTAGAAACCAATGTAAACGGAACCTTTAACCTCTTACAAGCTGCTTATAAATTATGGATGACTGCTCCCTTCGAGCATAAAACTACTTTTGCAAAAGCCCGATTTTTGCACGTTTCTACCGATGAGGTTTACGGCACTTTGGGAGAAGAAGGTTTATTTACAGAAGAGACGCCATACGCACCCAACAGCCCTTACAGCGCTTCAAAAGCAGCTTCAGATATGTTGGTAAGAAGTTACTTTCATACCTATGGTATGCCTGTGGTAACCACCAATTGCTCCAATAATTATGGCCCTTATCAACACGATGAAAAATTAATTCCAACCATAATTCGTAAAGCTTTAAAAGGAGAGCCGATTCCTATTTATGGTCAAGGAACCAATATCAGAGATTGGTTATATGTAGAAGATCACTGTAAAGGGATTCAGAAAGCTTTAGAAAGCGGAAAATTAGGCGAAACCTATAACATTGGCGGTAAAAATGAACGACAAAATTTATATATCGCTCAATACATCTGTAAAATCCTAGATCAGCAGCACCCACGGGCCGCTAAAGATTCCTATCTAGAACTTATCACCTTTGTTAAAGACAGACCTGGACACGATTTTAGATATGCCATAGATGCCCAAAAAATAGAAAAAGAACTAGGTTGGCAAGCCCAAGAAAATTTTGAAACAGGAATAGAGAAAACCATAAACTGGTACTTAAAAAAATATTTACAATGAAAGGAATTATTCTAGCCGGAGGTTCAGGAACGCGTTTGCACCCCTTAACCCTTGCCGTAAGCAAGCAATTGTTGCCAGTGTACGATAAACCCATGATTTATTATCCGCTTTCTACTTTGATGTTAGCGGGTATCCGAGAAATCTTAATTATAAGTACACCACACGATTTGCCTTTGTTTAAAAAGCTTTTAGGCGATGGCAAACAGTTGGGCTGCCGATTTGAGTACAAAGTACAAGAGCAACCCAATGGCTTGGCAGAAGCTTTTATCATTGGTGAAGAGTTTATAGGTAAAGATAAAGTAGCTTTAATACTAGGGGACAATATTTTTTATGGCTCTGGACTAGAAAATTTACTCAAACAAAATAACAATCCAGATGGTGGGGTGGTATATGCCTACCATGTACATGACCCTGAACGCTATGGAGTGGTAGAGTTTGATGAAAATGGCAAAGTGATTTCTATAGAGGAAAAACCCAGTCAACCCAAGTCTAAATATGCCGTACCAGGAATTTATTTTTATGATAACGAAGTGGTGCAAATCGCCAAATCTATTCAACCCAGCGCACGTGGCGAATTAGAAATTACCGATGTAAACAACGCCTACCTTAAAAAGGGTAAATTACAAGTAGGTATTTTAGACAAAGGCACCGCCTGGTTAGACACCGGCACCTTTAAGTCACTCATGCAGGCTTCTAATTTTGTAGAAGCAATAGAAGAACGACAAGGATTAAAAGTGGGAGCTCTAGAAGAAGCGGCCTATAATATGGGATATATCACCCAATCGCAATATAAAAAGTTACTCGAGCCTTTAACAAAAAGCGGTTACAGCAAAAATTTACAATAAATGCAGATAGAAAAAACCAATTTAGACGGATGTTTTCTCTTAAAACCCCGTGTTTTTGAAGATGAACGCGGTAGTTTTTTTGAAACCTTTAATCAACAGGTTTTTGAGCAAACTACTGGCTTAAACGTCAATTTTGTGCAAGACAATCAATCTATTTCTAAATATGGCGCTTTACGCGGAATTCATTTGCAAATAGGAGACCATAGTCAAGCAAAACTCGTACGGGTTATTCAAGGCGAAGTACTCGATGTGGCAGTAGACCTAAGAAAAGACTCGCCAAGCTTTGGAAAATCCTATCAAGTAAAACTCAACCACAAAAACAATTATCAGTTATTCATCCCTAAAGGATTTGGCCACGGATTTGTAACCTTATCTAAGCAAGCTATTTTTGCCTATAAATGTGATGCCTATTACCATAAAACATCAGAAGCCGGTATTATTTATAATGACCCTACTTTAAATATAGATTGGCAAATACCTTCAGAAGAGCTTTTACTTTCTCCTAAAGATCAAGTATTACCTACACTCAAAAAAGCCATTTGGTTATGAAAATTTTAGTTACCGGGTCAGCTGGGCAATTGGGGCAATGTCTTCAGGTTGCAGCCAAAAAATATACGACTTTAAATTTTTGTTTTACCGACTCAAAAGAATTGAATATCGCTTCCGCGGAAGCGATTCAAAACTATTTTGAAAAGCACAACTTTGATTACTGCATAAACGCAGCGGCTTATACCAATGTTGAGCAAGCAGAGACCGATCAAGTTAAAGCTTTTTTAATCAATGCAGAGGGGGTAAAGCACTTGGCCGAAGCCTGCCAAAAACACCAAACTAAACTGATTCATATTTCTACAGACTATGTTTTTGACGGTGAAAAAAAATCGGCTTACACCGAAGAAGATGAGGTAAACCCAATAAACGTCTATGGCGCTTCTAAATTAAAGGGAGAGCAGTACATTCAAGAAATAGTAAAAGAATACTATATTGTGAGAACATCTTGGTTGTACTCACAATTCGGAAATAATTTTTTTAAAACCATTTCACAAAAAGCAGCATCAGGCGAAAGCCTAAAAATTACCACTCAGCAAAAAGGAAATCCTACCAATGCTAATGATTTGGCGGCAGCGGTCCTTCAAATAATCCTATCGCAAAAGAAAAACTATGGTATTTATCATTACAGTAACTTGGGCGAGGCCACTTGGTATGATTTTGCAAAAGCTATTGTAGATAGACAAGATAAAAAGACAATGGTGCAAGCTTCAAATGCCTATAAAACTAAAGCCAAAAGACCAATAAATAGCTGTTTAGATAAAGGTAAAATCATTGAAACTTTTGATTTAACAATACCTCAATGGGAAGCGAGTCTTACAAATTTAATAGACAACGAGGATCAAAATTGCAAGTAGAATTCACTAAAAATAAAAGTGTAATCTTACCTTAAACTAATTTTTGCGCTCTACCTTTAGGTTTTCTTGGCTAGGTATTAACAAGAATGTAACGCTAGACAAGGTATTTTTCTGCTATTTTAGACAAAACATAAGTAAAAAGATGTGCAAAAATCTTTTGTTTATGGATTAACCCTTACTTACAATTTTAAAATGGAATTAAAAGAATACCTCCCCTTAATGATCGATGCGGCGCGAGATGCGGGCATACAGATATTAGAAGTGTACAACGGAAAAGATTTTCAAATCCAAGAAAAAGAAGATTTAAGTCCGATAACCTTGGCAGACCAAAGAGCGCATAAAGCAATTGTAAAGGCGTTAGAAGCAACTGATTTTCCTATTTTGTCTGAAGAAGGTTCCGAAATTCCTTATGAAACCAGAAAAGATTGGGAATATTTCTGGATGGTCGATCCGTTAGACGGTACCAAAGAATTTATCAAAAAAAATGGTGAATTTACAGTCAATATTGCACTCATACATCGGCAAAAACCTGTACTGGGCGTGGTATTTACACCAGTATCAGACCAATTGTACTTTGGTGGGGAGCAAATAGGAGCCTATAAATCTGAAAATACAGACCCCGAAACCGAATTGGAATTGATTACCAACGAGAGCGGAACTATTAAGATTGTAGCCTCACGTTCGCATACCAACCAAGAGACTAATGATTTTATAGCTGAATATAAAGATGCCGAAATCCTGAGTATGGGAAGCTCTTTAAAGTTTATGTTGATTGCCGAAAGTAAAGCTGATATTTATCCAAGGTTTTCACCAACAATGGAGTGGGATACCGCTGCTGCACATGCGATCTTAAGAGGCTTAGACCTTGAGGTGATAAGTTTAGAAGATGAACAACCACTGCGCTATAACAAAGAAAATTTGCGCAACCCTAATTTTTTGGTAGAGCGATGAAAAAGCACCAATAAATCTATTTGCCAAAACCATTAATACCAAATATAAAAAATTAGTTGGTCCCACTTTTGGCTAACTTTGAGTACATTTGCTGGGTAAAAACCTCTACAATAGTATTTTGAAAAAGCAACTCATCAAAAAGCTAAAAAACACCAATCCAGATCAAAAGGATGTACTTAAGAAAGGTTTCTATTTTTTGATATTTAGAGGCATTGGCATCATAGCTGGTTATCTTTTTACGCTTTATATTACCAATGTGTTTGGAGCCAAAGTAAACGGACTCATAAGCTTGAGTTTTAGTGTTTTTATGTTTGCTAGTATCATAGGCAGGTTGGGTATTGACGTTAATTTTTTGCGCTTTTATGCCAAGCCAGAAAACTGGAAAAAAGACCCTGGATTATTTTACCGCGTGGTAAGCAAGTCTTTTTTAGTAAGCTTGGTACTTATGGGGGTGCTTCTGTGGGCACAAGACTTTTTTATTTTGCATATTTTTAAAAAGGACCAATTAGCACCCTATTATTTTTGGAGTGTTCTAGGAATTCCTTTTTGGACCGTCACCATGCTTTGTGCAGGAGCTTTGCGGGCCAAAGGATTAAACAACTGGTTTGCATTTTTCAATAATACAGGCCGTTTTTTGCTTACTATTTTACTTTTAGCTGTGGTTTATCTTTTTTATACCGTAGCTCCCGTTATGCTTATTCAAATACATTTTTGGGCCCTAGTGGTATTGGCACTCATTGCATTTTGGGTAGTAAGTAGAGAGTTAAACCAATTAACATTAAAATCGGGAACCAACTCATGGCGTTTTTTAAGGGAATCTTTCCCTATGTTACTCTCCTCAACCATTATGGTATTTTTGGGTTGGTTAGATACCTTTATCCTAGGTATCTATGAAACCGATGAAAATATAGGTATTTATAATGCAGCACTAAAACTGGCGCTGGTTACCAATTTTTCTATTGAAGCCATCAATTCTAGCCTAGCACCAAAAATAGCGAGTGCCTTTGCCGAACAGGCACACGAAAAATTTAAAGGTTTGGTAAAATTTTCTACTCGAATCAATTTTGTAGCTACTGCTGGGATAGTAGCTGTTTTGCTGATCTTTAATCAGTTTTTTTTAGGCATATTTGGCGAAGAGTTTCTAGTAGGAAAATACGTTCTAATTATATTATGCAGTATTCATTTATTAAATAGTACCACAGGCTCGGTAGGCATTATAATGCAAATGATTGGCAGACAAAAGCAATACCAAAATATAGCGCTCATTGCTTTAGGCCTAAATCTAATATTAAATTTTGCTTTAATTCCGTTATACGGCATTGAAGGGGCAGCAGCAGCAACCGCAATAAGTTTATCTTTCTGGAATATTGCCGGAACGGTTTACCTTAAGCGTAAAGAAAACATTAGAACATACTTATAATTTTAATCTATGGCAGGGATTTACGGTGTTTTATTAAAGAAAAATCAGCAAAGAAAAATATATAACAATTTTTACAATAGTAAATTTGATAATATTCTTCAGGAAGAGGTTGAGAGTAGCAATTTTTGTTTTGGAAGATCAGTATTAGATAAATTTAATGACGATCGTTTTCTATTTGAAGATGATAACTATGTCATTTGTTTTGAAGGAATCAATTATTCTACGATTAATAGTCCACAAAAAATTATTAAAGCCTATGTAGAGAAGGGAAGTGATTTTATCTCGTTATTAAAAGGAAGTTTTGCTGGCTTTCTTTTTTCAAAGAAAGAAGAAAAGTTAATACTTTTTAATGACCATTTAGCTACAAAGGCTATTTATTATTTTTATGATAAAGAATTAGGATTTGCTTTTTCTTCTGAAATGCACGTGCTTTCTAAATTACTTCGTGAAAATCAAATTTCACTTAGTTACGATTATGATGGAATCTATTCTTTAGCTCTTTACGGCCAAATGTTTAATGATTTTACTTTAGTAAAAGAAATAAAGAAATTACATTATGGATCAATTTTAACTTTCAAAATTCCAGAAAATAATATAAGCACCAAATCATATTACAAATTTGAAAAAAAAGAAGATTCGCAGTCTTTGAAAGATGTAATAGAATCTATAGATAATTTAGTATTAAAATCTATTAAAGAAGAATGGCAAAAAGATATAGATAATGGATATAACCAGCATTTTGGTCTTATTAGCGGAGGAATGGATTCTCGTGTAAATACACTTATTGCTAAAAAAATAGGCTTTGAAAAAATAAACTCTTATACGTATGGAAATCCAAAGTCTAGTGATATAAAGATAGCTAATAAAATTGCTAAAGAAAATTTCTATTCTCATTTACAATACAATCTCCATAAGGGTGATTTTCTTGTAGATAATATAATAAACAATTATATAAAAGCCACCGATGGTTTAACTCATTTTACAGCTAATGCTATAATCTATAATGCTATGTCTAGAGTAGATTGTAGTTCTTATGGCTTGGTTCATTCAGGCCAATTAGGAGATACAGTTTCAGGTTCTTTTTTAAAACCAAATTTTGATTTTAAATCCAATAAAGACAAAATTGGTTTAACTGGTTTTGTGAAACAGCCAGAGCTATTAAATAAAATGAGCTTTCTTGAAGAGCTTACCAACAGGTATCAGCATACAGATTATGAACTTTTTGCTTATGAACAACGTCAAGTAAATGGTACATTAATGGGAGATAAAGTATTTAATAACTTTATAGATTTAAGTTCTCCATTTTACAATAAACAATTTTTAAATTTTATATTGTCTGTACCTAATAAATATAAATTAAACCAGCGTATTTATTTTGAGTGGTTAAAAGAAAAACATCCAGAAATTTTACAATATACTTGGGAAAAAATAGGCTTAAAGCCCAATACCAATTTTAATATTAACTATGGACGGCTCATTAAAAAATATGTGAATGGTGGTAAAAAATATTTTGGGCTTAAGTACGATAGTATGAACCCTATTACCAATTGGTTTAAAGCAAATCCTAACCTTTTAAAACAATTTGATCTTATATTTGAAGAAAATATTGTAAATATTGATAATGAAGAACTTAAAGTAGATTTAAAAAATATTTATAAAGACAATATTTTTGAATATCGTAATAAATTTGCTGTAATTACAGTTTTATTAGCTATTAAGCTTCATTTTTATAGTTAAAATAATGAATTCTAATAATAAAATTTCTATATCTCCATTCCCAACAGTTAGGGTGTTCTTACTTATTTATTTATTAATTAATTTAATTGGAATTATAAACTTCCCCATCTATAATGACAATTTAGATGATACTAAAGTTATTTACTTATTTCTAATAGGTTTATTTTTCTTTTTTTTTTCGGCAATATTTTTTAGAACTATAAAGTTCAGAATTTCTGATAAAAGTTTGAATTATGATAAACATAAAATTATCAAAGTATTATTTATTATAATTAATTCAATAACTGTAATTTCAATTATTTATACCAATATTAGAAACGGACAAATAATAATTTTTTCGGAAGATGCTCGGTTTAATCCTGCAGTAATTACAGGTTTATTTGTTTATATCTCTATAGTAATTACTCTTGCGTATTATGCGAGTATTTTATTGGAAAACAAAAAAATAAAAAAAAGGCATTTCTTTTTTTTGGCATTTCAAGCTCTTTTATTTTTATCCTTAGGTTATAGGTCGCCATTAGTAACCTTACTAGGTGGTTTTTTTATGGTTTTTTATACTGTTAGAAACGATTATCAAGATAATTTAAAAAAAATATTTTCTTTTAAAATTTTTTTAGGAGCATTTTTATTTTTAGCTCTTATGTCCTCTATTGCTACCTTTAGAGTCAGTAGAAAATATGATGTGAGTAAATACTATAGGAGTATTGATAAGGAAGTTTTAGATAATAATAGTTATTTAAAACCTATAGTTCCAACTATGGCTCTTTTTAGATATGATCAGCAAATAGTTAGTATTTTAATTAAGGAAAAAGAAGGGGATCCTATGTATTTAGGTTTGGCCGCAGCAAATGTTTTAACTCTACTACCAGGGACACAGTGGGCAGCTAGGAATATTATAGGAGATATTGTTGGTGCAAGAGAAAGACCAGATGGAGTGCCATGGAGTATTACTCCTACCTTACAAGGAGCTTTATTTGTAGATGGAGGATATCTCTTTGTTGGACTTGGATTTTTCTTGGCTGCACTTTTAATGGAAACCTTGCGAAAGCTAATCATAAAACGAAAAAACCCTTTTATAATTGCACTTTACGGAATTGTAGCAGTTGCATTATTAAAATGCATTCATACAGGTTATGTAGATATACCTTTTTTCTTTATTGTAACCTCACTATTTATTCTTAAATTTTTTGTTTATAATGTAAGTTTTAAAAAGCTAAAAGAGTCCTCTAAGCGCTTTATTTAATACTAAAAATGAAAATTAAGCTAATTTCCAATATGTACCCAGCAGCAACAGATAAGTTGTTTGGGGTATTTGTCAAAAAAACGGTCTTTGCACTCCAAGAAAATGGAGCTACATTTACGCAAAAAATACTTATTCAAGGAAAACGCAGCTCAACAATTCAAAAACTGCTTACTTATGCTAAGTACTATATAAAAGCTATTTTTAGTGTTTTTCATCGACAACACAATTTGGTGTATGTTCATTTTTTAACTCATAATTTACCTTTAATTTTCTGGTATAAACAGATGCAAAAAAAGCCCATGGTGCTTAACCTACACGGCTCTGATGTAAGTGCTATAAAACCCAATTCAATTTTAGACCAATGGCAAAATAGAACCTTAAAAAATATAGACGCTTTGGTAGTACCTTCTTTCTATTTTAAACAAGTAGTACAAAATAGATACCCAAGCCTTAATATCCCTTTTTTTGTATACCCGTCTGGCGGAATTAATACCGGTTTGTTTTATCCGGATCTTTCAAAACGAAAAGCATTACAAATGGCTTATGTGTCCCGAATAGACGAAGGAAAGGGATGGCAAGATTTTTTAGCCATTTATACCCAATTAAATAAAGCAGGTATAAACATTAGGGCGGTTATTGCAGGAGATGGAAATCAGAAAAAAATGCTGCTCGATGCTATTGCAGAAAATCCTTTTAAAGAAGATATTGACTTTAGAGGCTTTCAGGAAAAGGAAAAATTAGCCGAGATTTATCAACAATCAGAACTTTTTATTTTCCCTACAGAACTTCCAGAAAGCTTAGGCTTGGTAGGTTTAGAAGCCATGGCTTGTAAAAGTATCTTATTTGCCAGAAATATAGGAGGAGCTACGGGTTATGTACAACCTGGAGTAAATGGTTTTTTATTTAATTCTGTGCCAGAGGTGGTGCAACAAATTAAAAATTACTTAGCTTTACCCATAGATAAACAAAACCAAATTCAGGAAAAAGCTTATGCTACTGCACAAACCTATGAAACTAAGCAGGTGGCAGCCAATTTATATGCTAACTTTAAAGAATTATGCTCCAAAAAATAAAGTTAATTTTTTATTACGCTTTTATACAGCATTTACCTCATTCTAGGTTAATTGGGTTTTGTAATAAAATTAGGGTAGCTTACGTTGCCAAAGTACTAAAGCTTATGCCATACGATAGCAGAACTAAATTAGAGCCCAATGTTTATCTTTCAAACACCTTAGGTACTCGAATAGGGGTGAATTGCAGAATTAACGAACATGTTTTTATACAGCAAGCGATTATTGAAGACGAGGTCTTAATTGCTCCGCATGTGGCTATATTAAGTACTTCGCATCAACACCAAAAAACCGATATAAGTATTGTAAATCAAGGAGATACCAAGCCTCAACCACCAACTATAAGAAAAGGAGCTTGGTTAGGAAGAAATGTAGTTATTATGCCTGGTGTTGAGATAGGCGAGGGCGCCATTGTAGGGGCAGGAGCGGTAGTAACCAAAGATGTAGATGCTTTTACGGTGGTAGGTGGTGTACCAGCAAAATTGATAAAGAAAAGATGAGTTTTGAATTAAACAAAAATAAAATATTAAAAGGCTTAACATTAATTTGTATCGTCGTAGCCACATTTTTTCTACCTATTAAAACCTCTATAAGTAATATTGGTTTAATTGGTTTGGTGGTCACCACCTTATTGTCGTTTGCATTGCATGGCTTTCAGTTAAAGGGCAAGTTGATCTATTTCTTCTTGTTTTCTCCTATGGTGTTTTTTATACCGCTTTTATGGGGAGTAACTTATAGTCCGTTAAAACAAGAAGCTTTTCAAGAAATAAGCAAATATATATTCTTAGGCCTAACACCTTTGTTTTTGTTTAGAAAAGATATACCCCCAAAATTATTCAGAAATTTTGCGGCTTATGGTTTACTTGCCGGTGCTTTTATATCAGCTTTTGCTTTAATAGCGATTAATATATATCATTATAGTCAGTCAGATTATCCTTTACACTGGTTGCTCAACCATACTTTTACCAACTTCAATTTTACCAAGCCTCTTCCTGATATGCATCCTATTTATATGGGTATGTATATGGCTATGGCCCTGAGTATCTTACTTTTTTCTAAAATCAAAATACCGCGCTTACTCAAATTCTTGGGCTTTTTGGTTTTTAGTTTGTGTATAGTTTTTTTGGCTTCGCGTATTATTTATGGTGTATATGCCCTGCTAATTCTTTTGTATCTTATTCATAGTCTTTCTTTTAAAACCTTTGCTGTGCTCATTACAGCGGCTGTTATTTTGTTAGCTTTTAGCTTTAGCTTACTGCAAAAAACCTACATCTATCATAAAACAGTTGACGGAACTTTCTGGGAACTTCAAGAAAACGTAGGTACTTTTAACACTAACAATAAACAAAGGGTAGATTCTCGTTTTTCTAGATGGAAGGTGGCCCTTGAGCTTATACAGGATAAACCAATTTTGGGTTATGGTGGGGGTACAGAAAATGAAGTTTTAATAGAGCAGTACACCAAATACAATATGAATAATTCTTTAGAGCGAGGTTACAACGCTCACAATCAATACATAGGCTATGTGTTGCGTTTCGGAATTTTTAGTGTGCTTTTATTGCTTTTATATTTCTTTAAAAACGGTGTATCTGCTTTTAAACATCAAAACCTTTTATTTTTATGCTTTCTCACCATATTGTTTTGGTGCTTTATGGTCGAAAATATTTTAGATAGAAATATGGGTATTAATTTTGTCGCCCTTTTCGGGACACTCTTCTATGCAGAATTTTTGGCTAAAGCCGATAAAAAAGAAACGCATGAAAAAGTGGCTTAACCCAGATAAAAGCCAAGTGTTTTTTTGGTTCCTCTTACTTTTTTTAGGAATTGAGGCGCTAAACAAATTGTATTATCATATTATCGAGGCTGAGTTTTATCTTCAGAAGCTGGTCAAGTTATTGGCTTTTGCTTTTATGTTTACGAGTTTATTATTTACCCGTACCCAACAACTTTTGGGTATTTTTTTACTGGTGCTATGGTTTGTTTTGGGGCAATATTTTTTACCTCAAGCTTTCACTACAATGGCTATAATTGGTTTTGCTCGCTATTTGTTTTTCTTGATTTTATTGCTCTATTTTAAAGATTTAAGGTCTTTTGATAAACATAAAACCCGAAAAATAACAAGCTTCTGGGAGTTCTTTTTATGGTTGAACAACAGTCTTATAGTACTAGGGGCCCTTTTTCAATTAGAATGGTTTAAATCTTATGAAGGCGAGCGTTGGGGCTACAATGGTTTGGTTTGGGCTTCGGCAAATTCAACCTACCTGTATTTAAGCGCTTTGCTTTACTTTGTGTTTTATTATAAAAAGAAATTTTATTACCAAACTCTGTTTTGGTTTACCTTGGCTGCTTCATTATTAATTGGCACCAAATCGGTTTACTTGGCCGTTTTTTTATTCAGCTTGGTGCTTTTGGTAAACGCAAAGATTAGTAAAAAATGGGTTTTAGGGAGTTTAAGTCTTATCAGTACGTTTTTTTTGGTTGGAGTATACGTTTTATTTAACCATAGTTTGTTTGCCGAAATCAGCAAAGAAGAGGGCTGGTTAACGGCAGTACTTTCTTATAGAGATGATTTATTACTTACAGAAACCATTCCGTACATTCAAGAAAACTGGCGAAGCCTTCATTATTTTATTGGCGGACTTTCTAATCCGTTGCTGCGACCACAATTAGAATTGATAGACTTATGGCTGTATTTTGGTATTCTAGGAGCGCCCTTATATTTGTATCTCTTTTTAAGGTATTACTTCAATTTTAAACTAGCCCACCAAGATAAACTATGGTTTGCGGTGCTTTTAGCGGTTCCTTTAATAACAGGTAATTTTTTCTATAATGCCTCTGTACCTATATATTTGTTGCTAATCAAGTTAGCTTATTTAAAAACACCCGATAAATTTTCGAATACTGGAGATAAGCCCTAATTTTGACGCTTTTATTTGCATATACCCTATGGCCCAACGCATTCAAATACTCAACACCAAGATAGACAACTTAAGCATGGCAGAAACCTTGCAACGTATAGAGCTGGCTATCGCACAAAATAATCCCCTGCATCACACGGTGGTAAATGCAGGTAAAATTGTGGCCATGCAAAAGAATGAGCAGCTGCGAAAAAGCGTAAACGAAGCCGATCTCATCAATGCCGATGGTCAAGCGGTTATCTGGGCAGCAAAACTTTTAAATCAGCCGTTAAAAGAGCGGGTGGCGGGCATAGATTTGTTTGATAATCTGGTTAAAATGGCACACCAAAAGGCTTATAGTGTTTACTTATTGGGCGCCCAAGAAGAGGTGGTATCCGCTTTAAGCGAAAAATTTAAACAAACCTACAATGCAAACGTGATTGCGGGATATAGAAATGGTTATTTTTCTCAAGAGCAAGAAAAACAAATTGTAAAAGATATCGTTAGCACTAAAGCAAAAATGCTGTTTGTTGCCATTAGCTCTCCCAAAAAAGAGATATTTTTGCATACCCATCGTGAGGCTTTAAAACAAATTCCCTTTATTATGGGGGTAGGCGGTAGTTTTGATGTATTGGCCGGTAAAACCAAAAGAGCTCCTAAATGGATGCAAAAAAGCGGTTTAGAGTGGTTTTACAGGTTTTTGCAAGAGCCCAAACGTATGTGGAAACGCTATTTAATTGGCAATTCTAAATTTATTGGCCTGGTGGTAAAGGCTAAATTTAACTTTAATAAAAAGAATACTTAAGATATGAAGATAAAAAATATTTGCTGTATAGGTGCGGGTTATGTTGGAGGGCCAACTATGGCCGTAATTGCACAAAAATGTCCAGCTATAAAGGTTACCGTAGTAGATATCAATGAACAAAGAATAGCCGCTTGGAATGATGAAGACTTGAGCAAATTGCCGGTATACGAGCCAGGATTAGATGAAATTGTAGCCCAAGCTAGAGGCAAAAACCTCTTTTTTTCTACTCAGGTAGATGAAGCCATCGCTGCCGCGGATATGATTTTTATTTCGGTAAATACACCTACCAAAACTTATGGTAAAGGTAAAGGTATGGCAGCCGATTTAAAATATATCGAGCTTTGTGCACGCCAAATTGCTCGCGTAGCTACATCAGATAAAATTGTGGTAGAAAAATCAACCTTACCGGTGAGAACAGCATCGGCTATAAAAAGCATTTTAGATAATACGGGTAACGGTAGCTCGGTTAAGTTTCAAATTTTATCCAACCCAGAATTTTTAGCCGAAGGTACCGCTGTAAGCGATTTATTAAACCCAGATCGTGTGCTCATTGGTGGAGATAATACCACCGATGCAGGTAAAGAAGCCATCGAAGCTTTGGTTAGTGTTTACGGGCAGTGGGTGCCTCAAGAGCGCATCTTAACCACCAACGTATGGTCGTCTGAGCTTTCTAAACTTACCGCCAATGCGTTCTTGGCGCAACGCGTTTCTTCTATCAATGCCATGTCTGAGCTTTGCGAAAAGACCGAAGCCGATGTTAATGAAGTAGCACGTGCCATTGGTATGGATTCTCGCATTGGTGCAAAATTCTTAAAAGCCTCGGTAGGTTTTGGCGGGTCTTGCTTTCAAAAAGATATTTTAAACTTGGTTTATATTGCAAAAACCTACGGCCTTAACGAAGTAGCCGATTACTGGGAGCAAGTAATTCTTATGAACGATCATCAAAAAAGAAGGTTTGCCCACAATATCATCAGTACATTATTCAATACGGTATCGGGTAAAAAGATAGCTTTTTTGGGCTGGGCATTTAAAAAAGACACCAACGATACCAGAGAGTCTGCCGCCATCTATGTGGCCGATGAGCTTCTTAATGAGCAGGCACAAATTGCAGTGTACGACCCCAAGGTACAAGCCCAGCAAATGTATACCGATTTAGATTACTTAAATACAAGACCTAGTGCCGCTAATCAAGCCGGTCTAACAGTTCATCAAAATCCGTATGAGGCTTGTAAAGACGCCCATGCTATTGCTATTTTAACCGAGTGGGACGAATTTAAAACATACGATTGGCAAAAAATTTATGACCAAATGCAAAAACCTGCTTTTGTATTTGACGGTAGAGGAATTTTAAACCTTGAAGAATTAGAAAAAATTGGTTTTGTATGCTACCAGATAGGGAGTAGCGCCAAACAATTATAAAATAGACCTTTAAGCAAACAATTATGCCAAAGCAAAGAGTATTAATTACCGGTGCAGCCGGATTTTTAGGTTCGCATTTATGCGATAAGTTTATCCAAGAAGGCTTTCACGTCATAGCAATGGATAACCTGATTACTGGCGACCTAAAGAATATAGAACACCTTTTTCATTTAGAGCAATTTGAGTTTTATCATCACGATGTTACCAAGTTTGTGCACGTACCGGGAAACTTAGATTATATTTTACACTTTGCTAGTCCGGCTAGCCCCATAGATTACCTTAAAATTCCCATACAAACCCTTAAAGTAGGTTCTTTGGGTACGCATAATTTATTAGGCTTAGCAAAAGAGAAAAAAGCAAGAATATTAATTGCCAGTACCTCAGAAGTTTATGGCGACCCGTTGGTGCATCCGCAAAATGAGTCTTATTATGGTAATGTTAGCACCATTGGTCCGCGTGGGGTTTATGACGAAGCCAAGCGTTTTCAAGAGTCAATCACAATGGCTTATCACCGTTTTCACGGACTAGAAACGCGTATTGTAAGAATATTTAATACCTATGGTCCGCGAATGCGACTCAACGATGGTAGAGTAATTCCTGCTTTTATTGGTCAAGCCCTACGAGGAGAAGATCTCACTGTTTTTGGCGATGGTTCGCAAACGCGTTCTTTTTGCTATGTAAGCGATCAAATAGAAGGAATTTATAGGTTGTTGCTAAGCGATTATGTGTATCCGGTTAATATTGGTAACCCGCACGAAATAAGCATTAAAGATTTTGCCGAAGAGATTATAAAACTCACAGGCACTAAACAAAAGGTAATTTATAAAGAATTACCTCAAGATGATCCCATGCAACGCCAACCCGATATAAGCTGTGCGAAGAAAATATTAGGTTGGGAACCACAGGTAAACCGAGCCGAAGGAATGAAGATTACCTATGATTTCTTCAAAGGTTTGTCGCAAGATGAACTCACCAAAAAAGAACACAAAGATTTTGCTAAACATATTCGTAAATAAAGGCATAAAAAATGAATAAAAGGCAAGGCAGATATTCACCTTATTTAAGGCCACTAACCTATATTATCGATGTGGGGTTTATTTTGGTCTTTGCCTTGATTTTTAAATTTCAAGCGATTGATTTTTTAAACTTTACGCTTTTTGTTTCGGTGGGGTGGCTACTATTATCTGTAAATACAGGTTTTTATGAAGTCTACCGTTTTACAAAGGGTTTTCGAATACTCTCCAAATCATTGGTGCAAATTGGTTTATTTTCTCTAATTGTTTTTTCCTTTTTTGGTTTTTTTGAAGACCTATCCAGACCAAGAACGATAATTTTTGAGTATCTAGCTTGCTTATATCTTAGTATCATTAGCGTAAAATTACTGGTTTTTTACTTGCTTAAACGTTACCGAAAATTTTTAGGTGGCAATTATAGAACCACTGTAATTCTTGGTGAAAATAAGCATACACAAGCCTTAAAGAAATTCTTTACCTCCAATCCTTCTTATGGCTACCATTGTAAAGGGCTTCTAGCTATTCAAGAAAAAGACAGCTCGTTTGAAAAATGCTTAAAATTCATTATCGACAATAAGATCGATGAGATTTACTGTTCGGTAACCTCTTTGAGTAACCAACAAATCAATGAGTTGATAGATTTTGCCGATAACAATTTAAAACAGCTAAAATTTTTACCCGATAATAAAGACGTTTATACCCGTCAATTAAAAATGGATTATTATGGGTATTTGCCCATCTTGTCGTTACGTGACATTCCATTACAAGAGCCTTTTAACCAGCTTTTAAAACGTATTTTCGATATTGTTTTTTCTCTTTTCGTAATTGTTTTTTTACTGTCTTGGTTAACACCTATTTTAGCCATTTTTATCAAGTTAGGCTCAAAAGGGCCAGTGTTTTTTAGGCAAAAACGCAACGGACTTAACTATAAAGAGTTTAACTGTTATAAATTCAGGTCGATGCGCGAAAATCCGCAAGCCGATTTACATCAGGTAAAACGCGGTGATAAACGCATTACGAAAATAGGTAAGTTTTTACGAAAAACCAGTATGGATGAATTGCCCCAGTTCTACAATGTGCTTTTAGGCGATATGTCTGTAGTGGGACCACGTCCGCACATGGTAAGCCATACGCATATGTATGCAGAACGAATAGACAAGTTTATGGTGAGACACTTTATAAAACCAGGAATAACAGGCTTGGCCCAAACCAGTGGTTTTAGAGGTGAAGTAGAAACCGAGAACGATATCATTAACCGTGTGAGATATGATATTTTTTATCTAGAAAATTGGTCACTTTTATTAGATCTTAAGATTATTTTTCAAACGGTATATAACGCTATTCGGGGGGAAGATAAAGCCTACTAAATAATCTTATAATAGTTGAACTAGCGCATCTAGTTGAAGGTCTAGGTTAAAATGCTGAGCGGCGCTTTCGCGGATTTTTTCACTCATTTGTTTAAGCTCATTCTTTTTTAAATCTACAAGTAAGCGATTTAATGCTTGAAAGTCTCCCGGCTCAACCACATAACCCAATTCATAGTCTTGCATCACCTGCTCTCCTTCGCCACCTGCAAAATAAAGCATAGGTAGACCGCCTAATGCCATTTCATAAATTTTACTAGGCGTAGAGCCATAAATGGCACGGGTAAGCGGCACAATGGCTAAATCATAACTGCCAAGTTGCTTTAACAAATGCTTGCGAGATACTTCACCGTGGTAAAAGATAGGTTTCTCGCTATTTTTTAAATAATCTTGCAAGGCCTGCTGCTCTGCACCTCCACCATAAATATGCAATTCGTGATTACCCAGCTCTATATTTTCGCAAAGTTTTACAATGCCTTGTGCAATTCCTAACAATCCCGCATAAACAAGTTTTATGGGTTGTTCGACATCCGATTCATCGCTATCAAAATTCAACCGACTAGCTTGTGGTAAATTGCGGTACAAAAAGGTTTGCTGTTTTGGGTTTACTTCAAGCACTCGCGCAATAATTTCTTTTGATTGCCCTAAAACCAGGTGCGCTTTCTTGTAAATATAGCGCTCTAAACGCTCTAATAACGCATACATGCGGCCTTTCTGTAGTGCACCCAATTCTAGACCTGCACTAGGCCAAAGATCAGAAACATTTAAAATCAATTTGCGTTTGTTACGGTTAAAGAAAAACAATGCCGATGCCGATAGAATCAGCGGCGGACTTTGAATAATAATCTTTTCTGCAAACTTTCTTGAATGTAGAAGCCTATAAACCCCTAAGCTAAATGAAAAAGAAAGCATAGCGAAAAGCCGTTTAAACTTTTGGTTGGAATTGCTCGGGAAAATATACAATCGGGTAACTGGGATACCTTCAAAATGCTCGATGTGCATTAATTTTCCTCTATAACCTTCGAAGATTCTGCCTTTTGGATAATTAGGAAGCGGACAAATAACCCGTACCGAATAGCCTCTTTTTTGAAGCCCGAGAGCCAGTTGAGCTATCCGATTGGAAGCCGCGCCAGTTTCTGGCGGAAAATAATTGGTAATAAGGGTTATTGCTTTCATACCAAAGATTCAAATTGCTTTAATTTGCCGCTTTTTTTTCGTTTTAAGAATGGTACGCGTTTTAAATTAAGGCGCAGTCCTTTTTCCAAGTATTTTTCGACGGCTTTCTTGATTTGATTTTGTTTCTCAATAGAAATATCCGCAACAGCGGCATAGGTAATTTCAAAGGTGTCGGGCTGGGTTTGTTGTATAACAAATTCTTTTACATTGGTATCGTCTTCAATTATACTTTTGGTTACGTAATAAAATGTGAGTCCAGGTACCACTTTACCACTTGGCAAACGGGCAATATCATTTGTTCGTCCTACTAGACGTTCTAAATAAGCTTTTTTAGCATTGCTATTTGGTGAAAGCACACCAATATCGCCTAAATCGTACCTGATGAACGGATGGGCCTTATTGAATAATGAACTTACAATAATGCGTCCTTCTTGGCCTGGAGGTAAAATGGCACCATTTTCATCTACAATTTCAACATACAGCGTTTCGGTGTTTAACACCCATTGTGTCTGCTGGTTTTGAAAAGCTATTAAATCGAGTTCGCTAGCACCATATTCGTTCACTACGGGTACACCAAATTGATTCTCCAGTAATTGCTTGGTTTCGGGAAAAAGCATTTCACTGGTAACAATGCACACTTTTAAACTGGGACAAACCTTTTTTAATACGATATTTTTTTTTGCTAGGTATTTTGCAAAAAGCTCGATAGAGCTGGTATAACCGTTAATATAATCAAATGCTTTGTTGTAAAACTTTGCAAGAAATTCAGCAAGCTTTTCATCGTTTAAATCGAAAATAGTAAAGCGGTACCGATTGGCAAACTTGTCTTTAATACGCTCTTTATAATATCCCATTTTCTCTAAAGGTATACCATAAAAACGTGCTTGTAACGAAGTATTAAAATCTAGACCAAACCAACCAAAACGATTAAAAATAATTGCCCAAGTCATAGCATGACAAAATTTATCTTTAGCAAAAACAAAGGGATGGCCACTAGATCCTGAGGTTTTATTGATATACACGTTTTTAGTAGTATAGGCTGTGCTAAGTCGTTCTTTTAGTGGGCGCTGTAAATCGGCTTTGGTTAAAATAGGTATGTCTTCCCATCGATTTATCTTGTGCCTAGCAGTGTGTTCTTGATAAAAAGGAGTATGTTGTAAATGATGCTTTAAAATAGCTTGTTTTTGCTTTTCAAGGAATGATTCGTACTTTTCTTCTGGTATAGACTGAATATAATTTAAGTGTTTTTGAGCTTGCTCAATTGGAAATCCTTTAACTTTTAATATGGTGTCAAACCAGTTCAAACTACTTATTTTTTAGAAAAACATTAGGGCGTCAATTTACAAACAATTATTTTTGATGCCACACACAAAAACAAACAAAATGAATATTTTAATAATTGGTTCTGGAGGAAGAGAGCACGCGTTTGCATATCAAATAGCAAAAAGCAAATTATGCGATAAACTATACGTGGCACCAGGAAATGCCGGAACAGCCGAAATTGCTACCAATGTTGCCTTAAATGTAAATGATTTTGAGGCAGTTAAAGATTTGGTTTTAAGCAAAGACATTCAGTTGGTCGTTGTTGGACCAGAAGACCCATTGGTAAATGGTATTTATGACTTCTTTAAAGAAGATGCGGCTTTGAGCAATATTCTTTTTGTGGGGCCGTCAAAAAAAGGAGCTCTATTGGAGGGGAGTAAAGAGCGAGCCAAAGAGTTTATGGCTATGCATAATATACCCACCGCAGCTTACCAAAGCTTTACAAGTGAAAGCCTGGAAGCAGGGAAGCAGTTTTTAACCGAATTAGATGCGCCCTATGTTTTAAAAGCAGATGGATTAGCGGCTGGTAAAGGAGTATTGATTTTAGACGATTTGCAAGACGCTCAAGATGAACTAGAGCACATGTTAAGTGGTAAGTTTGGGCAAGCCAGTGAAACCGTGGTTATCGAAGAATTTCTGTCGGGAATAGAGTTAAGTGTGTTTGTTTTGACTGATGGTAAAGATTATAAAATATTGCCTACTGCAAAAGACTATAAGCGTATTGGAGAAGGAGACACCGGTCTTAATACCGGAGGCATGGGAGCTATTTCTCCTGTTCCTTTTGCCGATGATACTTTTATGCAAAAAATAGAAGAGCGTATCGTAAAACCAACGGTAGAAGGAATTAAGAAAGAAGATATAGCCTATACGGGCTTTATTTTTATAGGATTAATTAAAGTAGGAGATGAGCCTTTTGTAATTGAATATAATGTGCGTATGGGTGATCCCGAAACCGAAGTGGTACTCCCCCGAATAAACACAGATCTTGTTGAGTTGTTGGAGGCTGCCGCTAAGCAAGAATTAAAAGATATTGAATTAGAGGTGAACCCAGATACAGCAGCTACGGTTATGCTAGTTTCAGGTGGGTACCCCGAAGCTTATGAAAAAGGTAAAGTAATTACAGGAATTGATGAGGTAAAAGAATCAATTGTATTTCACGCCGGCACTAAAATGAGCAAAGATGAACTGCAAACCAATGGTGGTCGCGTGATCGCTTTAACCTCATTTGGAGAGAACTTTGATGCAGCACTAAAAAAATCTTACCAAAGTGCACAAAAAATACACTTTGATAAGATGTACTATAGAAAAGATTTAGGGAAAGACCTCAATTAATATTGAGCGTCTTTTCCTAAAAAGGAATGCGCTTTAACGCTGCGGTCTTCGGTATCATTTTGGTTAAATTTCTTTAATTGTACCATCCAGTAACCAAAGGCCATGGCGGCTATAAGCACAAATAACCAGTTTACTCCATTCGCTAAAAACCAATTTTCTAATTCTAAATCGGCTAAAGCATAAAAAGGAAGAAACAATACGTCTTCAAATAAAGAAGCTATAAATTGAAAAAAATCTTTCATCGTAAAAATTGTTGTATTACTTTATACAAAAGTACTAAAATTAGCCATGTTAACAAGCTTTTTTAAAAATTCTAAACCTATAAACTTTCTGGTTTTATTGGTGTTGCTTTTGGTGCAATATTTGGCAGTACAAAAAATTGAAGTAGAGGGAAGCCAAACCTGGCTGAACTATTTATTGCCAGTAGTTGGTTTTTTAGGGTTGGTAGTTGCTTTTTTATACCTGAATGCAGTGGTGAAAACCAAAGCATTTGCACAAAAGAACACCTACGCCGTGCTTATTTTTGTACTTGGTATAATCTGTTTTTATCCCATCTTTAACGATCATCAAGCTTTACTGGCTTATGGTTTTTGGATGATTGCTTTACGTATTTTATTTGGCATGCAAGATGTGCAGCATTTTGGTAAAAAGCTATTTGACCTTTCATTTTTTCTAGTTATTGCGGCAACTTTTAATCCACAGCTTTATATTTATTTACTTTTTGCTTATTTGAGTATTCTGTTTTTTAGTCCCAACCAAATTACCCATTATTTTATTCCAATCTTGGCTTGCTTAGCAGTCTGGCTAATTGTAATGGCCATTTCTTTATTGGGGTATGATGATACCCGATTGCTATTGTGGCCTGAATGGACTATCAATTTTGATTGGAATAATGATTTAAACTTTATCTTCCCACTAGGTTTGATGGGTTTTTTACTATTGCTAGGATTTTTTGGTCTGCTGGCTGCCATACAGAAGAGTCAGAGTAGTCAAAAAATATATTATCGATTGGTCTTATTGCTTTTGATGTTTGGTGGATTTATGGCGGTTTTCCAAGAGCAATTTCTTATCCAGAATTTTATCTATTTGTTTTTACCCTTGGTTTTAATGGCATCAATTTGGGTTACCCAAACAAAAACCAAGTGGAAAAGTGAAAGTGTGCTCCTTTTTTTAACTATATTAGGCTTGGCTTATAATTTCTTAATATGATCGACGAGGCTTTCGTTGCCGAGCAGTTAAAAAATCGATGGGATTACCCCTACCAGTGGTTACGCAAACAAAATGACCAGTGGGACGCCATGACCAATTTTATTTATAAAACACCAGTTTGGCAGGAGCTTATAGAGCTTATAAAACTTAGTGTAGACGCTTATGAGGTGGATAAGCGCGAGTTGTTTTACTACGCCGCTAATCGCTGGTATAATTTCTGGAGTGCAATGCTAGTAGAACGCTTATTTTGCCAATCAGAATTTGTAGTTCCAGCATTAAATCACAAAAACAGATTGGTCGATTTTAGCCTTTACGGAATAGATTTTGACCACAAAACCAGTATTTTTCCTAAAAAATACAAATCAACCTTGTATTACGCCCAAAAGCATAAAGCAGATTTAATTTATTGGCTGTACCAAAATCAAAGTCAGCAACAGCGAAAACATCTTGCCAACCGATTGTTTATAGTAGTGCATAATCAAGATGGTGAACACTGGAAACTCAAAGCTGATTTACCTAAACTTAAAAAAGCAGTTTTTAAGTACTTAAGTACATTCTCAAAAGAGAACTTAGTATTGGTAGAGCTGGAAAATCATAAAGCTTGGTCAGATATTATTTGGGTTACGGCATAAACTATCCAATAGGCTATAGCTCAATGGATAGATAGAGTGTAGCGCTTACCGAATTTGGTTTTACAGCGAGTAACCTGCCAACCCTTACCATAGTAATGCTGTTTTCTTACTAACAAAAAAATATCTGAAGCATCTGTATTACTACTTTAGTGTTTAAATATACATACTCCCAGTCAAACCAATACTAAAGCGTACTGGCGCAAGCCTCATTCTATATTGAATCTATGGCGAATGTACCTTTCTCCACTATTTAGTGGACTCATGGTAGACTCACTGTGGACTCAGTACGGGTTTTCTTAGTAGTTGGTATGTTGTCTGCTGGCTTTAAATATCCAACAAAATAGCAATCATACCATTATTTGGTAATTCAAGCAGTTTCCTCAAACAAAAAATGGAAAAAATTCAATTTGAAGAAAATAGTTCAGCTACAATTAGTTATATAATTAGATTCTGAATTTGAACTAGGTTGGGCATTAAATTAAGATTAAACAAAACAAATTTTGGTTTAAACCCAAGTTTTAGAATTGATCGGGTATTTTTGCATTTAAATTTTTGATGCGTGAATTACATCGGTTCTAAAAATAGACTCTCAGCCTGGATTGTAGAGCAGGTTAAAAATACAGTTGAAGGAGCAATAGATGATATGATACTCTGCGATTTGTTTGCGGGTACAGGAAGGGTAGGACGTAGCTTTAAACCTTTGGTAAAACAAATTATTGCCAATGATGTAGAATATTACAGCTATGTTTTGTTGCAAAATTATATTGGCAACCATCAAGAAATTCCGCGAAAGCGTGAACTAATTGAAAGCTTACAGCAGGCGACTCCAGTAAATGGATTTATTGCCGAAGAATATGGAGAAAATGGTTCGGGTAATCGGTTGTTTTTTACGCAGGCAAACGCACAAAAAATAGATGGTATGCGGCTGCAACTTCAGCAATTAGAGTCGCAATTAGATGCCTCTACCTATTTCTTTTTACTAGCGAGTTTGCTAGAAAGTGCAGATAAAGTAGCCAATACGGCATCGGTGTATGGTGCTTTTCTCAAAAAAATTAAAAAATCGGCTGCCAAGCCTTTGGTTCTAGAACCAGCAGATTTTGATAAAACAACCCGGCAACATCAGGTATTTCAAGAAGATGCCAATGTTTTGATTAAGCGAATTTCTGGCGATATTTTGTATTTAGATCCGCCTTATAATGCGCGGCAATATGGGGCCAATTACCACTTGCTTAACACCATTGCTCGCTATGATCGCTTTGAGCCGAAAGGCAAGACCGGGCTACGAGAATACTACAAATCGAATTACTGTAAGAAATCAAAGGTAGCGCAAGAGTTTGAAGCCTTAATAGCACAAGCCAACTTTAACTACATCTTTTTAAGTTATAATAATGAAGGCCTTATGCCCAGCGATCAGGTAAAAGAGATTATGCAGAAGTACGGCACATATCGTTTGGTTGCCAAACAATACCAACGCTTTAAAGCCGATAAAACGCAAAACAGAAATCATAAAGCTACCGCAACAGAAGAATATCTGCATATTTTGGTAAAATAAATTCTTATAAAATTGGCGATAGGGGCTTTTCATTAAAATTGCAGTAGGTTTGTTAAATATTGCGTATTTTTGCGCTTTTAATAAAAGTAAAAACTTAGAATATGTTTTCAGACAAAGCCAACGCTATTTTTCAGGAAGTTATAGAAAAATACCACGAGATAAATACTGTAGATCAACCATTTACCAACCCGTATGATGAAAAAGATGATTTGCTAGCGCACTTGTTATACCGCAAATGTTGGATAGATACGGTACAGTGGCATTATGAAGACATTATTCGCGATCCAGAAATTGATCCCGTTTCTGCCTTAAAACTAAAAAGGCAAATTGATGCCTCTAACCAAGATCGTACCGATATGGTAGAGTATATTGATTCTTACTTCTTAGAAAAATACAAAGAAGTAACCCCTAAACCAGATGCCACGATTAATACCGAGAGCCCGGCTTGGGGTGTAGATCGCTTGTCTATTTTAGCCTTAAAAATATACCATATGAACGAGGAAGCCAATCGTACAGACGCTTCACAAGAGCATCAAATGGCTTGTAAGGCAAAATTAGATGTGCTTTTAGAGCAACGCGTAGATTTGTCTACAGCCATTAACCAACTTTTGTCTGATATTGAAAAAGGCGACAAGTATATGAAGGTATACAAGCAGATGAAAATGTACAATGACGAGGAGTTAAATCCGGTCTTGCGCGGTAAAAAGTAAAGCTGCAATGCCGTTTTCACGGATTTATTCAGTTCCACAAAGAATATTTTGAGCAAAGAAAAGCACATATTGGTTTTGCGGCTGTCGGCCATGGGAGATGTTGCTATGAGCGTGCCGGTTTTGGGTAGATTGCTGCAGCAATACCCAGAAGTAAGGCTTAGCGTGGTTACTAAAAGCTTTTTTGCCCCAATTTTTAATCAGCTGCCGCATACACAAGTTATTGCGGCAAAAGTTAAGCAAGAGCACAAAGGAATTTTAGGTTTGAGACGTTTGGCTAAGCAGTTAAAAGAGCTTAAGCCTTATGCTGTAGCCGATTTACACCAAGTATTGCGAACGCAGATTATAGATTTTTTTTTAAAAACTTACGGAATAAAAGTAGCTAGAATTGATAAAGGCAGGGCAGAGAAGAAAAAGCTAATCCAACACCAAAAAAAACAGATTAAGCCCCTAAAAACAACGCATCAGCGTTATGCCGATGTATTTGCTGATTTGGGTTTTCCTATCGACTTAAATACCGATTTACCAGTAATAAAACCAAGTCTATCTGCTGCTGCACAAGAATATTTCAGCGAAAGCGATAAAAAGGTGATTGGTGTGGCTCCATTTGCAGCTCACGAGGCCAAGATGTACCCTATACATTTAATGCGTGAATTATTGCTGAAAATAGCAAAAACCAATCGGTTTAGCGTATTGCTTTTTGGAGGAGGTAAAAAGGAAATTGAGCAACTTGACCAATGGGAAAAAGAAATACCAAACACCATAAATTTGGCAGGAAAACAGGTTTTTAGCGAAGAATTAGCCATTATAGCGCATTTAGATGCTATGCTTGCGATGGATAGTGGTAATGGTCATTTAGCAGCGCTTTATGAAGTGCCGGTGATCACGCTATGGGGCGCTACTCATCCTTTCGCAGGATTTGCACCATTTAAACAAACTGAGCAACTTCAGTTTACCCCTAGCTTAGAAAAGTATCCGCTCTTGCCTACCTCTATTTACGGAAATAAAATATTGCCGGGCTATGAGCAAGTCATGCATGATATTGATCAAAACCAATTAATTAAAACACTGCTACAAGTGGTAAAGCTAAACTAATGGATTTTTCAAACCCGATTTTAACCTATCTAATACTTGGCATTTCTGTACTTTATATCGCCATTAATCTTTGGCGTTATAAAGAATTAGATGCCAATCAAAAACGACGCTTGGCCATCATAAGCGTAGTATTTGTTATCTATGTAATTGCGAAATTTTATCGTGTTTTACTCTAATAATGTATGTTGATATTTTAAAATAAACAATGATGAATATAATTTCTTCAACAACAATTTCACTTTTTTTACTTTTCTATGTACTCTGTCTTGGAGTTAGTTTATTTTTTATTCTTAAAAACGAAAAGAATAGTATTGCTAAAGTACTTTGGGTTTTGGTGGCGCTGATGTTTGCTATTTTAGGAAGCCTTATTTATTTTGGTAATATGGCTTTAAATAAGAAGGCTAAACCCCTTGAAGCGTAGAAGCGGTAAGATGAACACCGAACACCAATTTGAATCATAAAAAATAGGCTACCTAAAAGAAGGTAGCCTATTTTTTATGATTTAATTACCACTATTAAACATCATCAAAATCTATAATGATTTTGGCTGTGGTAGGGTGGGCTTGACAAGTTAAGGTAAGGCCTTCTTCGATTTCTTCATCGGTAAGAATTTGATTTTTCATCATTTCTGCCTTTCCTTCTTTTATACGAGCGATGCAGCTACTACAAATTCCACCTTGACAAGAATAAGGCGCATCGATATCTTCATCTAATGCGGCATCGAGAATACTTTCTTTTTGGTCCATTTCAAACTCAAACTCCTCATCATCTACAATAACCTTTATTTTGGTTTTACCGTCTAAGTTGGCCTCAATTTCTCCGGTTTCGGTAGAGGTAAAGAGTTCAAAATGAATGCGTTCTTCTTCAATTTCATGCTCTAGCAATACGCCTTTAACCAAATCGATCATGGGCTCGGGACCGCACAAATAAATATCTTTAAACTGGTGGTTTTTAAATTTGTTATTCAGCACGAAATTAACGGTACTGCGTTCTATTCGCCCAAAAAATGAATCTTTGTCTTTGGCTTGACTGTAAACAAACTCGATAAAAACCCGATCGGGGAACTCTTGCTGAATGGCCAACAGCTCTTTGAAATAGATGGTTTCTTGAGGGGTTTTATTCCCGTAAACCAACACAAACTTACTGTGCGCTTCTTTTTTAAGTACACTTTTTAAAATAGAAATAACGGGAGTAATTCCGCTTCCAGCGACAAAAGCAGCATACTCGTTAGGTTTATCATCGGTGGGGGGATGGTAGACAAATTTACCTTCTGGCGGAAAAACATCTAACACATCACCTTCTTGAAGTTCTCTGTTGGCATAGGTAGAAAATAAACCGCCGGCTACTTCTTTAACACTCACCTTAATATAATCTCTTCCGGGCACAGATGCAATAGAGTAGGACCTTCTTATTTCTTGCCCATCAAACTCTTTTTTTATGGTGATGTATTGCCCCGATTCAAAGTAAAAAACATTTTTTAAGGCTTCGGGAATCTCAAAAACAAGACTCACGGCTCGGGGTGTTTCTCTAATGATTTCTTTTACAGGTAGCGAATGAAAGTTTTTCACGGTATTCTATTTTTTCCGTAAAAATACAATATACATTGGCTTAATAAACCTAAAGCAATCAAAATTTTATACCTAAGTTACTTATGTATGTAATAATTTTATATTTTTGTTATTCAAGTTAATTGGTTTTATGAGTAACTCTAAGCTATATAAAGGCAGTTTGTCAACCATCATTCTAAAGCTCTTAGCCGATGAAGGCAAGATGTATGGGTATGAAATTACTCAAAAAGTAAAACAACTTACACAAGATGAATTGCAAATTAAAGAAGGGGCGCTTTACCCGGCTTTGCATAAGTTGGAAGCAGATGGTTTACTTGATATAGAGGTGAAAAAGGTAGATAATCGTTTGCGAAAATACTATAAACTCACCGAAAAAGGAACTCAAGAAAGTATTGGCAAATTAGCCGAATTAGAACGATACTTATCAACCATGCAGGCTTTACTATTGCCCAAAACCAAATTGAGTTCTTAATGCCTTTAAATTTAGAGCAAATACAATTTATAGACCGCTACCTCAAGAATTCTGGGGTGCTTTATGATGATGTACGTGCAGAGTATGTAGATCATATCGCCAGTTCGCTTGAAGCGGAAAAAGAAAGCGGTTCATTCGATTTTTATAACCACTTTAAAAATTACATGATCAAACATAAAACTGATTTGCTTAAGCGTTACGAAAAATCTGAAACCCGTGCATTTTGGTTAGTCTTAAGCCAGTTATTAAAAAAGGCATTTAACGTAAGGGTCATTTTCGTGAGCGCAGTAGTTTATGCGTTTAGTTATTTTGGGATACATTACACCATAAAACAGTATCTGATTCTCCCGATATTACTGTTGGCTTTATTTTCTGTTTTTTGGATGGTCTGGGGTAGAAAAAACATCGGTAAAAAAACATTGTATCAGTATAAGTTAATGATGCTTATCTTCGCTTTTGATTATTTTTCGCTTCAATTTTTCAACCCTAATGCCAGTAATTGGAACCTTTACTTATTGGGCTTTTACATTTGGTTTAATGTTTCGGGACTATATCTCTACTACCAACAAACGCAACGTATGAAATTTATAGAAAGCGTATCATGAAAAAGCTAAGTGCCGCACATATTGAGCAGCTTTATGCCTTTACCCGAGCACATTTTGTCGATTATTACGATGTACAAACCGAGCTCGTTGATCATTTGGCCAATGGCATAGAAGCACAATGGACAGCAAATCCTGACTTAGATTTTGAGCAGGCTTTAAATATAGAGTTTAAGAAATTTGGGGTGATGGGTTTTGCCGAAATTGTACAGGAAACCCAGAATCATTATACGCAAAAATTCAAAAAGCTACAGCAACAAGGTTTTTTAAAATTTATGCAAATCAGGGGTGTACTACTGCTTAACATTATGCTAAGTGGTTTTGCTTTTATTTTTATAAACTGGTTAGATTATATATTGTTATTAATGCTAGTACCTATAGTACTATTGTTCACTTTTTTGGGGTTTTTGTACAATCAAAATAAAATCTTTCAACATAAAAAACTAGTTAAGCAACAAGATAAATTAGCCTGTTTACAAATGCTTTTAACCCATCGTGTAAGCGCATTCAGTTGGTTGCATAGTTTATTATTCGGAATCATAGGGGCCTATAATTTTTTCTCTGGTCTATGGGTGGCACAATTAGGGTGGATTGTTAGTATACAGCTCTTTTTTTGGTTGTGTTATCGTCATTATTACTGGTATCAAATAGCGAAAAAACATACGCTTGAACTAAGTTCATTTTTAAATTTGAAAAAGGTATGAAAAAGCTAAGAGCAACACATATCGAACAGCTTTATGCGTTTACCCGAGCACATTTTGTCGATTATTACGATGTACAAACCGAGCTCGTTGATCATTTGGCCAATGGCATAGAAGCGCAATGGGCAGCAAATCCTGACTTAGATTTCGAGCAGGCTTTAGATATAGAGTTTAAGAAATTTGGGGTTTTTGGCTTTCTAGAGGTGGTAGAAGAACGCGAAAAACAAATGACCAAACGATATTGGAAATTGATCAGGAATGAAGTTTATCAATTTTGTAAAATTCCAAAGGTTTGGTTTAGTATGGCGTTTTTCCTCTTTATATTCACCATGCTTTTTCAATTGCCTTATGGTTTCTACGGGGTAGCCACCTTTTTAGTTATAGAATTCTTTTTATATGTTTTTCTGCTAGGAAAACGCTCACGTCAATTAAAGAAAAATCAATCCGCTAAGCAACCATTGCTTCTAGAGGTGATTATTAATAGAAGCGGACAAATAGGGTCTTTTAGTTACATATGGTTTTATCAATTTCTGATTGTAGATGCTCAGGTTTTTTCTAACTTATATGTGGCTCTGGCTACATCGCTAATTATAAGTCTTGTATCCTTAGTGCATTATATTGTTCTGGTGATAATCCCCAAGCAGAAAAATAAAATTTTACGCGAAGTTTATCCAGAAATCGTTTAGAAAATTGTAACATTATCACAAATTTTATACTAATACTGTAAATCATTCACTATGCGGTATTCACAATTTTTATCTTTTGAATGGAAGCAGTTTAAACGCTCGTCTTCTTTTCAAAAAGGCATTGGTATTAAAATAGTACTCCTTTTAGCAGCTCTTTATTTTATAGCTGCTTTTACCAGTTTAGGATTGGTTGCTTATTATTTAATACAAAAGTCATTTCCTCAGTTAGACCCTATAGTCGTTGTAAACAATTATCTAATTTTTTGGTTTTTATTAGATTTAACCTATCGCTTTTTTTTACAACAATTACCGGTAATGAATATTAAACCCTTTATGCTTGTTCCGGTTAAAAGGTCTACCATAATACATTATTTATTGGCCAAAACCAGTTGGTCGTTCTTTAATTGGTTGCCGCTCTTCTTTTTTATTCCTTTTGCCATAATTTTACTAGTAGAAGCTTACCCGTTAATACAAGTGATGGGCTGGTTGGTAGCTATGATTCTTTTCACGCTTTCGCTGAATTATTTAAACTTTCTCATCAATAAAAACAACACTTATTTTTATGGCTTAGTGAGTATTATCTTCAGTTTTGCTGCGCTGCGTTATTTTAATATTTATGACATCACCGTTTTGGCAGGAGAGTTTTTTAATAAAATGTACAGCCTATGGTATGCCTTTCTTATCCCCTTACTGTTGTTAGTGCTCTTATACCGCAGAAACTATGCATTTGTACGAAAAAGTTTTTATTTAGATGATGCAATCCGTAAAGAAAAGAAATTGGTGAAAACCCAAGAATTCTCCTTTTTAAATCGGTTCGGAAAAATGGCACCATTTTTAAAAAACGACCTCAAACTCATCCTTCGTAACGCACGACCAAAGCAAGTTTTATTTATGTCTTTTCTGTTTTTGTTTTATGGTCTTATTTTTTACACACAAGAAACATATAGCGATAGTCCCGCCTTTTTAGTATTTGCTTCTGTGTTTATTACGGGTGGCTTTTTACTCTCTTACGGGCAATTGGTACCTTCTTGGGACAGCGAATATTATAAGCTACTTATGAGTCAAAATATACCTTACCGTCAATACCTCGAGTCTAAATGGTACCTTATGCTGGTAGCTGTAATTATTTCATTTATTCTTGCTACGCCGTACATTTATTTTGGCTGGGATATTTATGCGATGATAGCAGCAGGGGCAATTTTTAATATTGGTTTAAATTCGTTTATTACGCTTTTTGGAGGTGCTTTAAACCGAGTACCAGTAGAGCTAAATGTTAAAGCAAAAGCCTTTGGTAATACACAAGGCTTTAACCCGACTCAATTGCTTATTGCACTACCTAAAATGCTTGGCCCAATGCTTATTTTTTACATACCTTATAAACTGATAAATTTTAATGCAGGTTTATTGGCTTTAGCTTTAAGCGGATTGATTGGCTTGATGCTTAAATCATTTTTCTTAAACAAAATAGAATCCATATACCAAAAAGGAAAATACAAAACCATTGCGGCTTTTAATGAAAAAAAATAAACTATGATTCGCGTAGAAAACTTATCCAAAAAATACAATCAAGATGAGGTGTTGCATATTGAGCATCTAGAAATTCCTAAAGGTCAAAGCTTTGGTTTGGTAGGAAATAATGGCGCTGGTAAAACCACTTTTTTTAGCCTTTTGCTCGATTTGATACAACCTACCACTGGGCATATTGTAAGCAATACGATACGCATAGATGCCAGTGAAGATTGGAAACCCTTTACTGCTGCTTTTATAGACGAGTCTTTTTTAATAGGCTACCTAACCGCTGAAGAATACTTTTACTTTATAGGAGAGTTGCGCGGCCAAAGTAAAACGGCGGTAGATGCGCTATTAGCTGAGTTTGAAGATTTTTTTCAGGATGAAATTCTACAAAAAAAGAAATATTTGCGCGACCTATCTAAAGGGAACCAGAAGAAAGTTGGCATCATCGCTGCACTTATTGGTCAACCAGATGTGGTGATTTTAGATGAACCTTTTGCCAATTTAGATCCCACTACACAAATACGCTTAAAGAAGATTATAAAAGATTTAGATGAAAACACCGAAACCACCATTTTAATTTCGAGTCACGATTTGATTCATGTAACCGAAGTTTGTGAGCGCATTGTGGTTTTAGACAAAGGGGAACCGGTAAAAGACATTCAAACCAGTCAAGCTACTTTAGAAGAATTAGAAGCCTATTTCAATAAATAACCTATTTTTCTTTAAAAGAGCTTTCATAATTTTGTTTTTCTAGTCACCATATACGTTTAAAAAAAATATATTACCACAAACCTGTGCTTTTTAGGGTGCAGGTTTTTTTAATGAAAAAAAGACCGTATTTTTACTGCCAATGATACTAAAAATACCTTTACGGAGTTATTTTTAGAGGAGGTAAACAATTTATGAATAAACACAAAAGCGTTCAACTAATCACCTTGTTGCTAGTGGGTTTAAGTTTGGTTTCTTGTTCTCGTAAAAGGAACAAGTGGCTCAACCGCAACTTTCACGCAATGGGTGCCTACTACAATATTATATACAACGGTAACCTTGCATTAGAAGAGGGTAAGCAAGAAATTGCACAAACTTATGTAGATGATTACTGGAAAATTTTACCTGTAGAACGGCTTGAGATTATCGAGGCATCCGAAAAAGACGAGCAAGCCAAGAATCAGCATTTTGAACGTGCCGAGGAAAAGGCTGCCAAAGCCATACAAAAACACAATATGCATATTGCGGGCACCGAGTATAATCCGCAAATGGATAAAGCCTTCATTTTGTTAGGTAAAGCCCGGTATTACGATCAGCGTTTTTTTCCTGCATTAGAGGCCTTTAATTACATCATAACAGACTACCCCGAAAGCGATCAACTGGCAACCGCGCGCATTTGGCGAGAAAAGACCAATATGCGAATGGGGAATCACGAAACGGCTATTAAAAATATTGAAGCCCTTTTAAGTTCGGGAATAGCCTTTTCAGAAGAAGATTATACGCATGCTTATGCTACCTTAGCGCAAGCTTACTTAAATTTAGAACAAGAAGAGCAGGCGCTAGCGGCCATTGAAAATGCTGCCGCTTATGCTAAGTCGCACGCAGACCAAGGCAGGTACTTGTTCATCAAGGGGCAGTTGCATAAATCGCTAAATCAGATAGATTCGGCCAATGCCGCTTTTGATCGGGTAATCGCTCTAAACCGCAAATCGCCTCGTGAATATATGATCAATGCGTATATGCAGCAAATTCAAAACCTTGATTTCACCCAACAGGATACGCTAGCTACTATGGAGCTGCTAAATGAACTAGCCGAAAACAGAGAGAACAGGCCTTATCTAGATCGAATTTATTATCAATTTGCCGAGGTTTACAAGCAAAAAGATACACTCCCAGCGGCAGTAGATTTCTATAACAAGTCTTTGCGCGAAGATTCAAGAGATAAGTATTTAGTTTCTCGAAATTATCTGAATTTGGCGGTGATCAATTTTGATGCGGCACAATATAAAACCGCTGGTAAATACTATGATTCTACCTTGGTGCAATTAGACAAAAGCACCCGCGAGTACCGTAGCATTTTAAAGAAAAGAGAAAATTTAGATGACGTCATTTTGTACGAAGATATTGCGGTAAAAAACGATAGTATTCTGCGCATAGCCGATATGTCGGCCGAAGAGCAACTCAGTTTCTTTACAGATTTTACGCAGAAGCAAAAAGAAAAAGCCATCGCCCAAGCAAAACAGCAATTAAAAGAAAAAAATGCTCAACCCAAAGACCTATTTAAAACGCAGGCCAGTATGGTGTCTAACCGACGTGGATTAGGAGGTGGAGCTAGTTTTTATTTTTATGATAATAACCAAGTACAAAAAGGAATCCAGAAATTTAAAAAGCAATGGGGAGATATTCCTTTGGTAGATAATTGGCGCTATGAAGATGTAAAACAAGCCAAGAAAGACAGCAAAAAACAGCAAGAAGAAGCCATTTTTGAAGCCATTGAAGAAGACCCTATTTATCAACCAGAAACCTATATCAGTCAGATTCCCAAAGATCAGGTGGTTTTAGATAGCTTGGCTAAAGACCGCAATTTTGCCTACTATCAACTTGGTGTTATCTACAAAGAAAAATTTAAAGAATATCAATTGGCAGCCAATAAGCTAGAGGCTTTATTGAAAAACAATCCGGAAGAGCGATTGATATTACCTTCTAAATACAACTTATATAAGATTTATGAGATTACGGGCAATGCCCAACGACAACGGTTTTGGAAAGAAGATATTCTTGCTAATCACCCCGACTCAAGATATGCTACTATTTTGCGCAACCCACAAGGATTAATAGGCGATCAAAACAGTCCGCAAGCCGTGTATAAACAACTTTATCTGGCCTATCAAAATGAAGAGTTTGATGGCTTGATTGCGCAAATACAGCAAGAAATTGAGCTTTTTACAGGGAATGATATTGTACCCAAATTAGAACTTTTAAAAGCTTATGTACAGGCAAGAGTTAACGGGCTTTCAGCCTATAAAAAAGCTTTGAATTATTTAGCTTTAACCTATCCGCAAAGCGAAGAAGGTAAAACCGCCGAAAATTTATTACAAACGGCCATACCGGCTTTAGAGCAAAAGCAATTCGATTTTAAGCGAACAGATACACATTATAAAATTGTTTTTGTGTTTAATACGCAAGAAGAGCAAGCATTAACCACATTAAAAGAACAGCTGCTTGCTGGTATAGGCCACGTGCAAGCCAGTGATTTAAGTGTATCGGAAGATCCTTATATCCCAGGTCAGAAGTTTTTAGTGGTGCACGGTTTAAAAAGTGAACAAGGAGCACTTGGGTTTTTAGAAAAATTGAAAAAAGAAACAGACCTGACTTATGATCGTCAACCTTATAGTGTGGCTGCTAAGAACTATAAGCTTATACAGATGAAGAAGAATTTTGATATATACCTAGAAAAATTAAAATAAGATGTTTTCAGAAAATAAAAGAGATAAAAAATCGAAAAAAGAAATGAATCACCTGAGTAAAGAGCAGAATAAAATTGCAGAGGGAACTACTATTAAAGGAGATTTAGAAGGTCAAGGCAGTTTTAGAATTGACGGAAAGATTATTGGTACCGTTAAAACTGCTGGTAAGATTGTTTTAGGTAAAAATGGCGTGATTGAAGGCGAGATAACCTGCGAGGATGCGGATTTAGAAGGATTGGTAAAAGGCAATATTGAAGTAAATAACACGCTAACTTTGAAATCGAGTGCTGTGGTTGAGGGCGAAGTGATTACCGGCAAATTAGCTATTGAACCAGGCGCCGATTTTAACGCCACTTGTACTATGAAAGGAGCCGTAAAATCTATGCATAATGACAAAAAACAAACCAAAGAAGGAAAAACCGCTTAACCAATGGGTGGTTTATACCGGTCTAGCCTTTCAAATGGGGGTAGTTATTGGTATTGGCGTTTTTGGTGGTATTTGGTTGGATGAACAGTTTCCTAATAAGTTTTCGGGCTTTACTATTGCCTGTTCATTGCTAGGCGTTTTCATCGCCTTGTATCAAGTTTACTCCAGCTTAAAAGATAAATAGATGAAAGAAAATTTCGGACAATCCCTAAGGGTGTTCCTTAAAAAGTTGTTGTTGTTCACCTTAATTTTGGGAGGATTACATTATTTATTAGCATTTACAGTTTTACAATTTGATTTGTATTATAGCATACCGGTAATGTACCTTTTTTTAAGCCTACTTACTCTAATCGTCTATGTATGTGTGTTATGGATTGCAAACAACTTTCCCGATAAGGCTGGCTTTACTTTTATGGGATTAGGAATGCTAAAAATGTTTATTGCCGTTGCTTTTCTAATACCTATAATGCTCTATAAGAAAGATGATGTAAATGTAATGGCTAGCGTATTCTCCTTTTTTGTGCCATATCTTTTTTATTTAGGCTTCGAAACCTTACACGCCGTAAAGCTTATAAAGATGAACGATTAAGTTATAGGGAATTCGTTAAGCAACAATTTTTCTCCGTCATAACTAGCATAGGTATAGTACTGTATCCAGTCGCCTAAATTTACATATCGGCTTGATTCGCTTAAAGCGATATCTAAAGGTAAGTGTCTATGCCCAAAAATAAAATAATCATAATGCTCTTGAGCTAATTTTCGTTTGGCATATTGCACCAACCATTCCTTTTCTTCACCTAAAAATTTTGCATCTTCATCTCCCGAAATCAGCTTATTTTTAACCGATAAATGCTTGGCTAAACGCACACCAATATCGGGGTGCAACCACCGGTAAAACCATTTTGATAACGGATGCACAAATACTTTTTTCATACGTTTATACCCTAAGTCGCCCGGACCCAAACCGTCACCGTGACCAATAAAAAACTTTTCATTTCCCAGTTGAAAAACCTGTGGCTCGTGATAAACGGGTATATTCAATTCTTTTTGAAAATAATCATTCATCCATAAATCGTGATTGCCTACAAAGAAATAAACCGGTATACCCTGGTCGGTAAACTCGGCTAACTTCCCCAGAATACGAACAAAGCCCTTAGGAACTACCTGTTTATACTCAAACCAAAAGTCAAATAAATCGCCCAGCACAAAGAGAGCAGCAGCATCTTTTTGAATAGTAGTCAACCATTTAAGCAGGTGCATTTCGCGTGGCCTACTTTGCTCTTCAGTAGGCGCTCCCAAGTGATGGTCACTGGTAAAATAAACTTTTTTATTAGGCAGTATTTGAATCGTTTTCATAGCGTTAGCAAATGTACTACAATTTAACAAACTGACTTAGCAGCAGCAAAAAAACAAAATTAGTAATGGACTATAGTAAAAATAAATATACCTTAGAATTGAGTTTATAAATCTGTATTTATAACCCCGGATTGCGCGTTTTGAGTTTGAAAAAAGTTTAATACAAGGTTCACCTTGACGGAAGAAATTATTGGTAAAAAATAGAAACACAAACGGAGTTGTAGCCAATAGCGCGGTTTTGGTTTCAACAATTAAAAATAATTAGGGTGAATGATTTGAAATTACTAAATTTAAACCGATAAAACTATGACCTATGGCTATTGCAAAACCTTTTAATTTACAGAAATGGATTACAGAAAATCGCGCATTTTTAAAACCTCCCGTAGGCAATAAAAATCTATACAAAGAATCTGGCGATTATATTGTAATGATTGTAGCAGGGCCAAACGCTCGTAAAGATTATCATTATAATGAAACCGAAGAATTGTTTTATCAATTAGAAGGAAATATCGAAGTACATATTCAAGAAAATGGGGAAAAAAAGACAATGCAATTAGGACCAGGAGATATGTATTTGCATCCAGCAAAGGTACCGCATTCGCCAGCGAGAGCTGAAAACTCGATTGGTTTGGTAATCGAACGCAAACGTAAAGATTTAACAGGCAAAGACGGCTTACTGTGGTTTTGCGATAACTGTAATCATAAATTGTATGAAGTGTACTTCCCCTTAGAGGATATAGAAAAAGATTTTTTAAAGCATTTTAAACATTTTTATACTAGCAAAGAATTGCGCACTTGCAACAATTGCGGCGAAGTGATGCCGGTAGATGAGCGCTTTGTGGGTGAAGAGTAATTAAGTCTTTTCAATCAGTGAAAAATTTTCTTTAAACAAACTATATCCTAATCTTAGCCAATTTTATTATTAGTGCTAGAAAGCTGCATCAGATTACACAAAATTGCTTCTAGTAGGTAATTGGCTTAATTGTATAGATCTAATTTGAACTTAGTGCAATTGTTAGATTGCAGTATAAAAATTTATGATAAATTATCGCTTAAAATTAATTTACAATAATGCTATACTTGTTAAATGAAATTTAAATGGTTCAAGAAATAATTTATCATTTTCTAAGTTTATTTTCTCTAAAATACTTCGATTAGTTTTATAAATTAGGAGCTACAATGTGTTAATAATTGAATCCTTGGGATTTTTGTTCAAAGTCATAACTCTCTAATTCGTTTCTGATATAGCTGTCAAATTGCTGAATATCAATCATAAGTACTTCTTCAATAGTATTCTGTAATTTTTTAATGGATTTTCCGCTCTTCATTAATTTAAATAAAGATTTTTTTCCTCCTTTTTTATATGCTAGATCGCATAGAAAAGCGCTCAACGTGTATTGTAAAGAAGTATCGTAGTCCAAAACATAATTATCTTTAAAAAACTCCTTAAATAAATCAACTTTATTTGATTTTAGATGTTGCTTGAGCTTTGATAAGTGGTTTTCATAGGTAAAACCTTTTGATCCACCAAATAACGTAGCGAGACCTTCATTCATATAGGGGTGTATTTCGGTAAATTTCTCATAAACATAAAGATGAACAAGTTCGTGGATGTTTATTTCTTGATTATTTCCAGAAAAAATTAAACGATCGTGTGGATAGGTCAAAGCACCATTTTGATTAGAAAAAAACATAGATTCTTCAAAATCATAACCAATTAGCTTCATCAAGTCAAAGTTAGATTCACACAGAAAATAAGTAAAACTGATAGGTTGAAGCTCAAAAAACACACCTATCTTCTTATTGATATTATTATAAATTTCTGCTTGTTTTTTATTCACTTCAATGTTTTTCGGAGTCCAATACGTTATTTTATCAAATTTTTCATTTTTCCAATTCCTCAAATTATAGCTTAGAATATTTTTCAGTTTAAATTCATTCTGATATTTAACGATTAAAATATTGTAAATATAAATTAAAGAAGATTGTCCATTACTATTGTCAAACCAACCAATCTTAGCAATATAACGTTCATTAGTTATCTTGTTTAATGTAAGAAGATTCGGTGACAACAGCGAATGACCGTAATTTTCTATTTTATAAAGTTCAAAAAAAGGGTAGTTATAAAATTGATTATCGTGAGGTAACCAATATTGATTTTCAGAATATGAATTATTTTTTGTTTTAAAAAAACGCTTTAAGACTGAAATTAAATCTTTAAATTCATCTTTTGATTTATCATTGTATTCTATAGTGGGGTTAAGGTTTAAATTTACCTCGTTAAAGCTTTGTGACTTACAATTTAAAACAAAAGTAAAGAATAAAAAAAAGGTGATTTTTGGCATCTTATCTGAATATATTTAGACCGTATAGAAATAGGTCAAATTATAACTTTTCGGTCCATTTTTTACTAATTTTTCAATTTTCATTTTTTAGAATTTTCGGTATTTTAAAAATTAAAACGTAAATCGAGATGGTATAGATAATGATGTAGATGGACATCAAATTAAAGGTAATTTCCACGCTATTATACTTGAAAAAACTAAACAGTAAATTAATTACTATGTGAATAATTATAGGGTAGAAAAGGTTTTTTGATTTCCAAAAAACATATCCTATAATCAATCCACTAAAAAAAGTTACCAAAGATTTTTCAAAATCTAAATGTCCTAGGCCAAACAATATAGAACTTACTAAAATAGCAACCTTATAATTGGTTTTGATTAATAACTTTTTCATTACAAGACCCCTATATAAAAACTCTTCTAATATGGGCATAATAACAATGGTGTTAATGATGATAAAAAGATTTTGTAAACTAATATTTTGAAAAAATAGTGAATTTTCAAACGCTGGGATAGACATGCTATTTAACCTAAAATTTCTTACAAATAAAAAAAGGTTAGTTATAGGGAATGCTATGAAAATTATCAAACCAATTACGAATGAAACAAGTATAAATTTCACACTAATATTTTTTTTTAGTGTCAAGTCAACTCTCCATAAATATTTAAGAATCAATATTGTTATTAAATAACTGATAGTGATGCTAAGTGTGAATAAAAAATCAATTGTTTTGTTATCCTTAAAAAACAATTTGATGATTAATGAAAATAGCGTAACTATTATGAAAGGTAATAAAAAAACTAAAGCAAGATTTAAAATATTCCTAATCTTCTTCATACTTAAAAATCTGCTTTAGTTTATAACTGTTTAATGAAAAATCAAATGTTTCAAAGCTGTGAAAATCGGTTGATGTGTCCCCTGTGCTAATGCTTGATCTCTTATGCAATCTTCACAGGGAGGGTGACAATCATTCTCAGTCCCTCCAGAAATCGTGGCCAATAATTCATTTGAAGCTGTAGCTTCTGCTCTGCTCTTTAAAGCATCTAAAGTTAATTTACTCATAATTTAAAGTATTAAAATGGTTTATAAAATGTTTTTGTTAAAACCAGCATAACTTTAAAGCTATAAATACCGTGCACTGTAAATATAGAAAGAAAAGTAATTTAATTTCAACATGTCAAAGAAATGTTAAAAATAAATTAGATATCATTTGTAAAGTAACTAATACAGTTATATTTATGATAAATATTTTTATATAATAAATAATGTAGGAAATAAAATAAGGTGCTTAAGAAAGACTAAAGAACTTTCTCAAGATTACCTTGCCTTACAATTAGGAATCACACAACCCAGTTACGCTCGATTAGAAAAAGATGATCATAGATTAAACATTGTTCGGCTTATACAAATAGCCCGTATATTAAAAACAACGGTTGCAGATCTGGTCGATGAAAAAAACCAAAATGTTATCAATCAGCAAAATAGCCAACGTCCCAATGCTTATGTAGATAGCGTGATCAATGCAGACAAGGAACATATCGAAACCTTAAGGAGCGAAATTGCTTTTCTAAGAAAACTTACAGAAAACAAGATTATTGATTAATGGTACTTTAAAAACCTCAAACAATTGCGGCGAAGTGATGCCGGTAGATGAGCGCTTTGTGGGTAAAGACTAATTAAGTCTTTTCAATCAGCGAAAGAATTTCTTTAAACAAACTATATCCTAATCTTAGCCAATTTTATTCCTAGTGCTAGAAAGCTGCATCAGATTACATAAAATTGATTACGGTAGCTAAGCTTTTATCGGCTACTTTTATTATCTAAATCAATTTTCACTGGTTTTTAGGCTAAATTTTCTCTTTAAAATCTTATTTTAGGCGAATTAAATTGGGGAGGCAAGTTTTGCCTAAAAATAAATAATCTAAACAGAAATTTTATTATGAGTCAAATTGCAAAAGAATTTGGAATCGACAAGGCCTTGGAAGAATTGGGCTTAAATCAAGATATTAATAACGGTACTTCTACTGGCGAAGATTTTTTTAGTAGCGGTGAGGTTATCGAGTCTTACTCACCGGTAGATGGTGCTTTAATTGGTAAGGTGCGCGCTACTACAAAAGAAGATTATGATAAAGTTATAGCGGCTGCCACAGCTGGATTTAAAGAATGGCGCACAATGCCTGCACCACAACGTGGTGAAATCGTAAGACAGTTTAATGATGAACTGCGAAGATTAAAAGAGCCTTTAGGGAAATTGGTTTCTTATGAGATGGGTAAATCCTACCAAGAAGGATTAGGTGAAGTGCAGGAAATGATAGATATCTGCGACTTTGCAGTTGGTCTTTCGCGACAGTTGCACGGTTTAACCATGCACTCTGAGCGTCCTGGTCATAGAATGTACGAACAATACCATCCACTTGGCGTGGTAGGTATTATCTCAGCGTTCAACTTCCCAGTAGCGGTTTGGTCTTGGAATACCGCATTAGCTTGGGTTTGTGGCGATGCTTGTATCTGGAAAGGTTCAGAAAAAACACCATTAACTTCTGTTGCTTGTCAAAACATTGCTGCACGCGTATTTGCTAGCAATAATGTACCGGCTGGTATTTCTTGTTTAATTACAGGAGACTACAAAGTTGGTGAATTTATGACTAAAGATGAGCGAATTCCTTTAATCTCGGCAACAGGATCTACCAGAATGGGAAAAATTGTAGCCAAAGAAGTTGCAGGGCGTTTAGGAAAAACCCTATTGGAGCTAGGAGGTAATAATGCTATAATTGTAACGCCAGATGCCAATATTAAAAATACCGTAATTGGTGCTGTATTTGGAGCAGTAGGTACTTGCGGACAGCGTTGTACTTCGACTAGAAGATTAATTGTGCACGAAGAGGTGTATGATAAAGTAAAAAATGCTATTGTAGACGCCTACAAACAAATCAAAATTGGTAATCCTTTAGATGAGAATAATCACGTGGGGCCGTTAATCGATAAAGATGCGGTAAAAAATTACCAAAATGCCTTGGATAAAGTAGTTGAAGAAGGCGGAAATATTTTGGTTGAAGGTGGTGTTCTTGAAGGTGAAGGTTATGAGAGCGGATGCTATGTAAAACCAGCTATCGCCGAAGCCGAAAATCATTTTGAAATCGTTCAACACGAAACTTTTGCACCTGTACTGTATTTGATGAAGTATAAAGGAGATGTTGCCAATGCTTTAGAGTTACAAAATGGCGTGCGTCAAGGATTGTCTTCTGCTATAATGACCAACAACTTGCATGAAGCAGAGCGCTTCTTGTCTGTAGAAGGATCTGATTGCGGAATTGCCAACGTAAATATTGGTACTTCTGGAGCCGAGATTGGTGGTGCCTTTGGCGGAGAGAAAGAAACTGGTGGAGGTCGCGAATCGGGTTCTGATGCTTGGAAAATCTATATGAGAAGACAAACCAACACGATAAACTATACCACCGAGTTGCCTTTGGCACAAGGAATAAAATTCGACTTATAAATTGAAATTAGTGCATTCCTCTCGTTCGTGTCTCACTCGTCGGATGCAGGGGCACAAGGAATAAAATTTGACTTATAAGGTAAAGGTATCGATTTAAGGTTAAACCTGATTTTGATCCGATTTCACCTTTAAAGGTTTTAAATTAAAAACCCTCACATTCACGTGAGGGTTTTATTTTAGATTTTCATTAGTCTTCTTAAAGGGATTGAAATCCGTAAAGGCTTAAAAAAAGGTATTAAAAACGGTAGCCAATGCTTAGACCTGCATTAAACTCAACAGAAGAGAAGCGGTCTTTTACTTCGTCGCTAAAATTCCTGGCAATATTGGCATAGGGTCCAATAACAAAGCGGTCATTAAAATTCCATTTATAACCAGCGCCAATACCAATCATAAAGCTATCCATATCGGTAACTTGTTTTACCCTTATATCGTTTCCTTCTACGGCTTTGGTAACTTTCTCTTCAAATTCGCCAAAACGGTATTTTAAAAACGGATTGATATAAACACCAGATCCAGGCATTTCTAATCCAAAGTAATACACATAACCTAGTTTTAAGCTATTGGTATTAAAATCTCTAGAGCCTTTCTCGCTATGGTAATTTATTCTATCATTGATAAGCACTTCTACATCTATGGCTTGATCATAACCAAAAAAATACTCGTAACCAACTTCTACAGAAGCAATGGCGATGGTGTTTGCAATATTTAGCTTTACTTCGCTATGTTTAAAGTCTTCTTCTTGTGCCCAAGCACTTAAACTTAAAAATAAAGCCAAACCGGCGGTAAGAATTTTTTTCATAATTATTTATTTCTAGCAAATATACATTAATTTCTGCCTTTTTCATCTTTATAGATTTGGTAAACGGGCTCACTTTGATACACTTCTTTAGTGTTTATTTCGATCATAGAGAGTTTACCTTTAAATGCGGCACCGGTATCTACATTTATTACATTGGCAGCTTGGTGAGGCTTATCTTTATTAATTCGGGTAACCGGTGTATGCCCAATATAAATCTCTTTAAATAGTTTTAATCTTTTGGGGTAGTAAATATGATCTTGAGGTAAATTAGAGTCGAGCGATAAAGCGGTTTCCCATAGGGTTCTGTCCCAAAAGCACATATAAGCTTCGTACTCATTATAAGGCCCATGCATATTGGTGAAACCGGCGTGCAAAAATAAGGTCTCCTCGTTTAAAATATAGTAATTTTTCATGCGTTCAAAAAAAGCAATATGTGTGTTGATTTCCTTTTCGGAAAGCTCGGCATATGATTTTATGGTAGACTCCCCCCCGTGTTGTAACCACTGATTGTTCATTTCACGGGTGATAAGCCATTGGTGAACCAAATCGTCATGATTACCTCGAATAAAAACACAGGGCTGCTTTTTTTCTAGTTCGATTAAATAACTTACCACATGGGCAGAATCGCTCCAGCCATCTACATAATCGCCCAAAAATATTAGTAAGTCATCTGAGGTGATAGCTGCTTTTTTTAAAATTTGTTGAAGTGCTTTTAAGCCGCCATGAATATCTCCTATGGCAAAAATTCGTTGACTCATGTGTTGCTGTAATTTACTTTTCTTAAAATGCGCATGCTGTCTTTGTATCGCGCATAAATATCGGGATAATTTTCTTTTAAAAGGTGTCTTATCTCTTCCAATTGGTCAATGGCTTGTGGTAATTGATTAAAATAGCACAAAAGAGCGGTGACAGGTAAACGCTTTAAGTTTTCTTGCTCGGTTAAAGTTAATTTATCCTGTTCTTTAATTTTCTTTATCAAATCATATTGACTATTTAATATATGAATTAAATTAGATTGGTTGTATTGCGGAGGTTCAAAAAGCATTTTACGATTTATGGTATAGGTCATATTGGGAGAAAAGAAAATATGCACTTCTTCAAGAGGGTAGTAACGATAATTTTTATTAAGACCTAAATGAACAAACTCGGTAATTTTAAAGCCTTGCTCATTATGCGCTATGGTTACTTCATCTAAATCAGAATAAAACAATTTTACCTGTTCGTTGATAAGTTCGATATTCACTCTAGAGTAAAATGTACCACGGTTATTTACCTTTTTCTTTCCTGCCCAGCACAACACAAAGTACTCTCTAAATACCAAATAATTAGGGTTGTATAAATTGTTGCTTTCATAAAAATCAAAAACACCATCAAGCGTGAGTTTAATGTTGTTTTGTGCTTGTTTCTCAATACTTTCTAATGCGTCTTTATTGTCTACAATGCTCTTAATTTCATGTTGTGGCTTACTAATGCTGCCTTCTCGTATAAAAACACTTGTCTTTTTATATTTCCAAATACTGCGCTTAAAAGAGCAAACTTTATCTTTTTGAGCTTTAATGCTTATCAATCCTATTACTTTACCACGTTTAAGATGAGCAAAAGGAATGTTTTCATAAATCACAAAAGGCGGATGGTTCAGATAAGCGTTGATAAGGTTTTGTATTTTACTATCGTCGTAAAAATCTACCCCTATTAAATGGTTGTTTTGGTCATCTACTCCTACCACAATATAGCTTGTATTATGCGGGTTTGCATTTGCCATGGCACAAATATGCTTTAGCAATTTAGCTTTACCCTCGCGCTGGTTAAGATTTAGTTTTAATTTTTTATCATAAAAGCTATTCTCAGAGCTGTGGGCCAATAAGTTTTTTATGAGTAAGCGTTTATTAATCATGTTTATCAATAATAGTCGAGCTCGCTTGCGCGCTTGGCATTACTACCAATTCGGTAATATTAACATGTTCGGGTTGTTGCAGCATATACAAAATAGTACGGGCTACGTCCTCAGCTTCTAGGGCTTTGTATCCTGTATATACTTGTTTTGCCCTTTCGGTATCATTTTTAAATCGCACTTCACTAAAATTAGTGGCTACCAATCCGGGGTGCACGGCTCCCACTTTAACCCCTGTACCGTTCAAATCTAAACGCATGCCGTGATTTAGCGCATCTACTGCGTGCTTACTGGCACAATACACATTGCCTTTTGGGTAAACTTCCTTGGCTGCGGTAGATCCTACGTTGATAATATGCCCCGATTTTCTCTCAACCATTTGAGGTAATATAGCTTGGGTTACATTAAGTAAACCTTTAACATTTATATCAAGCATAGCATCCCAATCCTCAGGATCGCCATCTTGCAAAAAATCTAAACCGTGTGCATTTCCAGCATTGTTTATTAAAATATCTATAGTAGAAAAACGCTTCGGAAGTTGCTTTACGGATGTATTAACTGCTTCACGACTACGTACATCAAAATTTAATACATGCGTTTTACAACCGGTTAATTCTTTTTGCAACTTATTTAAGGCTTCATGATTTCGTCCACATAAAATTAAACGAGCAAATTCTTTGCTTAAGCAAATGGCTGTGGCTCTACCAATACCACTAGAGGCACCTGTAATGAGTACTGTTTTATCTTGCATATTCTTATTTTTAATAAAGTTAGCCGAAATTTTAAAAACAAAAGTTAATTCGGCTTTAAAAATGTAGATTACTGCAACAGCCGCTATTATTTTTCGTCTAAGTAATAAAGCCTAAAAAGAGATGCGAAATCATAAGGCTTTTAACCAATTCTTAACAAGGATTCATGAATAATTTTATGATTTTGCGATGTTATATAAAAAGCTAATTTTACGATTTAAAATAATAAAATATGGAGCAAGAAAATCAAACAATAGATATAGCGAGCATCAATGAAAAAATAGAACGTGAAAGCGCTTTTGTGAGTGTTTTAATGGCCGAGATGGATAAAGTTATAGTTGGCCAGAAGCATATGGTAGAGCGTTTGCTTATTGGTTTGTTGGGTCAGGGCCATATCTTATTAGAGGGGGTTCCCGGATTGGCAAAAACCTTAGCTATTAATACCTTGTCTAAAGCAATTCAAGCTAGTTTTAGTCGTATACAGTTTACACCAGACTTATTACCTGCAGATGTAATAGGTACCATGATTTATAATATGAAAATCAATGATTTTAGCATAAAAAAGGGACCCATATTTGCCAATTTTGTTTTAGCCGATGAGATTAACCGTGCACCAGCAAAAGTGCAGTCTGCCCTGCTCGAGGCTATGCAAGAAAAACAAGTTACTATTGGCGATGAGACTTTTGTTCTTGATAAGCCTTTCTTGGTTATGGCTACTCAAAACCCAGTCGAGCAAGAAGGTACTTATCCGCTTCCCGAAGCTCAAGTTGACCGTTTTATGCTAAAAACGGTTATCGACTATCCCAGTATTGAAGATGAACAAAAAGTGGTACGCGCCAATCTAAAAGGTAGTTTTGCAAAGGTAAATCCGGTAATTAGTACTCAGCAAATTTTACAGGCCCAGCAGACGGTACGCGAGGTGTATATGGATGAAAAAATTGAAAAATACATTCTAGACATTATTTTCGCCACTCGATACCCAGAAAAATATAAGTTAGATAGCCTTAAACCGCTTATTTCATTTGGTGCCTCTCCAAGGGGAAGTATTAACTTGGCAACCGCAGCCAAATGTTACGCCTTTATTAAGCGCCGTGGTTATGTGATTCCCGAGGATGTTCGGGCGGTTGTACTCGACGTGTTGCGACACCGTATAGGTATTACCTATGAAGCTGAAGCCGAAAATATCACCTCTGAAGATATTATTCATAAAATTGTAAACGTGATTGAAGTACCTTAAATAGGAGCGGTAGGCAGAAGAGGTATTGTGTGAGCTGAATTTATAGTATGGAAACAAAGGAATTATTAAAAAAAGTTAGAAAAATTGAAATTAAAACCCGCCGGCTGAGTAATCATCTCTTTGGTGGGGAATACCACTCTGCTTTTAAAGGCAGAGGAATGACTTTTAGCGAAGTAAGGCAATATCAATTTGGAGATGATGTAAGAGCTATAGATTGGAATGTAACAGCTCGTTATAATGAACCCTTTGTAAAGGTCTTTGAAGAAGAGCGCGAACTTACTATGATGCTAGCGGTTGATGTTTCTTCTTCGGCAAACTTTGGTACACGAGCCGCATTTAAACGCGATATACTAACAGAAATTGCGGCTACCTTAGCCTTTTCGGCTACCCAAAACAATGATAAAATAGGATTACTGCTCTTTACAGATAAAGTTGAATTGTATATTCCGCCCAAAAAAGGCCGCTCACATGTTTTGCGCATCATTCGGGAATTAATTGAGTTTGAACCCCAGAAAAACCAAACAGATATCAATCAGGCTTTACAGTATTTACAAAATATGTTGCGTAAAAGCGCTATTCTTTTCATCTTATCGGATTTTATGAGCGGTAGCTACGAAAAACCGCTAAAAATATTAAGCAAGAAGCACGATGTAACGGGAATCAGGGTGTACGACGAACGTGAATTTGAAATGCCAAATGTAGGTTTGGTGCAAATGCAAGATGCCGAAACCAGCAATATAAAACTGGTGAATACAGGTTCTGCTAGAGTACGAAAATCCTACAAGGCGCATTACCTTAAACAAGTAGATTATTTTAAAAAAGCATTTAAAGCAAGTGGGGCTGGTGTTTTACAAACACGCGTAGACGAGAGTTATGTGAGAAAATTGTTGGGTTATTTTAAACAGAGAGGCTAATATGGGTAATTATAAAGCATTCAGTTTTTTTAATAATAGGGCTTTGTTCATTCTTGCGCTTAGTCTATTTTGTGTTAACCATGACTCCGTCGCGCAAGAAATCCGCGCAAGCTTAGATACCAATCAAATAAAAATTGGCGAACAAATTAATTATAAAATTGAAGTGGTTGCCGATAGCTCTGCCCAAATTAAATTTACAGAAGGCCAAAGTTTTTTACCCCTAGAGGTGGTAGAAACTAGCTTAGACACTTTAACAGCAAAAGAGAAATTAAAATTTATAAAAAATTATATTATTACTTCTTTTGATGCCGGTGAATATATTTTGCCAGGCCAGACGGTGAGCGTTAATAACTATAATTTTTACACCGATTCTTTAGCTGTTAAGGTCTTGGACGTTGAGGTAGATACTACCAAACAAAAACTATTTCCGGTTAAAGAATCCATTTACTATGAACCCCCACTATCTTTTAATTATTGGGTTCTTGTAGGTATTTTAGTACTGGTTTTGATATTGCTAGTTTTAGGTATTTATTTACGGAAGAAAAAAAGTAGTCAAAAAGCCAAATTACCACCTTTTGAACAAGCTTTATTCAGATTAAAAGAACTCGACCAGCAAGATTTGTTAGCTCAAGGAGAAGAAAAAAGATTTTACACGGTCTTAACCGAAGCATTAAAGGGATATGTAGACCAGGAGATCGATGCGCGAGCATTAGAAAGTACTACTTCAGAGTTTATCGCTTTATTAAAAGCCAAACAAAAACAAGGTAAATTGCTGCTTGAAAATGAGTTAATAGATGAATTTGAGCTTTTTCTAAAGCGAGCAGATCTAGTAAAATTTGCCGGATTTAAACAAGGCAAGTTAGCCGCTCAAGAAGATCGAAAAAGAACAGAAAAATATATACAAAATTTAAAGAATGCCATACCAGCGCCTACCTTAGAAGAGCTCCAACAAGACGAAGCCTACCTTGCAGCCCAAAGAAAGAAACAGAAAAAAAGACAAATTATTTATGCCGGTTTAATTGTTTTGGGTGTGGCGATTGCTAGTGGAGTAGCGTTTACGGCTTTTAAAGGAAGCGACTTTGTGCGTGATTTATTAGTGTATGATTCTAATAAAGAACTTCTTAACCAAGAATGGATAAGCAGTAAATACGGTTATCCTGAAGTTAAGATCATCACGCCCAAGGTGCTCACCAGAAGGCTAGAAAACCAAATCAACAAAGCCGATGTACCTCAAGGCGGTAGCGTAGAAGAGTTTTATTATGGAACTATGAGCGCACCTTATCATATTGTAGTGCGTACTATGGTTTATCCTGAAAAGACCCAATTCAACCTAGATCAAAGTATTGCCGCTATTCAACAGGATTTAGAAAAAATAGGCGCTAAAAATATTCTTGTAAAAGATGAAGATTTCACAACTATAGATGGCATAAAGGGCAAGAAAGTTTTTGGGAGCTTTAGCTATTCACTAGAAAAGAAGGAGCAAACGATAAGAAAAAGCTATCAAATTTTAAATTTTGGTTATCAAGGAGCTTTCCAACAAATTATATTAATTTATCCAGATCAAGATAGCTATGCACAGGAGATTACCTCACGCATTGTTAATTCTGTTGAATTAAATACGGCCAAAAAATGATTACAGCATTAAACGATATTACATTTGAACACCCGCAATGGTTTTGGCTATTTTTGATTTTCCCGTTTTTAATTGCTTGGCAATTTTATACCTATAACAAGCAAAATGCAACGGTAAAATTATCGAGCCTATCTGGATTTTCGGGAGATCAAGGTTGGCTTTCAAAACTTAAACCAATTTTAATGGTTTTTAGACTTCTGGCTATAGGTTTATTAATCACGGCCATGGCTCGTCCACGTACCGTTGATGTTTCTACCCAGACCAATACAACCCAAGGAGTTGATATTGTAATGGCCATTGATGTTTCGGCCAGTATGTTGGCAAGAGATTTAAAACCAAATCGCTTAGAAGCTTTAAAAGAAGTAGCTTCAGATTTTGTCCAAGCGCGACCAACAGATCGAATAGGACTTGTGGTTTATGCCGGTGAGAGTTTTACCAAGACCCCTATTACCAGTGATAAACGCATTGTGCTCAATGCCTTAAACGATATTGAATACAACACCTTAATAGAAAGCGGAACCGCGATTGGTATGGGGTTAGCTACCTCGGTTAACCGATTAAAAGATAGCGAAGCGAAAAGTAAAGTAATTATACTTTTAACTGATGGGGTAAATAACGCTGGCTTTATAGATCCTAAAATTGCTACCGAATTAGCTTTGGAGTACGATATTAAAACCTACACCATAGGCCTAGGCAGTAACGGTATGGCTCTCGGGCCGGTATCAATTGACCGTCAAGGTAATTTTAATTACGGTCGTGTGCCCGTTGAAATCGATGAAACCTTGCTAAAAGAGATTGCTAATAAAACAGGTGGGCAGTACTTTAGAGCAACAGATAATGATAAACTCGAAAAAATTTATGAAGAAATAAATAAGTTAGAAACAACAGAGATAGAAGAGTTTAAGTTTTACAATTACGACGAAAAGTATCGTGTTTTGGTGCTTATAGCGGCTTTCTTATTGCTGTTAGAAGTATTGATTAAGAATACCTTATTAAGAAGCTTTGTGTAAATGTTTGTATTAGAAGAGAAAATATATTTTTGGTTATTGGCATTAATCCCCATTCTTATAATGGTTTTTTTGCTCAATATGTGGTGGCGTAAACGCAAGCAAAACCTATTTGCCGAAAAACAATTTCTGCAAAAATTAAGTCCAGATAAAAGTGTAATAAAACCTACTATAAAATTAATATTGTGGTGTTTTATTTTTGGCGCCATTGCCTTCGCTTTAGTCAATCTTAAAATAGGATCAAAAACCGAAACCATAAAAAGAGAAGGAGTAGATATAGTTTTTGCCATGGATGTTTCAAAATCCATGTTGGCCGAAGATATAGCACCCAACCGACTTGATAAAAGCAAGCAAATTGTAAACCAAATCATCAACAATTTGGCCAGTGATCGTATTGGAATTATTGCTTACGCGGGGAGTGCTTTCCCACAATTGCCTATAACCACAGATTATAGTTCGGCTAAGTTGTTTTTACAAGCCTTAAACACCAACATGGTCTCTAGCCAAGGAACCGCCATTGGGGAGGCTATACAATTGGCTCAAAGCTATTATCCAGAAAACAGTAAGACCAGTAAGGTGTTAATTATTTTAAGCGATGGTGAGAACCACGACCATCAAATAACCGAAATTCTCGCAGATGCTAAAGAAAATGATTTAACGATTATTACCATTGGAGTGGGAACGCTTAAAGGGAGCACAATCCCTCTAAAAGAGAACGGTAGAGTAAAGCAATATAAAAAAGATAAGAATGGAGAAACGGTTATTACCCGTCTAGATCCTAGTACTTTAAAACAAATTGCGGCAGCTACAAATGGCACATACATTGATGGTACAAATACTCAGCAAGTAATAACTCAAGTAAGTGAAGCATTGAGTAAAATTGAAAAAACAGAATTTGAAACCAAGCAATTCGCCAGTTACAAAGATCAATTCCAATGGTTTGTAGGTCTAGCGCTACTTTTGGTTATACTTGAACTGTTGATGTTCGATAAAAAAACAGCGTGGGTAAAACGTTTAAATTTGTTTAATGATAAAGATAATAGGCATGATAATAAATAAAGTATATTTTAGCTTTGTGCTTTTATTCCTTTTCGGATTTGTAACCGTACAAGGGCAAGAACTCTTATCTGAAGAGCAAAAACAAGCCCAATCTTATCTTTCTGAAGCACAGCAGGCCATTGAAGAAGAAGATTTCCCTGCAGCCGAAGCCGCTTATCGAAAAGCCATTGCTAAAGATCCAGATCTTGCCGAAGCTCGATATAATATAGGCAATCTGTACTCTAATAATTCAAAACCAATAGAAGCCAGTACGCGCTTTTTTGAAGCAGGTCAAAAAGCCAGTACAAAAGATTTAAAGCATAAAGCATTTCATAACCAAGGCAATATGTTTATGAGTCAAAAAAATTATGCTGCTGCAGTCGAGGCTTATAAACAAGCCTTACGTAATAATCCTAACGATGATCAAACCCGATATAACTTAGCTTTGGCTAAAAAAATGCAAGAAAAAGAGCAACAGAACCAAGACAATCAAGACGATCAAGACAACCAGAATAAAAAAGATAATCAAGAGAGTAAGGATAATCAGAGTAAAGATAATCAAGATCAAGAAAATCAAAACAGCCAAAACAATCAAGATCAAGACGATTCTAAGAATAAAGACAAGCCCCAAGACGAAGGAGATAAAAAACAAGATAGCCAAAAACCCAAAGATCAAGATCAAAAGGATGAGTCAGCAAAACCTGAAGAAGGCGATGGACAAAAAGAGCCGCAGCCTAGCGAAGGAAAACTTTCTCCTCAGCAAATCAAGAATTTGTTAGAAGCAATGGAGAATCAAGAAAAAGAAATTCAAGATAAAATAAACGCCAAGAGAGTAAAAGGTAAAAAAGTTCAAACAGATAAAGATTGGTAGATGAGAGCAAAATTAGTTTTATTTATATTTCAGTTCCTTTTTATATCGGTAGCTTGGTCTCAAGTTAAGTTTGAAGCCGAGGTAAGTAGAAATTCTTTAGGCCTAAACGAGCGTTTACGAGTAGATTTTGTGATGAATCAAGAAGGCGATAACTTCAAACCACCAGCTTTTAAGAATTTCACCGTAGTAGGGGGGCCATATCAATCAATCAGCAATAGCTACATCAATGGTAAACGCAGCTTTAAAAAGTCGTATGGTTATTATTTAGAACCCAACAGCCGTGGGAAATTAGAAATCGGTCAAGCCGAAGTTTTAATAAACGGGCAAACCTATAAAACTTCGCCAGTAACCATAACAGTTTCGGCAGCAGTAGATCAGCCTAACCAGGAAAATACCGCCAACAAACGCGCTAGTCAAGGCATACACTTGGTTACGCGCATATCTAATGAACAACCCTACCTAAATGAAGGTATAAGTGTAGAATATGTATTGTATATCAGTCCGTCGGTAAATATTAGCAATTGGCGCCCAATTGACAACCCTAAATTTGCCGATTTTTGGAGTCAAAATATAGATATTAAACGTTTAGAAGTAAAAGAGGGGACTTATTTAGGAGAGCCATATCGTTATGTAACTTTAAGAAAAACCGTTCTTTATCCTCAAAAGACAGGAGAGTTAAGCATTGAACCGCTCACTTTATCGCTTTCTGTAGACGTTCTATCTGATCGAAGAGATTTTTTTGGTAGAAGGTTATATGAGACCATTGATCAGCGTGTATCGGCCAAGACCAGAACGATTAAAGTTAAGCCACTTCCTACAGAAAATAGACCGGCTAATTTTAACGGAGCCGTGGGCGATTTTAAATTTAATGTTTTAGTAAATAAGAAAAGCCTGCAAGTAGGCGAGTCTCTTGAGGCGAAAGTGCAAGTATTTGGTAAAGGTAATTTAAAACTTTTTCAATTGCCAAAACTGGTGACTCCTTCTTCCTTAGAGGTTTATGAGCCAGAGCATATTGAGGAAGTGAGAACAACTCAAAACGGAATGCAAGGTAAAATCTTTGATAATTATACTTTGGTGCCACAAACAAAGGGTAAATATCCTATCCCAGCGCTTTCTTTTTCGTATTTTGATCCGCAACAGCGTACCTATAAAACTTTGACCGCCCAAGAAACCTTAATCGAAGTTGAAGGGGGAGTTGGAATGACATCACAAACATCGGTTACAACCAATCAAAATATAGGGATTCAAAAAAACAACATTACCCAAAGCCGAGAGCCTTTTCGGTTTCTTAAATTAAATCCAGCTTTTCATGAGGCAAATGCAAATCGCTTCTTTAGATCTTTAGGGTATTGGTTGCTATTTCTAACGCCACTTTATATTTTACCTTTACTAGTTTTTCTTAAAAAGAAAAGAGCCAACTCTAGCCTTAACGCTGGCGAAGGAAACGCAAGTAAATTGGTGAGGAAGTATTTAAATGAAGCACACCAGCATAAAAAGCGCCCCGATTCTTTTTATGTTCATCTAGAACGAGCGCTTTACGGATTTATACGAACAAAATTAAAGATTGCCAATAGCGATTTAAACAAGGAAAAAGTGATTCAAGTGCTAGAGCAGCATAAGGTAGAAGATAAAATTATTGAACAGTTTATAACCTTGCTTAAAAATTGTGAAATGGCACGTTATACTCCGTTAGCTCAGGCTAATGTTGACCACGATTTTGAAGAGGCAAAACGCATTGTTACCCACTTAGATAAAAAATTATAATTATGAAGAGATTCTTAAGTATTTTGGTATGGGTGATTGGCTTTAGTTATATTGGTTTGGCTCAAGAGCCTACAGCGCTTTTTAAACAAGCGGCAACTGCTTATAGCCAGGAAGATTACAAACAAGCTATAAAATTGTATGAATCTATTTTAGATCAGGAAATAGAATCGGTGAGTGTATATTACAATTTGGCTAACGCCCATTATAAACTAGAAAATGTAGCCGAGAGTATTTATTACTATGAGAAAGCTTTGCAATTGGCTCCTAATGATCAAGACGTTCTACATAATTTAGAATATGCAAAGCAGATGCGAATAGATGTTATTCAAGAAGCCGAATTAACTGGAATGGAAAAAATAAAGCAAAGAACCATCAACAAGTTCCCGCTTTCTTTCTGGGCTTGGCTAAGTATAATTTCAGCATTGCTAGTAGTTTTGTGTGGAGTGTTTTATTTTTTTAACAGCAAAAGTAGTGTGAAGCGTCTAAGTTTTAGTTTTGGTGTTCTCTTTGTATTGGCAAGTTTAATTCTATTTTGGTTTGCGCATTTGCGGTATGCGGAAATAAGTGATAATGAATATGCGGTTATTTTTGCCGAAAAAACCGCTTTGCTTGCAGAACCAAATAAGAATTCGACCTCGAGTATTCAGCTACATGCGGGGACAAAGGTTAAGGTGCTCGATTCTTTTAATTCTTATGTGAAAATTGAATTACCCAATGATCAACAGGGTTGGCTTTCTCAAGGAGATTTAAAAAATCTTTGATTTGTTTTTGAGAAAGTTAAATAGATGAAGCTAATTATTTTATACTTTCGTTAAAAATAATTAGCTAATACCAAACCTCCATGGGAAAAGCCTATTACAAAAAGATATTAGAAAACAATAAGAAGTGGGTTGAACAAAAACTAACCGAAGATAAGAACTTTTTCAAAAGACTAGAAAACGGACAGCAACCACCTCTGCTTTGGATTGGTTGTGCCGATAGCCGTGTACCAGCCAACCAAATTATTGGAGCTCAACCCGGTGAGGTTTTTGTACATAGAAATATTGCCAATGTAGTGGTTCACACCGATATGAATATGCTAAGCGTTTTAGATTACTCGGTTAATGCGTTAAAAATAGAACACATTATTGTTTGTGGGCACTACGGTTGCGGAGGGGTAAAAGCAGCGATGCAGAACAACTCTATTGGTTTAATAGATAATTGGATCAGACACATCAAAGATGTTTATAGAATGCATAAGAAGCAGCTCGAAAGTATTACAGATTTTCAAGAACGCTGGGATATTTTTGTAGAATTAAATGTAAAAGAGCAAGTGACCGATTTAGCCGAAACTTCAATTGTGCAAAATGCCTGGAAAAACGGACAGCAACTAACCCTACACGGTTGGGCTTATGGGGTAGGCACAGGTATAGTTAAAGATCTTGATGTAAACCTAAGTAGTAATAACGACTTAGATGAAATCTATAGACTTAATTTTTAATGGTCTAATCAGCATCTATCACCCAAGTGGCTAAATCTGGTAAAATAGCAGGAGCCAACATTTTTATTTTAGGGTAAAGCACACTTTGCTTTGCATCAAACAAAATTTTTTCATTAGGTAGCACGGCTTGATTGAAAAAATATATTATTGCGCTTAGAATAAAGGCTACTTTCAAAAGTCCAAAAATTCCGCCAAGTACACGATTTAGCAAACCAAGTGCTAATGCACTCGCAAACTTAGTAAGCAGTTTACCAACAAAAAGAATACCCACAGCAATAAGTAAAAAAGTAGCAGCATATGCCAACCACTGGCAATATGCAGGCGATAAGTTAAATTGTTCTTCGATAAAGGTATAGGCAAAATGACTAAAATAAACAGCGCCATAAAGCCCTAAAATTAACGCAGCTAATGCGGCTAATTCTCTAATAAAGCCCTTCATCAAACCTCGAATAAGACCAAAACCTAAAAATAGAATTAAAATGATGTCTATTATTTCCATAAATCAAATATAAAAAAATGAATCAGATACCAGTGATTAAAAGTGTTCACATCTTATTATCTTTGCAGTATGGTAAATGATGAAATTTTAAAAGAACGTTGGCAGCAATTACAAAAACAATTGGCTATCCAATTTGGTGACGGGGAAACCCTAGAACTTGATGCTATTATTTATCTTGTAGGGGTTCAAGAATTAGGGCAATTGCATAGAAGATTTAAGAAAGATCACAAGATAGATTTAATGCACATTGCCATTTGCAGACTTTTAGAGCCCTATGGTTACTATGCTTTTGATTATATCGATGAAGATGGATGGCCGCATTATACGGCACTCGAAAGCTTACCTCATTTAAAGCCTGGAGAACAAAGTCTAATGATGAAAGAGGCCCTGGTTAATTATTTTTTAGAAAAAGAGTACATACGTTAAACCTTGGATTTTAAGCCAAACCCACAAATGCAAAATTTAATAATTTTAAAAAATATTCTTTACGGAATCTTTTTTCTTAAATTTGCGGCTGCATTAAGCTATAGCTATGATTGATAAAATTAAGGAATATATTGTTGAGGTAGAGAACTTCAAATCAGACTCGACTGAGGAGATAGAGAAGTTTCGTATTAAGTTTCTAGGAAAAAAAGGAATCTTAAATGGATTTTTTGCCGAATTTAAAAATGTCCCTAACGAGCAGAAGAAAGCCTTTGGCCAAACGATAAATGAATTAAAGAATGCCGCACAAGAAAAGGTGACGGCCTTAAAACAAGATTTAGAGAGTAGGCTAGAGGAGCGAGGAGTTTATGGTGATTTAACACGTCCAGGCGAAAAACTTAGCATAGGGAGTAGACATCCAATATCATTGGTCAAAAATCAAATTATAGAGATTTTTTCTAATATAGGTTTTAACGTCTCTGAGGGTCCAGAAATAGAAGACGATTGGCATAACTTTTCGGCATTGAATCTACCAGAATATCATCCTGCACGAGATATGCAGGATACCTTTTTTATACAAACCAATCCCGAAGAAATTTTGTTGAGAACGCATACTTCAAGCGTTCAGGTAAGGTATATGGAAAATCAAAAGCCTCCTATTAGAACCATTTCACCAGGTAGAGTATTTAGAAATGAAGCCATTTCTGCACGCTCACATTGTATTTTTCATCAAGTAGAAGGCTTGTATATAGACAAAGATGTAAGTTTTGCAGATTTAAAGCAAACCTTGCTTTACTTTACAAAGCAACTTTTTGGAAAATCAAAAATTCGTCTTAGACCTTCTTATTTCCCCTTTACAGAACCTAGTGCAGAGGTAGATATCTATTGGGGCTTAGAAACAGAGACCGATTATAGAATCACAAAAGGTACCGGCTGGCTCGAAATTATGGGCTGTGGTATGGTTGACCCGAATGTATTAAACAATTGCAATATAGATCCGCAAGAATACTCTGGCTTTGCTTTTGGTATGGGTATTGAGCGTATTGCGATGTTATTACATCAAATAGATGATATTCGCTTGTTTTATGAAAACGATGTTCGCTTTTTAAAACAGTTTAAGTCGGTTTTATAGGTTGTTTTTACTAAACTAAGCTTACTCTTTTTTTAATTTGAGTGGGTTTATTCATAGTTTTCTTTCTACAAGTATAATCATTTTTAAAACGATTTTCATGGCCAATTGAGCTCTTTTGAGGGCCTTATTAGTATAGATAAGAATAAAGAATTTAAAATGAAAAAAGATATAAAGATAAATCAAGTTAAAGGGGTACAAATAGCGGCCATTTATGAAAAGCATCCAGAATACCATACAGACGATTGGAATATCTATTTAATCAATACCTTAGATCACGCCATTGAAACCATTCTCATCGTTTCTGAAGGAAAGGACGAAAAAGTAAAAACTTCGGTTTTTAGAAGGAGTTTAAAGATGTTACCGGCAAAATCTTATGCCAAAATAGAACTGATTCAACCCGAAGTACTTCAAATAGATAACTTATTTTCAGTTTCTTTTTTTGAAGCAAATGATTTTATGCACAAAAACTTTATATTGAAAAAAAATTCGGCACAACCTTCAAAAATTACAAAGCTCCCCGTTATCAATAAGAAAGGAGTTTTAGCTGAGTAAGGGCTATTTATTAAGTTTTCTTAAGTTCATTAACACAATGGCGGTTAGAATAAATACAATGCCTAGCCATTGCCATGCATTTACGCTCTCATCTAATAAAAACTTCGCCATTAACACCGCTACGGGTAATTCAATACTTGTAATTATTACCCCAAGACCCACATTTAGTTTTGGCATACCGGTAGTAAGAAACAAAGGCGGGAGAATGGTGCCAAATAAGGCTAAGATAGGCCCCCACAAATAAAATACTTCGACATTAAAATTCTTATTTACAATAAAAGAGGGCAAGGTGATTAAACTTACTATCAACAACCCGCCGATAACCATGTATTTACTGCGTTCTAACGCTGGTAAACCCAATGAGACCGTGTTAGAAGTATAAATGGTTACTGTGTAGGAGCAGGCAGCTAATAATCCGTATCCAATGCCACGTAAATCAAAAGTTATATCCTGAAAAATTAGGTTGGTGGCTAATAAAGTTCCAGTTAAAATGACCAAAACCGCAATAATTTTCATGGGGCTGGGTTTGCTTTTGGTTAAAATACTGTCTAGAATAACACCAATCCACACACTTTGCATCAATAACACAATACCCATAGATACGCTGATGTATTGCACTGCTAAATAGTAAAAGATACTGGTTAAACCTAAAGAAGTACCCGCCAGTAATAATTTGAATTTTGAAGTTTCTCCTTCTTTTTTCTGTTTTTTACCCTTATAGATACTAGAAAGTAAGGTTAATCCCAAAACTCCTAGAAGTAGTTGAGCAAAGGTAACTTCGTAGGTAGTAAATCCTTTTTCATAAGCCATTTTGACAAATGTGGTAAGCACGCCATAACTTGAAGCGCCTAGTGCTACGAGCAGGCCTCCCTTTAATACATTGTTCTTCACTGGAAACTATTTTTAAATAATTGAAAAAGATCAGTCTAATTTATCGACTAATTTCAAAAATACCTTTTTAGGATTTTTATTTTCATAAAGAATGGCATAAACCGAATTGATAATTGGCGTTCGTGCTTTCTTCTCACTTTGTTTGTTAATTTGGTAAGCGCTTTTTGCAGCGTAGTACCCTTCGGCAATCATACTCATTTCCATTTGAGCGCTTTTAACGGTGTAACCTTTTCCTATCATATTACCAAACATTCTATTTCTGCTAAATACGGAGTAACCAGTAACCAATAAATCGCCTAAATAAGCCGAATCGTTAATATTACGTTTCATTTTATATCGTTTTTTAATGAAACGCTTCATTTCACGTATGGCATTGCTCATTAAAACACTCTGAAAATTGTCTCCGTAACCAAGGCCATGTGCTATTCCCGCCGCGATGGCATAAATATTCTTTAGTACTGCGGCATATTCTGTACCAATTACATCTTCTGTAGTTTTACAGGTGATGTAATGGTTACTCAAGTGATTGGCCATAATCTTAGCTCTATCTTCATCCGCGCAAGCAATAGTAAGATAAGATAGACGTTCTAACGCTACTTCTTCTGCGTGACAAGGCCCCGTAATCACACCAATTTGCTCAAAAGGTATATTGTGATATTGATTAAAATGTTCGCCGACAATAAGACTCGATTCGGGAACAATGCCTTTTATAGCACTAAAAATTGTTTTGTCGATTAAGGAAACCTTGAGTGTATCTAAACTAGATTTTAAAAACGCCGATGGAATAGCAAAAATGACATAATCTGCATCTCTTACCGCTTCATTGATATCGCTGGTCAAATTTAATTGTTGCGTATTAAACTCTACAGAACTTAAATAGTTGGGATTGTGTTGTTCTTTTTTAATGTGGGCTATTGCATCATCATTTCGCATATACCAATTTAAACGGGTTACGTTTTCACATAGCATTTTAACTAGGGCTGTTGCCCAGCTCCCACCGCCAATAACGGCAAATTGTATTTCTTTACTCATTTGCTTCATTCTTTAGCTAAAGTACAAAATAATATTTTTTAAACCTCTCAAGCAACAACTTGCACTTTTAACATTTTTATAAGGCTTGCAGTGCAATCTAAGGCAGATGACTGCGTTCTTGAAGTAGATTATTTTAGTTGGTTATTTAGTTGATAAAAGTCATTCTTCCTTTTTTAAGGTTTGAGTGACTTTTTTTATACGTTGTGCTATTGATACAAACCTAGCTTATCTATATATTTAAATACCTCTGGGGCCAATAGCGGCCTTATTTCTTTTTCTTCTTTTAAACACTGACGAATAAATGTTGAGGATATTTCCATTATAGGAGCTTTGATAAAAGTAACCTTGGGGTGATCTTTTAGCTTTGCCTCCTTTTTTAAATCATAGATTCGTGGGTAAACCAATATTTTAAATCGCTCTAAAATCACTTCACTATTTTTCCATTTAGGAAAACTCTGTAAATTATCTTCGCCCATTATAAGATGAAAATCATAGTGCTTGTGTTTCTCTTCTAGATGCACTAAGGTGTTAATAGTATAATTGGGTTGGGGTAGCCCAAATTCAATAGCACTGGGTTTAATTTTATCGTAATTGGCGGTAGCCAATTCAACCATTTCTAATCGGTCATAATCAGGCAATAAAGTCTTTTTCTTTTTATGCGGATTATGTGGGGTAACTACCATCCAAACTTCATCTACAGGCCCAAACTCAGCGATGTGATTGGCAATGGCCAAATGGCCCAAATGTATTGGGTTAAAAGTGCCAAAAAATAAACCTATGCTCTTTTTCAAAATTATGAGTTTTGAATAAATGATTTAACCAATTGATAAGATTCCTCTAGCGCTTCTTCAAGGTTGTTATTTATGATGATAAAATCAAACTGCGGAGCAGTAGCCATCTCTATTGAAGCTTTTGCAACCCGCATACTTATGCGTTCTTCGGTTTCTGTTTTACGCTTTTTTAATCTTATTTTTAGTTCTTCGATGCTTGGAGGTTGCACAAAAACGGCTAAGGTTCTTTCTGGGTAAATACGTTTGATGTCTAGACCGCCTACAACATCAATATCAAAAACTACATGTTTTCCTTTTGCCCAAATGCGTTCTACCTCGCTTTTAAGTGTGCCGTAAAAATTGTCTCGGTAAACCTCTTCCCATTCTAAAAAGTCATCGTTTTTGATGTGATGCTTAAACTCCTTTAATGACATAAAATAATAATCTTTGCCATCAACTTCATTTGGTCTGGGAGCGCGAGAGGTAGCCGATATTGAAAAATCTAGATTTAAATCTTTTTGTTTTAATAAATGCTGAACAATTGTGGTTTTTCCAGAACCTGAAGGTGCAGAAAATACTATAAGTTTTCCTTCTACCATTACAATACGTTTAAAAGTTGCTCTTTAATTTTTTCTAATTCATCTTTCATTTGAACTACCAATTTTTGCATAGGAGCATAATTAGATTTACTGCCAATGGTGTTTATCTCCCGGCCGATTTCTTGTGTGATAAAACCTAATTTCTTACCGTTTGAGTCGGGGCTATCTAAAGTTTTGGTGAAATATTCAAGATGATTTTCGAGCCTGATTTTTTCTTCGGTTATATCATATTTTTCTATATAATAAATCAGTTCTTGTTCAAAACGGTTTTCGTCAACTTGCTCTTTTAATTCAGATATGCTTTTTTGTAAGCGATCTTTTACCGCTCGAACTCTTTCGGGATCTATACGCAACACCTCATCTAGTAGTTGGTGAAGGGTTTTAATGCGTTGCTTAAAATCTTTTTCTAGTGCCAGACCCTCATCTTTTCTAAACTGTAATAATTCGGCTAAAGCCTGATTTACAGCCAGCTCTATAGCTTGGTATTCTTGCTCGTCAATTTCTTCTTTTTCGGTTTTTAAAGCATCGGGAAGACGCATAGCCATTTGCAAATAGGCAAGTTCCTCCTGGGGTTTCGATTCACCTGGGCTAATGATCAACTTTAGTGAATTTATATAGTTTTTTACCACGGCCGGGTTAATGCTAGAAGCGGTTTCATTTCCTGTGTTTTCTACGTATAAAGAAAAATCAATCTTTCCGCGTGTTAGAGTCTTTCCTATTAATCCGCGTAAGCTTAACTCTTTTTCACGGTACTGTGAAGGCATACGAGCGTTGATATCAAGATTTTTACTATTAAGCGATTTAATCTCGATGTTTATTTTCTTGTTTGGCAGGTTAACAACATGTTTCCCAAACCCGGTCATAGATTGTATCATCTAGGCTTTTTTTATAAAGTTGCGCAAAGTTAAGAAAAACATAGCGTATACTAGCTATCTTTCAAGAAGGCTTAAAAAAAACACAAATTAGTATGCTTGCATAATAACAAGCTTTATTTTTGAAACAAAAAAAGAATGTATACCAAGCAATTTGAAATTAGATGGAGTGATATTGATGCGAATAGGCATTTGGCTAATTCAGCCTACTTAAACTTTATGAGTCATACTCGAATGAGTTTTATGTTAGAGCACGGCTTAGGTCAAAACGATCTGGCGCGTTATAATGTAGGTCCGGTGGTTTTTTATGAGCACATTTACTACTTTAAAGAAGTATTTTCTAATGAACCCGTAACAGTAACAATGGCTTTAAAAGGCTTGTCTGATGATGGCAAGTACTTTGAGTTTACTCACAATATTTACAACGCCAAGGGAGAACATGCAGCCCATTGTGAAATTTTGGGCTCTTGGATAGACTTAAAAACGCGTAAAATTACCGCTTTACCAGATGATTTAATCAAAGGCATTCATCAATTAGAAAAAACCGAAGACTTTAAAGTCTTAACACAAGAAGATACCCGAAAATTTGGTAAGCGACCCGAGAATAATCCTAGCATGGCGATATAAGTATATAATCATATAAAAAAGCGCTCGCTTTAGGCAGCGCTTTTTTATAATGTTGCCTTAACTTGAGCTATTGTATTTTTGTGGTTACCCACAAAAATATCATCATTAATTATAAATACCGGACGCTTTAAAAAAGTGTAATGTTCGAGTAAAAGTTCGGCGTAATCAGCTTCGGTTAGTTGCTTGTTTTTAAGCTCTCTCAATTTATATAATTGAGCTCGTTTATTAAATAACTTCTCATAACTTTTGGTGCCTTGATAAAGCACATCTAAATCTTCTTCATCGAGCGGCTGTTTTTTTATGTCTTGCAGTACAAATTCTGAGGGCAAATCTAATTCTTTTAAAATACGCTTACACGTACTACAACTCGATAAATAAAAAACTTTTTTCATATCAATTTTTTCACGCTAAAATAGTAATTATGGTTAGTAAAGAGAAAGTCTTTGCCTTATTTTGATACATATTAAATTTTAATTATCACTTATTCTTTTTGCTTCTTTATGTTGCTCAGCTTAACTTTGATAGAGCTAAATAAATACCAATGAAATTCAATACCAAAGTTGTGCACGGTGGGCAAAAAAATGTTGATCCGGCATATAATGCAGTGATGCCTCCCATTTACCAAACTTCAACCTTTGTGCAATCAAGCCCTGGTGATCATAAGGGTTTTGCTTATGCAAGAAGTGCTAACCCTACAAGGACAGCATTAGAAAAAGCTATTGCAAGCCTAGAAAATGGTAAATATGGAATGGGGTTTGGCTCTGGTGTTGCCGCTATTGATGCAGTAATGAAGTTGCTCAAATCTGGTGATGAGGTGCTCACTTCTACAGATATTTACGGTGGCACACATCGGTTATTTACACAGATTTTTGCAGATCTAGGTATAAAATTCACATTTATATCGATGCAAGAAGCCCGGAATATGGAAAGGTTTATCAATCAAAACACAAAATTGATTTGGATAGAAACACCTACAAATCCGTTATTACATCTTATTGATATACAGGCTGTGGCTCAAATAGCTAAAAGGCATAATATACTGTTGGCGGTAGATAATACATTTGCTACCCCTTATTTACAGCAACCTTTGGCTTTGGGTGCAGATATTGTTATGCACAGTGCAACTAAATATTTAGGAGGTCACAGCGATGTGATTTTGGGAGCACTGGTGGTAAATGAATTAGATTTAGCCGAAAAACTGTATTTTATTCAAAAGGCCAGTGGAGCTATACCGGGTCCGCAGGATTGTTTTTTGGTTTTAAGAGGCATAAAAACGCTGCACTTGCGTATGCAAAGGCATTGCGAGAATGCAAAAGCCATAGCATTATTTCTAGAACAGCATCCTGCAGTAGACCAAGTTTATTGGCCTGGGTTCAAGTCGCATCCTAACCACCATATCGCAGAAAAACAAATGACAGATTATGGCGGCATGATTGCATTTACCATAATAGGTAACCAACGAGAAAAAGCACTACAGGTACTTGAAAACTTAAAAATTTTCTCCTTGGCGGAATCATTAGGCGGGGTAGAATCTTTAGTGGGGCATCCTGCAAGTATGACCCATGCTTCAATCCCAAAAGAAGAGCGAGAAAAAATGGGAGTAGTGGATACTTTAATTCGGTTAAGTCTAGGCATAGAAGATCAAGAAGACCTTATATTCGATTTAAAACAAGCCCTAGATTAGGTTGGTATATATGGTATTGATTGAAGTTATTGGTACTACATATTAAGGTAGAAAACATAACCTACATTTATCCAAAAAGCCCAATCATTGTATTTGTTTTGCGGGTTATCGTGGTCTAGACCATCAATAAAATCATTACCGTAATAGGTCCAGCGTAAGTCAATTAATACACTACTTCTTCTGGTAATATTGTATCGGGCACCAGCACCACCTTTTAAAGCATAGGTGGTTCCAGAGCTCGGGTCTATATACGACTCTTCTCCAAAAGGAGCCAAAAATTCATTAAATGTATTGTTGATGGCCCCAATACGACCAGGTAAATCGGTTGCCACCTCGGGGTTATAAAGCACTAAGTTTATCCCTAGATTTAGATAAGGTGCAATTTTTCGGTCTCTAGCACGCTCAGAAATTCTAATAAGAAAAGGGTACCACTCTAAACTAGGACCTATCTCTAATGTAGTTGCTTTACCATGCATAGATCGCAATTGCAATCCGCCAAGGGTATTTTTATCGGCTTCTTTACCAAAGTGATTTAGATTGGTTTCGGTATAAGTTAACTCGGTTCTTAATTTAAAGTGATTATTGAAATACCTAATACTATGGTAACATTGACAATCTGCGCTGTAAGCAAAATTAATATAATGCACGAGACCTACGCCCAATCCTACATTTCCAAAATTGGTCTCCCTATTTTTTCGTAAACCGTAATCTGATTTAAAGAAGACAGGACCTGTGGTAATACCTATTTCTTGAGAAAAAGATTGGGCCTCTAGGGTTTGAGGCGCCCAAAAGAAACCTATAAAAAGAAGTAAGATATAATGTAATTTCATTAGGTATTATCTTGTTAGATAAACAAATATATAAAAACCTTGCAAATACAAACCCCGAAAATATACAATTCATCTAAGAAGATAGCAATAAACAAATATATTTGTAGCAGTATTGCTAAACAGATATTTGGCATAGTAAGCGAAACGTAGGGTATAAGACAAGTTTTTTTAATTTGTTTATACTAGAAATCAGAAAATTAGAGTTAACAACCTTAAAAATACTATCGTGTATAAATTTTTAACAATTATACTTATTTTGTTTAGCTTTACCCCAAGTAAAGCGCAAAGCGAGCTAGATTGGGAAGATCATTTTTCTTATTATCAAATTCAAGATATAGCCAGGTCGGGGAGTACTTTTTTTGTTGGAGCTCAGAATACTGTTTTTATCTACAACCAAACCACAAGTAGGGTTGAAAAAATATCATCAATTCAAGGGTTGTCGAGTCAAAACATTAGCAAAATTCATTTTAGTGCCTCCTATAATTTACTATTTATAGGTTATGAAACAGGATTGATTGACGTTTACAACCTACAAAATAAAAGTGTTTTCAAAATAGTTGATATTCCTAATAAAACCGGTATACCGCCATCTGAGCGTAGAATTAACTATATGCTTGAAGATGAAGGTAAATTGTACCTCGCTACCAACTATGGTATAACGGTCTTTAGATTAAACGAGCTTAAATTCGGTGACACCTATTTTATCGGTAACGCTGGTGCAAATTTACAGGTCAATCAACTGGCAATACAAAACGATAACCTATACGCAGCTACCCAGGCCGGATTGCGCTATGCAGATAAGAACAATCCTAATCTTATAGATTTTAACGAGTGGAATGCCATAAATAGTACAGAATACAAAGGCGTAGCCTTGGTTGATAACCAATTGCTTGCACTTACTGCAAATAATGTTTTACAAAAAGTGCAAAACAATAATATTACCCAGCAGGTGAATGTAAATTTTGATGTGGTTGACTTTCGTGTAAGTAATAAACAAATTTTATTAACCGGTAGTCAAACCATTAAAATCTATGATCAAAATTTAAGTGAAGTTCAGAATTTAAATAATTTTTCCACTTTCTCTCCACAATTCACTTGTGCCATTTATCATAACGCACGATTCTATACTGGCGATTTTAATTTAGGTCTGCTTTCGTTTATAAATGCGTTTGATGAACCAAAATATTTAAGTCCGTTGGGACCTATAAGAAATGATGTGTTTGGGTTAGATGCCGTAGCCAACGAATTATGGGCGGTATATGGCGAATATACAGGAGCCTTAGATCCCTACCCACTAAACCAGCGCGGGGTAAGTCATTTAAAAAATGAACGCTGGATCAACATGACCTATGATGATTTACAAGATACTCGTGTATTGGTAAGACCCATAATAAACCCCAAACAAACCAATCAAGTATTTATAAGCAGCTACGTAGACGGATTTTTAGAATTGGTAAACAATGAAATTGTTTTTAAATATGATGAAAATACCGCAAATCTACCCGAAACACTAGATCCTAACGGCAATACCGTGATGGGCGATGTACGGGTAAATGGTTTAGATTTTGACTCAACGGGCAACCTTTGGGGTACGATTAGTTTAGTAAAAAACGGACTTTTTAAACTTACACCAAGCTCAGGTGCTCTTGAATTTTTTGATATTTCAGAAATTATTCCCAATTATTTCTCTGGCGAATTAGGTTTGAGCGATTTAGTTATAGATCAATCTAACCTCATCTATTTTGGTAGCTATGCCAATGGGCTTATTGGTTTTAATCCGGCTTCAGGGCAATTTACCAAAGTAACCGGGCAAGAAAGTGCAGGGAATTTACCCGAAGGAAACTCGGTTAAAACTTTAGCTTTAGACAACAATAACCAACTATGGATAGGAACTACCTTGGGCCTTCGGGTTCTTTTTAATCCTTCAAGCATGTTTACCAATCCAGACACGAGCACCAGTCAAATTATTATATTGGATGGAGATGGTGTGGCTCAAGAGCTCTTAGCAGAAAACAGTATACAAGACATCGCGGTAGACGGTAACAATAATAAATGGATCGCCACCGAGGCCGGCGTATTTTATGTTTCGGCAAACGGGCAAGAAACCATTTATCATTTTACTACAGACAATTCTCCACTACCTTCAAATTCGGTAACTAGTATAGCAATAGATCCAGAAACAGCTAAGGTTTATATAGGTACCCGCAGCGGGCTCGTCGCTTTTAGAGGAACAGCCACTAAAAGCCAAGAAAATTTTGAGCAAGTTAAGGCTTACCCAAATCCAGTAAGACCTAATTACAAAGGCCCTGTTACCATAGACGGACTAATGGCGGGGGCAAACGTAAAAATAACCGATATTAGTGGTAATTTGGTTTTTGAAACTACCGCTCAAGGCGGAAGTGTGCAATGGGATACGCGTGCTTTTGGCAAACACGCGGTAGCCAGTGGAGTTTATATTGTGATGCTCACCTCGGCAGACCAACTAGAAACCAAATTGGCTAAAATAATGATTATTCGCTAATGCTTATCAAAACAAAACTTATTGTTTTACATAGTCTGCGTTTTGGCGAAGCCGATTTAATTGTGCGTTGTTTTACTAAAGAAAAAGGCAGCCTTTCTTTTTTACTAAAGGGCGTGCTCAAAAGTAAAAAAGGAAAATTAAAAAGCAGTCTTTTTCAACCACTACATATGTTAGATGCCGTAGTACAACACAAAGAAGGCAGAAAACTATCTTACTTTAGAGAAGCTAAAATAGATTTCCCCTACAAAAGTATTTCTACCAATATATTTAAATCTTCTATCGCCTTATTCCTAGCCGAGTTAATTGGTATTTGTATACAAGAAGAAGAACAAAACCCATCGCTTTATCACTTTTTAGAAGAACAATTTATAGCTTTAGACCAAAGCGACCAATTTGCCAATTTTCATCTCAAATTTATGGTCGATTTCACCAAATACTTAGGCTTTCTACCTCAAAAGGGAAACCCTCAAGAAGCTTATTTTAATCTAGAAGACGGGCAATTTCAAGCCACAGAGACCAACAACTATTGCTTGCAGAATGCAAATACCAAATTGCTTCAACAACTGCTACAAGAAAATAAGGAAACAACCCAGCAGTTCAATCTCAACCAAAACCGAAGGCAAGAATTTATACAAATGATGCTTTTATACTACCAATTGCATTTGTCAGGTTTTAGAAAACCTAAATCTCTAGAGGTGCTCAATCAATTGTTTTAGACGGGCGTGCCCCGTTTATATAAACGGGTCGGGCTTTCATTACTCGCTTTGCCTAAACTAAGTTTAGGCAAGAGCTCAAACATGCCATTCAATCCCTCACGCCAAGTTCAATTAGCCATAGATTATTTAGGAAAATCTTTTAAATCTCTTAAAATTCCGCTAAGATTTCTATAAAGTAAAATTCCGGCACATAATTTTAAGTATCTTCAAGCTTATGAAAAAGCCTTTACTTCATTTTAACGCCAAAGGAATCTATTGTCAACAAGCCGATGTGTATTTAGATCCGTGGAAACCAGTAAAAAAGGCCATAATTACCCACGGTCACGCAGACCATTCGCGTTGGGGACATCAACAATACATTACTCATCATACCAACGTGCCAATCATCAAACACCGCTTGGGAGATATACAAGTGGCAGGCGTAAATTGGGGAGAAACGTTTTTGGTAAACGGTGTGAAATTTTCTTTACACCCCGCAGGCCATATAATTGGCTCTTCGCAAGTTCGGGTGGAGTATAAAGGTGAGGTGTGGGTATTTACGGGCGACTATAAACTAGAAGATGATGGTCTCGCAACTCCTTACGAACCCGTTAAGTGCCATAGTTTTATTACCGAGTGCACTTTTGGCTTACCCGCGTTTAAATGGCAACCCCAAAAAGAAGTTTTTCGAGAAATTAATCAGTGGTGGCAAGAAAACAAAGAAGAGGGTAATACCTCTGTATTGTTTGCTTACTCATTGGGTAAGGCGCAGCGATTACTTAAAAATATAGATGCAACTATTGGAGAAATTTATACCCACGCAGCCATTGAAAATATGAATGAAGTGGTACGCGACATTGCAAGCTTACCACAAACCAAGCGCATAACAAAAGACACCAAAAAAGAAGAAATAAAAGGTAATTTAGTGCTGGCACCACCTAGTGCTCACGGTTCACCTTGGATTAGAAAAATGGTGCCGTATGTGACGGCGTCGGCAAGCGGTTGGATGACCTTTAGAGGCGCAAGAAGAAGACGAGCGATTGATAAAGGCTTTGTACTTTCAGACCACTGCGATTGGTCAAGTTTGCTAAGTGCCATAAAAGCTACTGGGGCAGAAAAAATAATTTGTACCCACGGTTATACCGATATTTTCTCCCAATTTTTAAATGAGCAAGGTTATGATGCCCGCACCGAACAAACCCAATTTGAGGAAGAAACAGCAGAAGAATTGAAATTGAGCTCAAGCAAACTTGAAAGACAATGAAAGCATTTGCCCAACTCATCAAAACATTAGATAGCACCAATAAAACAACGGTTAAAGTAAAAGCTCTTGCCAGCTATTTTAAAGAAGCTAAAGATAAAGATAAGGTATGGACAATTGCTATCTTATCTCATCGTAGACCTCCGCGACCTGTGAATACAAAATTAATGCGGCAATGGGCGGCAGAACTTGCTCAGATACCGCTCTGGCTATTTGAAGAATCTTATCACATTGTTGGCGATCTTGCCGAAACTATTGCACTGGTAATACCTGCAGCACAAGAAAAATCAGAAAAAGGCTTACATCAATTTTTAACTGAAATGATTGCTCTTAAAAAGCAAAGCGAACAAGAAAAAGAAGCCTATTTAAAAGAAAATTGGTTAAGCTTAGATTACTACGAACGCTTTGTTTTTACAAAACTATTTACGGGTAGTTTTCGTATAGGAGTAAGTCAAAAACTAATGACCCGTGCATTGGCAAAGGCCACTGATATTGATGAAGACATCTTGGCTTACAAATTAATGGGAAATTGGGACCCTAGTACAACAAGTTTTAAACGATTAATTTTAGAAGAGAACAAATCAGATTTTCTCTCTAAACCTTATCCGTTTTATTTGGCCTATGCCATAGAAAATGAACCCCAAGAATTAGGCGATATAGCCAATTGGGCCGCCGAACATAAATGGGATGGTATTCGCGCTCAAATTATTGTTCGAGAAAGTGAGTTGTTTGTGTGGAGTAGAGGAGAAGAGCTAGTAACCGATAAATTTCCCGAGTTTGAAGAATTTACATCTGTAATTCCAGACGGTACGGTTATCGATGGCGAAATATTAGCCTATAACAACCATAAAATCGCTAGTTTTAAAAATTTACAAACCCGTATAGGACGTAAAACACTAAGTAAAAAATTGCTAGAGAAAACACCGGTTATTCTTAAGGCTTATGATTTGTTAGAATGGGAAGGTAAAGATATAAGAGAGCAGTCTTACCAAAAGAGAAGAGACCTGCTTGAGCAGTTAATAAATCAAACTGATTACACCAATATTCCTTTGCAGCTTTCAAGCAATATGCGGTTTGAGAGTTGGCAAGCAGCAGCAAAAGAACGAGAACGGAGTAGAACGGTAAAATCTGAAGGGTTAATGCTTAAACGATGGGATTCTCCCTACTTAGTTGGTCGAAAAAAAGGAGATTGGTGGAAATGGAAGGTCGACCCATTTACCATAGATGCAGTTTTAACCTACGCTATGCGAGGCCACGGAAGAAGAAGTAACTTATTTACCGATTATACATTTGGGTTATGGGATAAAGAAAAAAAAGAACTTGTCACCTTCGCAAAAGCCTATTCAGGCCTTACCGATGCTGAATTTAGAAAGGTTGACGCTTGGATCAAAAAAAATACCCTAGAGCGTTTTGGACCCGTACGAAGTGTTAAGCCATTTCACGTTTTCGAAATTGCTTTTGAAGGTATTGCTCAATCAAATCGGCATAAAAGTGGTGTGGCAACAAGGTTTCCGCGCATTTTACGCTGGAGACAGGATAAAAAGATTGAAGAGGCCAACACCCTAGAGGATCTCAAAAATTTAATAATCTAATCTAGAAAGGTGAAATTGATAAAGATCTCGTAGGTGCTTGAGATAAATTCTATAAATCTTTTATAATATTAAAATATAATCAACTAAGATTAAGGTAAGCTTAATGAATAAAAAGGAATCTTTAGCCATAGTAAAAGATTGGTTTACAAAGCAAAACTGGAAACCGTTTAAATTTCAAAAAGATACTTGGAAGGCTTACGAGCAAGGCAAAAACGGACTTTTAAATGCGCCTACTGGGAGCGGTAAGACTTATGCTTTATGGGTGCCCATTGTACTAGAATTACTACACAATAAGGCTAAAGAAGGTAAACTAAAAAAGGGGATTAAGGCTCTTTGGATAACGCCGTTAAGAGCGCTTTCAAGCGAAATAGAACAAGCCACTTTGCGATTTAGTCAGGAGGTATTTCCAGAAATTACGGTGGGTATTCGCACCGGAGACACTCCTCAAAAAGTAAGAGCAGCACAAAAGAGAAAGATGCCAGATTTGCTCATTACTACGCCTGAAAGTTTACAACTGCTTTTAGCCTCAAAGAAATACCATAAAATCTTTTCAAGTCTTAATGCTGTGGTGGTAGACGAATGGCACGAGTTACTAGGAAGTAAACGTGGCGTGCAAATGGAACTGGCTTTAAGCCGATTGAAAACACTGAGCCCTCCCTTAAAAATTTGGGGTATATCTGCCACTATTGGTAATTTAGAACAAGCGCGTGAGGTTTTATTAGGACCTCAATCAAATCATTTAAAGAATTCTGTACTTATTAAAGCTAGGCTTAAAAAGAAGATTAAGGTACAATCTATTATTCCTAAAAGTATGGAAAAGTTTCCATGGCGAGGTCATTTAGGTTTGCATTTGCTCGATGAGGTGGTGGGCATAATTCGTCATTCAAAAACTACATTAATTTTCACCAATACCCGCTCCCAATGCGAATTGTGGTTTCAGAAACTATTGGAGCGATACCCTGAGCTTGCAGGAGAATTAGCGATGCACCACGGTAGCATAAGTAAAGAAACCCGTTTGTGGGTAGAAAAGGCCATTCGTCAAGAAACCTTAAAAGCTGTTGTCTGTACCTCAAGTTTAGATTTAGGAGTCGATTTTGCACCTGTAGAGACAATCGTACAAATTGGAGGACCAAAAGGGGTTGCAAGATTTTTACAACGAGCCGGTAGAAGTGGTCATCAGCCGCGTGAAACTAGTGTTATTCATTTTCTGCCTACGCACGGGATAGAGCTAATAGAAGCTTCAGCCTTGAAAAAGGCAGTGAAGAATCAAGCGGTAGAAAATCGCATTCCTTATTTTTTAAGCTATGACGTTTTAATTCAATACCTTATCACCTTAGCGGTTTCTGATGGTTTTTATCCTGAAAGCATTTTTAACGAGATAAAACAAACCTTCTGTTATCAAAGCATTAGTGAAAAAGAATGGCAATGGTGTTTGAACTTTATCAGCTTTGGTGGAGAAAGTTTAAAAACATACGATGAATACCGTAAGGTTGAAATTCAAGAAGACGGCTTGTTTAAAGTAAATGATCGTGGCGTAGCTATGCGACATCGGTTGCAAATTGGTACAATTGTAAGCGATGCGGTGTTGGCTGTAAAATATGTAAAGGGAGGATTTATTGGCAATATTGAAGAGTTTTTTGTTTCTAAACTAACTCCTGGCGATGTTTTTACGTTTGCGGGTAGAAATCTTGAATTTGTACGGATAAAAGGTATGCAGGTACACGTAAGAAAATCTAAAAAGAAGACAGCAAAGGTACCCAGTTGGGCAGGAGGCAGAATGAGTTTCTCGTCGCAAATGAGTGAGTTGTTAAGGGAAGAAATGTATGCGGCAAGTTCAACATTTCCGGATAGTGATGGGCCGAGACAAAAATTAACCCCTGAGTTAAAAGCTTTAAAACCCATTCTTAAAAGGCAAGTACAAGAATCGATTATACCAAGACCCCATCAGTTTTTAATAGAAACTTTTAAAACACGAGAGGGTTACCATGCGGTTTTTTATCCCTTTGAAGGACGCTTTGTTCACGAGGCACTATCAAGTTTAATCGCTTATAGATTAAGCTTACTTTCGCCAATATCATTAAGTATAGCTTTTAATGATTATGGTTTTGAACTATTATCTGATCAAGAAATAGACGTACAGCAAATCTTAGATAATGAGCTGTTTACGAGTGAATTTTTAATGGATGATTTGTATAAAAGCTTAAATGCTACCGAGATGGCTCGAAGAAAGTTTCGAGATATTGCCGTAATAGCTGGTTTGGTTTTTACCGGTTACCCCAGCCAGTTAATCAAAACCAAACATTTGCAGTCTAGTGCACAATTGTTATTTGATGTTTTTAGAGATTACGAGCCAGAAAACCTATTGTTTCTGCAAGCCTTTACAGAGACCTTTGAACACCAATTACAAGAAGAAAGATTACGATTGGCGTTAAGAAGAATAGAGCAACAACAAATAGTTTGGAAAAAATGTGAAAAACCAACTCCGTTCTCATTTCCTATCATTACAGACAGACTTCGAGAGAAACTTTCTTCAGAAAAATTAGAGGATCGTATCAAAAGAATGATAAAAGCTTTTACTTAAGTGGCTTAGATATTCAAAATTCTGTTAATAAATTTAGATTCAGTTTCAAAGTCCTTATATTGCATCAAAAAATAACATGAAAGCAGCTTTAGGTATCTTTATTTTGGCATTTTCTTTAATCAGTTGTAACACCATGCAGCGCACACACATTACTCAAGATTCATTAGCCTTAGTGGGAGCAGGAAACTTATATGGTAATGGCGAAGAAAATTTAGAACCTAACACTACAGTTATTCGGCAAAGTTCCGAGTGGGAACAAATTAAACGTAAGATGGATGCCATAAATGCCACAACCAGTTCTTTTAAAGGTCTTCCTGTAAACTTTGAGAATGAGATGGTTCTGGCAATTATTAGCGATATAAAAACTACTGGAGGCTATGCTATAGATGTTTTAGGAGTTGAAGAAAAAGATGAAGAAATAATTATAAATTATACCATGCATCGTCCAGAAGGCGTGGCGAGTACTGTCATGACACAGCCCTACTACGTTGCTAAACTTCCAAAAAGAGATAAGCCTGTTCGTTTTGTAAAACAAAAATAAACTTGATTACAATAAAAGACCAACACTTTACACCCGATGCTTCGGGTGTTTTATTTTGGGAAAATAATAAGATCTTACTAGTTGCCGATGTGCATTTTGGTAAAATTGCACACTTTAGAAAATACGGCAGTGCTGTACCTTCTTCAGCTATAACTGTCAATTTTAAAAAGCTAGATGAAGCAATTAAAAAGTACAATCCGCGAAAGCTAATCTTTCTAGGAGATTTATTTCATAGTGATTATAATCAAGAGTTTAAATTATTTGAGCACTGGGTCAAACACCAGAATTGTAGCATTCTCCTTATTAAGGGGAATCACGATATTGTGCACCCGTCCTTTTTTAAAAAAGCCAATTTAGAGGTACTGCCCCACTTAATAATTGGTGATTTTTATCTTACACACAAGCCTGAGCATAAACCTAATTTATTTACGTTATGCGGTCATCTTCATCCGGGTTACGCTTTAAGCGGATTAGGGAGGCAAAAATTAAGACTACCTTGTTTTTATCAAACAGAGAACCAAATGATTTTACCTGCTTTTGGAACATTTACTGGTTTGTATTTGGTGAAATCCATGCCAAATGAATCGGTTTATGTTTGTACTCAAAATGAAGTGATTAAAGTGCAGTAAATTTTAACGCTTTACTATCGCGCTTATAAGCGCATTGTTTTTATCTTTAATAAAATCATAACTATGAAACCTAAATTACTGGCCGTTTTTAACTTTATTTCGGTGTTAATTGCTATTGCAACAAGCTATTTTACCCAAGCATTTAAATTAAATGGAAACACGATTGGTAGCCTTAGTAAACAACCTGAATATGCTAACTTATTTACACCAGCAGGTTACGCTTTCGCCATTTGGGGCCTCATCTATTTAAGTCTGTTGGCTTTTACTGTGTATCACCTAATACGCGTTTTTAAACAAGACAAAACAGAAAATTTTTTATTACAAACTGGAGGTAAGTTGATTCTTGCTAATTTAGCGACTTCGGCATGGGTGGTGGCGTGGTTGTATGAATATACCGCTATTTCTGTAGTTTTAATGTTTATTGCTCTAGTGGCACTTTTACGCATAGTGGTTACTACACGTATGGAGGTTTGGGATGCGCCCCTGCCTATTATTGCTTTTAATTGGTGGCCAATATGCTTGTATGCCGGTTGGCTAAGCGTTGCTTCTATTGCCAATACCGCTGCTTTTCTAGTGAAGATAGATTGGCAACCTTTTATATTTAATGAAGTGCAGTATACTTTGATTATGATAATGGTAGCCACTAGTATCAATTTAGCAATGATCTTTTATAGAAACATGCGAGAATTTGCAGCGGTGGGTATTTGGGCGCTGGTGGCAATTTATTTCAAACAAATCAACAACCAAGATAGTATAGCTTATACCGCTCTCATAGGGGCAATTGTAATTGCTTTATATGCGGCATACCATGGTTTTAAAAATAGAAAAACTAATCCCTTATATCGTATTTTGAATAACTAAATCATACTTTTAATGTCATTCCCCCAACTAGGATAACTAAATACCATTTTTTTAAGGGCTTGGGTGTCTAACTTGAGATTCATGGCTAAAGTAAAAAGATTGATCATTTCGGCGGCCTGCGGTGCAATAATGTGCGCTCCCAATATTTGATTTGTTTTTTTATCTACCAGTGTTTTAAAACCATAAAAAGCATGGTTTTCACGTTTGGCATTGTACCAATCCAATTGAGTTTTACATTTAACGCTAAAAGATAGGTTTTTCTCCTTGGCCTCTTCTTCTGTTAGACCTACCATAGCAATTTGCGGATGGGTAAAAACCACAGAGGGTTGATTAGGGTAATCTACTTTGTTAGGTTTTTTATTTTCTAAAATTTGATCAATCACCAGTTCAGCTTCAAAAGAAGAAAGCGGAGTAAGCGGCAGACCGCTAGAATCGGCTACATCGCCACAAGCATAAACATTTCTATTCGTTGTATTTTGCAGATGGGTATTCACTGCGACACCTTCTTTAGAATATGCCACTTTTCCTTGATCTAAACTTAGTTCGTCAATAGCAGGGACTCTTCCTGCCGTATTGATTACCATTTCAGCTTTCTCCTCTATTTCCTTATCGTTTTGGTTGGCGCTTACGCGAAAATATTTTCGTAATTTTTCAATTTTATACACCTCAGCATTAAAAATGAAGCGTACTCCATTGGCCTCCATAGCTTTGACAAGAGAGGCGACAAGATCTTCGTCAAAACGACTTAAAGGTCTTTCAACTCCCTCTATTAAAGTTACTTTTACACCAAGGCTAGCAGCTAAATGGGCAAACTCCATCCCAATATAACCAGCCCCTATAAATAGCATACTTTCGGGTAGTTTTTCTAAATTTAAGAATTCATCGCTATTTAGAGTTAAATCCCATCCCGTAATATCAAGTTGAATAGGTTTGTTTCCTGTGGCAATTACAACTTTTTTGGTTTTTATAGTTTTACCTTCTACCGAAAGGCTATTTTCGTCTAAAAAATAGGGAGATTGATGATACAAACTAATCCCAAGTGCCCGAAGATCTTTTTCTGTCGCCATAGGAACAGCATCGACAAAAGTTTCTTTAAAAGACTGCAAATCTTCCCAGTTAATGGCGGGTAAACTTTTCACTCCTTTACCTTGCATTTGTTTGCTACGATCAAGTATTTCACTTAATCCCATCAAAACCTTTTTAGGGTCACAACCGCGAAGGGCACAAGTACCTCCAAAGGCTTTGTTATCTGCAATGCCAACCTTTTTTCCCGCTTGAGCACAAGCTTTAGCAACCATTTTTCCTGCTGTGCCTGTACCTATGACAAATACGTCATACTCTTTTATACCCATCTTTTTTTGACAAAAGATACAAGGTTTTAGTGTAGAGCGCTGTTAGAAAAATGATAAATTGTTATAGTTTAAAAGCACGTTAAATAAAAATCAGCTATTGCCTACTTTGGCCCAAGCATTTATCTTTGTGGGCATGAGTGTACCTGTAATTACCCAAAAATTCAATGGGCTTTCGCAGATGAGCGATCTGCAAAATGCTTTAGAACAGCCAGAGGAATTATTTGCTAAAATACATGCCAAAGGATTGGTAGGATCAGCCTTATCTTTTGTTATTGCGAATACATTTAAGCAATTTGATAGGCCATTTTTACTAATATTTAATGATAAAGAAGAAGCGGCTTATTACTTGAACGATTTAGAGCAGCTCATAGGTGATAAAAACGTTTTATTTTATCCTGGTAGTTATCGCAGACCTTACCAATTAGAAGAAACTGATAACGCTAATGTGCTGTTACGAGCAGAAGTGCTTAACAGAATCAACTCTCGCAAAAAACCGGCAGTTATAGTTACCTATCCAGATGCGCTTTTTGAAAAAGTAGTTACGCGTAAAGAATTAGACCGCAGTACTTTAAAAATTAGTTTGGGAGATCAACTTTCAATAGATTTTGTAAACGAGGTGCTTTTTGAGTATAAATTTAAACGAGTAGATTTTGTCACCGAGCCTGGAGATTTCTCTGTACGAGGAGGTATAATTGATGTGTTTTCCTTTAGCAATGATGAACCTTATCGTATTGAGTTTTTTGGCGATGAAGTAGATAGCATTCGGAGTTTTGATGTAGAAACACAATTATCTACAGATAGGGTGAAAAAGATAGCCATCATGCCCAATGTAGAGAATAAAAAACTACAAGAAGTACGGGCTAGCTTTCTAGATTATATTGCGCAAAAGACCCTTGTTTTTGTTAAGAATATAGATTTACTGTCTGCCCAATTAGACAAGCTTTTTGGTAAAGCAGAAGAGGCTTTTAAAAATCTATCTGAAGAAATAAAACATCAAGCTCCGCAAGAATTGTTTTGTGATGCGAAGACCTTTAAAAAACAACTTTTAGGATTTTTTGTTGTAGAAGTTGGTACCCAAGCTTTTTTAAATCCGCAACAGCTTATTCAATTTAATACAAGTCCGCAACCTGCATTTAATAAAAACTTCGATCTATTGGTAGAGAATCTCAATAAGAATCATGAAGCGGGTTTTACAAATTATATTTTTTGCGGCAGTGAGCAGCAGGCCAAACGTTTTCACGATATATTTGAGTCAGATGATATCAACCAAGATCAACAGGTGCATTATCAAACCGTTGTTTTGCCTTTATTTCAGGGGTTTATCAATCAAGATACAAAACAAGTCTGCTATACCGACCATCAGATATTTGAGCGCTACCATAAATTCCATTTAAAAAATGGATATGCTAAAAAGCAAGCCATAACTCTTAAAGAACTCTCCAATCTTGAAGTGGGAGACTATGTTACTCATATCGATCACGGAATTGGAAAGTTTGGAGGCTTACAAAAAATAGATGTTGAAGGTAAAAAACAAGAGGCCATTAAATTGATTTACGGCGAACGCGATATTTTGTACGTAAGTATTCATTCGCTGCATAAAATTTCTAAGTATAACGGTAAAGATGGCAAAGCTCCTAAAATCTACAAACTAGGAAGTAAGGCATGGAAAAACCTAAAGAAAAAAACCAAGGCTCGCGTAAAGCATATTGCTTATAATTTAATCGAATTATACGCTAAACGCCGTCTTGAAAAAGGGCATGCCTATGCGCCAGACTCTTACTTACAGCATGAGTTAGAGGCTTCTTTTATTTATGAAGACACCCCAGATCAAAGTACCGCAACACAAGCTGTTAAAGAAGATATGGAGAGTGAGCAACCAATGGACCGTTTGGTATGTGGTGATGTAGGATTTGGTAAAACAGAGGTAGCTATTCGGGCGGCATTTAAAGCAGTAGATAACGGTAAGCAAGTAGCCGTTCTCGTACCCACCACAATTTTGGCCTTTCAGCACCACCAAACTTTTAGCGAAAGACTCAAAGACTTCCCCGTTAGTGTAGATTACTTGAATAGGTTTAGAACTGCTAAAGAAAAAAAGCAAGTTTTAGAAGATTTAGAAAACGGAAAAATAGACATTGTTATTGGTACGCATCAATTGGTGAATAAAAACGTTAAGTTTAAAGATCTTGGCTTATTAATCGTTGATGAAGAACAAAAGTTTGGGGTAGCAGTAAAAGATAAACTCAAAACCATCAAAGAAAACGTAGACACCCTTACACTAACCGCTACGCCTATACCGCGTACGCTACAATTTAGTTTGATGGCCGCTCGAGATTTGAGCACTATTACTACACCACCTCCTAATAGATACCCAATAGAAAGCCATGTGATACGTTTCTCTGAGGAGGTTATACGGGATGCGGTGGCGTATGAAATACAACGTGGTGGGCAAGTGTTTTTTATTCACAATAGAATAGAGAATATCAAAGAAGTAGCCGGTATGTTGCAACGTCTAGTACCCGATGCTAAAATAGGGGTGGGCCACGGCCAAATGGAAGGTAAAAAGCTAGAAAAGCTTATGCTAAGTTTTATGAATGGAGAATTTGATGTGCTCGTTTCGACTACCATTATAGAAAGCGGCTTAGACGTAAGTAATGCCAATACCATTTTTATAAACAATGCCAATAATTTTGGTTTATCAGATTTACACCAAATGCGTGGTCGGGTGGGACGTAGCAACAAAAAAGCCTTTTGTTATTTTATCACACCACCCTATTCGGCAATGACAGATGATGCGCGAAAACGTATTAGTGCACTCGAACAGTTTTCTGAACTGGGTAGCGGCTTTAATATTGCCATGAAAGATTTAGAAATACGCGGGGCAGGTGATTTGTTGGGTGGCGAACAAAGTGGTTTCATTAATGAAATAGGTTTTGATACCTATCAAAAGATTTTAAATGAGGCCATTGAAGAATTAAAAGAAAACGAGTTTAAAGACTTGTATGCGCACGAAAACGAAACCGAGGATAAAATATTTGTAAAAGACACCCAAATAGATACCGATTTCGAAATCTTATTCCCCGATGATTATATCAATAATATTACAGAACGTTTAAATTTATATACCAAATTAAATGAGCTAACTAGCGAAGAACAACTTCTAAATTTTGAAAAGGAACTTACAGATCGTTTTGGACCTTTACCCGAGGAAGCTCAAGATTTATTAGATAGTGTACGTATAAAATGGATTGCTTCTAAAATAGGGCTCGAAAAAATAATTCTTAAGAAAGAAAAAATGGTGGGTTATTTTATTGCCGATCAACAGTCTTCATTCTACCAGACGAAAACCTTCTCAAAGGTATTGCAGTACGTGCAAACCCATGCTCATTTGTGTAAGATGAAAGAAAAACAGACCCGCAACGGCTTGCGTTTACTTTTGAGTTTTGATAAAATTAAATCGGTTAAAGCAGCTTACGAAGTATTAAAACCTCTTGGTAGCTAAAAAATATAAAAAGCATCTTTTAAATGCTCCAAGCGCGTACCCTGTTTATTCATAATAATTGCAATGATGTCAAAGCGTACTTCTAAATCTATTTGATTAGTGGTAATAAAATGATCTACAGCGGTGACCAAAAGCTGTATTTGCTTGGGTTTTACAAAATCCTGCGGGTTTCCAAAATCGGGTGTGCTACGCGTTTTTACCTCTATAACACAAAGGTTCTGCTCTTTTTGGGCAATAATATCTACCTCTGCTTTTAAGTAGCGGTAATTTTTTGCTAAAATGGTATAACCTTCATTAAGCAAGTGCTCTAAGGCAAGTGCTTCTCCTTTTTTACCTAAATCATTATGTGTAGCCATAGCAATTTTTCTTTACGGATTTGTAAACCACTAATAAGTAGCCCATTATTGAACTAACAAGATACACATTTTAACATAATCTAGCTTGGTTTTTCCGCTGCTAAAATGATTATCTTTGACATCCTTTTTAAACATTAATAGTGTTGATTATGAAGAAAATTTTAATTTTTTTAAGCCTAATGATTAGTGGAAACCTTGTGATGAGTCAAGAAAAAATGACCCCAGAAACTTTATGGAGTTTAAAGCGTTTGAGTGTAATAGGAGTAGATCAAGCCCAGAATTACATTTATTATAAATTGAGCATACCTAATATTGAAAATGACAATTTTGATTCGGAGTATTATAAAATTCCGCTTGACGGGAAAAACCCTATACGCATCAGTAAAAATAGAGCAGAGTTTATCAATAAGAAAATCTCACCAGATGGTAAGTATGAACTTTTTCACCAACCCGTGGCAATAGAGAAAATCAAGGCAAAAGACAAATATGAGCAGTTGCCCAAAGCTAATGCTTACGTTTACACGGATCTAGATATTAGGCACTGGGATACCTGGTCTTACGGTAGTTTTAATCACGTGTTTTATAAAGTTAAAGGCTATAGCGATGCCAACGGTATAGATATAATGGCAGAAGAACCCTACCATTCACCTCAAAAGCCTTTTGGTGGCGCCGAAGACTATATCTGGGGTCCAGAGGGTAAACATATTTACTATGTAAGTAAAAAATTAAAGGGTAAAAGTTATGTCAAAAGTACCAATACAGATATTTATAGGTATGCTATTGAGACCAAAGAGACTAAAAATATCACTCAAGATAATAAAGGATACGATACCCAGCCTCAATTTTCAAAAAATGGAGATTTGGCTTATTTGCAAATGAAAAAAGACGGCTATGAAGCCGATAAAAATGACCTGATTGTACTGTCAAATGGCGTGAAGCAAAACTTAACTGCGCAGTGGGATGGTACTGTGGCAAGCTATAAGTGGGCAAACGATGGGAAAAGAATTTATTTTACAGCCCCAATAGGCGGAACCATACAATTATTTGAGGTTGATTTTCCTGGTAAAAAAAGAAAGATGCCAGTGGTGACGCAATTAACTTCAGGAATCTTTGATGTAAAAAGCATTATTTTAGAAAAAGATAATAAGCTTTACGTGACGAGGACAGATATGAATCACGCTGCCGAGATTTTTGCTTTTGATTTGAAAAAGGAATCTTTTGAGCAATTGACACATATCAATGATGAGGTGTATGCTCAAATGGCTATGCCCGAAATTCAAAAGCGTTATGTGACCTCTTCTGATGGTAAGAAAATGTTGGTTTGGGTAATATTGCCTCCCAATTTTGATGAAAACAAGAAATATCCGGCATTGCTTTATGCTCAAGGCGGACCGCAATCTCCGCTCTCACAATTCTATTCATTTCGATGGAATTTTCAATTAATGGCCTCTCAAGGTTACGTTGTAATTGCGCCTAATCGTAGAGGAATGCCTGGGCATGGTGTTAAATGGAATGAAGACATTAGTAAAGATTGGGGCGGGCAGGTAATCAATGATTACATTAGCGCTACAGATGCTTTGGCAAAAGAACCATACATAGATGAAGAGCGAATAGCTGCAGTAGGAGCTAGTTTTGGAGGATATTCTGTTTTTTATTTGGCTGGAATACACGAAAATAAGTATAAATCTTTTATTGCGCACGACGGTGTTTTTGATACCCGAAGTATGTACGGTACTACAGAAGAGCTATTTTTTGTAAATCACGATTTTGGTGGCGCTTACTGGGAAACTGAAAATAAAGATGCGCAGCGCGCTTACCATGACTTTAACCCTATTACTCACGTTAAAAATTGGAATACCCCCATTTTTATTATTCAAGGAGGAAAAGATTACCGTGTGCCCATTGAACAAGGATTAAGCGCCTACCAAGCGGCGCAATTGTTGGGCGTAAAGAGTAAATTATTGTATCTACCAGAAGAAAATCATTGGGTGCTAAATCCGCAAAACGCATTGGTTTGGCAATACGAATTTTTCAATTGGTTAAAGGAGACCTTATAAAATTCAAAAGCTGCTCGGAAGAGCAGCTTTTTTTAATTTACTTTTTTAATTTGGCTCTTAAATATTCATAATTCATCTTTGCTATGTGCAGTACGCTGATATCTTGTGGGCATTCTACTTGACAAGCTTCTGTATTGGTGCAATGACCAAATTCAAGTTCATCCATTCGGTTCACCATATTTAGCACTCTTTTTTCTCGCTCTGCTTTTCCTTGGGGTAAAGCAGCCAAGTGGCTAATTTTGGCGCCAACAAATAGTGCTGCACTTTCATTTTTACAAGTGGCCACGCAAGCACCACAGCCAATACAAGCGGCTGCATCAAAAGCCTGCTCTGCTATTTCTTGAGGTACGGGAGTGGTATTTGCTTCTGGCGCTTGTCCTGTTTCAACGCCAATATATCCGCCAGACGCAATAAGGGTGTCAAAAGCACTACGGTCAACTTTAAGGTCTTTTAAAACAGGAAAGGCTTTGGCCCTAAAAGGTTCAATAACAATAGTATCACCGTCTTTAAATTCTCGCAAATGTAACTGGCAAGTGGTAATATTCTTAGGTTTACCATGCGCTATACCATTAATCATTACGCCACATTGGCCACAAATACCTTCGCGGCAATCGTGGTCAAATTCTACAGGTTGTTCTTTATTTTTTATTAATTGTAAGTTTAGCGTGTCTAACATTTCTAAAAAAGACATCGCGGGATTTAATTCGGTTAGCTTATAGTTTCTGAACCTGCCGAGATCATCAGGATTATTTTGTCGCCATATTTTCAATTGAAGTTTCATAGGCATTATTTGTAAGACCGTGTACTTAAAGACACATTTTTGAACACTAATTTTTCTTTATGCAATTCGGGTTGGCTAGCATTTCCTGTCCATTCCCAAGCAGCAGTATAGGCATAATCATCATCATTTCTTACCGCCTCACCTTCGTCACTCTGGTATTCTTCTCTAAAATGAGCCCCGCAAGACTCTTCTCTATTAAGCGCATCTAAGCACATTAATTCGGCGAGCTCAAAATAGTCTGCTACACGGCCCGCTTTTTCCAACTCACTGTTAATTTGATAGGTATCACCAAGAACAAGAAGATTGGTTTTAAATTCTTCTCGAAGCTTCTGTATTTCTTTTATAACATAAGTTAAGCCCTTGCGAGATCGAGACAACCCGCAATAATCATACAACATTTTACCAAGTTCTTTGTGGTACTCATCTGGTGTCTTAGTGCCGTTGGTGTTGAGGTAAGTTTGAAGCTGCGTTTTTACCCGCTCTTCAGCATCGACAAATGCTTGGCTATGCGTAACTGGTTTAGGCTTATCAATTTGTGTGGCGAGATAATTTTGTAGGGTATAGGGTAAAATATAATAACCATCTACACAAGCCTGTAATAATGAATTGGCCCCTAAACGATTGGCTCCGTGGTCTGAAAAATTGGCTTCTCCTATAGCAAATAACCCAGCAATGCTGGTTTGTAAATCATAATCTACCCAAAGACCGCCCATAGAAAAATGAGCAGAAGGAGATATTTTCATAGGTTCTTTAAAAGCATTTATCCCTGTAATTTTCTCATACATATCAAATAAATTACCGTAGCGTTTTTGGATGGTGGTTTTACCTAAATCTTTAATCGCTTTGGCGAAATCTAAGTAAACGGCATTTTTTAATTCACCAACCCCAAACCCATTATCTATTTGTTCTTTTGCGGCTCTTGAGGCAATATCACGCGGAGCTAAGTTACCGTAGGAAGGATACTTGCGTTCTAGGTAATAATCTCTATCCGATTCAGGAATTTCATTAGGATTTCGGGCGTCTTTTTTATTTTTAGGAACCCAAATTCGGCCATCATTGCGCAAGGACTCCGACATCAAAGTAAGTTTAGACTGGTAGGTTCCGCTTTGAGGTAAACTGGTGGGGTGAAATTGAGTCCAACTAGGATTTGCCATCAGCGCACCTTTCTTATGGGCACGCCAAATAGCCGATGCATTGCAACCCATTGCCAAAGTGGATAAATAATATATTTTCCCAAAACCGCCACTGGCAATAACCACAGCGTGAGCCGCATGTCTTTCGATCTTACCTGATACTAAATTTCTGGTGATTATACCTTTTGCTGTATTGTTTTCACAAACCAGCTCTAACATTTCGTGCCGATTAAAGATTTTCACTTTTCCTTTTGCTTGTTGTCTTAGTAAGGCTTGGTAGGCGCCTAAAAGCAGTTGCTGACCTGTTTGTCCTCGAGCATAGAAGGTACGCGATACTTGCACACCACCAAAAGACCGGTTACTTAGATAACCGCTATACTCCCGTGCAAATGGCACTCCCTGTGCTACCGCTTGATCGATAAGCGCTGCAGAGCATTGTGCCAATCTATAGGTGTTGGCCTCTCGTGCTCTAAAGTCGCCTCCTTTTAGAGTGTCAAAAAACATACGTTGTACGCTATCGCCATCATTTTTATAATTTTTCATGGCATTTACTCCGCCTTGAGCGGCAACAGAGTGTGCCCTGCGAGGAGAATCTTGAAAACAAAAGCTTTTAACTTGATAGCCCATTTCGGCTAAAGAAGCAGCGGCCGAAGCGCCTGAAAGCCCTGTGCCTATTACAATAACCTCTAATTTCTTACGGTTGTTTGGACTCACCAACTTGGCTTGATCTTTATAGTTTTGCCATTTTTTTTCCAATGGTCCTTCCGGTATTTTTGCTGCTATAAATTTTGCCATATTAACGAGAGATAAAAATATAAATCGGTATGCCTAGATACCCTATACACATCAGTAAAGAAAAAATTACACCAATTAGCTTTATTATTTGCGCATAATAAGGATGGTAAAGCCCTAGGCTGCGAAAAGCGCTAAAGAAACCATGCAAAAGGTGAAAAAACAAGGCTAAAATAGCTACACTATACCAACCCACATAGCCTATGTTCTGAAAGGATGCTATAACCAATTGGTACAAATCTTTGTTGCCTTGTTGGTCAAGCGGCAGTTCACCAAATTTAAACGGATACCAAAAGTCATAAAAATGAATGACTAAAAAAGCAAATAATATTACTCCTAAAAGCATCATTTGCCTTGAATACCACTTACTGGCTCTTTTACGAGCATCATAACGGTACCTAGTCTTTTTACTTTTTCGGGATTTAAAACTAAGATAAATAGCGTCGATGCTATGCAGTATGATACTGATGTAAAGTACGTAAGCGATTATTTTAACCAGGATATTTCCCGATAAAAAGGCACTGTATGCATTATATTGTAATTGAGCTTCATCTTCAGGAAGCAAAAGCTGAAAATTTCCTAGTAAATGAATTACCAGAAATAGACAAAGAAAAAGACCAGTAATGGCCATTAAGTATTTTCTAGAGATGGTAGAGGAAAACCCAAGCATACTGAGACAATTAGAAGTTTCTAAAATACAGTTTTCAATTGATTATTCCTCAACTTTTGTTTTTACAATTGCTAAAGTTTGATAATTATCAGTTTTTCCCTGTTGTTTTAAATGTATTTTAGTTCACTTTGGTTATGTGAAACATCGAGTTGCACTTTTTTACCTAAGGCTATAGCTTGATTTTCTTCAAGGTGCCCTGCGGGAAAATTGTAAGCCACAGGAAAATCATAAGGGGCTACGGCTTCTTGAATAATTTCTAAAGCACTTTGACCAAAAGGAATTGTATTGTCATTCATATCGCTCATACCTCCTACAATGAGGCCGCTAATTTTATTGAACCACCCGTTGCGTTTTAAATTTTGTAGCATCCTGTCAATATGGTACAAATACTCATCTAAGTCCTCGATAAACAAAATCTTATGTTGTAAATCTAAGTCGCTGCGACTGCCTATTAGCGAAAACAAAACCGAAAGATTACCGCCTACCAAAATACCCTTTGCCGTACCTGGTTTATTCTGGCTATGACCTTTAAATGTGTAGCACCAATTTTTTGCGAAAAGCAATTGCTTTAAAGAGGCTTGTGTATTAGGTGTTTTTGTTTCTATGCCAAGACAAATTTGAGCGTGAAGGCTCGCAACCTTAAGTTTATTTAAATGGCTATGTAATGCAGTTATATCGCTATAACCTATCAGCCATTTAGGATCTTGTTGAAAAGCTGTAAAATCTACTAAATCTAAAATACGTACAGTACCATAACCGCCCTTGGCGCACCAGATAGCTCGTACTTTTGGATCGTTAAGTTGTTTTTGAAGATCTTGAGCACGTTGCTCATCTGTACCAGCAAATTGGTGACTTGATAACCCGATACTGCTGCCTAAAACCGGAACGAGCTCCCAAGATTCTAATAAACGTAAAGCGGGATTTAAGTCTTCTGGATTAACTTTTCTAGCAGTAGCAATTATGGCAACGCGGTCTCCTTTTTTTAAAGCCTTAGGAATCTTCATAATATGAAATTAATTGGAGTTGTAAGATAAAAAAATCCCTCAACTTTACAAGCTAAGGGATTGTGTGTGCTTTTTATTCAATTAAAAATTCCACGATAGATTCAATAAAAAATAGCGGGGCAATAAGTTACTTCTAAAAATTGTTGTTGAGATATCTGATGTTTGCACCTGTTCAAAATTATTCTCATTGGTAATATTTCGCATCGTAAAACTCGCTCCCCATTTTTTGCTTTTAGGTCTATGCCTTAATGTAGCATCTAAAAAGAAAAATTGCTCATCAGATTGTTTGGTGTTTGGTAAATAATAATCCGATGACAATATTACAAACCATTTTCTATTGGGTTTTAATATTATTTTGAAAGTATTTTGCCAAGATTTATTAATGAAAGCTAATTGGTTTTCACTTTTTGAATTAGAATATCGATAACTAAAAGTATTTTCAAAATTCACAGGTATTTCAAAAGCGGTTTTCCAAAAAAATGAGTTGCTTAAAAATTGGTTTTCATTTTGTCGTAAATCTGAATTATTTACAATATTTCTAAAGTTAGATAAGATATAATTACTTGTCAATTTAAGTGTAGACTCAATAAATGGAATATATTTTGAAACTTGCATATTTATATTCCAACTGCTGTTGTCTTGAGGTAAAAAGAAATATTCTATTTGGGTAGTAGTTGCTGTGATGTTTTGATTGGTGAAAAAGTTACCCGTTGATTTTTGATAATTTACATTTGCATTTAGTTGAAACTGATTATACAAATCATTATTAAAATATAACAAACTATATCTTTGACTAATTTGTAATTCTAAACTTGGTAAATTACTGATGGTAGTTCGGTTGTTAATCAATACTTGGTTTAAGAAAAAAAACTGTTCGGCATTTGTATTTTGGTTATAACCTAAGTTACCAGACAAAAAGGAAACTGAATTCAATTTGTATTTTAAGTTTAAAGCAGGTTCAATAATGAAATCATTTTGGCTTTGTTCGTTATTTTGAAGATTTTGTTCTAAATTTTGATTTAAAACTCTCAAAGAATAAGACGGCGAAATTTGCCATTTTCCCCGATTAAAATTATATACGCCTGTATTGAAAATGTTATTTTGAGTGTAATCAAAGTTATTTTCTGAAATGATTTCTTCTGAATTATAGAGTCTTGAAAGAAATGGTGAGTAATTTAAATTTGCCCCTAAAGTAAAGGTATATTTATCTCTTTTTCCTGACCCAAGATAAGTTGCTTTTCCTTCTAAAAATGTCCTTTTAAACTCACTATCTTGTGTGTCCATTAAAGCATCTTCATCAAAAAGCGATGGTGTTATGCTAAAAGTTTGTGGCAAATCATTAAATGAATGAAATAATGAAACTTGTAAGGCTTTTTTATCAGAAAGCTTTTTTGTCCAAAGTAAATCTTGTTTAAAATAAAAATCTTCTGTGTTTAAAAAGGAGGAAAACTCATCAGTTTGGTTTTGAATTACCGTTGTCGGTGTTTCTATATTTTCTTGTCTTAGTCTTAAATTATATTCCAATAATGATGTTTTAGAGGTATTGTATTTGACTTCCACATCACCACGATATTGTTGGGGTTTTTTGGTAATGAAAGTATTGTCAGTTGTTGTAAAAAAATCATTATTTATTTTAAAATCGTTTTGAAACAGTTGATTTGTGCTTATTCTATCTTGCAAATAATACAAATTTGTTTTAACACTTAATTTTGGATTTAGTTTAAAAATAGCATTGTAGTTGCCAAAAAACTGATTGTTTATATTGGCCCTTCTATCTTCTAACAAATTTGAAAAACGAGTTTCGGGTACTATTTTTTCCGCAAAATAGTTTTGTTCTTTTTGCTGTTCAACATTAAAACTAAAACCAAAATAATCAAATGGTGTCTGGTTTACCCCAACATTATTATAAGATAAAGTTGCAAAAGATTTATAGGTTTTGGTTATACCTAAAATATTTGAACTCAAATTAAAAGCTTGGTCGCCATCATCAAACCACCCACTACCAAAGTCTAAATTACCCGAAACATCTACTTTACCTTTTTTGAGTTTTAAATTTAAAGAAACTTTACCACCTTGCTCTATTCCTTTTAAAAGTGGGTTTTCTGCATAATTATCTATGGCTTCTATTTGTTCCACCATATCTACATTTATGTTTTTTGTTCCTAAAGTGTAGTTAAAACCGAATAAATTATCACCGTCTAAAGTAACGGTCTCAATAGATTTTCCTTTATATTTTATCTCGCCAGTTTGCTCATTAAGTTCAACACCTGGTAATTTACTTATGACCTCTTCTATTTTTCTTTCGCTACCATCAACATATCGTGAAACATTAAAAGAAATGGTATCTTCCTTAACTTCAAAACGTCTTTTTTTTCCTACCACTACAACCTCTTCAAGTTCATATTCTTGCATTTTGATTAAAACAAAATCAAATGAATAGCTTTTTTCTTTCTTTGGTTTATCAATAGTTAAGGTTTGTTTATAATAGCCTTCGGCTTTTACCTCAATAAATAGCTTCTCGTAATCTTGTTTTAACTTTTTTTGAAAAATACCATTTCTTACAATAGCAAAATCTTTAACACTTTGTAAGTTAGAGTATTCCTTGAAAAGAATTGAAGCAGTTAAAGGTTTATTATCTTCTGAATATACTGTTCCTTTTATGGTTTGAGAATAGGACTTAAAACAGATTATGAAAATGAATAAACAAATAATACATTTTAATCTAATCATTAAATTCTAATACTTCAATTGTTGGTGGATAATTATTTTTACTTGGAAACGAAACATTTATTTCTGCGTCATTATTTTCAGATATTTTACTATTAACAAATTTACCAAATCTGTCAAATGCTTTCTGATATTCGGTTTTATATTCTTTCCAACTTATTAATTTTTCTTTGTTTATAGGGTTTTCAATAACATTCAAAGTTTTTGACCTCTCGATGTATACAGCTTCAAATGATACTTTATTATTTTCTTCGGATACTGAAAGAATTAGTCCAGGCAATCCACTAAACTTAAAAGGTCCATCATAAAAAGGTATTTCAGTTGTGTAATAGGCAATATAGTTTCTACCTCTATAGTTTGTAGTTGCTTTTTTGCAATTATAACCTAAAATCTCTTTAGTTTCTGTTTCTAGTTTCCAATCAATTTCTGGAATTTTTTCTCCTACTTTTTTATATTTTCTAATTACAGGATAAATTGACATTATGGTGTCATTTATAAAATCTTTTAATGTTATTATTTTTTCAGAACCATCCACACCAAAATTAGCCGTAACATCGTAGCTATCCGCATTGGCTTGATTCTTTAAATATTCACTTTCTGTCTCTTTTTGGTAAATTGACAAAACTGAATTATAATTTTTTAGAGAATGTATTTCATTTATCGGCAAACTTCTTTCAGTTAATTTTCTAAAAAATTTATATTCTACTTTCAAGAAATCTGTTGAGTCTTTTTCTTCTTGAGCTACTAATGGTAACTGAAAAAGTAGTATAATAAATAATAATGTAAGTCTCATAATTTTTAATATTAAACCCTAAAGCTTTGAACAAGCTTTAGGGTTAGTTAGTAAATTGCTTTAGAATCCTAATTGGTCAAGTATATCTGCTGCACTTCTTAATGCGGCACCGCATCCATCAGCGTGCCAAGTAGAAAAGCTACCCCAATATTCACCGTTCACATAAATTGTAACTTCCACCAAGCATCCTAACTCACCAAAATCAACAACTGATTTTTCGGAAGTAAAATTTTCAGTAAAAATCAAAGAATTATTAAATTCGGTACTTAATAATTCAGTAACGTTTTCTGAATTCACATCTAGATTGCTCTCAACATTGGTAGATGCAAAACTTAAAGAACCAATTAGCATAAAAGCTAAAGCAAAAAATACATTTTTCATTTTGTTTTTATTTAGTGTTAAAAATCTAAACGCTATAAGTTTAAGGTCATTATAGTTTAGTTCGTGGACTATCCACTTTAGACCTGTCGGCTTTCATTCATCACTTTCAGAGAGTCAATTTACGTTTTTTCTTTCAAATTCCGTAAGTCGGATGCTCTTTAAATTGCGCTGTTCGGTGTTCAAATGGCTACCAATTTCATTTAAATCTAGTTGAAAAATCCTTTTTGTTTTTCTGCCGAAGGTCTATCCCAAGAATCATCCTCTAGGTAAACATCATTATCTTTAAAATACCCGGTAACTTTTTTACCATCTGTAGTGGTCACGTCAAAAGTGAACTCATATTCAGTTGGTCCGTTTTTTAAAACTTCAATAGTTCCTGAGGCTAAAGAACCTATATATTCAGCATCATCTTCATTGGCCCAATTAGTATTGATTAATAACATTGAATCAGCAGAGAAAGTACCCGCCGTTTCGTTATCATTGTAGGTGTACGTGCCCAAAGGCAGCTGGTCTGCAACTTCGGTGTACAGCTCAAAATAAAGCCCAGATACTTTTTCTTGTTCAGGGAAGTATTCACCAGCAATTTTAATTAGATCTGAAGACACAAGTGTGAGGTCTAATTTATTAACTCCACCAAAGCTACCATAATTTGAAATAACGGCACTTTCTAATTCGTAAGAGGTGCCGTCAACAATCATACGGTCGCTAGTAGAAGCCCCGTCATCATCGTTACTACACGAAATTAAACCAAAGCTAACACAGAAAATTAACAGTAAAAAATTAATTTTTTTCATAATTCTATTAAGTTATTATTAATGGCGTAAATATATAACTTATTCGCATAAATATATACTTTTTAAAACATTCTTCATAGTTTTTTTATTTTATAAACAATGTAATTTAGAATACAATTCGCTTTATGTACCTTTGCAGCTAAATTTAAGTAGACTATGAGCACACCCAAAAGATATACCATTACCGCAGCTTTGCCCTATACCAACGGTCCTATTCATATAGGTCATTTGGCTGGCGTTTATGTTCCCGCAGATATTTATGCGCGTTACCTTAAAATGCAGGGTGAAGACGTGGTGTTTGTTTGTGGTAGCGATGAACACGGTGTGCCCATTACCATAAAAGCCAAAAAAGAAGGCGTAAGTCCGCAAGACGTGGTCGATAAATACGATGGCATCATAAGAAAATCTTTTCAAGATTTTGGAATTGCATTTGATAATTATTCCCGTACCTCGTCCAAAATACATCACGAAACCGCCGCTGCTTTTTTTGAAAAACTTTATAAAGAAGGAAAGTTTATCGAGGAAGTTACCCAACAGTTGTATGATGATGAAGCGCAACAATTTTTAGCCGATCGTTTTGTCATAGGAACCTGCCCTAAATGTGGAAACGAAGAAAGTTATGGCGACCAGTGTGAGAAATGCGGAACTTCACACAACGCAACCGATTTAATCAACCCTAAATCGGCCATTACCGGTAACGTTCCTGTGCTTAAAGAAACCAAACATTGGTTTTTACCATTAGATCAATACGAGCCTTGGCTAAAAGAATGGATTCTAGATAGTCATAAAAAAGACTGGAAACCCAATGTTTATGGGCAGTGTAAGTCTTGGATAGACGATGGTCTTCGACCAAGAGCGGTTACCCGAGATTTAGATTGGGGAATTCCTGTTCCCGTTGCCGGAGGAGAAGGAAAAGTGCTATATGTATGGTTTGATGCTCCTATTGGTTACATTTCGGCTACAAAAGAATGGGCGGCCAGAGAAAACAAAGACTGGGAGCCTTACTGGAAAGATCAAGATACCAAGCTGGTTCATTTTATAGGAAAAGACAATATTGTTTTTCACTGTATCATTTTTCCAAGCATGCTTAAAGCCGAAGGAAGTTATATACTTCCCGATAACGTTCCTGCCAATGAATTTTTAAACCTAGAAGGCAACAAGCTTTCTACCTCTAAAAATTGGGCAGTGTGGTTGCATGAATACCTAGAAGATTTTCCGGGTAAAGAAGATGTTTTGCGCTATGTGCTCACAGCTAATGCGCCAGAAACCAAGGATAACGATTTTACTTGGAAAGATTTTCAGCAGCGCAATAACAGTGAATTGGTAGCTATTTTAGGTAATTTCATCAACCGGGTAGTGGTGTTAACTCATAAGTACTATGATGCAGAGGTGCCTGAGCCTGGGCAGTTAAATGAAATCGATGAAAATATATTGGCCGAGTTACGCGCTTATCCTGCGGTTATTGCGAGCTCTATAGAAAAATATAGATTTAGAGAAGCTCAAGCCGAAATGATGAATGTGGCTCGTTTAGGAAATAAATATTTGGCCGATGAAGAACCTTGGAAAACCATTAAAACCGATGAGGCTAGAACAAAAACGGTAATGTATGTAGCATTGCAGGTCGCTGCAGCCCTTTCTAGTATTTGTCAGCCATTTTTACCATTTACCGCCAAAAAGCTATCGAACATTTTAAATTTAAAAAAGGATATTTCTTGGCCGCAAATCGCTTCCGCGGAAGCGTTACTAGCGCCCCAACATGTTATTGGTAAAGCTAGTCTTTTATTTGAGAAAATTGAAGATGACGCCATAGCTAAACAACTAGAGAAATTAGAGAATACCAAAAAAATGAATGAAGCCGAGCAAAAAAGTGTAGAGGAGCAAAAAGAAACGGCTACCTTTGAAGATTTCACAAAAATAGATCTACGAGTGGGAACCATTGTGAGCGCAGAGAAGATGCCAAAAACTAAAAAGCTGTTGGTATTAAAGGTAGACACTGGGCTTGATACCCGCACCATTGTTTCTGGTATTGCAGAACATTTCTCTCCAGAAGAGGTGGTAGGAAAACAAGTAACGGTTTTGGTAAATCTAGCGCCTAGAAAATTACGCGGTACGCTGAGCGAGGGAATGATTTTAATGACCGAAAATGCACAGGGCGAACTGGTTTTTGTAAATCCAGATGAAGCTCAAGTTAACAACGGTAGCACTATTGCGTAGCATAACTTAAAATTTTAAACAAGCCCCGTTTGTTGTAATCTTGGGGCTTGTTATAATTCGCTACAAAAACTGCTAAATATACAACGTAGTTGCAGGCAATTTTCTATTTTAGCAGTATGCGCCTATTTTCAAGTATAATAGCATTTTTATTTGGTTTTACCCTTTGGTCTCAATCTTACCAATTGGGCGAAAACTATTTTGATCAAGGTGAATTTGAAAAAGCCCAAGCGGTTTTTGAAAAGCTTGTGGCCCAAAACAGCAGAGACCTGCGCAGCGTTCAAAAATTAGTAGCTACTTATCAAGAACTAGAAAAGTATAAGCTAGCAGAAGACTTGTTGTTGCAGCAAAACAAACCAAAGGTAATTTACCCTAATTTATTGGTTAGTCTTGGGCACAATTATCAATTGCAAGATAAAAATGAAGCGGCGCAAGAAGCCTTTCAATCGGCAATTGAAAGCGTTTCAAAAAATCAGGGTTATGCCTATAGCGTTGGCAGAATGTTTCAACAATATGCTTTACTAGATTGGGCTATAAAAACCTATGAAGAGGCTCTTAAACAACGTGCAAACAGCTCGTTTACTATAGAGTTGGCAAGAATTTATGGAGAGAAGGGAAATTTAGATAAAATGTTTGGCAGCTACCTAGATTTGCTCGTAGATCAACCCAACTATTTGTTTGCCGTAAAACGCAATTTTTCAGATTTTATTAATGAAGATGCCAACAACCCCGCCAACAAAAAACTACAACAGGCTATACTAGCAAAAAACCAAGAAAAACCTATGCTGGTTTTTAACGAGCTGTTAAGCTGGCTTTATGTGCAACAAAATGATTTTCAAAAAGCCTTTGCGCAAGAAAAAGCGCTCTATTTGCGTAGTCAAAAAGATAATATTCAAGGCTTTTTAAACCTGGCGCAGCAAGCCAAAGATTCAGCCTACGCCACCTCGCAAGAAATATTAAATTATGTTATAGCGCAAGAAGATCAGATTTACCGCATCTTACAAGCAGAATATTTAAAACTAGAGCTTAATATGAATCGCGCAGAGCCTGAGGTCACAGCGCAGCTCTTTAACCAAGTGTTTGAAAAGTACCAAAGCCTTCCGTTACAAGACTGGTTTGATATTCATTTGCTTTACGCTGATTTCTTATTGAAAACAAAATCCTATGCAGAAGCTAAGGCGAAATTAGACAAATTGAACCAATTAAATTTAGACAAATTTGCAGCAGGGCAAGTGAAAATGCGTTTAGGTGATGTAGCTGTAAAAACCGATAAATACAACCAAGCCTTGATTTATTATTCACAAGTACAGCTTGACTTACCCAATAGTGCTTTGGCAGAAGAAGCTACCTTTAAAATTGCAAAAACCAGTTTTTATCAAGGTGATTTTGAATGGGCACTTAGGCAACTAAACGTTTTAAAAACAGCTACTTCAAAGTTTATTGCCAACGATGCATTGCAATTAAGTGTTTTGATTAACACCAATAGCAATGCAGTATTAGACACCACATTTACAGCTTTAAAGCGTTTCGCTAAAGCCGATTTATTAGCTTTTCAAGAAAAACCAAATGAAGCCTTAGCGCTTTTAGCAAAGATTTTGCAAGAACACGTGGGTGAAGAAATAGAAGATGATGCGTTATTTAAAAAAGCCAGCTTGCTAGAGAATTTGTCAAAATTTGAAAAGGCAATAGCAACATATAAAAGTATCCTAAACCTAACGGAGAAAAGTATTTATATAGACGAAAGTCTTTATGCGCTAGCAAGAATTTATGAGCTGGAGTTAAAAGATAAAAATAAGGCCAAAGCCTATTATGAAAAGCTGTTGTTTGAGCATGAAGATAGTATTTACTTTAACGAGGCCAGACAGAAATACAGAAAACTAAGAGGCGATTTGATTAAATAAATTTACAACCATGTTTATATTCAATATTACCGTTAATATACAAGAAGATATTCAAGAAGCCTGGGTAGACTGGGTTAAGCATACTTATATGCCGCGAATGCTGAGCTTAGACACGTTCTCTAAAGCGGTAATGACTAGAGTTTTAGTAGAAGAAGAGATGGGAGGTTATACCTACTCTATTCAATACACCGTACCAAACAAAACAAAACTAGAATCATTTCGTGCTAAAAACAAAAATCCGCTTGGCGAAACCCCAATGCTATTTAAAGATAAATTTGTGTACTTTACTACTGAGCTTCATATAATCGATGAACAATGAAAAAAAAGCAGCCAAATAGAAAAAAAGGGCAATCACGTGCGCAACACGCGGGGGTAAAAGCCAAAAAACATTTGGGACAACACTTTCTCAAAAGTGAAGAAACAGCCCTAAAGATTGCTCAAACGCTTGAAGCTGCAAATTATGACTTGGTTGTAGAGATTGGCCCAGGAACAGGGGTCTTAACCAAACATTTGTTAGCGCGCAATTTGAAGGTATTGGCATTAGAAATTGACCGGGAGTCTATTGCTTATTTAGAAGCAGGTTTTGGCTTAAATCACCCCAATTTACCTCTTCAAAATTTTAGCGTTAGTGAGCAAGACTTTTTAAAAGCCGATTTAGCCACCTTGAACCAGGGTAAGGAAATGGGCATAACAGGCAATTTTCCTTATAACATATCTACTCAAATCGTTTTTAAGGTATTAGAGCAACGCCAATTTGTACCCGAATTTTCAGGTATGTTTCAGAAAGAAGTTGCACAACGCATTTGTGCAAAACCCGGTAGCAAGGTGTATGGTATTTTATCGGTTTTAACACAAGTGTTTTATGAGACGCAATACCTGTTTACCGTGCCTCCAGGTGTATTTAATCCGCCACCCAAAGTAGATAGCGGCGTCATGCATATGCGTCGAAAAGAAAATCAAGAATTACCCGTTAGCGAAAGTTTATTGTTTAAAGTGGTAAAGCAAGCCTTCCAGCAGAGAAGAAAAACTTTGCGCAACAGCTTAAAAAACTTTCAGTTATCAGATACTTTACGAGAAGAAGCTATCTTTAATAAAAGACCAGAGCAGTTACATTATACAGAGTTTATAGAATTAACGCAAAAAATAGCTATCGATGCAGTTTCAAATCAGTAAAGAATTAATCGCAAAAATAGAAGAGTGGGTGCAGGCGCAAAACAGTGCCGAGTTGCGCTTGTATCTAGAAGAACTTCATCACGCAGATATCGCGGAGATATTAGAAGAGTTAGATCTAGATGACGCTACTTATGTAATTAAAATTCTTAATACCGATAAAACAGCCGAAGTTTTAATGGAACTCGATGAAGACGATCGAGAAAAAATTCTAAATAATCTTACGGCAGAAGAAATTGCTGGCGAGCTGGAAGAAATGGATACCGATGACGCTGCAGATATTGTAGCCGAACTAGACCAAAACCTAAAAGAAGAGGTTATTGGTCATATCCAAGACGAAGAACACGCCGATAATATTGTAGAGCTTTTACGCTATGATGAAGACTCTGCCGGAGGACTCATGGCCAAAGAGTTAGTAAAAGTAAACGAAAACTGGAGTGTTACGGGCTGTATGAGCGAAATGCGAGAACAGGCCGAGTATGTAACCCGAGTACACTCCATTTATGTGGTTGATAACAAAGATCGTTTAAAAGGTAGGCTTTCTTTAAAAGATCTTTTAACCGCACCTAGTGACGCTCAAATAAGTGATGTTTATATTGATAAAGTAGATTTTGTTACTGTGCATACCCCTGGTGATGAAGTGGCTAGAATTATGCAAAAATATGACTTAGAGGCTATACCTGTGGTAAATGAAATGGGTAAACTAGTGGGTCGTATCACCATTGATGATATAGTTGATTTTATAAAAGAAGAAGCTGAGCGAGATTACCAAATGGCGGCTGGTATCTCTGAAGATGTAGAGTCTAGCAGTAGTATCTGGCAGCTCACCCGCGCCCGACTGCCCTGGCTTATTTTAGCTTTGGCAGGCGGATTTATAAGTGTAGAAGTGTTAGGAACCTTTGATAGCGCCATGGAAAAACATGGAGAGTTGTTCTTTTTTGTACCTTTAATTGCCGCTATGGCAGGTAATGTAGGCGTACAATCATCTGCCATTGTTTTGCAAGGCTTGGCTAATAATAGTCTAAGAGGTTCGTTGTTGAAAAGGTTTTTAAAAGAAATTGGTTTAAGTTTATTAAACGGCGCAGTATTAGCCATTTTGCTAATTGGTGGAGGAATGCTACTACTTGGTTTAAATTTTGAGTTCGGACTCACAGTGGGTGTCTCTTTGGTTTCGGTTATTATTACAGCTTCTTTAATAGGAACCTTTGTGCCTATTATCTTAGAAAAACAAGGTATAGATCCAGCTATGGCAACCGGTCCTTTTATAACCACGAGCAATGACATCTGTGGTATTTTAATTTACTTTAGTATTGCTAAACTTATATTAGGCTTTTAAATCTTTCCTTTACGGATTTAATACTGCTCTAAAAAACTATTTAAGCGAATCGATATTATGAAACCTATTCCATTTTTTGATACTTTACTTGTAAAAAGTGATGTGATAGACAGTTTGAACCATGTAAATAATGTGGCCTATCTCCAATGGGTGCAAGATGTTGGTGAAAAACATTGGAAGGCTACGGCACCCAAGCATATTCAAGAACATTACGGTTGGGTAGTGCTTAATCATTATATAGAATATAAAAAACCTGCCTTCTTAGGAGAGGAGATTTACCTGAAAACTTGGATCGCCAATTATGAGGGTGTAAAAAGTGAAAGGCGCACAGAAATTTATGCTAAAAAAGATATGGTTTTATTGGCCCAAGCCAAAACCCTCTGGTGCCTTATAGATTTAAAGAAACAAAAACCACAACGCATAATAGACAGTATAACGCAACCTTTTTTTGATTAATTATGTATAAAGTTTTACACCTAGACCGCAACCATCCTCTGTTGATTGATGAATTAAAAGCCCATGGTTTTACAAATCATGAAGATTATGATTCGCCAAAGCAGAGTGTTCAAGAAAATATTGCACAATATGATGGAATTATTATTCGTAGCAGATTTAGTCTAGATAAAGCATTTTTAGAAAAAGCTAAAAATTTAAAATTTATTGGCAGATTAGGAGCAGGCCTAGAAAATATAGATGTAGCTTACGCTGAAAAGAAAGGAATTAAATTGTTTTCGGCACCTGAAGGAAATCGAAACGCGGTGGGAGAGCACGCGTTAGGTATGTTGTTGAGCTTATTTAATCATTTAAATAGAGTAGACGCTCAAGTGCGGCAAGGAATATGGCAACGAGAAGCTAATAGAGGAATCGAGTTAGAAGGGAAAACAGTGGGAATAATTGGTTACGGAAATATGGGAAAGGCTTTCGCTAAAAAGCTAAGCGGTTTTGATTGTGAGGTGATTTTTCACGATATCCAATCTGGTTTATCAGATGAATTTGCTGTTGAGGTTAGTTTAGAAGAATTGCAAAGTAAAGCTCAAGTGCTAAGTTTGCATACTCCGTTAACCGCCAGTACAAAAAATATGGTCGATGCTGCATTTATTCAGAAATTTCAAAATCCGTTTTGGTTGATAAACACCGCAAGGGGTAAATCTGTAGTTACAGAAGATTTAGTCGAGGCCTTAAAATCGGGAAAAATTCTAGGAGCAGGCTTAGATGTATTGGAATATGAAAAATCTTCTTTCGAAAATTTTTTCAATGAAGAGCAACAGCTGCCCGAAGCTTTTCAATACCTTATCCAAGCAGATCAGGTATTATTGAGTCCGCATATCGCAGGCTGGACATTAGAAAGTAAACTTAAACTAGCACAAGTTATAGCGAATAAAATAAAAGCCAATTTTTAACTAAAGAATTGCGATAAAAATTTTTAATAGATAATTATGGGCACAAAGGCAGAAACACCAGAGGCTTATATAAAAAAAGCCCCGGAAGAGAGGCAGGAAGCCTTAAAAAAACTTAGGCAGGTAATTAATGATAATTTACCAGAAAGCTTTGAAGAAGGTATGCAGTATGGTATGATAGGATATTACGTGCCCCACAGCATTTATCCAGATGGTTACCATTGTAACTCAAAAGAGCCGCTTCCTTTTCTAAGTTTCGCTTCACAAAAAAATTCCATAAACCTTTATCATTCTGGGATCTATGCAAAAGAATCTTTAAAAAATTGGTTTGTTGATGAGTATGGCAAGTATGTAAAAACTAAACTAGATATGGCTAAAAGTTGTATACGATTTAAAAATATAAACCGGATTCCATTTGAGTTAATCGCAGCGTTGGCACAAAAAATGACAGTGAACGAGTGGATAGCGCTATATGAACAAAATATAAAAAAATAAAAGCAGTCTAGTTTAAGACTGCTTTTACCATAATACTAAATTCAATGCTTTTTTTAAGCGTAATCAAATTGTTCTAAGGCTAACGGAGTCGCTAATTCTCCGTTTATAATTTCAAAGGTTTTATTTTTAAGCATATTAGGAGGCAAGCTGTCTACTAAAACTTGTGCGACGTCTTTTCTTGAAATTTCGCCGTATTGGTTTAATTTCTTTTCCGCCTTAATTTTATTGGTTTTCTCAGCATCGGTAAGTGCTCCTGGTCTTACAATGGTATATTCTAAAAAGCTAGCTTGTAGGTGCTCATCAGCTTTTTGCTTTGCATTAAGATAATGCTCTAGCTCTTTGTTTTGTTTTGGATCATCGGCACCCATAGAGCTTAACATCACAAATTTTCTTACTCCTGCAGCTTTAGCTCTATCGATAAGATTTATGGCACCATTTTGATCTACCGCCGTGGTCTTATCTTTTCCTGTTTTGCTTCCAGAACCGGCTGCAAAAATAACCCGATCTATTTCTTGCACGGCTGGTTCTAGATCGCCTTCTAAATCTCCTAAACGGGTTTCTACCTGCATACCGTCAAAAAAGGCTTGTTGTTCTTGTTTTCTTATTAGGGCAATGGGCGAATAATCCTCATGATTTTTTAATAAAGCAACTATCTCTCTACCTGTTTTTCCGTTAGCTCCTGCTACTAAAACTTTTTCTTGTTTCATTTTCTTCTTTTTTATTTAAATGTAGCAAGAAAAGCGTGTAATTGTATTAATATTTATTTAAATAACAAGGCTTTAACAAAGAAACTAAAGCTTGTTAAAAAACTTTGCTCGCCAAAAACTGTTGTACCTTATAAATATCTATTTTCTTATTGAATTGTTTACTAATAGAAGCCTGTTGCTCGCTAGAAATCCAAATTTTGAGTTCTGCATCCAAATCGAAGGTACCCGCGGTTTCAACCGAAAACCGAGAAATGCTTTTGTAGGGGATACTTATATATTCTCTTTTGCTACCGGTTAAACCTTGAATATCTATTAAAATTAAGCGCTTGTCTGTAAAAATAAAAGTATCACGTACAAGTTTGAAGCCCAGTTCAACCACTTCATTGTTAACTAATAATTGTTGGTATTTTGCTGTTAGGGTGTCGGTATCTATCTCACTGGCATTGCCAAGCAATTTATTAAATAGGCTCATTTTGATCTTTATTTATTTTTTGTTCAAGTTCTAGTTGCAATTCTTCCATCACTGGTTTTACGGTGCTCTCTGGTAAATCGGCAATACGAATGTACATCAGCCCATCTACCGAATTATTGAATAAAGGATCAACGTTAAAAGCGGCAACACGTGCATTCTGTTTGATGTATTTTTTTATGAGTACCGGCATACGTAAACTATCGGGTTCGAGTTCGTCAATTAGCTTGTCAAACTTGTTTAAATCAGCTTGACTGGCATCAAAAACAAAGTCTTTGTCGGCGTCTTTTAATTTCACTTTATACTCCTTCTTAGGTCGAATATATTGAGCCACATAGGGATCATAATAGTGTGATTTCATAAACTCAATCATCATCGATTTTGAGAAGTCCGAAAATTTATTGCTTATACTTACACCACCAATTAAGTATTTATGTTCTGGAAACCTTAATGTACAGTGCACTATTCCTTTCCAAAGTAAAAAGAGTGGCATAGGTTTTTGTTGGTACTCTTTAACAATAAAAGCTCGTCCCATCTCTATAGATTCGCTCATCATTTTATGTAGTTCTGGCTCAAAACGAAAAAGTTGCTGCAGATAAAAGCCATTTATTCCGTGTTTAGGGAAAATTTGAGCGCCAAAACCCATTCTATAAGCCCCGACAATTTTATGGGTTTCGTTGTCATACAAGAAAAGATGCTGGTAATAGTTGTCAAACTCATCTAAATCTGTAGATTTATTTGTGCCTTCCCCAATGGCTCTAAATGTGATTTCGCGTAAGCGTCCTATTTCTTTTACGATATTGGGAATGTCTTTTCTCTCGGCAAGAAATACTTCATAATTTTTACTAACTAACAAACGCTTTTCGTTTTCTTGGCAAAAGCTAATTTCTTTTTGCATTAAAACTTCTGAGGTTTCTTTAGCGATTGCTTTGGGAGCTCGTGCAGGAAATTTTATTTGTTTGGGAATGTTTTTTAATAAACTCTTTTTGTCATCAAACGCACTGGAAAGCATATAGGTTTTCTTGCGCAGAAAGATGGTGAAATCTTCTAAGTTAGGGTAGGCTTGTTGTTGTTCTATACTTATAGGGTTGCCAATACGAACTTTTATTTTTCGGTGTTTTTGACTCAGCATTTCACCTGGTAATTTTGCTGTTCTAAGGCTATCGTTTAACTTAGATAGGCGGTAAAAACTTGCACTGTTTTTGGCGTGAAAATAAACAGGAACTATAGGTACGCCAGATTTCTGTATTAATTTCATTGCCTCTGGTAGCCATTCTCTGTCTACTATAGAGTTTTCTTCTTTTTGGGTGCTTACCTCACCAGCGGGAAAAATACCTAGGCAATGACCGTCTTTTAAATGCTGTATGGCTTCTTTTAAACCGCTAAGACTTGATTTGATGTCTTTGCGCGTTTCAAAAGGGTTTACAGGCATAATGTAAGGTTTTAAAGGCTTTAATCGATGCAGTAAAAAATTAGCAATAACCTTATAATCGTCCCGCTTTTGTATAAAGGTGTGTAGCAAAATCATACCATCTATACCGCCTAGTGGATGATTGGAAATACTTATAAACGGACCTGTTTTTGGGATTCGTTTTAAATCCTTTTCAGGAATTTCAAAATCGATTTCTAAATGTTTTAGGCTAGAATCTAAAAATTCGAACCCGGCGAGATGCGAACGATCGTCGTAAATTTTATTTAGCTTATTAATTTTGGTAATTTTCATTACCCCAGCCCCTATAGCTGTACCTAAAATACCAAATTTTTTTAGATTAAGGCCATTGGCAACTTCTTTTGCGGTAACAAATCCCATATGCTATAAGTTTAAAGCAAATATAAATGAATAATCACTTGCTAAGTTATAAATTTTCGTGAACAACCAATTGTGCCGTTTCTCGTGTCACTTGTTTTAGAAGAACCACCTTATCTTTTTCGGTTGCTTTTATTACCTCTGGTGTAGCGTGGCGCAAGGTATATAATTTAACACCTTTATTAAAACTTACCCTGAATCGCTTTTGCAAATTTTCGATTAATAAATCAAACTTTTTAAATTTGTTATCTACCACTACAGAAAAGCTTATGGCTGAATTTTGAATAAGATCTACCTTGGTTTGAAAAGCATGAAACAAAGCAAAGACCTCACTCATATTTTGCTCTACAAAGAATGAAAAGTCTTTGGTGGCAATAGATAGTAATATGAGATCATCTTTTACAATATAACATGGTACTTGAGGTACAATTTTAGGACCATTACTGACCTTTGTTCCTGGTAAAGTTAAATCAAAAAATGAGCGCACTATTAAGGGAATCTCTTTCTTTTGAAGCGGCTGAATAGTTTTAGGGTGTATCACAGAGGCCCCGTAAAAAGCTAACTCTATGGCTTCATTGTAATTGATTTGGTTCAATTGTATAGTCTCTTTAAAAATACTAGGATCTGCATTGTAAACCCCACTTACATCTTTCCAAATACTTACCTCTTTAGCATTTAGGCAATAAGCAAAAATGGCAGCAGAATAATCACTTCCTTCTCGGCCCAAAGTGGTAGTACAATTATTGGTAGCCGATGCGATAAACCCTTGAGTTATAAATAACTCGTTGGGTTTGATGTGATGGTTGATATTTTTTTGTGTGATTTCCCAATTCACTTGAGCGTCGCGGTAAGTTGTATCGGTTTTAATAAGTTTTCGTGCGTCTATCCAAGTATTTTTTATTTTTTCTGAATTAAGGTAAGCGCTTATTATGGCTGTACTTATTAACTCACCAAAACCAATAACTTGATCATAAACAAAATCGTAACCTTGAGATGAATTTTGCTCGAGAAACCTGGTTAACTCTTTCCAATATTGGTTTAAAGTAACAAAAATTGGATGATTGGTATCGGTAAACAAACTCTGAGCAATCTGAGCATGAAAATTTTTAACCTCAGTTAAATCGATTTTATTGAACTCAAAATAGTTTTGAATTACCAATTCTAAAGCATTAGTAGTTTTACCCATTGCCGAAACCACAATCATTTTATCCTTTGTGCCGGTTTTTTTGAGTATTTCAACCATATTCTTGACGCCAGCCGCCTCTTTTACAGAGGCGCCGCCAAACTTAAATATGATCATTTTGCCAAGAAGTTTTTAATAGATTTTTCGTCAAACTGCACGGTATTCCATTCGGTCATTATGCTAGCTCCTGTACTTTTGTAAAATTCAAGCGCATTGGTGTTGTAATCGCCCACAACCCATTCTACTCGTTTTACACCTTGGTCTAGTGCAAAACGCATCACTTGTTTATACAAGAGCATACCAATACCTTTACCACGATAATTTTCATTTACTATAAGATCTTCTAGGTGTACGGTTTTTCCTTTCCAGGTAGAGTATCTATAGTACACTAAAGCCATACCAACCACTTGGTCATCCGCCTCAGCTAAAAAACAGGTAAACATTTTTTGGTCGCCAAAACCATCCTTCTTTAATTGCTCTTCGGTCAAAATTACTGCATTTGGTTTCTTTTCGTGAGCCGCTAATTCATTGATTAATCGCAGTACACTTCCCATATCTTCTTTGGTTGCTCTTCTTATCTTTGTTTCCATAGTTTTTATTTTGATTTACACAAAAATAGCGATTACAAAGTCTTTTTTCTATTTTTGCGACATAAAGTCGACAAAATGGTAAGAAAAAACCAAACCCTGGGGGAGTTCATAATTGAAAACCAGGCTGAGTTCAAGTACTCATCGGGAGAATTATCTCGATTAATAAATGCAATTCGTCTAGCTGCAAAAGTGGTTAATCACGAGGTGAATAAAGCGGGTCTGGTAGACATTACTGGGGCAGCGGGTGAAACCAATATTCAGGGTGAGCAACAGCAAAAACTAGATGTCTATGCCAACGAAAAATTTATACAAACCATTACCAATAGGGAGATAGTTTGTGGTATTGCATCTGAAGAAAACGATGATTTTATTACCATTCAAGGTCAGAATAAAGACAACAATAATAAATATGTGTTGTTAATGGATCCGCTTGACGGAAGTTCAAATATTGATGTGAACGTATCTGTAGGAACCATATTTTCTGTGTACCGTAGGGTAACCCCAATGGGGCAACCGGTAACCAAAGAAGATTTTTTACAACCAGGTAATCAACAAGTAGCTGCAGGATATATTGTTTATGGCACCTCTACAATGCTTGTGTACACCACGGGGCACGGGGTAAATGGCTTTACTTTAAATCCGGCTATAGGTACTTATTATTTGTCGCATCCTAATATGCGTTTTCCTAAAACAGGAAATATTTACTCGGTGAATGAGGGGAATTATGCACAGTTTCCTCAAGGGGTAAAAGATTATATAAAATACTGTCAAGCAGAAGAAGGAGATAGGCCTTATACTGCTCGTTACATAGGCTCTTTGGTCTCAGATTTTCATCGGAATATGATTAAGGGTGGTATTTATATTTACCCTAAAAGCAAAAAGGCAACAAAGGGTAAATTAAGATTGCTATATGAGTGTAACCCCATGGCTTTTATAGCCGAACAAGCAGGAGGTAAGGCAAGTAATGGCTTTACGCGAATCTTAGATATACAGCCAGAGAGTTTGCACGAAAGAGTACCTTTCTTTTGTGGAAGCGAAGAAATGGTGAATAAAGCAGAAGAATTTATGCAAAAAGCAGAATAAAGTAGGTTAACCTACTTTATTCTTTTTCTAATAGGTATAGGTAATCATCAAAAGATAACTTGCCCCCTAAAATAGCGATAGATCGCTTGATGATAGCTTTGGAGTCCTCTGAAGAAAAACCTAAGGCAATACCATAGCGTTTCATCATAAAAGCTTCTTGTTCATCCATTTCATGATCAGCAAAAACCAAGGTGAGTAAATCGTACAAACGTTCTAAACGTTTAATCTTGGTATTAGGTGCTGTAAATGGGATGTTTTCAGGGTTTTTTAAGATAAGTTTATATTCTTCTTCGTTTATATCAAGTTTTCTAGCCAAACGCTCTAAAACCGCTTTTTCTTCATCGTTTATTTCACCGTCTACAGCGGCTAAACGTACAATAGAAGCAAAATGGCTAATGTTTCTGCTATGTGAACCTGAATCGAATAAATCTGAAAATGACATAGTTTGTTACAATTTAGACTACAAATATAGTATAATATCGCCATAACTTTAATGCTCAATTCAAGCTTATTTTAGTTGGTTTAGGCATTTTCTCCTTGACGGAACAAATTATTTCAATAAAGTAAAAGCCATACAATCTTATAATCAAGCTACTTTATATTTTTAGCTTGTTCATTATCAGGTTAAACAAAAATCCTTAATTTCGCAATTTATTTTGAAAGACAGCGCCATGAGTAAAAATTTTACCGAATACAAGCAACTGGATTTACCAGTAGTAGCACAAGAGATACTGAGCTATTGGAAAGAAAATCAAATTTTTGAAAAGAGTGTAAGTACCAGAGAAGGTAATCGGCCTTTTGTTTTTTTTGAAGGTCCGCCCTCTGCCAATGGTTTACCAGGTATTCATCATGTTATGGCGCGAAGTATTAAAGATATATTTTGCCGATATAAAACACAAAAAGGTTTTCAGGTAAACCGTAAAGCCGGCTGGGATACCCACGGTTTGCCCGTAGAGTTAGGGGTAGAAAAAGAGTTGGGTATTACTAAGGAGGATATCGGTTCTAAAATTTCTGTAGAAGAATATAACCAAGCTTGTAAAAATGCCGTAATGCGCTATACCGATGTTTGGTCAAAACTTACCGAAGAAATGGGCTATTGGGTAAATATGGATGATCCTTATATTACTTATAAGCCTAAATACATGGAAACCGTTTGGTGGTTACTGTCTGAAATTTACAAAAAAGGACTTATATATAAAGGCTATACCATTCAACCTTACTCACCAAAAGCAGGAACAGGCTTAAGCTCACACGAGCTAAATCAGCCAGGTACTTATCAAGATGTTACCGACACTACCGTAACGGCACAGTTTAAAGCTGTAGCGAGCAGTCTTCCTGCAGATTTAGCCAACTTTGAAAACCTGCACTTTATAGCTTGGACCACTACTCCTTGGACACTCCCAAGTAACACCGCACTTACAGTAGGTCCAAAAATTGAGTATGTGGTGGTTAAAACCTATAATCAATACACCTTTGAGCCAGTTAGTTTAGTAGTTGCTAAGAATTTGGTGAATAAGCAATTTGATAAAAAATATGTTGGCGTTGAAGATGAGAAAGCTTTGGCTAATTTTCAACAAGGAGATAAAAAAATACCTTATTTGGTGACCAACACTTTTCTAGGTAAAGATTTAGTAGGTATTCGTTATGAGCAATTGCTGCCCTACGCAAAACCTTATGAAACTCCAGAAAATGCCTTTAGAATTATTGCAGGTGATTTTGTGACCACAGAAGACGGTACAGGTATTGTGCATACCGCGCCCACTTTTGGAGCAGATGATGCGCTGGTCGCTAAACAAGCTAATCCGCCTGTGCCTCCTATGTTGGTGCTAGATGAGCAAGAGAATTTAGTGCCTTTAGTAGATTTGCAAGGTAAATTTAGACCCGAGATGGGAGAATTGGCCGGGAAGTATGTAAAAAATGAATACTATGCCCCCGAAGAAGCCCCAGATAAGTCGGTTGATGTTGAAATAGCCATTAAGCTTAAAGAAGAAAATAAAGCATTTAAGGTAGAGAAGTATGTGCACAGTTACCCAAATTGCTGGCGTACAGACAAACCTATATTATATTACCCTCTAGATTCTTGGTTTATAAAAGTAACCGAGGTAAAAGATCGTATGCACCAATTAAATACTACCATAAATTGGAAGCCCGCCTCGACTGGAGAGGGTAGGTTTGGTAACTGGTTAGCCAATGCCAATGATTGGAATTTATCGCGATCGAGATATTGGGGTATCCCACTACCTATTTGGCGTACAGAAGATAAGAAAGAGGAGATTATTATTGGTTCTATAGAAGAGTTGAAAGCCGAAATGAAACGCTCGGTAGAAGCTGGTTTTATGGAAAAAGATGTCTTTGAAGATTTTGTGGTAGGCGATATGAGTGATGCTAATTACGATCAAGTCGATTTACATAAAAATGTGGTCGATAAAATTGTACTGGTTTCGGCTAGTGGTAAGCCAATGAAACGCGAAGCCGACCTGATAGATGTTTGGTTTGACTCTGGAGCCATGCCTTATGCCCAATGGCATTATCCGTTTGAAAATAAGCAAGCCACCGAAGCAACACTAAGAAAAGCCGATTTTATTGCCGAAGGGGTAGATCAAACCAGAGGTTGGTTTTATACCTTACACGCCATCGCTACCATGGTTTTTGATGATGTAGCCTATAAAAATGTAGTGTCAAACGGCTTGGTATTAGATAAACACGGACAAAAAATGTCTAAGCGATTAGGCAATGCTGCCGACCCCTTTGAAACTTTATCTACCTATGGTCCAGACGCCACGCGATGGTATATGATAAGCAATGCCAACCCATGGGATAATTTAAAATTTGACCTCGAAGGTATCGCAGAGGTGCGTCGTAAGTTTTTTGGAACTTTGTACAACACCTATTCTTTTTTCGCGCTTTATGCCAATATAGACGGGTTTACCTATAAAGAAGAAGAGGTTTCTCTAGCCAAAAGACCCGAAATTGATCGTTGGATATTGTCTGAGCTTAATAGCTTAATCAAAGATGTAGATGCTTATTATGCTAGTTATGAGCCTACCAAGGCTGCTCGCGCAATTTCAGACTTTGTACAAGAAAATTTAAGTAACTGGTACGTGCGTCTGTGCCGAAGAAGATTCTGGAAAGGTGAATACCAAGAAGATAAAATATCGGCTTACCAAACTTTATATACTTGTTTGTTAAAAGTGGCCCAAATAGCGGCACCGATAGCGCCATTTTATATGGACAGACTTTACAAAGATTTAACAGCGGTTTCACTAGCAGATATGCCAGAAAGTGTACATTTGAGCACATTTCCAGCGTCTGATGCGAGTATGATTAATCAGGCACTTGAAAATAGAATGAAAAAAGCACAAGTAATTTCTAGTTTGGTGTTATCATTAAGAAAGAAGGAAATGATAAAAGTAAGGCAACCACTTCAACGCGTGATGATTCCTGTATTAGACGAGAGCGTTAGAGAAGAAATATTGGCGGTAGAAGACCTGATCAAATCTGAGGTAAATGTAAAGGAGATTGAATTGATTGATGACACTTCGGGAATATTGGTTAAAAAAATTAAACCTAATTTTAAAACCCTTGGACCTAAATTTGGAAAAGAAATGAAGGCTGTTGTTGCTGCTATTAGTAGCCTTGAGGCGGATAAAATTGCCAAATTAGAAAAGGAAGGTGAAATTAATTTAGAAGTTAATGGGAAATTAACTATTTTGCAGCTGAATGACGTAGAAATCACCTCAGAAGATATAGAGGGCTGGTTGGTTGCTACGCAATCCGGTTTAACCGTAGCGCTAGATGCGCATATTAGTCCAGAACTTAAACAAGAAGGAATCGCCAGAGAGCTGGTGAACAGAATTCAAAACTTGAGAAAAGATTCTGGATTTGAGGTTACCGATAAAATTGAAGTAAAAATACAAAAAGACGGACTGGTCGAGCAGGCTGTCTTGGCCAATGAATCTTATATTAAAAACGAAACACTCACAGCAAAACTCGAACTTGTTGATGAGTTAAAAGATGGGTTAGAAGTGAACTTTGATGATGTAAACACCCGTCTTGCTATAAAAAAATAAAACTATGAATACAGAGATTAAAGAAAGGTATAGTGATGCCGATTTAGAAGAATTTAAAGCCATCATTTTAGAGAAAATTGAAAAGGCTTCAGCGCAGTTAGAACTGTATAAAAGTGCCTATATGAACGATAGTTCTAATGGTACAGATGATACTTCACCTACTTTTAAAGCTTTTGATGAAGGAAGCGAGGTAATGAGTAAAGAAGCCAACTCACAATTGGCTATCCGACAAGAGAAGTTTATTCGCGATCTAAAAAACGCTTTAATTCGTATAGAGAATAAAACCTATGGTATTTGCAGGGTAACAGGCAAATTGATTAAAAAAGAACGATTATTACTCGTACCCCACGCTACTTTAAGTATTGAAGCTAAAAATATGCAAAAATAAATAGCAGAAAATTCTGCAAAAGGTTTCGTTTGAATTCTTTTTAAACGAAACCTTTTTTGTATCATTTGTAGAAATACTTTTCATTTTAAATTCATTTGAGTTGATTTCTGAGTATAAGATTTATAATAATCTTGTATTTTTACGCCAACAAAACTGCACACCATGTCACTTAAAAAAGCGGGACTTCTTATTTTTATTATATTACTGATTGATCAGATTTCAAAAATTTATATTAAAACTCATTTTGTTTTGGGTGAAGAAATTTTTGTATTTAATTGGTTTAGAATTCTATTTGTTGAGAATAATGGAATGGCTTGGGGCGCTCAAATACCAGGCGAATATGGTAAATTGTTCTTGACTCTTTTTAGATTGGTGGCCATTTCGGGTATTGGCTATTGGTTGTATGACTCGGTAAAAAAACAAGCCTCAAAAATATTAATTATATGTATCGCTTTTATTTTCGCCGGAGCTTTGGGTAATATTATCGATTCTGTTTTTTATGGAATTATCTTTGACCATAGCATAAATCAATTGGCCAGCTTTATGCCTGAAAATGGTGGCTATGCCACGCTATTTCACGGAAAAGTGGTAGATATGCTTTATTTCCCGTTATGGAGCGGGGTGTTACCCGAATGGATTCCTTTCTGGGGCGGCGATTATTTTACGTTCTTTGAGCCGGTATTTAATATCGCAGACTCCGCTATTACTGTAGGGGTTATCTTATTGATTCTTTTTAATAAAAAAGCATTTCCTAAAGAAGACAACTAGGCATTTTAATACATTACCAATCTCAATTATACGGCTGCACGCTGTAATTTCAAAAAACGAAACTTGGTTTAGTCAATCTTCTCGATTAAGTATATGTATATTTTATAAACTGCCTATAGTAAAAGTGACTACTATTGAAAAGAATTGATTTGGTTAAGATAAAACAGGTTTCCCTAAATTTTGATGGATTGAATCATAATTAATCTAGCAAAAACCTATTTTGTAAGGTAAAACTTGGATGTTTCGTTTTTTTTTTTTTTAGCTTTACTTGCATTAACTAATTTTATGAAATTTTACCCGCTTTTAACTCTATTTTTATCGATTTTTCTAGTTTCATGTAATGGTGATGACGATGCTCAATCCGAACAGGATTTCTCCTTAGAAACAAATTCAATAATAGGTACTTGGCAATGGGAATCAACAGATTGGCGCTCTCTAACGATTTGTGAAAAACAATCTACTTTTCACTTTAAATCAGATGGTGCACTAGAAATTGTTTTATACAAAAATAATTCTTCAGCAAATGATTGTGAGGTGCTTTTCAATGCAAATGTCAATTGGGTTGAGTTGAGTGAGAATCAAATTTTTATCTCGGGTGAAGTTAAAGTTGACGGCAGTACTTCAGAAATGAAACAGCAAGTGAAATTTGAGGTAATTGACAAAAAAACACTAGTTTTAGAAACTTATGACGAAAGTCTTGAATCTAACTTAATTAACACCTATATAAAAATAGATGATGAAAACTAAATTATTTATCCTTGGGGTATTGTCCTTGCTGTTTACCCAAAATGCTTTATACGCTCAAACAAATAACAACGAAGGTCAAGTAGAAGACGGTTTTTTTAGTGTTCAAACGGGCTTTTTAGGGGTTTGGGGACAATACGAATTTGGCTTGAGTAACACTTTGGCGTTAAGAACTGAAGTTGGCCTCGATATGGCCGCTTTTGGTGGTAGTATTTACCAAGAAAACAACCGGGTAAATTATGCTTTAGCGCCGGTGATATCGGCGGAGCCAAGATGGTATTATAACCTTAAGAAAAGAGCGGTAAAAAAACGTAAAACATCTAAAAATAGCGGAAACTTTTTGGCTATTCAAACGGCTTATAACCCTGATTGGTTTGTAGTGTCTAATGTAGATAATCTCGAGGTTATCGATCAGATAAGAATCGTACCCAAATGGGGAATTAGACGCAGCATAGGTAAACATTTTAACTACGAGTTAGGCTTAGGTGTTGGTTATGTGCGCGCTTTTATAGATGAAGATAAATACTTATACAAGATAGATAAAGACGATGTGTTTTTAGACTTGCATATACGTATTGGATACAGTTTTTAAACTAAAGTTCACCAATTAAAAGCTAGCCTTTCGGTTGGCTTTTTTAATGATTAAAACGATAGGTTTTGCTAGGCGTAATGCAATAATCTAGGGGTACATCAAATCCATTGGAATCTATTTTTTCTTTTGCCTCAAAAAAAGAAAGTCCAATTTTAATTGTGTTGGCTTGGCATTCGTTTAAAAACCTATCGTAAAATCCTTTTCCATAACCAACTCTATTTCCGTTAAGGTCAAAAGCTAAGAGCGGCATAAACACCACCTCAATCTGTTGAGGGTGAATTGTAATTCCATCAACAGGTTCTGGTATACCATAGGCATTAACTTTTATTTTAGTCGTATCCGTAAGCAAGAAATGCTGTAAAGTAAAATTTTTAAAATCACTTTTAGCCAGTACTATATTTTTATCTTTACCCTGCAACAAGTGCAACATAAACTCTGTATTCACCTCATTTTGTTTAGCAATAGGTAAAAAAATATGGTAAAAAGAAAAATCCCATATAGGTAATTGGGCCGCCTTATTCGCTATGGCCAAGCTCATTTTTTCTAATAATTCCTTAGTTAGCGCCTGACGCTTTTTTTTGTATATTTTACGGATTTGATTCTTGTTTGTCATATATTAAGAAATAGATAAATGAAACAAAGCGTCTCCTTGGTAGACAATAGGCGATTCGTTTACGTTTATTATATAACCCGACGACCTAGCTTTTACCAAATATCTAAACGATCCGTATGGATCTGTAATCTGGGCAAGTACCTCACCTTGATCTACTTTTTTTCCACAAGCCACCTTTAAATGCAGTAAACCACTATGTGCGGCGCGTATCCATTTACTTTGGCTTACCAAAATGGGAGGTTTGCTGGCAGGTTTTAAATCAAATGAACCTTTTAACATACCTAAGTGACCTAATAAACGTAGGCAACCTTGCACCCCAATTTGGGTGATTTGTTTATTGTTATCTAGAGATTTTCCTCCTTCAAATAACAAGGTAGGAATATTGGCTTGGTAGCAAGATGCGCGATAAGATTTGCTAATGGTACTCGAGTAAACTATAAAAGGAGCATTAAAAATATGAGCCAATTCTAATAAAGGCTCATCATTCTCTCTAATACGTATTTGCGGAGCATTGAATCGACTAGCACCACCAGTATGAAAGTCTACGCAATAATCTACTACTGGTAAAATTTCTTGGGTGAATTGATAGGCAAATCGCGAGGCAAGCGGACCTTTTTTTGAGCCCGGGAAAACCCGGTTTAGGTCTCTTCCATCAGGAAACTCCCTTTGTAAATTTAAAAAACCAAAAACGTTAAAAACAGGAATACAAATTATGGTTCCTATTTTAGGTCTATTTATTTTTCTCGAAATAAGTTGGCGCACTACCTCTATTCCGTTTATTTCATCGCCGTGAACACCAGCGGTAAATAAGACAATGGGCCCTGGCTTTTTTGATCGTTCAATAATTACAGGTACTTCTACAGGGCTAGCGGTAAATAGTTTGGCCGAGTTAAAATTGAGACGTGCACTTTCACCGGGCTGAATTGTTTGCCCTAACAGGTGCAGTGCATTATTTTGATCTAGCTCACCCAAAATTTATGCATTTTTTTCAATAAATCTAATGATGCTTTTAGCGATATCTTTGTTGGTAGCTTTCTCTATACCTTCTAAACCTGGAGAAGAATTGACCTCTAAAATCAACGGCCCTCTAGAGCTTTGCAGCATGTCAACTCCAGCTACGCCAAGCCCCATAGCTTTTGCGGCTCTAACGGCAGCTACTTCTTCTTCATCAGAAAGTTCTATGATTTCTGCAGAACCGCCACGGTGTAAATTAGATCTAAATTCTCCTTCTTTTCCTTGTCTCTTCATCGCACCTACTACGTGCCCATCTACCACAAAAGCACGAATATCGGCACCTTTAGCTTCTTTGATAAATTCTTGAACAATTACACGAGCTTGCAAGCCGTTAAAAGCTTCAATTACAGACCTGGCTGCATTTTTAGTTTCGGCTAGAACAACTCCTAATCCTTGGGTGCCCTCTAATAATTTAATCACCAACGGGGTGCCGCCCACTTGATTGATAACCCCTTCAACGTCTCTAGAATAATTGGTAAAAACGGTCTTTGGTAAACCAATTTTTGCTTTAGACAGCAACTGCAAACTTCTCAATTTATCCCGACTACGCAGTAATGCTTCAGATCCCGTCGTGGTAAAAGCGTTCATCATTTCAAATTGTCTAACTACAGCAGTGCCATAAAAAGTAACCGAAGCACCGATTCTAGGAATTACCGCATCTACGTGTTCTAGGTATTTACCTTTATAATAAATATTGGGTTTGCGTTTTTCAATGACAATATCGCATTTTAAGGGGTCTATAATCTCTACCTCATGTTTTCTTTTTTTGGCTGCTTCAACCAAACGCTGAGTAGAGTATAAATTTGGGTTTCTAGAGAGAATTTTAATATTCATATCATTAGTGAGGTTTATTCAATTTTGATAGGTTTTCTTTGCTAACATCAACTATAAAGCGATGCGTTAAAAACTTACGACCAATTAAGATAGGGAAATTCATTTCTTCACGGTCGCTTAAGGTTAATTCTATTGGGTATTCTTGTTCAAATAAAAAAATACGCGTTTTTATTAAATAACGCAGTTGCACCTGCCCGTTACTGCTTTTTACCTTCTTTTGTTTAAATTGATCAAAAACAAAAGATTTGCCGTTATATTCGGGATGTTCAGGGTCTAAAAATACGCAATGCAATTTGTTCTCCTTTACCTGAATGTCTTTGCAGTGTATAGATGAGGTATAAGCGCCTGTATCAATTTTAATAGCAATGTCTTTAATTGCTAACAAAGGGAAATCGGCTACATCACATCTTCCTACGATAATTGGCGAAGAGGTGGTTTTCATGGGCAAAACAATATTAAAAAGGAAAAGGTACTTAAAATTTAAAGCTTATAAAAATTTGCAGATTGCTTTCCGCGGAAGCGTCTAGCGTATACTTTTATTTTTTGTCAAAAATACTCGAAAATTTGATATTTCAAATTCTTTTTAATTGAGTCCACCACTTTTATTTGTTGGTAAGAAAATACAGTATATTTGGGCTATGGAGCAGCCAGATTTAGCGATACAAGTAAAAACATTACCCAGCAGCCCTGGTGTTTATCAATATTACGACAAGGCCGGGAAGATTTTGTATGTTGGTAAAGCCAAAAACTTAAAAAAGAGAGTAAGTTCTTACTTTAATAAAAAGCACGATAGCCACCGCATTGCGGTGATGGTGAAGAAGATAAAAACCATAAAACACATTGTGGTAAACTCTGAAACCGACGCCTTGTTGCTAGAAAATAACCTTATAAAAAAATACCAGCCCCGATTTAATGTTATGTTAAAGGATGACAAAACTTATCCTTGGATTTGCATTAAAAACGAACGTTTTCCTCGGGTTTTTCCAACACGTAGATTAATAAAAGACGGTAGCGAATATTACGGGCCTTATACCAGTTTTAAAACAGTAAACACCTTGCTAGAGCTTATTAGAGGGCTTTATCAACTGCGAACCTGTAATTTTGATTTATCTAAGCAAAAAATAGAACAAGGCAAGTATAAGGTGTGTTTAGAGTATCATTTAGGAAATTGTAAAGGGCCTTGCGAAGACCTACAGTCTGAAACAGAATACCATAAAAATATAGAGCATATTCGGCAAATTGTAAAAGGAGATTTTAAAGATTCGCTACAGCAGTTTAAAAGTCAGATGCAGACCTATGCAGAGAATATGCAGTTTGAAGAGGCGCAGCGAATTAAGGAGAAAATTGAGGTGCTTGAAAAATATCAGGCTAAAAGTACAGTAGTTAATCCTAAAATTACCAATGTAGATGTTTTCTCGATTATTTCGGATGAAGGTTATGGTTATGTGAATTTTTTACAGATTTCGCACGGGAGCATCATTCGTTCACATACTATTGAGCTTAAGAAAAAACTCGATGAAACCGATAAAGAATTGCTTGAGCTGGCCATTACCGAAATCAGACAACGATTTAACTCCATGTCAAGAGAAATCTTTGTACCTTTTCCTGTAAAAACCGTAGAAGGAGTAAAAGTTACCGTACCTAAGTTGGGTGATAAAAAAGCTATTGTAGATCTTTCTTTACGTAATGCGAAATACTTTAGACAAGAGCGATTTAAGCAAATGAAAATGGTAGATCCCGATAGGCATACCAATCGTTTAATGGCACAAATGAAAAAAGACCTACGCCTCAATGAAGAACCCAGGCATATCGAATGCTTTGATAACTCGAATATTCAAGGAACAAATCCTGTAGCCGCTTGCGTGGTATTTAAAAACGGGAAGCCTAGTAAAAAAGATTACCGTAAATTTAATATTAAAACGGTAGAAGGTCCAGATGATTTTGCCTCGATGGAAGAGGTCGTATTCAGGCGATACAAACGGCTACTCCAAGAAGAGCAGCCCTTGCCTCAACTCATTATAATAGATGGGGGTAAAGGGCAATTGAATTCGGCTCTAAAAGCTTTAGACGATTTGAATTTACGCGGTAAGATTGCAATAATTGGCATAGCTAAGCGATTAGAAGAATTGTTTTACCCAGGTGATAAATATCCCTTATATTTAGATAAAAAATCAGAAACTTTAAAAATTATACAGCAATTACGAAATGAAGCTCACCGCTTTGGTATTACTTTTCACAGAGACAAGCGTAGTAAAGCTGCTTTAGGTACTGCCTTAGAAGAAATACCAGGTATAGGTGAAAAAACGGCGGTAAGTTTACTCAAACATTTCCGCTCGGTTTCTAAAGTAAAAAAAGCTAGTCTTGAGGAGCTTCAAGAGGTTGTTGGATTAGCAAAAGCCCAGCTGATATATCAATTTTATGAAAATCATGAATAAACCTTCACTTATATTCTTATTATTTTGTTTTTGGGTGGTGCAATTAGTGGCTCAAGAGCATAAATCTATACCAGAAAACCCAAGAGTTGGTGTAGTATTAAGTGGAGGCGGAGCAAAGGGACTGGCTCATATAGGTGTATTAAAAGCTATTGAAGAATCGGGGATGCGGGTAGATTATATTGCCGGTACAAGTATGGGTGCTATAGTAGGTTCTTTGTACGCAACAGGCTATACAGCCCACCAGCTTGATTCAATTTTTAATTCGGTTAATTTTGAACAACTTCTGCAAGATCAAGTTCCTAGAAATGCAAAGTCTTTTTACGAGAAGAATGATTCCGAGCGCTATGCTTTGATCCTACCGTTTAATCAATTTAAATTGAGTTTACCTTCTAGTCTCTCGAAAGGACAAAATTTTTATAATTTATTAGCCCAATTGATGCACCCAGTAAGAGATATAAAAGACTTTTCAAAACTACCTATACCCTTTTTCTGTATGGCGACAGATGTAGAGACCGGAAAAGAAGTAGTGTTAGATAAAGGTGGTTTGCCCGAAGCTGTAAGTGCTAGTGGTGCACTACCAACCTTATTTAGTCCAGTAGAAATTAATGGTCAATTACTAATAGATGGTGGGGTAACCAATAATTACCCAGTGCGCTTGTTGCGTGCAAAAAATCTAGATTATATAATAGGTATAGACGTACAAGATAGTTTGGTAAACAGAGATAAGTTGCAATCGGTACTAGAAATTTTTACTCAAATCAATAATTTTAGAACGATCCATGATATGAAAGAGAAACGTCTAGAGACAGATGTTTATATAAAACCAGATATAAGTGCTTACACTGTTTTGTCTTTTGATAAAGGGAAACAAATTATAAAAGAAGGAGAAAAAGTTGCGGCAGAATATAGATCAATCTTTCAAGAAATTGCAAAAAAACAGAAGCAGCTGAATTATAAACATAAAGACTTACAGCCAAGAGATTCCCTATTTATTCAAAATATTGCTATTATGGGAAGTAGTAAATATCCTAGAAACTACATCAGGGGGCGCTTAAAAATAAATGAAAATCAAAAAATAGCTTACACCCAACTCAATGACGGTTTACAAAATATTTCGGCAACAGGAAACTTTAAGCGAATCACTTATAGGTTATTGCCACAGCCAGATAATAAATTTGATTTAATACTTGAAGTGACCGAGAATAAGACCGATACTTTTTTGCGATTTGGGCTGCATTTTGACGAGCTCTACCGTAGTGCTGCATTGGTCAATTTTACACATAAAAGCTTGCTCTTTTCCAATGATATTTTGTCATTCGACGGTATTGCCGGAGATAATTTTAGGTATGATTTTCAATATTATCTTGACAAAGGAGTTTACTGGAGTTTAGGTTTAAATTCTCGAGTAAATCAATTTAATAAAAACGTTGCCTTTAAAACCATAAACGAAAATATAGATATACCCAATCTCGATGTAAATATGGTAGATGTGCATTATTTTGATTTTACAAATCAATTTTACGCCGAGACTTTTTTATCTAAACACTTTAAGTTTGGTGTAGGGGCAGAGCATAAATATACAAGAATTGAAACCGAAACTATTTTTGGTGAAGAAAATCAACAATCATTGCCTTTTGCCATTCTTGAGGAGAGTAACGTATACAGTGTACTGGGTTATTTGTATTACGATACTTTTGACGATGCTCATTTTCCTACCCGAGGTTTTAAATTTAAAGCAAATTTTAATTTGTATCTATTTGCGCAAAAAGAAACTTATGCGTTTTCTGAGTTTTCAATCGCTAGTGGTTATTTAGGTTATACCTTTTCCGTAAATCCTTGGTTGCGATTTAAGGTAGATTCTGAGGCTGGTTTTAGGATCGGGAAAAACAGTATGGGTGCCCTCGATTTTGTATTAGGAGGGTATGGCGCAAAACCTATAAATAATTTTGTACCCTTTTATGGTTATGATTTTGTGAGCCTATCGGCAGACAGTTATATCAAGGGTCAAATAAATGCCGATATAGAATTTTTACCAAAAAATCATTTTACCCTAGGCTATGCGATGGCCAATGTAGAAAATGATTTGTTTGAAACCGGCAATTGGTTAAGCTTACCAGACTATACGGGCTTTTCTTTTGGTTATGGTCTTGAAACAATTTTAGGTCCCATTGAAATAAGGTATACCCAGTCGCCCGAGCGTAATAAAAGCGAGTGGTTTTTTAGTTTGGGCTACGCGTTCTAAGCGGTTCTATTTTTATAGCTTCATACCTTAAATCTATAAAAAATAATAAAGCACTGCTCTGTTTGTAATTCGGTTTATATATTCCATAAAAATACCGATATTTGTAAAATTAGCTTTATTTTAACAAACTTAAAACTAAAATTTGCCCTATGCCTTTCTATCATAAATTAGGAAAAATTCCGCCCAAGCGACATACTATTTTCAAAAAACCCAATGGTAAATTGTATTACGAGCAGTTGTTTGGTACTATAGGTTTTGATGGTATGTCTTCAAATATGTACCACGAGCACAGACCCACTCAAGTTAAGGCGGTTAAAGACCCTTACAGCGTTAAGCCAAAAGTGGCCATTAAAAACAATATTAAATCTTATCGCTTTCGCGGATTTCAAACGCGACCAGAGCCAGATTTTTTAAAGAGTAGGAAAACCGTTTTAACCAACTCAGACTGTAGTATTGTTTTAGCGGCGCCTCAACAAAGTACCAAAGAGTATTTTTATAAAAATGCCGATGAGGATGAAATGATTTTTATACATCAAGGCTCGGGTAAGTTAAGAACCCAATTGGGTAACCTTGATTTTAAATATGGAGATTATTTACTTATACCACGAGGAACTATTTATAAAATAGATTTTGATGATGAGGTAAACCGTTTGTTTATTGTAGAGTCTAGCCGGCCTATGTACACGCCTAAGCGTTACCGCAATCATTTTGGGCAATTATTAGAGCATAGCCCATTTTGTGAACGAGACATTAGGCAGCCTTATGAATTAGAAACCTACGATGAAGAGGGAGACTTTCTTATAAAGGTAAAAAAGCAAGGAGAAATTTTTGATATGACCTATGCCACCCATCCGTTTGATGTGGTAGGTTATGACGGTTATAATTATCCTTATGCATTTTCAATTCACGATTTTGAACCTATTACAGGTCGTATACATCAGCCGCCACCAGTTCATCAAACCTTTGAAACAGATGCTTTTGTGGTGTGCTCTTTCTGCCCTAGATTATATGATTATCATCCAGAGGCTATCCCCGCGCCTTACAGCCATTCTAATATAGATAGCGATGAGGTGCTGTACTATGTAGACGGTGATTTTATGAGTAGAAACGATATTGAAGCGGGGCATATTTCACTTCATCCTGCAGGAATCCCACACGGGCCGCACCCCGGAGCGGTAGAGCGAAGTATAGGTCAGGTTAAAACCGAAGAATTAGCGGTAATGGTAGATACTTTTAAGCCGCTACAAGTAACAGAGGAAGCTATGAAAATTGCCGATGAAGATTATTTTAAATCTTGGTTGGCTTAAATAATAAAACAACAGACAAAATTAAATTGTAATGAGTAAAAAGATAGAATCTGTAAATTACGGATTAGAAAAGATTTTTGATGGCGCGCAGGATTTTTTGCCGCTTTTAGGAACAGATTATGTTGAATTGTATGTAGGAAATGCCAAACAAGCGGCCCATTTTTATAAATCGGCTTTTGGTTTCCAATCTTTAGCGTACAAAGGTTTAGAAACAGGTAGCAAAGACACCGTTTCTTATGTGTTGGTTCAAGATAAAATTAGACTAGTTTTAACTTCACCCTTAAATTCAAAAAGCAAAGTAAACGACCATATTGTTAAACACGGTGACGGGGTAAAAGTGATTGCTCTATGGGTAGAAGATGCACGTGCAGCGTATGAAGAAACCACAAAAAGGGGCGCAAAGTCTTTTCTCGAACCAACAGTAGAAAAAGATGAAAACGGTGAAGTGGTAAAGGCTGGTATTTATACCTATGGTGAAACCGTACATATGTTTGTAGAACGTAAAAATTTTAAGGGTACTTTCTTGCCCGGTTATAAAATTTGGGAATCAGACTTTAAACCAGAACCTGTTGGACTTAAGTTTATTGACCATATGGTAGGTAATGTGGGCTGGAATGAAATGAATACTTGGGTAAAGTGGTATGAAGACGTAATGGGATTTGTAAATTTCTTGTCTTTTGATGACAAACAGATACATACCGAATATTCTGCCTTAATGAGTAAAGTAATGAGTAATGGCAACGGGCGTATAAAATTCCCTATCAATGAACCCGCAGAAGGCATAAAAAAATCACAAATCGAGGAGTATTTAGACTTTTATGAAGGTGCGGGTGTACAACATATTGCAGTAAGTACAGATGATATAATAAAAACAGTTTCCGATTTGCGTGCGCGAGGAGTAGAGTTTTTATCTGTTCCGCCAGATGAATATTATAGAGCAGTACCAGGAAGATTAGAGGAATTTAGCCACGAGTTGCGCGAAGATTTAGAGCGTCTAAAAAGTCTAGGTATTATGGTTGATGCAGACGAAGAAGGCTATCTTTTACAAATTTTCACCAAACCAGTGCAAGACAGACCTACCTTGTTTTTTGAAATAATACAGCGAATGGGTGCAAAAGGCTTTGGCGCAGGAAACTTTAAAGCCTTATTTGAGTCTATTGAGCGTGAACAAGCTTTAAGGGGTACATTAGATAAAAGCTAAATTATAGCTCTTAACTTTAATTGTATTGTTAATAAATTGTTAACTATATTAAAATAAGGTTAAAGTGAATTTAAAGGCTTGCAGTAATGTAAAATAGTCGTACTTTTGCCGAGCCTTTTGAGGGTGGTTCCTTAGAAGGTAATTTTTGAAGAATTTTTTTCATAAATTTAAGTTTTAGTTGGTTAATAAGCGGAAAACCCCATCATGTATTTGGTGGGGTTTTTTGTTTTCCTAAATTTGGAACGGTACTTGTAAACTTAATTAAAAATTTGTTACATGATTAATCAACTTAAATTAATTATCTTTTTGGGTATATTGACAAGCTCTCTCAATACTCAAGCCCAGGAATTTAGCGCCTTTGAAAGTGATGAATATTTTAAATTTAGGATTCACTATGGTTGGTTCAATGCGAGCTATGCCACACTAAGTGTAAAAGATCAAATGTATGAAGGTAGAGAGGTTTACCATGTAAGAGGGCGCGGGAAATCAACCGGATTGCTTCACCTGTTTTTTGAGGTTGATGATGATTATCAGACTTTTATAGATAAAGAAAGCAAAAAACCAGTGCGGTTTATTCGTAAAATCAATGAAGGTGGTCATACCAAAAATAAGGAGCTATTTTTTGATCATGAACAAAAAACCGTGCTTGTGCACGATAAGAAGTATAATAAAAAAGAAAGTTTTGATATTAAACCCAATGTTCAAGATATGCTCTCAGTGTTTTATTACCTAAGAGAAAAAATAGACAGATCAACATTACAAAAAGGAGATGATTTCAAATTAAATTTATTTTTTGATAATGAAAATTATCTTTTTAAGACTGTATTTCTAGGTAGAGACCGGGTAAAAACAAAATTCGGATACGTTCAAGCGCTTAAATTTAGACCTTACGTTCAGGCTGGTCGAGTCTTTGAAGAAGAAGAAAGCTTAACTTTTTGGGTAAGTGATGATGAAAATAAAGCGCCTATAAAAATAAAAGCAAAATTGGCAGTTGGTTCTCTTGAAGCAGATTTAGAAGACTACAAGAACTTAAAGCACCCCATTCAATTTCAAAAACGATAAAAAAGCTTGTTAGTTTTTGTAAATCAGCTAACGTTTAAATATTTTTGAAAACTTATAAATTATTCAGTAAAAAAACAAAAATCTTGCCCAAATATCTCTTTTACGTCTTATTACTTAGTGCACCATTTTTAAGTGTTAAATGTGAATCCGACAAGAAATCTTCAGCTCTTGTTGAAAAAAAGGTTGCGAAGCTTAAAGTTATAAAAGAGTACGATTTGGTGCTAAATAATTATAATGTCAAACGGGATACTATTAAACCTGGTGATAGTTTCGGCGCTATTTTAGATAAATATGGGGTAGCTCCAGCACAAGTATTTGTCATTTCAGATAAAATTAAAGATGTTTTTAATGTGGCTCGAATTAATGCTGGTAAACCTTATACCGTTTTGCAAACAAAAGACACTACCGGCCAAATCGAGGCCTTAGTCTATGAGCACGACCGCATTAATTATACTACTATTTTCTTAAAAGATAGCATCTATGCTAAAAAAGGCAAAAAACCAGTTACTATAAAAAGAAGAAAAGCTAGCGGGGTAATCGCATCTTCTTTGTCGGCTGCCATGGATCGAGAAGGCTTGAGTCTCGCCCTAGCCGATCAACTATCGGGTATGTATCAATGGAAGGTAGATTTCTTTAAGCTTCAAAAAGGAGATCATTTTAAGGTCATTTATAAAGAAAAATATATAAATGATACCATTTATGCCGGTCTAGCCGGAATTGAAGCTGCTGTTCTTACTCATTACGACAATCCGTATTACGCTTTTAAATTTGGAAAGGATAGCATTTCAGGTTTTTCTAAATTCTATGATGACGAAGCCAACTCCTTACAAAGCTTTTTTTTAAAAGCACCTTTGCAATTTTCTAGAATTTCTTCACGATTTACAAAAAGAAGATTTCACCCAGTACAAAAAAGGTGGAAAGCTCATAAAGGAACCGATTATGCTGCTCCTCATGGTACCCCTATTTGGTCGACGGCAGATGGGGTAGTTATCAAGTCTAGCTATACCCGTGGTAATGGTAATTATGTAAAAGTAAGACACAATGAGAAGTATACAACTCAATACTTGCATATGTCTAAGCGAAACGTGAAAGTAGGCCAGCGCGTAAAACAAGGTGATGTGATAGGTTTTGTGGGTAGTACAGGCTTGGCAACGGGTCCTCACGTATGTTACAGATTTTGGGTTTACGGTAAACAAGTAGATCCTTACAAACAAAACTTACCCAGTTCAGAACCTTTAAAAGAAAGCTTGAAGCCAGAATATTTCTTGGCTATTGAACCTATCAAGAAAGAACTCAACAACATTAAAACTGCTAAGTTAGACGACCTAAATTTATAGAATTCACATTCGTTAACCTTAAATTAATATTATTGTTAAGAATTCCTAAAATAAAAAGACTTTTTTTGATTACTTTTGCAGCGACAAAATAAATAAAATTAGTCTTTAAAATGAAAAACTTAATTTTGGTTGGGATGTTCTTGGTAACATCTTTCTTGATGGCACAAGGTACAATTAAAGGTACCGTAACCGACTCAGAAATGAACACGCCACTACCTGGAGCCAACGTGATGGTATTTGGTACCAACGCGGGGGCAACAACAGATTTTGACGGTAACTTTTCGCTTAAAGCGGATAAATCTAATGGAAAACTTGTTGTTTCTTACGTAGGGTTTAAGAAAAAAGAAATTCCGTTTACCCTTACTAACGGTCAAACTTTAGAACTAGGAGAAATTAGCCTGGAGGCAGACAACAGCGCATTAGATGAAATTCTAATTACAACCTATTCTTTAGCGATAGATAGAAAAACACCCGTTGCGGTTTCTACCATAAAAGCACAAGATATCGAAACTAAATTAGGGAATCAAGAATTTCCAGAAATTTTAAAATCTACTCCTGGTGTGTATGCAACCAAAGGTGGTGGAGGTTTTGGAGATTCAGAACTTCGCTTACGCGGATTTAACTCAGAGAACATCGCTGTAATGATTAATGGGGTTCCTGTTAATGATATGGAAAACGGTAGAGTTTATTGGAGTAACTGGGCAGGTCTTGCAGATGTTACACGTTCTATGCAGGTGCAAAGAGGTTTAGGGGCTTCAAAAGTAGCTGTTCCTTCTATTGGTGGAACGGTAAACATTATTACAAAAACTACCGATGTTAAAAAAGGAGGTAGCTTTTTTGCTACAACAGGTAACGATGGTTACCAAAAATTTGGAGCAACAGTTTCTACAGGAAGATTAGATAGTGGTTTTGCAGCAACTATCTCAGCTTCAAAAACATCTGGAAACGGATTTGTAGATGGAACAAAATTTGAAGGGTATTCCTATTTTGTGAACTTAGCTCAAGAAATAGGAGAAGATCACCAACTTTCATTTACCGCTTTTGGTGCGCCACAAAGACATGGACAACGCCAAAACCGCGAGCTTATTGAAACCTTTCAACGCAGCGAACGCGGAATTCGTTTTAATAGAGACTGGGGGTATAAAAACGGTCAAGAATATAACGTAGAAGATAACTTCTACCACAAACCACAAATCTCTTTAAATCACTTTTGGAATATCAGTGATAAAACAGATTTATCTACCGCTGTTTATGCTTCTTTCGGTACAGGAGGAGGTAGCGGATACTCTGGAACAAACAAATTTGGTATAGATAACTCGCCTTATAGAAACGGAGACTTACAGCCTGTAAATTTAGATCTAATTGTACAAGAAAACGTTGATCGTGGCGCATTAGGTTCAGAGACCATAATTAGAGATTCAAATAACAACCATTCTTGGTACGGTGCGCTTTCTACTTTAAGTACAGAGCTTACAGATGATATCGACTTAATGGCTGGTGTAGATTTAAGATATTATAAAGGAGAGCACTTTCAGAGCGTTAAAGACCTGTTAGGAGGTCAGTTTTTTAATGATGACAGCAATGTAAACAATCCTGTGAATAATGCTAAAGTTGATGATAAGATAAGTTATTACAACGATGGTATTGTACTTTGGGAAGGTGTTTTTGCACAAGCAGAATACTCTAAAAATGATTTGTCTGCGTTTGTATCTTTAGCTGCATCTAATACTTCTTACAAGCGAATCGATTATTTCAACTATTTAGATTCAGATCCAGAGCAAGAAACAGATTTTCAAAACTTCTTTGGTTATAGCGCAAAAGGTGGTGCAAACTATAACATTGATAACCATCACAATGTATTCGCTAACGTAGGATATTTTGAAAGAGCTCCTTTCTTTAGAGCGGTTTTCTTAAACTTTCAAAATGACATCAACGAAGATGCAGAAAATCAAAAGATTTTTAGTGCCGAGTTAGGTTACGGTTATAGAGCTAACAACCTACGCGTGAATTTAAACTTATATAGAACCAATTGGAAAGATAGAACTTTAACTAGATCTTTTAATAACCCAGATGGTTCTTTTGGTAGTGCAAATATTTTAGGAATTAATGCAATTCACCAAGGAATCGAATTAGATGTAGATTACAGACCATTTGATAATTTAACCCTTAGAGCAATGGCTTCTATTGGTGACTGGAAATGGCAAGATGATGTAAAAGGAGTAGAGATTTTTGACGATGAGCAAAACCTAGTGAATACCATAGATATTTTCATCGAAGACCTGAAAGTGGGAGATGCGGCTCAAACCACATTTGGTTTAGGCGTTGACTACGATGTTTTACCTAGCACAACCTTACGTTTAGATTATAACTTCTACGATGATTATTTCGCAGATTTCGATCCGAATAACCGTACAAATGCCAACAGTAAGCAGGCATGGGAAGCACCATCTTACGGTTTGGTAGATTTAGGATTAGTTCATAACTTTAAATTAGGAAGTTTAGATGCAACGATAATTGGTAACGTAAACAACTTACTTGATACAGAATATATCGCAGATGCCCGTGATGGAAGAACTTCTAGTTACCAAGATGCTTTGGTATGGTACGGCTTTGGAAGAACCTATACCTTAGGGGCTAAAATTAAATTTTAAAACCACATAGACTTATGAAAAATATAAAATTTTTATACGCAGCGCTACTTGGTGTCCTTTTTATGGGCTGTGAGCCGATGGAGGATATCCATGATGAAATAGATGCGCAAGAAGAGGAAGTTAAAGGAGAGGCAAACTACACCTTAACCGAAGATGACTATACAGATCTTTTAGAGTTAGATTTTACTAGCTTTAATTCTGAAGACGAAGCAAAACAACTTATTCCTACCGTTTTAGAAAATCAATACCCATATTGGGGTACTGGATCTACCGTAATGGTTAATTATAATTTATATGTAGGTAGAAAAGACGGATTAAGCGACTACACTGGAGCTATGAATTATGAGCTTACTAAAGCAGATTATGCTTTAACAGGTAGCGACGCCAATGGATTTTACCCCAATGCTAATATTGAACAGGGTATAGATCAAGTGTTAAGTGCTCAAATGCCAAATGCTCAAGAAGGTGATGTGTTATTAGTAGAGTACGATCAATATATCGAGGACCCTGTTGTTGGTTTTGCCGATTTTATTAATTACAATTTTGCTAATAGTTTAGAAGGATGGGCGATTGAAGATAAACTAGGAGCAGAAGGTTGGGAGTCTAGAACAGATTATATACAAGGAAACGGATTTAATTCTGGTCCCCAAGCTAATATTGACTGGTTGGTTTCTCCAAGCATTGATTTAACCAATGAAACCGATTTGCGTTTCCAAATTGATCAAGCTATCAACTATGCAACAGATATGTCTTTACTTAAGATTTTAGTAGCTACAGATTATACAAATGATGTAGATACCGCGACTTGGACAGAGATTAACTTGGCAACTACCCCAACCGGTTCAAGTAATGACTTTATCTTAAGTGAAAATTATGACTTTTCTGCTTATGAAGGTGAGACCATCAACATTGCATTAAAGTATGAGTCTACTTCATCAGATGCAGCTCGTTGGAGAGTTAAAACGGTTGCTCTTAAAACCATTGGAATTACAGGCGAAAGCAACACTTACAAGCATTTTTATATGTTTGATGGTAGCGAGTGGGTAAAAGATGATGCTGCCTATAATTTACAAGCAGCAGATTATGATGAAATGGGAAGTCCAGGACGTTACAATAACTTTAGTAACTCAGACAAACCAGAAAATTACCTTCCAGCTTTCTTGAATAAAATGTTCCCATACGTTCAAGAAGGAGATGCTATATTCTTGGTATATAACTATTATAATGGCGATGAAACCCAAACGCGCGGTGATTATTATTATTATGAAATGGGTATGTGGAACCGACACGAAAGTATTCAAGAGGTAAGCTTGCAGTTTGGTTTTGAAGATGGTACTTGGGTACCCGATAATACCATTAATTACACCCTTACCGAGGCTGATTACTTAACCATAGAAAGCGAGTTAGCCGAGAAGTATCCAGATCCGGCTAGTAGTGCGGGAAGATATAAAAACTTTGACTTAAGAGAGGGTAATAAAAACTTCTGGACCAATGATATGATTTTAGAGGCGATAAATGTTGTTTTAAATGACATTAATCCCGACGCAGAAGAAGGTCAAAAATACGCAGTTTCTTATGCATACTACAACGGTAGCTCTGGTGTAGATACTATGTATGTAATCAAAGAAAATGGCGCTTGGGTTTTACAAGAGTAAACCTAAATTGATTTAGCCTATTTTTTTTAAATCGGTTCTTTTAGCAATAAAAGAACCGATTCTTTTTTGCCTAAAATTATTCCGTATATTTACAACAAAAACAATGTACACAGGTTTATTTCATTTTCACTCTTTTTGGGCTTATTTGGTATTACTCGTAGTCGGTTTGGCAACGATAAACGCACTAGCTGGCTATTTTACAAAACGCAGCTATTCGCCAAATGATTTTAGAATTTCTTTATTTGCGCTTATTGCATCACACATTCAATTACTCTTAGGTATCGTTTTGTTTTTTAAATCACCCAAAATACTTTGGTTTCAAGATAACTTAGAGGTGGGAACAATAATGAAAGATCCTTTATTGCGTCTTTATAATGTAGAGCATCCTACGCTTATGATTATTGCCGTTGTATTAATTACGATGGGTTACTCAAAACATAAAAAGAAGTTGTCATCTACACCAAAATTAAAAACTCTAGCGATATTTTATACTTTAGCTTTGATAGCTATTTTACTGATGATTCCGTGGAATCAATGGTTTTAAAATAAAAAAATCCGGTTAAACCGGATTTTTTTTTACTTAAATTTCTAATTAAAGAGAAGTATCTATTTCCTTAATTAGGTACACAAATACAGGAAAATGATCACTGTAACCACCAGAGAAACCTCCGTTTGAAAAACTTCTAAAGGGGTATCCTTTATATTTACCGCGCGGAGTAGCAAGAAAAGGAGGATTAAATACTCCTGCTTTGTAATATTTATAAGTGCTATAATCTTTATCTAAAAATCCGTGACTTAGTAACATTTGGTCAAATAAATCCCAGCTATCTCGATAAGCAATTGTTCCTATTCCAGATTTTTGCATACTCTCAAATGGATTGTAGAACTCTTTTAGCTTAGTAGTTTCTTTTTCCGCTTTAGCGCCAAAATTCTCTTTAATACTTTTATTGTAAGGCCCGTCGTTAAAATCACCCATAGTAATAATTTTTGCATATGGGTCTATGGCAAGTAAAGAATCGGCTATTTTTCTATTTAAATCGGCTGCAGCCTCTCTTAAATAACTGCTTCGTGCTTCACCGCCACTACGGGAAGGCCAATGATTAACAATAAAGTGCATTTTGTCTCCATTCAAAAAACCACTCACAACAAGCTGGTCTCTGGTATACACTTTTTTATCGGGATTGTCGCTTCTAAAAATTTTTAATTCGTGTGAAACGCTATTAGAAACTTGAAAAAGGTCTTTCTGATAAATCAATCCTACATCAATCCCACGACGATCTGGTGACTCATAATGTACAATTTGATAATTGTAAGGTAATAAATCGGGCTCATTAAGTAAGTCTATTAGCACCTTTTTGTTTTCGATCTCACAAACTCCAACTACGGCGGGAGCGTTCTGCGCTACATCGCTACCAATTTGCTTGATAACAGAAGCCATATTTTTTAATTTTTTTTCATAAACAGATTGGCGAAGCCCTTCATCCATCTCCATAATAGGAGAATATTCATCATTCTTACTAGGGTCGTCTTCTGCATCAAATAAGTTTTCTAGATTATAAAATGCAATTGTATTTACTTGATAGCTTTTTTTGGTATTACTGCTGTTTGTGGTTGTTCCTGTGGGTCCGCAACCAATTAGAAAGAGACCTAAAACCAATAAAAGAAACTGCTTATTCATAATTTTTCGTATTTTAACAAATATTTAAATTTTACGTGTTACGTAGGTTATGCAAGTATTTAATGTAAATTTGCATTTGCTAAATTAGGCACAAATAGTTTAATAATTAAGAAAACTACATTAAGAAAATGAAAAAAGGATTATTTCTTTTTGCTCTAATGATTATTTCTTCTAGTCTATGGGCGCAAACCATAGTTAAGGGAAAAGTTGTTGACGCAATTACTAATGAAGAATTACCCGATGTAGAAGTAAGTGTTGAAGAAACCACACTTAGTCTAAAAACAAATGCTAAGGGAGAATTTATTTTTGATCGTTATGAATTGCCCTTGGGAGAGCAGGTTGTCTCTTTTGTAAAAGAGGGCTACATCAGTAAACGTTTTCCCGTAATCATTAATGAAAACGCTACCTTAGATCTTGAAACCATAAGTTTAAAGGTAGATGTAAATGAGGAAAATTTGCAAATAGGTGTAATTTCACTTAGCGCAAGTGAGTTAGATGAAGACGAAAGTTCAGCTTCAAACTTATCGGGACTTTTACAAGCTTCTCGAGATACTTACCTTAATGCTGCTGCCTTTGATTTTAGTGCTACCTTTTTTAGACCTAGAGGTTTTGATAATGAAAATGGTAAAGTGCTTATTAATGGTATAGAAATGAACAAACAATTTGACGGTAGACCGCAATGGTCTAGCTGGGGCGGATTGAATGATGTACAACGAAACCAAATTTTCACCATGGGTCTAGAAGCTAATGAGTATACTTTTGGTGGTGTTGCGGGTACAACCAATATGATTATGCGTGCTTCTCAATACAGAAAAGGTGGGCGTGTTTCTTATGCTGCTTCAAACCGTTCTTACCAAGGAAGGGTGATGGCAAGCTACAGCTCTGGACTTTTAAATAATGGTTGGTCTTATACCTTTTTGGCTTCTCGCCGATTTGGTGAAGAAGGTTTTAAAGACGGTACGCTTTATGACGCTAATTCATTTTTTGCTGCAGTTGAAAAACAAATCAATCCCAATCATAGTTTAAATTTAACTGCATTTTTTACACCTAATAGACGAGGAAAAGCAACGGCTATTACACAAGAGGTGAAAGACTTAAAGGGTGTCGAATACAATCCTTTATGGGGATATCAAGATGGAGAAATTAGAAATTCTAGAGTTAAAGAAATAGAAGAGCCAGTGGTCATGTTAAATCACTACTGGAACATTTCAGATAAATCCAAACTAAATACCAACGTGGCTTTTCAAACCGGTAAAATTGCCAACTCAAGAATTGATAACGGAGGTACGCGTATTGTCGAAAGTAGCGATGGGCAAATAAGCTATGTGGGCGGAAGCAATAACCCTACACCAGAATATTACCAAAATTTACCCAGTTACCATTTGCGTTTTCCTAACCCAGAAGCAAAAGATTATCAAGCTGCATACTTAGCTAGAGAGGCCTTTGTAAATGACGGGCAACTTAACTGGAACCGTTTGTATGAAGCCAACGCGATTGCACGAGCAAAGGGCGGAAATTCTATTTATATTATCCAAAACGACAGGCAAGATGATACCCAGTTTACGGCAAATACCATTTTTACTTCAGATGTTAACCAAAATATCACCTTAAACGCATCTTTAAACTACAGAGGCTTGCTAAGTGAGAACTATGCCGAAGTTAAAGATTTACTGGGAGGTACTGGTTATTTAGATGTCGACTTCTTTGCCGAAGAGCCTCAAAATATTGAAACTTCAGGAATCAATGACTTAGCTCAAAGTGATGTCAACAATCCTAACAGAATTGCGAGAGAAGGAGATCGCTATAAATACAATTATGATATTAGAGCTAATGTTGCTACTGCTTTTGCACAAGCCCAATTCAAGTATAAAAGGGTAGATGGCTATATTGCCGGAAACGTTTCAAATACAACATACCAACGTGATGGTAAATATAAAAATGGTTACTTTTTAGATAATAGTTTTGGTAAAAGTGAAAAATTAGATTTTACTAATTTTGGGGCAAAAGCCGGAGCTACTTATAAAGTTTCAGGTCGTCATTTGGTTAGCGCTAATACAGGATATTACACCACAGCTCCTAATATAAGAAACTCTTTTAGCAATGCTAGACAAAATAATAATGTTGTAACCGGGTTAGAATCAGAGAAAATCACTTCAGCAGACCTGAGTTATATTTATAGAACGCCAAAAGTGAAAGCAAGATTAACAGGTTTTTACACAGGTTTTCAAGACGGTACAGATATCGGTTTCTACTTTACGCAAGATCTTTCTGGTTTTGGTATAGATGAAGGAGACGCTTTTGTGCAAGAAGTGGTTACTGGTATTGATAGAAGAAATATGGGGGCAGAGTTTGGTATAGAAGCTCAAGTTACCCCTACCATTAAGCTTAAGGCTGCGGGATCTTACGGCCAATATGTCTATACTAATAATCCAGATCTATATTTAACCAGTGATGACTTTAATCCTGCAATGCCAAATGTAAACGAAAAAGGAGAAGTACGTTTTGGTGATGGTAAGACAAATTTAAAAGACTATCACGTGGCGGGAGGACCAGAAAAAGCTTTCCAAGTAGGTTTTGAATATAGAGATCCAGATTTCTGGTGGATTGGTGTAACGGCAAACTACTTTGACGATGCTTACATCGATATTTCTTCATTGAACAGATCGGCTAACTTCGATTTAGATTATGACGGTTTACCTAGAAATGACTATGATCCTGCCAAAGCAAAACAATTGCTAGCTCAAGAAAACTTTGGCGATTATACACTTGTAAACATCGTTGGCGGTAAATCTTGGAAAATAAATCAGTATTTTGTTGGATTCTTTGCAACCATAAACAACGTTTTTGATACAGAATATAAAACTGGTGGTTTTGAACAATCCAGGAATTCTAACTTCACTAATTTAGCCGAAGATAAGGCTCGGGAAAACGGACCAATTTTTGGTAACCGCTACTTCTTTGGCTACGGAACAACTTATTATTTAAATTTATACTTAAGATTTTAATTAGAAAATACAACACGATTATGAAAACCATACCATTCACAAAATTCTTATTCCTTTCGCTACTTTTAGCAGGATTTGCCACTTCGTGTGTGCAAGATGATGATTACGATGTGCCTAATACAGATGTTAAAGATATTGAGATTCCTGGTACAATCGTTTCTATTGAGTCTGTTCTAGGTGAGTTTGCTCAAAACGATAGCGAGCAATTTACTTATTCAGAAACCAACCAATATTTAGAAGGTTACGTGATTTCTTCAGACGAAGCGGGTAACTTTTTTAGAGAGATTATTCTACAAAACAAACCAGAAAACCCAACAGCAGGTATTAAAGTTGCTTTATTTGTAAACTCTTTATATACGCGTTACCAAGTAGGACAAAAGATTTATGTTGGCCTTGACGGATTTACGATTGGGGTTTCAAACGGAGTGGTAACCCTAGGGGTGCCAGACGGTAATTTTATTGATAAAGCACCTGCTCAGTTTGAAAATCAAATCATAAGAAGTACAGAAATTGCCGAAATAGTTCCGTTACCTATCAGTATAAATCAGTTTTCTGATGCTTATGAGAACTTATTCATCCAATTGGATAATGTGCAGTTTACCAAAGCACAAATAGATGCAAATTTAAGTTTTGCTTCTGAATCTGAAGATAGTTTTGATGGCGAGCGTATTCTAGAGAGTTGTACAGCTGATGCTACAACCACTTTAAGTACAAGTACTTTTGCCGATTTTAAAGGCTTAAAATTACCTAAGGGCAGTGGTACCTTAAACGGAGTGTTATCTAGGGATTATCGCGATGAAAAATATATTATCGCTATAAATTCACCGGCCGATTATAATATGAATGCAGAACGTTGCGATCCGCTTACTTATGATTGTGGTATTGCAGCTACTCAAGGAAGTCAAAATATTTTAAATGAAGATTTTGAAGCTCAGGCAAACGGTCCTGCAAATATAAGTGGATGGGTAAACTATGCAGAAGCAGGTTCGCGTTCTTGGGAGGTTTTTACTGATAGCGAAAATGTACCTTCAATGGGTAAAGCTGTTAGAATGCAAGCATTTAACTCAGGTGACCAAAGCAATATTGCATGGTTAATTACACCACAAATAGACTTCGATACACAAGACAACGAAACGCTTATGTTTGATACTTCAAATAGTTTTTCAGACGATAGTAACCTAAGAGTGGTGTTGTCTACCAACTGGGATGGCGACGTGAATACTATTAATGACGCCGATTGGGGCGAATTGTCTGCAGCCACCGTTGTTGATGATGGTGAATTTTACAAAAATGTAGTGAGTTCTGGAGTTGTTGATCTTTCTTGTATAGAAGGGAAAGCCTATATTGCCTTCAAATATATTGGAAGCACTCAACAAGCTCAAGATGGGACATACGAGCTAAACAACATTACGGTAGATTTTGAATAATTAAAATTGCTACAAGAAGGTAAAAAAAAGCGGCCATTTGGCCGCTTTTTTTATTGCTCTTCTCCGGTATACGCATCATATTCAGGATACAGGAAATTGTTATACGGGAAGCGAGTGATATGAATTTCACGAACAGCTTCATAAACTTTTTTTCTAAACTCCTCTATATTTTCTTTATTTATAGCAGAAATAAAGAGCACATCATCACCCACTTTATTCATCCAAGTACGCTTCCATTCTGCAAGAGAATAATGAGCCTTAGTTTTTTCGGTTATTAAATCATCTTCATCAATGGTCTCGGGTTCATAGGCATCAATCTTATTAAAGACCATAATAGTAGGTTTATCTTTGCCTTCTATCTCACTTAAAATTTGGTTTACCGATTCAATATGATCCTCAAAATTAGGATGCGAAATATCGACAATGTGCAATAACAAATCTGCTTCACGCACCTCGTCTAGCGTAGATTTAAAAGACTCTACCAGTTGGGTGGGTAGCTTTCTAATAAAACCAACCGTATCGGTTAATAAAAAAGGAAGATTGCGTATAACCACTTTACGTACCGTGGTATCTAAAGTCGCAAACAATTTGTTCTCTGCGAAAACATCGCTCTTGCTTATGACATTCATTAAGGTTGATTTACCAACATTAGTATACCCAACTAAAGCTACACGAACCAGCTGTCCACGATTGCCTCGTTGAACAGACATTTGTTTGTCTATTGTTTTAAGCTTGTCTTTTAATTGCGATATTTTATCACGTACTATACGTCTATCGGTCTCTATTTCGGTCTCTCCTGGTCCTCGCATTCCAATTCCCCCGCGTTGTCTTTCTAAGTGTGTCCATAATCCCGCTAGACGAGGCAATAAATATTCATATTGTGCCAATTCAACTTGTGTACGAGCATAACTGGTTTTTGCACGCTGTGCAAAAATATCAAGAATAAGATAGGTACGATCTACTACCTTACATTTTAAAATTTTCTCAATGTTTTTCTGTTGAGCGGGGCTCAGTTCATCATCAAAAATAGCTGTTCCTATATCATTGGCATCTACAAATTGTTTCACCTCTTCCATCTTACCTGTTCCAATAAACGTTTTTGGATTAGGAACATCTAATTTTTGGGTAAAACGTTTTAATACTTCCCCGCCAGCCGTGTAAGTCAAAAATTCTAATTCATCAAGATACTCACGGGATTTTTCTTCATCTTGATGCTGAGTAATAATCCCAATAAGTACAGATTTTTCATATTCAATATTTTCTTTTTCTAACATAAATCTTTTTTCTTAATTCAAAAATACAAAAAGCCAGTTTCTAATCTTCAAATTTCTTAATAATAGACACCAATATAGTTCTATAATGTACAATAATGCATCGGACTATAGCTTTTGTTTTTATTTAGAAAATATCATGCCAAAAAAAAAGCTGCCAATATTGGCAGCCTTGAATCATTTAATTGTTGGATTGGCTGTAAACGATGTTTCTATCTTTCCATTCGCTCACCTCGGCTACCCTATTGTCTGTGTAATTTATTTGCGTTAAACCTTGGTCTTGATAGTAAAACCAAAGTCCAACTTTCTTACCTTTTTCATAATGGGCGATAGCCATTTTAGATCCATCTGGTGCATACATAACCCATTGCCCATGTAGCTTCCCATCTTTATAAGTTCCTTCTTGTTTCACTGCGCCATCTTCATAATAAAATGTACCTCTTATTAAGGTGTCCTCTTGTTCGAAATCGGGAGATGTATTTTGCGCAAATAGCGTTATTCCTGCTAAGAGAAACGTACCTAAAATTAAATTTTTCATCTGTATATCTTTTATAACTTATTATCTAAGATAATTAAAATTTACAATAAATAAACTATTTGGTAACATAAACTTAACATTAAGTATGTAAAAAGCTGAACATCAAGGCATTATATTTTTATTTAATTTTGATTTACGCCTATTTTTATTTTCTAAATTGGTAGCATGAGTTTAAGTTACTTCTTATTTTTGTCAAAAATTTCGGCAAAAAATGTACAGAACACATACAAACGGGTCTTTACGGATTCAAGATAAGGGTCAACAGGTTACACTATCTGGTTGGGTACAAAAAGTAAGAGATAAAGGATTTATGATATGGGTTGATTTGCGAGATCGCTACGGAATTACCCAGCTAATCTTCGACGAAGAACGCACTCCAGAGTCTGTAATGGATTTGGCTAAAACCTTAGGGCGAGAATTTGTAATTCAAATTAAAGGTCAAGTAATTGAGCGAGAATCTAAAAACCCAAACCTGCCAACCGGAGAAATAGAGATTCTCGTGCAGGAGTTAGAGGTGTTAAATGCCGCAAAAACACCACCTTTTACCATTGAAGATGAAACCGATGGCGGGGAAGACTTACGCATGAAATTTCGATACCTAGACATTAGGCGAAATCCTGTTAAAAATAAGCTAGTTTTTCGTCACCAAGTAAGTATGGCAGTTAGGAACTTTCTGGCGAACCAAGGTTTTATCGAGGTAGAAACACCTTATTTAATTAAGTCTACACCAGAAGGCGCAAGAGATTTTGTAGTGCCCAGTCGTATGAATGAAGGTGAATTTTACGCACTACCACAAAGTCCGCAAACTTTTAAGCAACTGCTAATGGTGGGTGGTTTAGACAAGTATTTTCAAATCGTAAAATGTTTTAGAGACGAAGACTTGCGCGCAGATCGGCAGCCAGAATTTACACAAATTGATTGTGAAATGGCTTTTGTAGAGCAGGAAGAGGTTCTTACTATATTTGAATCGCTTACTAAGCACCTGTTAAAAGAAATTAATGGGGTAGACGTTGAGAAATTTCCTAGAATCACCTATGATGAGGCTATGCGTTTATACGGGAATGATAAACCAGATATTCGGTTTGGAATGCAGTTTGGCGAATTGAATGAGGTTGCAAAACATAAAGCGTTTAAAGTATTTAATGATGCCGAATTAGTAGTGGGTATTGCTGTACCAGGTGCCGCCGATTATAGCCGTAAAGAAATTGACAAATTGATTAAATGGGTGCAAAGGCCACAAGTAGGAGCACAAGGAATGGTTTACGTAAAATACAATAAAGATGGTAGTTTTAAGTCTTCTGTAGATAAGTTTTACGATGCATCGGATTTAGAAGCTTGGGCCCATAAAACACAGGCCAAACCAGGCGATCTAATTTGTATATTGTCTGGCGAAACTGCCAAAGTACGTGCGCAACTTAGTGCCTTACGTATGGAAATGGCCGAGCGTTTGGGTCTAAGAAAACCCGATGAATTTGCTCCGTTGTGGGTAATCGATTTTCCATTGCTCGAATGGGATGAAGAGACTAATCGCTATCACGCTATGCATCATCCTTTTACAGCTCCAAAACCCGGACAGTTACCTTTATTAGCAACAGACCCTGGTGCGGTAAAAGCCAACGCCTATGATTTAGTACTTAACGGTAATGAAATAGGTGGGGGTTCAATACGTATTTTTGATAAAGAAACACAATCTCAAATGTTTGACTACCTAGGTTTTAGTCCCGAAGAAGCCCAGGCACAATTTGGATTCTTAATGGATGCTTTTCAATATGGAGCCCCACCGCACGGTGGTTTAGCTTTTGGCTTAGATAGATTGGTGGCAATTCTAGGTGGGCAAGAAAGTATAAGAGACTTTATCGCTTTTCCTAAAAACAATGCTGGTCGAGATGTAATGATAGATGCCCCGGCGCCCTTAGATGAAGAACAACTAAAAGAGTTAAACCTAAAAACAACCCTTTAAAAAAAATCCTGCGAAAGCAGGTTTTTTTTGCTATTTTAGTTAAGGCTGTGAAAACGTTTAAACCATGCCTAGTAATAAGAAATTCTTTAAGCGCTTTTTAAAATGGCGGTATAAAAATATTTCAGATAAGAATTTTATCAACTTCTTGGCTATGCTGGTTGGTTTGGCGGCTGGCCTCTCTGCTATAATACTTAAAAATTTAACTCATTTTATATCTGCTATATTCGAAGATGGAGTAGTGGCTAGTTACCATAGTTATTGGTATTTTATTTTTCCGTTATTAGGTCTTTTACTTACCTTCTTAGTAAAAAAAATAGTAATCAAGCATAAAATAACGCATGGTATCCCCATGGCTTTGTTTGCTATTAGTAAAAAAGAAGGCAAAGTAAATCGTTCTAATTTGTTTACCTCTTTAATTACAGCACCGTTAACAGTAGGGTTTGGTGGTTCTGTGGGTTTAGAAGGGCCATCTGTTGCAACGGGAGCTGCCTTTGGTTCTGGTATAAGTGACCTTTTTCATATGAAAGCACAAACCAGAAAACTTTTGCTGGTCTGTGCAGCAGCCGGTTCCCTTTCGGCTATTTTTAAAGCCCCTATTGCGGCTATTCTATTTGCTCTTGAAGTTTTTAGTCTAGAATTAACCTTTACTTCTATGTTGCCTTTACTTATTGCATCGGTTTCGGCGGTTCTTACAAGATTATTACTAATAGGAGAGCAGTATATTGTAAACCTGAATGAGATTCAGCATTTTGAAATAGGTAACTTACCCTTTTATATTTTTCTTGGCCTTTTTGCCGGATTGGTTTCCATATATTTTACAATGGTTTATTTTAAAACCGAAAATCAATTCCGTAAAGTACAAAAACCAATATTTCGTGTTATTTTGGCCGGTATGATTTTGGGTGTTTTAACCTATTTGGTTCCTCCTTTATATGGTGAAGGTTTTGAATTTATGAATAAAATCATTGGTCAAGATTATGAAACGGCCTTAGACAGCTTTCTTTTTCGAGACCAACAATCTACTTGGGTGGTATTAAGTTTAATGGTAGGCCTTATATTCTTAAAACCACTAGCAACCGCGGTAACCTTAAGTGGTGGAGGGGTGGGAGGAGTCTTTGCCCCCGTCTTGTTTTTAGGAACGGTTTTGGGTAGCTTTTATGTTAATTTCTGTAAGCAATTAGGTTATATCTTACCTAATAATAATTTTGCCATGTTAGGTATGGCCGGACTTATGGCTGGAGTTTTACAAGCACCTTTGACAGCGATGTTTTTAATAGCCGAAGTCACTGGAGGTTATCAATTATTTATACCCTTGATGCTTGTAGTAGGTACTGCTTTTATGATTTCAAAATCTTATCAAGAAAGTAATATCTATACAAAAGAACTAAAAGAAAAGAACGCACTACTTACTTTAGATAAGGATCAATCGGTTTTAACTTTATTAAATCTAGATTCGATAATAGAAACTAATTTCATTATCTTAAAACCCGGAATGACCTTAAAAGATATGCTATTTAAAGCAGTGGTAAAGTCAAAAAGAAACTTGTATCCAGTGGTCGATGAGGATGAAAAATTGATAGGTGTAATTACACTAGATGATATTAGAGACATTATGTTTGATCAAGACAAATATGAATCTGTCGTAGTTGAATTTTTAATGCACGACCCACCAGATTTTATAGACTATGAGCAAGATAGTATGCAACAAATTATGTTGAAATTTCAAAACAGTGCTGCGTGGAATCTTCCTGTTCTTAAACAGGGAAAATATGTAGGTTTTGTTTCTAAATCTAAACTCTTAACGGCTTACCGCCGAAAATTAATCACTTATTAATAATCTAATGAAAACAGCAATTAAACTCTTATTTATTTTAATGGTTTTGGGCTTAGCAGCAGGCTTAATTATGCAGCAAAATGAAATATATGAAAAATTGGCAAATGTTCTAATAGGTTCTTCGCTAGTTTTAGGAATATTTATTGTAATGCCACTTTTTTTGTACCAAAGATCAAAAAGTAGGAGCCTAAAAGATTATATGCTAACCCCAGAAAATATTAAAAAAATGAAAGAAAAAAGGGTTGATGATTTAAAATTTTATAAAAAAAAAGAAAATAATTTGGATTAAAAAAATTTGGTTTCTCAATTTATATTGTACTTTTGTGCATTATTAATTATTTTATTTTTACAATGGAAGGTACAGTTAAATTTTTCAACGAATCAAAAGGTTATGGTTTTATTACAAACGAAGATACAGGTAGAGATATCTTTGTGCACGTAACTGGTTTAGAAGGTGACTCTTTGAACGAAGGGGACCGTGTAGAGTACGTTGAAAGTGAAGGAAGAAAAGGAATGACTGCGACAGAAGTTCGCGTGATTGAATAATATTTATTATTTTAAGTTTTCTTAAAGCACCATTTTTATGGTGCTTTTTTTATGCGTTGTTTTTGCTTTAAAAATTAGTATATTTAAGCTATGCAAAAACAATGTGTAGAGTGTGGTGAGGCCATGCGCGGCCGCGCAGATAAAAAATTTTGTGGTGATTACTGCAGAAACGCCTATAATAATCGACTTAATAAAGACGCTAATAACCTTATGCGTAATGTGAACAATAGATTACGCAAGAACTACCGTATACTGCAGCGCTTAAATCCCGAAAAGAAATCTAAAACCACTAAGCAGAAACTAGAAAACTTAGGTTTTGATTTTACTTATTTTACCAGTATTTATACCACAAAGAAAGGAACGGTTTATTATTTTGTCTATGATCAAGGTTATTTACCCCTTGAAAACGATTATTTTGCTTTGGTAAAAAACAACTCTTGATATGAAAAAAAAAATCAGCAGCCTGTTGGTGTACTTACTCTTTGTTGGAGTTTGTTTTTTTAGTTTTTATAGCCTTACACCAAGAAATGATAGTCAGCTAGAGCATTTCGATTTAGAAAAGGCTAAACAACACGTAAAGATAATTGCTAAAGAGCCGCATAGTATAGGAACTTCTTACCACGGTCAAGTAAAAAAATACATAGTAGAGCAATTACAATCTTTAGGTCTAAGTGTTCATACACAAAAAGATTATGTCTTAAATGAAGTAGGTCAATTTACTGCTCCAGAAAATATAATTACTCGAATAGAGGGTAGTGAACCAGATAGAAAGGCCCTTCTAGTTATGACACACTATGATAGTGCAGTGCACTCTTCATTTGGCGCTAGCGATGCCGCATCTGGAGTAGCAACAATTTTAGAGGTTTTGAGGAATTTTTTGGCTCAAGAAAATAAGCCTAAAAATGATATCATTATTTTATTTACCGATGCAGAAGAGGTAGGCTTAAACGGAGCTGCCCTGTTTGTTGATGATCATCCTTGGGCAGATGAGATTGGGCTAGTGCTCAATTTTGAAGCCAGAGGAAGCGGGGGTCCCTCAAATACTATAATAGAAAGTAATAGTGGTAACAAAACTTTAATAAGTGAGTTCTCAAAGGCTAGAACAAAATACCCATTAGCCAACTCACTAATGTATAGTGTTTATAAAAAACTACCCAACGATACTGATGCAACTGTTTTTAGAGAACAAAAAGAAATACCTAGTTTTTTCTTTGCTTTTATTGATGATCATTTTGATTATCACACGGCAAATGACACTGCAAAGAATTTAGATGATACTTCTTTGTTGCATCAAGCTAGTTATTTGGAGCAACTTTTACCGCACTTTGCAGAGATTGACTTGGCAACATTACCAAGTGAGGAAGATATGGTTTACTTTGATCTTCCTGTTATTGAAATGGTTTACTTTCCATTTGCTTATATTTTTCCCTTATTAATTTTGGGTTGGATAGTATTAATCGCCTTATGCCTTTACGGATTTAGACAAAAATTAATTTCTTTTGCAGAGGTAACAAAATCATTCAAGAGCTTACTACTTTTCTTGATGTTTGGTCTAGGTTTTTCTTGGCTCATATGGTTTGTTTCTAAACTAATTTACCCCAGTGTTCAAGAAAATTTAAACGGTTTTACTTATAATGGACATTGGTATATTTTGGCTATTAGTGCCCTGAGTTTTGCTTTAGCTCATTTTTTATTTTATCCTAAAAAAAGCTCAAATTTTAATCAGCGTACCAGCACACTTTTACCAGGAATTGTGTTGATTTTATTAATTTGTACTTTAATAGCTTTTATATTACCCGGAGCGTTTTATTTTATTTTTGCATTTTACTTTGCTTTGGCAGCCTTTGGTTTGCGTCTTTTTCAAATTAAAAACCTATTTATCTTAGCTCTGCTTGGCCTTCCTTCACTTTTAATTTTTGCGCCTTTAGTTCAATTTTTTCCAGTCGGATTAGGGTTAAAAATACTGCCTGCAAGTACCTTACTAATATATTTTATCTTTGTAGGGTGGCAAGCTTCGTGGTTAGAATTAGAGTATAAAAAACCGGTAGGTTTTGCTTTTATTTTTATCGGATTGTTGGCTATAATTGTTATTCACTTAAAAAGTGACTTTAATGAACTACGACCTAAACCCAATAGTTTGCTTTATGTTTTTAATGTAAATGAAAATCAGGCTAACTGGTACAGTTATGACGAGCATCTTGATAGTTTTACTCAGCAAATTTTTGATGCTCAAGATCGCATACAAAAAGCCAGTTTGTTTGATAGTAAATACCAAATGCCATTTACTTTTGAAAAACAAGCGCCCATTCTCCCGTTTAAACCCGCCCAAATTAGCATAAAAAGTAAATACTCAAATTCAATCAGTACAAGATATAAACTAACTATTACACCCCAGCGTGACCTTAATCGAATTGAGATTACTAAACCTAAAGATCTTGAGGTTTTAAGTCTTAAAATAAATGAAAAAACGATTAAAAATTCCGCCTTAGCGTACTATAAAAATAAACGAGAGTCTTTATTAACCTACTATGTGGTAGATAACGACACGTTGCGAATAGAAATTGAATTGCCCAAAGACAATGCGGCTCAATTAACGCTGTTTGAAGCAAGTAACAACCTATTAAGTCAGCAAAAATTTACGATTGAACCACGAAGTACAGACCAAATGCCAAAGCCTTTTATTTTGAATGATGCCATCATAACCCAACAAATTATAGAATTAAAATAAACTTATGTCAAAGGATTTTAAGAAACGAATAGCGCAATGGGAGAAAAAGCGACAGTCGCCCAGATACTATGTTTTTCTTTACGGATTTTTGATCTTTGCCTTTCCAGTATCCACTTTTATTGAATTGGTAAATGCCAATTTTCAAATGAGTGAACTCAATGCATTGCGTTGGTTCTTTTTCTTACTAACTCATAGCCTTTTTGGTTGTTTGGTAGCTTTTTTTGATTTTAAACGCAAAGACAAAGAGTATTTAGAGTTTAAAAATAAACAAAAATGAAAGAAAAACCGGTAATAGGAATATTAGGTTGTGGCTGGTTAGGCCTTCCCTTGGCCAAAGAACTTTTGCGATTGGGTTATCGAGTAAAAGGTACAACTACTCGAAAAAGTAAAATAAATAAGCTGCGAGATATTGGTATTTCAGCTCACGTTGTGAAACTTACTGAAGATTCAATTATAGGCGAGGTAGATGAGTTTTTACAGGACATTAATTGTCTAATTATAGATGTGCCTCCAGGCTTGCGAAAAAACCCAAAAGAAAATTTTGTAAAAAAAATGAATCACCTTTTTACGGAAGTAGAAAAGAGTGAGGTAAAGCACGTAATTTATGTAAGTTCGACTTCGATTTTTGAAGAGGAAGAAAATTTTCCAACTTACAAAGAAAATGATATTCCTAACGCAACCTCTTCTACCGCTCAACAGTTGATAGAAGTGGAAAATCTTTGGCAAAGCAGCGAGAATTTTATCACGGCAGTTGTTCGTTTTGGAGGTTTGGTAGGAGAAGATAGGCACCCTGTAAAATATTTGGCAGGAAGAGAAAATATGAAGAATCCTGATGCTCCGGTAAATCTTATAGAGCAAAATGATGCAATAAGATTGTTAATTCGATTGGTTGAAAAGTCAACTTCTGGAATTTTTCATGGTGTTTATCCAATTCATCCTTCTAGAGATAAATATTATTCCGCAGCAGCGAAAAAAAGATCTTTAGAAGTGCCTCTTTTTGACTATTCTTCTATATCCAAAGGAAAAAAGATCAGCTCTAAAAAAACGAGTGAAACTTTAAGTTTTGAGTTGAAGTTTAAGCCGTAATTTATACTGTTGCTTATATACTATTTCTGCTATTGCTTTTTTAATTCTTTTCTGAATTTTGTTTTTATTTAACGGACTTCCATTAAGAGTATATCTTTCTACATACTCAATAATTTTATCCTTATTATTAATTACAGAGCAAAATAATACGCCACGATATGAATCACCATAACTACCGGTAATGGATATTAGTAGGGTGTATTTACTTTCAGAAATTAAAATTTCATTGGGTGCTGCAACAATCCATTCTGGGTTTTTGTGTTTCTTAGATAGGATAATTTCTAATGCTTTATTTACGGTTGAATAATCTTTTGACATCAAATTCAACTCATAATATTCGCTTTTAGGTAATTCTAATTTTAGTGTTTCAATTACAAAATTTTTCACCAATTCCCGATCATCATATTTTGGGTGACTTGTTTTATTTACTCTTATGTATATTTCAATAGAAGGAGTAACTACATTTAAACTATCTCTATAAAATTTTAATTAAAATACTTGTTATTTAATACAGTACCTATGAGTAGTTGCGTGGGTTAGCACATAACTTTACAAGTATGCACCAAACTGAAAATCCGAGAGGGTTTTCAGAAGTAGGCGAGAACAAGCAATTACTTATAGCTATTGTTGTGCTTTCGTTTTTATAATTTGTTTTTTTTCAATCCATAGTTTTTTATTACATAAAGAAACCCAAATCCTAAGAGCACTCCTAGTATTCCATATACGGCATCAGTTTTGTCAGGCGTATTTAAAAATGGTATTAGAAGTTCTATTATTATAGTTAAGAATAAAATAAATGCCCCAATTAAAATTAAGTGTTTAAATGTCATACCGAACATTACACCAACGTACCCAAGAGTTATGTAAAAAATAATACAAAGTGAAAAATTCGAGATATGATTGTAAAAATCAGGCATTACCTTTAGTAGTGAGCCTATTCTAATATTCTCAAAGTTTCTTCCGAAGAAACGTCAAAAAAAAATAGATTTCTTTTTTCATACACATCCTTTAACATTCTGCTGCTGCAGAAAAAAAGATGTTTTTATGTTAATTTATTAAAATAACATTAACAAAACAACAACCTTATTGTGTAATAAAATAATTATTTGTACCTTAAACACCTAATCAACTTTTTATTAACATGCAACAAAACAACAAAACAACAAAACAACAAAACAACAAAACAACAAAACAACAAAACAACAAAACAACAAAACAACA
>NZ_VRLT01000037.1 GCF_008017835.1 Mesonia sp. HuA40 | reverse complement strand
GTCTAAACAAGTGCTGTATAAAGTTAATTGCTCCCGGTCTTCTCCTTGTTGATATTCCATTTTTAAAGATAAAAAAAATTAAAAATATATCCTTAAAAAAAGACTGTAATGATGGCATGGTTTTGAGACAGTCTGACGGTCTTGTATATTTGTCAGTTGTGGGAATTTGGAATTAAAGATAATAAAAAGAACTGACTTTGACGCGTAAGCGTTTGTGTCCGCAGGACACAGAACCACAATTGCTAATATACGTTGTTAGCAAACGGCTTTATCGTACAGTTTATTTATTAATATATATTGGGATGAAAAATCCGTATGCACCATTGTTTTTCCTTCCAGATTTTTCAATCTATTTGCAATTTCATCAATTAACTCTATTCTTTTTGGCATATCATTGTCAATAAAATCAAAATTTTCTAGCATATATTCAGCAACTAAATCCTCCGAAACAGTAAATATGTGCGCATAAATTGAGGTCGTATCGTAATTCGATTTTTTATTGTCATTTATTTCCATTATTGAATCCGCAACAACTTGAAGTTCATCTTGAGTAAGATTAGGAATAATTGTATTCAATTTTTCCCATTCTACATACTCTAAATTTTGCAATGGATAAATCAATTCCAAATGATTTATATATCTCAATTCAAGAAATTCCCGACTTTTAGCTATCAGTCTGATTTGAATATATAGTTTTTCAATTATCTCCAAGTGATTTATTTTTACAGCTGTTTGCTAACGGTTGTGGGCTATGAAAAGTAGCGTGGAAATACACGCTATATTTTTCGAGTAGTTATTGTGTTTATAGACATACAAAACCTACTGACTTAACCACTTAGCAGCTATTTTTTATAGCCCGTGTTATGCACTGGGTTTCCCGCGTTCTGCTTGGTTTTCATAGTAATTTACTTTCTTTTTAGTTCTAAACGAGCAAGCTCTTTTGCAATTTTGAGCGTTGGGTTTTGTAGTGGAAATTGCAAATGTGCTTGTGACTTTTGTGACTTTGTTTGATTAATTAATAATTATTTCTGTCTCAACCTTCTGTTTTATCAAAATTGTAAACATGATTATCGTCCATTCTTAATATGAATTCGCTATTTGAAATGGAGATGATTTCATATTCAACGGTTTCTGATGTTTCTGAATAAATCACTTTGATAATTGTATCGTTTATTAACTCAAATGCCCCTGATTTACTATCAACTATGACACAGTCAATATCATTAAAACTATAATAGCGCGCATATGAAAAATTGTTTTCATCGTAAAAATGAATAAAAGTTGTTTTTTCACAGGGTGTTACGTCATTTTCATCTACTTTCTCCAAATACCATTTTCCGGACATCAACATCTGCTTTACTGTTTGTGCACTACTGTTATCATCATCACTACTGCAAGCAAAGGTAAGGCTTGCTAATACGATTATTAAAATTAATTGTTTTAGAGTTTTCATATTTTTTTGGGTTTTATAGGGGGTTAATGAATAATGTTTTTATGGACAGTCTCATAAAATAAATTATCTCAATTTTTAAAAGTAGTTTTACATTTTTGCATATCTTTCACTGCCAGTCCCAAAAGCTTTTGCGTTTGGGGATGTCGTAGTCCATATAGTTTTCTTGGGTTTGGGCTTGTTTTAGGTTTAGTGTATTTGCATTGTTTTATAATTTATACCGCCTTATCTACCCAACTCCCAGCAAGGTGCTAGGTTATACATAATTTCCGGATAAAAATTATACCCTTTAAATTCGTTCTCTTTTTTTTCAGGCAGGTTTCTTTGTTCATCTATGTTAAAGTAAACCAACTTGTTGTCTCTTATAACTTCAGTAATATGCAATGACACATAGATATCGGGTACTTGTCGGATTTTTACTTCAAATTGGGTCTTGATTGTATCTCCTTGTCTTCTTGCATCTATGGAGACATCATCATTTATCAATAAAGAATGCGTTTTTCGTTTATTCTTCCTCCCCTTTTTTTTATCTTCTTCATATTTTACATAGTATCCACACCCAACTCATCTCTCATAGGATAAGACATCAGTCTCTCCGAAATAAAGTGGTGCATAAGTTTCAGAAAAATAAACATTATTAACTGCATCTCTACAAAGTGTTCTTTGACCTAAACTATAGGATTGGATTTTACAATTCATATCGTTGTTAAAAAATTTATATCGTGCTTCTTTAGCTCCTATGGCATACAAATAGTTTTCTACCCACACTTCTGAAGGTATAATAGGATTGTGTTTACTTGAGTAATTGTTTTTAAATTTAAGTGTCCAAACACCTACTTTAATGAAGTCTTTTATCTCACCAACCAAGTACAATTTACTTTTGCCGTTAATCTTTATATCAGCTCTACTCCAAACGGACTCATTTGTTTTCAACAAAAGTTCAAAATCTTTTTTATACCCTGTAAAACAATACAAACCATCTGGTAAGAAGTTTCCATCTCTGGTTATAATAGTATTTTTAGCCGTTGCGAGAGGGTCTCTCCTTTCATAGTCAATATAATTTCTATACTCCAAAGTATCTTGAGCATTTATGAAAGAGTTTGTTAGCATAAAAATAAATATCAATCGCATAATTGGTTAATTTGGCGGATAATAGATTCGATAAAATACCCTATAATATTATCTTGAAATTTATCATTCTCAAAGATTGAAGATATTTCAGCATAAAGTGTAGGAGTGTCATTATAATCAAGCATTCTATTCCCTAATATTCCTTCAAGACTATTTTGGCAGAACTTTGATAAATTGGAAGAAATATCTCTATTACTAAAGTCTTTTAAACTTCTCCAATTTCTTGGTACGTGATATGTCTCAAAATTTAACTCCTTAGCATTATTTTTGTTAGTGTGTAAATATGTTCTCATCTTCTCCCACTGATAAGTAATAAAAGACTTGTAGGTTTTTTCTGCATCGGGCAGGTAACCCATAATATTTTCTAGGGTTTGTCCTTGTTGTAATTTTAAATCGCCCTCGCCTTCGTGGTTATCAAAAGGGTGGCGCAGGTTAAAATTATGACCTATTTCGTGAGCAATGAGCATTGTGCTGTTATTTTTTTAATCTTTTCTCAATTTTAAATACCAAAATTAAGTATATTATAAATGTCAAACCTGTTGGAAAAATTAAATAAACCATTGTAGGAAAATGATACAAAATAGAAATTATAAAAAAATATATAACACTAAAAATCGTCATTAAAATAAGTTTTACAGCAATATAATCATCGGATCCTTTTTTAAAATTGTTGATTCTAACAATATATACAAATGCTATCAATAAGGGGAAAACAAGTAATAAAATAATTGAAAAAACATAAATTAAATCAAAAATAATTTCCAAAAAAGACTCTGCCCCATTGTAAATATCTGAAAAAACACTTGGAGTATGACCACATCCAATACAATTGATATTCACAATTTTCCATCCAAAACTGCCGACAGGAGAAAGAAACAGGAAAAAAACCAAGATCAATAAAAAAATAATATCTTTATAGTATAAGAATATCTTTTTTAATAAATTCATCTGCAATTCGTTTTATTTCAGAATAAACAGCAAAGTCTCTACAGGCATTATCAGTGATAATCAGCTTTTTACCCTTGTTTGGTTCAGGATTTAGGATCTTTTTTAGGTCTAAAAAGTCAGAATTTTGAAGTAAAATTCCGCCTCTAAAAGGGTGCTTTCTTGGTAGAGAAGGTTTTTCAATATTATTATCCCAATACCCCAAGTCTTGGCTTCTCAACCCAAACAGATAGCGGTCATTAAAACTGAAGTCATCAAAAAATCGACTACCAACCTGTTCAATGCTTAAAATCCATCTGTCTAAAGACTCATTTTTCCATAAAACGCCTACAAAATAACAACGTTGAGAATATCTCCCAAGAGCAGTGCCAATATCATCAGTATCCCCAAAAGCAGAACCAATTGAAAAAGATTGAAAATAATTTTCTTTAGTAACAACTTCCTCATCAAGTCTTGTAGCTAAATTTTCATAATCTCCTATTTCTCCATTGTTGGTTCTGTTACTAAGATTATAGTTGAACAAATCAAGAGATCTTTTTACACTTGGAATACTTTCATTAAATAGAAACAAATTTAACCCGTCGGGATTGCTGGGAGTATATCCTAGGTTCTCAACAGACAAATACTGGACATGGTTGAAATATGCCTCTAAATTCTTTTTATCAATATTTTCAACACGCTTTTCGCTTATAAAAAACTCATAGGGAAATTGTATTGATTCCCCTGTTCCTTCGAGCCAATGTATTTGACACAAAGCTCCGTGTAAAAAATTCAACTTTGTCAATATGACAGGAAGGTTTAAAATAAGTTTCCCTTTTTTTGATAGTTTATCATATACCTTTTTGGGAATTTTACTCAAAAACTGCTTCTGTCGATTAATAATTTCATCTCCATAAATCTTTATATAACTGTCTTTATCCTTTTCTTGTTTTTCAGGAGCAATTATGTATAGGTAGTTATTTATCTCAGCATTTTCAACCAACTCACGTATTGATAAAGATTTTGTAGCTTTATACTCGTTCTCTTTACTACTTTTAATCTGTAATAAAAAAGTTAATTTTTGATTTCTTTCTGTTTCAAAAACATCTTCTTGTGAACAATCCCATATGATTTGATATACCCCGGGCTCATAGTAGCTTTCATCATCTTCTATAGGTTTGCTCTCCGGATTTGATGAAATTATAATGGGTTGTAAATGGTTCTCTTCATATATTTTATCCCTGTTTTTGTAAACGGAAAAAGTAAAACCTTCAAAAGAGCTGTGTAAAACTTCAAAATTGAAAATGATTTTTCTTTCAGTTTCATCATTACCTTCTTTTTTTATATATCCAACTCGTTCAGAGGTTTGAAGTTTTATACTTTGTATCTTAATCTCTATATTTTCCTTTTCTTGAATATTTACCCCAATCGTTTCCAATACAAACCGCATCAAATCCTCGTGTACCAAATGATTACCAAAAACCGCTTTGAAATCGGCTATGGTGGTGGGGTAGGTTTGGCTTTCGACATCTGCTGGGCTTGGAGCTTCTATGCCCTCTGCTGCAAGGTTTTTTAAGTAATCTTTAAACCGTTTGCCCAGGGTAAAACTAAGTTCGATACTGTCATCCTGTGCCACTTCGGCAAAGATACATACCTCCGACTCCCCGGCTTGTACAAACTGCTTTCTTACCGATGCTTTTACGTCTTTGGGATAGGTGTAGGCAATGAGGTTTATCAAGGTGCCGCTGCCGTCTATATCCAAAACCCGCCTTGCTGTTTTTTGCAATCCGTCAAAAAGTTCAGCACCGTCAAACGTCCACAAGCCTCTGCCCCTGTACAAAGGGATTTCCGGCAACAGCGTATCGGCAAAGTCGATGGAGTAATAAATTTCCCAATCGCTGTTAAAAACCTTATGCTCCCGGTTTTTTATAACCAATCTGTTGTATGCTGCCTCGGTCATAATTCATTTAGCCTTCCGTTTTGTCGAAAGTAATTAGCGAGCCATACATTTCTAAGACTAGTTCACTAGGAGTAATAGATTCTATATGAAATTGACCGGAAAAGCCATCATTTTCATAATTAACATCAATAACAGAATCACCAATAAGTACAAACGTACCGTTGTCGGAGCGGGCTATATCACAATTAGAAGATCCTACATAAAATTCAACTTCTTCAATCTTGTTGCCGTCAAAAAAGTGTATAAAAGATTTTTTTTCACAAGGAGTAATGTCAAAGCCATTACGCTTTTCTTGATACCATTTCCCCGACATCAACATTTGCTCTACGGTCTGCGAACCGTTATTATCGTCATCACTACCACAGCCTACGGTAACTATTGCCAATACGGCTATAAAAAATACTTGTTTTAGGGTTTCCATCATTTAAAATATTTAAAGGGTTATTATTCATTTTCTTCCGAAGTACAACAATTCCGTTAGAGAAGTATTACTCCATTGTCTTTTAAAAATAGGTTTGGTCATCGTAAAAGAGGTAACAATCCGACGTGTCGGGATTGTTCTTTGTATGCCTTTGATTCTTTCGGTTTTTGTATGTGGAATCATACTAGATGCTCCTTCTCTTGCTCCAACCACATAGCCTTTTTTGTCATACACCACACCGTCTTCATACCAACCAAAAAAATCACCGTCAAAACCAAAAATACAAAGGCTCTTACCCTTTTTTTCAATATAAGCAACCGGTGTTCCGTCCCACATAAAAAGGGTGGCATTTTTGTCATAGTCTATATACGCACGGGCTTCCCTGTCCTTGTCAAAAAGGGATATTTGCTGGGCGGACAGCGTGGATACGCTTAGTATCATCAAAGAAAAAAGCAATAATCGTTTCATCTTTTGTACTACTTAAATTGATTAGAAAAATTGCCGGGTTGTGCAATTGCGTTGGTTGAGAATAAAAATACAATCAGAGAAGTTGTACAAACTGTTTTTAGCATAAATGTCAATATGTTTTTCACCGTAATTTGAGGTTTAGGTCATCAAAATTCATTCCTTTTTTGAATTTTGTTGAGAAGTGTTTAGAATGAACGTGTTTTTTGTTTTTACCGTCTTTCTCTTACCATTACCCACAACGGCAGTCAGTCTCAAAACTACCAATTAATGCTCTTAAAAATAATATTTTTCTGATTTTTATGAAATTTATCGAGGA
>NZ_VRLT01000006.1 GCF_008017835.1 Mesonia sp. HuA40 | reverse complement strand
CAAAAACAGAAGTTGAGATAAATAAAATTCCGATAATTATGTATTTCATTCGATGTTCGTTCATATTGTGCCCAACGTGTTTGCATATGACAAGTAGCGTGCAAATTAGCAAATATATTTTCGATTATGCACAAGCCAAATATTTGTTTTTAGTTTTTAACTTTGAATTTCTAAAACGCCAAAACAAATATTTGGCGACTTGGTAAAATTACCAAAATTTCCAGTTTAGCAAAAACTTAGCTATTTGTTATATGCGGTGTTGGGCACTGGGTTTTCTACGCTCTGCTTGGATTTTAGCCGTAACCTTCTTTTAAAGCACTAAACGAGAAAGCTCTTTTGTTTTTAGTGTTGGGTGATGTGATTGGAAAAAACAAATGTGCTTGCGGAATTAAAATCAGATTGCTTAAAAATCATAAGAAACTCCAGCACCAATATAGCCGGGCATTTGGTCAATGATTGTTCGGGATATGCTATTTTGCATCGCAATAGCTTCTACAATTTGTGCGCTTTCAATGTTCAAAATATTTTCGCCGGATAGCCAATAACTGAATTTTGAAGATGCTTTATTATAGCGTAATTCAAAATCAAGTTGATGGAAATTTCGTTTTATTGTTGACGTTCTAAAATAAGCGATTGCATTGTTCACAGAATAAGACCAATCGGATGAAAACTCGCCTTCAAGAGTTAAAAATGGACTTGTTTTACTGCCCTTGTTCTCCAAATCGGTTAAATCAAAAAATGTATTATTTTGCTCGTAATCGATACCTATTTCATAATTAATCCACGCGTCTTTAAAGTAACTTGCTAAAGCAGGTTTTATCTTGTATTGCTGGTTTGTTGCCTTATTCTGAATGCCATTCAGGAAGTTATTAAATTCGATATTTGAATAATCTAAATTCAATTTAAACGTTGTTTTAATGGGGTTTATCCTCGTTTGAAAGCGAAGTGTATTCGTCCAATTGCTTTTATAAGGTACATTTAAAAAATTGGAATAATTGTAGATTCCAACCACTTCATTATTCACACCAATATCATTTTTTGTTTTGTTGTAAAATGCGTTGAATAGAATTTGGGTACCGCTATACAGGTTGAAATAAAAATACTGCATTCCAAAGCGATTATTGATAATCGGTTCACTAAAATCAGCAGTCGTTTGGGTGCGATAATTTCTGTAATCTCGAACAAAGGGAAATAAATTGAGTTGACTTGCATCTGGAAAGCCCGCTTGCCTGTTGTAATTGAAAGATAGATAGTGTGTTTCTGAAAAGCTCAATTTGCTTTCTAATGTTGGTAGAAACAGCCAATTATCATCGTTTCTAGCATTGAAGGAATTGCTGTATCGTCTTAAGTTAACACGTGCTTTATATTGAAAAAAGCCTTCTTTTTTTTCGATAGAAGCACCAGAATACAAGTAATCTTGATTAATTAAAGATGAATTTTCATCCGGTAAAGCCGTGTCATAAAAATCACTTTTTTGCCATACATAACCCAGATTGAATTTGAGTATATGATTGTTTATTCGTTGTGTATATTTAGAATAAACACCGTATTCATCATTATTATTTTCCAATTCTTGGGCAATGTTGTTTCCAAGATTAAATAAAGATTGATTTGATACTAAACCAATTTGCGTTTTGTTTCTTTTGAAACTTGAAAAAGCGTTGACAGAAAGTAATTTATCGGAAGCTAATCGAGATGTATAGGCTATATTTTGTCCTAAAGTGTGACCTCTATTTTCAATATTTTGCAGGGTATTTTGTTCCGTTTCCTGAACCTCGCCATCAATACTTGTAACAAATTCGTTATGCTGTGGTTTGTAGTCTAAAGTGTATTTTAAAATACTGTTTGCACTGGGCTTATATTCAGCTTTTATGTACGTTTGGTTGATTAAAAAATCCTTGTCAACTTGTATGAACTCTTCACTAGTAATGCTTTGCGATTGTGAAAAGAAGGACTGTTCAGTAAATTGTTTTTGCTTTATTTTTTCTTTGTTCAAAATGCTGAATGCCTCAATGGCTGTATTGTGTGACGGGGCAAAAACGGCGTTTAGTGCGCCAAATTTTGATTGCTGCTTTACCCGATTATTGTTTTCTTGTAAAAAGCTGGGTAAATCTGAATTCGTGTTGATTGATGACAGTTCATCTTCTTTACTTTTAATAGCATCACTTTCATCCATTTGAATATAATCTAACAAACTGATGGGCTGTTGGCCGGTATTGTTGATGTCGCCTATAAAACTTAGGTTATGTTTTTTTCCAAAAGAAAACAAGTTGGCGTGCAAACGGTATCGATTTTCATAGGCTCCATAAGCTTCTATATTGCCAGTGGGTTTCCCCTGATATTCTTCTTTTATTTGTATGTTGATGGCTGTTTCATTACTACCTTCAATATCTTTTACAGCATCAAAGGTTTCGTAGTTTTTTAGTACATCAATGCCACCAACCATTTTAGCGTTTAGGTTGTCTGTAGCAATTTTATGGTTGTCGCCAAAAAAAGGTTTGCCATCCACAAGCAAGTTATCGATGACTTTGCCTTCCGATTTTATTTTTCCGCTTTCATCAATTTCTAAACCGGGGAGTTTTTCGATAATATCTTTAAGTTTTTGTTCGTTTCCTGTGGTGTAAGCACCCAAATTATAGCTTAGCGTATCGCCATTTTGAGTGGCTACTGCTCTTCGCCCTTGAATAACCACTTCCTCCAATTCATTGCCATTGGGTTTTAGCACAATGTCTTTAGAATAGGTCTGTTTGTATTTAATGAGCTCTAAAGCTTCTGTATATAAGGCATAAGCAATATGAGACACTTCCAAGCGATGAATGCCTTCTGCTTCTGCTGTAAGTACAAAGTCTCCATTTTCATCGGAAATAGCATAAGTAAGAATTTCTCCAGACTGGCTTTTCAACAAAACAGAAGCACCGGCTACAACTTCGTTTGACTCATCGGTTAGTTTTCCCGTTATACGTTTTTCTGATTGAGCAAAGACTTTACAGCTGCATAGAAGTAAGAGTGCTAACAAAAAATAAAAACCACTTAATTGCATTAGTCCAAAACTATTTTGATGGTTTCTAATTTTTATATTGCTGTTTTAAGGCATTTACTCGATCTTCTACAATTTTTTGATAGTCGGCTTTCGTAACTTCTTTTCCTTTTGAAGGTTTTGTTAAAGAAATATCAGGCGTTTGTTTTACGCTTAATGCATTGTAGGTGGTTGTGCCATCGGTAAGTTCTAAAATAAGTCCGGGCAATCCGTAATACTCGCCAGGACCGTCACTCAGAGGAATTGAAAGCGCATACCAAGCTGTAATTTTTTTATCATTATAAACTGTGGTGGCTTTTTTGCATACGTAATTCCCAATGGTTTTGGTTTCGCTTACCAACTCCCAATTGTAGATTGGCAATGAGTCTTTTATTAAAAAATCTTTCCCCATTAGGCTAGCTGATTCTAAGTAAGCTTTATTCGATAAGTCTTTATATAATACAGCCGATTTATCATCATCGCCCATTTTTATCACTTTTATGTTAGATGATTGCTCATCTCGTAATGCCAAAGATTTATCGTTTTTGCTTTCTTCTGCGGTTTGTTTTGCAAATGTAGATGCTTCTTTGGTATGCAACAATTCAAACAAATTAACCTCAGTGAGTTGTGCTTCTACTTGTTTTCGCATCACAGGGTCTGTGATTTTATCTAATTGGTTTCCAACATCAGGTTTTACTTCCTTTTCATAAACAACAGTATAATCTTGAGCAAAGACATTGGTTTGAGTAATTAGCAGCATTAAAAATGGTATAAAAATGGATTTTTTCATAAAATTATTTTTAGTAAGTAAATAATCCCTCAAATATAATGATTATAACTCATTCATATATGAGGGATAAGTGATTTTAAAATTGCTTATTCTCTTACAATCACAATAACAGTAGTAGATCCATCTGGATATCTAACAATGATGATAGTGATGTCTCTCTCAACATTGGTTTGAATTTCTGCACTATCAGAAGCTAACGGCACATCAGCGGTAATTTCTGTGTTGTTTACAGCAGAATCTTCAAGATTCAGGTCGTTTGTGTTTGCAAAGGCAAACGTTCCCATTAGCATAAAAGCTAAAGCAAAAAATAAATTCTTCATAGTTTGAAGGTTTTAAATGGTTAAAAAATATGTTTTAATGTGTATACTAAGATATAGAAGACTCTCTTATAACACACTACACAAAAGTGTAGTTTTTAGGTTTTGTTGTTAAAATAGAATTAGCCACTAAATTTTTATGTTTAGAATAAAAATGGATTAATCCGTTCTGCGTCATCTTTATAGGAATGGTTTCAGATCCCAAATATGTTATGGGTTTATCTAAGGGTATGGCTATAATTCCTAAGGCTTTAATAATGCGTAACAGTTTGCTGTCACATTCTGCATAAGCTACAGAATATCGATTTTGGCATATTGGGTTTATGGCGTAAATCATAAGTTGTTTTAGCAGGTTTACATCTCTAACTCCTTTACGTATGGCAAACCTACCAATGTGCCAAATAGTATCTACAGGAATAAAATTATTGTGTGAAGTAATGTCTATTTGAAAAAGTTTTTGGATAGGCAACAAGTCAAGACCATTCCAACACAAAACTCTAATAGATCCTACAATAATGTCATCAAAATCTTTTGCTGCATAAATATGTGAATTTTTGAAGTAATCCAATTCTTCTTGAAAAACAGCACTTACCTCCTCCTCATAATCAAACGAGAAAACCCCATTTAAATGGTGGTTATAATTTTCGTTTACTATAAATTGGGCGAATTCTAAGAGATCTTTTTTTTGTAATTTTTCTATTTTATATAATGCCATAAGCCAATGTTTTATATTTAATTTATGACAAAGTATAAAGCGATGTACTACACAAAAGTGTAGTCTTTATAGTTTAAAATAGTGAATTACAAAACTTTTTAATAGAAATATTTTATATTTAACCGTTAATAAACGGATATATTATGGCCAATGTAAACGATTTCTTTTCTCACAAAAACACAGTAAAAAAAATTACTGATACGGCGCGCATACAATTAACAGACTATTTGGAGGTCATTAAAGCCTTTGCAAGAACTACCTATAAAAGTATTTATGTAATCGACTATCAAGAAAAGGGCTTTGAGTACGTGTCGGACAATCCTTTATTTTTGTGTGGATATACGGCTGAAGAAATAAAAGATATGGGCTATCAATTTTATTTTAACTGCGTAACCCCAAAGGATTTAGACTTGTTGGTAAAAATTAATACCATTGGTTTTGATTTTTATGATAAAATACCTCTTCCAGAACGGAAAGAATATACCATATCGTACGATTTCCATTTAAAAACCCCATCAGGTAAACCGATTTTAATCAACCAAAAACTAACACCATTATTTTTGACCGAAAAGGGAAAAATATGGAAGGCTATGTGTTTGGTGTCATTGTCTAACGAAAAAGAATCAGGAAACATACAAATTACCCGCAAAGGCTACCAACAAGTTTTCATCTATGATTTAAAAGGAAGTTTTTGGAAAGTAAATGAAAAAAGAATGCTTACAGAACAAGAGATAGAGGTTTTACAGCTATCTGCCAGAGGTTTTACCATTCAACAAATTTCTGAAACCATTTGTTTATCTACCGACACCGTTAAATATCACAGAAAGAAGCTATATGAAAAGTTGGGCGTCACCAATATTTCAGAAGCTATTGTTTACGCTACCAACAATAGGCTTATATAACATCTAAACATATGATAAAGAGGAAAAATAAAACTCAGGAAATTTTTTCACCGCTTTACCTGTTGCTAAATTAAAAAGGATGTGAGAACACATCGCAGCTACACCCCAGGATCCAATTGCCAATTGTGGTGGAGGGAAAGGTTCTTTTTCTTCTTTAAAATTTTTTAGCACTTGATCTAGCCAAGGTTGTGGCTGCCCCCAGAACTTTAAATAGCTTGATACATATTCTACCATCGTAAGTTCGCTAAATGGCTCGTCATTTCGTTCTATATTCGTTATTGGTAATCCTTGTGGGCTTACCACGGTTACCAAACTTCCCCAACCTAGATTATAGGGGTGTAATATTGGGATGTTTTGTTCTCTGCATATTTCATCAAATCTTATTGGGATGTCAGAGGTAAAATCTATGGCATTAATGGCTATTTGATGACCTGCTATGAGCTCTTCAGCGTTATCTTGGCTGATGAAACCATCGTAAATATTGATAGTGGCTTCTGCATTAATTGACAATAAGCGTGATTTCAGAGTCTGTGTTTTGTTAGCAGTAATATCATTTTCGGTATAGTTTTGCCTGTTCAAATTAGAGAGTTCCACTTGATCGCCATCAATAATGGTAATGTGCTCAAATCCCAGTCGCAAGGCACATTCAGCGATAATACTACCTATTCCACAACCTCCAAAAATAATTGGGCAGTTTTTAATAATTTCTTGTTCGCTTTTATCAAGGTATATTCTGTTTCTGTGGTATCTATCATTCATCGGAAAAGTTATTTTTTTGATGAAATTAGCAGAAAAATTAATTGATGATATAACACAAAAGTGTAGTTTTTGTTAGTATCTGTTTTCGATTAAAAAGAATATTTCAAATTCAACCACGGTTTTTAGGTTGTACTATTTGTCTTTTATATCAGCTTTGGCAGGGCAGGCTCTTTTGTTTTTTATGTGGCTGGCGTTGTAGGTTGTAAAAAAAAATGTGCCTGCCGAGCGTTGACATTTTAACCTTGTGCCCAACGGCTTTGGCTATGATTTCGTTGCGGAAAAATACGCGGGATTTATTCCGTTGTAGCTCAAAGATAGAAAAAAGGATGGAATT
>NZ_VRLT01000053.1 GCF_008017835.1 Mesonia sp. HuA40 | reverse complement strand
CAGTTTTAAAAATAAGTCAGCGGATTTTTAGACATAAAAAGTGGACGGAAAAAGAGCAAAGTGGAAAAAATTGTACGGACGGCATAACAGAGCGTGCCAAGCAGAGCGTGTCGGTACTTTAGCCAACAACGGCTATAATTCATTGCGGCGGTATTTTCTACCGAAAATTCCATCCTTTTTTCTATCTTTGAGCTACAACGGAATAAATCCTGCGTATTTTTCCGCAACGAAATCATAGCCAAAGCCGTTAGCAGCAACCAAAAAAACATTCCGTAAAAAACAATGAGTAAAGTAAACAACAATCAAAATAGGAATAAAAATTCACGGAATAATTTGAAAAACAGACCATTTGAAGATAAATTAAGACCATTTATAACTGCCGATATTGACAAAAAAATAAATGACCTTTTTTCGCGATCTGTAAGAAAAATAAGAAGCGAGAATACCGAATTCAAAAAAGAGGTTGAGAATTTAATTGGACGAATCGAAAGTGAGAAAATCAATCAAAAAATATCCGATTTAGAAACCGAACTCAAAGAAATTGACGACAAATCTGAACTTGATGAAATAAAACTTAAACTAAAAGATTTAACTGAACTTTCTCTGAAATACAAAAAGGATATTTCTTTACTTAAAAGAAAATGCCTTCCTTTTATTAATGTAAAAATCAATGATAACAAACCTTCTGAGGTTGGTATTGTTCATTATCAATTTGAAGAATTAATTGCAATAGTTAGTACAGGTTTAAACGTTTTTTTAACTGGTCCAGCAGGTTCAGGTAAAACTACGGCAGCAAACCAATGTGCAAAGGCTTTAAATATTCCTTTTTATTTTACTGGTGCTATTGCAAGCGAATTTAAACTTACTGGCTTTATAGATGCTAACGGAAAAATAGTCTCTACAGAATTCCGAAAAGCTTACGAAAATGGAGGTCTATTCTTATTTGATGAAATAGACGGAAGTTTTCCACAAGCTGTATTGGCATTTAATGCAGCTCTTGCGAATGATTATATGGACTTTCCAGATAAACGAATAAAAAGACATAAAAACTTTTACTGTATTGCTGCTGCAAATACTTATGGACAAGGAGCAGACAGACAATATGTAGGCAGAAATCAACTTGATGCAGCTTCAATAGACAGATTTATTTTCATTGATTGGAAATATGATGAAACTTTGGAAAGAAAACTTGCCAATAATGATAAATGGGTAGACTATGTTCAATCAATAAGACGTGTTATTGAGAAAAAAGAAATTAGACATATCGTTAGCCCAAGAGCATCGTTTTTTGGTGCAAAACTTTTAAAAAGTAATCTAAAGCGAGAATTGGTTGAAAGTTCTGTATTATGGAAAGGATTAGATAATGCAACGATTGAATTGATTAAAAAGAACCTTTAAATATTGAGTGTTATAAACAAACATATCATTTACGAAGATTTGTATGATTTTTGGTTATACGCATTTAGAGAAAGTGATGCTTACTCAAAATCATCTCGTGGATATTCGCGAGAATGGAATGGTAATGTCAGTTGGTTAGAAGCAAAAAAACTTGCTTTACAAGGATGGCAAGATGGTTTAGAACAAGTCAAAAAATATCAAACTGAAATTACCCCACAGATAACAGAAAAAGTAATTCGTCCAAGTCAAATTTATGATGTTGCTGGTTATAATGTAGATGTTGGTAGATATTTATCAAACGACCCAGAATGTTTTGTATCTCGTGAGTTTGTCGTTAATAATTCACCTGGAAGAGTATTTACATTAGTTTGTTCAATATCATTTTCAGCTGCTATAAAATCTGAAACAATAATTCAAAGAGGTGCAATAATTTGTGCTTTAGTAGATGCTATTGAATATGCAGGCCATAGAGTCGAAGTGATATGCAATTGGGCTGTATCAAAATACTCAAACGAAGAAAACAGAACTGGTAATATCAAAAATAAAGGCTGGTTAGAATTAGATGTAACAGTCAAAAAAGCTAATCAACCTTTAGAAATGATTGAACTCGCTTTTTGTTTAGCTCATCCCTCAATGTTGAGAAGAGTTATGTTTTCGGTTGCCGAAATTGAAGGTTGGTCAGATTTTGCTTATGCTTATGGATATCCTGCAAAAGCTACCAATGAAGGTGATTTATATATTCAAGAAATATTTAGTGGTAAAGTGCCAAACAAAAAAGCTATAAATTGGGTACTGAACCAGTTAAAAAATTTAAACATAGAAATTAAAAATCAATAAATTATGAAGAAAAAAGTTTCACCCAAAGCGAATCAAGCAAACCAAAATAATGCTAACAAGGGAACAAAAGGTACGAATAGACAAAACTCACAAGTACACGGAAATAGAGGAAAACAATTAAATCCGAACAACAAAGGGAAATAATGGCAGCTGCTAACAACGTATATAGCTCATAGCTAATCAGTTGCTTAAACAAAGTTAACGCATATTTGGAAAGTCGCCAAATTTTTAAAATTTGACGATTTCCAATAAAAAAGATAAATAGTAAAATTTAAAAATCTGGCTTGTGCTTAATCCGAAAATAAATTTATAATTTGCACGCTACGAGCCATATATAAGACCGTTGGCAACAAGCTAAAAAAAAACGAACTTCAAAAGACAATGAATGATATATTTGACAAAACCGATTCTGAAGAAGTTATCAATCGAATTAATTTCCTAAACTCTATTTCGGAACTAGAAAATGGAGGAAATATCAATTGACCAAATATTTCCACAGAAACGCTAATACCAAGAGTTACCAAAATACCTCAAAAAGGGATAAATGAATATAATTTTATTAATAGCCATTTTTATATCTGCATTTCAATTTGTCTTATTGGTGAACAAAAGAGCCAAATCATTTCCGGATATTATATTGACTTTTTGGATGTTTGTTGCGGCTATTCATCTTGTAAGCTACTATTTAAATTATTTAGGGTACTGGGAAATTTATCCTCATTTAGTAGGTACAACTGTGCCATTTCCATTCTTATACGGACCGCTCTTATATCTTTATATTTTGTATTCATTGAGAAGCGAGCATAAGTTGAGAAGAAGGGATTACCTACATTTCTTTCCCTCAATCTTGTCCTTATTATATATGTGCAGATTTTATTTTTTCTATTCAGAAGATGAAAAAAGGCTGGTGGATTCTGGTGAAATCAATGACTTCAACTTGTTTATTAAAATCCAATTAATAGCATTTGTCATTTCGGCAATTAGCTATTCTACTTTATCCTACAAGCTTTTAAATAATTACAAAAAATTGATAGATACTAATTTTTCTAATGATGAGCATATCAACTTGTATTGGTTAAAGGGGTTTATTTGGGGTGTTGCGACAATATTTTTTACGGCAATTACCATTACCATTTCAAGAGATTTTTTAGGGGTTGATTATACCTTCAATCCAGATTATATTATTTATTCAATGTTGTCTCTAGCGATACTTTTATTGGGCTATTATGGTATTCGTCATCAAAATATATTTGTCGATAATGTTATTGTTAACTTGGAAGAGGATTTAACAGGTTCAGACTATAAAAATTCAGGTTTAAAAGATGTTGAAGCGAAAAACAAGTACAAGTCACTTTTGTTACTGATGAAAAATGACAAACCTTATCTTGAGCCAAAGTTGACCTTACATACTTTAGCGCAGTTATTGGAAATTTCGCCAAACCATCTCTCACAAATCATAAATCAATATGATCAACAGAATTTTAACGATTTTGTAAATAAATATCGTGTAGATGAATTTATAAAAAAGGCATCAGTCAATGCAAATTATAGCTTTCTTGCGAATGCTCTGGATTCTGGTTTTAATTCAAAGTCTACTTTCAACACTGTTTTTAAAAAAATAAAAGGCACAACTCCTTCACAATATATGGCAAAGCTCAATAATAAGTAATTTACTTCAAAAAATGAGTCCAGTATTATAGGATGAAGCGATACTGCTGCTTATTCTGCGTTTTTTTGCACCTAAATTATAAAGTATAAACGCATTATGAAAATTATTGGAAAAAGGTTTCATCACAGTTCTTTTGGTCACCTTAAAAACAGTTATGCAAGAAACAAAACAATTTTATTGCTTTGCTTAATTTGTATTTATGGGCTATCAAACGCCCAAACGGCAAAACAAACTATACAGGGTAAAGTCTATGACAAAATAACGAACCAACCGCTCTCTGGCGCTAATATAGTGTTGATGGATTCAGACCCAATCCTAGGAACAATTACCAATTTTGAAGGCGAATTTTTCTTGGATAATGTAGCAGTCGGACGTCAAAACATTCAAATAAGTAGTATAGGTTATAAATCTTATCAAGTCTACGAAATCCTAGTGAGCACTGGAAAACAAATTACGCTAAATATAGGTTTAGAAGAGAACATTGCGGAGTTGGGCGAGGTGTTGATTACTTACAAACCTGCTAAAAACAAAGCCATAAACACAATGGCTACGGTAAGTAGTAGGCAGTTTACGGTGGAAGAAACACAACGATATGCAGGCGGCTTGGATGACCCAGCTCGTTTAGTGACCTCATTTGCAGGTGTGGCTTCTCCCGCTCTTAACAGCAATGGAATATCTATCCGCGGAAATAGTCCGTCTGGCCTTTTATGGCGAATAGAAGGTGTCGAAGTGCCAAGCCCCAACCATTTTGCAAATCTGTTGATTTCAGGAGCGGGATTGTTTACCGCTTTGAGCAGCCAAGTGATGGGTAACAGTGATTTTTTTACTGGTGCTTTCCCAGCGGAATATGGCAATGCAACTTCAGGAGTTTTTGATATAAAATTGAGGAATGGAAATGCATCCCAACGAGAAACATCTTTTGAAGCGGGCGTACTTGGTGTTAATTTTGCAACCGAAGGTCCATTTAAAAAAGGAAATGAAGCCTCATACCTGTTCAATTATCGATATTCAACAATGGCACTTATCAGCCCTATTTTACCAGATGATGCTGGAATTTTAAAATATCAAGATTTATCTTTTAAAGTGAAATTACCCACCAAAAAATCAGGTGCTTTCTCCATTTGGGGCATCGGAGCATACGATGGTATAGATACCGATCCATTGGATAGAGAAGAATGGGAGTCAATTTCTGATAAGGAAAATTCCCGCACGTCTATTTATATGTTTGCATCCGGAATAAACCATCAGACCTCTTTGTGGTCTAATGCATCGCTTAATAGTGCAATCGCTCTTTCAGGTAATGGGTTGGAACATAAAGAAATGCGACTTGATGATAATTCAAATCTGCAGCCCAAATCAAGTGCTTCCAACAATGATTATCGCCTTACATTGCAATCGAGTATTTCACAATATCTAGGAGAAAAACATATCAATCGTACTGGGTTTTACATCAATCATTTAGGTTATAATTTGAATGTCAAACAGACCGATTTTACTGGAAGCGTACCAGAAAATTCCATAATAGAAAACGGCCAATCAGAATTATATCAATTTTACAGCCAATCTAAATTGAAGCTTTCTAATAAATTAACATTGAATGCTGGTTTTCACACCTTGTATTTTAATCTTATAAAGGAATTTTCCATAGAACCAAGAGTTGCTTTGAGCTTTCAATTGAATAAAAAACACGCCATCGCCTTCGCCTATGGATTACATAGTAAGATGGAATCGCTTCCTATTTACTTTATCAAAGATGAAGGGAATTCAGTAAATAAAGATTTGGATTTGATGAAATCAAACCATTTTGTTCTATCATTTAATTCGATGCTATCAGAAAATTTAAAATTAAGTATTGAACCTTATTATCAGTCTTTGAACAATGTTCCTGTTGCGCCAAATAGTTATATCACAACCCTAAATACGCAAGAAAATTTGTTTTTCAACACTCCTTTGGTAAGTACAGGTACTGGTAGAAATATCGGTATCGATTTCACGTTGGAACGTTATTTAAATAAAGGGTACTATTATATGTTTACCACTTCAGTTTTCGATTCAAAATACACGGGCAATGATGACATTGAACGCAATACACGATTCAATAAAAATTTCGTGCTCAATGCTATTGTCGGTAAAGAATGGCAGATGAGAAAAGAAAAAAACAATCTTTTAAGTACCAATTTACGTTTAAATTATCTTGGAGGAAATAGGGTTGAAACGATAGATGTTGAAAACTCACTAATAAACAAAGATATTATTTATGGAGAAACAAATGGAAATCTTTCATTTGCTAATCAACATCCGAGCACGCCAATAGTTTCATTTACAGTTTCATATAGGAAAAATAAACCGAAATATTCATCAGTTTGGACATTACAAGTCTTAAATGCCACTAGAACACAAGAATTTCAAACAGACATTTACAACTTAAATACCAACACTGTTGAGCAATCATATAGCCGGATAATGATTCCTAATTTAAGCTATAAAATTGAGTTTTGATAAAGAGGAGCAAATGGATGGTTGAGTAGATAATGAATTGTATTGCAGTCATACTATTTTTCTTTTTGTTCTAATTATTTATTCAACTATAATTTGCGTCTTCCATATTTGTGAAACTTTAGCTATTATTGACGAAACTAAAAATAAAGACGGAAAATGAGACTGAATTGATTTAGAATTGAAGAAAGCTAAATATGCATATTCAATCAAAATTTATATTAACATCAATTTTTTTTAACTTGCTTACTAATGTCCAAACAAACTATAAAATATACGTATCTATATTTTTTATATTTGAAGGATACAGTTAGTATTAATTTACATACGTTTTCTATGAGCAAGATAAAGTGTTAAAATAAAAAAAAGCCAGTTGCCAACAATGTATATAAAAAATAGGCGAAACAGTAGTAAAATCAAGGCTTTTGGCTCGTATCAAACTTTGTGCTTAACCGAAAGTTTAGTGCTTCGAAATCGCCTACTTTTCATATACTAACCGTTGGCAAAAATACCTCGGAATGAAAATCAGAGCGGAAAAATAATAAATCTCATCGTTTTAAAAGATAAAGTAAAAACAAGAATTAGTTCTTAAAAGAAATAACTGACTTAAAAAGAAAACAACGGAATTGAAAAGTATTACGCGGAATGAAAAGCACAACGC
>NZ_VRLT01000048.1 GCF_008017835.1 Mesonia sp. HuA40 | reverse complement strand
TGACAAGATCGGTAGAAAATTCCGCCGCAATGAATTATAGCCGTTGTTACATACTGTGGCGACACGCTCTGCTTGGAACGCTCTGCTATGCCGTCCACATAATTTTTTCCGCTTTACTCTTTTTCCGTCCACTTTTTTTATTCAGCAATGCGCTGATTTATTTTTAAAACGTAGATTTAAATATCTTTTTTTCGTTTACTTCAAATTTTTGATTCGACCTTAATTCAGCTTAATTTTTAAATTCGCTTTTTATTTTTTTGCACGATATAGTTTTATTCCTTTTTTTCAGCGTAGCGCTATTTCATTCCGCGTAGTGCTATTCAATTCCGCTGTTCTCTTTTTAAGTCAGTTAAATTTTCAAACAGTCAGATTTATTATTTCTCCGTTCTGCTTTTCATTCCGAGCCATTGTATGTAACGGTCTAGTGTATGAGCAGTAGCGGATTAAAATCCACTAACTTTTCGGTTAAACACTTACCTTTATTAATATTCATTTCGTTTCAATTCAGCACCAATCCCGCTATTGCTTATACACATTGTTACCTGCTGGCTTTATTCCGTTCTGCTTGGTTTTCAGCGTTGGCAAAGACATACTCTTTTGCAATTTTTGGTTGTAGCGTTGGCTGGTGCGAATTGCAAATGTGTATGGCTTTATGCGTTGGCATTTTTATATCCATTTTTTTAAAACACTATTTTCACATCTTCTTTATAGTGCTGTAGTGTTCCGTTTAAACTTGCTGTCCAGCCATCTATAAATACTTTGCCATTTTTGATTGCATTTGCGTAATCTTCTTTGCTTATTTTATCACTATTAGTTATATAATAATTATTTTCAATTTTATAAATACAATCTTTTATCACTTCTTCAGGTGCTTGGGTAGGTTCATCTAATCCGATGGTAAATATCATATTGTAAATACGACTTATGACATCATTGCTTAATTCTGGAAAAACGATTTCTCCATCTTGCACTTCTAGTTTTGGGGCATTTATGCAGTCAAAAACTTTATAGCCTATATCTGGCACTTGTTTTTTATCGTCATCAAACAAGCCTGATTTTTTGTTTTCTTCTTCAATATCGTTTTTTAACTTTTCACCTGCTCGTTTTAAGCGTTCTATGGTGATACTACTTATTACTGGCTCTAAATTATTCTCTTTGCAAAACTGATAGGCTGGTTTATCTTCTTTGATAGTTTCGTCTATTTGGCATATAATAAACTTACGGTTGCCACTATCTTCGGCATTGAGTTGCATAACTGCTTCGCCTGTGGTGCCAGAACCTGCGAAGAAGTCGAGAATAATTGAACTATTATCATCATATGTTACAGACTTAATAATAGTATTGATAAGTTTTACAGGTTTGGGATTTGTAAAAATTTCATCGCCAAATAGTTTAACTAATTGAGCGGTTCCATCTTCATTAGTTTCCATATCATAATGGACTGGTGAAAACATATTTTTCATTTTTTTTATTTCACCACCTTTCTTAATGTGATTAGGTCTAAAGGGAATTTTTGAAACCACAATACCTTCTTTGTTTTTAATTATTTCATTTAGTGTGTCTTGAGAATATCTAAACTCACCTTCAAGAATGAATTCATTACTATTAAATCCATTTTTTATAATCAATTGGGTTTTTAATATTGTTTTAATATTGCCTTCAGACATATCCTGTGGTTCTATAGTAGAATCTGGCATTTTAAATTGTACAGTACCTGCTGGAAAAACAAGTTCTCCCATTGAATTACCTGCATTATTGAAAGGATATTTTTTTCCTTTTGTTGTACTTTCTACAGAGAACGGAAATGTTTCAGTGCTATTTTTCAAATAACATATAATATATTCTGATAATTTACCAACATTACTGTGAAGAAATGAAGGTTTCTTTTTCTTTTCCCATATAAATTCACTAACAAAATTCTCTTCCCCAAACACATCATCACAAAGCAGTTTTAAATTGGCTTGTTCGTTATCATCAATGCTAATAAAGATAACACCATCTCTACTCAGTAAATCTCTTGCCAATAATAAACGAGGATACATAAAACTTAACCAACCGTTGTGGCTTTTCTTGCTTTTAAAGCTAAAATCTAAACGTGCAAAGTCGTCTTCGCTTAGGTTGGCTAGTCCCAAGACTTCGGCTTCTTCTTTGTTAAATTTGTCTGGGTATACAAATTCTTCACTAGAGGTATTGTATGGTGGGTCTATGTAGATGCACTTTATTTTGTTGGTGTAGTGGTTTTTAAGTATTTTTAGGCTATCTAGATTATCGCCTTTTAGTACCAAGTTTTGGGTAGTGCCTATGTTTTTACTTAAAGTAGTATTGAGTTGAAGTTCTTTGTCTGTTTTTTGGCTGTATTTGGCACGGGCAAAGTTTCTGCCTATAAAGTTGAGTCCGTATCCGTTTACTTTATCGTCTATGGGTAAACCTGCAATGGCTTTGAGTTCGTTTAGGTCTATTTCGTTGTCTTTAATAACGCTTGGGTAGTTTTCTTTGAGAAAACTCAACAGTTTGTTTTCGTTGTTTTCTGTGTCTAAAACGTTAAAACCTTGTTTTATAAAATCTTTTTTTGTCATTTGTTATGCGTTGTTTATCAATGCTGCCAATTGGGTTTTATTGATGCGTTCTTTAAATGAAACGTTTATTTTTTGGTCTTTGTAATGTGTGCTTAGTGCTTCAAAATACTTTTTGGCAAAATCTATTTTACCCTTTTGGTCAACAGGAACTGCTGTAGAAGAATTGTAGCCTTTGGCTTCTACGACAAGAAATATTTTGTTGCCATCGCTATTCTTAATCGCATAGCAAAAGTCTGGATTGTAATCGCCTAAAGGTGTTTTAATTTTAAGACGAGGCAACTTGCCAAAAATCTCAATACTATCAATATCTGGGTCTTGCTCCACAATTTCTAACTCAAAATCGCTGTCGTATTCAATCACTTCTTCAAAAACCCATTTCTTTTTTAAAGAAAAGTCAGTTGAAATATCTTTTTGAAATTTACCAACACTTCCTGTATCTAAATAGGTTTTGCCTTGTTCGGTTTTGAAAACATTTGGTAAACCAGTGCCATTAATACCATCGTATTGAATATTTGCTTTGAGCATAGCAATTAAATTCTTATTGATGATTTCCGTAATTTCCCGTTGGGCTTGTTTGGGATTGTTGCACAACAATTTGTTTTTAAAATCCTCACTTAAACTATTGAATATTTTTACTACAAAGGCAATAGGTGTTTTTGTTGCATTAGATAAATTACGTACCAATTCTAAATAATCTACTTTGCTTTTGTGAGTGAGCGAACCTTTTAATTCTTTTGTTACGGCATCGTCTTTATCTAGTTTATTTACATTGAGTTCTGCACGTATCGTTTGCAATAATATCTCTTCAATATTTACTGCTTCTATTTGCACTTTTATGTTTTGAATGAGTTGACTCTCCTGTTCATCAGATAAGGATTCTAAAACATAAAAGGCATTTTTATTAATGGCTTTCCACAAGTCTTGAAATTCTTTAAGGTGCGATGATTTAATAAATACTTTTTTCTTTTCTTTTTTATCTTTCGCCTTTTGTACGTAGGTATTGGCATCAGGTGCAAAAAGATTTTCAATAACTTCTTTTTGTTCTGTTGGTAAATTTTGCTCTTTAAGAATAGAAGAAAAATCAGGCGATTTTTGGAATACATCAATTCCATCAATTGTGGTCTTGTATATTATCATTTCGCTATTTTCCATCTTTTTGTAGATTTTGCGAACCGTTAAATCGTCAAACTTACCTTTTTCTTTCAGCGTTATTTTAAGTTCCTGTTCTGTAAACGTTTCGGCAATAAGGAACGAGTTTCTTAAAATTTCGTTTTGTATGGCTTCTACAAAACCTTGCTCTTTGCTAGACACAACTACATCGAGATTATTGATTTTCCAAAACTCTTCTTGGTCGTCATTTAGTTTCTTGAGAGTATTTCGTTGCAAATCTTGATTCACACAAATACGCAGTCCACGACCTATTTGCTGTAATTTTGATATATCACTTCCCTGGTTAGAAAGTTTGCAAATGGTAAAAACATTAGGATTGTCCCAGCCTTCCTGCAATGCCCAAATTGAAAAAATAAAACGAGTAGGACTTTCAAAAGACAATAATTTCTTTTTGTCTTTTAGTATCTCATTTACACCTTCTTTTACTTTTTCATCATTATTGCCCTTATCTCCTGAGAAATAACCTTTGTGTACTTGTAACTTATTGTTTTTGTCAAAATCGTTTTGAAGATATTTATAATATGCACTAGATTGGTCAAGTGAGCTAATAATTTGATTGTATTGAGTTATATATTCTTCCTCAAAAATGTTTTTAATTTTAGGATTGTCTCCACGGTATAGACTTGTATCGCTTTCAATAAAAAATAAAGTGAGTGCTTTTACATTTTGTTCAAAAAGTGCTTTTTCTTTCTCAAAATGTATTTTGATAGTCTCCTTTATCATAGATCGCAATGCTTCATCAGATAAAGTATAATCAACAGTTACAATAGTGTCATCAGCTAATACAAGTTTAGACTTAAGTATTTTTTTAATGCTTTTTCCGTTAAAAACGCCACCAACATTTAATTTTCGTCTAGCAATAATACCGTTAGCTAATGTACTAACGTGAGCAATGTTTTTTGAGCCTATTTTTTCTATTCCATTAAGTGTGTCTGTGTTTTCAACAATATCTTGCGTGTAGACCACAATTTTTTTAACCAAGTTTTGTCTAAAAGATGAAATACTATCTAGTACATAAGCCACATTAGAGAGTTGTAAGCTTCCTTTTTTATTGGGAAATGTAGCACCAAAACGCAAATAGTAATTATCAAAACCATCAAAATATTTTTTAAAAGCGTTGCCCTCAAAGCGATGTGGTTCGTCCATTATTACTATTGGATTTAATCGCTTTAAACATTCCAAATAAGATTTTGGCGGTGTTTGGTTAGTTGTAAACAAATCAGGCGTATTAATGTCTTTTTGTAATGGCCTGTTTAGGATTTTATCTTTATGATTAAAGGCACTTGGTGTCATTACCAAAACAGATAAATGATTTGTTCCGATAAATTGTCTTACAGCAGAAATATTACCACCTTCATAAACAAATGGTTCAATTTCTTTTTCTTTCTCGTTGGCGTAGTAACTTTTAAAGTAATCTTTTGTGTCTTCTAAGTTTGTTTTTGTTCCTTCACGAATTGGAACAGTCGGAACAAGAATTATAAATTTCTTGTAACCAAACTTTTTATTGAGTTCAAAAAGGGTTTTGATGAAAGTGAACGTTTTTCCAGTTCCCGTTTCCATCATTATATCAATATTTCCAGTATCTTGAACAGGGAAGTTATATTTGTTTTCTTGATGATGTTTATTTAATACACTTGCAAAATCTGAGGTTTGTTGTAACTCAGTAAACAGACTGACAATGTTATTTACACAATCTTCTTGATATTGTTGTATTTCGTATTGAAATTGTTTTTTATCTGTTTTGCTTGTCATTTATTATTCTAATAGTTCAAGTGTCAAATTTATAGATTTCATTCGGTTTTATTCGTCAAGCTTTGGGAAAAAACAGCTCTTTTATTTTTTAGCGTTGGCTGTAGCTTTAGGGAAAAAATAAATGTGCTGTTTGTGCGGTGGGTTTCAGCTTGCAGGTAACGTTTATGTATATGAGCTGTGGCGTATTTTAGCACGAACCTTTCCAAATAAAAACTGGCTTTGGGAAATCCTGCGGATTTCCCAAGTCAGGACTGACCAAGCCATAGCTTATATACTATGTTGTAGTGCGTTTTTTCTTACTTAATGTCAAATTTACCAATCTCGTTTTTCGCTATAGAAATTTTAAATTCTAAATTTTCATTAAATCCCAATCTAAAAAGTTCAATAAATGAAAATTCAATCCTGTCATAATCTTTTCGTTCGAAATTATGCCAATGTACAGCAACGTGACCTTCTTTATTTCTGAAAACCTTTGAAATTTTTAGTCCTTCCATTATGTTTTCAGGATTTTGCCCTAAATCTATGATTTTTGTAAGATGCTGAATTAATAGATTCAAGCCGTAAGTGTCTGAAGGATTGAGAAGCTCTGGCTTTAAATCTTTAATTTTCATTGGAAAGTCTATATTGTTTCCATCAATAGGTTTGTTAATATTAAATCCATTTTTAAGATAAATAGCTTTCAATAATAGTTCCGTAGCAATTCCAATTGAAAGCCTTTTTTGAACATTTCTCAACCATAGTTTTTGTGGTTCGGGACTATCAATATTTTCAGTTAGCAAATGTGCTGATGTTTTTAAATAATATTCAGCCATTTGCTTGAACGGAATCCAATCTTTGAATTCTGCACTAAAAATTTTTGAATACTGGTTTTTTATTTCTTGTTCTAAAGACATTGTCTATTCTAATAATTTAACCGCTTCTTCAAATCCTTCACTCAAAGTATTATAGATTTCTTGGACAATAGTTTTATTCAAGACTTTTTTAATAGTTAAGTCAACTACTTTACCTTTTAAGAGTTGAAACCAATTCTTCTTCCCAAGATTAAAATGGTTTTTTAAATCCTCTATTTCCTCAAAAATTATTTGTTGACCAAAGCCTTGTTTTTCAAGTTTTTCAAGAATGCTATTTAGTTTACTATGCAACTCTGATTCTTCTTCAACGCTGAATTCGTCCTCTGGCTTTGGTTCAAATGTATAAAATCGATTTATTTCATCAATCTCTTGGTCTATTGCAAAAACACCAATGTCAATTTCTTTATCGTAACCGCAACCACTACAAGTTTTCATATGCTTTTCCTTATCAGCTATACTATTTACTCTCAAGGTTTTTAAAAAATCTAATTTATCTCTATCACGATTAAAATCATATAATTTCATCGTAATCTTTGATTTCAGATTCTCGAGAGTATTAGTTTTTCCGCTTTTAAAAAGTCTTTTCGAAAATTGATTAGCCTCTGTTTCTACAATGTTCATTGTTATCTTATGGGTTTGTTTTTAAATGCACTACAACGGCTTTGGCTATGATTTCGTTGCGGAAAAATACGCAGGATTTATTCCGTTGTAACTCAAAGATAGAAAAAAGGATGGAATTTTCGGTAGAAAATTCCGCCGCAATGAATTATAGCCGTTGTTGGCTAAAGTACCGACACGCTCTGCTTGGC
>NZ_VRLT01000018.1 GCF_008017835.1 Mesonia sp. HuA40 | reverse complement strand
CTCTTTTGCTAATTAAACATCCATAAATTTAATTATTTATCTTTATATTTTCTCTTATGCAAGTCTAAAGGAGTGGGGGTTTTTGACGATAGAACAAAAATGCGAAGTATCGAGAACAAGTCGAAAAGTAGTGAATACTTTTATAGTTTCCATTATTATTTACTGCTAATCGAAAACTAAAAATACCCATTTCTTAATCCTCTACTTTTTTCCATTGCCGAAAAAAGTAGCAAAAAAGTCTAGGCTTACGAAACTAGCGCTAAATTGTAAGTTTGCAAGCTAAATTTTAGGAACTCACCCGATTTCCAATCGGTCTCAAACAGCCTAAAATTTTCAACGCTTACTGCACTGCCAATTTTACGCGCTATTTCCGATAGGCCGGGTTAAAATAGTATTTCTAATTATCCTTTTTAGTAAAATAACACGCCTTGTCAGTTCGAGTTTCGGATTTTTGGTGGTAAACCAAAAATTCGAAGTATCGAGAACAAGTCGAAAAGTAGAGAATTCCTTTATAGTTCCAATTCATTCACTTCTCGGTTCCACCTAAACGTTTAATGGGTAGCGAATAGGCTTAAGAAGAATAAAATCTGGTGGCGACTAGGGGAGAAGTAGCTTATTAGCTAGCGGTAAAACTTAAGGTCTAATACTGTTTGGCTTAGATAAAAAAAAACTGCGTTTCCACAAATGGAAACGCAGTTTTTATTCCGCGAAAGCGAACTATAAATTAGTCCTCATCATCGTCATACATATCATCCATCAACTCGATTTGTGCTTCGATAGCCGATTTTAGCGCAGCAGCCAAGGCTTGGTTGCCGTCTTGGTCTTGTGGACTTATAGTAATGGTACCGTCACCATCTAAATCGGTGGCGATACTTAAATCAACTAAACCGTTGATTCCTACCACGGCATCTAGGTCGAAATTGATCACCAATTCGCTGCTATTACCGTCAATTACCAAGTTGGTACCTTGGTCCTCATAATCTACTTCAATTTCTTCGTCAAAATCATGCCAGAAAACAAAAGGCGTACCGTTTATGCTTCCTTCTAATTGCATGCTTTTCCCAAAAAGGGCAGAGTTATTGTCTTCGCTTTTGTCAAATTCAAACTCTACTTCTTCATAAACGCCATTAGGAACATTTACGGTCGTTAAACTCACGCTGTTTTGCGCTAACAAATCTACCTCAAAAGGTCCGCGTAATTCTACCTCATCTTCGCTATCAAAATAAAGGTCTGAACCATTGCTGTCTCCCTCGGCATACTCCAATTCGATTTCTTTGAAGTTTACCATAAAGCTGTTTAACACAACCCCATTGGCGTTACGAGCGGTTTCGCCCGAATAATTTGCTGTTGATTTAATTGTTAACTGACCCTCATTGGCGTTTTTTACGCCATCATCGTCGCTAGAACAAGCGGTTAAAACTCCGCCTAAGGCTAAGGCCATACCGGCTAATTTCAAATTGCTCACTAATCTCATAAGTATGTGTTTTTTGTTTGTACTACTATAACGCCTGATTCTCGGTTTAGTATAGTGACCATGCTAAACCTTTCTTAAAATCCTTGTAAGGCGCTATACTTTAAGTCTTTTTTTACTTGTGGTTAGCAAATATTTAAGAATTTAATCTGCCTTTGCTCCTCCTAAAAGCGGTTGAAGTTGTTGGGCTAAAGATTGGAGTAGATGTCGCTCGTTAAGCACTTGGTACAAAATTTTTTAGCCAAAGTTAATTTTATTTAATTTTATCCAATAACTCGGTATTTAGTTCATTTTCAAAAATGAATTTATTTAATTTAATTTTATTGATTGACCAATCCCACCATTTTAAATTCTCTAGCTTAATGATGGTTTCTTCTTCAAATCTATAACCAATAACTTTGCCAGGAGAACCAGCTACAATAGAATATGGAGGAACATCCTTTGTAACAACACTATTTGCAGCAATAATTGCCCCGTTCCCAATTGTTAAACCTCCAAGAATCACACAATGGGCACCAATCCAAACATCATTTTTAATAACCAATGGTTTTGTTTTATAAACCTGTTCATTTTTCCATTTTTCTTTAAATAAATTTTGACCTATATAGTAAGAAGTTATTTTTTTGAAATTGTGATTATATGTTTGAATTGATACATTTCTGGCGATTGAACAAAAATTTCCAATTAAAATTTGACTCCGGCCAACAGTTAAATCTAAGTTTGGACCCCAAAGTGAAGTATAGCGGCCTATTTCAATATTGCCAGTTAAGGTACACTTGAAAAAACGGCAATTAGGCCCAGTTTTTATATTGCCATTGGCACTTACTCCATTTATATAGTTATCTATTCCTAATGAAATTTGTCCTCGAATATTCGAGTAATAAATTTTTGTTTTAGGGCCAATATCGGTTTTTTTAGAAATACTAGAACCTTTTATAATTGAGTTATTCCCAATTCTTGCATTACCATCTATATTATTAAGATTTTTCAATAATAAAGAGAGTTTGCTTATAAATTTATATTTTAAGGAATTAATCAAAATTTAAATAAGTTTTTAAAATTATATTTTTTGCAATAATATGTGTTTTTATGCTTTTTATTTCTCTCTTGAGCTTTTAATATTGAGATAAACTGGTGGTGAAAGTTCGGTTCGCTACTATCTAGAAAAAACGCTTTATTTTGTGCAATTAATTCTGGAAATGATTTTAAGCCAATTTTATGTAATAATACTGTTTGTACATCAAACATAGCTGCTTCTATAGTTGTTCCAGAAAAATGTGTAAGATGCAATTTTGTTTTTTTAAGTAATTCGGGTAGTGGTTCGTGAGAGGCTATATACAAATTTGATTTGGTGTAGATTTTATTTTTCCTCAGTAATTCTTCAATTTTATCATAACTATCGAGTTGTCTTGGGTGTAATCTTATTAACCAAGGTTCCTTCGTTTGAGTAATTAGGTTTAGGATAGGTTTTGAAAATAATTCTTCAAACGATGGAGGATTAGGTTGTAGGCTGTAAAGAATAAATCTTTTATCTTGAAAATTATCTATACGCCAATAATCAACCCAAGGATGACCAACTACTCTTACTTTGTGATGTTCATTATTTTTAATCCAACATTTTATAACATTTGCAGAAATTTTATCCCAACTCCAGAATTCTTGAGGTAAAGTTGAATAACCATTTTTTGGTACTCTTGACCAACTTCCGTATGCCAAATGAATCGAAGTTTGTGGGCCATGCTGCATTTCTACAGTCTTTATATTTAATTTCTTAGCCGCAGCAATTAGAGCATAATTGAACTCTGAATAATAGCATAAGAAATGAATTTGTTTAGCTTTAATACGGTTCAAAACAATTTTCGAAAAAATATATTTTGGAATAAATATCGAATTAACCCAATGTTTAAATTGTTTTTTTGAGTTTTTATCTGCAAAATCTTTGGTAATATTTGACCCTTTTAGGAATAGTATAAAATCCTCATATTGATTTAGGTGTATTTTGTATTTTTTTGATTTTAGTTTAACGTATATTTTCAACTTATTGAACTGAGGCTCATGAAACCTTATGTTTTTATAGCGATAATCAGCTAAATCTTTTTCAATACCGTATTCAAAATACATATAACTATTCTCTAAATTGTTTAACTGTATTAAGGGGTCAAAAAAACGATTGTAGCGTTTATTTTTGTGATTGACCCGATGCGAATCACTCCCTACGAATAAATATTTACATTTAGTTAATTGAAAATACCAACTTAAAAAATTTAGAAATCCTATTATTTTCTTGATATAGTTTTTAGTTTTTCTTTTTATAATATGATACTTACTTTTTTTTTTAAAATGGTTTAGGTCTCTATCAACAGCTTTTGAATTGTTTTTAATATCTATTTTATTTATAAGGTAAAAAAATAGTTTAATTCTAATTATTGGCCACAAGTGGATTTCATTTACTTTCCACTGGTCGACGGGAAACTTGTTTTCAATTTCTAATATAAAATCACGCATTTCGACTCTATTCTTCATCGTAATCAATTTAAAGAGAATTAATAAAAGATTCTATTAGTTTTTCACCTAATATTTCTTCAACAAATTCCCGAAAAGCGCCTTCTCCTCCTTCTCGCTGTGTAACAAAATTCACTTTTTGCTTTATGTAGTTGCTGGCGTTTTTGGGACAAGAACTAATTCCTACTCTTTCTAAAAGCATAAGGTCACCAAAATCATCACCTATAAAAGCTACTTGATTCAAATCGATTCCCAATTCATCACATAATTGCTCTGCGATTAATAACTTATTCTTAACTCCTTGGAATAAATATTGTACATTTAACTTTGCTGCTCTTCTTTTTACAATTTCCGTGTTTTCCCCTGTAATTATGGCAACAGGTATATTTACATATTTACATAATAGAATACCAGCACTATCTGATGTGTTGAATTTTTTTAGTTCATTTCCATTTTGATCATAATACATTCCTCCATCTGTCCATACACCATCTATGTCGGTGATAATCAATTTAGGTTTTTGCATTTTTATTTAATTTGGTTACCATAAATAATTTCATTTTTAGGAATATCCTTGATTATTGTTTTACCTATCACAAGTTGCCTTTCCGACCATTTAAAGCCGTCACCAGGGGATAGAAGATGAATGTCTTTTTCAGTAATTACTTGTCCTTTCTTTAAATTAACTTTTGAAGCTAAGGATCGTTCTAATTTTACTTTCGCTATTTCTGTGTTTGGCTCTATAAAAATAGCTTCTTGGCCCAATGCTTGATCTAAGATTCTTATATCTCTAACCATTCGGTATACTCCATCGGGGCCTAAAGAACCTGCTTGATCAGTACCTTTCATTCTCCTATCTAATGTGATATGTTTTTCGATAATTTTGGCACCCAATGCCACTGCGGCAACTGGTGTTGAAATACCTATGGTATGATCAGAATAGCCTATTACGTATTCACCATAGTTCTTAATTAAATAAGGAATTGTATTCAAGTTTACATTTTTTGGTTCTGTAGGATATTGTGATACACAGTGGAGAATAGAAATATTTGAATGATAATTTGCAATGGTTTTAATAGCCTCATCTAACTCAATTTTTCCAGCCATACCAGTAGAGATAATAATTGGTATTTTTGTTTCTGCTAATGCAGTTAAAAGTGGTATATTTGTGAGATCTCTACTTGCAACTTTTAATCTATCAGGAGTGAAGTATTTTAGCATTGTTAAGCAGGTTGGTGCGCATAGGGTTTCAACAAAATCTAAATTTTTTTCCTTTGCATATTTGTAAATTTCAAAATGCTCCTCATCTGTTAGTTCTAAATATTCACGATGTTGCCCATAGGTTTTTCCAAATGAATGTGGGGAATTGTATGGTTTTTTCATTTGACTATTTGAAAGTTCCATATTAAGATCACGCTTTGTTAATTTTACGGCATCCATTCCTTTCAAAGTTGTATCAGATACATTGTATTTAATTTCTCTAGAAATCAAATCAATAATTACTTTAGCTAATTCTACTGAACCGTTATGATTTTGACCTATTTCTCCAATTATATATGTCATTTACTGTATTTTTTAATGTTGTTCCGCATATCACGAATAATATTATCTTTTGAATTTATATAACAAATTAGTTTTTTTAAATCAAAATTATAGTTTTCATATTCACGATATAAAGTTTTTAAATTTTTGAAATCTACATCGTCATCCACAGTTAACCTTAAATATTCTTTGTCTGAAATATAATTAGGAATTACTGCTAAGTTTAATTTAAAATTTTTATTTTCATAAATGTAATTCGTAACGTGTTCCAAATAAATACTTTTTGATGTTTTTTGCGCTGTAGTTTTTAAAGCTTTCACCTTGACTATTTCACCAAAAAATCCAAAATGTTTTTTAATTACTGGAACATTGTCAACATCAACAAAGCTGTAATAATCATAATCGGTGTAACTTATTTTTAATCTATTCAAAAGTTTTTGTAGATAAAACATGTCTATGAAAGGGTTATCTGCGCAGATTCTAATAACAAATTCTAATTGATAAATTCTAGCAATATCCAAAAAACGTGATAAAACATTTTCTTCAGAACCACGATAATATTTAAAATTATTATTAACCGCAAATTTTACTATTTCATCATCAATTGGGTTATTTGAGGTAGCAATTATAGCTGGGTAGTCAGGAAATTCTCGCTTAATTCTATACATGATTAATTGTAAAATTGACTTATCATTATGAAATGGTTTAAGAACTTTACCTGGAAGTCTTGTTGAACCTAAACGTGCCTGAATTATAAAACCACACTTTTTTCTCATATACTATCCTTCATAATAATATTAGCTTCTTGAATAAAACCTTTTGGTCTATTCATTATACCAGTACCCCAATAGTCACCAGTTATTACTTTTAAACTTAAAGCGTTATTTAAGTTATCAATTACTTTGTGTGGTGTATTATACGCCATCTTCTCACTTATCATATAATTTAATTTATAACTTCCCGCCCGTAATTGTAATTTAGAAATGTGAATAATAAAATATCCCCTTGAGTAAATCTTGTTAAATTTAGTACCTAATTCATCTGTTGCAATAGTAGTGACCAATTCATCTTGATCATTCCTTAATTGTGTTACCAATGTTAATTGTTTAGCGTCTATTTCTAATTTTTTTTCATATTTGAAGCAAATAAAATACTCCAAACCAGTGTGTAATTCAAATACCTTTTGATTCTTATTATTCGTAACGAATATATCCTGAACCTCTAGTTTAAAATTACCTTTTCTATCGACACGATTTTTTATATTTACCTGAGCGATTTCTTCATCTCTAGATAAATAAAAATCTACACTCTCTTCGGCACTTCCTTCAAAAACGCTGGTACCATTTTCAAGCACAATCCCACGGGTACACAAGCTTTTTACCGAAGCCATATTATGGCTAACAAATAAAACGGTACGGCCTTGACCTTGAGAAATGTCTTGCATTTTACCAATGGCTTTTTTTTGAAATTCGGCATCGCCAACGGCCAAAACTTCATCTACCACCAATATTTCGGGTTCTAGATGTGCGGCTACGGCAAAGGCTAAGCGCACGCGCATACCGCTGCTGTAGCGTTTTACCGGCGTGTCGATATACATCTCGCAACCCGAAAAGCTTACAATCTCATCGAGCTTTGCTTTCACCTCGGCTTTGGTCATTCCTAAAATGGCACCGTTTAAAAATATATTTTCTCTACCGGTAAGTTCAGGATGAAAGCCAGTACCAACCTCGAGTAGGGAGGCGATGCGACCTTTGGTTTTAATGCTTCCGGTGGTTGGCCCCGTTACCCGAGAAAGGATTTTAAGCAAAGTCGATTTTCCCGCTCCGTTTTTTCCGATAATGCCTAGGACTTCTCCGCGTTTTACTTCAAAGTTGATATCGCGCAGAGCCCAAACATAGTCTTCTTTAGCCTTAGCCGAGCGGTCGTTTACCGCACCTACTTTGGCGTAGGGGTCGTCTTTACCACGCAGCTGGTGCCACAAGCGGTTCAAGTCGTGACTTAAGGTTCCGGTGCCCACAAGGCCCAGACGGTATTGTTTACTGATGTTTTCGGCTTTTAATATGATGTCGCTCATGCCTGTTTCGAAAGCTGTATTTACAATGATTCAATCAAAAAGTAAAAATATGAAATTCAATAGAAATCCCACCGCTTTTCGAGATATTGTTTTTTCTACTAAAATATAGTTACCACTACTTTTTAAAACGGCCTATCGAAAATAGTGCGTAAAATTGGCGGTGCTGTTCCAATAGTTCATATTGCACTAGATAAGAAGAGTGATATTCAGCAGCCCAATTCAATTAGCGATTCAAAGCAGATTTACTGATGCGTGATTGCATCGCGTTCTTTTTAAACATTTTCAATTCTTAAATCAACTAAAAAATAAGCACTTTGTTCCCAATCAAAATCCAACTTCAAAGAAAAGGCTACAAATTCTTTCTATTCATTTTTGCCTGATCAAAAACGAACCAAACAAAGTAGGTAATAAACGCTCTGTCACTTCGATTTCTATGACAAATCCAAGCTATTTTTATAATAAGTTTGATTTTTAATAAGAGCCAAAGCTATGTGTAAAAGTT
>NZ_VRLT01000020.1 GCF_008017835.1 Mesonia sp. HuA40 | reverse complement strand
ACTGCGTTTTCATAGGGATCATACTGTTCGGTCATACTCATAATAATATTATTTTTTTCAGCAAATTGGGTGTATTTGGGGTTACAGTATTGAAAACCTCTATCGGAATGATGGATGAGTCTTTCACTTGGAGTACTTTATCCCTTTATGTAAAAAAGGGAAACTAGTGTCCCTCTACGTTTTTACCGCACGTGGACCACCAGAATATTGGATTGAACGCCTCAAAAAACAAAATTAAATGATAATAAAAAACGATCTTTCAAGACGTAATAGGATGCTACACCCCAAAATCAAGAAAAACCGCATAAAGTGATAGCAATAAAGCATTCAATACGCAAAGAGGTGCAATTTATAAGCTTTTTGGGTATCCTAAGTCTACCGCTAAGAAAAGAAATGTTGCTAATCATCTCTAAAAGAGCAGCACAGCAATAGATTAATCCCCATAGTACCAACCGAAAAACAGCCGGGATAGTCAACACGGCGTTCATGTTAGGCTCCCGAAAAAAGAAGTCGGGACGGGCTGTACCGGCCACACGAACGCTTAGTTATTGTGCAACTGGCTTTTATTTTTTTCGTCCTATTTTTATTGGATTTTGGCGAGTATCAAAAACATCATTTATTTCAATTCTATTCACTTCCTTGTTAATCCAATAAATGACTTTATAGTTTTTGTAGATTAGATATCTAAACCCTTGATTTCTGTTTTTAAGAAGTTCTTCGGCTTGTCCAATTTCTGGTTGCTTTTTTAATTTTAAAGTTTCATTAAAAATACCGTTAACGAGTTTTTTTGCTATTCGAATTCCTGCTTTTTCTCGATGATATTGATAAATTTTTTCAAGTTCATTTTGAGAAAAATCAGTCCAAAATAATTTTAATTCCATTTATCAATCTTGGCTTTTAATTCGCTAGATTCTATTAGTCGATCATTTATTGAATCTTCCATAGATTTGTCAATTCGAGAATTAAACTCCTCTATTGTCATTGGTTTAAAATCATCATTATTAAAATTCTCGTTTTCTTTTCTAAGGATTTTTTCAAGACGTGAAATTACATCTTCACTTTGAATCTTTAAAAACTCTTGAATAAGTTCTAATTTTCTTGTTTGTAAATCCATTTTATTAGCTTTTTATCAAAGATACAAAATTATCAATTTAAACCTCTAATTTTCTTGCTTTCACGAATTTCACAGCTTGTTGCCAACGGTCTCCTTTACTTCGCTTATTAATAAATATACCTTTGAAATGAAGAAGGAGGAGAACTAAAACGGTCTCTAGATTTCAGGTCCAATATTCGTAAGAGTCCTCCATTCTTCATACGGGTAGCAAGAACCATTTGGAATACCAGGTCTTTTATGGACCCGTTAAAGGAGTTAGTTAATGCGCCCTTCAAACAATAATTTTTTTAAAAATATGAAAAATTACCAAGAAGTAATCGGAATTGATGTTTCAAAAAACAAGTTAGATGCCTATGGTCACAATCGTGGTTTCCACCGGGAGTTTAGTAATGACGTAGCGGGTTATAAAGCTTTGCTTAAATGGGCTAAGGTTAAGGGACAAAGAGTATTTTTCTGCTTTGAGAATACCGGCCATTATTCTTTGAAGTTAGCGATGTACCTAGCCTCAAAGAAACAAGTATATGTGCAGGAAAATCCCGTGGTAATCAAACGTTCTTCCGGAGTGATCAGAGAGAGGAATGATGTGATAGACGCGATAATGATCGCTCGGTATGGTTGGCTTCACCGAGAGGAACTTTCTCCAAGTGAGCTGAAAGATAATGAACTATTAGAGGTGGGCAGATTGCTTGCTTTGCGTGATCAGTTGGTACGTAATCGTACGGGATTGAAAAGCACACTGTCAGAGTTAAAGAAATTACTAAGCAGTAGTTCTACCGATACCTGTTGCAAGACACTTGTCATCTAACATCTCAAATAAATAAAATAGAGAAGCAGTTAAAAACACTTATAAAGACTTCTGAAGCATTATCGCAAAATTATAAGTTGATCACTTCCTTAAAGGGTATAGGTTTGGTTGTAGGCGCCCAGTTGCTCTACCATACCAATAATTTTAAACGTTTTGATAGTTGGCGACAATTCTCCAGTTATTGTGGGACGGCTCCCTTTGGTCATAGTTCGGGAAGTAGTATTCACAAAAAGCGGAAATGCCACCCTATGGAAGATCGTTAAATGAAGAGCCTGCTTAACATGGCAGCCTGTACAGCCATTCAATACGATAGTGAATTGAGACATTATTATAAGAAAAAGCGAGAAGAAGGTAAACTAAAAATGATTGCACTAAACAATGTACGCAATAAGCTTTTATCCAGGGTATTTGCGGTGGTTAAAAGGGGAACCCCATATGTGGAATTACACAAATTTGCTGCCTGAGAAATAGTAGAAAAAGTTTGGATTTAACCTTGGAATACGTGTATGAGCAGTAGCGGATTTTAAGCCACTAAACTGTCAGATAGCACCGACCGTTGATTTATAGTTTTACGTTTCAAAATAGTACTGAACCCGCTATTGCTTATACACAATGTTGGGCAATCGTACTTTTTTTTCTTCCGTTTGTCAGCGTTGGCAAAGACATACTCTTTTGCAATTTTTGGTTGCAGCGTTGGTTGGTGCGAATTGCAAATGTGTATGGCTTTATGCGTTGGCTTCATTCATTTCAGTTTTTATCAATTCTCTGGCAAAGTCAATAAATAGTTTATAAGCCTTCGTAAATGAATATTTGTCATCAGAATGTTTTACTGCTATGTTTCTTTTTACCATAGTCGAACCAACTAATCTTTTGATGCTTTCACCATCATTTAATTGTTTGTTCGCTTTTACAACATCTATCCAAGTACTGTTTTTTATGTATTCTACTATCTCTTCAATATGGAAGTCTGAAAAACCTAGTTCATCCATAAAGTTTTTCCCATCCTTGTCTAATTCGTAGCATAGAATCGAGAAGAAGATGCTAATATCACGAGAAGTGTTCTCGTTTGTTTCATCTGAAATCAGATAATAAAATTCTTGCGTGTTTTTAAGCTTAAATCCAAATGATTTGTCAAAAAACTCAACATAGAAATCTTGATTTTCCTTTAGAATATCAAAATAAGATTCATCAATTGTGATAAATCTGCCATCCATTAAAGATGTCACTATTTGCTTATGTTTATTCGGATACATTCTCTTTTTTGCTGATTTTTAGTTTGGGCATAATAAATTCTCCTTGTTTTGTTTTCAAAGAAATATTCTCCCTTTTCTTATCTTGTTCAATATCGTATTCTTCTTCAAATATTAGACTTGTTACCATAAAATAGTTGTCAATGTCAAAATCTTTCTTTTCATTTTCAATTGCGTTCTTGCACCAAGAGAAGAAATCAGTTACAGGAAGCTTTGAGTTTAGTTGGGATTTGTACTCATTTTTATTAAATATCCATTGCTCAATATCATTAGCTTCTTCTTCAACAAAAACATCTTCTTCATTTTTAAATTGCTCAAAATACTCCTTTGTGTTTTCGTAGATAAACGGATTGTATAGATTGTCCCTTGACGTGCTGAATAGTTTCGGTGGTTTTATTCCTTTGTAACAGTTCATATTTGTCAGATACAAATGAAATCCTTGTAAATATTCGCTTTCAGTTCTGATTCTGTCCAATAATGGCAAAAGTTCGTTGCTTAAGATTGTCGATTGTTGACTGATGTCCTTAACGACTTGTCGTAAAAGGTTGTACAGTTTTTCAAATTGTCTTCTGATACTTTCGTCTGAATAATCAAATCGTTTGTTGTTAGAAAATTGAGAAATTGCAAGTAATTCGTTATAAATTGATTGCGAGTGATTGATATCTAAAATTGTATTCAAGGGAATAATGTAGTAATCAATTAAATATCTGGCAGTTTGAACTTTTTCTTGATATTCAATCTTTCGGGTATTGGCTTTTAACTCTCTTGATTCATTTAGAAGGCTAATTGTATTGTTAGTTACGGCAGTTCTGAATTTTTTAATTTCATTCGATAAAGCTTCAATTCTGTCCAACAAAATGTTTTTGTCTTGATTGATGCCTTCTTTAATATTCAAAAACAAGGTTCTGATAGATTGACCAAATTTTTCAATTTCTTCAGGAAGCAATGGTTTAAATTGTTGAAGAACAAACTCAAGTAGAACAAAATAGGGTTCGTTAATCACAAAGTCATCATTCTGTTCAACGAGTATTTTGTGCTCAAAAAGTTGAGATTCTATATCGCTTCCAAATTCATCAAGTGTTTCAGCTACTTGACTTTTCAAGATGATTTCATTCTTAACTTGGATGTCAAATAGTTGCCGTAGCAAGTCAAAATGAGTTGCCAAAAATTGTACTATGCTCTTTGGTTCTGACTTAAACATTGATGAGTGTTTCTTGTTCTAAAAATCTATTCGTTCGCGCAACTTGTTCTCTGATTTTTACGACTATTGAATCATCTGATGTCTTAACAGCCTTACTCATTTTAGCTTTGTTTCCCTTTAAAGATGCCGAATGCTTTTTAAAAAGTTCACTGTAATTACTTGGCAAATACAATTCTGCATTACCAAACACTTCTTTGATTCTTAAATATTCGTCAAGCCCGTTAAAGTCATAATCAACAAAAACCAAAACCTCCTTTGCTTTAAGCATTGAAATGGATTCTTTGCCTATTCGTCCGTATTTGTGGACAAATAGAAATTCGTTGCCCAATAATTTTTCCGCATTTAAAAAGGTTTCCAAATTCTCGACAAAACATATTTTATCGGCTATAACAGAATTGGGGATTACAGAGAACAATCCAAAATCACGAGTTTGTTTTTGTAAATCAATTATCTGCTCATTGATTTGATATGCAGAAAACCCCCTAAACAAAAAAATTGGACTACTATCAACCTTTGTCGCCTTTGAATTTCTATATTTCTTAATGTTTCCTGATTTGGTTTTGGAAACGTCTTGTTCCGGAAATGATGAGTTTAGAAACTTTTCAAATTCGGTTTCCTTGCAAACTTCAACCTTAAACCCTCTGCCAAGCTTTGAAAATTTCAGAATTTCGGCTTGAAGTAAATTTTGAAATGTGTCAGAATTCAAAACACTTTTCGGAATGACTGATTTTGAAACGCTTTTATTTACACGCAATGAATGATATGTTCTGAAATCGACTTCTTTCATTACACTTCAACGGGTTTTCTAAAAATTACATTTCCGTTTTTCTCGCTGACTACTATTTTCCCTGTACTTCTTCTTACTAAATAGTATTTGTCAAAACCGTCATAAGGGTGTAATGGTGCTGCTGAAATAGGGATAAAATTATGCTCCTTGCAGAAGTTCAAAATCTCTATTCTATTTGCTTCATCAATGGTTCCGATTTCATCAACAAATATTACAATCTTGTTTTCATCATCTTTCACAACGATTTGATTGATGATTGACATAATCAGAACCAAACGTATCATTTTGTCTGTTCCGTCCGATTCGATTTGGTTTTTCAGGTCCACGACTTTGTGCTGTCCTTTTTTATGTAGATGAAGCTTAATGTCAAACAAATCATTGAACGAAATTGTGGTTTGACTATTTAAATATTTGTTGAGCGTATTTAAGTTTTCAGATTGGTCGTCAAAAATCAGTTCGGAAGTTAAATCCCTGATTTGTATGATTTTGTTTAAATCCTTGATGAGTTTTTCATTCTCAATAATTTCTATCTTCAACGTGTCGATATCCGATATCTTTATCTTCCGAATTTTCGAATTAAACTGATTGGTAATAAAGGAATTAAACTCTTCAAACCTTGAATATAGCGTGCGACAAGGATTTGCAAATTGGGTGGAAATATTTTTTAATAAGCCATCAATTGCTTTTTGTTTATCGTCTAAAGTGACTAATTCCGAATCAACGTGTTGTATAAAATCGGTTTCGCTAGCTAAAGAAGTTTCTGTTTTAGATTTTAGCTTTTCAAAGAGACTATCCTTTTTATATTTGATGTCTTTCCTTTCCTCAAAGTTTCGTTTAAGGTTTTTATAGATATTGTCTAAAGAATCGGTTGATTGATATTCCTTGGGTTTGATTCCGAGTTGTTCAAGTTCCACTTTCCAATTTTGGATTTCCTCAATTCTCTTTTCTTTCTGAAAAATATCTTTGTTTGCTCTGTCAATTGTTTCTGAAAGCTTCCTGATTTCTTCTTCAATTATCTTAATGTCTTTGGCAGATTTTTCCTTTTGTTTGAGTAAACTTTCAAATTCTAATTTTATAGACTCAAGTTCCTTCTCAAGATTTGGAAGTTGCTTTAGCTTCTCAATTTTATCGTTTACACCCTTGATTTTCTTCTTTATTTCTTCTAAATCTTTTTGATGTTTCTCTAAATCCTTGGCTATAGGAAGTAGCTTTTCATTAAAGCTTTTTTCCTTTTCAAATTCCTTGATTTGTTTTTTCAACTCTTCAATGGATTCTATTGGTTTTCCTTTCAAGTCATTTGGCAACTTGATAACTCCGTCAAAGAGTTTCATCAAGTTTTCCGTTCGCTTGATTTTCGTAGAAATGTTTTCAAATGGCAGACTTGAAATATCAGTTGACAGAATCCTGTTAAGTAATTCCTTGTTATCTTGATTATCTGAAATTTGATGAATCAGTTGATTGGAATAGGTATTAACTTGACTTGTGATTTTTCTGATTTGTGAGTCGGCTTTTTCAATCTTGCTCTCAATTGCTTTACTGTTTAGATTTTGGTTTTCAATTTGGGTTAGTTGGCTCTCTATTGTTTTCCTTTCAGCATCCAAATTTTGAAAGGATTGCTCTAAAAACTGCAAACTCTCATAAGACTTGATTTCTTTTACCAATTCATCTTTTTGGTCAATGTCTTTCTGTTTTTGTTCCAATTGGGTTTCTATTTTACCCAATTCTTGGTTTAGCCTGTCTTTTTTCGGATTGAGCGTTTCATTTAAATGGTTTCTATCTTTGTCTCTTTCAGTTTTCATTTTTGAAACAGAAGTTCCCAATTCTGAATAAAGCGATGAATATTGATGGTCAAAAGCAAATATCAACTCTGAAAGTATCGTACTTTTTCCTGCATACTGATTTACCAACTCTTTGAAGTCATTAAAGCTACGCTGGATACTTTTGATAACTTTTATATCCCGATTGTGCTTCAATAAGGTTTGTATGTCTTTTTGGTTTTTCTTTGAAAATGAAACGCTTTCGTTTTCCTTATTATCTGCAATTATCAATGACTCTTTTAGCGAGTTGTTGTTTATAAGTTGTGAGTTTATAAGGTACTTATAGATTTTGGAAAAATTGTTGCTAATTCCCCGTCCATCTTGGTTTACATTTTGGTTTAACCAAACAACCGCATTATTTCGTTTCCCTTTCTGATAGACAAAGTTGAAAACTTCCCTACGGTTTGGGAATTTGCTGTGTTCAATTCCATTTGTGGCAAATTCGGAAAGTAATGAATCAAACTTTTTTAGTTTTTGACCGTTCGTTGTGTTGGTAAAGTAATGTTCTTCTTTATATTCACTGTCAATTTTATAATAGTCGAGATTGCCTTCGGCATTTCTTTTGACTAAAATAGAGTAATAGCGATTTTTGAAAATCTCAAAGACGATAAAACTTGAATTTATAGAAGGAAAATAGTGGTTGAATGTAGTTTTGTCTCCCGTTCTGTTTCCACTGAACGTCATTTCTCGCCCGTCAATTATGAACAAGAAATTAAGTGCGTAAATCAGCGTACTTTTCCCGATATTGTTGGGTCCGACAATTTGAAGCGAATTGCAGTTGTCAAGCTCAATATCAGCTTTAGAGTAAATGTCAGAATTCAGTATTATTAGTCTTTTCAGCATTTAGTTTTCGTTCAATCTTTTGTTCTGTCATTCTGTCGAGCGTTGGCAAAAAACAGCTCTTTTGGTTTTTTCAGCGTTGGCTTTCGTGTTGGCAAAAACCAAATGTGCTGTTTGTGCGGCTGGCTTTTTGTATGTTGCCCAACGGCCTTGGCTATGGTTTCGTTGCGGATAAATCCGCGAGTATTTTCAGATGTAACCCAAAGTTAGTAAATACGCAGGAATTTCCGAGTAGGAAATTCCGTCGCAATGAACTATAGCCTTTGTTAGCTTTAGTTTTTAATATTTCGACCGTTAATTTCGTCCAGTTTATCAAACGATTTTTTCAGTCTTGCTGTCAGTTTGTCCAAATTAGCTGTTTTACCCGTTAATTTCATTTCAAAATTGTCAACTCGAACTTTTGATTTGTCGATTTCAGATTTGTTCACATATGCAAATGCAAGTGTGATTTCTTGTTCAGCATCATTTTCTTGAAACATTTCTTTAACCATATTCCAGTCAAAGTTTTTTAATTCGTCCAGATTTTCCATTTCCACTTTTAATTCAGTCACAGCTGTTTTTGTTTCAACTTTTTCATTCTTTTCAGTTTGCGCATACGTAGCAAAAGTCATTAGAGAAAAAATTCCGAGTAAAATGTTTTTTGTTTTCATAATTTTCGTTTTTGTGTGTATTATACTGAAATAGGTTGACCTTTTTTACGGTCTTTTTTGGTTGATTAACTATTACTTTTAGATATTAAGCTC
>NZ_VRLT01000002.1 GCF_008017835.1 Mesonia sp. HuA40 | reverse complement strand
GCTTGCAAATTTTTCAAAGTTGAAAAATTTGCAAGCACCACCTGAGGTATTTCAAAATAAACTCTAGTTAAAAATTGGATATACATCTCACGCTTTGTATATCCCATATTTGCGGAATATTTTTTATGAATTTCACTATTTGCAACACCTTTTCGTCCTTCTCCAATTCTATTATCGGCTTCTGCATAAGGTGGATTTATATAGATTACTAGCTTTTCTCTTTTTTTAGGGTCATTGATAATTGCTTGAAGACTTTGTGGTAACTTGGAGAAGTTATCGTTTAAAAAGTCAAATTGAAATACGTGATTTTTCAAAAGATTAGCACCGTGATCAATACGTTCGTGCATTACATTTATATCGGCTTGATCTAATGTACTAGCATAAATATTATATTTGTTAGTCAATCCAGCTAAAAGATTTCCAGTTCCTGCTGCACAATCCCAAATATAATATTCGTCCTGCCAATCTTCACCTAAATAATCGGTAAGGTACTTTTGAGAAAGCTCTACCCAAATTCTAGGGGTGAAAAATGCACCTTTACGTTCTCGGATATCTTGAGGAGCTAATAAATCTCGACGCTGTATTATATAATCTTGAAATTCTTTTATTGGAGGCCTTTTATATAACTTCCAAAAATGCTGATAGGTTTCTTTATGTTTGATATCAATTGTAGCATCAAACATTCTATTTATATTTTCTTTTGCTATTTTATAACCTTGATTGTGAAATACAACAAATAAGCTCTCTCTAATCGATGAATCATCATCAATAGTTTGAGTACCTTTGTCATCAACAAATAAGTCAGCAAGGTAAAAGTCGCTGTCAAAAATATTAGCGTCGCTTAATTCTTCCCAATTTACATTAATTATAGGTTTTACGACTTCAAGCCACCGTAAATAAATAGGGATGAAATTGTTTTTATCAATTTTTATTTTACTTTTTGTCGTTGCTTTCGCTATATTGTTTTTTATGAATATTTTAAGTTCTTTTTGATCCTTTTCGTAATCAAAAATGTAAGTTTTGACTTTTAGAATGGATTCAATTCTTTCTTTAATTAATTGGAATTCTTTAGTATTATGATTGCTAGGTGCAACATTCCAATTGAAATCATTTAGAAAAAAAATGTCTTGAATATTGACATAATCTACAAAGGCAATTTTTTTGAAATCAAATACTCCTAAAAATGCAGGTGGAAGAGTTTTGTCAAAAGTTCTTGCTTTTCCGATTGTTAGAATCAGTTGGACAAACATTGCTGAAATATCAAAATTTCCTGTCTTAGCTTCAGCCCATAAAAGCGGAGTTCTTCCAAATAAACTGTCCTGTTGTGGTAAGACTGAGAAGTCAATATTTCCTATAATCTCAGTGGTGTCGAACTGTTTAAACCAATCAGCACCAACCTTATTTTTTAATTCTTCTTCTCGTATTTTTCTATATTTCATTTATATGAATGTCGTATTTCTATAATTGTTGGTAACGGTTGGTATAAGAATGGTAGCCGATTGCGGGGTATTTTCCTATCAAGTTACAAGAAAGTTGAAGCGGGCTACAACCCTTGAATTCACTACTGTCTCGGCTTTATTACTCATACTTTCTGTAATAAATATTCAGTTACCGTTTCCCAGTCAGGAAAATCTTGGCTACCAAAATGAATCCATTCACCTTTAAAATCCTTAGCTCCGTTGTTAGGTCTGTCGTCAATTAAGTATTCTCCAGTATTTAAATTTTTATTATGCGATATGATTAACCGTTTATAAAACAAACTATCCTTTTCTTTACCAAAATGTTTATGTACCCATTCTATTTTATGAATCCACGCACTAGGGTTGAGCCAAGGGGCTGTTGAAAGAATATACAAGTCATATTTTTTTGAAAGTTTGTGAACAGAATCTATAGCGTTAGGATAAGGTTCCATTAGTGAAAATATGCTTGGGACTTCATCCAGTCGTCCATCATATTCATCGATTATATTTTTATCAAGTTTTTCTATTCCTGTTTTGAAATCAACAAGAACATTGTCCATATCAATATAAATTATTTTTTTCATTTGATAGTTTTTTTTCGCATTACACACAAATCGTTTTATTAATTCAAATATACACTTTTAACACTATATTTTACTGGATAAAGTTGAACACAGTTATTAGGGGTTACACAACTAGTCAACTCTGGTTTAAAAGGTTAGAAGAACGCGATATAATTGCGCACCTGGGAGCGAAAAGTAGGTGATTTCTAAACACTGGACTTTCGGTTTAGCACAATGTTAGATACAAAACCAAAAAGTTTAAATTTACTACTAATCCGTCTATTTTTTATACCTTGTTGTATGCTGGCTTTTCACGTTGAATTAAATCTGTAATAGCATTCCAAAGCTCAATTCGTTTTTCTAATGATTGTTTGGCTACAATTAATGTTTCGTTCCATTTTTGTTTGTCATCTTTACATAATTCCTTTATCATTTCTAGGGATAATGGCCCGTGCTCATCTCCATCAAGTTCAATATGACGTTTGAGATAATAATTTATTTTACTGTAAAGTTTGTTTTCCGAGTCAGAATTTTCAAGTATTTCTATAAACATATCAGGAATTACATCTTCCCTACCAAAAGTAAATGCAGATGCTATAAGATGAGGTTTATTTGCCTCAATAATTGAAAATGAAAATTTTACAAAATCAGCGACCCTTTTATCAATATTAACTTCATTTAGAGAATATTCAATCGAATTTCCTAATTCAATGAGTTTAATAAAATTGTTGATTTCATTGGTATTTGCATTTACCTGTAGCATTGCATCCAAATACATTTCGAAATGGCTTTTCGGTTCTCCTAATTCATTAATATCACTTTCTTCTCCGTGAACAATTTCGTTTATAAATCTTGAAAGTTTAGGGTTTTTGGGAGGTATCCAAGGTGTTTGAACAGTAGTCAAATTTATTTGAAGCTTTTTTAAGAGTGACATAAAGTCCCAAACGGCAAATACGTGACTTTCCATAAAAATTTTTATGTCATTAATACTTGTCAAATTTTCGTAAAGCTTATGGTTTTTTAATTGATTTCTTAATTCGGAAATCTCATTTTCAATATATTCTATTTCATTCATATCTTGTTTTTTTGCTATATAGAACGTTCTTGTATCTGAAAAGTAGCGCCGAAAATAAGCTCAACTTTTTAGGATTAAAACAGGCCAAAACAAAAGATTTGGCGACTTACCAAATATACCGAAAATTTCGGTTGGCGTAGAAAAAGCTATTTTTATTTACGGTGTTCTCTAAAGTTGCGGCAAGTTCTGCTAGGAACGTTCTGCTAGGAACGTTCTGCTTTTCTAACACGTTTTGAACAAATTAATCAAGACAGAAACTTTTTTTATAAGCTGAAAATAAATAATATTAAAAAAGGGGAGAGAATGTCTAATCATAATGTAAATATTTATTAATTTACTATGATTAAATATTTAAAAAAATGGAAAAAAAGAGTAAAATTCTGCTTTACATATCTTTTTTTATTTTCATTTATTGGTTTTGGACTAAATTGATTAACTTATACGATTATCCAGCTCTAGGTGCTATTTATGAATTGACAGCTTTAATTTTTTTAATTGCCACTTTTTTGATGCAATTTTTGCTTTTATATTGTGGATTAAATCAAATTTTTCAACAAAGATCAAAATTATTTCTCCAGTAGTTATATCGATTATCAGTATTTTGGTTATGATTTATTTTCCGAAAAACTTTCTAAACAGTCATCTAACTTATTGCCTTTTGAATGAATACATTCACAAAATTTATTTCCAATATTCTCATATTTAGTATTAGCATATTGTTTTTTACAATCGGATAATGAATTTCTTGGCATAATTTCAAATCCTTTTAGAAACATTAAAATTATAAGTCCAATGGTTGCAGCAACTCCACCAAAAAACAAAAATGGGAATTTATTGCTCCATTTTTTTGGTCGCTTTACAATGCCATAATCTGGTATATTTTTAAATGGTAAAATATATTTTAATTTGTCATAATTCCAAACGAGAATATACAAATTCGCTAAAACCATTAATGGTGCAGAAATAAATGAACCTTCAAATCGTACAGCGAAAGAAAGAATACAGATATTTACAATTATTGGAAAATAGAGTAGTGCTCCTAAAGTGACAGTTCGAGGTATTAGCAGTAAAACGGCTGAAAAAACTTGAGCATAACCAATGAAGTGATAATAATATCCTGTGCGATACAGTGCAGTTAGATATGCTCCCATCGGATGAATTTCAGACAAACCGCTGGCAAATCGTTCGTCAATTATTTTTGTTATTCCCGCGACTATAAATCCTAGAGCTAAAGTTAGTCGGCAAAAAATTGAAAAATACCAATACCATCTGTTCGCTTTTATTTTCAGGTAAAATTGGTCGAATTTAGTCAGATTGTTCAATTATTCACGATTTTTTTTAGATTACGCATAACGTGTTTGTGTATGAGTATTAGCGAAATTTTTGCGATCACTTTCGGAAAGTAATATACAAAATAAAAAAGAATAGCGACTTGAATTAAAAAACCAAGTCGCTATTAATTATACACGTTATTGTGATTACTTTTTACTTTAACTTTTCTAGTAACAGTTCGGCAACTGGTTCTGAAGATGCAGGATTTTGTCCGGTTATTAATAAACCATCTTCGATCGCATAAGGACTCCAGTCTGCTTTTTTAGTGTAAATTCCACCATTACTCTTTAACATTTCTTCAACCAAAAATGGAACAACAGAAGTTAGTTGAACAGCTTCTTCTTCTCCGTTTGTAAATCCAGTTACTTTTTTCCCATTAACCAAAGATGTCCCATCCGTATTTTTTGTGTTTTTAAAAATTGCAGGAGCGTGACAAACAGCAGCAATAGGTTTATTGTTGTTATAAAAATCTTCTATTAAGGCAATTGAGTTTTCATCTTCAGCTAAATCCCATAAAGGACCGTGTCCACCAGGATAAAATACAGCGTCATAATCTGCTTGATTAACAGTTTCCAATTTTATTGTTTTAGATAAGATCTCTTGAGTTTCTTTATCATCATTAAATCTTACGGTTGCTGGAGTTTGGAAATCTGGTTCATTACTTTTTGGGTCAATTGGAGGTTGTCCACCTTTTGGAGATGCCAAAGTAATTTCAATTCCTTTATCTTTTAATAAGTAATAAGGTGCTGCAAATTCTTCAATCCAAAAACCAGTTTTCATTCCAGTATCTCCTAAATCTTCGTGATTAGTTAATACAAATAATACTTTTTTCATTGTTTTGCTTTTTCTGTGTTAATACTTAATTTTTTTTCATTAGAATTATTTTCTTTTGTGTTTTTACCACAAGAGGAAAATAAAGCTAAAGCGATTATAATTGTTGTTATTCTTTTGATTAGAGACAAAATTACTGTCAAATCAAGTACTGAAAATTGATGTATGGTAATAAAATCAATTAGGAGATATTTCTTTTCTAATTCTACTTAAGCTTTCGGTAGTAATTCCTAGATAAGAAGCTATATGGTAATTTTTTACAGTCTGTTCAATTTTTGGGTAAGTGCTAATAAAAGAAACGTATCTTTCTTTAGCTGATTGGGCTAAATTTGCTAATATTCTTTTTTGAAAGCTAGCAAAAGCTCTTTCCATTTTTTTTCTGAAAAAAGTTTCTAATTGTGGAATCTCTACAAATAATTCTTCCATACTTTTTTTGGAAATTTCATATAAAGTTGCTTCCTGAATAGTTTCAATATACATAATCGCTTTGGATGCCGTGAAGAAAGCCGTATAATCGCTTATCCACCAATCATTAATGGCAAATTGCAAAGTATGTTCTTTACCAGATTTGTCAATAAAGTAAGTTCTTAAACATCCATTGTAAACATAATATTGACTGTTCACTTTATCATCTGCTTTTAATATTGTAGTCCCTTTTTTTAACTTGAGTTTTTTAAGTTTACTTTCAATAAGATTCATTTCTTTTTTTGAAAAAGAAATGCCTTTAAAAATTTCTAATATTATTGAATTTTCGATGTTCATGGATTATACTGAAATATTGAGCAAGCAAGGATTTGTCCGTAGGATAAATCCGTAACAATAGTTGTGATACATCTTAAGTTTGTTTTTCATTAATTTTATAGTATAAATCAGAAAGAACAAAGAGAGGATTAAGGTTATGTTATACGGTGAAGCGTTAGACTTCGACAACATTGATAATCCCCTCTCTTTAACTACTTTAATCACGTTCAGTTCTGTGAGGCTTTAGATCTCGTTTTCAAGTTGTTGTGATCACGGTAGTATGCTCTATCATAAAATCAGTTCCTATGAATAAATATAAGGAAACTTTTGGAGTTGACATCAGTAAAGATGTCTTTGACGTACACGGCAGTAGCAGTGGTCATAACCAGTTCAAAAATGATGAAAAGGGATTTAAATCTTTTTTAAAAATACTTCCTAATGATTCAATTGTGGTTATGTAAGCAACCAGTTACTATCATTACAGGCTCGCACAGTTTCTTTACAAAAACGGTATACCTGTATCGGTAGTAAATCCTTTGTCAGTCAAGCGTTTTATTCAGATGAAATTATCAAAAATAAAGACCGACAAGAGCGATGCCAAGGCCATCTGTGAGTATGCCCTGGCCAATAAGGTTCCACTTTACAATGCGCTGACCAATGTACAGGCAGAGTGTCTTCAGCTTTTTCGACTTCTGGATAGTTACCTAAAGAAGCGAACCGCCACAAAGAATAAACTTCACGGCGAGGAAGTTCTAGGTATTCCTTCTAAATATGTTTACAGCTCTTTAAAGCGTAATCTCAAACATTTAGACAAAGAGGTCAAAGGAATTGAAGCTCGCTTACTGGAGCTTGTCAAACAAGAACAGCAACAGCAACTAACCTTGCTAACGAGCATACCTGGAATTGGAATCAAAACCGCCTTGTTTTTAGTGGTAGTTACCGATGGTTTTACCAAATTTGAGAAGGCTTCGCAGCTTTGTAGTTACGTAGGAACCACCCCAACGATACGGGAATCAGGCAGTAGTGTTAGGGGTAGAAGTAGGATTAGTAAAGTGGGCAATAAGAAGCTTCGAAATCTATTATTTTTATGTGCTTTCAACGCTTGTAAGCACAATAAGGGTTGTAGGGAAATCTATGAGCGAATCGTGGCAAAGGGTAAAAGCAAGAAACTGGCGTTGATTGCAGTGGTCAATAAGCTTTTAAAACAAGCCTTCGCTATTGCTAAATCAGGATTGCCTTATGATGAAAATTATGTATCTATTCTAGCAAAAGGATAGATATAAAATAGAAATAAATATTACAGCTAAGATCTATTTGAATAAATCTTAGTACAGGCTAATTATGTCTCAAATTTATGATAGAAAAAAGTTGGTTTTTACCTCAGTTCTTTGTTCTCGGGTGTTTTTTAAAATATAGAATACCCAAATATTACCGATACTGTATGATAATCAGAATGCCAAAAAATATAATTGCTTAAAATTTCTCTACTTGTCTGATATCTCAATTCTAAACTATACTTATCATTATTTTTATAACCTATACCTAATGCTAAGTTATTTCTTGTTTTGATTTCTAAATCTGTTCCAGAACTAAAATCAATAATTGAATTACTACTTAAATCAAAAATGAATGAGCTATTAATAAAAATTTTAGAATTCTCATTTAGGAAAAAATAATACCTTATACCAACAGGTATTTCAATTGACTTATAGTCAGCTTTAACTTTCTGATTTGTTTTTTCTTTTTCCGATTTAAAATATTGATATGTTGGCTCAATTATAAATGCCCATTTATTTTTATTAAAAGGCATAATAAATTCTGCCTCAACACCAAATCTAAATCCTAACTCGTTATCAAAATCTGTGTCTCTTAAACTTGAGGCACTATTTTGTATTGAAAGAGAAGAACTATTAAGACCAGGTCGAATACTTAAATTAAATAAGTCTTTTTTCTGTTTTTCTTCATAATTGATGTATTTTTCACCGTTACATTCGTTGTATTCTACAAAAATATCAATTAGTTCATTTTTTTGATAATCTAAATTTTCAAATTTATTTATTTTCAAATTTGGACATTTTAGGCTATTCCAAAGTTGATTCTTAAATCTATTATTCTTACCGATTTTATTGTTCGAGGTTCTGTAAGATTTGAAAACTAATTGCTCAATTGCTGAATTTCCTTTATTGAAAAAGTATCTTCTTAAAGCCCCATCTTCAAATACATACAAATTTGCTTTTCCCTCAACTAATACCTTTAAAAATAGTTTTTCTTCTTTAAATATAGGGTTTCTATCATAACTTAATTTATTGATGTCCTCACTAGACCTGTCAAGGTTTACACTACTTCTGACATATTTTGAGATATTATCAATTCCAAATTCTTTAATTGATGCTATAGTTTTCTTTTTCGATTCGCTATTTTCAGATATTTTATATTTAAATTCAGTTGGATTACTTTTCCAATCATTATTTTTGATTAAACAACGAGTCTTTTGATTGTTGTTATCAATGTAATATCCTTTCTCAAAAGAAATTTGTGCATGGCAATTAAAGCTTAAAATTGTTATCAAAAAAAATAAAAGTTGCTTTTTCATTAATATTTTAATTTATTGATATTCATCTAGTTGATGTATTATACTGAAATAGGTTGACCTTTTTTACGGTCTTTTTTGGTTGATTAACTACTACTTTTAGATAGTAAGTTCAGGTAAATTTACATTATTTTTTCGATAGGATCTGTATTTGATCGTTGGATTTTTGTGGACTTCAGCTGGCTTTCTTAAATCTAGGCTAAAATGTGTTCTTAGGTTATTGTAAATATACACTGCTTGTGCTGTCATTTTCTGCGCTAATTCAGTGTTTTTAATCGTTTGTTTTAGTCCATATTCATATTTAAGGGTTCTGTTAATTCGCTCTGCAACTGCGTTTTCATAGGGATCATATTGTTCGGTCATACTCATAATAATATTATTTTTTTCAGCAAATTGGGTGTATTTGGGGTTACAGTATTGAAAACCTCTATCGGAATGATGGATGAGT
>NZ_VRLT01000054.1 GCF_008017835.1 Mesonia sp. HuA40 | reverse complement strand
TTTTCACTTGTACGTTTTTTGAATAAATCAGCGCATTGCCGAATAAAAAAGTGGACGGAAAAAGAGTAAAGCGGAAATTAATTATTTGGACGGCAAAGCAGAACCTTCCAAGCAGAACGTGTCGCTACTTTAGGTAACAACGGCTATAATTCATTGCGGCGGAATTTTCTACCGAAAATTCCATCCTTTTTTCTATCTTTGAGCTACAACGGAATAAATCCTGCGTATTTTTCCGCAACGAAATCATAGCCAAGGCCGTTGTGCGGCATACCGAAAAATAATACGTAGCTCTTTTTTAATCAAACTATTCCCTTGTTCTTTTACCCTGTTTTTACGGGAAATACTGCTGGTCGTTAATTTAAAGCTGGTATTATTACAATTGCTTAATATGAGCAACTAGTTTTAGAATATTGAAATATAATAATACAACTTGTTAATATAATAACAGTACTAATAGCTATAGGTAATCACAAAACTGTAATCACCTTCTTCTTGTCCAATATTTTTAATAAATGAAATTTTGTAATAGGGATTTTTTTTAAGCTTATAAACCCAATCTGTGGCAGGTTTTGCAGACCCTTCTAGATGTGAGGCCCTGTAATATTCATCATTATTTTTTATCTGTGTATAATAGTTTAACCAATAATCTTTATTATCAGTATAAAGTATTGCTAACCTTTTTTGCCTATATTCAAGCATAGTAAATAAATTGAAATCTTTTTTACTCGATTCATCAATCGGGCCATAGCTAACAAATCTAATTTCGTTTTTTCGTGACATAGGGGAACCCTCTTGGTTGTCTTTTCTTTCTAGAGCGTGTTTTTTCACTATATCCTCGTAAGCAATTTTGCCGCTAGTTGCAACCTCATAAAATTCACCTATCGAAATATCTTGTGCCTTTATATCTGTATAGTATAATATAAATGCAATAATTATTAAAATATTTTTCATTTAGATTGGTAATAATGTCTAAAAAGACTTGTTGAAATTTAAATATAGGTATTTATATTATCATATTAAAATTAGATGCAGAATCTTTAAAATTTTAAGTGAAAATAAATTAACTAGAGCACGACTAGAGAATACTAATTTCTTTTTTGCATTTTAATTACTAAATAAATACCTGCAATTAAAAATAAAAACAATAGCGAGTAACTCAGTTATATCTGAGTGTTCGAGAAATAATCAACGAAGTAGCGAGTTAAAATTGATAATGTGATTTATTGCTTAGGTAATGAAATTGAAGGGAGTTTGAAAATCGTAAAACCAGGAGATATTTTATTAGCAAGGCTTGATCAGAGTATGATCAACAGAAAAATTGATGTAGTTCCTTCAATTCCCCAAGCAGTAGACTATATTGTTGCTTCGCCAGAATTTATCGTGATTAGATCTAAAGACCTAAAAGACTCATTTTACATTACAGGAGTGTTACGAACTGACTTAATGCTAAAGTATATGTATTCCAAAACACGCTGCGGAACACCAAGTAGATACAGACTTAATGAAGATGACTTTAAAGAACTTGACTTTCCAATAGTTGATGATAAGGAAAGAGAAAAGAAATCGACTAACTTCTCAAAGGCTTTAACTAAACTATCACAATGCAATTCAGGACGCAGAAAAGAATTTATTAGAATCTCTTACAACCATAGAAAATGGTTTATAATGTCAGCGCATAAAGCCATACGCGTTTGCAATTCGCACCAGCCATCACACTAACCAAAAATTGCAAAAGAATATGTCTTTGCCAACGCTGACGGACTGAAAAAGAAAAAGTACGACCGCACAACATTGTGTATAAGCAATAGCGGGTTAAGTGCAAAATGAAAGTGTCCTTTTTTAACTAACTTTGTACTAAATCGAAAAGTTAGTGCATAAAATCCGCTACTGCTCATACACGAGACCGTTGTAAGTAATGCCGAAAAACCCAGAAACCAAGTGAATAAAACAATATTTGAAATTACCAAAATGGATTGTCCTTCAGAGGAAAATCTTATCCGAATGAAATTGGACGGAATTTCAAGCATTGCGAATTTGGACTTTGATATTCCGAACCGAAAACTGACCGTTTTTCACAGCGGAGAAATTGACCAAATCGAAAAGTCCGTTATCGAATTGAATTTAGGTGGAAAAAAAATATCAACGGAACAAACCGACCAAACGGAATTTAAAGAAAACGAAAATCAGAAAAAACTACTTTGGTCTGTACTTGCCATAAATTTTGCTTTTTTCATTATTGAAATGACAACAGGAATTATCTCAAAATCTATGGGACTTGTTGCCGATAGTTTAGATATGCTTGCGGACAGTTTTGTGTACGGAATTAGTTTGTTTGCGGTTGGCGGAACAGTAATAAAGAAAAAACGGATTGCCAAACTTGCTGGTTATTTTCAAATAATACTTGCGATTATTGGATTTGTAGAAGTCTTGAGAAGATTTTTCGGAAACGAGAAACTTCCCGATTTTTCAACAATGATTATAGTTTCGATTTTTGCACTTATTGCAAATGGAATTTGTCTTTATATTTTGCAAAAGTCAAAGAGCAAAGAAGAAGCACATATGAAAGCGAGTATGATTTTCACTTCGAATGACGTGATTATCAATTTGGGAGTAATTATTGCAGGAATTTTAGTGCATTATTTGAGTTCTAATAAACCTGATTTGATTATCGGAACAATTGTTTTTGCATTGGTAATTCAAGGAGCATTTCGGATTTTGAAATTAAGTAAGTGAACTAAAAAAGCACTACTTACAACAACGTGTATAATTAATGGCTGGTTCTCGCCTACTTACGAAAATCCTCGCGGATTTTCTTTTCGGTTTTTTTTTGCTAAATTAGGTGTTAAACCACGCAACGAAACCATAACCAAACATCTTACCCTCAATATGAAAAAATTACTTTTAATAACATTATTTTTAAGTTTTAAGCTCTGCTTTTCACAAACAACGGTTGAGAAAAATAATTTATCCGACTGTGCACTTGAGTTGACAAAACAAAAGGTAACTTATGACCCGAGCTACTTTTCAATTGATTATCCTAACGGAGATGTTCCGAGTGACAAAGGTGTTTGTACTGACGTTGTAATTCGTGCTTACCGAAAAATTGGAATTGACTTGCAAAAAGAAGTGCACGAGGATATGAAGGTAAACTTTAGTTCTTATCCAAAAATTTGGGGACTTAAATCAACCGACAAAAATATTGACCATCGGAGAGTTCCGAATTTAATGACTTTTTTTAAACGAAAAGGTGCCGAAAAATCTATATCTGAAAAAGCAATCGATTATAAACCTGGAGATATTGTTTGTTGGAGTTTAGGTGGAGCTAAAACTCATATTGGAATCGTAGTAGATAAAAAATCAAAAGACGGAAAGCGGAATTTAATAGTTCATAACATTGGTGACGGACAAGTTTTAGAAGACTGTTTATTTGACTATAAAATAATCGGACACTATAGATATAAAATTTAGATTACACGTACTTAAAATGTATAACCGCAATTACGGCATCCCGAAACATCGGTAGACTACGTCCGAATCTACTCGAAATTGCTGACGTCTGTACTAATCCGAAAATTATTAACTTTAAAACCGTGACTGAAGGTTTTTCAAACCCGTTTCCTCATCTTTAAAATTTAATTTTACAGGACAATAGAAACAAAAAATTTAACAGAATAAAATAAATACAGACTATGGAAAAACTCAAATCAAATATTTTTTTTAAAATTGGAGTCATTATTTTTTTAATCCTAATCTTGTTAATTCCGACTTCGATGGTTAAAGATTTAATTGATGAAAGAGAAGATGTTCAAACTAATGCAATTGATGAAGTTAGCTTAAAGTGGGGAAGCGGACAAACAATTACGGGGCCATTTATTTCAATCCCTTACGATCGATATGTAAAACGGTTCAATAAAAAAGATTCTATTAATGAAATAGTAAAAGTCAAAGAATGGGCACATTTTTTACCAGAAAATTTAGATATACGTGGGGAGATAAAACCAGAAAAAAGATATAGAGGAATTTATGAAGTAGTGGTATATGAATCCAATTTAAAGATTAATGGAAATTTCAATAACATTATTTTTAAACAATTTGATATCGAAAAGGCCAATATTCATTTCGATAAGGCTTCACTAAACTTTGGAATTAACGATTTAAAGGGAATTGAGAAGCAAGTATCTCTAAAGTGGAATAATAAGAATATTTCTTTTAATTCTGGTACATCTACTAAACAAATTGTTTCAAGTGGAATAAATGCATTAGTACCATTGCGTAAGGACAGCATTGTTAATTATGAATTTACAACTGAAATCGACTTAAAAGGTAGTCAATACCTATACTTCACACCTGTAGGCAAAACTACAGATGTAAATATTTCTTCAGATTGGAACACTCCTAGTTTTACAGGAACTTATTTACCTGACGAACGAACCGTTTCTGATCAAGGATTTACTTCAAATTGGAACATTCTTCATTTGAATAGGAACTTTCCGCAAGAATGGACCGGTAGTAAATATCAAATCGAAAAAAGTTCTTTTGGGACTGACTTGCTATTACCTGTTGATAATTACAAAAAGTCTTATCGCGTTGCAAAATATGCGATTTTGCTTTTAGTTTTAACTTATATGACATTCTTTTTTGTAGAAATTATGAAGAAAGTTTTTATTCACCCAATACAATACCTATTAGTTGGTATAGCTTTGATTGTTTTTTATACCCTATTATTATCTTTTAGTGAACATATAAAATTCAATCTTTCATATATTTTAGCCACTGTTTTAACGCTTACATTAATTTCACTATATACAATGGCAATATTAAGATCAAAACAAATTGGATTCTTGATTTTTAGTATTTTATTAATTATGTATACTTTTATTTTTACAATTATTCAATTAGAAGATTATGCTCTATTGATTGGAAGTCTTGGAATGTTCGTCATTTTGGGCATTGTGATGTATTTTTCTAGAAAAATTGATTGGTATGATATTAAACTTGGCAAGGAATAATTAGAATAAAAACTATACCACGGGAACTAAGCCTTTGTATGCCTGGTATAGCTTGCATCACGTTCTTATGGCCCTGTAAACCAAGATAGCTTCGATAGGTTTAGGTAAACCTATTTTAAGTACGGTCTAATAACCTTGATGCACTGTATCCAGTGCAAAGTTGTATTAAAAATGTATATTTGAGTTGATATAATGAGTTGCCTACAATTATGAAAAACGTCAATGAAAAAGAGTTTAATAATATTGGTAATAATTGCTTTTGCGTTTCAAAGTTGCGAAAAGGAAGATGATTTAATAAGTCAAAACTGTGAAGCAGATTGTACTGAAATAGTCGGAAAATTGATGACTGACGATGGAACTACACCAATAACAAATCAGAAAATTACTGTTGTCTGGGACAATACAAGCTTAGGATTCGGAACAGTAAGAACAAAAGCGACTGCAAGAACTGACTCAAATGGCGACTTTAGTATAAGTTTCTTTATGCGAGACGACGAATTAGAAAGCGGAATTCATAGAATGAGATTTGATAGACTTAATGAAAATAAATTTCTTCGTTCAGATTTGAATGGAATGCCATCAATTCCATCTGTTCGGGATACTTTGGTTGTTCGGAACCATAATGTTGTTAAGAAAGCTTTTGTGAATTTAACTCTATTAAATCTTGACAACATCCAAGGTAGTGACCGACTTTGGACAAATTTTGAATATCCACGACCCTCAGGTTTTTCTCAATCTATCGATGGCAATATAAGAGGTTGGACAAACGAGTTTGACAGCAATCAATTATTGGAAACAGCAGGAAATCAACCAGTGGTTATTGAAATTGTACGTAAAATTAACGATATAACAACGAGAGAAAACGATACGCTATTTATCGATGCAGGAACAACTTTGGATTACACAGTTGATTTCAATAATTAAAAAACTAGTGCCAATAACTAAGCGTTCCCCCCGCTGCTGCACGATTGCATCGCGTTCTTCTTGCCTTTTTAACCAAGTCAACTCGACTGGTTAAAACTGACTCTAATACATTCACTCCTCAATAACTTAGTTGCACTTTATCCAGTAAAGAAATTGTTTTAAAAGTGTATATTTGGGTTGATAAAATGAGTTGTAGCACATTAGACACAGAATGAATAGAGTAACCAAAATCAATCTTTCTAACTTAAAAAAATGTAATCAAGTTTGGGCTGATATGCCCGAAAATGAAAAAGGAAGACTTTGTTTAAAATGTAGTAATACGATTATTGATTTCAGAAATATGACAGATTCTGAAATTGCAAAAACTCATCTTTTTTCGGAACAAAAAGTTTGTGGACTTTACAATAAGGAACAACTCGCTAAACCAAAACAAAAAGAAAAAAATATCAAAATCAATTATTGGAATTCTTTCTATTTTGGACTATTTAGCTTTTTATCATTTAGCAGTTACAGTCAAGAAAAAACAGAATCAGTAAAAACAGAACAAACTGAAAAGAAATATGACTTACTAAATAAAACTGAAAAAGCAGAAGTCAAAAAGAAAAGTACTGTGAAAAACGACAGTATTTATATTTCGGGAAGATTAACGGACAACAATTCTGAACCTTTACCTTATGCAAATGTAATTATCAAAGGGACACATACAGGAGTTACGTCAGATTTTGATGGAGTTTACAGACTGAATATAACAAAAGAAATAGACTCTTTAAAAAAAATCACTTTAATCTATTCATACATTGGATTTGTAACAACTGAAATAACTGTCGATTATGAACATCTTCTTCAAAATAAAGAAAATAGAAGAATAGACGTGGAATTTAAGGAAGGTGAAATAATCGAATTTGTAGTATATGAAAGAGCACCATTTCATAAGAGAGTTTGGAACGGAATTAAAAATATATTTAGAAAGAAAAAACAATAACGTGCTACAACACCGGCTATAAGCCATAGCTACTGCTCGCCTACCCGGAAAATCCTACGGATTTTCCTACCGTTCATTCTTTTTTGGTAACTTAGTCGCAAAACAACGCTACGGCGCATAGCCATAACCGTTGTAAGCCATTAGAACGAAAATGACGATAAGAAAACTTAAAACAAGCGAATCTGACTTCTTGGCGAATATGCTCTACGAAGCGATTTTTATTCCAGAAGGTACTGACCCTTTACCAAAAGAAGTAATTAAGGACAAATCCCTATCCAAATACATTGAGAATTGGGGGAAAGACAAATTTGACATTGCCTTAGTTATGGAATTGGACAATCAACTTATTGGAGCAATTTGGGGAAGACTATTAACTGACGAGAATAAAGGGTTTGGCTATGTAGATGACACAACCCCAGAATTGAGTATGGCAGTTAAAAATGAACACAGAAACCAAGGAATAGGAACAAAGTTGATTAAGGCAATTGCTTCTGAATATCAGAAAATTGGGGTGGAATATTTGTCTCTAAGTGTTGACAAGGCAAACAATGCTTCAAACTTGTATAAGCGACTTGGATGCGAGATTATCGAAGAAACAGAAACATCTTGGACAATGAAAAAAAGAATAAAATAACGGCTTACAACAACGCATATAGCTTATGGCGGGTGAACGGCTGCCAGCAAGGTTATCGCTTCGTAGCCAGCTTTGGTTTCGGTGGACAGGAAAGTGCTCCGAAACCGCCACAAGCCATATACAAACCGTTGGCTACAATTTGAACACATTAATGAAAATTATTACTAAATTCATCATTATTTCAAGTTTAATTTTACTGATTTCCTGTAAATCGGAAAGAAAAAAACCTGAATTAACAGAAAACTATTCTCTATCAAAACAGGAGATGCTTCAAGACTTTGATGTTTTCAAATCAATTTTTACAGAAGCTAATGCAGGACTTTATAAATATCGCACTAAGCACGAAATTGATAGTGCTTTTAGTAAAAATAAGACGGAAATAAAAAGCAATATTTCTTATAGAGAATTTTACAATATTTTGTGGAATGTTATTGATTATACAGGAAGCTGTCACAACGAATTAACTTATCCCGACTCTTTAGATAACCACTTGAGTAAACAAAAAATATTCTTTCCAATACCACTGAAATATCTTGAAAATAAAATTTACACAAACCTTAATTACGAGAACATTCCTGTAGGAAGTGAAATTGTTTCTGTAAACAACATAAATTCAAATCAATTTGCTACTTCAATAGCAAAATATGTGAGTACGGACGGATTTAATAAAACAGGTAAATACGCTAAAATAGAAACAGACTGGTTGCCTTTTTATATTTATTTGGCAGTGGGAAAACAAAGTCAGTTTGAAATTGAGTACAAATCACAAAATTCTAATAACCTTCAAAAAAGTACAATCGCAAGCGTTACGTACAAAGATTTTTATACGAATTACAATAATCGATACTCTAAAGAATTTGAGAATAAATTAGGTAAAAATTATTCTTATAAATGGTTGGATAGCATAAATACAGGACTTTTGAAAGTTCATACATTTGCGATGGGTGGACCAGAAACCGATGGGCATACACAGTATGCTACATTTTTGGATTCTGTATTCACAACACTTCAAGCCAAAAAAGTTAAAAGCCTAATTGTTGATGTGCGAGGAAATGGAGGTGGAAATGACCCGAACGATTTATTATTATACTCATACTTAACTCAAAGAGAATTTAAAGAAAACACTTCTGCTTTTACACTATTTCAAGAAATACCTTTTAAAGAATATTATGTTTACGATGATGTTGAAGAACTGACAAATGACCTTAAAAAAGAACATTCAATATTAAAAGAAGATAGATACTACCAAAATGATACATTCAATGAAGTATGGAAACCCCAATCAAATGCTTTTCAAGGAACTATCATTTTATTAATTGACCCATACGTGGCGTCTGCGGGTTCATTATTTGCAAGTTTGGTAAAGAGTGATGAAAACACCATAGTCATTGGAGAGGAATCATTGGGTGGCTATTACGGTCATACTGGACATATTCCAATGACTTATGAACTTCCAAATTCAAAACTTCGACTGACATTTTCGATTGTAGACCTTGAACAAGATGTAAAAGAATTATCGGATCAAAAATTTGGCGATGGAATTTTACCTGACTTTAAAGTTGTTCAAACCCACGAAGATTTTATAAATAATAAAGACATTCAACTGAATTTTGAGATTGGAAAAATAAAAAAACTGTAGCCAACATTGTATAAGCGTAATGCGGGCTAAAGTACTAAATTTGAACGAAGTGGAATCCAACAAACTAAATGGTTAAGCCGAAAAGAAAGTGCCTGTAATACCGCACTACGCTTATACGTTACCGTTGGGTGTAATTAAAACATTGAACTTTCCTGAAATAGGTTGACTAAAAATTAAACCATTAATTATAGTCACTTATGAAAACAAAAAAAGACCACTGGCGAAAAAAAAGCTATCAAAAAGTCAATCTAGAAACCAAACTTTTAGTCGTTGACCAAATTCTAACCGGACACATCTCTAGCACGCAAGCTTCAAAAAAATATGATGTTCCTAGAACAACTATTACCTATTGGTTAACAAAATACAGTACCTTAGTACAACAAAGTAATGGTATGAGTAAAAACGATGAAATTAAAAAGTTAAAGGAAAAGATTGAGGAACTGGAGTTTCAGAAAGAC
>NZ_VRLT01000022.1 GCF_008017835.1 Mesonia sp. HuA40 | reverse complement strand
TCCGCTTGTCACTCGTTATTTCTGAAACTATTCGGGTTTTTAATTAAAAATGAAAAATTAGACTTACCATTTTAAACCCGGCCTATCGAAAATAGGGCGTAAAATTGGCAGTGCAGTAAGCGTTAAAAATTTTAGGCTGTTTGAGACCGATTGGAAATCGGGTGAGTTCCTAAAATTTAGCGTGCAAACCTACAATTTAGCACTAGTTTCGTAAGCCTAGACTTTTTTGCTACTTTTTTCGGCGATGGAAAAAAGTAGAGGATTAATAATTAGATATCTGTGGCTCTCGATTAGTAGCGTATTTTAATGGGAACTAAAAAAGTATTCGTTACTTTTCGACTTTGTCTCGATACTTCGCATTTTTGGTTTACCACCAAAAATCCGAAACTCGACCTGACAAGGTAGGTTATTTTACAAAAGGAGTAATTATAACTACTTTTCAAACCGGCCTATCGAAAATAGCGCGTAAAACTGGCAGCACCTTTTATATTTATTTGAATTCAATAACAGAAATATCCAGCAGCTCAATTCAAATAACGATTCAAAGCAGGGCTTTGCAATCTTTTTCTTCAGTATAACTTGTGTTTTGCGTAAAGAATTGGTGAAGCCTTGGAGCCAATTTAGCGAAATACAAGTAGTTTTCAGCAAAGCTGAAAAATACCTCAGAAAAAGTGTACTTTCTTTTGTTTCGTTTTCTCCTGTATCCGACGAGCGCAGCGAGAGGAATACACCGTAAAGAAAATGAAAATCAGGACATAGCAAAATTGATGAATTGTAATGATGTAGGTTTTGAAAACCTAATTAAACTCGCTACTTTTCAACTGCACTTCGATACTTCGCCTTTTTGTACTACCGTCCAAAAATCCGAAACTCGAACTGACAAGGCAGGTTATTTTACTAAAAAGTGATGATTACTACTATTTTTTAAAATTGGCCTATCGAAAATAGAGCGTAAAATTGGCAGTACTTTTTTATTCACGTGAATATAGAAATAACAATATCCAGCAGCCTAAATCAAATAGCGATTCAAAGCAGCGCTTTGCAATCTTTTTCTTCAGTATAACTTGTGTTTTGCGTAAAGAATTGGTGAAGCCTTGGAGCCAATTTAGCGAAATGCAAGTGGTTTTCAGCAAAGCTGAAAAATACCTCAGAAAAAGTGTACTTTCTTTTGTTTCGTTTTCTTTATACAAGTAAAGAAAATGAAAATTAGGACATAGCAAGATTGATGAATTGTTAAGATGTAGGTTTTGAAAAAGTAATTAAACTCGCTACTTTTCGACTGTGTCTCGATACTTCGCCTTTTTGTACTACCGTCCAATAATCCGAAACTCGAACTGACAGGGCAGGTTATTTTATGAAAATGTGATGATTACTACTATTTTTTAAAATCGGCCTATCGAAAATAGCGCGTAAAATTGGCAGTGCCACAAGCGTTGAAAATTTTAGGCTGTTTGAGACCGATTGGAAATCGGGTGAGTTCCTAAAATTTAGCTTGCAAACATACAATTTAGCCCTAGTTTCGTAAGCCTAGACTTTTTTGCTACTTTTTTCGGCAATGGAAAAAAGTAGAGGATTAAGAAATGGGTATTTTTAGTTTTCGATTAGCAGTTTATTTTAATGGAAACTATAAAAGTATTCGCTACTTTTCGTCCTGTTCTCGATACTTCACCTTTTTGTACTACCGTCCAAAAATCCGAAACTCGAACTGACAGGGTGTGTTTTAGAGTTATTTTATACACCAGCGGCCCACATCAAAAAGCGATTCAAAGCAGCGCTTTGCAATCTTTTTCTTCAGTATAACTTGTGTTTTGCGTGAAGAATTGGCGAAGCCTTGGAGCCAATTTAGCAAAATACAAGTGGTTTTCAGCTTGTCTGAAAAATACCTCAGAAAAAGTGTACTTTCTTTTGTTTCGTTTTCTTTATACAAGTAAAGAAAATGAAAATTAGGACATAGCAAGATTGATGAATTGTTAAGATGTAGGTTTTGAAAAAGTAATTAAACTCGCTACTTTTCGACGTGTTCTCGATACTTCGTATTTTTGTTCTAGCGCCCAAAAATCCGAAACTCGAACTGACAGGGCAGGGTTTAAACGCCTGTCACTTCGAGTGGGCCAGCTTAGCCAACAGGCATTTTTAATGCCGTAGTTGGACTTGCTGGGTTGTATCGAGAAGTAGTTTAATTAGAACTAAAAAAGTATTCGTTACTTTTCGACTGCACCTCGATACTTCGTATATTTGGTTTGATATAACGAGTTGGGCAACATTAGGAAAAACGAGCAATTTTTCGGATATTTATAAAATAATTTTAAGTAAAATGGCAACAATAGACAATATACGAAACGGATTGATTGACAAGATACTATCTATTAAAAACAAAGAATTTTTAGTCGCTCTTGATAAAATAATTACTTCAAGTTCATCGGAATCTGAAACGGTCGAATTGACCAAAGAGCAGAAAATAATGCTCGAAATGAGCGAACAAGATATAAAAGACGGAAAACTAATTTCCCAAGAGGCTATGAATAAAAGGAATTTGGAATGGCTAAACGCAATATAATTTGGACACGAACAGCTGACATTCAGTTCGTGGGAATTTTAGAATATTGGGTTAAAAAAAACAAATCAAATAGCTACTCAAAAAAACTTTTGAAATCGGTTTCGGAAAGAACAAAACAGATAGCCGAAAAACCATTAATTTACAAAGCAACAGATTTTAAAGACACAAGAGTTGCTTCATTAGGGAATTTTAGTATCTACTATAAATTTAATGACACAGAAATTATTATCACAGCTTTTTGGGACAATAGACAAAATCCGAAAAAACTTTTGAAAATATTGAAAGGCAAAAAATAACGTTGCACAACAATGACTATAAGTAATTGCTTGTTCTCGCCTACTTCTGAATCCCGAAGCATCGGGCTCGTGGATTTTCTATTCGGTTTTTATTTGGTAAATTAGATGATTAAACTAGCTAATTACTCCCAGCTAGGTTCGCTGTAGAGCAATTAAAAAAAAGTATATCAAGAAATGAATACCTACCAAAGCAAAAGTTCAATATTTGTAAAAATTGCCACTGCTAGCATTTTGATTGTAGTTACGATGATTGCAATAATGTTAACTACCACCGATAAAAGTTACGGTCTTATGGGTGGAGTTATTTTGAGTTTACTAATCTTTGGTTCTGTGATTTACTTTTACTCCAACTCTTTGAAAAAAATTATTATCGAAAAGGATTCAATTATTTTACAAAAAAACATCGGACAGATAAAGATTCTGAAGGTTGATATTATTGAAGTAAGCAGATTAAGCTATTCTAATTTGACAATGACTTATGGAAGTAAAGGCTTTTTTGGATTTATCGGCAAGACAATGGATGATTCCATCAGTCTTGTAAAAGACAGAAAAAATATGCTGCGCATTACAACGAAAAACAAAAAGTACCTCTTCAGCTCTCTTAATTCTGACCAATTGGTACAAGAAATGAAAAGGATCTACAATAACTAAACCTTTCCCAATAAAAAATCGGGGAAAGCTGTGTGGCCGGTAAAATTTGTGCCCACCAGTAGCGATTGTATCGCGTTCTTCTTACCCCATTTCAATCAATTGCTTACATTTTTAATTCTTAAAACAGCTAAAAACTCAACCCCTCATTCCCAATCAAAATCCAAATTCAAACCAAAAATGTGAAACTCGACATGACAAGGCGTGGTTTTCTTCAAAAAAATACAACTACTTTTTAAAACGGCCTATCGAAAATAGCGCGTAAAATTGGCAGTGCAGTAAACGTTAAAAATTTTAGGCTGTTTGAGACCGATTGGAAATCGGGTGAGTTCCTAAAATTTAGCTTGCAAACATACAATTTAGCGCTAGTTTCGTAAGCCTAGACTTTTTTGCTACTTTTTTCGGCGATGGAAAAAAGTAGAGGATTAAAAATGGATTTCTTTGTTTTTTGATTAGCAGTTTATTATAATAGGAAGTAAAAATGTTTTCACTACTTTTCGACTTGTTCTCGATACTTCGAATTTTTGGTTTACCACCAAAAATCCGAAACTCGAACTGACAAGGCAGGTTTTAAACTGCTATTTATTTAGTGCGACCTTAAGGGAGTCCCGAGTATTCGGGGCTTCAATACACGGGTGTTTACCTACCGCCTAAAAATCCGAAACTCGGTGTGACAAGGCAGGTATTAAATTGAAGATAATAAAAGCCTAATTAAAAAGCCTTAACGTATTTTAACAAGTGCTCTCTAATTTTGTTAAATGCAGCCTAAATAAGAAATTATTAAGAATAACGCAGGTATTGTATTTGTACTTTAGTCAAAGATTAAAGCAATGACGTCATTTTTTTTTAATCTGTAAGTCAATTAACACAAACTAAAAACTGAATATTATGATACGTTGGATCGTTATTTTTTTAATTATCGCCTTAGTTGCGGCCGTTCTAGGCTTTGGAGGCATTGCCGAAGGAGCTGCTGATATTGCCCAAATCATCTTTTATATCTTTATAATACTACTAGTAATCTCGCTGGTGATGCGCCTATTGCGTAAATAATAAGTCATATTGGGTGCTAATAGTATGCTATGCTATTGGCATCCTTTTTTATTGCTCAATACTTCGGGCGTTGAGTTGCACTACCTGCTGATTTTCACAGCTAACCGATAATTCTATAGGATTGCAACAGATCTCACAATCTTCAATATAAGTCTGACTCTGTGAAGGGTCTATCAACATGCTGATTTCTTCCCAGCAATACGGACATTGAAAAAAGTGTTCTTCCATAACTTAGGTGTTAATCGCCTTGTTTTTCGTCTATTTCCAGTTGCACCGCCTCCCAATCGTTCATCAAAGCTTGCAAGCGTTTTTTCTTTTTCTCATACCGATCAAAAAACTGCGTATCTGCCACGGTTTGGTCGTAGTCGGTTGCTAAAGCCACATCGTCTTCTTTGATTTCCCGCTCCAATTGGTTGATCTTAGATTCTATATTACTTAATCTGTTTTGTAAAGACTTTAATTGCTTTTGCTCGGCATAGCTTAATTTTTCTTTTGAGGCTACCGCTTGCGCGGATTTTTTCTCGGGCTGACTTTTCTTTTCTACTTCACGAAGGTTTTCTACCTTACGTTCGGCCAAATAATCGTCTATATCGCCCAAATATTCTTTGATCTGATGGTCTTTAAACTCCAATACCCGCTGGGTGAGTCCTTGCAAGAAATCCCTATCGTGCGAAATTACAATCAGCGTACCTTCAAATTGAATCAGCGCTTCTTTAAGCACCTGTTTCGATTGTATATCCAAGTGGTTGGTAGGCTCATCCATTACCAGCACGTTAAGCGGTTGCAACAACATTTTGGCTAAAGCCAAACGGTTACGCTCTCCACCCGATAGCACCTTTACCTTTTTTTCTATATCATCACCACGAAACAAGAAGGCTCCTAGAATATCGCGTACGCGGGTGCGGTTTTTCTCGTTGGCCGCATCGATCATAGTTTGGTGTACGCTAATATCACCATCTAGGTATTCTGCTTGGTTCTGGGCGAAATAACCAATTTGTACATTATGCCCCAGTTTGAGTTCGCCCTCATAACCGATTTCTCCCACAATGATTTTGGCTAAAGTGGATTTACCCTGACCGTTTTGACCTACAAAAGCCGTTTTGCTGTTACGTTCTACAATCATCGAGAAGTCTTTAAAAACTTGATTATCGCCATAAGACTTGCCCAATTGCTTGGCTTCTAAAATGATTTTACCCGGATTTACCGATACCGGAAACTGCAGGTTCATCACACTATGGTCGTCTTGGTCTACTTCAATCCGATCGATTTTGTCGAGTTTCTTGATAAGCGACTGCGCCATAGAAGCTTTAGAGGCTTTGGCCCTAAACTTTTCGATGAGTTTTTCGGTTTGCTCGATTTCCTTTTGCTGATTTTTTTGTGCTGCCAACTGCTGTTCTTTGCGTTCGGCACGTAGTTTAAGATATTGGGTGTAAGGCTTGTTATAATCGTAGATACTGCCTAAACTGATTTCGATAGTACGGTTGGTTACATTATCTAAGAACATCTTATCGTGCGAAACAATCACCACGCATCCGCTAGTGGTTTTTAAAAAATCTTCTAACCACAAAATGCTTTCGATATCCAAGTGGTTGGTCGGCTCATCCAATAGTAACACGTCGTTGTTCTGCAAAAGCAATTTAGCCAATTCTATACGCATACGCCAACCTCCACTAAAGCTTTCGGTAGGTTTATCGAAATCGCTTCGGCTAAAGCCAAGACCCTGCAACACCCTTTCGGTATCGCCTTGGTAATTGTAACCGCCTAACATTTCGTATTGCTGCTGCACGTCGTTCACCGCCACCATCAGCTCGTGGTATTCTTCGCTCTCATAATCGGTGCGTGTAGCCAATTGGTGGTTGATTTCTTCCTGTTGGCGCTCTAGGGCTTTGATTTTAGTAAATGCTTGGTAGGCCTCTTCAAGTACACTGCGTCCCGCCTCAAAATCTATATCCTGTCGCAAGAAACCGATTTGTAAATCTTTGGTCTTAGCCAGTTGTCCCTCACTGGGTTCTAGATCGCCGGCCAAAACTTTGAGCATAGTCGATTTTCCAGCTCCGTTTTTACCGACTAGACCCACGCGATCGCCGGCATTTAAACGATAGGAAATGGACTCAAATAGGTATTCCCCTTGAAAACTGACACTTAATTGATGGATATTTAGCATTTGTGTAACCTTTGTAACCTTAATTATGGCAAAGATGACTAATTTTGTAGTGCAAAAAAAGAAAGCTATGAAATTTCTAAAAGGATCGAAGTTGTACAGCATATTCACGGGTACCTGCCCGGTGTGCCAAGAAGAAAGTATGTATAAAGATAGTAACCCCTATCACTTAAACAAGGTTTTTGAAATGCAGGAGCATTGTGGGCACTGCGGAACTAAATACAAAATAGAGCCTTCGTTTTTTTATGGTGCCATGTATGTAAGTTATGCTTTGGGAGTAGCCTTTTCTGTAGCTGCTTTTATCATTAGCTATGTGTTTATCGGCAGCAGCCTAATGACCAGTTTTTACGTGATTATAGGTACGCTAATTGTCTTGATGCCGATTATCATGCGTTGGTCGCGCAATATTTGGATCAATTTCTTTTTAAGCTATGACCCTAAGGCTGTAGAGAAGCATAAAAACGCTCAATAGCCAATTCGCTAGGTAGGGACTGTTGTTTTTCGCTATAAGCTACCAGCATACGGCCCATTTCGGGTGCGTACAAAATCCCTCGGCTACCAAAACCGTTGAGCACATACAATTGCTCGTGTTCTTGGTGCCTACCCATAACCGGTTTTCGGTCGCCCAATGTAGGACGTACGCCTGCCAGCTGATCGACAACCTCAAAATCGCAGTTTATAATTTGGTTTAGCTTTTTTATGATTTCGCTTTTTGCGGATGCGCTGGGTTGCTCATCTTCAAATTTACGTGCATAAGTAGCCCCCACCTTATAGCGATTATCGCCTAAGGGAATGATAAAATACCCGGCCTTTACCACTTGCTCTAATTGCAATTGCGGAGAATGGATAATCAAATACTCGCCCTTATTGGGTACAATAGGTAAATCTTTGAAATAGGGATTATTTTTGATTTGTGCCCCTTCACAAAACACCAGTTTATCGGCTTTTAAATTAGCATATTGCACTCCGTCTTCGCGGATTTCTAACTGCTGGTAATCGAATTCAGCGGCTGTATAAGCCTTTTGTTGCTGCAATTCCTTTTTTTGATTTTGGAGTAACTGAGCGATATTCAGTAAACCCGTGCCTTGGGTTTGGCCCGCTTGGTGTTCCGCTTCTAGACCCTTAGGCAATGTTTTAACCAACTCACTGGCCAGAAAAGCTTTGGCTTTTGGGCGTTCACATGCCATAAACCAATCGTTTTGCTCTTGTTTATTTTTAAAAGGCCTCAGGAACGGCATAGGAGTAAACGGATTCAGTTCAAAAGACTGGTACACTTGCATTGCCTGTTCATACCAATACTCCCCTTTCCAACTCATATTGAATTTCTTTAGAACAATCGGATTTACGAGTCCGCCAGCCACCAAGGAAGCCGAATTTTTAGCTGCATCGATTACATGAAACGACCGCTTTGCTTCTTTAAGCGCTTGATGTACGGCAAAACCTGCCAGGCCATAGCCTACAATGAGGTAGTTTACTTTTTTCATAAGGCAAAGGTAGGATTTTGTCTTGATTATTATGCGTTCTTATTAATCAGGGATTTTGTTAATAGTTTTTTGGTTCTATGGTTTTAAAAAAACACAAACTTGAACTGACAAGGTAGGTTTTAAACGCCCTGTCACTTCGAGTGGCGCGGCCTAGGCAACAGGTATTTTAATGCCGTAGTTGGACTTGCTGCGTTGTATCGAGAAGTGATTTAATGGAAACTAAAAAGTATTCGTTACTTTTCGACTTGTTCTCGATACACGTTCTTATGGCTCTCGCCATAAAATCGCACTCGAGCTGACAAAGTAGGTTTTAAACGCCCTGTCACACACCAGCAGCCTGCAGTAAAAGCGTTTCAAAGCAGGGCTTTGCAATCTTTTTCTTCAGTATAACTTGTGTTTTGCGTTAAAAATTGGTGAAGCCTTGGAGCCAATTTAGCAAAATACAAGTGGTTTTCAGCTTGTCTGAAAAATACCTCAGAAAAAGTGTACTTTCTTTTGTTTCGTTTTCTCCTGTATCCGACGAGCGCAGCGAGAGGAATACACCGTAAAGAAAATGAAAATTAGAACATAGCAAGATTGATAAATTGTAAGAAAGTAGGTTATGAAACAATGAATAAATTCGCAACTTTTCGACCTGTTCTCGATACTTCGCATTTTTGGTTTACCAACAAAAATGCGAAACTCGAACTGACAAGGTAGGTTTTAGAGTTATTTTACACACCTGCAGCCCAATTCAAAAAGCGATTCAAAGCAGGGCTTTGAAATCTTTTTCTTCAGTATAACTTATGTTTTGCGTGAAGAATTGGTGAAGCCTTGGAGCCAATTTAGCGAAATACAAGTGGTTTTCAGCTTGTCTGAAAAATACCTCAGAAAAAGTGTACTTTCTTTTGTTTCGTTTTCTCCTGTATCCGACGAGCGCAGCGAGAGGAATACACCGTAAAGAAAATGAAAATTAAGACATAGCAAGATTGATGAATTGTAATAAAGTAGGTTATGAAACAATGAATAAATTCGCAACTTTTCGACCTGTTCTCGATACTTCGCATTTTTGGTTTACCACCAAAAATGCGAAACTCGAACTGACAAGGTAGGTTTTAGAGTTATTTTACACACCTGCAGCCCAATTCAAAAAGCGATTCAAAGCAGAGCTTTGCAATCTTTTTCTTCAGTATAACTTGTGTTTTGCGTGAAGAATTGGTGAAGCCTTGGAGGCAATTTAGCGAAATACAAGTGGTTTTCAGCAAAGCTGAAAAATACCTCAGAAAAAGTGTACTTTCTTTTGTTTCGTTTTCTCCTGTATCCGACGAGCCCAGCGAGAGGAATACACCGTAAAGAAAATGAAAATTAGGACATAGTATTATTGATGTGTTGTTGTGATGTAGGTTTTGAAAAAGTAAATAAACCCGCTACTTTTCGACTTCACTTCGATACACGGGTGTTTGTCTATCGCCAAAAACCCGCACTCAGTGTGACAAGGTGGGTTTTATTCAAACTTTTTTTTCGAAAGATTACGTAGATCATTAAATTCAGAGTTTATTAAGGCTATCTTTTTACGCCTGGACCATATTTTAATTTGTTTTTCTTTGGCTATTGCCAAGTTTACCTCTGTAAAACTCGTTAAATAAACTAATTGAACTGGTAATCGCTTAGCGGTATAAGCCTTTGGCTCACAAGCTGTATTGTGTTCAATCATTCTTTTTTTGATATCTGAAGTTATTCCAGTATAGTAAGAATTATCATTACACGCTAAAATATAAACATAATATAGACGCATCCAATACCTAAACTTTAATACGATTAATTTAAGGAAAATATTTTATATCTAAATTTTCTTTTACAAATCATAAAATCAAACTTAATTAAACTCGCTACTTTTCGACTTGTTCTCGATACTTCGCATTTTTGTTCTACCGCCCAAAAACCCGAAACTCGAACTGACAAGGCGTGGTTTAGAGTTATTTCATACAACAGAAGCCCACGTAAAAAAGCGTTTCAAAGCAGGGCTTTGTAATCTTTTTCTTCAGTATAACTTGTGTTTTGCGTTTAAAATTGGTGAAGCCTTGGAGCCAATTTAGCAAAATGGAAGTGGTTTTCAGCTTGTCTGAAAAATACCTAAGAAAAAGTGTACTTTCTTTTGTTTCGTTTTCTCCTGTATCCGACGAGCGAAGCGAGAGGAATACACCGTAAAGAAA
>NZ_VRLT01000046.1 GCF_008017835.1 Mesonia sp. HuA40 | reverse complement strand
ATGATTCTGAAACTCCAGTTCTTCAATCTTTTCCTTTAACTTTTTAATTTCATCGTTTTTACTCATACCATTACTTTGTTGTACTAAGGTACTGTATTTTGTTAACCAATAGGTAATAGTTGTTCTAGGAACATCATATTTTTTTGAAGCTTGCGTGCTAGAGATGTGTCCGGTTAGAATTTGGTCAACGACTAAAAGTTTGGTTTCTAGATTGACTTTTTGATAGCTTTTTTTTCGCCAGTGGTCTTTTTTTGTTTTCATAAGTGACTATAATTAATGGTTTAATTTTTAGTCAACCTATTTCAGGAAAGTTCAGTGTTCAAATTGTAGCCAACGGTCTTGTATATGGCTCGTAGCGTGTAAATTAGCGGTTAATTTTCGGTTAAGCACGAGCCGAATTTTTTAATTTTCTTATTACCTTTTCTTTTCAATAAGCCAAATTAAAAAATTTGGCGGACTTGCAAAAATGCCTTAACTTCAATTAAGTAACTGACTAGCTATGAGCTATATACGTTGTTGTGGTGTCGTTTTTTTACGCTGACATTGGTTTCACGTTAATTTGTCCGCCAATAGCTTTCAACACTTTCATTATTGTTCCGAATTGCGGTTTCGCTCCTTCAGATAATGCCTTGTAAAGACTCGGTCTGCTCATTCCAGTTTTTTCCGCAATTTTAGTCATTCCAATTGCCTTTGCGATATGTCCAATTGCCACAATCAAATCAGAACTTTCGCCATCTTCAAGAACTGTATTTAGATATTCAGCAATCATTTCCTCGCTGTCCAAATAGTCTGCTATATCAAATTTAGTTGTTTCCATATCAATCCTCTTTTATTCTGTTCCAGATTTTTTTCGCTTTCTCGATGTCCTTTTGTTGGGTAGATTTATCTCCACCAATTAAAAGAATTACGATTTTATCATCTTTTTCTTTAAAATAAACTCTGTAGCCTTTTGCGTAATTAATTCGCATTTCGCTAATTCCATCTCCAACAGGCTTACAATCTCCAAAATGCTCGTCAGTTTCAAGTTTCTGAATTCGGAAAAGTATTTTAGATTTCGCACGTATATCTTTCAGCTTTCTAATCCACTTATCAAATTCAGATGTTTTTTTAATGATAATCATTTATTGTATCCAATTAGATACAAATATAATCAAAAATTTGGATTTAAAACAGAAGTTTTCGGATTTCCAGAAAGTTGCTCTTAAATGCACCACAACGGTCTCGTATAACCGTCAGTTACGGGTTAATATGCGTTAATTTTCGGTTAGGCACTGACTTTAGCAATTCCGAGTGGATTCGGACGTGGTCGAATCCGCCGTAATTGCGGTTATACATTGTTGTGGTGCGTATTTTTTTCATTATTTATTAGTCCGATATATTCTCGTAAATCAGCTTATTTTCTGTTTTTAAAATTGATATTCGGTTGTATGTTGGTGCGTAACCTCTTTCATTCGGTTTATAATATTCATAGATATATTCGTTTGCAGTTTGGTAATTGGCTGTAAATTCTTGTCCATCTCCATTTTCCGAATATCTCGGTTTATCAATTCTAATATCAGTTGTTTCATTTTCGAGTTTATGATAGTTTTCCGCACTTGTGATTTTATTTTTTATTCTTGATTTGTCAGCTTCGGAAATTGTCAGCTCAAAACGATGATAAAAGTCTTTAATTCCTGCGAATTCATTAGAGTTCAGTTTGAAGTTTTCTTTTAGTTCAAAATTATGTTCCGCTAATAATTTTTCAGCGTCAGATTTGAAAAAAAGCTCATCCTCAAAAACAACAGAAAATATAAAAGATAAAACAGCAATTGATAAAATTCCCGCAATCCACTTTCCTAATTTCTTTTTTCCGAAACGTTTAGGAATCTAGTATCCTAAATAAATTATTCCGATTGTAAGTCCGATAATCAGAAGTATGATTAAAATCCAAAATATCAAAAATGAATCCATTTAATTTATTCGTTTCGTTTTTTCATATGCACCACAACGGTCTAGTATAAGCGTAGTGCGGGATTAGAAGCACTTCACTTTCAGTTTTAACTTATGTTTGTTAATATTCAATTTGCTTATTTTTAGCACTTTAGCCCGCATTACGCTTATACATTGTTGTGCATAGTGCTTTTTCCGTTCAGCTTGGTTTTCCGATGTTTCTTATTTAGTTCGGATTGAGCGCTGGCAAGACATACTCTTTTGCAATTTTTGGCGTAGCGTTGGCTTTAGCGAATTGCAAATGTGTATGGCTTTAAGGGTTGGCGTTTCCTCCAATACCTTTATTCAACATTTCTTTCACCAGTCCGAAAATCATATTATTAATATCTTGTCTTGCTTCTTTGTTGTCCGAATATAGTTTATAAAAATTAAAGTTCTCATTAATCAATTTTAGCATCTCTTCTGAAACTATTTTGTCATTCGTTATTTTTGCGTTCTGTTCGTCCGAATACTCCATTGAGTTTTTCATTTCTTGGTTATTCATAACGCCTTCTGCAATATCTACTGCCATTTTACGCACTTTGTCTGCATCTTCAAATTCAGTTCCGTAACGTTCATTAAAGGTTTGTAAAATACTTGAAAGTCGGTCAATTTCAGGGTCGTTTACTCCGCCACGCATTTCGGTTGGAATTGGTTTCAAATCTTCACCTTGTTCTAATACAACGTTTGTAGTCGATTCCAGTTGTAAACGGTAACTATCCATATCAATATTGTCCAAAATGCCTTGAGCTAAATCTACAGAAGTTTCACCACCTAATTTATTCTGTAAGTGATTCAAGAAAATGTAAAGTCTTTCCAAATAAGCATTTTCAAATTCTACTATTTGAGAAAGGAAAATATATAAACGAACATAGGTTTTTACTTTTGCTCTAAAATCTGCTTGCTGTTCTTCTTCTAAATCGTTTCTAAAAATATCGCTTGATTCATCTAATAAAGCGTGTAATTGGTCAACAGGAACATTGTTTAAAATCCGATTAGAAAATTCTTCTATTTGTTCTCTCGTGTAAACTTGATAATTGTCTAAAGCATCTTGTAAATCAAACAATTTATTTGGGTCTGTGGCTTCTCCTAAAATGGTACTTTCAAAATAAGGTTTAAAAGCCTTTTCAATATCTTCTGCGGTGTTTGCAAAATCTAAAACAAACGTTTCTTTTTTAAGTGGATGACTTCTGTTTAAGCGTGATAATGTTTGAACAGCATTTACACCGCCTAACTTTTTATCTACAAACATTGTATGTAATAAAGGTTGGTCAAAACCTGTTTGAAATTTATTTGCAACCAATAAAAAACGATAGTTGTCTTTTTCAAATTCATCTGGAATTTTAGCACTCGGAAATCCGTTTAAACTTCCTTCCGTTTCTCCATCAATTTCTCCAGAAAAACCAACAACCGCTTTATACGGACTATGGATGTCTTTTAAATATTGGTCAAAAGCTTTTTTATACTTGACTGCATTTGCACGACTACTTGTAACCATCATAGCTTTTGCCTTACCACCACATTTTTTATTCAGATTTTCCAAAAATTGGTTAATCATTAAAATGGATTTTTTCTTAATGGCGTGTTCGTGACTTTCTACATAAGCTTTTAATTTCTTTTGAGCTTTCTTTTTATCGTACTCTGGGTCGTCTTCTATTTTTTTGAGTAAGGCATAATAACTTTGATACGTTGTATAATTTTGCAATACATCTTTTATAAAGCCTTCCTCAATCGCTTGTTTCATTGAATATAAATGAAACGCTCTAAACTTGGTTTTTCCATTTTCTTGATATGGAACTCCAAAAAGTTCTAAAGTTTTATTCTTTGGTGTTGCTGTAAATGCAAAATAACTGGCGTTTGGTAATAGTTTACGAGCTTTTACCATCGCTCTAATTAAATCTTCTCCTGTTACCTCGTCATTTTCCTTTTCATCATAATTTTCAAGGTCAGATTGTAGTTCTTCTTCGTCTGAAACTTTTGCTAATGTTTCATTCAACTTTCGAGCCATTTGACCACTCAAACTGCTGTGAGCCTCATCTATGATGATACCAAAATTATTTCCTGGCAACTCTGCAATATCTTCTACAATGTGAGGGAATTTTTGAATCGTGGTAATTATAATTTTTTTACCTTCTTCTAAAGCTGTTTTTAATTGTTTACTGCCTTCTGTAATAGCTTCTACAACACCTTTTACTTGTTGGTATTGCTTGATGTTGTTTCGTATTTGAGCGTCTAATACTCTACGGTCTGTAACTACAATTACGGTATCAAAAATAGTGTTATCGCCTGCTTTGTTGTGTAAACCCACCAATTGATGTGCTAACCAAGAAATAGAATTACTTTTTCCTGAACCTGCCGAATGTTGAATTAAGTATTTTTGTCCTGCTCCGTTTTCTTGTGCGTCTGCTAAAATATTGCGTACTGCTGCTAATTGGTGAAACCTTGGAAAAATGAGTTTCTTAACTTTCTTAATTCGTTTTTTTCCTTTGGAATATACATATTCTTTTTCTTCGGTAATAATTTGAGAATAGTTTTGAATAATGTTCGTTAAACTATCTTTTGTTAATACTTCTTTCCACAAATAATCGGTTCTAATGCCTTCTTTTGGTGGATTTCCTGCTCCATTTTTATACCCTTTATTGAAAGGTAAAAAGAAAGAACTTTGCCCTTTTAATTCGGTACACATCCAAACTTCTTCGGTATCTACTGCAAAATTGACCACCAAACGACCAAAACGGAATATTTCTTCGTTAGATTCCCTGTCTTTGTATTGCTTTATAGCCTGGTTTACATTTTGTTTGGTGAGTTCGTTTTTAAGCTCAAAACTGATGATGGGCAAACCATTGATAAACGTAACAATATCTAATGATTTTTTATTTTGAGGCGAAAAATAAACCTGACGCATAGCCGAAAAAATATTGGCTTGGTATAAATCATTTGCTTTTTGATTATAAACTGAAACGGGTTTATCATAAAACAAACGAAGCTTGGTATCTGTAAAACCATCTACAATACCTTTTCGTAGTACTTCAATAACGCCTTTTTGTTTGATTTGGTCGTTTAAGCGTTTTACAATTTTTTGTTTATAAAGGTCTTGATGGTAGCGTTTTAATTTGTCTAATGCTTTGGCTTGTGTTGCTTCTAAAAATTGAAACAACATAGCTGAATCAATACAATTAATATTGTCGTAACTGGTATTTGCTCTTTCTACATAGTTGTTACTGTCAACTAAATAATCAACAATATGCTTTTCAAAACCGTTTTCTTTTGTATTGGTGGTTTTACTCATAGTTAATTCAAATTATGCTCATCAAAGTAATCATTTAACAATCTCATTATTTTTTCAAAATGTTCTTCTGCCTTTTCATCATTCCAATCATCTTCGTTATATACCAAATCAGACTTTAAGCTATCGATACTTCCTTTTGCTTTTTTATTCTCAAACATACTGCGTTTAACACCGTAAGCTTTGTCACTATATTCTGAATTTATACTTCTGGTAACTAGCACTAAGTTACCCATTGTATCCAGTGTTTCAATACAAACTTTGTCTCTTGGGTCTCTTGGGTTTTGTGGACCAATATGTTCAATTGAGTTTCTTGCTGTAATTTTATATTCCCCCCAAACTTCCTTTTTATCTAATTGACCTCTAAAATACCAGAGTACAAACTCTATTTTATAAAACCAATAATGAGGAAAACCAACACCAGAACTGTTTAAATTATCAACAGTTCCAAAAATCTCTTCTGAGTCAAATTCTACATCTAAAAAATCATCCATAGAATTAATGGTTCTTTCCGGTAAGGAAATATGCTCTATATTTGAACTAAATACAGTATTGTCCAACTGCCTCAACCAGTAATAGGCATTATCAAAAGATGGGTTTTCATTAAACATCCAATATAAAAAAGGTGTTAACCAATATTGAGTGGTGTTTTGTTGAGAATGGTATAAGATACTTTGTAATAATGCCATTCCGTGTAAACTGTCTTTATTAAGTCTTCGCAAATAGTAAGTCCAGCCACCTTTTTTTTGATTTTGTTTATAGATGTCTTTTATGCCGTGTTCTTCTTTGTCTTCTGAAACAGTAACCCATTTAATGACATATCTATCAAATCCGTGCCTCACTTTGAACAAGGTTTCGATAAACTGGATTACAAAACCTTCATCAATAAATGTCGACTTCAAAAAATGCTTATCAAAAGTTTCTAACAGTTCTTTTTCATTGATTCGCTCTATATCTTTTTTGTTTTCTTTAAAAAGAAATATTCGCAATGTGTGCAATAAGAGTTGTGGAAAGCTCAAAATACTTCTAACCGGCTCAAACTCATCTTCACTTGCTTCTGGGTGATGGTTTATATTTTCTTTAACCGAAGTTGCGATATTCTCATATTTTTCAGGCTGTTCTATCACATCACTTAACCAAAGTGTAGTTTGAGGATTTGCACTTACAAATAAATCTAAAACATCTGCTATTTTAAATCCATTATGGTAAATATACGCTACGTCTTTTGATGAACCAATTTCTAAGGCAATCACACGTTCTAAATAATTATCCATTACAGAACATACTTGCCACAGTTTTGCATATTTATTTCTTTTTTCTACGTCTTTAATAAAACTAAGTAGTCTAGCTTTTAATATTTCGTGATGTGCCAATTGTACACCTCTGTTATTTAAAGCTTCAAATAGTTTATTAAGGTCGGTAGTTTTTGGTACTTTGGTAAGCACCATTTTTACCTTTTCAAAAATATATTGAGAGAATTTTGATTTCTCTTCATCATTCTTTAGATGTTGAATTATTAATTGATTGATTTGATTTCTAGCTTTTCCTATTTTCAATAAATCAGAATAGTCTCTGGAATCTTCAGTATTGGAACGTTCTGCATTTCCAATGTTGTTAAAATAATCCGTTACATTTTGACGAATAGCAAATTTTAATCGAAGTTCATTGTCTTTATAAGTAAATGGTTCAAGACTTTCTCCCAATTCATTAGACAATAGCCATAATGTTGTAAAACGTTGTTGCCCATCTACCAAATCATATAACTTTTCACTTTGCTCATTATTTACAGTAATAATTCCACCTATATAGTATAAATCTTTATCTGCTTTATAAGCTGTATGTAAATCTTCAAATAAGGTTTTTACTTGTTCTTCTGTCCAAACATACAATCGCTGATAAATAGGAATATTAAACTCATATTCTTGAGCTACAATAGTCTTTATATCTGTTAAATTTGAAGCTATACTATCCATTGCTTTCGGCTTTTTACTTCAACTAATCTATTATCAATATCCTTATTGTAGAACTTGCATATCCTTTGGATGTATCTGTCTATGATGTTGTTTTTTACTTCTTTTTTTCCATTTAAAAACCCATTGTTTACATAGATGCTTTCAGTAGATTTTGCTTGATTAATAAAACTAAATACTTCATCAGGTAAATAGGCATTACATATCACATCTAATAAGCTGTTAGATGCATTTTTTAGACTATTTTTTATGGCTTCTTGGCGCACATAATATTTTTCTAATCGAATAGCTCCCAAATAATAATCAAAATACTGAATGGCTTTAAACAACTGTTCTTCTTTAAAATTATCATAATAAGCCACTAAACACATTTGCATATAGTATCGCAAATACTCTGACATATCTCTGGTATATAAAGCATTATAAAATTGTAATGCTTTTTCTACTTCATAAGATCTTTCTTCTTTCGCATTAAAAAGAAAACTAAATATGGCGTGATACTTATCTGTAAAATCAAAAAAGTTTTGTCCTTTATAAACAGGTTGCCTTATAGCAAAAGGATAGTCTTTTTTAGCTAAAGGTTTTTCGGTTGAAATAAGTTGTACACCGCCATCTGTATATTCTAGTTGGTGGTAACGCATATTGTTATTATTAGGAAATAAGCGAAACGAAGTTTTAGTTTCTGTGGTATAGGTGTTTTTTTGAAACTCAGTTAATACTTCAGTTTTGTTTGGATACGGAAAATGCGATTGCCCTTTCCATTGTCGCACCTTAAACAATACTTCATTAAATAAATGCTTTAGGTCTAGCAAATGATTTTCTTCTTTTCTGGCTTTAAAAGTAATATGCTCCCAGGCTTTCGCTTTTTGTTCTTGTAAGTTTTCTGGTAAGGCTCTTAAGTGATAGGCTTTTAGATAATCATCTACACCTAGACTGACACCTCTATTATTTTGAGAATCGAAAAATGCAAAGGCGTGGTCTTGATTATCACTCACAATAACCGTGAACTCTAGTTTTCCAAAAATATCAGCTTCTTTTAATTTTTCTAATTTTGCTGTGGCTTGCTTAGCAAAGTTTAAGTTATTGGCAATGTTAAATCCAGAAATGGTTTGATTGTATTCCACATTTTGCCCTTTTAGCAACTTACCATAAAGTTGATAATAGATAAGTGCTAATGTAGTCAACCTTTGTTGTCCATCTATGATTTGAAAATTGTCGTCTTTTGTATTGGCATATAGTAATACCGAACCCATATAATAAGTTTGTATAGGTGCTGTAGCTACATATTCTTCCCAATCTTGAATGAGTTCTTCTACTTTGGCAACATCCCAAGTATAAGCACGCTGATAATCTGGTACTACCAAATCAGGAAATTCTTCATACAAGTCATAAAAGCGGTATGTATTAACTTGTATCAAATTAGTTGACTTCTTTATTATAATGATTAGCTTCTTCGGCTACCATTGCCAACGGTGCTTTTCCTTCTTGTGGCACTTTAAAATCTCGCACATCTATTTTCCCCGTAACCGCCTCTGCTATTAAAGCCGTTTTATATTCTTCTACTAACGTGATTTCTTTTTCTATAGTAGAAATTGTTCTCTCAATTGTCCCAACTTCATAATTTAAATACGTAACTATTTCCTCTTGTTCTTTTAATGGTGGAATCAGAATATGAGCATTTTTGATTAACTTTTGATTTAATATTTTAGCTCCATAAATATTCTCATTTGCATTTCGAATAATTTGTTTTGGTAAAGAGTAGTAGAAATAGTCTATAGAAATATCCTTACTAGGATAAATAGCAAATATTGCTTCATTGGTGTATAACTCTTTTTCAGTTATTGCTACCTTACCTACAGATAATTTAAAACTGTATAATAAAGAGCCTGCAGGAACAATTTCCTTATTTACTAATTTTATATATTCTTCCGAAATCCCTTGAGAAGAACTGGAAATATACTTTGATGTTAAGTCACTAATGTTTACCCAGATATTATCCTCTGGATAATAGTAACTTGATTTAGTAGTGTCGGGTGTAAATCCTACATTAAATTTAAATTCTTCTTTAACTTTCTTAACTGACCAATGTTTAGGAATATTGCCCAACCAAGCAATATCAGAATCTTTCATTGGTACATTTTTATCTAAACCTTTTGTAGTGGCTTTATTGATTATAGCATTTTTTTGCTCATTAAGTAGTTTTATCAGCTGCTTTTTGTTTTTTACAAAGCGTTTTATTGTTCCTAGTTTGTAATCTAGAAAAGAAGCAATTTTAACTTGTTCAGTAGGACTAGGATTGGGTAATTTTAATGAGCGTAAATCATACCTAGAAACTTTTAATCTTAAGGTATTGTATTTACCGTCTCCTCTGTCTTTTGCAATTAATCCACGTCCTAAGCTAAATAAAACACCTTGTAAAACTTTACTTTTAAATAAGTATTCATAATATTTGGTAGAATTATAATTTTTAGAATCACTAGAGAAGGTATAGTAAACAGGACTTACACAGCCAAAGTATTTAGAAACTCCTACTGCACCTACTATCATATTCATACTATTTAAAACTAAGTCATTTTCATAAGCTAATTTATACTTAGTAAAGTCATCTTTAAAACGGTCTAGATTTGTTGTTTTATCTGCATATAATGTTACTCCCTTATTAATGGATAATGAAAGTCTCTCTTTACTTCTAATAGGACTGTTTTTTTCATTTCGTTCATTCAAAATATTTCTTAGTGAAAGTACTTTCCATTGTTTAGGAATTTCTTTTAACCAATTTAGATCATAATCCTTGTATTGCTCGTATTTTTTGTAGCTTTTCATTAGTCAATAATTTCTTGAAGTAAACCATCTGTTTCTTGTTCTAGCTTAATAATATCAGAAGCAATTTCTTCCATTGAACGAAGGTTTCTATGTTCATAGAAATGTTTACTAAAAGGTATTTCGTAGCCGACTTTTATCTTCTTTTTGTCATACCAAGTATCAGGATTATACTGTAAAATTTCTTTTTCAAAAAATTCCTGAATGTTTTTTGTCATTGGAACATTTTCGGAATCTTTTAATTCTTTATCAGATTTCGGATTTCCTTTTTTATCGGTTATAATAATACCGTTTTCATCTTTCTCTGGTTGGTGTGTAGTAATTTGATAAAAACCAAAATCCTCATTGGTAAATATTTTAGAATAGTCATTTTCCTCGAAATCAAAGTATAATCTTTGAATTGATTCCATATGTTGAATTGTTAATTCATTACTTTTATCTCCAATGGGTTTGTGCATTTTTTTGTAAAATTCTTTACTACTAGCATTTATAAGTTGAACTTTTCCTTTTCGTTTTTCTTGTTTTACATTGCTTAAAACCCACAAGTATGTGGCAATTCCAGTATTGTAAAATATATCGTTAGGTAATTGTATAATGCATTCTAGTAAATCGTTTTCTATAATATATTGGCGTATGCCACTTTCGCCACTTCCTGCATCTCCTGTAAATAGGGCAGAACCATTGTGTACAGAAGCAATACGGCTTCCTCCATCTTTTGGGTCTTTCATTTTAGATAGCATATGTAGCATAAACATAAGTTGTCCGTCATTGCTACGTGAAGCCAAAGTTTGTTCTTCTAGTTCTCCTTTATAGTTTTTAATTTTTAGATTAAATCTTGTGTCTACAATGTCTTGTTTTTTATTTGAGCTATTTGTCAATGATTTTAAATCCTCTTTCCAACTTGTACCATAAGGTGGATTGGTTAACATAAAATTGAATTTCAAGTTGGGTTCAAAACCGTATTCACTTAAAGTAGAACCAAATTTTATTTTTTCTGGGTCTTCGTTTTTTAGCAACATATCAGATTTACAAGTGGCGTACATTTCGCCAGTATTTTCTTGTCCGTATAAATGAAAAGTTGCTTTAGATTTTATTTCGCCATCTGGATTAGTTGCATACTTTTTAGATTGCGTTAGCATTGCTCCAGAACCAGCACAAGGGTCGTACACTAAAAAAGTTCCGTTTTGTATTTTGTCTTTTACAGGCAAATACACCAAATGCGTCATTAACTCAATAATTTCTCTTGGTGTAAAGTGTCGCCCAGCAGCAGCATTTGTTTTTTCGTTAAACCTGCGAATCAAATCCTCAAACATATAACCCATTGCCATAGGTGATATTTTTTCAGGGCTTAATTCTACTTTTGGGTTGCAAAATTTTTCGATTAGTGAAAACGTAATACCGCCATTTTCCAAAGTTTCTAATTGGTTTCTGAATTTGAATTTAGAAATAATGTCTTGCACATTTGCTGAATAGCCGTTTAGATAATCTAAAAAATTACTGTCAATATTTTTTGGGTCGTCCAGCAACATTTTCATTGTGTATGGCGAAGTGTTGTAAAATGCCAATCCAGAACCGTGCGTTGCACTTGTTAAAAGTCCATCTAAGTTGTCCATCTTGGATTTAAACTCATTGTGCGTTTTTAAGACTTTATCTTTTGTTGGTTCTAGAGCTAAATCCAATCTTCTCAAAACGGTCATTGGTAAAATCACATCTTGGTATTGGTTTTCTAGGTATTTATTTATAAGCACATCATCTGCAACTGTCCAGATGAAGTTTATAATGGGTTGTAGGCTTTGCGTATCTAAATTCATTCAGTTTCTGTTCTTTTTTCTGTCGCTAATTTGAGCGTAGGCTAAAATAGCTCTTTTGTTTTTTTAGCGTTGGATTTTGCGTTGGAAAAAAAACAAATGTGCTATTTATGCGGTTGGCTTTTATAGTTCAAATGTTCATTTTTTATCGTTTTTCCGCATTATGCACAACGGTCAAGTATAAGCGTAGTGCGGGTTTTCGGAGCAATACACTGTCCGCCAACACGAACTTTGATAGATGGCAAAATACTAAATTTTAGCCACTTCGCCCGCATTACGCTTATACAATGTTGGCGGTAGTTTATTTATTCAATTCTCCTTAATACCCCCTTTAATTTTGCTTCAACTCCAAGATTATCAAAAAGTTTTTCAGTCAATGTTAATGTCTTCTTGAAAGCTGTTTTAATATCTGTCGGATCTAATTCTGATGTTGTCTGCTGAAATAACGAATACCAATCTGGATCTATGTCATTTTCCAAGCTTTTTGTTGGACTTTCCCAATGTTTGGTTTGGTATGTTTCAATTCTTATTAACCAAAGTAAATATTTTTGAACATTTGATAAGCTTTGGTAAGCGTGAGCAAATTCCTGTCGTTTAATTAAGTTGCTTGTTGTAAGTAAAACATTCAACAATGATTGGCTCAACCACAGGATATTTTCATTTGTTGTTCGATCAGGTACTTTAGTTTTTATTTCTTTGAGCGTGTTAGTCAATAAATCTTCTTTATCTACTAAAATCATCTTGTCAAAGTCGCTAAACTCTACCAATCCGTCCCACGATTTGATAACTTCCATTTGGTCGTTTGTCAAAAAATGAAACTCCCCCCTTATCATATTTTCAAAAATGGCAACTTCACTTCCAAACTCGTTGGTAAAATATAATGCCAAAGGATGAATTTGGCTTACCCAATTTTCAGCGGAAAATTTTTCTTTATCCTTCAAGAAGATGTAGAATTCAATATCTGAATATTTGTCCCCTTCATTTTTGGTAAATGACCCATACATAAATACGGCAGAAATATTTTTATCATTTTGAGCTATTGACTTTGTTTTGTCAATCATCTGTAACTGTATCATTTTCTAATTTTTTAATATTAACAATCGTCCTTTCTACTTAGCGTAGTAAAGGATATTTCAATTCTTATTCTATCTTACAGTTACTTATAGCTTCATTTTCTTGAATGTTTTTCGTTGTTAATCGTTTCTTCAAATTACCGCCAACGGCTTTGGCTATGATTTCGTTGCGTAAAAATACGCAGGATTTATTCCGTTGTAGCTCAAAGATAGAAAAAAGGA
>NZ_VRLT01000059.1 GCF_008017835.1 Mesonia sp. HuA40 | reverse complement strand
GAGCTTAATATCTAAAAGTAATAGTTAATCAACCAAAAAAGACCGTAAAAAAGGTCAACCTATTTCAGTATAATACATAACCAAGAGGCTATTTCATAAATCGAAAAAACTGATTACTAAATTGATTTTTTTTAAAGCACAAAACGAATAAATTTGAATAAACAGCTATTATGCAATTGAAGGCAATTTTAATTTTGACAATTCTTTTAATCAGTAAAAACCTTTACTCTCAAGAAAATAATAGAGAAAAAATCTTCTTTACATCTGATAGTCTATCTTTTATCCATTTATTTTCAAATCAAAAATTTGGTTTTATTTCATACAAAGGAGATTCACCATTATCATATTATAACGATAAAAATCAAATAAAAGGACATATAGATGGACCATATTTTATAATCAATGAATTTGGTTCAGGAGAATATTCGATTCAAAACAAAAAAATTCAATTGAATTTCATTAAGCCGAAACACCCAATTGACAGCATTTCAATAAAAGAATCTGAAAACTTAACTGATTCCATAAAAATCAAAATATCTTTCAAATCCTATGTGAATTCTAAAAACAATGACGGAATTGGAATTGGAAGTACTATAAAATCAAAGGATAGTTTAATCAACATAAATACGATGTTTGAAAGCTTCACAACATTTGGAGTTAAAAAAAATGAACTTCCTTTAAAATTAACAATTAATGAAAAGTATGATTTAGAAATAGTAAGTGACAAGAATCATAATATTACTCTTTTTGTAAATGATTTTAAAAAATTCACGACTGACAATATTGAAAACAAAGTATTTGAATTAAATACTTTAACTGAACAAACGAATGAATAAAAAACGGAGTACAACAATGTATAACCGCAATTACGGCTGATTCGACTACGTCCGAATCCACTCGGAATTGCTAACGTCTGTGCTTAACCGAAAAATTTGCGTACTTTAACCCGTTACTGACGCTTACACAAAACCGTTGAAAGGCTTCAAATAGGCTTTAAACGGAATCATTAATTGACTACATTACTGATTTTATTTTTGTTTTCTGGATCGATGATAAATATATGAATCCATTTGTTTATAGCTAATTGGTTCAAATGCTGATGCTTGTCTAAGATTTGCTGAACCATTTGTTTTGGCGCGTTGATGTATACCGATAAACGCAAGGGGTGATGATAATAATTTTTATCATTCTGGAATAGAGATTGTTGAGGTAACCCACGTTTTAAATCTCCCATATTACCTTCGATAACACCAAATTTTCCTGTAATGTTATGAAATATCTTTGATCCACCACCTAGATTCTCATTATCTACGGTAGAGAAATAATAATGGTTGTTTATCCATTGGGTAACTACCATAGGGCCCAGTAGAATATTCTCAAGTGCTTTGGCTTCTATGTCAAGTTTGTAATCGTAAGAATGTAAAAACACCTCAGTACCCAAATCTATTTGTTGACTTAAAGATCGTGGTCCGATTAGAAATCCTGCATTTTTGGCTAAACCCCATTCTGGTCGTACTTCGGCCCAATTTAATCCCTTTTTGCTAGCGAGTTTTTTAAGGTTGTTTTCATTTCCTAGGCGTTCGCTCAAGCAGGATTGCTGTACTTGCTCTAAATAGGCTTCTATTTCTTTAATACGTTTTAATTGCTTACTATTTTCTGTATGATAATAGAGTTCAATTTTTTCTGTGGTGGTATTGTGTTGGGCACCTATAAATAAGGTGTCTTCTGGGATATTAATATTGTATTGTTCTCTAAGCCCTTTTCTCACCTCAAAAGAATTGGCCAATTTAGCCAAAAGTCTAGCATTGGGTCCACCAGCATGCGCCGCACAGGCACCGCAATCTAAACTAGAAGCAAACGGATTGTTGGTACTCGTACTGCCGTGCCCAGCAAAAATTACTAATGGAGCAAATTTTTTCCACCCCATCATTTCAAAAGCGTTTTTTACAATTTCAATTTTTGTATTAAGTGCAACTGGCTGGTTGCTATCAAATAGTTCAGGTTCTGCAATTTGTTCTTTTTTTACAATTGGTTTTCCCAGCTTATAACGGTGAGCTGGTGTTACCGTGCTTTTAATTAAATGAAATCCGTAAAGTAAGCCAGCACCTTCAACAAATCCAAATGCAGCTGGTAACATATTTTTTAATCGCTTGAGAAAGTAATCGTAAAACCCGATGGATTCTTTTTGTTTTTTGTAGCGTTTGAATTTTTTATCCTGGTTTTTTAAGGGTGTTTCCTTTGCCGTGAATGCAGGATCTAAAATGGGCGGACAAGCATTATAGGTTTGCTGAGTATCTGGACATTTATATTTCATGGCAAGACCAAAAAAACCTGCATAACCAAAGGTTTCATTTCGTTGGTTACTTTCAATAATACGACGAATTCGTTCAGATCGCGTATCAATGCAAAACACCCATTGAGCATCTAAATCTTTAGTAGTTTGGCTGTCTAGCTCATTATTTTGGGTAAGGCCATTCTTAATTTTTTCCTCAAAAGCTATTTGCCAAGACTGTTCCCAGGCGTTTAACCAAATATGACTTAGGCTTGAAGTCTTGTTTTGATGTGAATCAGATGTTACTTCAGCTTTAAAGAGTAAATCATAATCTATAGCATAAGCTAATCCTAGTCGAACCGCTAAAAAATCTAAAGGGGTTATGGGGTATTCTTTTTGCCAATCTGGTTTATTTTTTTCTCGGTGTTTAATGTACCCCAACCAGCCTGGAAGCGCTAATAATTGAGATTTAAGAATAATTTTTTGCTTTTCTTTCGGATATCGATTTAGAACAAACAATATATTTTCCTCAGCGGTTTTAGGCAACTCAGTTATTTTGCCTTTACGGATTTGTTTATCGGTTGCAGCTAATTTTTTCCAGGCAGCGTAAAAGCCTTTTTCTCTAAAAGGCATAGCCCATTCGGCCACCCCCTCATCTAGAAAACTACTCAGCCATTTTATATGTAATTGATCTAATGCATCATATTTTTTTTGCAGAGTTTCAGATTCCTTAGCCAATTGCTCAAAACAAGCTTCAGGATGATCAACGATTCCGTTTTGTAGCAATAACTGTTTTAATATATCTTTACTGATCTCAGCATTTTCGTAAGCTCTTTTAAACTGATCTGCATTAGGGTAGGGGTTAATCTGTAATTCTTTTTTAGCACTTAATACCGCATCTTCAAAGGGCAAATGCTGGTAACCTGAAAGTTGATTTGAAGTAACAAAAGCATATAGCGGTTGAGTATCTGCGATTTTGTTAAGTAAATTTGCTATCTCATTTTTGATGGATGAATCGGACATAAGCTAAAAATTAAGATTTAGAGGAGCTGGGTTTAGGTTGAGATAAGTTTAATAACATTACGTAAAGCCAAGGTAATTTTTTATATAAGCCTAATTTCATTATAAAAAATCCAAGTAAAAACACACCGGCTACAAAAAGATGTACAAAACCGATTGGTTCAGGTTGTGCGGTAAAAGGCATATCTTTCATAAAATAGCTTACAAGGGCATACAATACGGCATAAGAAGAAATACCAAAAATGAAAATCCAAAAGGCAGAAAATATTTTTTTTAGCCAACTAACATTTCTGTATTTTAAGATGTTATAGGTGCTTTGTGCTACCGTAATAGCTACAATTATGGTTAAAAAAATTGCGCTATTGGTAAAACTTGTTTTGGCGGTTAATAAAGAAAAAAAGCTACCCCCTGCAAGTGCAAATATGACCACCCAAATCACTTGCATTGTGTTTATTTTTAAATGCTCTATTTTAGGAATATTTAGTTGTTTAATTTCACTGCCTGCAGATAAAAACAAATAAGCCTTGTAAAAGCCATGCAAAATTAAATGGGCTACTGCCGCATTGTAAAAACCTAAACCACATTGCATTAACATAAAGCCCATTTGAGCAATGGTAGAGCAAGCTAGTTTTTGTTTAACATTGGTTTGTATGAGTTTGTTGAACTGTGCGATAATGGCTGTTATACCTCCTATAACAAACAAAAAATAGTGACTTGTTGTAAATACCATTAAAGGGGCAAGTAAAGCCAATAAAATACCTGCGCCGTTTACAAAACCTGCGTGCATTAACGCCGAAGCAGGGGTAGGGGCAGTCATGGCATTTAGCAGCCAAGATTGAAAGGGATAAATAGCCGACTGAATGAAACATACCAACAGTATACCTATAACAGCGAAGTTTAATACCAAACTAGGCGCTTCTTGAAAATGATTTAAAATGCCCGGTAGTGTGAATTGCTGCGTATAATAAGCTAAAGAGAATAATGAGATGAATAGTATTAGGCTTGATATACTAAAGTAGATTAAGGCTATTTTAGCCGACTTTTGGGCTTGCCACCAATTTTTTTGTAAACCAATTAATCGGCTCATAAAAAATCCCATACCCAACCAACTTAAACATAAAATCAATAAATGATGGGCGGTAACCAACGAGATTACACTAAGCAAAAATAGGAAGCTATTGATATAAAAATTTTTAGCATATTGAAACCCCTGTAAATAATACGTAGCATAGTGGGTTACAATTGCTCCAAATAGTAAAACAACAGAAGCAATAAGTAAGCTAAAGGAATTAATATGATAAATCTCGCCAAAAATTAAATTGATGGGTGTAAATGCACTAAATGTTGCCGCCAAAAGAACGCAGAAAAAAAATGTCCACAAGAAATAGGAGTAAAGACGTTCAGGCATTTTCCTTTGTGTGTTAACAATTTCACCAGTTGCCATAAATCTATTTTTTATTTTTTTCTATACTAATATGAAGTTCTCCTTTAAGCTCAAAATCAGTATGGTTTTCTTCGTTCTGTTCAATAAATTGTTTTAGTAGTTTTCTTTCCTTTTCCAATTCGGCAATTCTTGCTTTAAAAGGTGAAAGATCTGTTTGGTGATTTTTTTCCCAACTTTGAAAACTTTTTAGTTCGTGAAAACTGATTTTTTTATTGATTAGGGCGAGAATGATTTCTCTTGCCTCATTAGCCGTGAAGGTTCCATCAACTAATTTGATGCTTAAGTTACTTTTGGCCTCCTGTTCCATAGTTTACTTTTATTTGGAGGCAAAGATTTAAAAAATGATTAATAAATTTTTATTTATATTTGTTATGTAAGACATTAATAATATTTATGAACTATACCTTGCATCAATTAAACATTTTCTTAGAAATATCTAGAACAAAGAGTATTACACAAACAGCCGAAAAACTTTTTCTCACCCAGCCGGCTGTTTCTATTCAATTAAAAAAATTTCAGGAACAATTTTCTATTCCCTTAACGGAATTAGTAGGCAGGCAATTGTATATAACCGATTTTGGTTATGAAATTGCCGCGGCAGCTAGCAAAATTATCAATGAGGTACACGCCATCAATTATAAAACCTTAGCCCACGCAGGTAAATTAACTGGGAAATTAAAAATATCGGTTGCTTCAACAGGTAAATACGTGATGCCCTATTTTTTATCTGGTTTTTTACAACAACATCCAGGAATAGATTTGGTTATGGATGTAACCAATAAAACCAAAGTAGTGCGCAGTATGGAGTTGAATCAAGTCGATTTTTCTCTAGTGTCAACGCTACCAGATAAACTTAGTCTACACTCTATAAAACTTATGTCGAATCAATTATATTTAATCGGTAACCAACAAATTGAGATTGATTCAAATGCACCTTTAAAGGAGTCATTAAAAGCGCACACTCTAATTCATCGAGAACCCGGATCGGCTACGAGAGATGCTATGGATGTTTTTCTAAAACAACATGATTATATAGTCGCAAAAAAATTAGAACTCACTTCGAATGAAGCCGTAAAACAGGCGGTTATTGCAGGTTTAGGGCTTTCAATTATGCCCTTGATAGGAATTAAAAACGAATTGCAAAGCAGAGAGCTGCAAATTATCCCTATTCAAGGACTCCCAATAACTACCCAGTGGAGATTAATTTATAGAAAAGCAAAAAAACTATCTCCTGCGGCCCAGGCCTTTTTAGAGTTTATAGAATTGGAGCATAAAGAGATAATTGCAAATAAATTTGCGTGGATTAAAGATTACGCTAAAGCGGAAAAAAATAAATTTTAATTTTTTATTTCTTTTTGATTAAAGTTTTAACCCCTTGAACGATTAAGAAAACCGCAATTCCTGCTATTAAACCATAAATCATTTCTTTTAAAATACTAGGAATTGAAGGTAAGAAATCATTCAAAGCATGAAATTCATGCGTAAAAATTCCTCCCGAAACCATAAGAAGCGCAATGGTACCGATTACCGATAGAGACTTTACCACTTTTGGTAAACTGTTTACTAAAAGTTCACCTAGTTTATATCTGAAACCAGACTCTTCTTCCTGGTTTTGCATCAAGGCAAAACCTGCATCATCCATTCTAACAATCAAGGCTACAATACCATAAACACCCACCGTAGCCAAAAGTGCTATAATGCTTACGACTAAAATTTGAATGCTAATACTTTCATTTTCAACGGTACCTAAGGCGATAATTATGATTTCTACAGATAAGATGAAATCGGTAATTATAGCCGACTTGATTCTTTCTTTTTCTATCGATAAAACCTCTGCCTCCGATTGGGCTTGTTTAAGATTTTCTTTTTTAGTTTTTTTATTTGGCTTTAAAAAATGTATTATTTTTTCTGCGCCTTCATATGCCAGATAAAAACCTCCAATCAGTAAAATAATTCCTATAACTACAGGAACAAAAGCGCTTAATAAAAATGCCAGCGGTAGTATAATAAGCTTATTTATAAAAGATCCTTTTGTGATTTTCCATAAAACGGGAATTTCGCGTGAAGACACAAAGCCCGAAGCTTTTTCTGCATTAACTGCCAAGTCATCTCCTAAAATTCCTGCTGTTTTCTTGGCAGCCACTTTACTCATTACCGCTACGTCATCCATTAAAGCGGCGATGTCATCTAATATTGCAAAAATTCCTGAAGCCATGATTAGGTTTTAGTTTTAAATGAACCAAAAATAAAAGAATTAACTCAATTCAGGTAAAAGTAGAATGAATAATTGACAGATTATTGATCGTCTAAAATTATAAAGCGCTCTTCAACGGCCATAGTCTTTAGGTTCTGACCTATATGCTTAGTCATTTCTGCAGGACCGCAAACGCAGAAGTATTGCTGTTTGTTTTGAATTTTATGTCTTAAAAAATCTAAGTCTAAGTAAGCTTTTTTATACTCACTTCTATCTTCTTTTGTAAGTATAAATTGCATTCTCTCTTCTAGTAATATACTCAATCCATTTTCTGGTATTTTATCTTTTGAAGTTTTGTTTGCGTAAAGTAATTTTATGTTCTCTAATTTATTTTTCTGCTCTAGCATTCTAAAAATGGCTAAAAATGGAGTAATTGCCGTACTTCCGGCAATAAATAATCCTAGTCCCTTATAGGTTAATTTACCATAAGGTTCTTCTAATTACAGTTGTTCTCCCGGTTTTAAATCATTTAATGCTTTAGTAACTCCGTTATGTTCAGGATAGATTTTTATGATCAGTTATAAGCTGTGATCATCGGTTAAACTTGTGATTGTAAACGCTCGTTTTTTATCTTGCCATTCTGGCTTATTTATCGCCACGTTGGTAGCTTGCCCAGAAATAAAATTGTAATTATTTGGTTTAGATATTTTAAAACGTTTAACATTATGCGTTGATGTTTCAATGGATAGGATATCAAGTTTATATGCCATAAATGTGCCATTTTAAGTGAATATTAAAAATCAAGATAAAGACCTGGCTTAAATGAAACCCCACTCATCTTGCTCACCTGTTTTGGGTTGAATATTTTTAACCCAAGGAGCAAACAAATTTTTAAACTGTTCAATTTCAAGGTTTAAAACCTTTCTTTGATTTTCGATTGCAAATCCGCTTAATTCTAAACTTTTTATATCGTTTTTTAGTTCTCTTATAGCTTTTCGAACCAGCCAGGCGCTTTCCATTTTATAGCAATAGGAGTCTATTTGTTGAGCACTAGTAAGTTTGGCTAAAAGTACGTTTGCGTTTTTGCGCATATAATGCAGGCTATCTTCAAGTAGGTTTTTACGGTAAACCGATTTTGAATTTTCATTTTGACGACTGCGGTATTCTAGTTCATTTATCATTTGATGAATTTGATAATGAATAATCCTAGCCTGTTTAATCAATGGTTTTTTAGTATCACTAGTTATCATGACTTTAAAATTTGTGTTAATTTAATTAAAAATACACAAATAAAAAGTGATGCTAGTAATTATTTAACAGCATTTATAAGAAGCGTTGCAGTTGCTGGATTACTGGCCAGTGGTACATCGTGCACATCGCAAATGCGTAGCAGCATCAATACATCTGGTTCATGTGGGTGTTTCTCTAAGGGGTCTCTAAAAAAGAGAACCATATTACATTTGCCCTCGGCTACTCGGGCAGCGATTTGGGCATCTCCACCAAGAGGACCAGAAAGTAAGCGCAATACTTCAAATCCTGCCCTTTTAACTTTTTTACCGGTAGTACCAGTAGAAACCAAACTGATGTGTTCTTGATGGAAAAAATCGGCATGTTCATTAAGAAATTGAACCATTTCGGCTTTTTTTCCGTCGTGTGCTATTATCGCTATTTCCATATTATTTTATAATTAGCTTTTTTATAGTGTGGTTTTTTAATCCGCGAAAGCGTAAAAAATAGAGTCCAGTAGCAAATGACCTAAAATTAACTTGTAACGTATTGGTCTTATGTTTTGGAATGTAGCTCTTTAGCAGGTTTCCATTAATATCTAATAAATCTATCTTTTTAAGAAGTAAATTGCTAGACCATTCTATTTTAGTAGAATCTTGAGTTGGATTGGGACTTACAATAATTTTACTTTCTATTTTGGGTTCTTTAATGTCTAAACTTGAATTTGGTAGACTTAAGGCTACAGGTCTGTGGTCACTTAGGTTCTGATCATATTCTTGCCATCCGTTACTTAAATAATTTTCTAAAAGTAGGGTACTGCAATTGGCTTGTGGGTTTTGAAAACTGGCGAACAAGGGTTGCGTAATTGCGATATGATCTAGATGCGAAGGCCAGTTAGGGTAAGACCACTGGCTGCTTGAACCATTTGCAATTGCTAAATCGTTGAATAGGTACAAGTTAGCATTATTTAAAAATGGGGCAAAAACATTATTGGCTGGAGCATCTGTAAGCACATCATTAAAATCACCTAACAGAATTACCTTTTTTCCCATTAAGTTGCCTGTTATGTATTGATCAATAAGAGTACTGGCCTGCAATCTTCTGTTTTCTTCGTCATTGTTGTCGTTTTGATTTAAGTTGCCATCTCCGCAGCATTTAAAATGATTGTTTATAATATAAATTTCTTCGCCTAAATAATCGATTTTTAAAATTAATGGAGCTCTTGGAAAAGCTTGCCAGTATTGATTGGAGGTGTAAATTTCATAAACATCTAACACTTGAATTACGTTAGCATTATACAAAAATGCCAATCCCGCAAAATCTGAAGAGTAGGTAACAGCATTATATTTAATTAAATTATTTGCCACTTGATTAAAAGCACCAATATCATCTATTTCTTGGAAAGCAATAAGGTCTGCATCAAGCTCATCAACAAACTCTGTTAAATAGTTTATGGATTTGTATCCGTTTTTAGGAAACCATTCAGTATTCCATGTAAGTACCTCAAAGCTTTGGCTACTGCCATAGTTTATGGGTTGCACGTATTGCGCAAATAGCGCTTGAGAACATAAATATAAAACTAAGGTTATAAAACTTAGGCGATGTTTAATCATATTTAGCAGCTTTCTTGGGGGCACTCGTTTTTAATATAAATTCTCTTAAATCTTGAGTAGATTGAATTAAATCTTGCTCACGTAGGTACATCATGTGTCCGCTCAAGTAGGTTTTAAATTCAATTCTATCTTTTAAATTTCCACTAGGATCTAATTGACGCATACTATATTTAGAATGAAAGTAGGTAGTAGCACCATCATAAATACCGGTTTGATAAAGCACATGCAAATACGGATTTTGAGCCATGGCTTTTCGCAATTGTTCGCGGATTTGATTGTTATTTCGGTCCCAAGGATGAACTGGTCCGAACATATTATATTTATAGTTGGTTTTAAACTGTAATTCTTCTTGCATATAATAATTAATTGCTGGAGTAAAGGCTTGCAGCCAAGCGATTAATTCTGAATTGTAATCGGGTTTTTCTCCAGCGGTATATTTGTCTAGACCTTTATATCTGCTATCTAACCTACCTACACTCAATTCGGGTTGGTTTTTTAAAAGTTTTTTCCAAAATGCCTGGCTTGGCAATGCAAGTTCATAGGCCAAAAATTCTTCTTTGTCTATTCCTGTAAAATTAGCCAGTTGTTGTGCAATCTCATCTTTTTTGTTTTTACTTAAGGCATTTCCTATGGCTAATGCAGGTAAAAGGTTCTGCATGGCATAGTCTTCTACAACTGGAAGTAAATCTTCTAATTTTTTCTCTTGCAGATTGGCAGGCAATTGGTTGTGATACCAAGCGGTGGCCGTATAATAAGGTAAAAATAAGGCTTTTGAAAGTGGCGTGTCTGACTCAAAACTTAAATAGTCTGCAGGAGAAACGAGAATCACACCATTTAGGTACATCCATTGTTTTTGTTGCAGTGCATAAGCCAATCCAGACACTCGTGTACCACCATAGCTTTCTCCAATTAGGTATTTGGGCGCGATCCATTTATTTTTGCGCGTAACAAATGTATTAAGCCAATCGGCTAGGTAATTTATATCGGCATTAATTCCAAAAAATAAATCGCGATTGGGAGAAGCATCCTTAGTTTTAATTATTCTAGAATATCCCGTATTTACAGGGTTTACGTAAACTATATCGGCAATATCCAGCAGGGTGTGCGGATTGTCTTTAATCCCGTAGGGTTGAATAGGGTATCCTTCTTTATCAATCTGCAATAATTTAGGACCGGTAAAAGCTAGATGCATCCAAGCTGATGCAGATCCAGGGCCACCATTAAAAGAAATAAGAAGAGGTCTGTTTTGTTTTTCTTGTTTTCCTTTTTTACCTATATTCTTATAATAATAAGTATAGTGTAGACTTGCCAAAGCCTTACCTTCTGAGTCATAAACCGGGAGCATTCCTACTTCTGCTGTATAAGAAAGCGTCTTATTTTGGGTTTTTATTTGATGTTGGGTGGTTATAAGCGTGTCTGTGGCCAATTTTAAATCTTGAGCAAAAGTATTCAATGATAAAAAAAAGAGCCCTAAAGTAACTAGTTTATTAAAATTCATATTCTTTAATTGTGCATTTTAATTTAAAAATCGGTTTTTATATTGAAATTAGTACTTTTTAATCCGTTTTTTATTGTAGTTACGTTTTGCTATTAATTTATCTGTGGGATAGTGAAAATCTTTAAAAAATGCTCAAAACTATTCTTTGCCCCTACAATTACTTCATCGTGGTTCAAGGCAGCTTCATTTTCTTTTAAGAATCGTGTAAATTTGTTCCAATCTTTAATAGCTGATTTATCGGTGCTAAAAAAGTAAGCTGGTAAAAAAGGTTTTAATTCGGGACAATCTAGCATCTGCTTAGCAATAAACGAACCGCCAAGGCTTGAGCCCTTGATAACGTATTGAGCACCTATACTCTGGTCTTTGTTCTTTAAATTAAATGAAGAATTTAAGGTTTCTATGTTGGCATTAGCTTGCTTTAAATCTTTAAGTAAAAGTTCAAATTTTATAGGCTTGTACTTTTCTTCATGCTTTAATATAGCCTTTTCAACACTGCTATATGCTGCATAGTTTTGTTTCAACAAATTAAGGTATTCTTTAGCAGAAATAGTATGATTTATAATTTTATAGGCTAGATTCTCGTTTTCAACGGCTTGATGTAGTTCTTTAGTTTCTTCTTTAAGACGAGTGGTTATCATTTACTTTTTCTATTTCTTCTTTTATTTTGTTGATGTTTGATTTATGATTTGTATTATCTGATTTTAATTCTTCTAGATAATCGTAGATTTTATTAATCGCAATTTTCTGATTTCTTTGTCGTTCCCTAAGTTCTACTTTCGCTTCCATATTAAATAACAAACGCTTGAACAACGGAGCTAATTTCTCACTCAAATAAGGTAAATGCTTTTTTAAAATATAGCCATCGGCTCCAGCCAAAATAGTTTCTGCGGCCAGTTCTTCATCGTTTATAGTTCCGGTTAAAAAATAAAATGGTATATCAGAATCGATTTCTTGAGTTTTTCTCAGTACGTCTAAACCGGTACAATCTGGTAGGTTGTAATCAGAAAAAACTATATCGGGGACAAATTCTTTAAGACTTCTTTCAAATTCTTTCAAATTATCGGTATGTACCAATTGAAAGTCAGATAAAACTTTTTCCAATTGAAATTTAAATAATTCAATATCGGTAGGATTATCCTCAATTAAGACTATTCTAAAAGATTCATTTATCATTTAAAAACAAATTATAAACAAATATAAAGTAATATTAGCTAGCTTGGTAGTTGTATATAAAAAATGCTATACTTATCTAGCTCGGAATCGATGAATATTTTGCCATTATGCTTTTTTACTATTTTCTTTACAAGAGCTAAACCAATTCCTTCCCCTTCAAAATTTTTGAGCGCCGCACTAGAACGCTGAAATAATTTAAAAATTTTCTTTTGCGCCGAAGGGTGAATCCCAATACCATTGTCTTTTACGAAGTAGGCGTTTTTTTGTGGTGAATAACCAATAACTATTTTGGCATCTTTTTTATGCTGGGTATATTTTAACGCATTATCAATTAAATTGGTAAAGACTTGTTTAATTAAAATGAAATCTCCAGTAAGGTCTGGAATTTCCTCTTCAATCTGAATGCGGATGCCTTCTTGATTTGAGAAATTGATCTCTTCTAGGTACCCCAGCACTAAATCGCGCACCTTGATGTTTTGCCCTTTGATTTCCTTCAAGTTGAGGGTGGCCAATTTCAAAATGCCATCGATGAGATTGTTCATTGAATCAACAGAGTGCAGTATTTTATTTCCGATTTGTTTTGTAGACGCATCAATTTTGGGTTTTTCTAAAAGCATATTAGTAAAACCTTCAATCCCCCTTAGAGGGGAGCGCAAATCGTGAGAGACGCTATAACTAAATGCCTTGAGATCCTTGTTGTTTTGCTTTAACCTTTTATTGAGCGTTCTAATTTTATTTTGCTGCTGTTGGAGCAAATGATTTTGCAATAGCTCTTTGATGATTTTGATTGATTTCAAATTCTCTTCACTCCATTCTTCGCTATGGCCTTTAACCTGTTTTGACCATTTTGCGAAAGAAGTTCTAGGGTTTAAGTAAGCAATACCATCAATAATTTTTTCGGGTTTCTTGGGTTTACCACCCCAGTTGACTTGTTGTATTTTTTCTTTTCGAAGCCAAACGATAGTATTGTTTTGCTCCCCATTCAAATTTAATGATAAAAGTCCAGCCCAAGAATCAGCCGCTGTAAAATATTTTGGATAATCTAAACTCAATTTAGAAGAAACAATTCTACCCGATTTTTGATGCTTTAAAAATTGTGAAATTCTAATTTGAAAATCTTTATTGATTTTTTCACCAATGATTTGAGTTCTATTTTTTTGCAGGATGATTAGAGCTTGGGCATTGAATAGATCTAACAAATTATCAGCTTGACTCAAAAAAGCATTTGACCAATCTTTTTCCTGGTCTATTTGAAATTTTAATTGCTCTACAATTTTACTTCTTTCTTGGTTGGCCTTTATAGCGGCTTTGTAATTGAGGCTATTAATTTTATTCGTAAATATTTCTACCAATATACTGCACAATTGCCTTTGTGTACGGTTTATAGATTTAGGAGCACTGTGATGACAAGTTATAAGTCCCCATAATTTTCCTTCGATAATTATAGAGGTAGTAAGCGATGCATTTACCCCCATATTTTTTAAGTATTGTAGATGTACTGGAGAAACCCCTCTGAGTTCTGAATTACTGAGATCTACTATTTTTTGATCTGTAGGGTTTAATTGGGGCGTAATGGCAATGGGCTGATAGTCTACATCTGCAATTATGCGTATTTTTTGTTTTAAAAATAAAGCCCTTGCTGGTTGAGGAATATCGGTGGCAGGATAATGTAATCCTAGCCAGCTTGTTTGGTTTTTTTGTTTGCATTCTGCTATGACTTCACCATTCCAATCTTTATTAAAGCGGTACACTAATACACGATCGTAATTAAATATTTTACTAACTATGTTTGCGGCATTTTGGCATGCTTCAAGTGCAGAATCTGAAGAACCCAAAGCTTCTGTTATGGTAGTTAATTGATCTTGAAGCTCAATAGGGTCTGAAATGGTAAATCGTTCTACTTCAAGTAAAATGCCTTGTTTGGTTTTATAAGCAACAAAAGAAAATTGGGTAGCATTAACTTTTCCACTAAATTCAAGACGATTTTTACTGCCAAGATTAAAATTTGCAATGCTTTGCTCTAGTTCTTTTCCTATTAAGAAGCTAATTTTTTTACCGATAAATGATTCCATAAAGGCTAAGTATTCCGATGCATTTTTTGCGCATTGAATTACCTTTAAGGATTCTTTATCAAGAACTAACAGCGTGCCAAAAGGCTGAATGTGATTGATTAAATGTATAGGCTCACGATCACAATTGGATAAAATAATGTCTTTGTCCTTTTTCAATTACTTTTCTTTCAATTTAAAATAAAATGTACTACCTGCACCTGGTTGAGAATCTACCCAAATACTACCTTTATGCAAGCTAATGATTTTTTCTACGTGAGCTAATCCTACGCCGGTTCCTTCGTATTTTTCTTCTGTAGGCACACGGTTGAAAATATCAAAAATTTGTTTTTGATTTTCTTTAGGTATACCAATTCCATTATCTGTAATTGAAAAGACGTGGTATTTACCATCTTGATAAGAAGAAATTCTAATTTCTGGGTCGCGATTTTTATCTTTATATTTTATCGCATTACTTAACAAATTTTGAAAAAGTAGGCGTAGCTCTACCTCATAGCCCTTAATTTTTGGTAAGTCACCTACAAATACCTTAGCCTTTGTTTCTTTAATACGCTTGCTCAAATCATATTTTACAATTTCGACCAGTTCTTGGGTATCTATAAGTTTTTTTTCAGAATTTCTACCAATTCGAGAATGTTCTAACAATGCTTTGATCTGCTCTGAAAGTCGGTCGCAAGCTTGATCGATATAGGTAATATAGGTTTTTGCTTTTTCATCTAATTCTTTAGCGTACACTTTGTTTATAACATCGCTAGCAAACTTAATTGTGGCTAAAGGCTCTTGTAAGTCATGTGAGCAAATAGACACAAATTGCTCTAAATCTTTATTTGTACGTTCTAGGTTTTTCTTTTGTTTGCTTAAGGCTTTTTGTGTTTTTTTAAGTTCGGTTATATCTATACAAGTAAATCGGTTAAGAATAGGCTTATCGAATTCATCATATTCTACCGTAAAATTAAGCATTATTGGAATGGTTTTTCCTGTTTTTGAACATATTTCAAGCTCAACATTTTTAAGCTGGCTTTCTTCTTTAAATAGTTTTTCAAATTTAAGCGCCTTGAGTTGTTGCTTATTCTTGTAAAGATTAAAGAAATTGATGTTTTTTAATTCTTCCTTACTAGCATATTCTAAGGTTTCTGCAGCTTCTTGATTACAATGAATTATTTTTGATGTAACTGGGTCTACACTAAAATGCATTACCGGGTCTTCTTCGTAAAATGATTTAAATCTTTTTTCGCTAAGCATTAGTTTGCGTTTAGCTTCTTCTAAAGACTCTATGTTAATATAAGTAATTACTACACCATTTTTATTACCATTAGAATCAAAGAATGGAGAAACCCGTTGTAGATAATTTGTCTCATCTTGTGTTAATATTTTTTTCTCGATTACACCACCGTTTTTCAACACGTGTTTACACTTTTCTACAATTCTATTTTTGAATCGTTTGTTAAAAGCACCAGTAAAATGATGAATAGGACGTCCAATATCACCTTCTATAAAATTAAAATGTTTATTAATTGCAGGTGTGAATTTACGGATACATAACTCTTTGTCTAAAAAAATGGTACCTATATTGGTGCTTTCTAGTAAATTGTTCATATCTGAATTTAGTTGCTCGAGATCATCAACCCTTTGTAAATTTTCTGCATTTACCGTATTAATTTCCTCGTTAACGCTTTGCAATTCTTCATTGGTACTTTGCAATTCCTCATTAGAAGCCAATAGTTCTTCGTTCGCGGCTTGAAGCTCTTCATTACTAATCTCTAAATTAGATAAAGATGTTTGAAGCTCAAGTTTTACATCTTTTAATTCTTCCTCTAACTGCTTTATATATTCTTGTTCAACAGTTTGGTTGCTGACTTCAATTCTAGTAGCCTTTTGATTTTTATCAAATTCCTCTTCAGCAAAGCAGATAATAAAATGAGTAGAGGAGTTACCTTCTAGATTTTCTATAGGTTTAATGATTAATTTCACCGTTTTATCCTCGGTTAAATCTCCTACTTTCAATTGAGAAAATAGCTGCATTTCTCTGGTTTTTCTAGCTTTATACACCCCAGATTTTATTAACTTTTTAAGACTATCATTCAACATATCTAATAGGTTGACGCTAAATCCTTTTTTGGGTAATTGAGCATATCGCTTAAAATCTCCTATGCCTTGAAGGATAGTAAATTCATCATCGATATATACGGCGGCTGAGTTGAATTGTTCTAAAATCAACTCATTGAAAAGATCTAAAAACTGTAAATTATTTTTAGTTTTATTACGTGTTGAATGCTGAATTATAGAAGTATCACTTTTGGGCGTGGTTTTAATCATTTTTTGAGTATTGTTCCTAAGATCAGGGGTGTTTTGTAATCTTCCTGTTGGATTTTGATTTTGAAAAATTCTTAATTTGCGATCAACATATTTAAAGTGTTCATTATGAGAATGAAGGGTTTCACTTGTGCCTAAGATTAAAAACCCCTCTTTATTTAAACAATAATGAATAATATCTAGGCTTTGATTTTGTATTTTATTCTGGAAATAGATAAGTAAATTTCTACAGAAAACCATTTCCATTTGCCCGAAAGGGGGATTTTTTAAAAGATTATGTTGAGAGAAAATTATGTGATTTCTAATTTTTTCAATCACTCTATAACCTTGATGTGTATGCGTAAAATATTTATTCAATAAATAAGGGTCAATTCCGGCGGCAATGCTTTCGGGATAAACACCTGTACTAGCAATATTTAAAAATTCCTGAGATACATCTGTAGCGAAAATTTTAACTTTGACATCTTTTTCTTGGTGCTCAATCTCCTCGTTTATGAGCATAGCAATCGAATAGGTTTCTTCTCCAGTGCTGCAAGCTATGTCCCAAATTTTTAAAGTGTCTTGTGGTTTTAGTTTTGCAACCACCATAGGTATAATTTCATCTTGCAATTTTACCCACACTTCTTCGTCTCTAAAAAATTCCGTCACTCCAATCAAGAATTCTCTAGCGAGTAAATGTAACTCCTCTTGGTTTTCTTCTACATAATTTAGGTACTCATGAAATGACTTGCACTTGCAAACTTGGAACCTTCTAATGAGCCTTCTTGAAAGCGTTGCATATTTATAATTAGAAAAATCTAAATGTGTTTTTTGATCTACCAAATGTAGAATTTCTTTTATAGCTTCCTTGTCGTATTCAACTTCTTGATATTTCAATAAGGGGTTTGCAAAACTGTTTTGAATGAAATGCCTAAGCTCTTGTCCCATTTGATCTACTGGTAGAATAAAATCAGCTAAGCCAGTCTTTATAGCACTTCTTGGCATGCCATCGAATTTAGCTTCTTCAGGATCTTGAACCATAATTAATCCTTCACCTTCTTTTATGGATTTAAGGCCACGTGTGCCATCACTACCCGTTCCACTTAGGATAATTCCAATTGCTTTTTCTTTTTTGTACTTCGCGAGGGAGTTAAAAAAAATGTCTATTGGGAAATTCATGGTATTTCCCTTCGGTTTAGCTAAAAGCTTAAAACAACCGTTTATAATCTCTGCGTTATTTTGTGGAGGGATGAGGTAAATATGCTTAGGCTTTATACATTCTTTATCTTCAATTTTTTTTATTGTAAGATGGGTGAATTTTTCTAGCAACTCTGCCATCATACTTTCAAAATTGGGGGAGAGATGCTGAATTATTACATAGGCGTTTATATCAGATTTCGGAAGATTTCTAAAGAAATTTTGTAGCGTTTCGAGACCACCGGCACTGGCTCCTATAGCTATAATTTGCGGCTTTAAAGGCTCGGCATAACTTGTAAAAGTTGATTCCATCAAATACAGGCATTTTATAACTCACAAAGTACGAATTATTTTGTTTTGAGCCTCTTTTCTGTATTTATTTAACCTATTAAATTTAGGAGCTAATTTTTTAATGGGGAATATACTTATTCACCATTTCAATATACTTTAATTTAGCTTGATTGGGTTCTAAATTTTCAACCTGAAATAGAGCGTTCATTTTAAATGCAGTAATCAATTTTTCTTGATGCTCATCTTTATGGTTAAAACGCTTGCTACCACTGGTGGCTTTTTTATAATAGGCATAAAACTCTAGCATCAAGTCGGGAGGGAAGCGCAACTTGGTCTTTCGAGCTTTATTGTAAGCTTCCATAAAAGACTTGTCTAGCTCTTCTTGAGACATTTTCTGGGTCATATCCAGTTAAATTTTAGCTATTATAGATTCTCCTCCGCGTACCTTTTCGTTTAATTCGACATGTATAGGTGTTCCCAAGGGTAAAAATAAATCAACTCGTGAGCCAAATTTTATAAATCCGCTATCGCTTCCTTGTTTCGCTGTATCTCCTTCTTTAGCATAATTTACAATTCGTTTTGCCAGTGCCCCAGCTATCTGTCTATATAAAACCTCACCTATGTTTTGGTTTTTTACGACTACTGTGGTTCTTTCATTTTCTTCTGAAGATTTTGGATGCCAAGCAACAAGAAACTTTCCCGGATGATATTTGCTAAAAACCACTTTTCCGCCTATAGGGTAACGAGTCACGTGAACGTTAATTGGCGACATAAATACCGAAACCTGAATTCTTTTTTCTTTAAAATATTCTTTTTCGTAAACCTCCTCAATTACTACTACTTTACCATCTACGGGAGAAACAACGGTACTACTATCTATAGAGGTATTTCTTTTGGGATTTCTAAAAAACTGAGCGACTATAATGAAAAAAAACAGCGATACGAGAAAAATAAGCAATTTTACCCACGTGGTTGAGAGGAGTGTCAAGCTCGCGATATTAATCGCTAAAAATAGGGCAGCGCTTACACCCAGAATTTTAAAACCTTCTTTATGAAACATATTTTATAAAATATAAATAGGTATATGCAAATGTAGCAGTATAAAGTATACTATCCAAACGATCTAAAATGCCGCCGTGGCCTGGCATTAAATTTCCACTATCTTTAACACCAGCTTGCCGTTTTAGTTTTGATTGGATCAAATCTCCCCAAGTCCCGAATATTGAAGATAGGGCACCTAAAATCATCCATTGTGCTGAAGTTAGTAGTGGTAAATAATTGGCTAGAATAATAGCTGCAATAAGCGTAAAAATAAATCCGCCAAGGAAACCTTCGACTGTTTTCTTAGGCGAAATGCGTTCAAATAACTTGCGTTTACCTATGCTTTTACCCACTAAATAAGCAAATGTATCGTTGGTCCAAATCATTATAAAAATTCCAAGAAGCAGTAAAGGTTCATAATCACCGTTAAAAAAAGGAATACGCGTAATAAAAATAAACGATGAGATTAGGTAAAAAATAACCACTAGGTATTTTTTTTCCTCAAAAAGAGGTATTCTACTCACAATAACTAAATCTCTTAATAAGAGCGATTTAATAAGTAGGGTAAGTACTAACAGGGTGTTGAGTATAAGCGTACTGCTTGGTAGATATGTACCACTATCCAGCACAGAGAAAAACAAGTAAAATACAACAAAAATCAGGTAGGATAAATAGCTTTTTAATCCTAGTAGTTTTTGCAATTCATATACGCCAAATAACCCAAAAATGAAAAACAATCCTTTAAAGAGATAGGGGTCTGGCAGCCATAAAACTACCAATAAAAGTATAACATATAATGCACCAGACAAGGCGCGGGTGAGGGTCTCTTTCATGCGATTTACAAATCTTCTACAAGCAGCAAATATAGGTTTTTAGATGTACTTCCGTAATTCAGGAAATCGTTTTCTTGATTTTCGCCAAAGGTTTTTATAGTGGTGATATTGGTAGGAATCCGGTTTTTACTTTTATTCTTTATGCCAGATAAGCCTTCGCCAATACTATTAATCAATTGGCTTGTGCGTGCAATAATTATGAAGTTATTGGGTAAACTTGCAAGTTTCTTTTCTTTTATTTGGTTTGATGATATAAGTAAGGCACCAGTATTGCCAATTAAGTACTCACATCCCGATATAAAGAAGGTGGCTTCTTTTTGATTAGTGTAGTTTAAATTAAAGTGTGTTAATTTGTTTTGGAGCTCTTGGTCAAAGCAAATAACCTCTTCTTCATGCCAATTATTCTCTTTTAAAATTAATCCAAAAGTTTCTTGCATTTCTTGCTCATCTGTACAATAAAGAAACTTACCGCCATTTTCTTTAAACTTAATCATAAAGCTTTCGTCGGTGGGAAGTTCTTCCTCCGGCATGAATTTGCTTTGGTTTTTGTTGTGTTTTTGATCTTCTTCTGTTTTGGCAGAAGTCACATAACCAATAAGTTTACGAAATAAGTTCATATACGTGTTAACAAACGTTTAATAGCATCTCGTTCAAAGATAAAAAAACTTGATTTATACACGTGATAAATCAAGTTTTTTTGTGTTTATAGAAGCATAAAATCAGTCTATTTACTTAGTAGACTCTTCTTTTTGCTCTTTATAGAATTCTTCGGAGGGTTTTTCAACAACTTTGCTATCTTTTTTAGCAAAGGGTCTTTCCCCAAAAATCTTCTCTAGATCATCTTTAAAGATCACTTCTTTTTCTAATAGTATTTCGGCTAGTTCGCTTAGTTTCTCCTTGTGTTGCTCTAGCAAATCAATAGCTCGTTGGTATTGAACTTCAATAATATTAGAAATTTCTTTATCGATTAATTCTGAGGTTTTTTCGCTGTATGGTTTTGTAAAGGTGTACTCAGATTGTCCACTGGAATCGTAATAGGTTAGATTACCTATTTTTTCATTTAATCCGTACACGGTAACCATGGCTTTGGCTTGTTTAGTCACTTTTTCAAGGTCGCTTAAAGCTCCGGTAGAAATTTTATTAAATATTACTTTCTCGGCTGCACGACCACCCATAGTTGCACACATTTCATCAAGCATTTGTTCTGGTCTAACTATTAGGCGTTCTTCTGGGAGATACCAAGCCGCTCCAAGAGATTGGCCTCTAGGAACAATGGTAACTTTAACCAAAGGAGCTGCGTGCTCTAGCATCCAACTTACTGTGGCGTGTCCTGCTTCATGATAAGCGATGGTCTTTTTCTCTTCTGGTGTAATAATTTTATTCTTTTTCTCTAGCCCGCCTACTATTCGATCTACAGCATCTAAGAAATCTTGTTTACCTACCGCTTTTTTTCCTTTTCTAGCAGCAATAAGCGCAGCTTCATTACAAACGTTGGCAATATCTGCTCCAGAGAAGCCTGGTGTTTGTTTGGCTAGGAATTCAATATCTAATTCATCATCTAGACGTTTTAATGGTCTAAGATGTACTTCGAAAATTTCTTTACGCTCTCTTAAGTCGGGTAGGTCTACGTAGATTTGCCTATCAAATCGACCAGCTCGCATAAGAGCTTTGTCAAGAACATCTGCTCGGTTGGTTGCGGCTAGAACAATAACATTGGTATTGGTGCCAAAACCATCCATTTCAGTAAGCAATTGGTTCAGGGTGTTTTCTCTTTCGTCATTAGAACCAGAAAAATTGTTTTTACCTCTTGCCCTACCAATGGCATCAATTTCGTCTATGAAAATGATTGAAGGTGATTTTTCTTTTGCTTGCTTGAACAAATCTCGCACACGTGAAGCTCCAACCCCTACAAACATCTCAACAAAATCAGATCCAGATAAAGAGTAAAACGGCACTTTGGCTTCTCCTGCCACTGCCTTAGCCAATAAAGTTTTACCTGTTCCTGGAGGACCAACCAAAAGGGCACCCTTAGGTATTTTGCCTCCTAATGATGTATATTTTTCTGGCTGCTTTAAAAAGTCAACAATTTCTTGCACTTCTTCTTTTGCTCCTTCTAGACCGGCTACATCTTTAAAAGACACCTTTACATCTGTATTTTGGTCAAATAATTTTGCTTTAGATTTACCGATGTTAAAAATCTGACCACCAGGGCCACCGGCTCCACCTCCGCTCATTCGTCTCATTATAAAAATCCACAACCCGATGATAAGAATAAAGGGCAGGAGTGTCCATAATAACTCCCCCCAAATATTGCTTTCGGTTTCAAAGGAAATATTTGCTTCGACATCATATTCTTTTTCAATTCTTTCAATATCCTCCTGAAATTTTTCAAGACTTCCAAAGTTTACTGTGTAGTGTGGGGTTTCCCCTACAGCCAATACACCAGGGTTATCTTTGCCTTTTTTTGCTAGCGATTCTTCCGCCTCGGGTGTAAGGTATACATTAGCTTTTTGAACATTCCGAATAACCACCAATTTCTTGATATTTCCATTCTTAAGGATTTCTTCAAATTTAGCCGGACTTATTTTTTCGGGTTCATTAAAGCCCCCTCCGCTAAAAAAGTTAATACCCAAAAATATAAGAATAATACCTATATAAATCCAATAAGAATTAAATTTAGGTTTTTTGCCTTGTGGCTGATTTTTTTGCTGTTGTTGTTTAGCCATTATTTATTGTACTAATTTTTTAATAATTGGTCTCAATTGCAGTAGTTTTAGCATCGCCCCAAAGACTCTCTATGTCATAAAACTCCCTGGTTTGTTTCTGGAAAACGTGCACGACAATATCCACGTAATCCATAAGAATCCATTCGGCATTGTCTGTGCCTTCAATGTGCCAAGGTTTATCTTTCAAACTTTTACTAACTACTTTTTGTATAGAATTTACTATTGCATTGGCCTGGGTGTTTGAGTTACCACTGCAAATTACAAAGTAATCACAAACTGTATTTTCTATTTCTCTCAAATCCATTAAAACAATATCATTTCCTTTAACGTCTTCAATCCCTTTAATTATGTGGGTCAGTAATAAGTCTGTGTTGCTATTATTTTTTGTCATTCAATTAATTTTCAAATTTTGGCAAAGTTATAACTTTTAATGCTCTTTTAGCATAGTTAACAAAAAGTTATATTTACTTTAGTGCTTTATTTTACATATGCAAATAATCAAAGTTCATACCACCCCTTCAACCAATACTTATCTCAAAGAATTTTATCGAGCCTACAAACAAGACGATCCTGTTTTGGTAAGTTGTCGAAATCAGACGCAAGGAAGAGGGCAGCTGGGCGCAAAATGGGAATCTATTGCTCATAAGAACCTAGCATTTAGTTTGTTAATGCCCAATTTAAATTTACCGATTAAAGATAGTTTTAAAATAAGTATGGTTGCAGCAATAGCTATTCATTCGGTTTTACAGGAAGTAGTTAATGCTAACTGGAAGATAAAATGGCCAAACGACATTTTGGCAGATAGTAAAAAAATTGCGGGAATTTTAATTGAAAATATTATTGTAGGTAAACAAATTAAAGGAAGTGTTATAGGTGTGGGGGTGAATGTAAATCAATCTGATTTTGGAGACTTACCCAAAGCTAGCTCATTGTGTTTGCTTAAACATAAACTATTTAATCTAGATGTTTTAGAAACGAAATTGGCGAACCATCTAAAAAATGAAATGGAAAAATCTTTAAATGAATCATTTGATTTGTTAAGCGCAAAATATCACCAAACCCTGTTTAAAAGAAATGAGGTTGCTGTTTTTGAATTTCCAGATGGAGAAAAGACCACAGGCATAATAAAAAGCGTCTCTCCAGAAGGCCTTTTACAAGTACTTTTAGAGGACGCCAGAATTCGTGAGTTTAACCTGAAGGAGGTAAAATTACTTTATTAGAGTTTGCTTAAATTTTCGGCAAGTGTATTAATAAAGTTTTTAAGTGGTGATTTTATCATCATACTCATCATGGGGTTAAAATTCCCTTCAAATTGAAGCTGTACATAACTTTTATTTTTGGCTTGACCATCTTCCTCGATTAAAGCAATTAATGAAAAAGGTAGTTTTTCACTTTTTGCTCCTAGCGTTATTTTATCATAAGCTTGCTTTTCTTTAATCAGTAATTTAATTTCTGGCATTCCCTTTAACTGAAAAAGAAAGCTTTCGTCTCCAGTGGTTTCAAATTTTTGAATAGAAGAAGGCATGATTTTTTCAAAATTATCTACTTTTAATAAAAATTGAAATAGCTCTTCTTGGCTTTTATTTACTTGTACTTTATCTGTCTCTAGCTGCATGATTTTATTTATTTGGGTTCCACTCTGCGGGGTTGGTGCGCCAAGTTTTTAAGGTTTCTAATTCTTTGTTGTTTAAATAATTGGTTTCGTAAGCTTGCTCAATAAGATTTTCATAATTACTTAAAACGTGCACATTTAGGTTTTTTTCTAAGAAATTTTGGTGAGCTACATCAAATCCGTAACTAAAAATAGCGAACATTCCCTTTATGGTTGCGCCACCATTTTCTAAGGCTTGAACAGCGTTTAAACTACTCTTACCTGTGCTAATTAAATCTTCAATAACTACAACTTTAGCACCTTTTTCTAATTGGCCTTCAATTTGATTTTGCCTCCCATGTTTTTTTGCTTCTGGTCTAACATAAACAAAAGGCAAACCTAAGTATTCTGCTACAAGCATACCAATACCTATAGCTCCAGTAGCAACTCCTGCAATTACGTCTGGTAAACCATAGTGCTGCTCTAATTGTTTAGCTATATTTTCTCTTATATAATTTCTGATGGGAGGATAAGACAAAATTATCCGGTTGTCACAATAAATTGGCGATTTCCATCCGCTTGCCCACGTAAAAGGTTCTTGTGGTTCTAATTTAATTGCTTTTATTTGTAAAAGTAATTCGGCTGTTTTTTTGGCCGTGTCTTTATCTAAAATCATAATGATGTATAAAATATTTGTAAATGATCATCCTATTTTGCTGTCGGCAAATCCAGAAATGGAATCTCCCTATACTTCTATTCCTATTCAAGCCGCTAAGATAAAACGTATTATTAAAAAAGTAGACAAAGGCGAACTAAAATATGTGAATCTTTATCATAAAAGCGATAAGAAGGCATTAAACTACTTTAAAAAAAAGCTAAAAACAATTAAAGCCGGGGGAGGGGTAGTAACCAATAAAAAACAAGAGATTCTATTTATTTACAGAAATAAAAAGTGGGATTTGCCCAAGGGAAAAGCCGAAAAAAATGAGACTATGGAATTGACAGCCTTAAGAGAGGTTGAAGAGGAAACAATGGTGGAAGGCTTAAAAATAGATCATTTTCTTACTAAAACGTATCATATTTTAAAACGAACTGGCACTTATAAGTTAAAAGAAACCTTTTGGTATAAAATGAGTACTGATTATGATGGAGCTTTATATCCTCAATTAAATGAAGGTATTACCAAGGTGAAGTGGAAAAATGCAGAGAAAACACAAAAGGCACTACAAAAATCTTATGCCAATATTGTTGAATTACTCGGTCAAAAAAAAGTTTTACTCCAATCTGAAAATAGGGTAAAGTAAATGAGCTTTCTCATAGTGTTTAGATTGCTTGTGTAGCCAGTCTAATTGTTGATAGGCACTAGCTTTAAAATCTGGGTTAGCTGCTTTTTTTGCCTCAAAGGCTCTTTTTAAATCGGGATTTTTTCTTAGTAGTTTAGCTGCTGTTTGATCAAAAACATAAGAAGAGAAATGTTCTTTTTGCTGTAAGATACTATCAAAGAAATTCCAATTAAAAAATGAATCTGGAGCCGTTGGCTCTAAAGTTTCTAAAATATAATTTATGCCAGGTTGTCTTGCAGGTACCCAAATATCTCCTTTTCTTACTTGCTTTAAAATTTTCTTTTTATGGATTTTTGTTTCGTAATGCAAATAATGCCCTTCAAATGGCTTGTTGAGTGTTTTAAAGTCTATTACTCTATATGCTGTTACTTCTAATAGAGTGTCTTTTTGGGCAGGTTTAAGAATTATTTCATTCGCTTTAAGTCTTGCAATTACACCTTGCCAAGCTTGAGGGATTAAATAAGCCTTGGGCACGCGTATACTGTCTTTAGCGATATAATGGTTATAGAATGGTATTTCTTTCGTGTAAGGTTGAGAATCATCATAGTACAATTGATCTAACCCAGTTACCTCACTTTTTTGGATATAACTTTTAAATCCTTTAAATAATAAAGTTGAAGAAATTGATTTATCTGACTTAAAATTGGTTTTATGCCATTTTTTATTTTGATGAAATTCTGTATTCTTTTCTTTTAACCTGTTTATCTGTTGAGGGTATTCTTCGCTGATTTCTAGGCAAGATAGCATATAATCATACGTGGCTTGAACCCTTTTTTTGTAATCTTTAAGCATATGGGTTTCCACCGTTATTCCCAAAGTGTTGAAGAGGCTAGCATAACCTACCGAATACCTGGGGAGGTCGAGAAATTGATCAAAACCTTGTTCTGGGGTTTTTCCAAATATATTTACATATGGAGTCACATCCCAATTTTTAGACCCTAACTTTGTCTTTATTTCTTGTTGAAATTCATTTTTTAAAAACCTGCCCAAGGGGCCATCTAATTTTTGTTCTTGCGTGATTAAATGCGTTAAGGTGTATTGGTAATTTGCTCCGTTGGTTACATGGTTGTCTATAAAAATAGCTGGATCTAGATAGTGAAATATTTTAGTAAAACCCAACGCGTTTCTACTGTCGGCTTTGATGAAATCTCTGTTTAGATCGTAATTTTTAGCGTTTCCTCTAAAACCATAGGCTTCTGGACCGTTCTGATTGGTTCGGCTGTATTTATTTCTATTTAATGCCCCTCCGATATTGTAAATTGGTATGGTGGCTACAATTGTATTTTTTGGGGTGTCAATTTTATTTTGCGCAAGATCTCTAAAAAGCATCATGCTGGCATCAATCCCGTCTGTCTCACCCGGATGAATACCATTATTGATAAGTATAACTTGTTTTTCTTGAAATGCTGATGGGGTAAATTCCGCGTTCGGGTTATAAAGGACTAGGTGCAAAGGTTTACCACTATCAGAAAATCCCATTTCGCGTATGGAAACCGATGGAAATTGTTGAGCAAGATTTTGATAAAATGTTATTACTTCTTGATAGGTTGCTGTTTTTGAGCCATTTGATTTTTCGAAAGTTGTATTGAAATCAAATTTTTTTTCTGCTTTGATATATTTTGAGAAATCACAACTAATAAAGCTCGACAGCCCAAATATTAGAAAGATTAAATAAAACGTATTTTTGCTTTTCATTGCTTTTTGTTTATTCGTACGGCATTTGGTACTAAAACGGTGTAATCTCCATTATTTCGAATGACATCCCGGACTATAGAGGAAGAGATGTAGCTTTTTCCACTTGATGTAAGTAGAAATAAAGTTTCTATACTAGATAATTTTCTGTTGGTGTGTGCTATTGCTTTTTCAAATTCAAAATCGGCCGGATTCCTTAAGCCTCTTAAAATAAAATCTGCATTTTGTGCTTTGCAAAAATCGATGGTTAAACCTTTGTAGGGCATTACCTTGATTTTTTTCTCGTGCTCGAAGGTTTTATTTAGAAATTCAATACGCTCATCTAGACTGAACATGTATTTTTTTTCGGCATTTACGCCAATAGCCAGAATGATTTCGTCAAAAAGTGTAAGACCGCGTTCTATTATATCGTAATGTCCAAGAGTTATAGGGTCAAACGACCCTGGAAATACTGCTCTACGCATATTTTTTAGTATAAAGTTAATAAAATATTATCGATTGCTAATGGCTCTTTCTATACAAGCACCAAATACTTCTTTCAGGCTTAAATTGGCTGCCTTTATTTGTTGTGGTAGAATACTAGCTTCGCTCAATCCTGGGCAGGTATTTACTTCAATAAAATGAGGTTCGCCCTGGTGGAATATAAATTCGGCTCTACTTAAGCCTTTTAATTTAAGTTTCTTGTAGACTTTAATAGCCAATTCCTGAACTTTTTGGGTGTCTTTATCTCCAATTCTTGCAGGGGTAATCTCTTGGGACTCCCCCAAATACTTAGCCTTAAAATCAAAAAATTCATTTTCACTTACAATTTCGGTGATGGGTAGGGCTATAATCTCACCTTGGTATTGTATTACGCCTACTGAAACTTCTGTACCCGATAAATACGATTCAATAATAACTTCATCGTCTTGTTTCAAAGCGTGATTGATAGCCGATTCAATTTCTGATTTCTCTTTTACCTTAGTAATTCCAAAACTACTTCCCGCCTTATTGGCCTTTATAAAGCAAGGCAAGCCAACCTTTTTGATTATCTCTTCTTCATCAATAGAATCACCATCATTATAAAAATAATTTTTTGCTGTGGGTATTTGGTATGCATTTAAAACACTAATACAGTCCCTCTTATTAAAACTAAGGGCTGCCGGATAATAATCACAGCTGGTTTGTGGAATATTGACTGTTTGCAAATAGGCGGCAAAAAGGCCATCCTCGCCTGGAGTTCCATGAATGATATTAAAAACCGCATCAAATTGTGTTTTGACTCCATCCTTGATGAAAGAGAAATCTCTTTTGTCGATAGGATACTTTTCACCATCGGGCATAACCACTTCCCAAGCATTGGTTGTGATGTGTACAGCAAAAGGGGTGTAGTGGTTTTTATCGAGATGTTTTATAACTAAGGAGCCACTATTGATAGAAATTTGAGCCTCGTTGGAATAACCGCCCATGGCGACAGCAATTTTTTTTTTCATAAACCAAATTTATAACTAACACAAAAATACGGGTGTTTTTATATCTTTGCCTAATAATTTAATAGAATAATGAAATTATTTCGATTCCTATTTAGTAAGCTCTTTGTTTACCAGTTGCTTATAGCCTTATTGGTTGTTTTTATAATTGTGTTTGCTGCTTTAAGTTGGTTAGATAGCACCACTAATCACGATCAGCGTATAGAGGTGCCAGATCTTTCAAAACTTTCTTTAGAGGTGGTAGAAGAGGAACTAAAGGCTTATGGTTTGCGCTATGTAGTTGTTGACAGTTCAAATTATAATCCAGATTATCCAATTTATTCGGTTATAGAGCAAAACCCTAAACCTGGTAAAAATGTGAAAGAAAATAGGAAAATATATCTTACTCTTAATCCTTCGGGGTACGCTAAAATTGAAATTCCCGAGATTGAGGGAAGAACAAAAAGGCAAGTGATTCCTACTTTGAAATCAATTGGCTTTGAAATAGGAGAGATTACCTATAAGCCCAATTTAGCAAAAGATGCCGTTATTGGTTTGCGACACAAAGGAAAAGCCGTAAAAGCGGGAGAACGTTTACCAAAAACATCTGTAATTGATTTGGTTTTAGGAGATGGGAGTAGAAATTATAATAGCGAGGAATAATGACACAAGATCCTACAGGAATAGATAATGGTAATGACGATTTGTATGAGCATTACGCTTTTACAGCTTCAAAGGGGCAAGATCCTTTAAGGGTGGATAAGTTCTTAATGAATTTTATTGAAAATGCCACTAGAAACAAAATACAACAAGCCGCACGTGACGGTAGTGTTTTTGTAAATGGCGAACCAGTCAAACAAAATTATAAGGTTAAAGCAGGCGATGAGGTAAAAGTTTTACTATCCCATCCGCCTTATGAATTTTTACTCACTCCAGAGAATATCGCTTTAGATATTGTATATGAAGATGAAACGCTTTTAGTTGTAAATAAGCCTGCGGGAATGGTAGTTCATCCTGGACATGGCAACTATTCAGGTACTTTAATTAACGCTTTGGTGCATCATTTTGACAATTTGCCCAATAATAGTAGTGAAAGACCAGGTTTGGTACATCGCATCGATAAAGATACTAGCGGTTTATTAGTTGTTGCGAAAACTGAACAAGCTATGGCGCATTTGTCGAATCAATTTTTTCATAAAACCAGCGAACGTAAATATATAGCTTTAGTTTGGGGTAATATAGAGGAAGATCAAGGTACGATAGAAGGCAATATAGGTAGGCATCCCAAAAATCGTTTACAGAATATGGTTTTTGAAGGAGATGATTCCGAAAAGGGAAAACCAGCGATTACTCATTTTAAAGTTTTAGAAAGATTGGGGTATGTTACTTTAGTCGAGTGTCAATTAGAAACAGGAAGAACACACCAAATTCGTGTGCATATGAAGCATATTGGTCATACCCTGTTTAATGATGAACGTTACGGAGGAGAGCGCATATTAAAAGGGACTTCTTTTACAAAATATAAACAGTTTGTAGATAATTGCTTTAAAGTGTTACCACGTCAAGCCTTGCATGCGAAAACTTTGGGGTTTGAGCATCCCGTTACCAAAAAATGGATGAGTTTTGATTCTGAAGTGCCGCAAGACATTAAAGATTGTGTTGAGCGATGGCGAAAATATTCAAAAAATCAGAAGGAACTATTGTGATTTTTAGCTAGAAATAATTTAAGTTTGTCGCTTTTTTTAATTGAGTTATGACAAATATTAGATTAAGTTTTACCGTTAATTTTGCTATATTAATTTTTGTATTTACAGTCTTGTGCATCAGCAATGACCTTTATGCCCAGGAAAAAGACACCATTAATTTAAATGAGGTTGTTCTTAAAACCCATTTAGGAAGAACTTTTAAAGAAGAAGGTAAGCTTACGCGCTTAATTACTCGTTCAGAAATAGAATCCTTACCCGTTCAAACATTAAGTGAAACACTTGATTTGCTACCTGCTCTAGATCTTAGACAACGTGGAATGTCAGATTTGCAGACCGATATCTCGATTCGTGGAGGTACTTTCAATCAGAACATGGTTTTGCTTAACGGCATAAATGTTACCAATCCGCATACCGGGCATAACACGCTTAGTCTACCCGTTTCCTTTTTTGGAGTAGATCAAATTGAGGTTTTAAAGGGGGCTGGAGGTAAGCTTTACGGATATAATGCCTTTAGTGGTGCCATCAACTTCACTACAGGTTTAAATAAAAGTCCGTTACAGGTAGAACTTATGGGGGGAGATTTCGGATTTAAATCCGCGCAAGCGAAAACCTATTTCGCAACGGGAAGTGAGTTCGAACATCATCTAATGGCGGGATACCAAGAAGGAGATGGACACCAAGAAAATACAGATTTTGAAAGTCTAAATTTATTTTATCACGGTAAATATCAACAAAATAAGACCCAATTTGACTGGATGGCAGGGTATGCCAATAAAGGATTTGGTGCTTTTAATTTTTATACACCCCGATATTCAAATCAATTTGAAGAGGTGACCACCCAATTTGCAGCAATTAAATGGAATCAAGACTTAGGTAAATTGCAATTGAATGCAAATATATACGGACTGCGTAGCAATGATAGGTTTGAGCTTTTTAGAGAAAACCCACCTACTTGGTATACCCAACACAATAAACACCAAACCGATGTTGTGGCCGCACAGATAAGGGCTAATTATACTAGCGCATTAGGTAAAACTAGTTTGCATAGCGAATGGAGGCGAGAACTCATCAATAGTAATGTGTTAGGTGAACCACAAACTTCTGTAAAAGAAGATGAAAATTTACTTTATACCGCTACCAAAGAAGCTGAATTCAATCATTTTTTTGCTCGCAATATTCTGGATGTAACATTGGCTCATCAATACAATTGGAAAGATTTGACACTGAATATAGGGCTTAAAAGTTTACATGTTGAGGGAGTGACTAAATTTTACCCAGGAGCAGATTTAGGGTATAAGATAAATCGAAGCAACTACGTGGTGGCCTCGGTGAACAAATCGATGCGTTTACCTACGTTTACCGATCTTTTTTATAAAGGACCTACCCAAATAAGCAACCCTAATTTAAGAGCTGAAGAAGCTTTAACTTATGATCTTACTTATGCTTTCAAAAACTATAGCTTGAAGGCTCAAGCAGCTATATTTTATCGCGATGCGAAAAATTTAATTGATTGGACTTTACAGCCAGGAGATGAGGTTTTTAGATCAATGAATATTGCTGAATTGGGAAGTTTTGGGGTAGAAGTAGAAACTGATTTTAACCTGGCAGTAATTTTTAATACTAAGTTTTTAAATAATCTAAGATTAGGTTATAGTTACTTAGATAATGCAGACGCTAATGAAGATTTCGAATCTACTTATGCTTTTGATTTTCTAAAACATAAACTTACTGCCAATTTGGTAATTAGCCCTTTAGAGAACATGCAATGGAGTATAGGTGGGTTTTATCAAAAACGCAACGGGGGTTACCAACGTTTTGTCAATGAGGAAGCCATTGGTTTTGTGCCTTACGACGATGTGATTACTTTGAATACGAAAATATCTTATAAGTATAAAAAACTTACTTTTTTACTTGATGTTTTTAATATTTTAGACCAAGACGCCTTTGATTATGGCAATATCTTACTGCCAGGCAGGTGGGCCAAATTTGGTGTTAGTTTTAGTTTATAACTTAGATTTATGGTAAGATTGTTTTAAATTACTGACTTTGTAAATCTAAAATCAGCCATTATCGTAAATTAGGAAAAAATTAAATTATGAAGATAGTAATTTCACCGGCTAAATCTTTGAATGAAAGCCAAAATTGGCCTATACAAAAATCATCACAGCCTGTATTTCTGGAAGAAGCAGCTCAAATTAACAGAAAGCTGGCTCGTTTTTCGAAAAAAGAATTAGCCGATTTAATGAATATCAGCGACCAATTGGCAGATTTAAATTACACGCGTAACCAAGATTTTGAAGCTAAACCTACAGCTAAAAATGCTAAACCGGCTATTTATATGTTTGATGGTGATGTTTATTCTGGATTAGAGGCAAATACAATAGAAGAAAAACAAGCCGATTTATTGCAAAATAGTTTGCGTATTTTATCTGGACTTTATGGAATTCTTAAACCATTTGATTTAATACAGCCTTACCGACTTGAAATGGGAACAAAGTTAAGTATCGAGCGCAACAAAGACCTTTATGCATTTTGGAAAACCAAGATTACAAAGCAATTGAATGAAGAGTTACAAGAAAACGAACTTTTTGTTAACCTGGCTAGCAACGAATACTTTAAGGTGATAGATAAAACCAAATTAAAAAGTCAAATAGTAACGCCTATATTTAAAGATTTTAAAGGAGATAAGCTTAAAACTATTGCATTTTATGCTAAAAAAGCCCGCGGTGCTATGGCGCGTTACTTAATTGACCATCAGGTGAGTAAATTTGAAGATTTACTGGGCTTTACTGGGATGGATTATACTTACAGCGAGGAACATACTGATAGTTCAAATAAACCAGTTTTCATTCGATAATAGGAGTATAGGTTAATTTACGTAAATCAGATTCTATAGAGTAAACCATCTTTTTTTATTTTGAAACGGTAGTCTTTAATACTTCAAAAGAAATTATTCCTATATCTAAAATAGCTTTATGCAAGTTGCCATTTACATAATGGTATTCTGAATCATTTTTGGAGGATTTAATATATTTGTGACGCGATTCTTGTTGCAAAGTAAGAAATTTACCTTGTTCTTCAGAATAAATTTCTTTGACTCCAGCGGGCTCTTCAAAAAGAAGCTGTACACTAGAATAGTTTATGGCGCGATTAATTTTATGACTCTTATTACTATCATCTGTAAAAATATAAGTGTTTTCTTTTTTACGGGTGAAGCTATGCGTTCTAGTTTTGCCATTGACTACTATGGCAACTTCTGCAAAAAGCAATTGTTTGTTGAGATCTGTTTTAACTAAATAATTGTATTCAACGCTAAGCGGAGTAATTATTCTTGTCTTAATGCTTGTATTGCTTATATAAAATAAGGTGTCGTCTTTTTTGTAGTGCTGTGCAGTAAGTTTACCTAGGTTTTTATCTTTATATACAAGCTCAAAAACCAATTTTTGGGCTTGCCCCGAGCTTAATATTGGAAATATAAGAAAAAGAAAAACAAGAATTAATAGGTGATTTTTATTAGGATGCATAGGGCTAGGTTATCCCACAAATATAAAGTTATCTCTATAATAAAAAAATAAGAATAAGTATTTGATTATCAAAAAATAATAACTAGTTTTGCAATCCGTTTGGCAGCATTTGGAAAATCAAGCGGAATAAATTTTTATTTTTAAACAATCTTCTGTGCACCAGCTGTTTAAATTTCCAGGGTGTGTAGAATACAAATGAATAGATCAGCAATGGCTGAAGAAAAAAACAATCTAGAGATTCAAGAAGTAGCCGGGATGGACGCTTCTTCTCAACCAGCTCCTAGCGAGCAACAACAAAATCCAGAACAATTTTTAAAGGAGTTTAACTGGCACAATTATGAAGAGGGTATCGACCCAATTGATGATGGTAAGTTAGATGAGTTTGAGAGACTTGTAGAGGAAAACTTTGTAGATACACTTGATGATGAAGTTGTTGAAGGTACGGTAATTAATATCACAGATCGTGATGCAATTATTGATATCAACGCTAAGAGTGAAGGGGTAATCTCATTAAATGAATTTAGATACAATCCTAACTTAGCTGTAGGCGATAAAGTTGAGGTTTTAATCGATGTACGTGAAGACGCTACAGGACAATTAATTCTTTCTCACCGTAAAGCCCGTGTAATTAAAGCTTGGGATCGTGTAAATAAAGCGCACGAAGAAGGTACCATTGTAAACGGTTTTGTGAAATGCCGTACAAAAGGTGGTATGATTGTAGACGTATTTGGTATCGAAGCTTTCTTACCTGGTTCGCAAATAGATGTGAAGCCAATAAGAGATTACGATGCTTACGTAAACAAAACTATGGAGTTTAAAGTGGTGAAAATTAACCACGAATTTAAGAACGTAGTAGTTTCTCATAAAGCGCTTATCGAAGCTGATATCGAAGAGCAGAAAAAAGAAATTATTGGTCAATTAGAAAAAGGACAAGTGTTAGAAGGTGTGGTTAAAAACATCACTTCTTACGGTGTGTTCGTTGACCTTGGTGGTGTAGACGGTTTGGTTCACATTACTGATTTATCTTGGTCTAGAATCAATCATCCAAACGAGATTGTAGAATTAGATCAGAAATTAAACGTGGTAATCTTAGACTTTGATGAGGCTAAAACTAGAATCCAGTTAGGTCTTAAGCAATTGAACAAGCACCCTTGGGAGGCACTTGATGCCGACTTGAAAGTAGGTGATAAAGTTAAAGGTAAAGTAGTTGTTATTGCAGACTACGGTGCGTTTATCGAAGTTGCTGAAGGTGTTGAAGGATTAATCCACGTTTCTGAAATGTCTTGGTCTACTCACTTAAGATCTGCACAAGATTTTGTAAATGTAGGCGATGAAGTTGAAGCACAAATTTTAACTTTAGATAGAGAAGAGCGTAAAATGTCTCTAGGTATTAAGCAATTAACACCAGATCCATGGACAGACATTACGACTAAATACCCTGTTGGTTCAAGACATACCGGAATTGTAAGAAACTTTACAAACTTTGGTGTTTTTGTTGAATTAGAAGAAGGTATCGATGGTCTTATTTATATCTCAGATCTTTCTTGGACTAAGAAAATTAAGCATCCATCAGAATTCTGTAATGTAGGTGATAAGTTAGATGTTGTTGTTCTTGAACTTGATGTTGAGGGACGCAAATTGAGCTTAGGTCACAAGCAAACAGAAGAAAACCCTTGGGATAAATATGAGAAAGATTTCGCAGTAGGTACTAAGCATACAGCAACAATTGCAGATGTTGTAAGCAAAGGAGCTACTATTGAGTTTAATGAAGATATTACTGCTTTTGTTCCTACTCGTCACTTAGAAAAAGAAGACGGTACCAAGTTAGGTAAAGGAGATGAAGCTGAATTTGTAATCATCGAGTTCAATAAAGAATTTAAACGTGTCGTTGCTTCTCATATGTCTATTCACAAAGAGGAAGAGGCTAAGATAGTTACACAAGCAGCTAAAAAAGCTCAAGAAGAGAATAAGCCTACTATTGGTGATGCTAACGCAGATCTTCAAGCTTTAAAAGATAAAATGGAAGGTAAAAACTAATTTTACTTAAATATTTTATTGTCCTTATATTTTAAGACCCTCAAGCTTTCGCTTGAGGGTCTTTTTTGTAAGCAAATTTTTTTTCTTTTATAAGTTTAATTCATTTTTTGAATTACCCAAATTCAAATTTTTCATATTTGAATATTCGATTAGGCTATTATTTTATTTAATTATAGGTATGGGGAGCATTCTAAACCTTTTTTTTTAGGCTTTTAATGACAATGCACTTTATAAGGTTATTGGAAGTAGAGTCGATGTACTTTAGCTTATATATTGCTAAATCATATTTTACTAGTTAAGTCAACTTCGCTGCTAATGGCCTCAAAAGACTTTTACGGAAGTAGGACATAATGCAAAAAACCTTTTCCTGTCTGAATATAAAAAACAATCAAACAGAAAAAGGTTTGTAATAAAATGAAAAAATAGAAGCTGTTATTGCCCTTGCATTTCTAATTGCTTCATTTGCATTTCTTGAATATATTCAAAGTACTCGTTAATTCCGCCTAAAGAAACGATGAAGGCAATGCTAGAGATTAAAACTAATAAGCCTATAATTAAGCCAATAATTGCAATAATTTTGGCAGTTTTTACTTGGCCATAGTTGTCGAAACCATCAGGATTTTGACGGTATAAGCGTGTGTCTTTATTGGCTAAATAAAACGCTACGCCAGATAATATCACGCCGCCTAATCCTGCACTAAAGCAACAGGCTATAAAAGATAATATACCTAAAATTAAAGATAGAGTAGCATTGGGTAATTTACGATTTTCTAATTCCATTTTTTAAAATTTGAGTTAAGTATTTAGTTGATAAATATTAAAGTTAAAAATATAAATGATAAAGTTTATAACCGTAGCTAACAACGATAGTTATCGTTGTTAGAAAAGCTAAAGGTGTTATCCATTTATGGTAGTTTTTAAAAGGGTAAATCCTGTTTACAAGTAAAAGTAATAAAAAAATCAATAAAGGATAAAGACCAGGATACATCAAAAAGCTCTCTTTAAGGTTGCCTTCACTTAGTAATAATACAGCCCGCTGACCGCCGCAACCTGGACATGGGAAAGCGAAAAACTTTTTGGTATAACAAGTAAGTAGATAATCTTCCAAAATATCTATTTGTTGTAAATGCTCACTTTATGGGTAAATGCGTTTTGATTCTCATCTACAATTTGTACAATATAAATTCCTGCCGCTAGGTTTTGGGTTGAGAAGCTATAATTAGAATTGCTTCCTAGATGGTTTTTAAAAAGAATTCGCTTACCCATCATGTCAAAAACACGTATTGCCGTTATGCTAGCGTTATTGGGGTTGCCAATATTTAACGTCTGCAAACTGTTATTTTGGGTAATAATAAAATTGCTTCCTTCTAATTCGTCAATACCCAAGCGTTGATCTTTAAAAGCTAAATAAAATCTGTTGTGATGATTCCCTGCTGGTAAATTGATATTAAAATACTTGCCGTCATTTATCTTATTATACATTTTATATTGGGAATCGTAAATGTAAATATGTTCTAAATCAATGTTTTCTTGATTATTGATTTTAAAAGTAATCTCTTTATCTTCATTCAAAGAAATATAGAGTGGTATATGCTCGTTCTTGTCGAAGGGGCGAATATCAATTACATAATTTCGGTTGTTATTAAAAATACCGGCATCAGAATTTACGGCGTCTATATTGGCCGCATCCATCGCCATGTCAACACCAGTTGTGGCGGCATCATTAAAGACCACGGCAACTTGACGTGTATACAGGTTATCAAACACAAAATTAAGACGTATTAGGGGTATGCTGTCTGTGGGGCTAGAGCTGGTCACTGTCTTTCGTCTATCAAATTTAGTATTGTCTTTCCCTTCGGGTTGGTAAACGCGATGGGAGTTGTTGAATCTAATCGCTTCTAAAGTGCCAGTATCGGGTGCTTGTACAAAAAAGCCTTGAGCAATGGGTATAAACTTTCTATTTAAAGTGAGACTGCTTGTTCCGTTACCACTACCAATAGGATTACCGCTAGCGTCATAATTGTAAAACACCGCATTGGTATAGGTCCCTGCACCTATACAACTGCCATTGGGAGAGAATGTCGCATAACCACCGTTGTAATCTCTAAGATTGTGCGATTGTACACTGGGGTCACTGTCCCAGAAATAAGCCACACCAGTGGTAGCATTTCGCTGTGAGGTGCTCAAGTTACAATCAGTATTAGGGGACGTTCCAGTTGAATTTTCAATTAAAAACTTAGATAGAAAGATCGCAGAAGGGTAGGGATTACCTAGTAAGGCAATGTCATTAGTAGAAGTAAAGGTGGTTACTTCAATGTCTCCGTTGTTGGGTCTACCTCTAAAATCATAACGTTGCGCAGAACCGGGGTTGTTTTGTACGCCATAAAGTGTAAAATTGTCGTTTCCGCCAACCCCTTTCATAGTAAAACCTTCACCTGGGTTAATATTATTTGCATCTTGGACAGATATCCAGTTAGAGTATGCGTTGCCTGTTTGATTGATGTATTTAAAAATCCAATATTTAGCCAAATTTAAAACAGCAGCCGAGTTATTTGCAGTCGTATTAGTCGTCGTACTGTTGTATCCCGAAATTATATTTACACCAGAACTTTTTAATCTAGAATTGGGAGTACTCAATTCATTAATTCCAAAAGATAAATTTCCCACAGGATTAGCACCGCTAACTAGGCCAACGGGTGCACCCCAATAATTATAGGCATACTGGTCGGCAGCTCCTTCTTGAAAAACAGATAAAGTACCATTTCCTTCATTGTCTACATTATCTTCTTGTATAAACTGAGCGTTATTCCGTAAATAAATGTTGGCAATTTCTGTATCTGAGTTGCGGGTAAGTAGCAGTTTCCCGGTACTAAAGAGATAACCTCCTTCAACGTAAATAAAGTTTGTAGGACTTTCGGTATTATCATCCCCCCCCTTTACGGATATTTGAGCAGAGATAAATCCGTACATAAATAAACAAAAAACAAATATTATTGGCCGCATGACTAGGTATTTTATTCAAAAATAATATATTTGATTTGAAATTAGATAGAAATTAATCAATTAAAATTTTTATTCCAAAAATTAACTGTTATGCTAAAGCTGAAATACATTTTGCTTTTTTTAGCCTTAATCGTTTTGGTGAGTAATTTGTTTATAGAAAAGTATAACGTTTTTCTTAATATTGCTGGCATTATTTTATTGATGTTGGCTTTGTACCAAATTAATATTGGCTTGAGCAGTAATAACAAAGAAAAACAGCCTTATGAATTTTAAGCCAGGAGATGCAGTTGAACTTATAGATGAAAATCTTAGCGGTTGGGTAGAGGATGTTTCTGGCAGTAGTTTAACCATTCAAACGTCAGATGGTTTTATTTTACAGGTAGAATCTGATGAAGTAATAATATTAGAAAACGCAAGTTTAAAGGTTACCGAGGCAGAATTACGACAAGCTTTAAAAGAAAAGCAACCCAGTAAACGGAAACAAGTTATAGCCAAAAGAAGGGAGAAAACTATTCCTGCTATAGAAATTGATTTGCATATTGAAAAATTGACTCGGCGTGTAGATCGATTGGACAAGTACGATATACTTAATCTTCAGATTGATACGGCTAGGCATCAATTAGAAAAGGCGATAAAAAATAGGAATCAACGCTTGGTTTTTATTCATGGTGTTGGAGAAGGAGTCTTAAAACAAGAGCTTAGAACCTTATTTAGCCGATATAACCAAGTGGCATATGAAGATGCAGACAGCACCAAGTATGGTTTTGACGCGGCCACAGCCGTACATATTTATCAAAAACCAATTCCCTAGCCTGGGTTGATCTCGGTGGTTACGTTGGCGCTTTCTTCAAAACTTCCAAGAATTAGCTCTTCAATACTTATGCTTTCATTGGCGTTTAAATTTTTGAACGTAAAGTTTTTCGCTGTTACAACGGTTTTAAATCTTCTAAGAATAGTATTATCCTTATAAAGATTTAGAATTAATTCACCCTGGTCTGCGAGATCCAAATAATTAGGGATTCCATTATTGTTGGTGTCATCGTCGGTAGGGTTTAAAATTACGTCCTCACCGGCTTCCGCATTGAGATCCTCATTACGTGTTAAAATACCATCATTATCATCATCTTCGTCCAAATAATTAGGGATACCATCTTCATCTGTATCCGGAAAATTTAAATTGTCTAACGGTTGCCCGATTAGGGAAATTTCTATCGAAGTGCTTACGTTGTCATTATCGTCATCTATATCAAGATAATCGGGTATGCCATCACCATCGGTATCTTGGTTACTGCTTCTTCCTTCTTGATTATCAGGTATGCCATCACCATCTGAGTCTTCGGTTAAAATTGCTTGTGTAATAAAATCAACACTTCCTCCATTGTCAGCTTCATATTCTTGAGTGATATTATTATTTGCTGGTGGTACGCTATTACAGAAATAAGAAGCGCTTATAGGTTGAGAAAATGCCCTGTAGGTTAATATATTGCTAGAACTTATAGGGTAACTCTGAGTGCGTTGCTCACTTAGATCGCTTATAATAGGACTAAAATTTGAATCATTAAACTTAAAAAATATACTTTCATCGGGACTGGTATTAATACTAAAGGCCACCGTTGTATTGTTGTTTTGACAATAAACAAGCTTATTATTTTCATCAAATAAAAAGTTGGTCACAATGAGGTCTCCGTCGTCGCAGGCTTGTAATACCACTGCAAAAGCTAAAAGTAGGATTATTTTTTTCATAACCACAAATTTAATTATTTGAGTAATTTAAAAGGTGTAAAAAGAATTTTAAATACTTATTTTCGCAAAAAAAATATTTTCGCCCTATGAGAAGTGTATATTTAGATAGTGCCGCAACGACACAAGTTAGACCCGAAGTAATTAAGGAAATGACTAACGTACTTGAAGATAGTTTTGGTAATCCGTCTTCAACGCACGCTTTTGGTAGGAAAGCCAAGGCTTATATGGAGAAAGCAAGGAAGGCCATCGCCAAACATTTAAACGTTACAGCTGCAGAGATCATTTTTACTTCTGGAGGGACCGAAGCCGATAACCTAGCCTTGAATAGTGCTGTTCGTGATTTAGGCGTTAAAAGAATAATTACCAGTAAGGTAGAGCATCACGCTGTCTTATATACGGTTGAACAGCTTAAGCATTGCTATGATATTCAAGTAGAATATGTAGATATTAAACCTTGCGGTCAAGTAGATCTTGATCAATTAGAGGAATTGCTAAAACAAGATAGCCCAAAGACTCTGGTAAGCTTAATGCATATTAATAATGAGATAGGAACTATTTTACCTTTAGAGAAAGTAGGGCAAATGTGTAAAGCTCACGGCGCTTTATTTCACAGTGACACCGTACAAAGTATTGGGCATTTCGATATAGATTTAAATGCATTACCAGTAGATTTTACCGCGGTAAGTGCTCACAAATTTCACGGCCCTAAAGGAGTAGGTTTTGCTTATGTGCGAAAAAATTCAGGTTTAAAACCTTTAATTTTTGGTGGCGCTCAAGAGCGCGGTGTTAGAGCCGGGACAGAAAGTGTTCATAATATAGTAGGAATGCAAAAAGCTCTAGATTTGGCATATGAACATCTAGAGGAAGAGAAACAATACATTGAACAACTAAAAAAAGATTTTATCAACTCCTTAAAAGAAAATGTGCCTGGCGTGAAGTTTAACGGCAGTTGTTCGGACTTTAATAAAAGTACTTACACCCTAGTAAATGTATGTTTACCTGTAGTTCAAGAAAAAGCAGCGCTGCTTTTGTTTCAATTAGATTTAAACGGAATTGCTTGTTCTAAAGGAAGTGCCTGTCAAAGTGGAAGCACTAAAGGTTCACACGTACTTTCTCAAGTTTTAAGCGATGAAGACCTTGAAAAACCCTCCATTCGTTTCTCCTTCTCGGCATATAACACCAAAGAAGAATTAGATTACGTAGTTGAGGTGCTTAGAAAATTTGTAGTTGAACACCAGTAAAAATCACTACCTAAAAAATTATTGAAAACCGACTAAATTTTACTAGTCGGTTTTTTTTTTTACGGATTTACTCAGCGCTAAAAAATAACTTGTCTTCATACGTTTTGGCGATTGCAAAAAACAAATAGAGTAAACAAAGCATTTAATCAAATTTAAAAACGCATACTCATTCTAAGGTTGAATACTCTAGGCGTTAAATAATTAGGGACCGAATATAATCGTTTGGAATAGACATCACGAACATAGGTATTAGTAATTGAGTTTTGACGATCAAAAATGTTGAAAATTTCAAAACCGATACTTAAATCCTTAAAAGATTTGAGCCAATTGGGTCCTTCTTCTTTTTCCTTTTTAGAAGAATCTACTAAAACGTATGAGAAACCAGCGTCTACTCGATGATAATCATCTAATCGAACTTGGTAAATATAGGGGTCGGCATAATTGGGTACACCTCCGGGTAAGCCTGTGTTATACACCATGTTTAAGTATAACTTAAGTTTTGGAATATTAGGCACATAATCTTGAAAAAGAATGGCGAATTTTAGGCGTTGATCGGTTGGTCTTGAAATATAGCCTCTATTTTCAATATTTTCTTCTGTTTTTAAATAGCCGACACTCACCCAGCTTTCGGTTCCTAAAACAAACTCACCATTTAAACGAAGATCGGCACCGTAAGCATAAGCTTTTGCATTGTTTTGCGCGGCATAACGAATACGAACATTTTCTAGGGTGTAGGGGTTTACATCGCTTAAATTTTTATAATAAGCCTCGGTAATTAACTTGAAAGGTCTATTTCCTAGCTTAAAACTGTAATCATTTCCAGCAACAATATGAATAGCTTGTTGTGCCTTTACTTTTGGATTTACCGAACCCGTTTCACCGCGAAGTTCTCTGTAAAATGGAGGTTGGTAATAAAATCCGCCCGAAAGGCGAAAGAGCATATCTTTTTCCCAGTTGGGTTTTAAAGCTACTTGTGCTCTAGGGCTTATTACATTGTAGGCTTGTTTGTTAATGCCTTTTCCTTGTACTTGCCAATAGTGGCTTCTTACACCTCCATTTAGCCAAAAGTCGGCCTCCTTTATTTTAGTTTTATAGCTGTATTGTGCAAAAGCCTGAATTCGATTAATTTGGGTTTCGTTATAGGAGCGAATGGAGTAGTAGGGGGCCAAAGGGGCTTCAAAAGCTTCGTAAGGCTGATTATTTTCAAAACCTTCTAGTGGCGGACGAATGGAATAGCCAGCGGAGTCTATGATTTCATATTCCTGAATACGATCACGAATATTTTCGTGTGTATATTTTAAACCGTAGCTAATTTCACTATTTTCTATGGTAATTTTACCTTTATGTTGAAAATTAACAATAAGCGCGTCTAAATCATTACGTGCGTGGGTTAATTGACCGCCAACGCCTTCTGTAAACTCAACTTCACCTAAATCGTCACTACCAATATTTGTATTGGGCTGTCCTAATCTGTACTCGGCCAAAATGTCAAAGTATTCTTGCTCTTGGGTGTTATAGATCGATCCGATGAAACTGGTCTCAAAATTGGCATTAAGCTGGTAATCTGCCTTTAAGGCTGCCAGGTAAGTTGTATATCGATCTTCTTCTTGACCTTCGTAAAATACTTGAAGTGCCTGAGCTTCTTGTATAGTACCAAATTTTGTCTCCTTGAATTTAGGTTCATAGCGGTATTCATTAAGCGAAATATTACCCAAAAAGCTTAAGCTGAATTTTTTTGAAAATTGATAAGTAAGATAAGTTTGTGCATCTGCAAAAATGGGATTAAAGTCTACCTCTGTTTCTTTACTGTTTACAAACAATCCATTGTTGCGATAACGTAAACCTAATATAGCAGTTAATTTTTTATCTTTAGAAATGCCTTCAACACTGGCACTAGCACCCAACATGCTCAAATCAAGTGATGCACCAAAATTAGTTGGCCTACGATAAGTAATATCTAGGACAGAGGATAATTTATCGCCATATTTAGCTTGGAAACCTCCCGCCGAAAAATTGACATTTCTAACCAAATCGGTATTTACAAAACTAAGACCTTCCTGCTGCCCAGATCGTATCAAAAACGGTCGATAGACTTCGATTCCGTTTACATACACAAGATTTTCATCATAATTTCCTCCTCTTACAGCATATTGGGTACTAAGCTCATTATTAGAGGAAACACCGGGTAATGTCTTTAGTAGGTTTTCTACCCCAGCATTGGCACCAGGGATTCTTCGAATTGTTTCCGGTTCAATTGAGGTAATGCCTTCAATCTTGTTGCGGCTAACTCCCGTTATAACCACACTTCCAATCTGCTCAACATCTGTTTTAAGTACCGGATTAAATTCTTTGGTCTCACCAGCTTTGAGTTTAAATTGCACCTGCATAGGTGCTAAACCTAAATAGCTAAATTTAACAGTGGTAATTTTATTGGCCGGTAAGGTTAAGGTATAAAATCCATTTATATTACTTTGGGTTCCGTTGGTTGGTGTGCTGATGTTCGCCCCCACAACAGGTACGTTGTTTTCATCTAAAATTACACCTTGTAATTGTGCTTCTTGCCCCAAGGAAATAAATCCGTAAAGGAAAAAGAGCCATAAGAAAAAATTCTTCAAAAGATTAAGATTTAGTTTTCCTGTAAAATATGCCTTCAAAGGTAGTGCTATTTCCTACATTATCTATAACAATTAATTGTAAATGGTTTTCAGTATCTACAACGGCACCATCTTCAAAATAGTGTGTAAGCATATTGGTTTTGTAGTCATACTCCATTAAAATAAATTTACCGTTGACCGTAGCGCGGTAAGCTTGGATGTTTGTCAATTCATCTTCAATTTTAAATTGAAGTACTTTTTCTTTACTCATCCATTTTTTATTTACAAAATTTACCGGTTCTATTTTTGGGCCTTCCCAGTCTTGCTTTAAAGTATACTTACCAAAAGTTCGGGTTCTTATGGTGAAACGATTTGGTTTTTTATAGGTTTTAACATAATAGGCTTTCCCCCAGTCTGTTAATCGGGCGATATACATTTTTTCTTTGTCTTCTGTTTTATAACCACTCACGTCAATACCAAGAGTGAAGTTCTTATGAAGTGGTGTCTTGTCGTTATGAATTTTAATGTAATCTTCCTCTGCTTTTATATCGAGGTAAGTATCATCATAGAGAGCGTTTTTTGGAATGTATATATCATAAATGCCCTCCTCAAAAGCGATGGCATGATTGGCCTTAACTAAATAATTTGTTTTAAGAGGGGTAGGGGTTTTTATTTCTTTTTTATCTCTTTTTTTAGCTTGAATAGGTAGTGTGATTTCGGTGGTGTTATTGGCGAAATCGGTAATTATTATTTTATAGTTGTAGTCCAGTTCTTCTTCTAAATTTATCAACCCATTATTGCCGGCGTGTTCTAGCAAACTGAGTGGGTTATTTTTTTCGATAAAAAGTTTTTGAATCTTTTTTTTATCGCTTTTGTAAAATTCATAGTCGATAAAACGATTGATGTATCTGCTTTCTGCAAACGAAAAAATATCGAAGCTTGCCGTAAAAATTTTTTCTCCGTTTAAATAAGTTTGTATTTTATAAATACCGTTTTTATTGTAGGCATTATTGAGTAAATCGCGACTTATCACTCCAAATCCAATCTTTCCATACGCCTGAAGTGGTTCAGTGGTGTAGCGGTGATTTCCTTTGTGTATTGGCCTTAGCTGAATTCTACCTTGTTGACTTTCTATATGGCTATTTTCATCTAAAGTATAAGCATAAAGCCCTTCTAGAAGTGGGGCATGATTATCGGGAACTGTAAATCCGAATTTTAAAGCATTCATTGGTTTTTGTGCTTCATCACGGATTTCAAAATGCAAATGGGGCCCCCCACTACCGCCGCTATTTCCGCTAAGAGCGATAAGTTCTCCTTGTTCAACGGGCAGTTCATTGGCCTTTGGAAAAACTTCTACTTCATACTGTTCTTTTTTATACTGTACTTTACGGATGTATTTTTGAATATGCGGAGCAAATTTATTTAAATGGCCGTAAACGGTCGTCAGACCATTAGGATGTTTTATGTAAATGGCTTTACCATATCCAAAATGAGAAATTTTAATACGACTTACGTAACCTGAAGCACTGGCTAAAACATTTAAACCAATACGTTGATGTGTTTTTAAATCTAAACCACTATGAAAATGATTGCTTCTAAGTTCACCAAAAGTTCCTGATAAAATTAACGGAATTTCTAGTGGGCTTTCAAAGTAATTCTCTTTACCGGCACTTCCAGTTGATTGTGCCTTTGTGTTTAGGCAAAAAAACAATGTGAGTGAAAAAAAGAAAATGCTATAAAATATACGCATAGTTTGAATGAGTAAAAGTGTTGATTTTCAAATTTAAAAAATATAACCGTAGTAAATTACAAAGCTTGAAATTAAAAATATAAAGAAAATCTATTGAGGTTTCAATTAGGAATATTAACTTTGTACAAGAAGCAATAAGTACTTTGTAGATGACAAAATTGATTGATGTTGTTGAAAGCCTGCGTGTTAAAGTTAGTCGCTTAATACAAAAAAATCAATTGTTGGAGCAGAAAAACGAAGCCTTAAGAGAGGCCTTAGCTAAAAAAAAGCAAGAGGTGACTTTGTTAGAAACAGATTTGATCCAACTAAAGCAAAAAAATGCTACTTTAAAATCTGCAAATGCCTTGCTTGGCAGTAAAGAATATAAAAGAGAGACAAAACTCAAAATAAATAGCTTGATAAAGGAGATAGATGATTGTATTTATCATCTATCAGAATAGAAAAGGAGTATGAATGATAAGCTGAAAATTAAACTTTCTATAGCCGATAGGGTTTACCCCTTAAGCATAAAACCCGAGCAAGAAGAGGGTTTACGCAAAGCGGCTAAAAGTATAGAGGGGGTGATCAAGCAATTTGAGCAAAGTTATGCGGTTCGAGATAAGCAAGATGTACTCGCAATGTGCGCCTTACAATTTGCAGCAAAACTCGAACAGCAATCAATAAATAGTGATAAAGAGATAGAGTGGTCTAAAGAAAAGTTGGTTGAATTAGAAAACAAAATAGACCTACATTTATCTGAACGTTCTTAAAAATAATTTTTTTTACTGCCTGTATTGGTTATTTATATTTGATAAACTCAACACTTATTCTTTTAAAAAGGGTGAGTCTAAGTTGTAAAAGCGCGCCGTCTAGAGCGGATTATTGATCAGCTTGTTAGCCCTAAACTTGTTTAAAGGAGTTTATACAAAATCTTTGCCGATACAGGCTTTTTTTATTTATATATATAACAATTATGGAAATATTAAGTATTATTATTGGCGCCCTGGGGGGTGTTATCATAGGTGCAATTGCGGTTTATTTTTGGTTAAAGTCAAATCAAGAAAAAGATGCTAATTCGATTGTCGCCGAAGCAAAAAAAGAAGCTCTTGCCATTGTAAAAGAGGCAAATGCCGAGGGTGAAAGTAAAAAGAAAGATAAAATACTTCAGGCTAAAGAGAAATTTATTGAGCTAAAAGCCGAACACGAAAAAGTAATCTTATCTCGTGATAAAAAAATAGCCGACGCAGAAAAAAGAACACGTGATAAAGAATCTCAAGTATCTAATGAACTTTCAAAAAACAAGAAGTTAAATAAAGATTTAGAAGCTAAGCTTAAGGATTACGACTACAGAACTTCTTATTTAGAAAAAAAGCAAGAGGAAATAGACAAGATTCACCAAAGTACGGTAAAACAATTAGAGGTGATTAGTGGATTAAGCGCAGAAGATGCCAAAGCTCAACTCATCGAATCACTAAAAGAGTCGGCAAAAACCGATGCGATGGCTATTATACAAGACACTATAGAGGAAGCTAAGATGACAGCTCAACAAGAAGCCAAAAAAGTGGTTATTAGTACTATACAGCGTATAGGAACCGAGGAAGCTATAGATAATTGCGTTTCTGTTTTTAACTTAGAGAGCGACGATGTTAAAGGGCGAATTATTGGTAGAGAAGGAAGAAATATACGAGCCTTAGAAGCCGCTACTGGAGTAGAGATTATTGTAGATGATACCCCAGAAGCTATTATTCTATCTTGCTTTGATTCGGTTAGAAGAGAAATTGCTAGACTTTCGTTGCATAAATTAGTGACCGATGGTCGAATTCATCCGGCCCGTATAGAAGAAGTGGTTAAAAAGACCAAAAAACAAATTGAAGAAGAAATCATTGATATAGGAAAACGTACTGTAATCGATTTAGGAATTCACGGTTTACACCCAGAATTGATCAAAACGGTGGGCCGAATGAAGTATCGATCTTCTTATGGGCAGAATCTACTACAACACTCAAGAGAAGTGGCTAAACTTTGTGGTGTTATGGCCTCTGAGTTAGGGTTAAATCCTAAATTGGCTAAAAGAGCCGGACTTTTACATGATATTGGTAAAGTGCCCGAAACCGAAACAGAAACACCACACGCTATTTTAGGAATGCAGTGGGCAGAAAAATATGGTGAAAAACCAGATGTTTGTAATGCTATAGGAGCTCATCACGATGAAATAGAAATGACTTCTTTATTGTCGCCAATCATACAAGTGTGTGATGCTATTAGCGGAGCAAGACCAGGAGCTAGAAGACAGGTCCTAGATTCATATATTCAACGTTTAAAGGATCTTGAGAATATTGCTTTTGGATTTAATGGCGTGAAAAAAGCCTATGCTATTCAAGCTGGTCGAGAATTACGTGTAATTGTTGAGAGTGAGAAAGTGAATGACGAGAAGGCTTCAAATTTGTCTTTCGAAATTTCACAAAAAATTCAAACAGATATGACTTATCCTGGTCAGGTAAAAGTTACCGTAATACGAGAAACCCGCGCAGTCAATATTGCAAAATAAACTAAGGATTTTCAAATAAATCAATCCACTTTAAATGTATTTTAAAGTGGATTTTTTGTTTAGAAAATTCAATAAAACAACGCGGTTAAAGTTTTTGCGAAATAAGAAATAGAAAGTAATTACTTAAAATAGAAAGATTAAATTTAATTGCTTAATATATGCCAATATAGCGACTTACTTGATTTTATATCCACAAAAAATAAAGTATCTTTATCCTTAAAAAGTAAAATGAAAGCAACAACAGGAATAGGTATAGCCATTTTAATTTTATTTAGTGCTTGCCAAGAAAATTCTCAACAACCTAAAAAAGATAAAGACACCCCGATCAAGCAGTGCTTTTAAATGACTGGGAAGGGCCTTATGAAGGTGTACCGGCTTTTGATAAAATGAAGGTGAACCAAATCAAACCTGCTATCAAGCAGGGTATGGTTTTGCACTTAGAAGAATTGGATAGCATAAGCAATCTAGAAAGCGAACCGAATTTTGAAAACACTATTGTAGCCATAGAAAAGGCGGGTAAGGCTTTAGATAGGGCCTTTACATACTATGGTATATATAGCAGCAATAAATCTTCAGAAGAATTTAGAGCAGTACAAAAAGATTTAGCCCCTCAAATAGCCGAGTATCAGTCTAGTATTCTTCAAAATGAAAAATTGTTCAAAAGAATTAAGCAAGTTTATGATAACGCACAAAAAAATCCGCTTGACGAGCAAAAACAACGCACACTAAATTTAATTTATGAGCGATTCACTATGAATGGTGCCAATTTATCTAAAGAAGATAAAAAACGTTATGCCCAAATTCAAAAAGAGTTATCTGCGCTATATACCGATTTTTCAAACAACGTATTAGCCGATGAAGAAAATTATGTTACATTTTTAAATAAAGATCAGTTAGATGGTCTTCCTGATTCATTTGTAAAAGCGGCCGCCACTACGGCAGAAAAGCAAGGAAAACCAGGAGCCTATGCTATAGTGAATACAAGATCGTCAATAGATCCTTTTTTAACTTATTCAGATCATCGGGATTTAAGAGAGAAGGTTTGGAAGAATTATTATTCTCGTGGCGACAACAATGATGCCTATGATAACAAAAATATAATTGCTCAAATTTTAAAATTAAGAGATGAACGGGTGGCATTATTAGGGTTTGATAATTATGCATCTTGGAGGTTGCAAAATAGAATGGCAAAAACACCTGAAGCAGCGATGAATTTAATGCTTAATGTTTGGCCAAGGGCAGTAGATAGAGCTAAAGAGGAAGTTGCCGATATGCAAAAACTAGCCGATAAGTTAGGACACGAAATTCAAATAAAGCCTTGGGATTATCGTTACTATGCCGAAAAAGTAAGAAAAGAAAAATATGATTTAGATGGTGAAGAAATCAAACAATATTTAGTGCTTGATAACCTTAAAGATGCTCTGTTTTTTACGGCTGAAAAATTGTTTGGTTATCAATTTGAGCCAGTGAAAGAAGGCAGTGTTCCTGTTTTTCATGAAGATGTCGAAGTTTATGAAGTGCGCCAAAAAGATAGTAATAAGTTAGTTGGGCTTTGGTACTTAGATCCATATGCAAGACAAGGAAAACGCTCGGGAGCTTGGGCTACTACTTATCGAAGTAGAACCAAGCTAGAAGGTAATAAGCCTGTTTTAGCATCGAATAATTCTAACTTTATTAAACCTGCGCCAGGTGAACCTGTTTTGATTTCTTGGGATGATGCCGAAACCTTTTTTCACGAATTTGGCCACGCACTTCACTTTTTATCGGCCAAAGTAGATTACCCAACTTTAAATGGAGGGGTTCGTGATTATACCGAATTTCAATCGCAGTTATTAGAGCGTTGGCTATCTACAGATGAGGTTATAAATAGATTCTTGCGTCACTATAAAACAGATAAAGTTATACCTCAAGAATTAGTGGTCAAAATTAAACAAGCCGCAACCTTTAACCAAGGCTTTGCCACAACAGAATTCTTGGCATCGGCACTGATAGATATGAAACTGCATATGACAGACCCTACCGATATAGATGTTGCTGATTTTGAAAAAAAGACATTAGATAGCCTCGGATTACCAGAACAAATAGTTATGCGTCATCGCACGCCGCATTTTGGGCATATATTTTCTGGTGAGGGCTATGCTGCCGGCTATTATGGTTATTTGTGGGCAGATGTGCTTACATCAGATGCGGCAGAGGCTTTTGCCGAATCTCCAGGCGGATTTTATGATGAGCAACTAGCAGATAAATTGGTTAATTATTTATTTGCTCCTAGAAATGCTATCGATCCTGTCGAAGCTTATCAGTTATTTAGAGGAAAAGAGGCCGATGTAAAAGCGCTTTTGCGTGACCGCGGATTTGCTAAAAAAACCAAAAAATAAAAATTGATTTTAAGAAAAAAATATTTGCTTATTCTGTGCGGAATTCTATTTTCAAGTATACTCTATAGCCAGAACAATAAAATTCCGCCCGAATTTGCTTATATAGATGAGCATGTAGATTTAATAATCTTAGACATTAGATACGCGGGTAAGCATAACTTTGTAGGGCGACCCATCAAAGGTTATAAGCAACCACAAGCGATAATGTCTAAAAAAGCCATAAAGCAATTAAAACAGGCTAGTGAATATTTTTTAGCCAAAGGATATATATTTAAGGTGTTCGATGCATATCGCCCGCAGCGAGCCGTAAATCAGTTTTTTAATTGGTCAAAAAAAAGCGAAGATACCTTGATGAAGAGCGAATTTTACCCAGATTTGGATAAGAAAAAGCTATTTGCTATGGGTTATATCGCAACAAAATCTGGGCATTCAAGAGGTAGTACCATCGATTTGACACTGGTAGATTTAAAAACTGGTAAAGAATTAGATATGGGTAGCCCCTATGATCTTTTTGATGAAATTTCTCATCATAATGCCATAGGGTTAACCAAAATACAGAAGATGAACAGAAAAATGCTAAAAGACGGAATGAGAAAATTTGGTTTTTTATCTTATGCAAAAGAATGGTGGCATTATACGCTTAAAAACGAGCCTTTTCCTTCTACTTATTTTAACTTTATCGTGAGATAAGCCCGATTACCCAATAATTTTTAAACTACTGTACCCCTGACCGTTTTGATTGATTTGTATTTGTGTTGATATACGCTCTTTTAAACTGGTTACGTGGCTTATAATACCAATCATTTTATTTGATTTGGCTTGTAACAATTCAAGCGTGTCTAGGGTTTGATCTAAAGTTTCGGGATCAAGCGTTCCAAAGCCTTCATCAATAAAAAGGCTGTTTATTTCTACTTTGTGTGAAGCTAAATCAGACAAGGCTAAAGCCAAAGCCAAACTCATTAAAAAGGTTTCTCCGCCCGATAGCGTTTTAATTGATCTGCGTTGACCACCCATATGCTGGTCTATGGCGATTAAACTATCGTCTTCTTGAGGAAGGGGTTTATCCATTTTATATCTATCCGTCAAATGCGTTAAGCGTTTGTTAGCTAAAATTAATAATTGACTTAAAGTTAAGTCTTGAGCATAGTCATTGAATTTATTTCCAGTAGCATCACCAATTAAATCTCGCATTGTCTTCCAGCGTTTATTATTCTTGGTTTGATCGTTTATTTCTGTTTTTAGTTTATTTATTTTATCAGTAAAATTAGCTTGATTTCTGAGTATTCGATTTAATTCGATTAATGCCTCGTCATTTGCTTGCAGGGCATTTTGATGCGTTTTAAGTAATTTTGCTAATTCGTCAAGGCTTAAAGCACTAACCTCTGCTTTAAGCTCATTATTTTGATTCCGTAAGTCTTTTAAACTTGTTTTTAATGCTAAAATAGCATTCTTCAAGTTTGTCTGTTTTTCTTGATATTCTATAAATTTAGAATGCTCTAAAATATCTTTTCTAGCTGCATTAATGGTAGAATAGCCTAATTTTGATAATTGCGGGTCTAGCACTTTTACTAAATTTTCGTGCTTTTCAGCTATCGCATTATATTCCTTTTTAAGATTCTTTTGGGTTGATGTTAATTGTAAAAGTTCTAGGTTTAACTTATCATATTGTTTTTCGGTTTGATCAATTTCTTTTTCAAAATTTTCACCCTTGAAATGTTGATTCATTTCCTCTTTAATAGTTTTTCCTTGTTTCAATAAACTAACTAAATAGGTTATATCTTCAATTAACTTTTTAAGCGCTTTTTGCTGTTGTTTTATTGACTTGTACCTTTTTAATTTTTCTTGTCTTTCCTCCAGTAAATTTATTGAATTAGTCAAATCGTTTGCACGGATTTGATGGATGTCTTTTGAAAATAATTGCTCAAATTTTTGCCTTTCAGCATTGAGTTCCTTTTGCTTGGTTTGAATTGTAGTATCTATAGCTTTTAATTCCTCTTTTGCAACCTTTAACTCTGTTTGTTGTTCTGTTAATTGTTGCTGCTGATCTTTAATTTTCTCCTTTAAAGTCGCAATTACTTTTTCTTCTGTTTTTTGTACAGGGGTATGATTGGCAAAGGGATGATCTAAACTTCCGCATAAAGGGCAAGGCTCACCGGTTTGCAACTCTTCGCGGTAATGACTTAGTTTTTTTTGTAAAAAGGCAATTTTTTCCTGTTTTTCTTCAATGTCTAATTGCAGTTCAAGCTTTTCGATTTCGTTTTTAGCGATAGTAATGGTTTGAGGACTCGAGGCTATGCTTTTTTCTTTTATTAACTTCTCTTTTTGTTTCTGTTTAATGTCTTTTTGAATATCGAGAAAACGTAAGTAATTTAATTCCCCTTGACGGATTTTATTTAAGCGAAGCGTGATTTGATGGTCTTCGTGATCCAAATCATTTATTGTGTCAAAGCCAAATTTCTGCTCGAGAGCTTTTAATTCAACTTGATTTTTACCAAAAAAATCTTCAGTTTCTGCTTTGGTTAGCTGAGGGTTTTTGGTTTTTAGCGCAATAGGAAAGGGCTCTAGATTAAACGTAATTTGATTGACCAGGCTTTTAAAGTCATTCAAGGTTTTTTGCCGATTTGACTCCAATTTACGGATGTGCTCTTTATACTGTTGGAGTTGATTTCCAAAATCTGAGGATGAGCTGTTTAGGTTGAAAATTGTTTGAAAATGATTCTGATTTTCTACCCTTTTTTCCTGATTTTGTTGAATACTATTTTGAATGTCATTTATCTTGTCATTGTATTCTTTTATTCGATCAAAAAGGTTTTTCTCTTCGTTGATTTTTGCTGCCGTTTCCTGCAGAGCCAAGTGTTTTTCTAGCGTTAAACCTTCCTCTTTATTGAAGTTTTCAAGATTAAGATTGTGCTCTTTTAATTTTTTTTCAGTTTCATTTAAATTTTTAAGAATCGCTTGACTTTTTTCTTTAATTCTTTTTTGCTCTTTTAAAATATCTATTTTTTCAGTTAATTTCTCTTTATAAATCTTCTTTTGGGCGGCCTCTTCCTGTTTGAGTTTAAATTCGTCATCAGCAATTAATTGTTCGCTTAAGGTATTGATTTTATTTTTTTGCTGCTGTATTTCTTTTTCTAATTCACCGTATTTTCTATAAGCTAATTGACCTAATTGTCTATATATTCCTGTACCAGTTATTTTTTCTAAAAGCGCACCACGTTCTTTTTTATCAACCTGTAAGAACTTAGCAAATTCACCTTGTGCTAAGACTACAGATTTAATGAATTGTTCATAATTTAGTCCTATTAATTTCTCGTTACAGTGAGGCACTTCACTTTTTTTGAGATCTAGGGTTTTGTCCTCCTTAACAGAGATAATGCGCATTTCATAATCACGCAAGTTACCTGTTCTTGCGGTTGAAATCTCCCACCGAGAAGCGAAAATTCCCTTTTCACAAGAATATGAAACTTGCGCATAAGCATCTGTTTGATTGCGAGTAAGAATAGCGCCTTTTTTGATAACTTCTGAAGTACTTAATTTGCCCAATCGTGGAACCTGATTAAAAAGTGCCAGAGAGATCGCATCTAATAAACTTGTTTTCCCACTACCAGTTGGCCCAGTTATGGCAAATAAGTTGTTTTGAATAAAGGGCGACTGGGTAAAATCGATATGGTGTTCGCCTTTGAGCGAATTAATATTTTTAAAGCTTAGCTGTAAGATTTTCATAGCTTATAGATCAATCGTTGGTATTTAATAGTTCATACAATTCATCAAAAGTCTGTCTTAATTCAACCCGTTCTTCGGGTAAATAGCTCTCTTGATTTAATAAGGAATCAAATACTTCTTTAGGTTTGAGATCTTTAAGGCTTTGCCTGTTAGAAAACACATCTCCCGTTTGCAATTGTTGATTGCTAAATTGAGCACGATGCTTTATAATTTCAAAATTTGGTAAACTAAAATCACTTATAAGCGCATCGAGTTCAGTTAACTTTTGAAGACTATAATTTTCTTCTCGTAGCTCTATTTCAATTAAGGTGGTTAAGGTACCCTGCCAGATTAATTTGGCTAGTTTGTCTTTAATTTGTTCAAGCGTACCAGTAATTTTTTTTAGGTTTCTAAACTTTGGGATGGTGAGACTTTTTGGAGTAAAACCATTTTTAGTATCGATAATTAATACGCGTTTCTCATCTTGGCGTTCACTAAAGGAAAGTTGTATGGGTGCCCCGCTATAATAAGTAGGCACTGTTGCATGAACTTGTTGGGGCTGGTGAATATGCCCCAAAGCTATGTATTTAAAATAGGTGTTAAACTGTTCGGCCTTAAAGGCAGCTTGATTACCAATTTGAATATCTCTTTCACTTTCAGATGTACTTACGCCAGCTGCATATAAGTGGCCCATAGCAATTGCAGGAATTCCATTGTAATTTTTTTCACACCAATTGGCCGCTGCATCAAACTTTGATTGAATACCTTTTCTTATCGCTATTAAGCGATCTTCATAAGTGTTGCCATCGCTTGCTTGTCTTATATCTGCATCACGCAAAAAGGGTAGGGCGGCTACAACAATTTCTGGATTTTTAGAGTTGGGTAAAGTAATAATGCAGTCTTCAATTTGTTCTGGTAAACCTCCAATTACATTTAAGTCTAAAGCGTTAAGCAGTTCTTTGGGTGCATCTAGCATACTAGGGGAGTCATGATTACCTCCTGTAATAATAATCTTACAGTTTAAATTCTTTATAGCTAACAAAGCTTGATAATATTGCTTTCTAGCTTCTGCGGAAGGATTTGCCAAGTCAAAAACATCACCAGAAACAAGAACTAGCTCTATTTTTTCATCTAAAATAATATCGCACAACCAACCTATGAATAAATCAAAATCTTGGTATAGGTAATGTTTATGTAAGCGTTTACCAATATGCCAGTCTGCAGTATGTAAAATTCTCATAATTTAATTTGACCATAAAAGGGAAGTTAAACTTTTTATTTTAGTTAATAAAATCTGTAGGTTTATAAATCGGCTTTTCCCTTAACCCCTTTAAAAAATAATTGTAAGCGATTCAAATCTTGCTCTAGTTTTCCTGATGGGTAAAAGGTAGTACCTATTCTAACTACCTTTCTTTTGTAATCAAAAGCCACAGGTATAATTGGTATGTTCGCTTTTAAGGCAATAAAATAAAAACCAGTCTTCCACTGGCTTACTTTCTTTCGGGTTCCTTCTGGAGCCAAGGCCAGTCTAAACTCATTTTCTTCTTTAAACATTTTAGCGATAGCATCAACCTTTTTTTGTCCTGGTGTGCGATCTAATGCATGGCCTCCCATTTTTTTAAAATAAGCACCAAATGGCCATTTAAAAAGTTCTTTTTTGGCAATAAAATGAATGGGTATATTTATTATTCCGCGCGTAAGAACGCCAATATAGAAATCGTGCCAACTGGTATGAGGAACAACAATTATGATTGATTTTTTAACTTTGGGATCAAAACTTCCCTCAATTTGCCAGCCAAGTAATTTAGTAAAAATAAATTTATACATAAAGGAAAATGAAAAGAAACAAAAATACCATAAAAATAAAATAGCAGGTGAAAAACCACCTGCTATTATTAAAAATATGATAAATACTATTAAGCGTTATTTCTAAAGACCAATTGGTCGTCAAACGCATCGATTAATATAATACTCTCTGGGCTTATTTTGCCTGCCAAAATCTCTTTTGATAGGGTATTTAAAACCTCTTTTTGAATGGTTCTCTTCACCGGTCTTGCTCCAAATTGCGGGTCAAAACCTTTTTGAGCTAGCAAATTAATTGCCTCATCTGTAGCATCAATGGTAATGTTTTGCTGCGCCAGCATTTTACTTAGGCCTTTTAATTGTAAGTCAACAATAGCTTTGATGTTTTGTTCAGTCAACGGTGTAAACATAACAATATCATCAATTCGATTTAAAAACTCAGGTCTTACTTGCTGTTTAAGAAGGCCAAGAACTTCAATTTTAGCAGCTTCTGTTGCAGATTCTATATTCTGGGTAGCTTCAAATTTTTCTTGAATAATTTGACTACCCATATTAGATGTCATTATAATTATAGTATTTCTAAAATCTGCTAACCTTCCTTTATTATCAGTCAAACGGCCCTCATCCAGTACTTGCAATAAAATATTGAATGTATCAGGATGTGCTTTTTCGATCTCATCTAATAAAACCACAGAGTATGGTTTACGCCTTACCGCTTCTGTAAGTTGGCCTCCTTCATCATAGCCTACATAGCCTGGAGGTGCCCCAACCAATCTACTCACGGCGTGTCTTTCTTGGTATTCGCTCATATCTATTCTAGTCATGGCAGCCTCGTCATTAAATAAATACTCGGCCAAAGCCTTGGCTAACTCTGTTTTACCAACCCCTGTGGTACCTAAGAAAAGGAAGCTCCCGATAGGCCTTTTTTGATCTTGTAAACCGGCTCTGCTTCTTCTTATAGCATCACTAACTGCTTGAATAGCTTCTTCTTGCCCAACTACTCTTTTATGAAGTTCTTCTTCAAGTAATAATAGTTTTTCGCGTTCACTTTGGAGCATTTTTGTAACTGGAATTCCAGTCCATTTGGCAACTACTTCTGCAATATCCTCGTTGGTAACCTCTTCTTGTATTAGAGATTTGGCTCCTCGTGCCTTTTGTTCGGCCATTTCTTTTTGCAGTTTATCAAGCTGTTCTTGTGCCTGTTTAATTTTTCCATAGCGTATCTCGGCAACTTTTCCGTAGTCACCTTCACGTTCCGCTCGTTCTGCTTCTAATTTAAAATTCTCAATATCGGTTTTAGCTTGTTGAATGTTATCTACAATTCCTTTCTCGTTTTGCCATTTAGCGTTTAGTTCGCTACGTTCTTCTTTAAGATTGGCTAAATCCGCTTTAAGCGATTTTAATTTTTCTTCATCTTTCTCGCGTTTAATGGCCTCTATTTCAATTTCTAGTTGCATGATTTTACGATCAAGTACATCTAACTCTTCTGGTTTAGAATTGATTTCCATTCTAAGCTTAGAGGCTGCTTCATCCATCAAATCAATAGCTTTATCGGGTAAAAATCTATTGGTGATATAGCGTTGAGACAATTCAACCGCGGCTATAATAGCTTCGTCTTTAATTCTTACTTTATGGTGTGTTTCATACTTTTCTTTTATACCCCGTAGTATTGAGATAGCACTTTCTGTATCGGGTTCGTCTACTGTAACGCGTTGAAACCTTCTTTCTAATGCTTTGTCTTGCTCAAAATATTTTTGGTATTCATCTAGAGTGGTTGCCCCTATAGCTCTTAATTCGCCTCGTGCTAAAGCTGGTTTTAAGATGTTGGCAGCGTCCATAGCACCTTGGCCTCCACCAGCTCCTACTAAGGTGTGAATTTCGTCTATGAACAACACAATGTTTCCATCGCTAGAAGTTACTTCTTTAATCACTGCCTTGAGTCGCTCTTCAAATTCTCCTTTATACTTGGCTCCGGCTATTAAGGCGCCCATATCTAAAGAATAAATAATTTTATTTTTTAGATTTTCTGGTACATCGCCTGCTACAATTCGATGTGCTAAACCTTCGGCAATGGCCGTTTTACCAGTACCAGGCTCTCCCACTAGCATCGGATTATTTTTAGTTCTTCTGGAAAGAATTTGCAAAATTCTGCGAATTTCCTCATCGCGCCCAATAACGGGATCTAATTTTCCTGTTTCGGCTAACTCATTGAGATTTTTTGCGAATTTATTAAGCGAATTATAGGTTTCTTCGGCACTTTGTGAAGTTACGCGTCCACCTTGGCGTAATTCTTCTATGGCAGATTTTAAACCTTTTTCTGAAGCTCCTTGGTCTTTTAAAATTTGTGCAATTTTAGAATTCGACTTGAAAATGGCTAAAATAAGGTGCTCTATAGATACATACTCGTCGTTCATTTTCTTCGCCAAACTCTGGGCTTCAGTCAAACTTCTAGAGGCCTCTCGCGATAGCATAATATCGCCACCGCTTACCTTGGCAAAACTTTCTAGAATTTTGTTTAATAATTGGTTAAACAGCACCAAGTTAATTCCTAGCTTTTTTAGAATAAAGGGTGTAACATTTTCATCAACAGTAGAAATTCCTTTAAATATATGCTCGTTTTCAATTTGTTGATGACCCAATTGATGTGCAAGTTGCTGTGCCTGTTGTATGGCTTCTTGCGATTTTATTGTAAAATTGTTTAGATTCATAATTTTAATTTTTATTTGAATTTACAAATTTCATGCCTTAACGAAATCAAGACAAAAAGTCAGTTTTTTATTTTGATTTAATGACAAAATGACGTAAATATACCCGGTTATGGGTATGGTAAACCAACCGCTTTGTTACTAATTTAGCAAAAAAAGTTGTATGTCTCTTGTTAAGGTTATGCTTGTTTTGCTTATTGTTGTGCTAAACTTATCTGTTTCTACAAATAAGATTATCAAAAAATTAGATGGTGAGTCAATAAATAATGTAGTTGAGCAAATCAAACAAACCGAAAGCTGTTTAATAGTTTATTATCGTACTTCTGTTTATACTAGTGTTGATTTAAGAAGGGCAGTGTTAAGAAAGCCCTAAAATTTATGCATGGTTCTTTTTCTTAGCGCAACTACAACTTCTCTTATTTATTTTGTAAATTTACCTTTAAAATTTAACTATGGGATTTTTCGATAAATTTTTAAAAGCGGATGAAGATACCTCAAAAACACCTAAAAAATCTATAGATTGGCTAGAGGTAAAGAAAGTAAATGATGTAGAAACTATACTAGAGACATCTAAAAGGCAAACGGCAATTGTTTTTAAACATTCAACAAGGTGTCCTGTAAGTAGGATGGCTTTGAACCGTTTTGAAGCTGAAGCTGATTTTGACAACAGTCAAGTTGCTTTCTTTTTTTTAGATTTAATTCAATACCGTGAAGTCTCTAATCTAATCGCAGAAAAGTTTCAAGTCACCCATCAATCTCCCCAAATTATCATACTCCAGAATCAAAAAATTATAGGACACTTCTCCCATCATGAAATTCAAGCTGAAGTTGTTGCTGATTTAATTAATTAAACCGATTTTGCCTTATTATGCTAGCTAACCTTTCTTTGATATTGGTAGCTGCATCAAAAAGCATTTGCTCTGACGTAGGGAAACCCACAAAATTATTTTGAGTTAGCGCCAATTGCTCTTTACTAAGTGCACGCTTGTCCCCATTAAATCTTGTGAAAATGTTTTCAAAAATAAATTCGGTGTCTAAAGGAAACGATTGAATTACTTGATTGGTTTGGGTATCTAAATAATCCACCCTTCCCTTAACATAAATAGCTTTAAACTGATTGGTAGTTAGTAGTTTAGCTTTAACATTTCTTGTTTGGTTCAATTCGATTTTATTTCCTTCGTCGTCCAAGATATAGTTCCCATTTCTATCTTTTTGATACCCCTTATGTATTGTGATTTCTTTTTGTATTACTTCTTCTCTTTCATTTAATTTCTCGGGACTTACTTCAATAGTTTTAAAATCTAAATGAATTCCGTAGTCGTAGTTAATTTCTGGATTAATGTATGCATGGTAACTTTGCCAAAAATTATCTAAATCATATCCGCTAAAGTTAAGAATATCTTTTTCTAGAGCTTTAGGGATTACCTTATCGCTATGATTTTCAACACTCAAATAAATAAAATCGGTACCTTTAATATGGGCTTGATTCAATAATTCAATGGTATTTTTATAATTTGGGGCCAATTGATTAATTAACTGTAATTTTTCAAAAGCCAGTCGCGCCGATTCTTTTGGCCTTTCATTTAGCAATTCCTCCGACTGTCTGTATAAATTGGCTATGTATTCGTTTTTAGCCTTAATGATATCATTAGTATAATCTTTGAAGTAGAATTTTGCCGTCTTTCCGTTTTGAAAATATAATGGAGTTAGCGCCTTAATTTTATTTTGTATAGCGTTCAATTGTGCGTAACTGTCATAAATCTCTTCCTTATGATTGCCTAATCTATCTTTTTCTAAAAATTTTAATCGAGCTTCTTTCTCCTGAACAAACTTTTTATGCGCCTGTTCTAATAACTTTATGTAAGCTTCATTCGATTTTTTTTCTTTATTTCTTTGCAATTTAGAAGTGGCAATATAAATGGCTTGCTCATAATTACCACTGTTTAAGGCTTTTTCGGTTTTTTTTAAGCCACTACAACTCATTATGATAAGGCTTGCAAGTAAATATATAAAATAGTTGATTTTCATTTTATGTTTTTTTATTGAAGAACGAATAATAATTTAGTGTTTAAATTTATAAATAATCCGCGTTTAGTAACGAATTTTGGGCCAAAATAGCGAAAAAAGATTTTTTAGCTCTACCTAAGTTTTTGATAGACTATTCGCATTTGTGATTCAACTGTTTTCACACTTATATTTAATTCTTTAGCAATATCCATATAGCTTGCACGGCTCATCCGTAATTGTAGATTTTTATACAGGCCGGGGTCAATTTAGAAATACTATACTGTAGCGCTTTGCTTTTTAGACCGATCTGCTCGTTGTAGTAGTAATCCTGATTTTCTATGGTCTCAAATTTTAGAAAGTCAAAAGTGCTAACCTCTTTTTTGTGTTTGCGTTGGTGCATCATATATTCATTGAAGGTCATTTTTACAAACTTGATATAACGCTTTTTTTAATTTTTATTAGATCTTTCTTTTGCCATAATTTCACAAATACATCTTGATTGAAGTCTTTAATAGTATATAAATCAATAGTAACTTGTGTTAAATTGTAGCCCAAGTCTGGGTAGGAATAGGAAACTTGGTTTTTGAACTCAGGCCAACACCAAGTACAATGTCGACTGCAATTTGAATTGAGCAAATCTCCATTTAACTTTATAGCCTCAAGAGATATAATACATCAATCAAATATTAGAGGTCTCTTTAAAAATGACTTGATGCAAAAGATCAAGCAATTGCATTTAGTCAACTTTCAAAGACTACAGGCTTTTAATTGTTAAATTCGCAAATTTTGGCGCTTATTCTTGAATTTATTGTATAATAATTGTTTTATAGTTTATTTCGTTAATAATAATTTGTTTTTTTCAATCATTTTTAATATACTATTCGTGTAGAAGAACAATATTATCGAAAGATTTTTTAAAATTAATTTATTAAAAAACGGGCAGTTTCTGTCTTAAATAAAAATTACTATATGATGAAAAATAAAAGAGTAGGAATTATTGGTGCAGGGCCAAGTGGATTAGCCCAATTAAGAGCATTTGAAGCCCTTGAAAAGAATGGAGTAGAGGTACCCGAAATTATTTGTTTTGAAAAGCAAGAAAATTGGGGAGGAATGTGGAATTACTCTTGGCGCACTGGTGTTGGCCGTTATGGTGAGCCTGTTCACGGCTCTATGTATAAATATCTTTGGTCTAATGGTCCAAAAGAATGCTTAGAGTTTTCTGATTATACTTTTGATGAGCATTTTAAGAAGCCCATATCATCTTATCCTCCTAGACCTGTTCTTTTTGATTATATAGAAGGGCGTATTAAGAAAAGTAATGCAAAAAAATACATTCGTTTCAACACTACGGCACGCTGGGTAGATTATGATGAAACCAGTCAAAAATTCACCTTGGTCTTAGATAATTTAAAAGAAAATAAAACCTATAGTGAAGAATTTGATTATCTGGTGGTAGCCTCTGGTCATTTCTCTACGCCAAACATGCCTTATTTTAAGGGAATTGAAGATTTTCCAGGAGGTGTAATGCACGCTCATGACTTTAGAGGGGCAGACCAATTTAAAAACCAAAATTTATTATTAATTGGTAGCAGCTATTCTGCCGAAGATATAGGGGTGCAATGTTACAAACACGGAGCTAAATCGGTAACTTTAAGTTATAGAAGTAACCCTATAGGAGTAGAGTGGCCAGAAGGAATTAAGGAGGTTCCTTTACTTACTCATTTTGAGGGAGATACTGCCCATTTTGCCGATGGTACATCAGAAAAATATGATGCTGTGGTAATGTGTACAGGATACCAGCATAAATTTCCTTTTTTACCAGATGAATTAAGACTAAAGACTAAAAACAACTTATACCCAGATCAAGTGTATAAAGGTATTTTCTTCAATGATTTACCTCAATTAATTTATCTAGGGATGCAAGATCAATATTATACTTTTAATATGTTTGATGCCCAAGCTTGGGTGGCCAGAGATTTTATGATGGGTGAATTAGAACTTCCTGAAAAAGATCAACGTAGAAAAGATATGAATGTTTGGTTGGACAGATTAAACACTTTAGAAGGCTGTTACGACTCAGTCGACTTTCAATCAGATTATATTAAAGATCTCCTGAGCCTTTCTGATTATCCTGAATTTAATGTAGATAAGGTAGCCGAAATGTTTAAAGAATGGTTACGCGATAAAGAAGAAAATATACTGACGTATAGAGATAAAACATTTACTAGTGTATTAACAGGAACTAAGGCAGAAGAACATCATACTGAATGGATGGACGAACTCGACGACAGTAAAGAACGCTATTTAGCATTTCAAAATAAAGTAGATAGCGTACTAGAAAAAGCTGAATAATTTTACAAAATTTAGTTTTAAAAGCTCAAAATGTTGATAAACGTTTTGAGCTTTTTTTTTGAAAATCATTTAGCTCTTTAATATTAAGCAGGAACGTTTATCATAGATTTTAGTCTAATAAATTAATAATTACAATTACCTTTGTGGCATCAATTAAAAACAAAATAAATGCCCACATTGTTTAAAAATAAGTGGTTTTTACTGAGTATAATGGCTCTTACTTGGGGTAGCTCTTTTATTCTAATTAAGAAATCTTTACTTGTTTTTACACCTTTTCAAATTGGTGCATTTCGGGTTGCTTTAAGCGGATTGATTTTAGCTTCTTTAGGAATACCCGCAATGCGTAAAATGTCTAAAAGAGATCTATTATGGGTAATTCTTGCAGGTTTTTTTGGCAATTTCTTGCCCATGTTTTTATTCCCTATCGCTCAAACTAAAGTAAGTAGCTCTTTGGCTGGTATAATCAACAGCCTCGAGCCAATTTTTGTTTTAATGTTAGGCTATTTACTATTTAAAATAAAAAGTCAACCAACTCAGGTAATGGGAGCGGTCATTGGCTTTTTGGGGGCAGCTACCTTATTATATTTTTCAGAAGTAAGTACGCAAGAAAGTCAAATTGGTTTTACTCTGCTTATGGTTTTTGCTTCTGCTTCTTATGCTTTATCAGCTCTTATCATAAAATTAAAGCTACAGCACGTAAAATCAATTCAGGTGTCCAGTAGTGTTTTTACCTTCTGGATGATGCCTTCAATAATTATCTTATTGTTTACCGATTTTTTTAATGTTTCGTTTTCTTCAGAAGCACTTGAGGCATTAGGGTATTTAAGTTTCTTAAGTATTTTTGGCACTGCGATAGGAATTGTGCTATTTTATAAGTTAATTCAAGATACCTCTGCTGTTTTTGCCAGCACGGTATCTTATTTGCTTCCTATTGTTGCGGTAATCTGGGGAGTGATAGATGGTGAGCAATTTAATTTTTATTATCTATTAGGGGCAGTTTTAATATTAATAGGAATTTATCTGATACGCGAGAAAAAGAAAAAACCAATTGTCACAATCCGTTAAGCAAACAGAAAATATCCCAATTAAAAGTAAGCTAATAGTCTAAACGGCAATTTTATTGATTAGCTTTTAGCAAACCATCAATTTCTGTAAAACCTGATTTCTGGGTGTGCTCTTATGCTGTTGCTCTATTTTTATCAGCGATATTAATATCGCAACCAGCTTCAATAAGCATTTTCACTATTTCAATGTATTTTTGAGATCCATCGCCTAGGATAACTGTTTCTAAAAGCGCTGTCCACCCTAAATTGTTGATATGGTCTATAGGAAAGTTTTCAATTTTAAGTAACCGTTTTATAATTTTTACGTGTACTCTTTCACAGGTTAGAATTAAGACCGTACCGCTGTAACGATTAAGTTATAAAAAAATCACGCTATCGGTTGTTTAGCAGCAAGCATTTAATACTTCGTAATAATCAGCGGCAGCTACAAGAAGAAAAGACGTTTCTATTCGATTGTCATGTGCATTTACATCGGCTCCCAGTTTTATTAAAAGTTTAGCGACCCCAAAATTATTATTGTAGGTTGCCGCCATTAGCGGATTTTATTGCCGTTCATTTTTTTGGTCTCTTGAGATATTTTGTTCGATCAGCTCTTTAATTTTTTGCAGCTTTAAAAATTGATTGCATATTACAGAGAAAAAAATAGCCTGCTATAAGCAGGCTTGATTTTTATTAGTATTAAAAAAATATTATAAATGAGACAAAATTTTAGTACCACATTCGCCGAAACCAATTCTAACATCTTTGTTTTCACAAAAGCCTTTCAAAATAACCGTATCATTGTCTTGTATAAATTTGCGATCATTTCCATTATTCAATTTAATCGGTTTTTCACCATTTTCACTTAATTCTAGCATAGAACCAAAAGTGCCTTCTCTAGAACCTGAAATAGTACCGCTTGCTAACATATCTCCACTATTTATAGGGCAACCGTTTATAGTGTGGTGCGCCAATTGCTCACTCATATTCCAATACAAATATTTGAAATTTGATTCGCTAACTAAAGTAGGGTCATCATTTTCTGGTTGAATAAAAACCTCTAATTTGATATCAAAAGTTTTCTTTCCTTCAGTTTTTAAGTAATCTAAAAGTTTATATTCTGATTTTTTAGTAGGACCCTCTGTTCTAAAAGGCTCAAGTGCATCTAAGGTAACAATCCAAGGGGAAATAGAGCTTGCAAAATTTTTACCTAAAAAAGGACCTAAAGGCACATACTCCCAGCGCTGAATGTCTCTCGCACTCCAATCATTAAAGAGAACCATTCCAAATATGTGATCTTCAGCTTCTTTCGCGGGTATAGATTCACCAATATTGTTGGCGTCTGTAGTTATAAAAGCCATTTCAAGTTCAAAATCTAAGGCACGTGTAGGACCAAAAATTGGGGTTTTGGCTCCTTTTGGCATTTTTTGCCCCAAAGGTCTATTAATGGGAATATCACTTGGAATTATAGATGAGCTTCTACCATGATAAGCAATAGGCATGTGGTACCAATTGGGTACCATAGCATTTTCTTTGCCACGAAACATTTCACCAACATTGCGTGCGTGTTCCTCACTAGAGTAAAAATCGGTATAATCACCAATTTGTACAGGAAGTTGCATTTCTATCTCATCTATGGTAAAGAGAATAACACGTTGATGCTCTTGGTTATTTTGTAGTGTAGTGTTGTTAACATCAAAGATTTCTGCGATGCGATTGCGCACAGTTCGCCAAGTTTTCCTACCATCAGCTATAAAATCATTTAGTGTATCTTGTAAAAAGATATCATCCGTTAAGGGAATACCCTTGAAATAACCCAATTGATGTAGTGCTCCTAAGTCTATTGCATAGTTACCAATTCGTGTTCCTATGGTAATAATATCATCTCGCGTAAGAAATACTCCGAAAGGAATATTTTGGATAGGAAAATCAGAATTTTCTGGCACCTCTAGCCAAGTTTTTCTTTTTGGATCATTTGCTGTTATATGCATTTTTTTTAATTCTAAGATGGTTAAAATAAAGCTATTCAAATATATTATTTTCCATGTATTAACCGAATGAATTTCTTATTTTTGGTAAAATTTTTAACGAAATATAAAATCATGTATAAAGATAAAGAGATTTTTGATCTTATTCAACGTGAGGAAGAAAGACAATTAAATGGTTTAGAGTTAATTGCAAGTGAAAACTTTGTAAGTAAAGATGTGTTAGCCGCCGCAGGATCTGTGCTTACTAATAAATATGCAGAAGGCTATCCCGGGAAACGCTATTATGGAGGGTGTGAAGTGGTAGACGAGGTAGAACAATTGGCCATTAATAGAGCCAAAGAATTGTTTAATGCAGAATATGTTAATGTTCAACCGCACTCAGGTTCACAAGCAAATACTGCTGTTTTCTCTGTTTGTTTAAAACCAGGAGATACGATTTTAGGATTTGACTTATCACACGGGGGGCATTTAACACACGGTTCGCCTGTAAATTTTTCGGGAAAACTTTATAACCCTGTTTTTTATGGAGTTGAAAAAGAAACGGGGCTAATAAACTATGAGCATGTTAAAGAAATGGCGCATAAAGAGAAACCTAAGCTAATCATAGCCGGAGCCTCAGCTTATAGTAGAGAAATTGACTATAAAAAATTTAGAGCAATAGCCGATGAAGTAGGGGCCATTCTATTGGCCGATATGGCTCATCCTGCCGGATTAATAGCTAAAGGTTTAATTCAAGACCCTTTACCTCACTGCCATATTGTTACCACAACTACACATAAAACCTTACGCGGACCAAGAGGTGGCATGATTTTAATGGGGAAAGATTTTGAAAATCCATTTGGTTTAAAATTGAAAAGTGGTAAACCCAAAATGATGTCTTCTCTTTTAAATAGTGGTGTGTTTCCAGGAAATCAAGGCGGACCTTTAGAACATATCATTGCAGCCAAAGCAGTGGCTTTTAAAGAGGCTCTTTCTGATGAGTTTTTGCATTATATGGTTCAGGTTAAAAAGAATGCTAAGGCTATGGCAGATGCTTTTGTTGAAAAAGGCTATGATGTTATTTCTGGTGGTACAGATAATCACATGATGCTTATAGATTTAAGAAATAAAGGCGTAACAGGAAAACAAGCCGAAGAAACATTGGTGAAAGCCGAAATTACAGTGAACAAAAATATGGTTCCTTTTGATACACAATCTCCTTTTGTTACTTCTGGAATTCGCGTGGGTACACCGGCGATAACGACTAGAGGATTAAAAGAAGAAGATATGCCAAAAGTGGTGACGTTTATCGACCAAGTAATCTCAAACATTGAAAATGAGGCCGTGATTAAGGAAACAAAAGAAAAAATTAAAGAAATGATGAGCGAAAAGCCGTTGTTTAAAATATAATTATGAAAAAATCAATTTTATTTCAAGTATTTTTACTGCTATTAGTAATCTTGCCTGTGTCTAAGCTTCACTCCCAAGAGTCAATCGATTCAGGACTTCGTAAGTTAATAGAAGCTCAAAGTGGCAATATGATAGAGAATGCATTATCTCAAATAATTGTCAATATTCCCGAAGAAAATAGAGAAGCTTTTAAAGCTGAAGTAAAAAATATGTTCGACGCAATGTACACCGATGTTATCGCGGTATATAAAGAGCATTGTACAGAAGCCGATTTAAAGAAGTTACTCGCCTTTTATGAAACACCTGCTGGTAAAAGAATTTTAGGAAAGACTTCTGAAATTATGATGGAATCGCAAGCCATCGGGCAACAAATGGGAGTAAATAAACTTTACCCATTGATGCAGAAATTCATGGCCGAACAACCAGTTGTTGAAGAGGATTAAGCCATAATTTATTTCTACAATAACTAAAAAGAGGCTGCTTTGTGATTTGCAGCCTCTTTTTTTAATACTCTGTTACAGACCCCCAGTTTTCACCGTTTTTTATTCTGTACAATTGCATTTCAGAAATTCCAAACTGTTTAGCAATCATTTTCATACGAGTCCTTCTATTAGGATCATTAATTTTTCGCTTGATTAATTTTACTTTAGATTCTGTTAGTTTAGCGTGAGAGGGTATTTTTCGCTTAATATTCTTAAATTCGGGGTTGGTGAATTGATGACGTTCTTTTTCCTTTTTCGTAGCCCATTTTAGATTATCCACCTGATTGTTTTTCTTGTCGTAATCGATATGAATTACATATTGGTCATCTTCTTTTTTTTCTAGAAAATGTTGGGCCACTAATTTGTGAACATAACGACTGGTCTTTTTACCATTGCTTTTTTGAACTACGGGTAAGTTTTGGTAACCATTGATAAAGTATTTTTTAACCAATACCTCTTCTGGCCCTTTGCAATTTAGAATTCGACCATAATTGGAGATTTTATATTTCTCTTTCTCAGATATTTTTTCGTCGAATTCAATTACTTTCCACGTTTCGTTTTTTAAATTTCTAATCATAGTCATGATCTTCGAGTCTTGCTTTAATTGAAAATAATTGGCTTTTAGTTAGATTAAATCTCTAACCATTACGGGTAACTATTCTCAAATTTAAAACAAACTTCGCTTCGACAAGCGTTGTTAAGAAACTTTAACGAAATAATAGCTAATTGTTAATTTTTAATCTTTTTTTATTACTCAAAGTCTGTTAAAGCCTCAAATTAATCACTAAAAGATGTACTTTCATATGCACCGCTGTCGGGTAAATTGACATCTCTGGGTATTCCTAAAAGATCTAAATTGCCTGCAGTTACGGGGTTGGCTAAAGCGTTTGCTGCAGATTCCTCTCCAATCTCCATTTGATTTAGAGAAGAGTCCTTAAAATCAGGATCTTCGTTTAATTTAATTTGGGTGTACAAATTAGAATCGGTAAAATCATAAAAAGGATCATCTGCATACTTATTTTGGTAGTCTCTAAATTTAATTAAGGTGTTTTCAAATTTAAAGTTGAAATCAGTATCTGGATGAGCATTGAATAATAGTTCTCGGCTCTCATTACCATAAATGATACAATTAGTGAAATCTGCTTTTTCTAATGGTGCTAAAAATAACTGACTGGGTGTTTCAAAGACATTTTCTATAAATACAGCAGGAAATTGCCGAAATCCTTGTCGCCAATAATTAGCAAAAGTACAATTGTTGAATTGGTAATTTCCGCCCAGGCTTAAATTTAAAGCCATTTGGCCACAATTATTTATAACTAAATTTTCTGCTGTAACATAGCCCGTTCTAGCTAATAAACCAATATTAGATACATTATAGATTTGGGTGTTGTTCACCTTTAGAGTGGGTGTATTAGATCCATCATTTCCATCTACACGTATTCCTACGCTGGCATTTTTAATGGTAGTATGTTCTATTATATTGTTTGTGCTTCCTTGGGTAAACCACAACGCCCCCCATTGTCCTGGTACTTCACTAAACTCGGGTTCAAGACGGTTTCCTTCCATAATGATTTCATTCTCCATTTTTTTTAAATCAGAGCTTAATAAACCCTTGGCTTGTAGTGAAGCTTGATTACCAACTAAAATTCCGCTTTGTTGATGAAAATGAAGTCTTGCGCCGGCATCAATATTCAATGTTTTTTGAGGGGGTACGGCAGCATATCCGTAAATTACGTATGGCTTTTCATTGGTGAAATTTAACTCGGTATCATCTAAAAAAAAGCCCGAAATTAATATTTCATTTCCTTCATCATCAAAACCGAATGATAGTGTTTCTGTACTGCCATCGGCAAATTTCTCGGGATATAGGAAGTGTGCATCTTGAATTAGAGTTACCAGTTCTACACTTTGCTCTTTCTCGGTACCCGAAAAAACGAGGGCATCGGTATACAAAAATTGGTTTGCACTATTGGTGAAATCTTTTATGGCTGCGGTGGTTTCAATAAAAACAAAAATACTGTCTTTGGCATAAATAGGAATATTGCTAAACTTTTTCCCAGGGAGGCCATCTACGTTAAGTCTATATTTAGATGCTTCACCTTGAGCTAATTTTATTTCGGGTATATGAATATCTTCTTTTGAACGATTGTAAACCGTTAATCTGTAGGTGCTAGATGCGGTTTGGGTGAAAACAGTGTCTAGGTAAACAGTATCTTTAGAGAAGCTTAAATTCCCCGAGCTTGGTATGGTGTCAAAATCTTTTCTGCATGAACTCCAAAAAATCAAGCTTAAAAACAATAGAATCCCATATACCTTTTTCATTTCTGCTATGTTTAAATTAATTTTAATTACCTTTCTTCAATTTCAATTTCAAAAAGAGTATCCCAATGTTTACCCGTTACAAATAGAGTATTTGTGTTGTTGTTAAAGGCTATACCATTTAAAACTAAATCTTCATTATTTAATTGTGCTGCATTTCCATTTTCTTTTTTCAACCCGCGCAAATCAATTAAGCCTTCAATGGCTCCAGATTCTGGATTAATAATTGCAATACCGTCTTTTTGCCAAGTATTGGCATAAATTTTTCCGTTTACCCATTCTAACTCATTTAATCGTGTACTCAAACTTTTGTGTGTTACAGGCTGTATGTAGCTCTTTTCTTCAAGCGTTTTACCGTCTAACATCCAAATTTTTGCGGTACCATCGCTTTTATAAAAGTTTTTTCCGTCATTGCAAATTCCCCAGCCTTCTTTACTGGCACCATATTTAAAAGTACCTAGTTTTTCGAGTTGGTTTACATCATATATAAAACCTTGACCAGCATGCCAAGTAAGTTGGTAAACTTTATTGTCTAGTATACTTATACCTTCGCCAAAATAACGTTTATCTATCTCAATTTTTTTTAGCACCTTTCCCGTTTTATAATCTACCTTACGTAAACTAGAGAACCCATTGCGCCCAGTGCCTTCGTAGAGAGTATCTTTATAAAACTCTAAACCTTGTGTAAATGCTAAGTTATCGTGCGGATATTTGTTTTTGATTTTGTAGGTGTAAATCTTTGGAGGCTTGTTGTTATGTAGCACAATTTCTTGTGTAACAGCATATTTCTCGCCAGCTGAATATATTTCAGCTTTAAGCTCATTTTTTCCTAGCGGAGTTGTGAGTTTAGAAGATAATTGATTGGTTTTTGAGGAACCTAAATATTTATTCGAATAGTAAAATTGTATACTATCAAAACTAGTGTTTGTAGGATTATTGAGGGTGAATTTTACCGGATTATCACGTTGTAATAAGTCGTTTTCAGCTTTAACTTGAATACTCATTTTAGCAATTTCTTCTTTTTTTGAACTCGAACAAGAAAATAGGCTTGTGGCTAATAAAATGAATGTCAGGTTTTTAAATGTTTTCACGAGATTTTGCTTTAAATTTGTTAGCGAATTTAGTCAAATCTATTAAAAAAATCCTTGCGAAAATAGATAAACCTTGTATATTTGCAGCGGCAAGTCCCACACAACCAGCTCCTGTTGAATCCTCCAGGGCGGGAACGCAGCAAAGGTAAACGGTCGTAGCGGTGTGATGTGGGTAGCTTGCCATTTTTTCATGACTTAAGTCAAAGTTTTTCTTCCATTTATTTTATTCTAATTCTTTAATTTTTCTCTTAAAAAAGTAGATATTTGCCCTCTATTATTTTAAATATGAGCAAGCAAGTTGTATTGATTACAGGAGCGTCTTCAGGAATAGGAAAATCTATAGGTATGTTTCTAGTGCAGAAAGGGTACCTGGTTTACGGAACGAGTCGTAATCCTAAAGAAAATGAATTTGATGACATTAAGTTTTTAAAACTCGATGTTACCCAACCAGAAAGTATAAAATTAGCAGTTCAAGAGCTAATCAAAAAAGAGGGCCAAATAGATTATTTGATTAATAATGCAGGAATGGGAATTACGGGTCCTTTAGAAGAAACGCCAGATCATGAGATAAAAAAAGTATTCGATACAAATTATTTTGGAGCTTTACGGGTGATTAAAGCCGTTTTACCGCATATGCGTTCTGAACAAAGTGGTTTTATAATCAACATAACCTCTATTGCAGGATATATGGGTTTACCCTTTCGGGGGATTTATTCGGCCACAAAGGGAGCGCTTGAGCTGACTACCGAGGCCTACCGGATGGAACTAAAAACTTTTAATATTAAAATGACCAATATCGCACCAGGTGATTTTGCTACCAATATTGCTGCAGGCAGATACCACGCGCCAGTAATTCCTGGTTCGCCCTATGAAAAAAAATATAAGGAAACCTTAGCCTTGATGGATGAACACGTAGATAAAGGTCAAGACCCCATATTTATGGCGAAAAAGGTTTATGCTGTTATGCAAGAAAAGAATCCTACGATACACTATAAGGTAGGCGATTGGCTGCAAAAATTTAGCATTGCTCTCAAACATATTTTACCAGATAAATGGTATGAAAAAATGTTAATGAAACATTATAAAATGTAAATTTGTAAAAATTAAAAAACAACACAACATGAAATTTTTTATAGACACAGCAAACTTAAATCAAATAAAAGAAGCTCAGGACTTAGGCGTTCTTGATGGGGTTACTACCAACCCTTCTTTAATGGCTAAAGAGGGTATTACAGGAGAAGATAACATTAAAAAGCATTACCAAGCCATCTGTGAAATTGTAACAGGCGATGTAAGTGCAGAAGTTATTGCGACAGATTATGACAATATTATTAAAGAGGGGGAAGAACTAGCCGCATTACATGATCAAATTGTGGTCAAAGTTCCTATGATAAAAGACGGCATTAAGGCTATACGTTATTTTAGTCAAAAAGGAATTAAAACCAATTGTACGCTTGTTTTTTCGGCAGGACAAGCATTACTAGCAGCAAAAGCAGGAGCAACTTACGTTTCTCCGTTTATAGGAAGATTAGATGACATCTCAACAGACGGTCTTAATTTGATAGCCGAGATAAGACATATTTATGATAACTACGCATTTGATACCGAAATTCTAGCGGCATCGGTAAGACATACCATGCACGTAATTGATTGTGCAAAAATTGGTGCCGATGTTATGACAGGACCCCTTTCTTCTATTGATGGACTCCTTAAGCACCCTTTAACCGATATTGGTTTAGAAAAGTTTCTAGCAGACTATAAAAAAGGCAATCAATAAAAGTTTTTTTTAAAGAAATAAGAAAATCAGTCAAATTTTGGCTGATTTTTTTTTGCATTCTAACTCATTTAAAAAACTTATTAACACCGGTTAAAAAGTTTTTTAGCCAAGCTGAGATATCTTGTTTACTTTTGAGCATCTAAATTGAAGAAGAGCGAAGTTTTTTAAACTCAAGTACATTAGGGGAATCGTGTGAAAATCACGAACTGTTGCGCAACTGTAAGCAGGATTAAACCTGTCAAGTCAGATTACCTAACTTCTTCAAAGAGGATTTGTTTTCGCATAAAAAGCAAATTCCGTTGTCTTTTGTTTCAAGGTAATTCAGCCAAAAGCAGATAACGTATATTTTGTTTTTTGTGTTTTTGTTTCACTTAAATAAATATACACAATGAGCATTTTTGACAAAAGAGTAAATTACAAACCATTTGAATACCCAGAGGTAATAGAATTTACAGAGGCGATTAACAAATCGTTTTGGGTGCACACCGAGGTAGATTTCACCGCAGACGTACAAGACTTTCAGGCTCAACTTACCTTAAATGAAAAACAAGTTTTAAAAAAGAGTTTACTGGCAATTGCTCAAATTGAAGTGGCTGTAAAATCATTTTGGGGAGATTTGTATCACCACTTGCCCAAACCAGAATTTAATGGCTTGGGGAGCACTTTTGCAGAATGTGAATTTAGACATTCAGAAGCCTACTCGCGTTTGTTGTCGGTTTTAGGCTATAATCAAGCCTTTGAAGAGCTAATGAATGTTCCTGTTATCAAAAAACGGTTTGAATATCTATCTCAGGCACTTCAATTTACACAAGAAAAAGACAAAAAGAAATACCTTTTCTCCTTAATCTTATTTGCCATTTTAATAGAAAATGTTTCCTTATTTAGTCAGTTCGCCATCATTCTCTCATTTTCACGATTTAGAGGCTTAATGAAAAATGTAAGTAATATCATTGCCTGGACTTCTATAGACGAACAAATTCATGCCAATGCGGGTATATTTATTATCAACAAGATCAAAGAAGAGTTTCCCGATTTCTTTACGGAAGAAACCAAACAAGAAATTACTGATATTGTTAAAAAATCAATTGAAGTCGAGGCAGAAATTCTCAACTGGATTTTTGCAGAAGGTGCAGTAACGCATTTAAACCAATCAGATTTACTAAATTTCATGAAATTTAGGACAGACGATAGCCTAAAAAAAATAGGAATAAACCCCATTTTTAATATAACCGCACAAGAATATCTCCCAATGCAATGGTTTGAAGAAGAGATATTTGCAAATTCTTTAGATGATTTCTTTGCAAAGCGACCGGTAGATTATACCAAGCACGATAAGCGTATTAGCGCATTAGATTTATTTTAAACATCACATAAATCCGTAAAGAAAAACAGATGAAAAATTTAAAAGAACGCATTTATAAATCAAGAACGCAGCTGTTTAAAGTAGTTTTTCCCAATACCACCAACCACTATGATACGCTTTTTGGAGGTACTGCCATGCATTTAATGGATGAGGTTGCTTTTATAACGGCTACCCGGTTCAGTCGAAAAAAAATGGTGACCATTTCTTCTAGTCAAATAGATTTTAATGAACCTATTCCTGCCGATACTATTATTGAACTAGTTGGAGAAGTTGTTCGCGTTGGCCGAACAAGTATAAAGGTAAACGTTACCATTTATCAAGAAGAGATGTATGAAGAAAATACTCGAAAAAAATCAATAGAAGGCCTGTTTACTTTAGTGGCCATAGATGAAAATAAAAAACCAACTCCTATACTGGATTAATTATTAACGATATGAAAAATATATGGTGGCTCAACGAGGAAAGTGAGCAAATATTAAATAGAGGCTATTTGCTAAAAGGAGAAACGGTATCTGGAGCCTTAGAACGTATAGCTTCAGCAGCGGCCAAACGATTAAAAAAGCCAGAATTAAAAAAAGAATTCATCAATATAATAGAGAAGGGCTGGATGAGCCTAAGCTCACCAATATGGGCTAATATGGGTACCGAGCGTGGCTTGCCTATTTCTTGCTTTAATGTACATATGCCAGATAACATTGAAGGGATTACCCATAAATTGGGAGAAGTTATTATGCAAACCAAAATAGGAGGTGGTACTTCTGGCTATTTTGGTTCACTACGAGGTAGAGGTAGCACTGTAACTGATAATGGAAGAAGTAGTGGTGCTGTTTCTTTTATGAAGCTTTTTGATACGGCCATGGATACCATTTCGCAAGGTGGGGTAAGAAGAGGAGCCTTTGCGGCGTATCTTGACGTAGACCACCCCGATATTCTCGAATTTTTGCAAATAAAAGATATCGGTAATCCACTGCAAAATTTATTTTATGGCGTTTGTGTTCCCGATTATTGGATGCAAGAAATGATTGACGGAGATATGCAAAAAAGAGAAATATGGGCTAAGGTGTTAGCGTCTAGACAGCAAAAAGGTTTACCCTATCTCTTTTTTACAGATAACGTAAATAGAAGCAAGCCTCAGGTATATAAAGATAAAAACTATTCAATAAATGCTAGTAATCTATGCTCTGAAATTATGCTACCTAGTACGCCTGAAGAATCTTTTATCTGTTGCCTTTCCTCTTTAAATTTAGAACGTTATGAGGAGTGGAAAAATACAAATACCATAGAATTAGCGGTATATTTTTTAGATGCTGTCTTAGAAGAATTTATAGTAAAAACTAAAGAGAATCATTACCTAAAGGCTGCTCACAATTTCGCTAAGAGGCATCGTGCTTTAGGCTTAGGAGCAATGGGTTGGCATTCTTATTTACAAAAAAACAATATTGCTTTTGAAAGCTTAGAGGCTAAGCAAATAAATTACAAAATTTTTGAGCATATTAGCAAGAAAGCCAAAGCTGCTTCACAAGAGTTGGCTGCTATTTTTGGAGAACCGGAACTACTAAAAGGTTACGGATTGCGCAATACAACTTTAATGGCAATTGCCCCAACTACCTCCTCATCGGCTATTTTAGGACAGGTTTCTCCGGGTATAGAACCTTACAGCAGTAATTATTATAAAGCTGGTTTATCAAAAGGAAACTTTATGCGTAAAAACCGTTATTTAAAGACATTACTAGAAAAAAAAGGCATTGATAATGAAGAGATTTGGAGAAGCATAATGTTAAATCACGGCAGTGTGCAACATCTAGACGAATTAACTGCCCACGAGAAAGAGGTGTTTAAAACTTTTAAAGAAATTAGTCAATTAGAAATAATACAACAAGCTTCTATTAGGCAAAAATTTATTGATCAAGCCCAAAGTTTAAATATTAACATTCCGGCGAGCTTACCTATTAAAGAGGTAAATAAATTGATAATTGAAGCCTGGAAATTAGGTGTTAAAACCTTGTATTACCAAAGAAGCCAAAGTGTTTCTAAAGAATTTGTAGGTAACCTAGTGAATTGTGCTAGTTGTGAAGGTTAAAGAGTGAAAGAATTTTAAACGAGAAGTTACTAAACTTCTCGTTTAAAATGCATTACATTTTTTAATTGAGCTATAAATTTAAAAATTCTAAAACATAATTTTCAAAATCTGGATCATTTATTTGAATGTCACCCCTTACAATTTCCCCCTTTTTATTCACAAAAAGTAATTTATTAAGATAGTTATTGTATAAGCTTTTATCGCACTTTAATTCTTTGATTTGGTATTCAAAATCTTGATTGTAATCAAAGTTTTTAATTGTCTTTTTCCAAATAGTAGGTTCTGTTGCGTCTATATTTACTCCTATAAAATCAATTTCGGGGTACTTATTTCTTAACTCATTAATTGTATGATGTAGTTCTTTATGATGGTTGGATGAATAAACCGACCAGTAAAATATGATACTATTTCTTTTTACAATTTCCTGGTAACTTTTGTTTTGATTTTTAGGGGTAATAAGTTCTTTGTCTTTTATGTTTTCACCGATGAAAAAAGAGCGATGAACCTTACCCAGTGCCTTGAGCTGATTGATTAAATCATTAGAGAAGCCTAAGGTTTCAACCAGACTAAGCGTGCCACTTATTTGCGTGTCATTTTCAGAAAATATAATCTGGTTTTTTGCAAATTTTTTAATAAAGTGTTTCCTTAAATTTTCATTCTTAAAAAGCGAATCGGCAAGCTTAAGTCTTCTCTCTAAATTTTCTACATTGCTTAAACTAAAACAAGGTTTACCTAAATTGTGCTTAATACAATATTCTAAAGATCTATTTTTTAAATAATTATCAAGAAATCGCTGGTAAATGTAATGACTCGTTAAATCTTCATCATTAAAATTCACCTGTTTTCTGTAATCAAAGAAGTCTTGAGGTATTTTTTTTCTAAATTCTGTGAAGTATTTATTTATTAAAAAAGCGTAGCGTTCCCGCAAGTCATAATATTCATAATCAATTCCTTTTTTTGCAACATTGAGAAAAGCATCAGAGAACTCATGAACCTCATTTAGCGCATTCAATTTAGCCAAGCGTTCTTGATGTATAGAATCTGTTTTTTTTAAAAATTCTTGCGGACTAATTTTATAGTAAGATAAAATAAGATCATTATTTTGTTCATTTTGCAAGAACATTTCCATCAATAAATTATTCTTTTCAGCTCCTTTGCCAGAGTACATTAAAGACTCATCAAACTCAAGCGTATTTAATCTAAGTAAGATGCTGTCATTTTCTTCAACAAATAAAATTTGACTTTCAGGCTGATGCCTAATGGTAAGCAGGCCTAAATCATTATTTTTAAAAACGTACTTAAACCGATTTCTCTTATCTAGAAAGATAGTATCAATAAGCTCTCCTTTGCGCTCAAGGGTCAAAAAATCTTGATTTGGGTTTACAATTTCACCACCCAAATAGCTACCCGTAATCTCACTTGTTTTTGTATTGTCTTGACAACTAGCAACTAATATAGCTACTAACAAAACGCGATAAAAATAATGCCACATAATTTACATACTAACTAAGCCTTCAAATATAATGTCTTCGTTAAAAGTGCTTTGTTAAGCTGACGTTAAATACAAAACTTAAAAGTTAATTTTTCTTTTCCTAGCTTTATTTACCTACTTTTGCAAAAATTTTACAATCATTATGTTATCAGTATCTAATCTATCGGTTCAGTTTGGTAAGCGTGTATTATTCGATGAAGTGAATACCGCTTTTACCCAAGGAAACTGTTACGGAATCATTGGCGCAAACGGAGCGGGAAAATCTACTTTTTTAAAAATACTTTCTGGAAAAACAGAACCTACTTCGGGCCATGTACACTTAGAACCAGGTAAGAGAATGTCTGTTTTAGAACAAAATCATAATTTGTTTGATGAATACTCGGTTTTAGAAACAGTTTTGCGAGGAAACAAACCTTTGTTTGATATTAAATCTGAGATAGATGCGCTTTACGCAGACTATACCGATGAGAATGCAGAACGAATAGGTGAACTTCAAGTGGCATTTGAAGAGATGGATGGCTGGAATGCAGAAAGCAATGCGGCCGCGCTACTTTCAAATTTAGGTATACCAGCCGATTTGCACTACACCTTAATGAAAGATCTAGATGGTAAACAAAAAGTACGTGTACTTTTGGCGCAGGCTCTATTTGGGAACCCAGATGTATTAATTATGGATGAGCCTACCAATGATTTAGATTATGAAACCATTTCCTGGTTAGAGCATTTCCTAGCCAATTATGATAATACAGTTATAGTAGTATCTCACGATAGGCACTTTTTAGATGCGGTTTGTACGCATATTTCTGATATTGATTTCGGAAAGATTAACCACTATAGCGGTAACTATTCTTTCTGGTATGAATCTTCACAACTGGCAGCTAGACAACGCGCCCAGCAAAATAAAAAAGCCGAAGAAAAGAAAAAGGAATTACAAGAATTCATTCAACGTTTTAGCGCCAATGTAGCCAAATCAAAACAAGCTACTTCGCGTAAAAAGATGATTGAAAAATTAAACATAGAAGAAATTAAACCTTCAAGTCGTCGCTATCCTGCTATTATATTTGAGCGTGAACGCGAAGCAGGAGATCAAATTTTAAACATTGAGAATCTAGAGGCTTCTATAGATGGAGAAACGCTGTTTAAAAATATTAATCTTAACCTTAGTAAAGGAGACAAGGTTGTTGTTTTTTCAAGAGACTCTAGAGCAACTACGGCATTTTATGAAATTATTAATGGTAATCGCGAAGCCGTTAACGGGAAATATGAATGGGGAATTACCACCTTACAATCTTATTTGCCTTTAGACAATGCTTCGTTTTTCGAAAATGAATTGTCTTTAGTAGATTGGTTAAGACAGTATGCTAAGACAGAGGAGGAGCGAGAAGAAGTTTTTATTCGCGGATTTTTAGGTAAAATGTTATTTAGTGGCGAAGAGGCATTAAAAACTTCAAATGTTTTGTCTGGAGGAGAAAAAGTGCGCTGTATGTTAAGCCGAATGATGATGATGAGAGCCAATGTCTTGATGCTAGATGAGCCAACCAACCACTTAGATCTAGAATCGATTACCGCTTTTAATAATTCATTAAAGAACTTTAAAGGCACGGTTTTATTCACGACTCATGATCACGAATTTGCTCAAACAGTTGCCAATAGGGTAGTAGAGTTAACACCAAATGGGGTAATAGATCGTTACTTAACATTTGATGAATATATGAGTGATGCAAAAATTAAAGAGCAACGCAATAAACTTTATCAAAAATAATTGGGGTGCAACCCGCTGGTAATTAGTTACCAGCGGGTCGGGTCATCCGCTATATCTTTTTGGCAAGAAAAGCCAAAAAGGATGCCGCTGCTACCCCTTGCACAATAAAAATCCTTTCTTGTTAAATAAAGAAAGGATTTTTTTATTTTAGGCAAATCAAAATAGCGCTATGAAACACTTCCCTAAAGGACATAAAAAATTATTGCGGGCTTGGGCATTTTATGATTGGGCTAATTCTGTTTACAGCTTGGTAATCTCATCGGCCATTTTTCCCATATTTTATGGAGCCCTTACTTTAGTAAAAGACGAACAAGGAAACATTTTAAATGATCAAATTGATTTTCTTGGTTTTACTTGGAATAATGATACCCTTATAAGCTATGTTACTGCATTAGCTTTTTTAACCATATCCATTTTAAGTCCGTTGCTTAGCGGTATAGCCGATTATCTCGGCAATAAAAAACGTTTTATGCGTTTTTTTAATTATCTAGGCGCCTTCTCGTGTATTGGCTTATTTTGGTTTAATCTAGAAATACTTTGGTTTGGTTTATTTTGCTATTATTTGGCCTTAATCGGGTTTTGGGGTAGTATAGTTTTTTACAATTCTTACCTTCCAGATATTGCTTTTCCTAAACAACAAGATCAAGTAAGTGCTAAAGGATATGCCATGGGATATATTGGTAGTGTTATTCTCTTAATCATTTGTTTAGTACTCATAATGTTTTACGAATTATGGGGTTTTGAAAGCAAGGATTTTCCTACACGCCTGTCGTTTATTTTAACCGGTGTTTGGTGGATCGGCTTTAGCCAATATACCTATTTGTACTTGCCACAAGGCAATAAAAAAGCATACACCCGAAAGAAAGATGTTTTTTTAAACGGATTTAGAGAGTTAAAATTAATTGCAGTTAAAATTAAACAAAACCTTAGCTTGCGCCGTTATCTCTATGCGTTTTTTCTTTATAGCATGGCGGTGCAAACCATTATGTTAATTGCTACTTATTTTGGAATAGAAGAATTAGACTGGGGAGGGCAAGATGCTACCGTAGGATTAATTATTAGCATTTTACTAATTCAATTAGTCGCTGTTCTAGGAGCGCTCTTAACCAGTAGGCTATCCCGTAAATATGGAAATATACAGGTTTTAATGGGTATAAACTTTATTTGGGTTGCAATATGCGTTTATGCTTATTTTATTAATACACCGCAACAATTTTACGTTGCCGCTGCATGTGTAGGATTGGTTATGGGGGGTATTCAATCGCTTTCAAGAAGTACTTATTCTAAATTTATCCCAGAAAAAGCAAAAGATACTGCGTCTTACTTTAGTTTTTATGATGTTTCCGAAAAGATAGGAATTGTTATTGGTATGCTTTCTTACGGTTTTGTAGCTCAAGTAACCGGTAGCATACGCTCGGCGATATTATTTTTAATTCTATTCTTTATTTTAGGGATAATACTGCTAACAAGAGTTCCTAGAAAATAACAAAATATTAAGAAATTTTATTTATGTTTGTTTTACCATAAAACTCAACTTAATGAAAAAAATAAACCTACTTTTAAAATCTTTATTTATTGTAACACTTTGTTTAGGTTTTTCTTCTTGTGAAACTGAACCTTTAGAGGGAGAATTCGGTAAATTAAACCCACCAAACAACACTAATTCTGGAAGCTTTTCAGCAGAGATAGATGGGGTTCCTTATACTGCTACATTTGCTAAAGCTTGGAGTATACCTACTCTAACTACGCCTCCGGGTGAAGTCGTGCAAATAAATGCAAATGATGGACGCATTTCTAATTCGATGACTTTTATGATAGTGGTAGAGGATGTAAATATGGTTCAGTTGAGCTCCTACCCATTAAGTATAACTGGTTTAGGTAATAATGATTTTTGGGCAACAGGAGCAGTTACTTTTACAGAAGATATGCAGAGTTTTGAAACGCCTGTAACTTGGGCGACAAATGAAACTTATGGTGGTACTTTGACCATTACAGAAATTGATAGAACCAATGAGATAATTAAAGGAACTTTTGAATTTAATGCTGAATTAGAATTTGAAGACGATGATAGCCCAAAACTAATTAGTGTTACCAAAGGTAAATTCAATATCCCATATGAACAGGGTCAATAAATTTTTAAAGCTATTTTAAAAATTATAAAAGCGCTTTTTTAGATGTCTCGCTATTCATCAAAAAGCGCTTTTACCATGGTAAGAATTCCTCTGAACATTAAAAATACAGATCCGGCGCAAGCCAAAATACCTAAAAGGAGAACGGGTATGTAAAAATCGTTTTCTTGATTATTAAAGGCAGAGTAAATAACCGAAGGTCCTATAAAGGCTAGCGGTAACGCAAAGGCTAAATAGCGTACGCCGCGCATTAAAGTGGTTTTATTGGTTCTTTTTGTCATAAACTATTTTTTTTGGATTGCTTCAATTGCTTGGCGCACATTTTTGAATTTTTTTAAAACTTCATCGGCTTTTGTTGGAGAAACATTAGTTGCATCACAAATCATTTTTATAGCACGCTTTTTTAACTTGGTATTGCTTAATTGCATATCTACCATCTTATTTCCTTGAACTCTTCCCATTTGAATCATAACACTGGTGGTTAACATATTTAAAACCATTTTTTGGGCGGTTCCGGCTTTCATTCTTGAGCTTCCTGTTAAAAATTCAGGACCAACTTTAACGGTAATAGGAAAATTGACTATTTTACTAATCGGGCTGTTGGGATTACAGCTTATAGCTCCCGTCTTAATTTTATTTTCATTACAAAATTCAAGTCCGCCAACTACATAAGGAGTTGTCCCTGAAGCCGCAATACCAACTACAATATCTTTTGCGGTGATATTAAATTTTTGAAGATCTTTAGCCGCCTGTTGCGTATCATCTTCGGCTCCCTCTACAGCATTTCTTATAGCTTCATCACCACCAGCAATGATACCTATAACTAGTTGGGCAGATACACCAAATGTGGGCGGACATTCACTAGCGTCTAAAATACCTAGTCTACCGCTGGTGCCAGCACCTATATAAAACAATCGGCCACCCTCTTGTAATTGTTTATTAATTTGAAGGGCAAGACGCTCAATAGATTCTAATTCTTGTTCAACCGCTAGAGCTACTTTTTGATCTTCCCGATTAATATTTTTTAAAATATCTGCTAGCGGCATTTTTTCTAAATTATCGTACAAACTAGCCGATTCGGTTAATTTTTCAAATTCATTCATTAGGGATGATAAAATCTAATTCATATTCTTGTGAAATAGAAAAAAAGCCTAAAGCCCTTTTCTCTGGATTATCCTGGTTTACAAAATTACCATTTATTTTTGAAGGAGGCGAAGAAAAGGGATTACCGCCTGCTCCTGAATTAGACTGTTGCAATAAAATATTTAAAAAACGTTTATAATCTTGGCTTATTCCTTGAATTTTGAAGGTAACGGTGTCTGTAGCCTTCAATTCTTCGCTATAATATACGGCAGTGGTATTGCCATTAAAAAGTTCATCATCTGTAACGCTAACCTCATTGAGTTGGTTGGTAGCCGAAGTAAGAAATAAATAGCAATCTCCCGCTGTATCAGGATCTGTAAAAAAAGCATTGAGAGCAATATTATCATCTGTAAAGCTTCTTTCTGTAAGTTGAATGGAATCAATTGGTACAGTTTTGAATAGTTTTGTACGAGCCGAATAAGTTTGCGCTTGATAGTTTACTATAAGCTCATACTCTGTATTTTCATAAAAGGCAATGGGTAGGGAGTAAAGGCCGTCATTTTTAAAAGGCACGTTTTGAGCAGAATTATTCACTTGCAATATTATTTCGGCATCATTAACAGGAATTGTTAACTCATCATAGAAATTATTTGTCAAGCTTAATTTAACGCGTAAAGTACCGTTTGCTTTGTTGGCATACTGTATAGCATTAGCTTCGATCACTAATTCTTGCTTGGCTTGTGGCAGTGCTAAATCAACCACATCTTCACAAGACAGGAGTAATAGCGCTAATGCCATTAGGAATAATTTTTTGAGCTTCATAATTAGAATTTAAATTGATAAGCTATAGCCGGAACTATTCCGAATATAGATAGTTGAACGGCTTCATTACGTCTAGAGTCTTCATTTTCTCTGAAGCTAATGTTAGCTGCATTTTTTCTTCCGTAGATGTTATAAATGCTAAAGACCCAAGAACTTTTAAAAGCTCTATCTCTGTTTTTTTTAGGAGTTAAGGTAGCCGAAAAATCGAGATGATGAAAGTCAGGTAAACGGTTGGCATTTCGAGTATCGTAATTAGGTACCAATAAACCTAAATATTCATATTTTCCTGTTGGGTAGGTAGTAGGCCGGCCAGTTTGGTATACAAAGCTTGCATTGAATTTCCAGCGTTCATTGAGATTATAATTAGCAACTACCGAAAGATCGTGTGTTTTATCCCAACCTGTGTTGTACCATTTACCATTATTTACCCCGGTCTCTGTTGGTGTTCTTCCTGGTGTTCTCTGCTCAGATTTTGATAAAGTGTAGGCTACCCATCCTTGCCATTTACCTTTAGTTTTTTTGAAAAGCAATTCCCAACCGTAGCTGCGTGCTTCGCCAGTTAAAATTACACGCTCAATCTGGTCATTGATAATTAAATTTGCGCCGTCTATATAATCGACTCTATTTTTAACTTGCTTATAAAACAATTCGGTTTCTAAACTAAAATCATTCCAAAGCTTAATGAAGCCTCCAGCCCATTGATCGCTTTTTTGTGGTTGAAGATATCTGCCGCTTGGTGCCCAAATATCGAGTGGAGTAGGAGCATCATTATTGCTTATAAGATGAAGATGCTGGTTGATGCGCTGGTAACTAACTTTAATCGATTCTGTTTCGCTTAAGCGATAGCTGGCCGAAAATCTAGGTTCTAAATGAAAAAAACTTTTTACAATTTCGTTTTTTTTCTGTTTTTGGTAAGCTGTTATCGGAGCCCCTTCATATATTCCAAAGTCTTCATTAAATATAAGCGGATTGTTATTAGCGTATAAAGCCACTTGGTCTTGACCCAATCGATGAAAAGTATTTAGTCTTGCTCCATATTCTAAAGTGAGTTTTTTACCGATTTTTTGGTTGCTGGCTAGATAAATAGCATTTTGCCAAGCATATTTGTTGACTAAATCTGTGGTGTTAAAGCCAGCATCTGGCCTAGAGGCTTCCAAAAAACCTGGATTAAAACGATAATAATTGCTTTGCAAACCATATTCTAAGCTAAATTTTTCATTAAGTCGATGGCTTAGATCGTAACCCAAGCCAAATTCTGTAATACCGTTTTTATAATTAAAGCCAATCACATCTAAATTTAAATCGTATACATAATCAGAGAAATAGGTTCTTAGATTGCCTTTGAGAGTATCGCTCCACGTAGATAAAAGGTTGAAGCTAATTACAGAATTACCAAAAATATTTTTAAAAGAATTATTTATATTAAATACATCTCTACCAAAATACGAGCTTATTGAAAGTTGATGTCGAGTATTAAAAATATGGGTTAATTGCGTATTGATATCATAAAAATAAGCACTATTTGGATTATCGGCAAGTTTTAAAAACAAGTGCGCATAAGAACTTCTACCTCCAATTAAAAAACTGGTTTTGTCTTTTTTTATAGGACCATTAATAAGTATTTTGCTGCTCACCAATCCTAAACTACCCTCGGTTTGTAATGTTTTGAAATTACCTTCTTTTTGTGTAATGTTTAAAATAGACGAAACGCGATTCCCGAATTTTGAAGGAATCCCACCTTTATACAAGGTAAGGCTTTGGATGGCATCAGGCTGTAGTACAGAGAAAAACCCGAAAAGGTGAGAGTCATTGTAAAGTGTGGCGCCATCAAGAAGAACTAAGTTCTGATCGGCAGCACCGCCGCGGACATTAAAACCGCCCGCGCCTTCTCCGGTATTACTAACCCCTGGAAGTAAAATTAAGGACTTTAAGAAATCTTTTTCACCCAATACCACAGGAATAGATTCTAGGTCTTCTGCTTGTAAACTGTTTACGCTCATTTGAGCTTGTTCTAATTTTGATTGTCGAACATCTTGGGTAATAACAATTTCTCCTAATTCTTGAGTGTTCTCTGTTAATTCTATATTAAGATTGACCGATTGATTTAAGTTTAAGTCTAAATATTTTGTGTCGAACCCTAAACAAGAAATTTTTAATTTATAATTTCCTTTAGGAAGGCTAAAGGAAAACTGTCCTTCAAAATCGGTTACATCGCCTTTAGACGTATTTTCAGGTCTTATATTTACGCCCAAAATTGGTTCTTGTGTGGAAGCGGCAATAACTTTACCAGAAATTTGATAACTCTTTTGGTTGTTCTGGGCAAAACAATTAAGATGAAAATAGAATAAAAGTAGAGATAGGAGGATTTTCAATTTTTTAGCGTAAATATACTTTGTTTTAAACTAAAACAAGCGTTAATATTTAGATATAGATGAAAAATTTTTAGTGGTAATTAGGCTTGCATTTAATCACATAAAAAGTCAAAACACTGAAAATCAATATGTTAAAATTGTATTAAATATTAAATTAACCTATGTGACTTATCAGTAATTTTGTTATATCTTTGCACGGCAAAAATAGAAGGCGGTTTATGGTTTTCATAGATAGTAAAAGTCCTTCTGAAACTTTAAGATTTGAAGAAAAAGATGATAAAATTAACCACGGTAGCTATTTTGGGTGCTGTGTTATTTTTAAGTTTTTCAACAAAGAAAGAGGCAATCCGTTTAACGGCTTCAACCGATAATCTTCCAGATTATTACACGGTAAAATCTTCTCAAGAATTGTTAGCCCAAGGAAAAATAAATTATCCCATTTTAGGAAAGGGTTATTTAGGATTTAAAGAAGCAGTTGCATTTAAAGAATCTGGGGGCGACTATTCGGTAATTAATCAGTTTGGTTATTTAGGAAAATATCAATTTGGGTCTGGTACTTTAAAACTGGTAGGGGTTTATGATAGCGTTGGCTTCTTAAATTCTCCAGCTATGCAAGAAGCTGCATTTTATGCTAATGCTTCGCGCAATAAGTGGATTCTTCGTAGAGAGATAAAAAATTATGTAGGAAAAAAGGTTAACCAAGTACATATAACCGAATCGGGTATTTTAGCTGCGGCTCATTTGGCTGGGCCAGGGAATGTAAAAAAGTTTTTACGGTCTCAAGGTAAAAATAGTTTCTCAGATGCTTTTGGATCTAGTATTTCTTTTTATATGAAAAAGTTTGCTGGGTATGATACTAGTTTTGTGAAACCCGATAGAAAGGCAAAGGTAGATCTAAAACAATTAGACGTAGACTTTACCGCTTACATTAATTAAAATGTTCTTTTTGAAATATAAAAATAGTGGGCTTTTTATGAAGGTCCACTTTTTGTTTTGACCATTCTTTTACGGGTAAGGTTTTTATAAACTCTTCGCTGGTGCTGATATTGCAAGCGATACAAAGTTGAGTGTTAGGGTTTAAACTACTTAATAATTGGTCTAAAAATTTGTTGTTTCTATAGGGAGTCTCAATAAAAATTTGAGCCTGCTGATGCTCAAAAGAATGTTTTTCTAATCGTTTAATGGCCGCTTTTTTTTCACCTTTATCAATGGGTAAATATCCATTGAAAGCGAAATTTTGGCCGTTTAAACCACTAGCCATCATGGCTAATAGGATGGAAGACGGACCAACTAACGGAATTACCTGAATGTTTTTCTGGTGCGCCAGTTTAACAATTTGTGCACCTGGATCTGCTACACCTGGGCATCCTGCTTCACTCATAAGCCCCATAGGTTCGCCGCTAAGGCAAGCCTCTAAAAAATAAGGTATATCTAAGGAATCGGTAAATTTATTTAAAACTTTAAATTTTAATTCTGCTTGAGTTTTATTAGGAGCAATTTGCTTAATGAATCTTCGTGCTGTTTTCTCGTTTTCGGCAATAAAATGAGTAATTCTGTTAACTTGCTCAATTACTAGTGGAGATAGTACATTGATTAAATCGTCATTGCCTAAACCAGTAGGAATCAAATATAAACCTGCCGCTGATTTTGTCATCAAAAATCCTTATTTATTTTCTTTACAATCTCATCTGTAGCCTCATCCAATAAAGAGTAAACATGCTGGAAGCCATGATCTCCGCCATAATAAGGATCTGGTACATCAGCATTTTCACCCACAAACAACTCGTTTAAAATTAAGTGTACTTTTTCCTGATCTTCATTTGTTCTTGCTAGCTTAACTATATCTTTATAATTAGAGTTATCCATAACATAGATAAGATCAAAGCGGTCAAAATCCTTTACTTTAAATTGTCTTCCACGCTGTTGACTAATATCTAAATTGTGTTTTCTGGCAATGGCTATAGATCGTTTATCTGGCGCATCATTAACGTGGTAATTTGAGGTACCAGCAGAGTCTACAAAAACTTTATTAGAATCTACTTTGCTTTTAAGTAAGCCTTCGGCTAGAGGTGACCTACATATATTTCCTAAGCAAACCATTAAAACACGCATCATCTTATATAGTTAATCGTTTATCAAGCTCTTCTACAAATTTCTTAAATTGCTTATCTGTAGTCGATAAATTATTTACCGTTTTACACGCGTGAAGTACGGTGGCATGATCGCGTCTACCAATTTGCGAGCCTATACTAGCTAAACTAGCTTTGGTTAATTTTTTTGCAAAAAACATGGCCAATTGTCTAGCTTGAACAATATGTCTTTTTCTGGTTTTTGATTGTAAAGTAGCTACATCCATTTGAAAATAATCACTAACCACCTTTTGTATGTAATCTATAGAGAGTTCTTTTTTGGTGTGTTTTACGTAATTTTCAACAATTTTACGTGCCAAATCTATGGTGATTTCTTTTTTGTTAAAAGAAGAGTGAGCAATTAAAGAAATAATGGCTCCTTCTAATTCACGAATATTGGTTTGTATATTGTTGGCTAAATATTCAATTATATCCTGAGGCATTTCTACACCGTCACGATACAGTTTGTTTTCAATTATTTTTACGCGGGTTTTAAAATCTGGATTTTGTAATTCCGCCGAAAGGCCCCATTTAAAACGCGATAATAAACGTTGTTCAATATCTTGCATATCAACCGGTGCTTTATCACTGGTTAGAATTACTTGCTTTCCATTTTGATGCAGGTGGTTGAAAATGTGAAAGAAAACATCTTGCGTCCCCGATTTACCCGATAACAATTGAATATCATCTACAATAAGAACATCTATAATCTGGTAAAAATGGATAAAATCATTTCTGTTGTTTTTACGAACAGATTCTATATGTTGTTGGGTGAATTTTTCGGCAGAAATATATAATACAGTTTTTTCAGGATACTTTTCTTTTACCTCTACCCCTATAGCATGGGCCAAGTGCGTTTTTCCTAAACCTACACCACCAAATATTAAAAGAGGGTTGAAAGATGTTCCTCCAGGTTTGTTTGAAACGGCCATTCCAGCATTTCTAGCTAGGCGGTTAGATTCTCCTTCTAAAAAATTCTCGAAACTATAATTAGCATTTAGCTGCGAGTCTATTTTAAGGTTGCGAATACCCGGAATGACAAAAGGGTTTTTAAGCTCTGGCTTTTTGCTTTTTGTGGGGCGATCTATTTCTTGTGGAGAAACAGTTGAACGCTGAGCACTAGGAATCTTCTCGGTAAACGGACTTTTATTGCCGTAAGTATTCTCCATCTTGATAACATAGACCAGTTTGGCTTGCTTACCTAATTCTTTTGTGAGAGAAACTTTTAATATGTTTACATAATGCTCTTCTAACCATTCGTAAAAAAACTTAGAGGGTACCTGTATGCTCAAGGCATTATCTGTTAATTTGATCGCTTTTATCGGCTCAAACCATGTTTTGTATGCTTGAGGTGTAATGTTGTCTTGTATAAAAGCCAAGCAATTATTCCAAACTGATTGCGCAGTTTTACCCATTCTTGTTATTTTTATTTTAGGTTAGTACTTAAATTAATGCTAATAAGTAAATTACAGGAAAACCCCTTTTACTTATTTGGGAAAACAAATATGTGAACAAAAAAGCTAATAAAAAAACCATTATGCTATTGAATATTTGGTTTTTTTTCGCCATACTTAAAAAGAGAAATGATAAACAAATTTATTACTATTGTATTTTATGAAAAAATCATTAAGTAGCTTCAAAGTACGCTATGCCGAAACCGATCAAATGGGGGTAGTGCACCACGCTAATTATGCATTATACTTGGAGGCAGCGCGATTAGACTGGTTAAATCAATTTGGTATTTCTTATAAAAAAATGGAAGAGGAGGGCATATTTTTACCCGTTTACGAATTGTCTTCAAAGTTTATAAAATCTGCCTTTTTTGACGATGAAATCACGGTAGAAACACGTTTACGTGAGAAGCCAGGTGTGAAGATTATTTTTGACTATACTATATGTAATAATCTTAAAGAAATTATTCACGAAGCAAATATAACGTTGGTCTTTATGGATGCTAAAACCAAACGCCCCATAAAGTGTCCAGATGCTATTTTAAAGGCTATGGGGTTTTAAATTTTATTCGTTTATTTTTTTGATTTTAACACCATAAACCTTGTTGAATTTTTCAAACACTTTTTCACTCTCCGTTTTTCTTACACTAAAAGTAATTTTACAAGCAATAAGAAACTCTTGTGTAAGGGGTTCAATTTGTTCCTCCTTTAAAATGCGCATAACTTGGTTCATTAAGGGATATTCAAAATTAATTTGAAAGCTGGTTTTTATGGTTTTCTTTATAATTTTTGAAGCTTCTAAAGCCATTTGCGCACTTGTTTTATACGCACTAATCAATCCGCCTACACCTAATTTGGTGCCTCCAAAATAACGAACAACAACTACTAATACTTGGGTAACATTAAAAGCCTGTAATTGACCGTAAATGGGCATACCCGCCGAGTTATTTGGTTCTCCATCGTCGTTAGCTCGGTAATTTTCGTAGCGTATACCAAGTTGCCAAGCATAACACCAATGACGAGCCTTATGATGTCTAGTTTTTAAATCGGTTAAGATTTCTTGAATTTGCGCTTCATTTTGTACAGGGAAAGCATAACCGTAAAATTTACTTCCCTTTTCTTTATATAAGGTTTCTTTTCCAGGCTCTAGCAAAGTTAGGTAAGCGTCTTCTTTCAAATCTATTGGTTTGTAAAGGTGATTAAAATTAAACTAATTATGGCCAAGAGAATTCCCCACCAGTTTTTACGTATGAGTTTCTCTTTAAAAAAGATGATGCCAATAAGTGTTGATAATAGCACAATGATAACATTGTTTACAATAAATACCATTGAAGCGTCTTTAAAACTCCTTAAAGCGAGCACAAAAAAGTACACCGAAAAATAATTAGGAATTCCCAGTGCAATTCCTCCAAATAAGTCTTTCTTTTTAAAAGGTATGGCTTTTCTTTTGTATTGTATTGTTCCGGCAATACTACCTATTATTGCTGCAAAGAAAAATATACTCATCGAGAATAGGGCAACATCACTATTGGCTACTTGATGCTCTTCTACAAATTTTATTAGGGTTTCAATTATTCCGCTTCCAAAGAAAACCCCTAGTGGAAATATCAGGGTTTTTAACCTTATATTTTTTACTTTGTTTGATTTTAAAGCACTAAAATAAACCGCAACTAGAGCAGAAATAATCCCTATTACCTTTAGTAAGTTTAAAGATTCTTGATAGTAAATAATAACAAACACCACCGGAATGGCTAGACTCATCTTACTGGCTACAGAAACGGCAGATAAACCGCTTATACGTGTAGTTTCTGCCATAAGTTTAAAAACGCTTATGAATAAAACCCCAAGTAACAGCGCGCTTAAAAAGAAGGATTGTTGTAGCCAATCTGTTACCTTAAAATCTCTTTCTAATAAAAGATAACCTGCAAAAAATGCCGTGTAATAATTAATCACAATAGCGTATAGCGTATTGATATTAAATTTACCAAAAAGTTTAAATACGGTATAAATTAAACTTGAACTTATAATACTTAAAAGCAAATAGATCAAAATAAGTCGGCTTTTATATTGAATAGTTCGGTGACATCTTCTTTTGCTCTATCCAATAACCAGGTTTGGTAACCTAGTTGCTCTGCTGTGGCGATATTTTCTGGTAAATCGTCAATAAATAAAGCTTTCTTTGGATTAATCTGATGTTTTTGTTGTATGTGTAAAAATATATCTTCATTAGGTTTACGCAGATTTATAAGATGGGAAAGATAAAATCCGTGAAAACAGCCTTTAAAGTCAGTATAATTCGGTTCATTATTTTTAATGAAATCGATATGAAGTTCATTGGTGTTACTTAGCAAGATTAACTCAAATTGATTATCGTTATATAAGGCTTGAATAAATCGAAGACGATGATTGGGTATATCTTGTAAAATTTGGTTCCACGCGGTTTTAAATTGATATGGTGATAGCCCCTTGAAATTACTCAGATAAAAGGCGGTAAAATCTTTGGTGCTTATTTGCCCGGTTTCGTATAAGTGATTAATTCGATTTATTTCGCTAAGACTAGCTTTGCAAGGATATTGGCTTAAAGCATCGTGAGTAGCCATTTTGTTTAGGTTAATGAAGACATCTCCAAAGTCAAATACAATATGCTTAATCATTCGTATATAATTTTATACGATTATCTGCCAATTTAAATTCTTTCTTTAAATTACCTTTTACAATAGGTGAGGCAATACCAGATTTAAAGTTTTTAGCTCCAATAATTTCAAAAGTTTCATCCCAAAGGTTATGTGAAATAAATGAGTTGATTGTTTGCGTGCCACCTTCGACAATTAAAGATTGTATATTGTTAGCGTGTAATATGCTAGTAATTTGCTCGGGAACATTTTTTTTAAAATCAATTTTAAAATATTCAATGTGCTTCTGGGTATTACCTTTTTTAGGATCTTCGGTAAAAACCATAACTTTTTGATTGTCTTTAAAGATTTCCGAAGTCAAATCTACTTTAAGTTTGGCATCAATTAAAACTTTAATTGGGTGTTCGCCAGACCACAACCGTGTAGATAAACTAGGATTGTCTTTTAAGGCAGTATTTGTTCCCACCAAGATAGCCTGCTCTCTAGCTCTTAAACGGTGAGCCCACTGTTTGCTAAACGCATTGCTAATCCATACAGGTTTTTTTTGATTTTGATTTATAGGAGCAATAAAATTATCTTTTGTTCGCGCAAATTTTATAATTATGTATGGGCGCTGCTTTTGGTGAAAGGTAAAAAATCTTTTATTAAGCTCTTGACATTCTTTTTCTAATACGCCAACGGTAACATTACAACCCGCTTCCATAAGCTTTTTTATACCATTACCAGCCACTTTAGCGAATGGATCAACAGTACCTATTACTACATTTTTAATACCTTTGGCGATAATTAAATCGCTGCAAGGGGGTGTCTTACCAAAGTGACTACAAGGCTCAAGACTAACGTAAATTGTCGATTTAGAGAGTAACTCTTCATTCTTAACTTGATGTATTGCCCGCACTTCTGCGTGGGCATCACCAGCTTTTTGATGCCAACCTTCTCCAATTATTTTTCCTTCGTGTACCACTACACTTCCTACCATTGGGTTCGGATAGGTTTGACCTATGCCATTTTTTGCCAGTTGTATGCAGCGTTTTATATATTTTTCGTGTACATTCACGGTCTAAAATTACTAAGTTTTTTTGGAATGAGCTCAATAAATATTAGAAGGATACAGGAAAGTGATAATGAGGTTGTGGCTCAGATTATTCGAAATTGTTTAAAAGAAAATAAAGCTGATTTGCCTGGTACTGCTTTCGCGGATTCAAGCCTAGATTCTTTATATGACTTTTACCAAGATTCAAATTCTTGCTATTTTGTAGCCACCAAGGGTAAAAATGTTGTTGGAGGTGTCGGAATCGCCCCTTTACCCAATGCAGTAGATGTGTGTGAACTTCAAAAAATGTACATTAGTAAAACTATGCGAAGGCAAGGTGCTGCAAAAATGTTAATTGAGGCTTGTTTGTCATTTGCCGAAAATGCACCGTTTAAACAATGTTATATAGAAACCATGCCGCAAATGCTACCTGCTCAAAACTTGTACAGACAATACGGCTTTGACTTTATAGACCAAGCGATGGGTGCAACCGGGCATCACGCATGTACGGTTTATATGCTTAAAGAATTATAAAATATGCAATTAAATAAGTACAAGAATTATTTTTTTAATCAGTTAAACGCTATTTATCCTGAAACTGAAATTTCGAGTTTTTGGAGCTGGTTAACCGAATTCTATTTGAACAAAACAAGAATAGAACTTGCTTTAAATCCGCATCAGCTAACAGATGAAATGAAACAAAATTTTGATGCTGCTTTAAACCGGCTTAAAAATCAAGAACCTATACAGTACATTCTTGGTGAAACATATTTTATGGATTATCCTTTTTCTGTGTCTCAAGAAGTGCTCATACCACGACCAGAAACCGAAGACCTAGTGCGATGGATTATAGAAGATTATAGAGAAGTTGACGGATATATATTAGACATTGGTACGGGTAGTGGCTGCATTGCTATTGCCTTAGAGCTTAGTTTGGGCAATGCTCGAGTAACAGCTTTAGATGTCTCTGAGAAAGCTTTAAAAATTGCTAAAGAAAATGCAAAAAGAAACCAAGCCAAGGTAAATTTTATAAAACAAGATATATTGTCGACTCAAGCGTTAAATCAAAATTACCAGGTCATTGTATCCAATCCGCCTTATGTGCGCGAATTAGAGCGGTCAAAAATGCAGAAAAATGTATTGAATTATGAACCTGATTTAGCCCTATTTGTAACCGACGATTCTCCGCTTTTATTTTATGACAAAATAGGTCGGTTAGCCTTTAGGCATCTTAAGAAAAACGGTAGCTTATATTTTGAGATCAATGAATATTTAGCAAAAGAGACGCTAGATTTACTTCATAAAATCGGGTTTAAAGACGTTGAATTAAAAAAAGACCTCTACGGTAAGGACCGAATGATAAAAGCAAGTTTATGATTAAAAATTATAGCCCAAATAAACTTAAAAGTATTGCTGTATTTTGTGGTAGCAATACAGGAAGTGTAGAAAAAATAATTAAAAAAAGTTACGCGCTAGGGGTTCATCTCGCACAAAACGATATTAAGTTGGTTTTTGGCGGCAGCAAACTAGGTTTAATGGGGCAGGTAGCAAATGGAGCGCTAGAGCATGGCGGTTTAGTGTATGGGGTAATTCCGCAATTTCTTAAAAGCAAAGAGATAGTTCACACTCAACTTACAAAACTGATAACAACTAAAGATATGCACGAGAGAAAGTTAAAAATGCAAGAATTGAGTGATGGCTTTATTATGCTTCCTGGAGGGTTTGGTACTTTAGAAGAGTTTTTCGAAATTTTAACTTGGGCACAATTGGGTTTACATCAAAAGCCAATAGGTATCTTGAATACCGAAGGGTATTTTGATGATCTCTTGAAAATGATAAAAGCTATGGTTGAATCTGGTTTTTTGAAGCAAGAGAATTTAAATTTAATAGTTGTCGCTAAAAATGAAGCCTCGTTATTAGAAAAGATGCACCTTTTTGTACCACCCAATAAACCCAAATGGATCACTAAAAACCAAACCTAAATATAGATAAATGAATAATACAAAAGAACAAAAATTAGAGGCCTTTGGCCGCTTATTGGATATTATGGATGACTTGCGAGAGCAATGTCCTTGGGATAAAAAGCAAACTTTAGAAAGTCTAAGACATTTAACTATTGAGGAGGTTTATGAACTAGGAGATGCGATTTTAGATAATAATTTAGACGAGCTAAAAAAAGAATTGGGAGATGTTTTACTACACATTGTTTTTTATGCTAAAATAGGAAGTGAAAAAAATAGCTTTGATATTGCCGATGTAGCGCATGCCATTTCAGATAAATTAGTAGCGCGTCATCCTCATATTTATGGAGATGTAAAGGTTAAAAACGAAGAAGAGGTTAAACAAAATTGGGAGAAACTTAAGTTAAAAGAGGGGAATAAAGGTGTACTTTCTGGGGTTCCTAAAACATTGCCGGCATTGGTCAAAGCAAATCGTATTCAAGATAAAGTAGCTGGAGTGGGATTTGACTGGGAAACGCCTGAACAAGTTTTTGAAAAAGTAAAAGAAGAATTACAAGAATTAGAGGATGCAAAAAATAACAAGTCGCAGAAGGAGATAGAAAATGAACTTGGCGATGTTTTTTTCTCTTTGGTGAACTATGCTCGTTTTTTGAAAGTAAATCCAGAAAATGCACTAGAGAGAACCAATAAAAAATTTATCAAACGCTTTGGTTATATAGAAAATAAGGCTAAAGAAAATAAAAGAAGTCTACATCAAATGAGCTTAAATGAAATGGATGTATTTTGGGAAGAAGCTAAACAAAATGACTAAAAGACCCGCAAACTAGGAATTAAACCATATTTTATTTATTTTCATCTGTCTTTAAGAATAATTTTACTACAAATGAGAGAAAATTTTATTTTATTAATAATATTTTTAAGTTGCTTTAATCTTTTAGCGCAAAACGATCTAGATTTAGAAATTTGCAAGGCAGAAAGGTTAGCCGCAAAAAAGCATATAAATTTTAAAGCCAGTGGAAATACGGGTAACTACGATATTAATTACCACATGCTAGATTTAGATCTAGATCCAAATATATCCTACATCTCGGGAGAAATTACCACTCAGCTAACCGCTACTTCAAATACAATGCAAATTATATTTGATTTAGCCGCAAATATGCAAGTGAACGCGGTAAACCTTACTAATGGAGCTTCGTTGAGTTTTTCTAGAGTGGGAGATGAATTAATTGTTCAACTTCCCAATTTACTTATGGCGGGTCAAAGTATAAGTTTGACGGTCGATTATGAAGGTAATCCAATAAGTTCGGGTTTTGGTTCTTTTGCTCAAACCACTCATAATAATCGAGGTATAATATGGACGCTATCAGAGCCATATGGTGCTAAAGCTTGGTGGCCTTGTAAACAAGATTTAAACGATAAAATAGACAGTTTAGATGTTTACCTTAATGTGCCCAAATTTAATACCTTTAATGAAGAAAATATAGCTGTAACCAATGGGGTGGAGCAAAGTAGTGTAGTTAATAACGGTATAAAAACAACACATTTTAAACATAAATACCCTATCCCAGCCTATCTAATTGCGGTAGCGGTAACCAATTATAGCACAATTTCAAATAACTATAGCCATAACGGGATTACTTTCCCGTTAATAGATTATGTTTATCCAGAAAATTTGGCTTCTGCAACTGTAGAGTTACAGCAGACGCCTCTTATTATGGATTTGTTTTCGAATAAGTTTGGAAGTTATCCTTTTTCAAACGAAAATTATGGCCACGCTCAATTTGGGTGGGGAGGTGGCATGGAACATACTACCATATCTTTTATGGGTAATTTTAGCCGTAGATTAATAGCCCACGAACTAGCTCACCAATGGTTTGGAAACCAAATAACCTGTGGTAGTTGGCAAGATATATGGCTAAATGAAGGTTTTGCGACTTACTTGTCGGGTATGGTTATAGAAGATTTTGATGGAAGTGCCGATTTTAATAATTGGAAATCTTCAAAAGTCAATCAAATTACAAGTGCCCCCGATGGTAGTGTTTACATACCGGCCCAAGACACCCTAAGTGTTAATCGGGTTTTTAGCAGTAGGTTAAGTTATGGTAAAGGCGCAATGGTATTGCATATGCTAAGAAAGAAATTAGGTGATACCGATTTTTTTGGCGCGTTAAATGCTTATTTAAATGATCCAAATTTACAATATAACTACGCAAAAACCGATGATTTTAAACAAGTTGTAGAGCAATTCACGGGTCAAAATTTAACCGAGTTTTTTAATGATTGGGTTTATGGAGAGGGGTATCCTAGCTTTAGCATAAATGCCACTCAAAATGCTAATCAAGTACAACTTAGCCTAAGTCAGTCCCAAAGCCATAGCAGTGTTAGTTTTTTCGAAGCACAAGTTCCTATACGTTTTAAAGGTAGTAATAATCAGGTACTAGATGTGGTAGCAGATCATCAACAAAATAATCAAATGTTTACGTTTAATGTTCCGTTTACAGTTACTCAAATTGAAATAAATCCAGAGTTTGATTTAATTGCAAAAAATAATACCGCAAATCTATCGGTAAGCAAAGTAGAGAAAGAAGAAATAAAGGTTTTTCCCAATCCGGTAAAAGAAATTTTATATGTTACAAATCCGCAAAAGCTTAAAAAATTAAAGTTGTATGATTTGTCGGGTAGAGTATTGGTGAAAACTTCATCAGCTTCTGTAGATGTAAAACATTTACCAGTTGGAGTATATATTCTTCAAGTTCATTTAAAAACAGGTGAGGTTATGCAGGAGCAAATTCGTAAAGAATAATGCTGTTATTTACCGTGGAGTTCCTTCAGTAATTCAGGATTCATAACATGTTTACCATCAAAAGCGTGAATACTTAATTTTTTACCGAATAGCGCTCTCGCTTTTTGTAATTGTAAATTAAGTTTTTCTTTGGTAAGGTATTGGTCTTGTCTGCCATAAATCAAGAAAACTTTTGTTTCTGCACTCAAGTGTGAAAACGCTTTGACGTCAAGTTCCGCTGGTATGCTCCCTGAATGAATAAAAATTTGCTTCGGATTTAATTTTCGTTTAGCTATCCAACGCAGCGCTATAGAAACCCCTTGAGAATATCCTAAAATATTTAAAGGCAACTCACTTTGTTTATTTTCAACTCTATGAACGGCATCTAAATACTGAAATAAGTTTTCTAATTCTAGCCAAGTATTTTCTTTTGTGAGCCAACTGGCACCAACATGTTTAAAGTCTGATTTTTGATAATATTTTGAAGGGGCTTGCGGAACAATAAAGTAATTCTTTTGCTGATCAAATGAATTAAAGTAACGAGCAAAGTATTTGCTGAGGTAACCCATACCATGGAAGCAATACCAAAACTGCTCAGTCTGATGTCCTAAAAGGTTGAGGGTAGAATAGGTGTTGGTGTGTTGGTAAGAAACTTTTTTTTCATGACTACTCATATCTTATCCATTTTGTATTTTTACCTTTTCAAAATGCGAATTAAACGTATTTTAATTACATAAAAAAATGAAAATAGATACAACAAAGTTATTGGCAGAATTAAACGCTCGATGCGAAAATACTTTGATGGAAACACTAAGTATTGTTTACACAGCAATTGGGGATGATTTCTTAGAAGCCGAAATGCCGGTAAACTCAAAAGTTTATCAACCTGACGGTGTCTTACACGGTGGGGCAATGGTGGCTTTAGCCGAAAGTGTAGGAAGTGCGGCCAGTATGATTTTCCTAGATAAGGAAAATTATTATATAAGAGGGATAGAAATCTCGGCCAATCATGTTAAAAGTATTCGCGAAGGGCTAGTCAAAGCTAAAGCTAAGTTCTTACATAAGGGCCGCACCACTCAAGTTTGGGATATAAAATTAACCAATGAGCACGGTCAATTAATTTCTGCAGTTAAATTGACAACTCTAGCTATTCCTAAAAAATAACTTATGGAAAGTAACCTTTTCTTTAATTCTATAACCAAGCATTTAAAGGCTCAAAAACCTTTGGTTGTATATCGAAAACCAGGTCAGTCCCTTGTGACCGCTCAATTACAACAGAAGTTAGCAAAGCAAACTTTTAAGCGGCATCAACAAGAAGGTTTTATTTTTGCACCATTTTATAAAGATGAAGCCAGCTACTTTTTTTCAATTAGAGATGCCGAAATTTTGAAGTTAACTAGTTTTGATAAATCTTCAATAGATTATGTAGAGCCCACAGTCTTGCCAGTAGAACAAGAACTTTTGTTTCAAAAGCAGCAGCATATAAAACTTGTTTCTGCAGCGATTGATGAAATTAAGCAGGGTGGTTGCCAAAAAATCGTAGTTTCACGAATCGCAAAATATGCGGCTAAAGGTGAAGCATTAACCTATTTTAAACGTTTGCTTTATAAGTATGACTCAGCCTTTGTATATATGTGGTACCACCCCGACGAAGGGCTATGGTTAGGCGCTACCCCTGAAGTTTTAGTTAGAACGCATAGAAATAAATTAAAAACAATGGCCTTGGCAGGAACTCAAAGTGCCAATGAAACTCAAACAACTTTTGTATGGGGAGAAAAGGAGAAAAAAGAGCAAGCCTTTGTTACTTCTTTTATAAAAGATAACTTAAATACTATCGATGGAGTTGAGCAAATTGAAATTTCAAATCTAAAAACGCAGGTTGCGGGAAAAGTTGCGCATTTAAAAACTGATATCAGTGCTAAGTTTAATCCAGAAAAAATGAAAGAAATTATAAAGCAATTGCATCCTACACCTGCGGTTTGTGGAACACCAAAAGATGAAGCTAGTTGTTTCTTAGCCGAAAACGAAAATTATAAACGCAGTTATTATGCAGGATATTTAGGAGAAATAAATAAACCGGTTACCCAAGACCGCAATCCGCGAAAGCGTAACGTAGAAAATTCAGCTTTTAGAAGCTTGAGTAAAGAAACTGATTTATATGTAAATTTACGTTGTATGAAATTAAATGAAGGTTGTGTTCATCTGTATTTAGGAGGAGGAATCACAGATGAATCAGTTCCAGAAATGGAGTGGGAAGAGACTTTAAAAAAAGCCAGTACTCTAGCCTCTATTTTATAGTAAGCTTTGCAATTATTAATCTTTTTATACAGGGTATTTTACTAATTTTGAAATAAAATTTAATTTATGCAAATTTCGAGCATTCCATTAGCTCAGTCGGTTGTCTTGTTATGCTTGTCAAAGGGTATTAATCATATTGTGATATCTCCCGGTTCAAGAAATGCCCCGCTTACTATAAGTTTTTCAAATCATCCTGAAATTAAAGCTTTTAGTGTTGTAGATGAAAGATCTGCTGCTTTTGTAGCTCTGGGGATGGCACAACAAATAAAAAAGCCTGTAGCGTTATTGTGCACTTCTGGTAGTGCTTTACTAAATTACTATCCTGCTATAGCTGAAGCTTTTTATAGCGATGTACCTTTGGTGGTAATTTCTGCAGACAGACCCGTAGAGCGTATAGATATTGGTGATGGGCAAACCATTAGACAAAAAAATGTCTTTAGCAATCACATTTTATACGAAGCCAATTTACATTCTGAGGTGGTTACAGATGTATACCCTAACGATGAGAAAATTCAGCAAAAATTTGGAGAGGCGAAGTTGCATAATCAGCGTGAAATTAATTTAGCTTTAAATACGGCTATTGAGAAGAATGGACCGGTTCATATCAATGTACCTTTTTATGAGCCGTTATATGGTCTGGTAGATCAACCTACAGTCGCTCCTTTGATAATTGAACCCAACTTAGCTAGTAAAAAGTTAGAGATGCAGGAGGTGAAACCTTTTGCAGATAAATGGAGCAAAGCCAAGCGTAAACTAATTATTGTTGGCGTTTTGCCGCCTAATAGCATAGAGCAGCAATATTTAGAAATTTTGGCGAAAGATTCGTCGGTGCTTATTTTTACTGAAACTACATCAAACTGGCACCACCCAAATTTAATCTCTCGCATAGATAAGCTAATTGCACCACTTGAAAATATACCTAATCCAGCTGAAGCTTTTGAAAAATTACAACCAGATATTTTAATTAGTTTAGGCGGTCTTATTATTTCAAAGAAAGTAAAAGCATTTCTAAGAAACTATAAACCTAAAGAGCATTGGCATGTAGGAACCAACCAAGCCTTGAATACCTACTTTTGTTTAAATAAACATTTTGATGTGACCATAAATCATTTTTTTAGTGTTTTTTTTCCAATGGTTAAAGAAGTAGAAAGTGATTATCAAGCGTTTTGGATAAATAAAAAGAATCAAAGGGATACTCACCATAAGGAATATATGAAAAATTTACCTTTTTCAGATTTGAAAGCTTTTGAGTTATTGGTACAAACTTTACCCGAAAAACAGCTGGTTCATTTTTCTAATAGCAGTATCATTCGATACGCCCAACTTTTTAAATTTAAACCTCATCAATATATTTATTGTAATCGGGGAACAAGCGGTATTGATGGAAGCAGTTCTACTGCGATTGGCGCCGCCATTGTTAGTGGTTATCCTACGACCCTAGTCACAGGTGATCTCAGTTTTTTTTATGATTCTAATGCTTTGTGGAATAATTATATTCCGCATAATTTTAAAATTATTTTAATCAATAACGGTGGAGGCGGAATTTTTAAAATTTTACCAGGAGCACAAGAAAATCCTACTTTTAAAACATTTTTTGAAACCAAACATCAATTAAATGCATCTCACCTTTGTAAAATGTTTGGTTTTGAATACCATCCGGTGCACGAAGAAACAACATTGACAGACTGCTTGTATAATGTTTTTCAACAAAATGATAAACCCCAATTGGTTGAAATTTTCACAGGGAATGAGCCCAATGATGTTTTGTTAAAAAATTATTTTAAATACAAAACGAATAATTTGAAAAAAACTTGATTAAAAAGAAAAATAAATTTATCTTGAGCATTATATTAAAATACTAACAAATAAAATTATGAGTAAATTTGATGAAAAGATGGGTGATTACATCAAACACCTAGACGAAATAGAAGGTAATCACGACATCGACCTATTACGTAAAGTGGCAAAGGGTTTAGGACCATCTATTTATAATAGAGATGCTTCGACAGTATCAGGATCAGACGATAAAGAATTACAAACCGTTAAAAATAACTTCTTAATTAAAAAGTTAGGTTTGCCTGATTCTGATGATTTGATGGATGCTATAAACAAGGTTATAGATGCCTACGGACGTTCAAAACCAAATAAATATAGAGCTGTTGTATACTACTTGTTAACGAAACATTTTAACAAAGAATCTGTTTACAATTAATTTTGTTTAAATCATAGAAGAACGAAAAGAACCTTTTTTAGGTTCTTTTTTTGTTTAATGAAATTTACCAAAATCATTATGTGTACATTTGTACAAAATTTATAGCTATGCTTGCAATTGGGCAAACACACAAACTTATTATAGATCGCGATACCCCTCCTGGGCTTTTTTTAAGAGATGATTCTGGGTTAAAAGAAAACGAAGTATTACTTCCTAACAAATACAAGCCAGAAGATTTTGAAATTGGTGATGAAATAGAGGTTTTTGTTTATTTAGATCACGAAGAGCGGCCAGTAGCAACTACTTTGACTCCTTATGTAGCCTTAGATGAATTTGCTTATTTAAAATGTGTAGAAGTAAATAAACTAGGTGCGTTTCTAGACTGGGGATTAGAAAAACATTTATTTGTACCTTTTAAAGAGCAAGCCTATCCTATGAAAGAAGAAGATTGGTATCTTGTTTTTTGTTACTTAGATGAAACTTCAGAAAGGTTGGTTGCTTCAAGTAAAGTATTACATTTTTTAGATAATTCATCTTTAACTGTAGCTCCTTTTGAGCAGGTAGACCTGTGGATAGCCAATAAAACGGAATTAGGGTTTAATGTAATTGTAAATGATATACATCAAGGCTTAGTTTATCATGATGATGTTTTCCAAGATTTAAAAACTGGAGATAAGCTTAAAGGTTGGGTTAAAAAAACAAGGAAAGACAATAAAATTGATATTGTACTCAAACGACCAGGCTATAGAAGCATAGAGCCTAATGCCGATAAGATTATACACGAATTACAGCTTCAAAATGGCTTCTTGCCTTTGCATGATAAATCAGAACCTGAGCAAATAAAAAAGTTTTTAGCTATGAGTAAGAAAAGCTTCAAACGCGCAATAGGTACGCTTTATAAAAAACGAATGATAGAAATAAAGCCAGAAGGAATTTATCTTATAGAGAATTAAGCCATCGGCGTAAATCTTCATTGGTTTTTTTAAGAAATTTAGGAGCATCAAATCGGTAACCAATAACTACAGAAAAGTAGCGCACAGCGTCATCAACTTTCGCGTGTGAACTACTTGATTGATTTTGAACTTGGGTATAAGCCCGAATACCAGAGTAAAAAGCATCTGTTGTATACCCCAAACTTAGGTCTAAACTACTAGTAGTGAGTAGATGCGTAGAACTACTCGCCCTGTCACTAGTGTGAAAGGCTCCTAAGCCTAACGAAAATCCGCCGGCAACTAAAAAGTGTTCATTAATAACCCAATTATAGTGATAAGCTGGATTTATAGCTATGGTGTAAAAATTTGCATTTTCTATTTGATCTAAAACCCGAATTTTACGTAGTGCTGTAAACGAGTAAGAAATGGCTGGTATAAAACTACCAGCACTAATCATTTGTCTTTGATTTTCGAAATTTTTAGCCCGAAAAGAAAAATTAGGATTAAAATTAAATCCGGTTTTACCTTTTATTTTTAGCGAACTGGCATTTGGTAAATGAGAAGAAGCGTTGTCTACTGCCCGTACCTTAAAACCATTTTGTTTATAGAAATCAATCTCTTGAATCCACGGTCCTGGATATAAATTTAAAGAAAAGGAAAAAATTTGTCCATCTTCCTTATCTCGGTTACTATTAAATATTTTTGGTGCGAAGCCAAAACTAAATGCTAATAAATCATAATTAAAAGACAGACCTAAAGTTGTTTTTCTATTTGGTATAACCTCAATATTAGTTTTTAATTTTTCATTATATAAAGAAAATTCATTACTCGTATTAATCAGATTGGTTCTAATTAAAACCTTATCTGGGTATTGCCTAAAGTATTGAGTTTGGGATAGACTGTCCTGTGCACGAATACAGAATATAGTTGAACATGCTAAAACTAGAATACAAAGTAAATCTCGTTGAAACATAATTAATTAAGATAAAAATTGAAATTTCTACCTCTTGCATTTTTGTTGCCCATATAATTTCCTCTATAAAAATATCCATATGGATTTCGAATAAAGGGCCTACTCATATCTTCGTAAGCTTCATTTTTAATACCTCCGTCTCTAGTTTTTCTAGGATCTGTGTCTACACTAAATTCCGTTTGACGTTTAAAATTGCTTCTTGAGTCATAATAGACTTCAACCCTTTGTTTAATTTGCTCTAGCTGTCTAGTAGGCAATTGCATAGAGTAGTTTGCCTTATTTTTATTATAGTGTTTTTCTTCAGCTAAAGCAAGCATATCAATCTTTTTAAAAGTAGAAAATTGATGCATTTTTATTGGCGGTATACTAAAGTTACGTTCTTTTGATTCTATAGCGCTTAAAAAAGTGCCTAATGCAAGGCTATGGTTTTTCAAGCGCAAGGGCAATTCTAAGTTGTAATTTGCCTGTGGAATCTTTTGTGCTTGTTTTAGCTCTTGCCCGTTTACAAACATGGCTATTGACATAAAAAGAAGTAATAAAAATTTTTTCATAATCAGCTTTTCGCGGAATAATTTTAAAGCAAAAACTATGCTAAAGATATTAATAATAGAGTAACTGTACTTAATTATTAGCTATTTTTGCTATTTATCTAGTCTTTATGAAATTGTTATTACTTTTAAGACATTTGTAAATTGATATTAGAATTAATAAAATTAAATCTTATAAAAAAATTTAAGCATGAGTAAAATAAATTGGCAGACCGCAAAAACATATGAAGATATAACTTATAAGAAAAGTAACGGGGTAGCTCGAATTGCATTTAACCGACCCGAGGTTAGAAATGCGTTTAGACCCAAAACTACATCAGAACTTTTAGATGCATTTCACGATGCACAAGAAGATACGAGTATTGGTGTAGTTTTACTGTCTGCAGAAGGGCCATCACCCAAAGATGGTGTGTATAGCTTTTGTAGTGGCGGAGACCAAAAAGCACGAGGGCATCAAGGTTATGTTGGGGAGGACGGGTACCATAGATTAAATATTCTTGAAGTACAACGCCTCATTCGTTTTATGCCAAAAGCAGTGATTTGTGTGGTACCCGGCTGGGCAGTAGGAGGTGGACATAGCTTACATGTGGTATGTGATATGACTTTAGCTAGTAAAGAACACGCAATTTTTAAACAAACAGACGCAGATGTAACCAGTTTTGACGCAGGTTATGGCTCAGCTTACTTAGCGAAATTGGTAGGACAAAAAAAGGCACGCGAAATATTCTTTTTAGGGCGTAATTATTCGGCTCAAGAAGCCTTTGAAATGGGAATGGTGAATGCCGTAGTACCGCATGATGAATTAGAAGATACCGCCTATGAATGGGCACAGGAAATTCTAGCAAAAAGTCCAACCTCTATTAAAATGTTAAAATTCGCAATGAATTTAACCGATGATGGAATGGTAGGTCAACAAGTTTTTGCAGGGGAAGCAACTCGATTGGCTTATATGACAGATGAAGCCAAAGAGGGTAGAGATGCTTTTCTAGAAAAAAGAAAACCAAACTTTGATAAAAAATGGTTGCCTTAAATAATGAAAGATTTTGTAAATAATTCAATTGACCTAGATGATTTACCTGATTTTGAATCGGTTTATTTAAAAGGGAGTGTAAAAACTTATTTTAAAAAGATGGTCTTGCAATGGGCCATCTTTTGCCTCGTTTATAGCTTGATTTTATTAGCCCTTGTTAATTTAAATTGGGGCATTCCTATATGGGTTTTCAAGATAAGCAGTCTTTTTGCTTTTTTCCTTGTTTTATTAGGTGTCTTTTTAAGTTTTAAACGCTATAGGAGTATAGGTTATGCTTTAAGACAGAAAGATGTGATTTTTCAAAGGGGTTGGTTGATGAAAAAAACTACTGTCATTCCCTTTAACCGTATACAACACGTGGCATCAAAGCAAAGCTTTTTAGATAAAAAACTGGGGCTGGCTGTGCTTAGGATATATACCGCAGGAGGTTCAGGTAGTGATATTAGTATTGTAGGTCTTTTGCCTGAAGAAGCCTTAAAAATTAAAGAATTTATAATTCAGTTAATCGATGCCGAAGAAAGAACAGAATAAGCTCTTTGCTATACCACAGAACCAAAATAAACTGGGTATTTTGTTTGTTTTTCTTTATTCTTTATACAAATTTACTCGGGGCCTTATTGCCATTTTTCTTTATAGTGCACTCACCCAAAAGCTAAGTAATTACTGGTTTTATGTCACTTTGGGTTTAAGTTTATTATTCTTAATAGTGTTGGTTTTTAGTTACTTATCTTATAAGAATTTTAAATTTCATATTGATTATAAAAATTATAGGTTTGTTCTCAAACAGGGTGTTTTTTCCACGAATACCCTAGATATTTCCTTACAAAGAATACAACAAGTTTATGTTAAAAGGTCGATTATTCACCGAATTATAGGGGTTTGTAGTTTGGTTGTAGAGTCTGCCGGTAGTTCAGATAAAGAAATTGAAATCAAGGCATTATCAGAAGATAAAGCATTGGCCTTACAACAAGAATTATTAGCGCTTAAAGCGGAAGAATCTTCTGTAAATAAAGAATTAAGTAATGACTTGTTAAAGGAAGATTTAAATGAAAATGATTTTGAACAGGCCGAGGATTCTTTATTAAAGAATAATGTCGAGTGGACTTATAAATTAGGTCTTAAGAAGTTATTATTATTGGGATTAACCAGCAACTACTTCAGAGGTCTAGGATTAATCATAGTGTTTATAAGTACCGTATATGGTCAATTTTCTCAATTTGTTGATGATAATGCATATTGGAAAGGGGCAGAGGAGTATTTGGAAAAAGAGTATACTAGTGTATTTGAAATAACTTTGGTATTGGTTCTCAGTTTTTTCATATTATTTGGCTTAAGTATCCTAGTAAGTATTATAGAAACTATTTTAAAATATTTTGAGCTTAAGATCACCAAGAAAAAAGAATCTTTAGAAGTTGAAATGGGTTTAAAAACCAATACAAAATGGAGTTTAAATCCGAATCGAGTTCAAATAGTAACCCATAGCTCGAATCCATTACAAAGTCGGTTCGATTTACATCGGCTTCAATTAGCACTAATTGGCAGTGATGATCAGGTAAAAAAAAATAGTCTTATTATTCCTGGTTTAACTTTAAATAAGTTGCTGCAAATTCAAAACTTTTTGTTTTCAGTAAAATTAGAAAAAGGAGAATTCGTTAGAATGAATCCTATTTGGCTGGTTAAGCGATTAGTTATAATTTCACTACTAACTGGGGGTGCATTCTTTTTAAATTATTTTGTAGGTTGGTTTAGAATAGAATTGCTGGCCCTAATTCTAATTCCTGTTGGATTTATTCTGTTAATACTACAAATTTTTATTTTTCAGCGTTCTAAATTGGCTATTACTCCAAATTTTATAATAAAAAGCGAAGGTGTTTGGTTTAAAAAAAGAAAATATATTGAGCTTTTCAAGATACAAGCTATTAGCGTTCATGAACCTATTTTCTTAAGGAAAAGAGAGTTGGTTCATATTACTTTTCATACCGCTGCTGGAGATTTACGTTTTAATTATCTTCCCAAGAGTTATTGTGCTCAATTGAATTATTTGCTCTATCGTGTAGAATCATCGCAACAGGCTTGGATGTAAAAAAGCCTTCAGTTTAACTGAAGGCTTTTTAATTTATAATATCCGTTTTAAACTATAGCATAGATGGAAATTGTTTTGGATTTACTTCATTAAAAATTGAATATACTTTATCAAAAACATCATCAACAGAAGGCTTAGAAAAGTAGTCCCCATCTGTACCGTAAGCAGGTCTATGTGCTTTGGCGGTCAAGGTTTGCGGTTTACTATCTAAGTGAACATAAGCATTTTGTTTTTCTACTATTTGCTGAAGTATATAAGAAGAAGCTCCGCCTGGAACATCTTCATCGATAACCAATAACCTGTTTGTTTTAGCCACACTTTTTACAATATCGTGATTTAAATCAAAAGGTAGTAGCGATTGTACATCTATAATTTCACAATCTATACCTATTTCACTTAATAATTCCGCAGCGTCTTCAATTATCCTTAATGTTGATCCGTATGAAACAAGGGTAATATCTTTTCCTTCTCTAATGGTTTCAACTACACCAATAGGTGTTTTAAACTCTCCAAGATTATTAGGTAACTTTTCTTTTAAGCGGTAACCGTTAAGACATTCAACAATTAGAGCCGGTTCATCACTGGCTAGCATAGTATTGTAAAATCCTGCAGCTTTGGTCATGTTTCGGGGTACCAATATGTGAATTCCTCTTAAAAGGTGAATAATACCTCCCATAGGTGATCCGCTATGCCATATACCTTCTAATCGATGGCCTCTTGTTCGTACAATTAGTGGCGCTTTTTGTTTTCCTTTTGTTCTATATTGCAAAGTTGCCAAATCATCGCTCATTATCTGCAGAGCATACAATAAGTAATCTAAGTATTGAATTTCTGCAATAGGTCTTAATCCGCGCATAGCCATACCAATTCCTTGTCCAAGAATTGTTGCTTCGCGAATACCCGCATCGGCCACTCGTAATTCGCCATACTTTTCTTGCAAACCTTCTAAGCCTTGGTTAACGTCACCAATGTTTCCGCTATCCTCCCCAAAAATTAGGGTTTCTGGTTTACTACCAAAAATAGCATCAAAATTATCTCGAATTACTATTCTGGCATCAACAAGCTCTGCCTCCTCATCATAAGTTGGTTCTACACCTTCAATATTTAATGCTGTTGAAGCGCTCTCACTATACAAATGACTACTATAGTCCAATTGGGTTTTAGAACTAAACTCTTTTGTCCAATTTAATAAAGTCGATTTTTGTGAAGGGTTTTCTTTTATTATCAAACGTAAAACATTTCTGGCTGCCTGTAAAACCTGGTGTTTTTCAGGGTTTTTATGAGAGGCTAATTTTTTTGTAACCGCTTCAATTTTTTGCTTTGCTTGTGATGCTGGAGCTAATTGATTTAAAATATCAATCAATTGCTTTTGAGCAGTTTTAGCGGGCTCAATAACTTTCTCCCAAGCAGCTTTTTTGCCTTCACGCACAGTTTTTTTCGCCTCTTTTTCTATGGCTTCTAACTCTTCTTCATTCGCAAAATTATTAGCAATAATCCATTGACGCATTTGTGCGTTGCAATCAAATTCCTTTTCCCATTCTAAACGCTCTTTTGATTTGTAACGCTCGTGAGACCCTGAAGTAGAGTGCCCCTGAGGTTGCGTGAGTTCGCGTACGTGAATTAAAACAGGAACATGCTCTTCTCTTGCAATTTTATCGGCTCTTTGATAAGCTTCAATTAATTCTGGGTAGTTCCAACCGTTAACGCAAATTATTTCATATCCCTCGCCTTTTTCATCGCGTTGAAAGCCTTTTAATATTTCAGAGATGTTTTGTTTTGTAGTTTGATGTTTTGCATGAACAGAAATACCATATTCGTCATCCCAGACACTTATTACCATAGGAACTTGTAAAACGCCGGCGGCATTTATGGTTTCCCAAAAAAGACCCTCACTTGTACTAGCATTTCCTATGGTTCCCCAAGCGATTTCATTGCCTTTATTAGAAAACAATTCTTGATCTATACCTTCAACATTTCTGTAAATTTTAGAAGCTTGAGCTAATCCTAGTAAGCGAGGCATTTGGCCTGCAGTAGGTGAAATATCTGCACTTGAATTGGCTTGATTAACTATAGGTTTCCATTGGCCATCCTCTTGCAAACTATGGGTTCCGAAATGTCCACCCATTTGACGCCCTCCCGACATTGGTTCTTGTTCAATATCGGTATTTCCGTAAAGTCCTGCAAAAAACTCTTCTACAGATAATAGGTTTAACGCCATCATAAAGGTTTGATCACGGTAATAACCCGATCTAAAGTCACCATTTTTAAATGCCTTAGCCATGGCCAGTTGAGGCACTTCTTTACCATCACCAAATATCCCAAACTTGGCTTTTCCTGTTAAAACTTCTCTACGACCGAGTAAACTGCATTCGCGGCTTATTACGGCTGTTTTATAGTCTTTTAAAACTTCTAACTTAAAGTCTTCAAAGGAAAGGTCTATATTTTCTTTTACTTCTTTCTGCATGCTTAAATCTTTTTGAGAACGGCACGAAGATAAGAAATTAGAATCAGATTTTCAATAGAAAATGATTTGAGGTATTAATAATAATTTCTAATAAAGGCTTTTTGATTAAAATTATCATAAAAAAACAATTTAAAAAGCCTTAATTGTTGCGTAATTCTAAAAATCGCAAATATTTGTTAGCATTTTCACACTACTAATTTTTCTAATTATTTTGATTTGTTATGTGTAACTTGGGCGCGTAAAACTTAATACCAACGTCTTTTAAAAAGGCTTACAAGTGTTTTTAAATCTAAGGCAACAATAAACCGTATTTTTTGATCGTAATTGTATTGACTGGGTTCCCAACCTAAACTCGATTGCAGTGGGAAGAACACCTCAAAATAATCTTGGACTAGACTAAGCCTTATACCAGAATCATATAGAAATTTGGCATCTTTATTTTTATTTTTGACTATGCCGGCATCGGCGTAAGCGTGAATCCAATTCCAAATACTAAAACTTCCATTAATTGTGCTTATCCATTGGTTGGCAAAACCTGGTTGAATTTTTGACTTGAAGCCGCCTTCGGCCGCAATAAACTGCTGACTAAATAGACCGCTGGTTTCACTTCTGCCGTAATAATTGTAGTCAAACATATAATCTGACGGGCGGTCAAGGGCAAAGCTAAAGTAATCTTCATTACGGGTATCATTAAACAAGAACGCCCCGGCAAACACACGTAGTTCTAACTGCCTATTGTTTAAAAATAATTTACGCCACTTTGTTGTTACTGAGATTTTACTGAATTTCTTAGCCACTTGGTAATCAAAATTTGCAGTAAAATAATCGGCAAAGTTTCTATCGCTATAATTGTACTGTAAATTCATTACACTATAATCAGGATTTTGATTGGTGGCAAATAAGCTCTGGTCTTTACGAACATTTACACTTCGAATGCTTAACGATTGTCTTTGGTTACTGCGTAAATAAGGATTTCTAAAATTTAAACTAAAGTAAGGTACAACACGGTAATAAAAAGCATCTGGAGCATAAGACATTCTGGTACCACTTATCCCCAGCCGAATGGCATGTAATTCTTGGTTTTGAAAAAATGTATTGCTAGAGACACCAATAGAACCAATTAATGCATTACTATTTAAACCGATTTTTGGAGAAATATTAAAATTAAAATTTTGAGGTAAAACAGCACGATTATGCAATTTAGGACCTATAATGAAGCCATCATATAAATTATAATCAAATTCTGGAATTAAAAAAAGCTGCTTGTAATAGGGGTCTTCAATATCCATAAGCAACCTTACTTGGGGTGGCTTATTAAAAACTCCTTTAAGACTTTTATAATTGTTTCTCTGATTATATTCAGGTATAATTTGTTCATGATTTAAACCTACCCGGTCTATAGCGTCTTTAGAAATATGAATCTTACCTTCTCCGTTTTTAATTTTTAACCAACGTTTGCTAACTATTTTCTTGCCATTTAATCCGTACACGGGAACGGGTAAATTTTTATGATTTTTACTAATTACGGCTACTTGTAAAGAATCGTTTTTAATAGTTATCTTTTTTATTTTAAAGTCAATGGGTAGATTAGTTTCAATATACTCATTAAAAAACCAATCGATTGGCTTTTTTGTATATGTTTTAAATGCACTCTTTAGTTGGGAAAGGGCCAAAGAGTCTTTTTGTTTATTTTGATAAAATGCCGATATTGATTTTTTGAACGTTTCTTCATTGGCCAGATAATCTTTTAAATAATTTAATCCTAAACCAGCTTTGTAGGGCGTTGCAATATTTTTATTAAATTTTAATAATGAATCTTGAGTGGTGGTTATGGCTTGATCAAGATTAATGCGTGCCATATTTTGGTACAACAATGCATACCGCTTATTAAAATCTAATTCGGAGGCATGGAACCAACGAATACCTATAAGTTCACTAAAAGCGCCTAAAAGCTTGGTGTCTTCATAATAGGTTTCTACATAATTCATCATTAAATGCACCAATAAAGCTTCTTTAATCCAATTTTCTTTTCTAGGCTCTAAATTTAATTGTCCTTTAAACAGTTTATTGGTAATGGTTTTAAACATTTTAATATCATATTGAAAACCATCGGGGAAGGGGCGTATGAATTTTGGGAGTTGATTTAAACCATATACAGGGTTATCGGCATAATCGGTTCTCGTAACCAATAATTTATCTTGATTTAAAGGGCCCAGATTTTTATTTAGGTAATGTAAAATGCGGTGTACAATAATATTTCGAAAAGGCTGGGGTACCTCGTCATCTTCTATATTAGAAATCACCTGCATTAAATCGGTATCGAAATACTCATAATCTGGGTTAGTGGTAAGATGAATATCTAATTGTCTGAGGTTTTTTCCGCTAAGGCGGATATTTTTAGTTTGTGCTAAGTGATTATTATGTACCTCTTTTAAATGAGAAAAAATATAATAATTTTCGGGCACCTTAAAATCAACGGTTAAATCTATAGGCGCCATATAAAAATCATCTACATTTTTATGGCTATAAACCTTCCAACTTTGAGTATATACTGCAGGGGTAAGCAACCAATATCGTAAAATAAAATCTGAATCTTTATAGCCATAGCGAGTGAATTTACTGTGGGGTATTTTCAAATTATATTCGAGATTAATCGAAATTTGCTTTTGCGGAGGCAATTTTTTTTCTAATTGAATAACCAAGAGGTCAGGTTGATTTTTGGGTCGAAACCAATTCAAATTAGAATCAAAATTTCGTATACTTAAAATTTTTGTATTACCTCTTTCTGAAGCTTTAGCGTAGTGAAAATTACGCTGATAGTCTTCTCTAAATCTATAGGCAAGAGGTGTTTGTTTATTTTTAAAAGCATTTATCCAATCATTAAGATAAATTACCTCGAGACTATCTTTTGAATTGTTTTTAAAAGTTAAGTTTTGCGAAACTCTCATTTTCTTTTCTGCAGTATGAAGTGTAACTTGAGCAGTTATTTCGTGCTGGGCAAAAATAGAAGAGCCTTTAATTAAAATAAGAAAAAAAAAGAGGTGCTTGTGCATAAAAGAAAACAATGGGTACTTACTTATAACAAGCAAGTACCAGAAATTTTTTTTAGAAATTCGGACTTAAGTTAAATTCATCGTAGAACTTATTGAGTATTTCAATAACCTCTTCTTCGGTGTCAACCAATTGTATTAAATCCATGTCGCCTGCGCTGATATTATTAAAAGAGTCTAACAATGTCTTTTTGACCCAGTCAAATAAACCGCCCCAAAATTCGCGTCCAACTAAGATGATCGGAAATTTATCGATTTTATGGGTTTGTATTAGCGTGATGGCTTCGAATAATTCATCTAATGTGCCAAAACCACCTGGCATTACTACAAAACCTTGAGAATATTTTACAAACATTACTTTACGAACAAAGAAGTAGTCAAAATTTAAGTTTTTATCTTTATCGATATAAGGATTATCATGCTGCTCAAAAGGCAAATCTATGTTTAAACCAACCGAAACGCCCCCCGCTTGGTGCGCGCCTTTATTTCCAGCTTCCATAATACCGGGTCCACCTCCTGTAATGACACCGTAGCCGTGTTCTACAATTTTGGCAGCAACGCTTTGTGCCAATTGGTAATATTTGTGATCTTCTTTAGTACGTGCCGATCCAAATATTGAAACACAAGGACCAATTCGGCTCATTTTTTCATAGCCTTCAACAAATTCACCCATTATTTTAAAAATGGCCCAACTATCATTGGTTTTAATCTCATTCCATCCCTTGTGTCTTTTTTCGTTTCTCATATTCATTTACTTAATAAAGTTATTTTAATTTGTTAGCTTTAAGCTCTTTTGCCAAGAATTGGGCAGTATAGCTTTTACTTTGTTTTACTATCTCTTCTGGAGTACCTGTAGCTACAATTTCACCACCGTTTTTACCTCCTTCAAAACCTATGTCAATAATATGATCTGCCAATTTAATTACATCCATATTATGCTCTATAATCAATACAGTATTCCCTTTATTCACCAATTTATTCAGCACCTTCATCAATACATTTACATCTTCAAAATGCAGTCCAGTGGTGGGTTCGTCTAGAATGTAAAAGGTATTACCAGTGTCTCTTTTTGATAATTCTGTAGCCAATTTTATACGTTGCGCTTCGCCACCCGATAGGGTAGTACTTTGTTGTCCTAAACTGATATATCCTAGACCTACATCTTGAATGGTTTTGAGTTTCCTGTAAATCTTAGGAACCGGTTCAAAAAAATCTGTAGCTTCATCGATGGTCATCTCTAAAACATCGTTAATAGATTTTCCTTTGTATCGAATTTCGAGTGTTTCTCTATTAAACCGTTTGCCTTGGCAGGTTTCGCATTCCACAAAAACATCGGGTAAAAAATTCATTTCGATAACTCGTAAACCTGCTCCGCGACAAGTTTCGCACCTTCCTCCTTTTACGTTAAAGCTAAACCTTCCTGGCTTATAACCTCTTATTTGGGCTTCGGGCGTTTTAGCAAATAAACTTCTAATTTCAGAAAATACTCCTGTATAAGTCGCAGGATTTGATCGTGGTGTCCTGCCTATTGGAGACTGATTAATGTCTATAACCTTATCTATATGTTCAAGCCCCTTTATGTTTTTATAGTGTTTTGGTTCTTTAACCCCATTAAAATAATGCGCATTCATGATGGGGTACAGCGTTTCATTAATAAGGGTTGATTTACCACTTCCTGAAACACCGGTAACTACAATCATTTTTCCTAGGGGGAATGTAGCTGTAATATTTTTTAAATTATTACCCGTGGCGCCTTTAAGGATTATTTTTTTGCCGTTACCATCTCTCCTTTTTTCTGGTATTTCAATCGCAACCTTTCCATTTAAATAAGATGCCGTTAGGGTATTCTGTTTTAATAATTGTTTGGGACTTCCTTCGCTTATAATTTTACCGCCATTTCTACCTGCCTTAGGACCTATGTCAATAACATAATCAGCACGTTCAATCATATCCTTATCGTGCTCAACTACAATTACAGAGTTACCTACGTCTCGTAAATTGAGTAAAGAATTGATTAATTTTTCATTGTCACGTTGGTGCAAGCCTATACTAGGTTCATCTAATATATAGAGTACCCCGACCAATTGCGAGCCTATTTGAGTTGCCAAACGTATACGTTGTGCCTCACCACCAGATAGACTTTTCGCACTTCGGTTAAGATTAAGATAATCTAGCCCTACATCAAGTAAAAACTGTAGGCGGGTTTGAATTTCTTTAATAATTTCTTCGGCAATTTGAATTTGTTTTTTACTAAGCTGTTGTTTTATTTCAGCAAACCATAGGCTTAGGCTAGCGATATCCTTTTGGGCTAGCTCAGCGATGTTTAAATGATTGACTTTAAAATATAAACTCTCCTTACGCAACCTAGTTCCTGCGCAAGTGGTACAACCAATTCTATCCATAAAAGCCTTGGCCCATCTTTTTAATTTCCTAGAATCGTTGTCGTTAAAAGTTTTATCTATAAAAGGTATTACACCTTCAAAATCTATTTTATGTGATCGTTTAACACCTAAATCCTTAGAAATTGAGGTGAATTTTTCTTTACCTCCATGCAATATCAAATTGAGTGCTTCTTGAGGTATTTTTTTTATGGGATCGTTAAGTTTAAAATCATAGCGTTGCGCTATAAGTTCTAACTGTTTAAAAGCCCAGTTTTTTTTGTAAGCACCATAAGGTATTAAGCCGCCTGCTTGAATAGACTTCTTATTGTCTGGAATTATTTTTTCTTGGTTTACTTGATACAACTCGCCTATACCATTGCAAACAGGACAGGCTCCTTTAGGTGAATTAAATGAAAAGTTATTAGGCTCTGGATTAGGGTAAGAAATACCCGTAGTAGGGCACATTAGAGTCCTACTAAAATAACGCTCTTTTTTATCTCCCTGTTTAATAATCATGAGTACATCCTCTCCCTGGTCTAAGGCAGTGAGTATACTATTGTATAGTCTTTTTTGCGTATTTTCTGTTTCGTCGATAGCTAATCGATCTATGACAATCTCAATATCATGGGTTTTATACCGATCTAGCTTCATGCCTTTTTCTATATCGACAATCTCACCATCGACGCGTACCTTTACAAAACCCTGTTTAGCAATTTGTTCAAACAATTCACGATAATGCCCTTTACGGGAACGGATAACTGGAGCAAGAATGTTAATACGTTGCCCTAGATAATTTTTAGTAATTAGTTCTTGAATCTGTTCATCACTATAACTTACCATTTTCTCTCCCGTTTCATAACTATACGCATCAGAAGCTCGCGCATATAAAAGTCGTAGGAAATCGTAAATTTCGGTAATTGTACCAACAGTACTTCGGGGACTTTTACTCGTGGTCTTTTGTTCTATAGCAATGACAGGAGAAAGCCCTTCAATTTTATCTACATCAGGTCTTTCAAGACCACCTAAAAATTGTCTGGCATAAGCCGAAAACGTTTCTATATACCTACGTTGGCCTTCTGCATATATGGTATCAAATGCCAAGGATGACTTACCCGAACCGCTGAGACCGGTTATTACCACCAATTGATCTCGCGGAATCTTGACATCAATATTTTTTAAATTATGCACTCGAGCGCCCAGTACTTCTATAAAATCTTCAGAGTTCTTCATAACAAATTTTGCAGACCGCTAATTTAGCCAATATTAGCTTATAGTGAAAATACCAATCTTAAACCTTTAATAAAATTTTTCATTTATTCCCTCAGGATATTCTTTATCTAAAAGTGCCAGCTTTTCTTGGGAGTGCTGTATTAAATCCGTAAAGAAAATTTTAAACTCATTCTGCATAGGTAAATAATGATTTTGCATAATGGGAACGGCTTCTGATAATGGTGCCTTGGTAGGAATGCGACGTGACATTTGATCTAGTATTTGAGTAATTCCCGATATACTTTGGTAACTTTTGAGCCAATTTTGCTTAATCATAATAGGGTAAAACTGATTCACTTTTTGCGGTAAAACCGATTTATGTTGGTCAAGTAAAATATAAAAATTCTCAATAAAATCATCTAGGTTAACAATGCTATACTCGGCCCAATTAACGGCTAAGAAGTGGTCGTACAGCACATCGTTAATCACCTTATTATAGTGTCTAAATTTGTTAAAAAACCTATGAGCACTTTGATATACAACAGGATGACTATCAGTAAAACTATCTATAGAACGATGAAGTAAAATTCCTTTTTTAATAGCGGTGCTATAATTTTGATAGTCATTACCTTTTACCGAATCTGCCATAAAATTGCCTAAAGCCACCATTGGCCTTGCTTGAGATAGATAAATATGTGCCAAATAATTCATAGGCACAAGATAGGTGAAAGGCTTTGTTTAAACAAGTATTTTGCAAGCTTACAATACAACAGTATATTTGTTTTTTTAATTAATACAAAATCGATGACACTTATAAAATCAATTTCAGGAATAAGAGGTACAATTGGTGGTAGGGTAGGAGATAATCTTACCCCCATAGATGCCGTAAAATATGCCGCTGCTTATGGTACCTGGCTAAAAGAAGATAGGAATAAAGAAACTTATAGAGTTGTAATTGGCCGAGATGCCAGAATATCTGGGGCTATGATTCAGCAATTGGTCATGAATACTTTAGTAGGATTGGGGATACAAGTAATAGATCTAGATTTATCAACTACTCCAACCGTAGAAATGGCGGTAAAATTAGAACATGCAGACGGTGGCATAATTCTTACAGCAAGTCATAACCCAAAACAATGGAATGCCCTAAAATTACTAAATTATAAAGGTGAATTTTTAAATGCAACTGATGGTAAACGAATTTTAGAGATTGCCGAAGATGAATCATTTACTTTTGCCTTAGTTGAAGAATTAGGGAAAATTACCAAAAATCAAGCTTATATAGATTTGCATATCGATGAGATTTTAGCCTTAGATTGGGTAGATGTAGAAACTATTAAAGCCGCAGATTTCAGAGTTGTAGTAGATGGGGTAAACTCTACAGGAGGTATAGCGGTACCTCGCTTACTTGATCGCCTAGGGGTTGATACGGTTAAATTGTTTTGTGAACCTACAGGGGAGTTTCCGCATAACCCAGAGCCATTAAAAGAACACTTGACAGACCTTAGCGAAAGGGTGGTTCAAGAAAATGCAGATATGGGAATTGTTGTTGATCCAGATGTCGACCGGTTAGCTTTTATTGATGAAAATGGTGCTATGTTTGGTGAAGAATACACCCTAGTAGCTGTAGCGGATTATGTTTTAGGTAAACAAAAAGGTAATACGGTAAGTAATTTATCTTCTTCTAGGGCATTGCGTGATATTACTCAAAAACACGGGGGATCGTATTTTGCCAGTGCCGTTGGTGAAGTAAACGTTGTAGCTTTGATGAAAGAAAAACAAGCGGTTATAGGAGGAGAAGGCAACGGAGGGATTATTTTACCAAATTTGCATTATGGTAGGGATAGCCTTGTAGGTATTGCCCTTTTCTTATCTCATTTGGCCAATAAAAAACTTAGTCTTTCGGAGCTTAGAAAAACCTATCCGAGCTATTATATGAGCAAGAATAAAGCGCAGCTCACACCTGAATTAAATGTTGATGCTTTACTTGATACGATGGCTAAGCAATATAGCGGAGAAGAGGTGAGTACCATAGATGGGGTGAAAATTGATTTTGAAGAAAGTTGGGTACACCTTAGAAAATCAAATACAGAACCAATTATTCGAATTTACACCGAAGCCAAAACGCAGAAAGAAGCCGATCAATTGGCAGTGCGTTTTATAAAAGAGTTGGAAAGCTTAAATTAGTAATACTATTTAAGATGGAAAAAGCCTTTCGGGATCATTTCGAAAGGCTTTTTTTTGAATAATAAGTTAGTTGATTAATTCACAATCGCGGGACTAATTGGATTGTTACTTTGTACTACGACAAAGGTGTTGGTGGCATAAAAAGCGTCACCATTAGCACCGTTGTTGGTCCAGTTTTCATAATCATATTCAAAATTAAAGGACTGACCAGCCCAGGTACTTTCCATTTCATCAATTCTTATGGGAACCTCCATACCAGGGCACCAACCAGCGCGATCAGGTTTCCAGTTTCCTGGCTCTTGATTACTTACAGGGTTTTGTGCACAACCAATGGGTCCCATATCGTGCGTATATTTTTGAGTACCATTTATTTTTATATAATGGGTTCTGTAGCACCATTCTGCACAACCTCTTCCGCCACTATCATAAGGTGTCGCATGTCCCCAACCAGAAATAGTAGAGCGCAAATGTATTTTTTCGGCTTCATTAGGTATACTTACCGACTTATCGAGATCAAAATTATGTGCTTTTCCGTAAGGAACTCCCGAAGATGACCAATCATCATAAGCAATAATCGGTACTATGGCTGAATATTTATAATCAGGTGTACCATAAATAAAATCGAACTCAACCGATACTAGGTAACCTTTACTATTCCAACATTCTGTACGAATACGCAATTCATTATTTCCGGTAAGTAAAGATTTAAAATCGGTAACATCATATTCAAAACCACGAGGAAGTTGGCTGTTGTCATTCCAGTAAGGGGTTATAAACCTGCCCATTTCATAAAATTCACCAGTTGCAGGGTCTTTTACCTTTACATTAGCAAAAACATCCCATTCATCACAGCCACCGGCTGGACATCTTAATTTTACAAACATTTTAATTTGGGAAACTTTATCAATATCGGTAGGAAAATCAAAACTCTGAACCGCTGATTGGTCGTGCCCATTACCAAAAGCTACCCGCTTATCTGAAAAGGTGCTCATCGTTATGGTTTTCTCTTTCCCTTTTGCTTGCAAAGTGATAATTTTTTCGAATTCATCACCATTCACAATTTTTAACTCACTGTTTTGTATGCCAGTTTGGGTAGGTGTAAATTGTACGTAAATAGTTTTTGTAGTTTCTTTATCTTCATTTGAAATATCAATGCTTTGCGATAAATTTTCAAGATCAAATCCAATTTTGAAATCTCCCATCGTTGTAATTTTAATAGGAGTGTTGAGGTTTGCATATTGCAATGAAAAATTTCGATTACTATTACTTCCCAATTCAGTGTCTTCAAAAGTTAAACTGTTAATATTAGTTGAAATTACCAATGTTTTATCTTCTTCGGTAACAGAGGAAGATTCATCATCACTACAAGAGAATAATACAGCAGTAAAGCCCAGAAAACAAAAAAATAGCGTTTTCCAAATGTGGTTTTTAAAAATCATTTTAGTTCAAGTTTAGTTGTTGTCGAATGTAAAAATTTTTAACTTAATAGTAAAAATTTATGCAGGATTTTTAGCATCAAGTTCATTTAATTTGTGTTTCCATCTTTTGTGTGTCCATAAGTAATAAGCAGGATTTTCGTTAATTTGTTTTTCGAGCAAATCGTAATAGATATCCGTTAATTTAAAATCTTCGTATTGGTAAGGGGTATAAGTTATAGGTTGTAATCGAGCCTCATATTTTCCTCTTTTGGTTTTATTAACGTGGAGATAAACTACGCTAAGATTTAATTTTTTTGCAAGATATTCTGGTCCCACAAAAGAGGGGACTTTATGATTGAAAAAGTTTACATAGTGTTTTGCTTTCTTGGGACGAGGAGATTGATCGGCAACCATACCATAACTGCTTAGGGTTTGATTTTTTTTATTTTTCAAAATTATTTTAGGAACTATTTTGCTAGGCAGCATGTGGGTGTTGTATTTTCCTCTAATTTTGCGAATGAGCTTGTCAAAATGTTTATTTTTAATAGGCTTATAAACACCGTAGGCTTTAAAAGTAATAGCATGAAAATGCAAAGCGTGAACCCACTCATAACTGGCATAATGACCCATTAATAAAATGTAACTTTTTTTCTGAGCTTCTATTTCTTTGAGCACTTCTGGATTTAAAATCTTAAATCGGGTTTTTAATTGTTTGTCGCTCATTTTTAAGGTTTTAATCATTTCTAAAAATGAATCGCAAAAATGATGATAAAATTCTTTGCGGATTTTATTTCTTTCCCTGACTGATAATTTTGGGAAAGCTAACGCAAGATTATAATCTACCACTTTTCTTCTATACCTAATAATGTGATAAACCCAAAAGTATACAAAGTCAGAAATCAAATAAAGTAATGGAAATGGTAATATGGCTAGAACCCATAAAAAAGGGTAACTAAAAACAAAAATCAATCGTTGCATGTAGGCGCATTTTGTTGCAAAGATATGCTATCTTTGAACACAAACCAATGTTACATGAATAGTATAGAATTAGTTACCCTATTATTTATTGCCATCAACGTAATTGTATCTTTTAAAGGCTTTCAAGATGCCAATTTTTTTAATCGTTATAAATTTATGATAGGGCCTTTACAAAATGGAGAACGCATTCGTTTCTTAAGTTCTGGGTTTTTACACGTTGATCCTACACACCTCCTGGTGAATATGCTTACCCTATATTTCTTTGCTAATGTGGTAATTTATGATCTTGGTGTATTTGCTTTTATTATAATATATTTAGGTAGTTTAATTGCGGGTAACTTATTCTCGTTTATAATGCATAAAAATAACAGCTATTATAGTGCCGTAGGTGCAAGTGGAGCGGTTATGGGAGTGCTATATTCGGCTATTTTATTGCGTCCAGATATGATGTTGGGCTTATTTTTTATTATACCCATTCCGGCATATGTTTTTGGAATAGGGTACTTACTCTACACCCTTTACGGAATGAAGGCCCAAAATGATTTAATAGGGCATGATGCGCATTTTGGTGGAGCTATGGCAGGTTACTTTATTAGTCTTGTTTTAGCACCAAGCCTATTACAAACCAATTTACTTATGGCTATATTGTTATTAATTCCTTTAATTCTGTTATTTTTTCTTAAAAGAATAGGTAAACTATAATCTTCTGTTTATTTTAGATAAGTAACTAAATGTTTTGAATTATGAAATCTAACAGTTTATTATTATTTATTTTAATTGCTCTTTTGTTTTCTTGCAAAACAGATCAAAAAAATTCTCGTGTTGAAGATGCCCGTATTGAGGGGGTCGAGCCTGAAGAGCAAGAACCAGAAGTGACTATCGATGAGCATACCAGTCGTAATTCATTAGATTGGGCTGCCACCTACGAAGGGGTTTTACCCTGTGCAGATTGTGGCGGGATAGAAACGACAATTATTCTAAATGAAGATATGACCTATCAAAAGCAAGAAATTTATTTAGATGAAAATGAAGAACCATTTATTTCTTCAGGTAAGTTTGTTTGGAATAAAGATGGAAATGAAATTGAACTTAAGGAAGAAGACGGACCCACTTATTATAGGGTTTTAGAAAATAAGCTTATTCAGTTGAACCAAGCTAAAGAGGAAATTGAAGGAGATCTTGCTGCTTTTTACTATTTGATGAAAAAGTAAGATTTTTTAATACCATAACAAAAAATGTTTAAACCTACTGTTTCCAGCCTCCTAATTTTAGTTCTCTTTTGTGCAGGCTGCACAAAAGAAGATGAAAATATTACAGAATTTGATGGTTTATTCAATAGAAGCGCAGAGCCTGTATTTGAAAGTTCTTTTGGCTTAGCAGCCGATCATTCTGTCCTTATGGAGATACACTTTTTATGTATTTCACCGCAGAAGGCGGAATTGCAGTAGTCTATTCAATAGATAATGGTAAATCATGGGTGAATCCCAGTAACAATATTACTGATGATTATCTGGCGCTTAAAAAAAGATCCTCAGCATGGGATAATACCTTAGAAACTCCCGATGTGGTAAAAGTGGATAACTTGTTTTATATGTACTATACAGGTTATAGGGAAGGAGAGTCTGATAATGAACATGTTCAAAATTATGAAATAGGATTGGCAACTTCTCAAAACGGATTCGACTTTGATAGAGTTTCATCGTCTGAGGATGGTCCTGTAATTAATAGAAATATTACAGACCCTTCAGCTTTTGATCATCATGCTTTAACTAGTCTAGGTGTTATTTTTGAAGAAGGATTATTTTACATGGTATATGCCGATTGGAATGTTTCACAAAACTGGACGGCTACAAATGCTGGTATAAGAATTTTAGGAGCAACATCAAGTGATGGTAGGGTATGGACTAAAATAGGAGAGCCACTTTTAACTAGTGCAGATATTGGTTTTAGCCCAGATGTTAATGAAGCAAGTTTGCTAAAATCAAAAATAGATGGGTATTGGTTAATTCCCTTCTCTACAGATAGAAGTATAGGATTAGCTAGGTCTAAAACTTTTTTTGGAGATTTTGAAGTGTACCCCAATGCTGTTATAAAACCTGAATTTTATTGGGATAATGAAGTAACAGCTCCAGATGGTATTATTCAAGATGGGAAATTGCGTTTATGGTTTCACGGCGTTAAAGAGCCCAATTACTGGCCTTGGGTGATCGGCTATGCAGAGCAAGATTATCCCTTTTTGTGATAGCTTAAAGGTCATAAAATAAAAAGGCGCTTGAAGTAACAAGCGCCTTTTTATTTAAATAGTATTTCAACAAATTATTCACCTAATAATTCTGCAACTTTATTTTCTAAAGCCTGGCCTCTTAAATTTTTGGCGACAATTTTGCCATCCTTATCTAAGAGAAAGGTAGAAGGTATAGATCGTACTTGATACATTTTAGCAATAGGGTCATTCCAATATTTTAAATTAGAAACATGGTACCAGTCAAGTTGGTCATCTTCAATAGCTTTCACCCAAGCATCTTTAGTTTTATCTAATGAAACTCCAATAATATTTAAACCTTTATCGTGGTATTTATTATACATTTTTACCACGTTCGGATTTTCCATTCTACAGGGTTTACACCAAGCCGCCCAAAAATCAATCAGGGTAACTTCACCCATTGCATCTTTTAAACTAAGGTCTTCGCCTTCTGGTGTTTTAGCGGTGAAATCAGGAGCCATACTTCCTTCAGAGGTAGCTTCATTAGTTTTTATAAAAGTTGCTATGCGTTTACCGGCTGGTGTGCTTTGGGCCTTGTCTGAAAGCCCTTCATATAAACTTTTGATTTCTGGAAGGCTAGAACGGTTCATATTGAGCATATCAGAAAGTATCATTACAGATACCAATGAATTAGGGTTATTCTTTATAAGCTCTTTTCTAAACTTACTTTCCTTTTCAATAAATGCATCACGCTCTTCATTTAACTGACTCGCTAATGCTGGATTTTCCTGTAATTCTGGGTTTCTAAACTTTTCAGATAGAGCTTTACCAGCTTTTTGTTGCTTATTAAGAAAATGCATATACTCTTGTAGCAAATCCTGGTTATCACCTCCTTTTAAGTCAGTTTTACTTAAACTATCGGCATGTATTTCACCCTCAATTTTCTCATTTTCATAAACAAATAATACGTTCCCATTGGCATTATTTTCTAGCTTTAATATCCCTAGGCCTTGATAATCAGTTTTAGGGAGAGCTAAATTAATCTTTCCATCTTTAACCAGTACAGTGTCTTTTGGCTCAGGCGAACCGTTATCATTTAAGGTAGAGAAATATACAGCAGAACCCTCTTCAGCATCTATACTAGCCATCAAAGTATTATCGTTATCATTATTTTTAGAACCACAAGCTATAAGGCCTAAACTTGTGAAGAGTAGAAATAGTTTTTTCATTGTTGTAAAATTTTTATTCTTGCAAATATATTTACTTTAAAGTACAATATAAATTTGACGATATAAATTCTTGTTAATTTTAAACGCTTATTTTTGTAATCTCTTTTAAGAGCTTTAATTTTAAATATGGTAGGTAATTTGAGACAAAAAACAAAAGAAGATTTTCCATTTTCTATTCAAGTTGGTTTTAAAAAGGTTATAGACGCATATAAGGCTCGGTTAACAACCGAGAAGAAACCTTTGGCTAAAAAATATTTAAAGGAATTACTTGATTATATTGAGGATTTTCCGGAGTTGGAAACGGGCGTTGAAGACTTGGAGCGACTATCTGATTATGAGCAACCTATTATTACCTTATTAGACGATTTGTTTCCAGATCTTTTAACCGAAAATGAAATTAAAGCCGCAGCGGTTCCTAAAACCGACATTTTCTTAGCTATTTCTGCTCGGTTCGAACGAATATTGAATGAGGCCGGTAAAAATTTTGAATTAACACCCAGAAATTTTGATAAGCAGTTAGATTATGTAAGTGGTTGTGTACTTATCTTAAATACTTTTTATAACTATAAAATAGATTTTAGTCGACCAATCTATTATGATATACCAAATAAAGAAGGGATTATAAAAACCTACCGCTTATCTGTAAATGCAGACTTTATTCAGTTTCATAAAACCGATAGCGCTCCAAAAATTACCGATGCCGATGTAGATGAGTTGTTATTGAACCCAGATGATCTCAAGATTTGGAAAGAAAAATTCCCGCCAAATAGTTATATTTTTAAGGGTTTTACCTTATTGAATCTTACAGATATAACCATTGATGACGGTATTTCAGATTTGAAATCTGAATTGCTGAATAAGAAATTGCCAGAATCTACAATGGCGAGCCTAATAGAGATTTTTAGATCTATTTTTAAAATACCAGATTTACAAATAGGCTTTACTTTATATGACCAAGCAAACAATAAGTTTGTAAGAATGAGCCAAGATAAAAGCTCTTATATCAATAGTTTTATTTTAGATCAGGATGATTGTGTCAATTGTCCAAAAGCTTTATGTCAGCAAGGAATAGACCAGTTGATAGAAAAAAAAGAAAATTTTGTCATCGCAAATGTTGAGCAATACGCTACCAAAACCCAACATAATTTACTTGCCGAAAATTTACTGGCTAAAGGTATAAAAAGTAGCATTTTTGCACCTGTAGCACGAGGTAATGACTTAATGGGAGTGCTTGAACTAGGCTCGTTGCGTAAAAATGAGCTAAACCGTATTAATGCCTCAAAACTAGACGATATACTACCTTATATTGTAATGGCTGTTGAACGGAATAAAGCAGAATTTGAAAATAGGGTTAAAGCAGTAATACAATCGGAGTGTACTAGTATTCACCCAAGTGTTCTTTGGGTATTTGAGCAAGAAGCTGAGCGCTATATTAGTGATTTAGAAAAAGATGGTATCGCTTCATTCAGAGACATCGGATTCAAAGATATTTATCCGTTATACGGACAAATCGATATTGTAGGATCATCTGATGAACGAAATAATGCTATCCAAAGAGACCTATTGAGTCAATTGCAAATCATTACTAAATTGGTAGAAAAAGCTTTTGAAATAGAATCAATACCTATTTATGAGCAAATTATTTTTAGGATTAATGAATTTAAAAAAGAATTAAAAGAAAATTTAAATGCATCAAGTGAACAGCGCATTATGAATTTTATTTATGATGAGTTAGATCCTTTGATAGAACACATTTATAACAATGAAGAAAGTTTAAGATCAGAAATAGATGAGTATAAAGAAGATTTAAACTCTCAATCTGGGGTTATATATAACCATAGAAAAAATTATGATGATACTGTACAGCGCATTAATCGCAGTTTATCGCGCTATTTAGACAGGCAACAGCAAGAAGCCCAAAAAATGTATCCTCACTATTTTGAGCGTTATAAAACTGATGGTGTAGAGCATAATATGTACATTGGAGCCGCTATGGTAAATAATAAGCCATTTCATAAAGTTTATCTTTATAATTTGAGGCTTTGGCAGTTACAAACCATGTGCGAGATGGAGAATAAATTTTATTCTATTCAAGAAGGTTTGCCATTAAAACTAGACGCCGCATCACTCATTCTGGTTTTTAGTTCAACCTTATCGATCAAATACAGAATGGATGAGAAAAAATTTGATGTTGACGGTACCTACAACGCCAGATATGAAATAATCAAAAAGCGAATAGATAAAGCATTTATTAAAAACACCGAAGAGCGTATAACACAGAAGGGTAAAATTGCCATAATTTACTCGCAAAAGGCTGATGAGTTAGAGTACCTACGATATATCAATTATTTACAAAAAAAGGGTTATCTAGGCGAAGAAATAGAAAAACTAGAACTTGAAGACGTGCAAGGAGTAATTGGTTTAAAAGCTTTACGCGTTAGAGTTTTGTATCATCTACCAGATGAACCCAACCAAATTAAGTTCACCTATGAAGATATGATGAACGAAATAAATCCGTAAAGTAAACTAAATAACCAATTTAATCATAAAGCTTGATTATTTAAATACTAAGTAAACTTATTTTCTATTTGCTAGATTGAAGCTAATTTTAAATTGTGCTAAAAGCTAAGGTAAAGGCTATAACCGATATGATTATACCAGTCATAAATATGGTATAAGTCCATCGTAATAGCTTATATTTTCTATTTAAAACTATTCCTAAAAGATAGAGATCCTTGGTTAGAGCCTCGTAGATATAATCATTATCTTTTAGAATTTCGTCAATCGCCCATTTATATTGGTCAAATTGCATTTTATGAAAGTTACCAAAAAACAGGATGTTTACCTCCCTGTTTTTTACTTGCTCTTTGGTGAATTCTCCTGTACCAACATTGGGCCGAGTAGACATTATTGATAAAATCATGGAAGCGACACTAAAACAAACCAAAACCAAAGTAGGCATCATTAAGTGGCGGTTTGAAGCTGCATCTAATTTGGGTATAATATTGGCAAGAGCTAATGAAATTATAATGGCATTTACAGAAAGCAAAATGTTAGCTTTTGTGTCTGCAATATCACTTAATTTTATATGATTGCGCAATGCCGTGCGGTATAGGGTTTGAATTCCGCGGTCTGGATTGTTACTTTTATATTTGGCTTTTAATTTTGCTTTAACTCTTTCTTTGTCTAATTTCTTTTTAAGCTTTTGCTGACTTTGAAGCAGATTTAAAAGGTTTTCTTCTTTTTGTATTTTCCAGTTTTTAACGGCATATGGGGTATAAAACTGGTGTTTCATTGTAAAAAGCTCGATGTTTTCTGCAATCCATTCTGTTGGCGAACAGTTCTTGATATTTAATAATTTGAGCTCTTGCCTTAATAATTCGCTTATATCTTCAAAATAGTCTTTTGCTAGATGAGAATAATCGGCATCTTTTATAATTTTATCTCCTAGTTTTTTAGGTTCAAGATGGCTTTTTGTTTGTTCTATATAATGACAAACGCTTTCTATTAAGTCTGGATCTGCCTTTACCTTAGTTAAAAACTCCCGAGCAATTTTGATACTTTCATCCTCGTGTTGTTTATAAGTCTGGGTGTAACCAGTGTCATGTAGCCAAGCAGCTAAGATAAGAGGCTGATGCTCTTTAACATGAATTTCAGAATTTTCAATTAATTCTTTGGTACTTTTAACAACGCGCTTTGTATGATTGAAATTGTGATAAACAAATGTATTAGGTAATTTTGTAGCGAATAAATCAAAAACAAAAGTTTCTGTTTGTGCTATTAAATCTTTCATAAGATGCCTCGTTTATGTAAGCAAAGTACAAAAAAAGTAAACTATATTTATATTTATGAATAAAAATAACATACTTCTAACAATTTCCGTATTATTTCTTTTTGGTTGTGCCTCTTATGAACCAAAATATAGAAACCAACAAGAATTTTTAGACACCAGCTATCCGGCTCATAAAGAACTGGCGCATCGCTTTTTACTTGTTGGCGATGCTGGCTATGCCGAAGAAAATGGGAAATCTGATGGTATGAAAGTTTTTGGCCAAGCTTTAGAAGCATTTAATGTAAAAAATTCACATACTTTATTTTTAGGGGATAACATATACCCAGACGGAATGCCAGAAGTAGGAGATCCTGGTAGAGATGAGGCTGAATATCGTATGGGAGTTCAAATTGAGGCGAGTACACCAAGTCTTGGAGAGGTAGTATTCATACCAGGAAATCACGATTGGTATCATAACAGAATTCATAGCCTAAAAGAACAGCGTGATTTTATTGCCAAACATATGCCCAATAAAAAAGATACTTGGGCACCCAAAACAGGATGTGGTTTTGAGGTGCGGGATATTTCAGATGATGTGGCCTTAATTATTTTAGATACGCAATGGTATTTAGAAAACTGGGATAAAAGCCCTACTATTAATGATAATTGCCCAGAAATTAAAACAAGAGAGGCTTTCTTGCAAGAATTTGAATCAGAATTAAAGAAAAATCAAAATAAGAATGTTGTTGTGGCTACACACCACCCGCTTTATACTAACGGTGTACATGGCGGTACTTATCCAATTGAAAGGCATCTTTATCCTTCACAAAAAACCATACCATTACCCATTCTAGGTTCTTTAGCTGCGTTGATACGCACAACTGGCGGAGTAAGTATTCAGGACGCTCAAAACGAGCGTTATAAATCTATGGTTGATCGTTTATCTACTATTGCTCACGAATACGAGAATGTAATTTTTGTTTCGGGGCATGAGCACAATTTGCAGTACAATATTTTTGAGGGAGTACATCAAATAGTTTCTGGATCTGGTTCTAAATTATCTTATGCCAACTTAAGAAATACAGGGCTATTTGCCTATCCTGGTCAAGGCATAGCGGTATATGATATTTTTAAAGATGGTTCTACCTTTGTTCGATTTTATAATTTAAAAGAAGGAAAGTTAAATGAAATTTATCGAAAAGAAGTTTTTCCACCCAGAAAAAGTCCAGATCGGTTTATAAAAGATTTTACAAAATATAAACAAAAATTCATCAAAGCATCAATCTATAAAAACGCAGACCAAGAAAAAGAAAAAAACAAATTATTCACCAGTATTTGGGGGAATCATTACAGAGATCTCTATTACCAGGAGATTCAAGTGCCAGTTGCTTTTCTAGATACACTCTACGGCGGATTAAAAGTTGTTCGTGCAGGAGGTGGCCATCAGACTAAATCTTTGCGATTGGAGGATAAACAAGGAAGGGATTATAATTTACGAGCATTAAAAAAGAATGCACTTCAATTTTTACAAACGGTCGCCTTTAAGGATAAAAAAATTAAAGATGATTTCAAAAATACTTTAGCTCAAGAAGCTATTGAAGATTTTTATACGGCTGCACATCCTTATGGATTTCTTGTTGTGCCTACACTGGCTAAAGCTATTGGTGTAGCTCATACCAATCCTAAATTGTTTTACATTCCAAAACAAGCCACTTTAGGGAACTATAATGACGAGTATGGCGATGAAATATATATGCTTGTTGAAAGGCCTGAAGATGATTGGGTAGGTTCTGGTAAATTCAACAATCCGAATAAAGATATTCAAAGCAGTTCAGGTTTATTTGAGCACCTTAGAAGGGATGAAGAGTATAAATTAGACGAGTCTGCTTATATACGCGCCAGATTGTTTGATATGCTTTTGGGCGATTGGGATAGGCACCAAGATCAATGGAGATGGGGTGAAAATAAAATGCCAAATGGTGATAAAGTTTTTTATCCTATACCACGAGATCGCGATCAAGTATTTTCTAATTACGATGGTGCTTTTTTTGCCACGGTTAGAGGAATAGCGGGTTTTGCCAATCAATTTGGGACTTATGAGCCCATGATTAAAGATTTAGCTTGGTTTAATTCGGCTGCAGCCGGATTAGACCGTACTTTAATTCAAAATCAAGGAAAAGGAGCTTGGATTCAACAATCTAAATTTATTCAACAAAATTTGAAAGATGAAGACATCGAAATAGCTTTTAAAAGACTTCCTAAAGAAATATATCAACACGAATCAACTAAGTATATACTAGAAACCTTAAAGAAAAGAAGAGATAATATAGCCGAAATAGCCATTAATTATTATGCTTTTATAGCCAAACTGGCAATCGTGACCGCCACAGATAAAGATGATTTTATTGATATTACTAGGCTAAAGAATGGAGATACGCGTATTGCTGTTTACAGAAACATAAAGGGAAAAAGAAAATACTTGGTTAGCGATAAGGTTTATAGAAAAAGCGAGACAAATGAAATATGGGTTTATGGTTTAGATGATGACGATGAGTTTTTAATTGATGGGAAGGGGCGAAACCCAATTCATTTAAAAATTATTGGAGGCCAAAATAATGATATTTACAAGGTCTATAATAAATATAATTTAAAGATCTATGATCATAAGTCTTTACCTAATACCTTTGATGAAGCCATAAATGCAAAAATTAGATTAACGGATAGTTATGAAATAAATAATTTTGATAAGGATAAACGTATATATAACGCATCTACCATATTACCCGCCTTGGGCTATAACCCAGATGACGGTGCAATCATAGGCCTGCAAGGTACCTATACCATCAATAAATTTAAACGTAACCCATACTCTTCTCAATACAAATTAAAAGCCGGATATTATTTTGCTACAAAGGGATTTGATTTAGAAGGGAGAGGAGAATGGGCGAATATCTTTGGAAACTATAATTTATGGGCCAAAGGCCGAATTACCAGTCATAATTTTGCCGTAAATTATTTTGGTTTAGGAAATAATACGCAAAACCAAGAGTACACACAAGATAAAAGTTTTGACTTTAATAGAGTTAAGTTAAGTCGGAGAGAAGTAGAGGTCGGAGCTATAAATAGAACTCCTTTCGGCAGTATCTTTGAAGGTAGTTTAGGTTTTGAAACCGTAGAATTAGATGACTCACCTAATCGTTATATTTCTGAAATAGCTTCACTAAGCGATCCTAATTTATTTGAACGGAAATACTTTGCAAAATTCGATGCCAGTTATACCTATGAGAGTTATGATAATTATTTAAACCCATCACGAGGAATGAAGTTTAAATTAAATCTAGGTGCTACCCTTAATACCAAAAATACAGAAAGGTATTTTGGGAGAATAGAACCCTCCATTTTATTTTATAATGCTATTTCTACCAATAGAAAACTGGTATTAAAAACTCATTTAAATTCAAAAGTCCTTCTTGGTGATGATTTTGAATTTTATCAAGGAGCGCAACTAGGTGGCGACAATGGATTAAGAGGGTATAGAAATGAACGGTTTACAGGAGAATCTTTTTTAGTTACCGGTGCAGATTTGCGGTATAGTTTTAATCAATTTACAACACGATTTTTGCCATTTCAAATTGGGGTGTTCGGTGGTGCCGATTTAGGTAGAGTATGGTTAGATGGAGAAGAAAGTAGTAAGTGGCATCCAGATTATGGTGGTGGTGTTTTTATTACCTCGGCCAACGCTGTAAACGGTACTTTAAATCTATTTCACGGAGATGAAGGTTGGCGCTTTAGTTTCGGTTTTGGAGTTAGTTTCTAAATAAAAAAGAGTCAGGCATAAACAAGTGCCTGACTCTTTTTTTGATATTAAATAAATTCTATGTTTTTTGCTGAAAAGATATAGTTTCAGATCTGAATTTGTTTTTGCCAAAATCTAATGTTCTTATAGGGAAAGGTATATTGATGTCATTTTCATCAAAAGCTTTCTTAAGCGCTACAATAGCCTTATGCTTAGCAAAAAGAACATCCCGTTGTTTAGAGACATCGGTCCAAAAACGAATTATGAAATTAATGGAGCTATCACCAAATTCTGTATAAGCCAATTCAACTTCTTCTAAGTTTTCCTGACTAAATAATTCAGCGATTGTCGATTTAGCGATTTTCTCAACACTTTCTAAATCGGATTCATAACCTACTCCGCAAGTCAGTGAAACACGTGATCTTTTGGTGTTAGAGAAATTTTTAAAAGGATTTTCAACAATTTTCACATTAGGTATAACCACCAAATTATTATCTGATTGCTTAATGACAACATTACGTAAATTTACTTCTATAACCTCACCTGCAAAACCATTTGACTCAATCCAATCTCCAACTTCTAATTCTGGTCTAAAACTAAGTATAACTCCAGAGAATGTATTATGTAGGGTGCCTTGAAGGGCCAAACCTATGGCTAGACCAACTACCCCAGCACCAGCTAACACAGAGGTTAAAACTTTGTTTAAATCTAAAACGCCCAAGGCCACGAAAAAACCAATAGAAATTACAATGACTTTAACAACACTTGTTGAAATGTTAATGATAGAGCGTGCTACATTTTTATGCTCTAACAGTCGTTTAATTATTTTAACGATGTATTTTGCCAAAAAGTAAAAGACGATTAATACTAAAATTGCCAAAATTATATTTGGCAATTTTAGTATTAGGGCATCCAACCATCCGCCTAATTTATTCCATAAATCGGCTACGGCATCTGTAATGTTAAAAACCGAGTCTAATTTCATCTAAGGAGATTTATGCATCAATAGCTTTATGGGTGTCTTCGGTTTTCATTGACCAAGCATCTAGCATCCAACTGGTTTTTTCTAATTCACCAATATATGCTCCAATCATATCAATTGTACCTTCATCTTCGGCTTCATCAGCTTTCTCAACTACCAAACGCATTTGCTTTAAAATCTTACCATGATCCTCTAAAAGTTCTTTTACCATAGCTTTATCAGTTTTTTTAGAAGTCGATTCTTTAATGTTTGACAAATCTAAATATTCTGAATAGTTACTGGAGGGTTGGTATCTAAGGGTTAAAATACGTTCTGCAATTTCATCAATTTTTTCCTTTGCATCGTTATACATATCTTCAAACTGCTCGTGTAAATAGAAAAAACTAGTACCCACAATATTCCAATGAAAGTTTCTTAACTTTTGGTAATACATATGGTAATCGGCCAGCAAAACATCCAACTGTTTCACTGTTTTACTTGTCTTTTCGTTGTTTAGATTTAAGTAGCTCATATTTTCATTTTTAATTTTAAACAAATATAGTATAAATAAAAGTTATTGATATATTATTTAATATAAGATTAACTTATTGTGTTAGCGTTTTAATTTATCAAGAAGTTCTTGAGAGATTTGGCCGCTATAGGTGCCATAGGCATCCGTCAATAATCCTTTTTTGCCATTTTTGGTTGTTATAGCGTAAAGTATAGAATTATCTGAAGGGTTAGACATTCCTTCAAATCTATATACTTTGTCTATTTCAAATTCATTTGGTTTATAATTCTCTTTGTCTTTTTTATTTTCGATGTGCTCATCCAACAAATTAAAATCATAGGTATACCCTTTTTCCTTTAATTGATTCATCGCTTGTGATAATGTTTTATATTCCATAATTTTTTTGTTTGAATTTAGTATAAAGCTCAAAGAATTCAAATTTAATCGTACTGTTTAGTATAAATTTAACGCAAAAAAAAGGCAATGAAATTCATTGCCTTTAATAATATTATGTGATGCTATTTTTAGTTGTTGAGCATTACTGGCATTACAAGCATGGTTACGTGTTCACCTTCATCAAGACCATCCTTAGGGGTTAGAATTCCTGCTCTATTGGGTAAACTCATTTCTAACATTACTTCTTTGGCATTTAAGTTATTCAACATTTCGGTTAAAAATCTTGAATTAAATCCAATTTGCATATCGTCTCCTTGGTAATCACAAGTAAGTCTTTCTTCTGCTTTGTTGCTATAATCAACATCTTCTGCAGAAATATTTAATTCTGCACCAGCAATTTTAAGCTTTACCTGATGCGTTGTTTTATTTGAAAAAATTGAAACCCGTTTTACAGAATTTAAAAATTGGGTGCGATCAATTATGAGTTTGTTCGGATTTTCTTTAGGTATTACAGCTTCATAATTAGGGTATTTACCATCGATTAATCGGCAGACCAATTCAGTTTCATCTAAAATAAATCTGGCGTTAGATTCGTCGTAAGACAATAAAACATCACTATCACTATTCCCCAAAATACTTTTAAGTAAATTTAATGGCTTTTTAGGCATAATATAAGATGCTTCTGTTTGTGCAGATACATCTTCTCGCTTATACTTTACTAATTTATGCGCATCTGTAGCTACAAAAGTTAGGCCTTCTGGTGAAAACTGAAAATAAACTCCACTCATGACAGGTCTTAAATCATCGTTACCAGATGCAAATAAGGTTTTGCTTATGGCTGTTGCTAAAACCTCTGCAGGAACCTTGGTGCTATTGGGTTGATCTAGTTCTACAGCTTTTGGAAATTCATCACCATCGGCATAAGCCAAGGCATATTTACCGTGGCTAGAGCTAAGCTCTAACGTATTGTTTTCTGCTACGAAAGTAAGTGGCTGTTCAGGAAAAGTTTTTAGTGTATCCAATAATAGTTTAGCTGGTATAGCTATTTTTCCTTCGGCATTAGAATCTACTTCAAGTTTGGCAGACATAGTAGTTTCTAAATCTGAAGCCGATACTACAAGCTCAGATTGATTAAGCTCAAATAAAAAATTATCTAAAATCGGTAAAGTATTGTTATTGTTTATTACACCACCTAAAACTTGTAATTGTTTTAATAGGTAAGAACTAGAGACTATAAATTTCATATTTTCAATCATTCAAAAGATTTATCTATTACAAATATATCTTATTCTATTAATTAAACTCTAGATAGCAGAAGTATTTATTAACAGAGATTTTCACAATTACATAAGGTTAGATAATTTAATTTTATGAACGCTAGGAGTTAATCTAAAAAATAAATTTAACTACATTTGCTCTAATTATAAGATTAATCACACCAATGAGTCAAAGAATTCTTTTAAATGCTAAAGAAATTGAAATAATCTTACAGCGTTTAGCTTGTCAATTACTTGAGAAACACGCAAAATTTAACAATTGTGTGCTTATCGGGATTCAACCTAGAGGTATATATCTGGCCGAGCGTATTGCTGCAATTTTAGAAAAACAATATGGCATTGAAACTTTACAATTGGGCCAATTAGATATAACTTTTTACCGAGATGACTTTAGGAGAGGGGAGAAACCTCTTGAAGCCAATAAAACGCATATTGATTTTTTAGTAGAAGACAAAAATGTAATTTTTATTGACGACGTTTTGTATACGGGAAGAAGTATCCGCGCGGCTCTTACGGCCATTCAATCATTTGGTAGACCAAAAGAAATAGAACTTCTTACTCTTATTGATAGACGATTCAGTAGGCACTTACCCATTCAACCAGATTATAACGGGGTACAAGTAGATGCTATTAATCAAGAGCGTGTTGAGGTAAACTGGAAAGAGAATAATGGGGAAGATAGTGTATATATAGTAAAAAATAAAATATGAGTGAGCTTAGTGTAAATCACTTATTGGGTATTAAATACCTAAAAAAAGAAGATATAGAGTTAATTTTTAAAACGGCTAAGCATTTTAAAGAGGTTATCAATAGGCCTATAAAAAAAGTACCTTCGCTTAGAGATGTTACAATTGCTAATTTGTTTTTTGAAAATAGCACAAGAACAAGATTATCGTTTGAATTAGCAGAGAAGCGGTTAAGTGCAGATGTAGTTAACTTTTCGGCAGCTTCTTCATCGGTTAAAAAAGGGGAAACTCTAGTAGATACTGTAAATAATATTTTAGCAATGAAAGTAGATATGGTGGTTATGCGTCACCCTAACCCTGGAGCCGGTATCTTTCTTTCAAAGCAAGTAGATGCCAGTATTATTAATGCTGGAGATGGCGCTCACGAACACCCTACACAAGCCTTATTAGATGCCTTTTCAATACAAGAGGAACTGGGTGATATTGGCGGCAAAAGAGTACTGATTGTTGGGGATATACTTCATAGCCGCGTTGCTTTAAGTAATATCTACGCACTAAAAAAAATGGATGCAAAGGTAATGGTTTGCGGACCAAAAACGCTAATCCCAAAGCATTTACATAAACTAGGTGTAAAAGTTGAAACAAATCTAGATAAGGCTTTGGCTTGGTGTGATGTGGCTAATATGTTGAGGGTTCAAAATGAACGTATGGACGTTAATTACTTTCCGAGTACCAAAGAATATGTAAAACAATTCGGCCTCACAAAAAAGCGACTGGAAAAGCTAAATAAAGAACTTGTGATTATGCATCCGGGACCCATTAATAGGGGGGTAGAATTATCTAGTGAATTAGCTGATTCTGATCAAGCTATTATCCTTGACCAAGTTGAAAATGGTGTGGCTGTTAGGATGGCAGTAATTTACCTATTGGCAGCTAAAATAAAACAATTATGATTGTAGAAAATAAAGAGAACTATTCATTGTTGCGCGATGAAAAAAATGATATCAGGTCTTTTGTAAGTTACCTGAAGAATTGCATACCCAAAGATTTTAGCAATAAGAACTTGGTTGTTGATATTCTAAAATACGGAACCTTAGAGCTTGAAGAATTACTTCTATTTTTAAGTATATCTAATCAACACAGAAAACAAAAATGCTCTTTTGTTTTAGTGAATGATACTATAATGATTGATCGGGTGCCAGAAGAATTAATTGTTGTTCCAACCTTAAAGGAAGCCGCGGATGTGATTCAAATGGAAGAAATAGAACGTGATCTAGACGCATTTTAATACACTATTTATGCAGCTTACTGTACTGGGTTGTTATTCGGCAACCCCAAGAACTTTTAATCATACTACATCACAGGTTTTGCAAATCAAAAACCATCTATTTTTAATAGATTGTGGTGAAGGCACTCAAGTACAGTTAAGAAAAAACAAAGTAAAATTTTCACGTATAAAACATATATTTATATCCCATCTACATGGTGACCATTTTTTTGGTTTGATAGGACTTATTTCTACCTTTAATTTATTGGGCCGAAAAACAGATTTACATATATATGGCCCTAAAGGAATTAAAGAAATAATTGTTCTACAATTAAAATATTCAAAATCTTGGACTTGTTATAATTTATATTTTCACGAACTTGAATCCGAGGAACCTCAGGTACTTTTAGAAGATGATAAAGTAATTGTTGAGACTATACCTCTAAATCATCGTGTTTATACTAACGGTTTCTTATTTAAAGAAAAGCCGGGCGATCGAAAGCTTCTGATGAATGAGGTTTTAAATTATGAAATAGATAAAGCCTATTATAAAAGTATCGTAAAAGGCAAAGATATACTTCTTGAAAATGGCGATTTAATTCCCAATGAAAAATTAACCGCACCACCTAAACCTACAAAAAGTTATGCATTTTGCAGTGATACGGCATACTACCCTATAATAGTTGAACAAATAAAAAATGCAACCGCTTTATACCACGAAGCAACTTTTCTAGAAAGCCACGCCTATCTTTGTGCTTCTACAATGCATTCTACGGCCAAACAAGCAGCCATAATCGCCAAAAAGGCACAGGTTCAACAATTGATTCTAGGGCATTATTCTACCCGCTATGATGACATTAATAATTTTAAAATTGAAGCGCAGGAGTTTTTTGAGAATGTGATTTGTGCTCAAGATGGTCTAACTATTACTTTTGATTAAATTTGTTTTTCCTTAACTGATAATCTTGTAAATTGCAGTATGGAAAATAAACTACACGACTACCGAAAATCCTATGAAAAATTTTCTTTAGATCTCGATAAAGAAAATAAGGATCCTATGTTGCTCTTTGCGGAGTGGTTCAAAGAGATTGATCAAAATAGTTTAGCAGACGAAGTGAACGCGGTTAACTTAACAACCATAGAAACAGATGGTTTTCCTAAATCACGAGTTGTTTTACTAAAATCTTTTTCTAAAAATGGCTTTGTTTTTTACACTAATTATAATAGCAATAAAGGGCAGGCCATAGCCGAAAACAATAAGGTGAGTCTTAGCTTTTTTTGGCCTCAAGCTGAACGTCAAGTGATAATTAAGGGTTTGGCCCAAAAAGTAGATGCCATAGAATCTGATGCCTATTTTTATTCTAGGCCCAAGGGAAGTCAAATGGGCGCAATTGTATCTAATCAAAGTCACGAAATTCCTAATAGAGAGTATTTGGAGGCTAAGTTAAGTGCTTTAGAAAAAGAGGTTACAGAAAATAATAAAGAAATAAAACGTCCAGATCACTGGGGAGGTTACTTAATAAAGCCTACAGAAATAGAATTTTGGCAAGGTAGAGCCAATCGTTTGCATGATAGATTTTTATTTAGCAAAAATGGAGAGAACAATTGGAGTAAAAAACGCTTAGCCCCTTAAATTTATGAAAAGTTTAATTCTTGTTCGTCACGGTAAATCTTCGTGGAAAGAAAATTTGCCAGATAAAATGCGCCCCCTAAAGAAACGGGCTTTTAGAGATGCAAATTTAGTTTTGGATGCACTAAAACCCAATTTAAAGGTCACAAGTAAAATGCTAGTGCTAAGTAGTACAGCCACTAGAGCCATAACAACAGCTCAATTGTTCAAACAAGGATTGAATGTCTCGGAAAGTGAATTTAAAAGACTAGATGCGTTGTACACTTTTAACCATGAAAATCTAATTGATATAATTCAGCAACAGCATAATAAATACAATACTATTATTTTATTTGGTCATAATCCAGCGTTTACAAATCTTGTTAATCTTTGGGGTGATAAGTCAATTATTAATATTCCTACGACAGGTTTAGTTAAAATAGATTTTCCAGACACAGAAGATTGGAGTAAATTAAAACAGGGTAGTGTAGATTATTGCTTATATCCTAAAAACCTTCGAAATGAGTAAAAAGACTGATTTTAAGTACACCAATAGAGAAATTAGTTGGCTTCAATTTAATGCCCGCGTTTTGCAAGAAGCGGCCGATAAAAGTGTGCCGTTAATTGAGCGATTAAGGTTTTTAGGTATTTTTTCTAACAATTTAGACGAATTTTTCAAAGTACGCTACGCTACGGTCAAGAGAATTATGCAAGCGGGTAAAGGAGCCAAGAAAGCTTTAGGCGGAATTAGTGCAAAGAAATTATTAAAACAAATCACTCAAATAGTTATTGAGCAACAAGCCCAGAGTTTAGAAATATTAAAAGCAATTCAAGAAGAACTAGAGGTCAATAACATATTTATCATCCGTGAAAACGAAGTAAATCAAGAACAAGCAGCTTTTTTAAAAGATTATTTTCTACAAAAGGTAAGTCCAGCTTTAGTTACAATAATTTTAGATGATCTTGAAGAAATGCCTAGTTTAAAAGGTAGTGCGGCCTACTTAGCTATTACTATGCATTTAAAAAACCCCGATGAGGTAAATAGAACCAAGCGTTATGTGCTAATTGAAATTCCTAGGGGTATAGATAGATTTGTTGAGTTGCCTTCTAATGACGACCGGAAATATTTAATTATTCTAGATGATATAATACGTTATAATCTAAAAAATTTACTGAATATTTTTGACTTTAAAAGTATAACGGCACATATGATTAAAATTACCCGCGATGCAGAATTGGATATGGCGGGTGATTTAGATAAAAGTTATATTGAAAAATTGTTAAGCAGTATAAAAGATAGGATTATAGGTGAGCCGGTGCGCTTTGTTTATGATAAAACCATACCGCGTGAAACGCTGAAGTATTTACTTACTAAAATGGGCTTAGATCATTCAGATAGTATTATCCCTGGGGGGCGTTATCACAATAGGCGGGATTACATGAAGTTTCCTAGCCTAGGAGCGAAACATTTATTATATAAAAAGGTACCCGCTTTACCCATTAAAGATTTGCCACTACAAGAAAGTCTTTTAAAAGCTATTGCACAAAAAGACTATCTGCAATATACGCCTTACCATACCTTTTCTTATACGGTTAAATTCCTGCGAGAAGCAGCAATCGATCCTAAGGTGAAGTCTATTAAAATTACTATATATAGACTCGCAGAAGTTTCTCATATCGCCAGTTCTTTGGTAAATGCTGTGAAAAATGGAAAAAAAGTAACAGTATCAATTGAGTTAAGAGCGCGTTTTGACGAGGCCAACAACATCCGTTATGCTGAACAGATGCAGCGTGAGGGGGTAAATTTAATATTTGGAGTTCCTGGTTTAAAAGTACATGCAAAGGCCTGTGTTGTAGAACGTATAGAAGGAAAAAAGAAAAAGAGGTACGGATTTATTAGTACGGGAAATTTTAATGAAAATACGGCGAAAATTTATACAGATTTCACGCTGTTTACTTGTAATCAAGATATCTTAAAAGAGGTGAATCAAGTCTTCGATTTTTTTGAAACCAATTACAAGGTTTCTAAATACAAACATCTTATAGTTTCACCGCATTACTCTCGCAATACATTCACAAGGTTAATTCAACAAGAGATAGATAATGCAAGACAAGGCTTGCCTAGTGGAATTCAATTAAAACTGAATAGTTTATCGGATTATAAGTTGATTGACAAGCTATACGAAGCCAGTAATGAAGGAGTTAAAATTAAATTAATTGTTAGAGGTATTTGCTGCTTAATTCCTGGAGTGCCTGGAATGAGCGAAAATATTGAAGCCATAAGTATTGTAGATAAATATTTAGAGCATCCTAGATTATTTATCTTTAATAATGCCAATCTGCCTAAAGTTTATATATCGTCGGCAGACTGGATGACTAGAAATTTAGATTATCGGGTTGAAATTTCTTGTCCCGTTTATCAAGAAAACCTTCAGAGGGAGCTTATCGAGACCTTTGAGATTTGTTGGAAAGATAATGTAAAAGCCAGGAAATTCTCTGCACAAGAAAACAACCTTTATGTACCGCAGCAAGAGCCTGCAGTACGCAGTCAATTTGCAACTTATGACTACTATTTAGAAAAGATAAATTAAAAAAACTACATTGTTATGCTTAGCATAAAGAAATACGCCGCAATAGACATTGGATCAAATGCAGTACGTTTGCTTATTGCAACCATAACTGAACCCCACGAACAACCCCCGATCTTTAAAAAAACTTCATTGGTTCGGGTTCCTATTCGTTTGGGTGAAGATGTTTTTTTAAAGGGAAAAGTTTCAGAGTCAAATAAAAAGAGAATGCGTGACACCATGCAAGCCTTTTCATTATTAATGAAATCTCATAAAGTTATTCAATACAAAGCTTGTGCTACTTCGGCGATGCGTGATGCAGAAAACGGCCAAGAATTGGCACAAGATATTAAAGCCGAAACAGGTATAGATATCGAAATTATAGATGGTGACCACGAGGCTGCCATGATTGCCACTACAGACTTGAGAAATCTAATTCAAAATGATAAAAACTACTTGTATGTCGACGTAGGCGGAGGAAGCACCGAGCTCAGTTTCTTTACGGAAGGAGAAAAATTGGCTTCAAAATCTTTTAAAATAGGAACAGTGCGTTTACTCAATGACAGAGTTGAAGAAAGTTTGTGGAATGAAATGAAATTATGGATACAGAATGTAACGAAAGGATATACAAAGATTTCCTTAATTGGTTCTGGAGGTAATATCAACAATATATTTAAGAGCAGTGGTAAAAAAATAGGCAAACCTTTGAGTTACTTTTATTTAAGTTCTTATTATCAACTGCTAACCTCCTTAACCTATGAAGAGCGAATTGTTAAGCTTAATCAGAACGAAGATCGTGCCGATGTGATAATACCAGCGACTAAAATTTATTTGTCTACTATGAAATGGAGTAGGGCACGTAAAGTTTATGTGCCTAAAATTGGTTTAGCCGATGGTATTATTAAATATATGTACAATGAAGAACAGCAACAAACTATATTTTAATCTTTAGGAGGTATTTTCCTAAAACGCAAATAAAAAATAGTCAGCATCATTAATAAACCAAATCCTCTAAAATAGAATCCTTCTATATGCCAAGTGAATAAATTCGCTACGAAAAGAAAGAGGCAAAACAGTAATAATAACAGCGAGGTTTTTTTAGTCATTCTGATTTTATTTTTTTTGAAAAATACATATAGTGAAATTTTGGTTTTTTTGGCTGGGTGTTTGATGATCTTCTTCAAAAAAATCAATAAGCTTAAAGTTGTTTCCAAAAATTTTTTTTAAAGAGTCTTGGTTATGTTGTTTAACCGGTAAGCCACTACATTTTTCTGGACCATTTTTACTAAAGCTAGCAATGGCCAGATAGCCATTCTCAGCTACATACTCAGCAGCTCGTTTAGCATATTCATCAATTTGATTTTCGTCGTTAAGAAAATGAAAAGCTGCCCGATCATACCACAAATCAAATCTATTTGATGTTTCAAAATTTGTTATATCGCTAATTATCCAATTGATTTTATTAGCATTTGCATTTAATCTTTTTTTCGCTCTTTCAATCGCCTTTTTGGATATGTCGAGAACATTTGCATTTTTAAACCCATTTTCAATAAGAAAATCGGCAACAAAACTATCGCCGCCTCCTATGTCAATTATGACCGAATTTGCATTCAACTTTACACGCTGAGCTACCTTTTTAAAAGTATCTACATTGGGCTGGTACCAACTAACGGTATTCAAGGGTTTGTTTTTATAGACGTCTTCCCAATGTTGTTGCATTTTGTTATCCATGAATGCTATGTGTTTTACCAAGTTTTTTCATTATTTCTGCTTCATACTCCAAAAGTTCGTTCCACTTTTTATTTACGGTTTCTAAATCACCATATTTTCTGGCAAATTTTAAAAACATAGTATAGTGGTTAGCTTCACTAATCATTAATTTTTTATAGAATAAGCGCAAATCTTTATCTTTTAATTGCTCAGATAGTAACTTGAATCTTTCACAACTTCTAGCTTCTATTAGTGCAGCATAAAGCAAACGATGTACCATTTGGTTTATTCGGCTTCCTCCCTTTGGGAAAAATTTAAGTAATTCTATAACATATTCGTCCTTTCGATCTCTTCCTAAAGCGAAACCTCGTTCTAAAATAAGATCGTGAACCATTTTAAAATGACTCATTTCTTCTTGAACTAGACTTATCATTTCTTTAACTAAATCTTTATATTCAGGAAAACTAACAATTAATGAAATAGCCGTAGACGCTGCTTTTTGCTCGCAAAATGCATGATCTATTAAAATTTCCTCTATATTTTTTTCGGCTATATTCACCCATCTTGGGTCTGTTGGTAATTTAAGTCCTAACATATTATTTTATATCTAAATCAAACAATTTTCTTAGTTTTTCTAGGTTGGAATTCTTTTGCACTAATTTGTCAAATTTTTCACGGCTTGTGAATGCATATTTTTTGGCGACCTCTTCATTAACCGCAATTGATAAATCTACAAACGAGTTTTTTACCTGATTACGAATATAACTAATTAGCGGTCCTTGTGCTCTTTCTAGTTCAACCTTCATTGTACTGTTGGGAAGTGTGATATGTAAGGTTTTATCTTTAAGACTAGGCCTATCGGTTTCTAGAATTGAGGCTAGAATTTTTTCCCCTTTCTTTTTTAATTTTAGAACATATTCATCCCATGCCAATAGGGCTTCGCTCTCCGTAAAACTTTCATTTAATTTTTTGGGCTGGTTTTCTTCTCGTTGCAGTTTTTTCTGCTTCAGTTCCTTTTTCTTGTCGATACTCTTTAAAGATAAACCAGAAACGGATTTTGGTTTAGTTTTGCTATTAACTTTATTTAAGTTAGAAGCGGGTGGTGGGTTGTGATCTTGCTTGTAAGGTGTTTTTTGATCTTTTACATTATCAACTTTAGCGTGGACGTGTTCTTGTGTTTCAATAACCTGTTTTTGTTCTTTTTTAACCGAAACAAAGTTACTGGCAGGAATTATGTAGGGTTCAGCGTTTTTTTTTTACCTTCTGTAATCGAAGCGAGTTGCATTAAGCATAATTCTACCAAAAGTCTCTGGTTCTGCGCTCCCTTATACTTGAGATCACAGGAATTTGCTAATTCAATTGCTTCTTTTAAAAAATCAGTGTTCGCTAGTTGGGCTTGTTCAAAATATTTCTTTTTAATTTGCTCCCCTACTTCTAAAAGTGCAATTGTGCTTTGTTCTTTACAAATAAATAAATCTCTAAAATGGGCAGCTAAACCTGCAATATAATGTTGACCGTCAAAGCCCTTAGCTAGCACCGAATTAAATTGCAAAAGAAGTTGCGGTATATTTTGGTTAAGGATGTGCGTGGTTGCCTCAAAATAAACATCATAGTCTAAAACGTTTAAATTTTCGGCCACAGCTTGCCTAGTCAAATTTGAACCACTAAAACTAACAACCCTATCATATATTGAAAGTGCATCGCGCATGGCCCCATCTGCTTTTTGGGCAATTATGTGTAAAGCATCATCTTCGGCCTGTATTCCTTCTTGTTGAGCTATTTTAGCCAAATGATTTTTAGCATCTAAAACACTTATTCGCTTAAAATCGAATATTTGACAGCGCGATAAAATTGTTGGAATAATTTTATGTTTTTCGGTAGTCGCTAAAATAAAAATGGCGTGGTTTGGAGGTTCTTCTAAAGTTTTTAAAAACGCATTAAAAGCACTAGTAGAAAGCATATGTACCTCATCAATAATATAAACCTTATACTTTCCCGTTTGAGGGGGAATGCGTACTTGATCGGTTAGAGAACGAATATCATCAACAGAGTTGTTTGAAGCCGCATCAAGTTCAAAAATGTTAAATGCAAAATCTTGCTCTATTTCGTTTTGCGCTTGTTGATTGATTTTCTTTGCTAAAATTCGAGCACAAGTAGTTTTACCAACACCTCGAGGCCCTGTAAAAAGAAGTGCTTGAGCTAAATGGTTGTTATTAATCGCGTTTTGCAATGTATTGGTAATTGCGCGCTGACCTACCACATCCTCAAAAGATTCTGGTCTATATTTTCTTGCTGATACTATAAAATGTTCCATCATCGCAAATATAGCAGATTATTTTAAAATTATGCTTTCTCAAAATGACTTAAATTTAGAAGCATAAAAAGTAAATTTGAGCTGTCTAGGTTAGCTTTTAAATTAAATATTATCTTTGCAAAAAAGTAGGCCGTCTTATCGCTTTTAATTTATTAAAAGAGGAAAGTCCGGACACCACAGAGCAGTATAATGGTTAACGGCCATCAATTGTGAAATTAGGACAAGTGCAACAGAAAGAATGTACAGGTTATGCTGTAGTGAAATCAGGTAAACTCTATACGGTGCAATGTCATGTAAACCGACTTTAAGACTTGCTCGGTCATTGTTGGAGGGTAGACAGCTAGAGGTTTTTGGTAACAAAAACTCCAGATAAATGATAAGATTTTCTTTTTAGAAAAACAGAATCCGGCTTATAGGCCTACTTTATTTTTTAAAAAAACTAAAAACAGATCCGCCATAGCGCCGTTCGTCTATGAAATTGGCTAAACTTGATAAAGGCGTGGTTTTTGGATGCTCTATTATAAGTATTCCTTCGTCTTTAAGGTGTTGTTGGTTAAATACTAACTGTACAAGTTCTTCAAATTGGTCTGTGGTAAAATCGTAAGGAGGGTCTGCAAAAATTAAATCAAAAGTTTGATTAGCGATTTTTAAATAGGTGTAAACATCTTTTTTTATAGTATTAATTTGAATTCCTAAAGATGCGCTGGTTTCATTTATAAATTTTATGCAATTATAGTGCTTGTCAACTGCCGTGATTTCAGTGCAACCTCTTGAAGCAAATTCGTAGCAAATATTACCAGAACCAGCAAATAAATCCAGTACGATTAATTCTGTAAAATTATAAGTATTATTTAAAATATTAAACAGGCCTTCCTTGGCGATATCGGTTGTTGGCCGAATAGGCAATTTCTTAGGAGCTATTATGCGTTTACTTTTAAACTTTCCTGAAATGATTCTCATAACTTTATGAATATAAATGAATGAAGCTCTGTTTTGTTTCTAGATTTTTAGTATCTGTTATTTCTTTTTGTATTTTAACGTTTACAAAATATTTATACATTAATTTGTATAAAGCACTTTCTTGGTTAAGAGGAGATAAGAATTGCAATGGAATTTCTTGTGGTGAGATACTCAATTGTTCAAATACAAAAAGCGTATAGTACAAAAAGTCTTCATTTGAAATATAAGGGTACACATTACACAATTTTAATTTATCTCCCTGATATATGCACAGAAAAAAATAATCTGTAAAAGCAGTAACTGTTGTAGTGAAATCTTGCGCTATATTTTTTTTTGCTATCTCGTGTGTTTTTTCTATTATATTTGAGGCCAGATGATTAAAGTTGAAATCGCCAAAATTTTCTATAAAAAAGTTGTTAATTGCTGTAAAGGGTATAAAAATTAAACTTAGATCTAGAGGTTTAATAGTATCTGAATATACCTCGTCTGTAGCTAGAATTTTAATATTATATTGTAAATATTGAGCGGCGCTTAATTTGGTATAGTAGGGGGTAGGGACTACAGTAAAAAGTCTGTTAGCGTAAGTCACCTTGAGTTGTTTAATAGCTTCTCTGAAATCTTTTATTTGAGGAAGGAATTCCTGCTCGAGAAGTTTTAGTATTTCTGCTATACTTAAGCTGTTTGTTGACCATTTCTCTTTTTGAAAAAGAATACCATTTTGATCTTTCACAAAAAAAGAAAATCCATCTTGAGCAATCAAGATGGATAAACTATAATTTATTTTAGTAGGTGTATTATTCACTAGATCCGTATACTTTTGGCCAGTTTCCATTGGTATTAACTTCAGTCATTGAACCAATCTTAAGGTATTCACCGTTTACACCATCTACAGAAATCACTTGCTTTTCCTGCATTACTAAATCAGGATCTTGATCGGCTAAAATTTTATCTTTAGCTACTTTCACCTCAAATACCGGAATAATAGCATTTCTTTTCTTTATTTTCCCCGCCTCAATTTCAAATGTTACAGAATTATCGGTGGTGGGTACATATTTTAAATTCTTGTAATCTTTTTGCTTAAACAAAGAATCTTTAACCGGTACATAACCTAAAGTATCTATAAGCGTAATACTTTTATACTGGTCTACACCATATGTTTTTTTGTACTCTTCATCTAGAACGGTAGTGTCTCTACGCTGAGTTACTGTAAATTTTGCGGTGTCTATAAATTTTACCAACCCATCAAAATCATCAGAGAAAACACCAGTAACTTGTTTATGTGCCAATTGTGCTTCTCGAATATCTTTTAATTTATTAATTACCTGTTGATAACGCTTTTCTTTAATTTTGTTAAACTGAATGGGGTCATAAATTGAATTAAAGGTTAGGTAACCTAAAAACCCAATTACCACCCATAAAATTAATTGAATAACAAGTTTCATATGATTTCTTTTTATTTACTAAACGTGTATGTGCACAAATCTACAATTTTTTTTTGTTCGCAAAAGTTTCATTGGTTAAAAATGCGTTTTTTATCTTTGAAAATTTAAGCCTCATTTATGACAGCCCCAGAATTTTTTAAACTTCTAATTAAATCTTTTTCTCATTCCCCTAATTTAAAACAAGAAAGCGCCCTCCAAAAATTAAGCCATTTTCTTGTTTCTAAAGATAATGAATTAATGTTTGTGCTAAAGGGGTATGCAGGTACAGGAAAAACAAGTTTAATTGGTACTATAGTCAAAAGCTTATGGCATATCAATGCTACTCCTATCCTTATGGCCCCAACGGGAAGAGCGGCCAAGGTTATGGGTAATTATTCAAATTACCCAGCACAAACCATTCATCGTAAAATTTATTACCCTAAAAAATCGAGTGGAGGTAAAATAAGTTTTACATTACAAAAAAATAAGCATAAGAACGCGGTTTTTATTGTAGATGAAGCCAGTATGATATCTGATTCAACATTAAGTAATACGGGTCTATTAGATGCTTCACTGCTTGATGATTTAATTGAATATGTTTATAATGGTCAAAATTGTAAGCTCCTATTTATTGGAGATACCGCACAGCTTCCGCCAGTACATCATAACCTTAGTCCGGCATTAGATGCCGAAACACTCTCTAGACAGTACCATAAAACGGTAGACGAAATAGAATTGACTCAAGTGATGCGCCAAGAAGAACTGTCTCTTATTCTTGAGAATGCAACCGCTTTACGAGAGCAAATAAAAGATGGTGATTTCGCTAATTTCCAGTTTAATAAAACAGGAAAAGATTTTATTCGCCTTGTAGATGGTTATGAGATTATGGATGCTATTAACGCCTCATATGATAACAAGGGGCATGAAGAAACTGCCATCGTAGTTATGTCTAATAAAAGAGCCAATATTTACAACGAACAAATTCGATCTCGAATTTTATTCCGCGAAAGCGAAATTGCTGCAGGAGATTTTTTAATGGTGGTAAAAAATAACTACTTCTGGCTTAAACCTAATTCTGAAGCAGGCTTTATTGCCAATGGTGATATCATTGAAATTCTCGAGATTTTTGCCGTGAAAGAATTGTATGGTTTTAGATTTGCCGAAGTTAAGGTGCAAATGGTTGACTACCCTAAAATGAAGCCATTTGAAACGGTTATTATGTTAGATACTTTGCAAATTAATGCAGCTTCTTTACCCTACGGGCAGGCCAATACATTGTATAATGAAGTGATGAAAGATTATGCCGATGAATCTACAAAATACAAGAAATTTCTTAAGGTTAAAAACAACCCCTATTTCAATGCTTTACAAGTAAAATTTAGTTATGCTATGACTTGCCATAAAGCACAAGGAGGACAGTGGGATACTGTTTTTATAGAACAACCTTTTGTAAGGGATGAAGTAGATAAGGAATACTTAAGATGGCTATACACCGCTTGTACGCGTGCCAAAAAGCAAGTTTATCTTATTGGCTTTAAAAATAGTTTCTTTACGGATTAAAAAGCGTAAATTTCGCCAAAAATAGTTAAAGTATGAAAGTAATAGCGATGATTCCGGCGCGCTACGACGCCAGTCGTTTTCCAGGTAAATTAATGCAAGATCTTTGTGGGGCTAGTGTTATTTTACGTACCTACCAAGCCACTTGTAATACCAATCTTTTTGATGATGTGATTGTGGTTACCGATAGCGATATAATATTTAACGAGATTATAACTAATGGAGGTAAAGCGTTTAAGAGTATTAAAGAGCATGCCTGCGGAAGCGACAGAATTGCCGAGGCCGTTGCTCATATTGATGCCGATATAGTAGTGAATGTACAAGGAGATGAGCCTTTTACCTCTTCTTCTATACTGGCGGCGCTTCTTGAAGTATTTAAAAATGATTCGAGACAACAGGTAGATTTAGCTTCTTTAATGACTCCGCTGCACGATAAACAGGATATTGAAAATCCTAACAATGTTAAAGTGATTGTAGACAGAGAACAAAAAGCGCTTTATTTTTCAAGATCTGTAATCCCTTTTGTTAGAGATGAGGATAAAAAGATTACACATTACAAACATATAGGGATTTATGCTTTTAGAAAACAAGCATTACTAGACTTTGCCAAGCTACCTATGCTCGATTTAGAAGCCGCGGAGAAAATTGAATGTCTTCGTTATTTAGAATATGGTAAAACTATAAAAATGGTAATTACCGATAAACCTGTAATTGGTATTGATATACCAGAAGATCTCGAAAAGGCAAGAAAAAAATGGGCTAACTAATTTTTTACTTTTTAGTTATAGGGATAAGGTAGCTTAAAGAATAACCGTAACCAACCCCTATAGAACTATTGGCGTTAACGCGATGAAAACCTGGAATATAGAGATTTCCAAAACCATCTGGTTCTTTTTGGTTTAGCAATACTTTTAATTGAAGATGTATGCCAAGAAATAAATTGTTTAAAATTTCGGCTTTTGCGCCACCCTGTATTTCAACCCAATGAGCAGAGAGATTTTTAAATTCACGATTTACTGTTCTTAGGTCTCTTGGAAAAAATAAATCTGTATTGTAAATTTCAAAAGCATCTAATTGCTGAGTAAAATTGGCATAGCCATACCTAAAGCCGGCATAAATTTCATTTTGCATATTACCCCAGTTCTCATAGGCATTATAATTTACACCTAATTTAATATACTGGCCTTGTGTATTTCCGTATAGGTAATCCTCGTCGTAAACCTTTTTTTCATTTCCTATTTCCCCAGCCAAAAATAATTTTTTGCCAATTCTATAATCAGTGGTAATTTCGACCCCTTCATAGTCATCATCTAAAAAACTTCGGGTTATTTTTGCTAGATCTAATCCAACACGTATACCAAATTTGTCTTGTGTTTTGCTAGTGGTAAGAGAGTCAGTTTGTTGTGCAAAACCTAACAAGCTACAAAAACAAATATTAATGATAAATATAAAGGTGAGTTTCTTGTTCATTTAGAATGTTATTGGGTTGTATAACTTCAATATTTTTAATCCAGTTTTCATCTTGATTTTCTTGGGTTAAAAATGCTTCTAATTCATAAAAGACTACTTTAAAACCGCAAGCTCTATTCACATATTCTTCTACTGGCGCGTAGGTGAATTGTAAGCTATCAGCATTAGCGTTGTCAATCCCCTCGGGATTGGCCGGAATATCTTTTTTAAAAATAAATTTGGTATTGTTTTGCCCGGTTTGAAGTGGAATTTTTACGATAGAATCAGTAACAGGTGCATCAAATAAAGGGTTGAAATTTAATTGGTCATAAACTTGAAGCCGATTAACTGTTTTGGCTTCAATAGGGTTTTCGATGTCTAAAAACTTAATGACTAATAAAGGTGTAGTAGGGGTAGCCCCGGAGCAAATATCATCTTTTTGACATCCGTAAAAACTGATTATCACCAATAATAAAATACCTATAATTGATCTATTTCTCATCGCAATTCAAGTTGTACAACGTTTTCAACGTGATGGGTTTGAGGAAACATATCTACGGCTTGTGTTTTTGTAACTTGGTATAAGGCATCTAACATTTGTAAATCTCGAGCTTGAGTGGCCGCATTACAGCTTACATATACAATACGCTGGGGTTTTATATTAATAATTTGCTCAACCACATCTTTATGCATACCCTCTCTAGGCGGATCGGTAATTATAACATCGGGTGTTCCATTTTGTGCAATAAAGTCTTTTGTAAAGACTTTACGCATATCGCCTACAAAAAAATTGGTATTTTTTATATTGTTATTTTTGGCATTCGCCTTGGCATCTTCGATGGCTTCGGGAACCACTTCAACGCCAACAACTTTTTTAGCTTCTTTAGCAACAAACTGTGCAATAGTACCCGTACCGGTATATAAATCATAAACCAATTCATTTCCCGTTAACTCAGCAAAATTACGCGTTATTTTATAGAGTTCATAGGCTTGAGCAGAGTTGGTTTGGTAAAAAGATTTTGCTGTAATCTTAAACTGCAAGCCTTCCATTGCCTCGATAATATAATCGCGACCAGCAAAGCACAAAACCTCTTGATCATAAATAGTGTCATTTCCTTTTTCATTAATGACGTATAAAAGCGATGTGATTTCTGGAAAATTATTTTTTAAATAATTTAAAATTAGATTTATTTTCTCTTCATCTCTATAATAGAATTGTACCAAAACCATCACTTCACCTGTAGAGGAGGTCCTTATCATTAAAGTGCGTAAAAGACCCTCTTGCTTGCGCGGATTGAAAAAGCTGACGCCCTGCTCACTGGCAAAACTTTTCACCCCATTCCTTATAGCGTTGCTAGGGTCTTGTTGAAGGTGACATTTTTTAATATCTAGAATTTTATCCCACATGCCAGGAATATGAAAACCAAGCGCATTCCTGTCTTGAATTTCTTTTTCGCTATTTATTTCATCCAAGGTCAACCAACGGCTGTCGCTAAATGAAAACTCCATTTTATTTCGATAAAAATATTTTTTTTGGCTCCCTAAAATGGGAATAATCTCTAATGGTTCTACTTTGCCAATGCGGGTAAGCTGATTGAACACCTCTTTTTCTTTGAAATGTAATTGAGATTCATAATTCATATGTTGCCACTTACAACCTCCGCAAGTACCAAAATGTTGACACTCTGGTTCGGTTCTTCTGTCAGATAATTTTGCGAATTCCGTTGCTTTGGCGAAATAATAAGCTTTTCTTTTCTTGAAAGTTTGCACTGTAGCGATATCGCCGGGAACGGCATTATCTATAAAAATAACTTTACCATCGGGTGCTTTTGCAACTGCTTTCCCTTTTGCTCCTGCCTCGGTAACTGTTACATTTTCAAATATCTTGTTTTTATTTCTTCTTGCCATAGCTCAAAAATACTAAGTTTTGTGATGAAGAGGTTTAGATTATCCTAAACATTTAGTATTTTGCAAACATATCAAAAAAATGGGTGATTTCTCCCCAATAAGCAGGAATCAAATTAAGTTTAAGAAAGAAAAAAGAAAAAAGCATGTCAGTTGTAACAATTAAATCATCTCAACAAGCAATTGAGTTAGAAGAAAAACACGGTGCCCATAATTATCATCCATTACCTGCCGTATTAAAGAAAGGTGAAGGAGTTTTTATGTGGGATGTAGAAGATAAAAAATATTATGATTTTTTATCGGCCTATTCAGCGGTGAATCAAGGTCATTGTCATCCAAAAATTATTGGGGCTATGACTAAACAAGCTGAAACTTTGACGCTTACCTCACGTGCATTTCATAATGATGTACTTGGTAAATATGAGAAATTTGCAACCGAATATTTTGGTTTTGATAAGTTACTCCCAATGAATACAGGTGCAGAAGCGGTTGAAACTGCTATTAAAATTTGTAGAAAGTGGGCTTACGAAAAGAAAGGGATTCATGAAAATGAGGCGCAAATAATTGTAGCTGAAAATAATTTTCACGGTAGAACAACAACTGTAATTTCTTTTAGTAATGACGAGGGTGCACGAAAGAACTTTGGGCCTTACACGCCTGGTTTTTTAAAGGTGGGTTATGATAATTTGGAACAACTGGAAGAGGCACTAAAAAATACACCGAACGTAGCCGGTTTTTTGGTCGAGCCTATACAAGGTGAAGCTGGGGTATTTGTTCCAAGCGAAGACTATCTAAGTGAAGCGCGAAAACTATGTAAAAAGTATGGTGTATTATTTATCGCCGATGAAATACAAACTGGTATTGCCAGAACGGGATCTTTATTAGCTGTTTGCGGTAATTGTACTTGCCAGAATAAATGTGAGCAACAATCTGAAACTTATGTAAGACCAGATATTTTAATTTTAGGAAAAGCGTTGTCGGGTGGAGTGTATCCTGTTTCTGCAGTTTTAGCCGATAATGAAGTTATGGATGTAATACAGCCTGGGCAACACGGTTCTACCTTTGGAGGGAACCCTGTGGCTTGTGAAACTGCTATCGCGGCACTTGAAGTGGTATACGATGAAAATTTAATTCAGAATGCACGCAAGCTCGGAGATTATTTTAGAGCCGAAATGAATAAATATATCGCAAATTCTAAAGTAGTTAACTTGGTAAGAGGTAAAGGTTTATTGAATGCAATTGTTATTAACGACACAGAAGAAAGTAGTACTGCTTGGAATATATGTGTTGATTTAAAAGAAAACGGTTTGCTGGCAAAGCCTACACACGGTAATATTATTCGCTTTGCTCCCCCTTTGGTTATTACCAAAGAACAACTGGATGAGTGTATAGCTATTATTACCAAAACCTTGTCTAAGTTTGAAGGCCAAATTTAATGAGTAATAATATAAAGAATAAAAAAGGGTGTTATTAAAACACCCTTTTTTATATCAGCTAGTTATCAATAGTTCTAAGTTTTTTTAACTTGGCTTCCCAAGTACCTAGCTCTTGTTTTTTTCTTTCTATATTTTTTAAAACCTCTTTAAATAGCGGATTGCTCTCATCTGCATTTGAAAAGAACTGCATATTATTTTCTAGCTGTATAATCTCTTGATCGGTTTCTTCGATACGTTTTCTTATAAAAAATTCTTCTTTTCTCAACTTATCTGCACTATCAGCGTGATCTAAAGATTGTAGTTTATTTTCATACTTTAACAGCTCTGATTCTCGTTTTGAGATATCTAACTGTTTAAATAGTTGATCTAGGGCTTTATTGAATTTACCTTCAATGTACTTCATTTTAAAAGGAACGTGTCCTAAATCTTTCCAAATGTTAATTTGCTCTTTTATAAGTACAAGAGCTTCTTGGTGGTCTTGAGGAAGAGTTAAGTTTTTTACCTTTTCAAGCAACTCTTTTTTCTTTTCAAAAGCCTGCATTTCATCTTTATTTTCTTCATTTTGTTTTTCGTGAAGTCTATTGAAATAATGGTTGCAAGCTTTTTTAAATCTTTTCCATATTTTATCACTATCTTTTCTTGGGACGTGTCCAATTTTTTTCCACTCACTTTGAATACGTTTCATTAGGGGAGTGGTTATCTTAAACTCTAGATTATCCTTATTTTCTTCGGCTATTTGAACCAGTTCAAGCTTTTTATTCAAATTTTCATATTGTTCTTTTTTTAAATTTTTATAAAAAGCATTTTTCTTTCGGTTAAAAGCCCTAACGTTTTCCTTAAAGCGTTTCCAGCTTTCATCTGCATTTTTCTTGGGTACTTTACCCGCTTTAAAAAACTCCTCGCGTAAGGATTCAATTTTTTTGATGTTGGCTTGCGCTTGTTTGTGAGAGGCGATTTCTTCTTGGGCAATATTTTTTATATTGTCAATTATTTCATTCTTTTTTTCAAGATTCTTCTCGCGTCCTTTGTCTAGTTCTTCAAAATAAGCTTGCCTGTTTTCGTGAATTTTTTTTGTTGCTGCACTAAACCTTTCCCAAATATCCTCTCTATATTCTTTGGCAACCGGTCCTACTTCTTCTTTCCACATTTTATGTAACATTTGTAGCTCTCTAAAAGCTCTATTAATGTTAGTCTCTTGTGTAAGTTCTTCCGCTCTAGCGATCATTTTTAACTTTTGATCTAAGTTGTGTTTAAAGTCTAAATCTCTAAACTCACGGTCTAAATGTAAAAAATCATAAAACACCTCAACGTGGTGGTGGTAAGTTCTCCAAATATCTTTATAATCTTCTCTAGGTACTGGTCCGGCTTTTTTCCAACGCTCTTGTAATTGTTTGAATTTGGCGAAGCTATTATTCATGTCGGCACTGTCGCCAATCATTCCTTTTAGCTCTTCGATAATGGCTAAGCGCTCTTTAAGATTTTGATTTAAGTTTTTCCTTAATTCTTCAAAATGTTTGTTGCGCTGTTCTTTATATTTAAAGTAGACTTCGTTAAAACGCTTTTTAGTAGGACTTGAATAATGAAAATCTATAATATTACCGCCTTCTTCTAAGAAATCTTCCTTTTTCTGCTCCATTTCTTCATCAAATTTGCTATCAAATTCTAATTTGATTTCTTGAACGTGGTCGCGTATTGCTTGAATTTTCTCAGATTTTAAAAGCTCATCCAGCTCCATGACCAACTCATTCATAGTCATGGCGTGATAGTCTTTCATTTCAATTTCATGGCGTTTTTGTAAATCCTCATCTTCACTCTCTTCGGCCAAAGTCTCATCTAACTCATCATGTATTTTATCTGAATCTTGTTTTGGTTCTGGATTATGGTCTGATGTAGCACTGGCGTTAGTCTGGGCGTCAGTTATTTGCTTCTCCACTTCTTCTGTATCGTTACCAGATGGTTGCACATTTTGCTGAGAGTTTTTAGAATTTTCTATGTTTTCTTGATTCTCAGTACTTTTTCGATTTGCTTCTTTATCAGACATATTTTTCAATGTTTAGGTTCGTAAATAATGTGGAAAGATACTATTAAAGGCTTGTTTCTGCAAAAAAAATGTAATTTTAAAGACCTTAGGTTGTTTATCACTTAAAGCTTAAGAAATGAGCATATCTAAAAGAGGTGAAATTATTCCTGCCAAATAGACCAAGATCGATTAGCTTGATGCAGTAGCATCGCTTGACCATTAGCAATTTTTGCTCCTCTTATTTTACCTTTTGCTAGAAACTCCGTTAATGTAGGGTTGTATACCAAATCGTATAAGAGATGAGTTTTACTTAAGGCATCATAGGGTATTTTAGGAGATTGTTTGATATCTGGATAAGTGCCTAGTGGTGTTGCATTAATTATAAGTTTATGGTCATCAATATCATTTTCATTTAAATCCTCATAATTCAACTGGTCTTCTTTAGGCGTTCTACCTACAAACTTATATTCAATCCCCATAGCTTCAAGAGCGTAGGCTACCGCTTTTGATGCACCTCCTGTACCTAATATTAAAGCTCGCGAATGATTGCTTTCTAATATAGGAAATAAAGCTTTCATAAATCCGAAGGCATCGGTGTTGTAGCCAATTTTTTTATGATCTATTACTTTAACGGTATTTACTGCTTTTATTTTAGAGGCTTCATCAGATAATTCATCTAAGTAGGGAATAATACTTTCTTTAAAAGGTATGGTAACATTAAATCCGTCAAGGTTGTTTTTTGTTAATAAATTGGGCAATTCATTTATTTCATTTAGCTCAAAATTATTATAAGTTGCATCAACATTTTCTTGGATAAACTTATCCTGAAAAAAAGTTTTAGATTTTGAGTACCCTATATTCTTACCAATTAATCCGTATTTTTTCATCATTTTTATTTTTTGGTTTTTGTTCCGTAAAGACCTAAACCGTACACCAATAATATCCCTAAAAGGATAAAAATTAAAGCGATATAATTCTGAGTATCTTGAAAATTAGGAAGATATCTGTCATAGTTATCTATGATAAAATTTCCATTTGCATCTGTTAACCGTTGCCCTTGCATATCCAATTTATAGACTTTTTCTTTCCATGGCCAAACAACACCTAAAGAACCTGTTATAAACCCTATTATTGTAGCAAAAGTTATATTTTTATAATGCTTTAGTACATAGCCAAGTAGGTGCGAGAGTGTGACTAACCCAACTACAGATCCTGCAGTAAAACTAGTTAATATTTTTAATAAATGCATTCGTTTTTGATCTTCAGTAAAACTAAAGTCTAGCGATGCAAAATCTTTTAAAGTATCAAAAAGCGCATTTACAGAATCAACTAAAAGCAGTACATAATTGCCTACTAATATAAGGATAAATGACCCAGAAAGACCTGGTAAAGTCATTCCCGAAACCCCAATAACACCACAAAAAAAGACAAACCAAAGGTTGTCATTCTCAGTTGCGGGTTCTAAAAGACTAATGCCGCCTCCTAATAATAATCCTAAAGTAATAAAGAGCACATGCCGAAGAGATTTAATTTTAAAATCTTTTGCAATGTAAAAAATGGATCCGATTATCATACCAAAAAAACCCGACCAAACGTATAACTCATAATGAAGTAAAAAGTAATCTAATAATTTAGAAACCGAAAAATAACTGATAACCATTCCTAGAACCAAAAGACCTAGAAAAGAGGCGTTTATATAGTTTAAAAAACTTTTATAGCGTTTCTTGTAGAGTAAGAGTAGGGCTTTTCGATTAAATTTTTGGAGCGAGTAGATAAATTCTTCATAAAATCCTGCTACAAAGGCAACAATGCCACCAGAAACACCAGGTACTTTATTAGCTGCACCCATAGCCAATCCTTTTAAAACGAGAAAGACTTTATCTTTAAAACTTCGCTTATTTTGCATTTTTGGTTTGTTTTTTAGCGGCTATTCTTTCTAAAAACAAGATACTAAAAAAACCAAGAAGCATTAACAAAATACAACTCCATGTTTTTGGCTCTCCGATAAAGTTATTTGGCAATACAGATTGTTCTGCTAAAACAATTGTTTTTTCTCTTATGGTAATTGAATCTATGGTGTTTTTCCAGGGCCAAATTTTGTTCAAGGATCCTGCAATGAATCCCGTTAACAAGGCCAAGGTTAAATTCTTATAATTTTTAAAAAGCCATTTTAGTACTCTTGAAAAACTTAGCAATCCCATTATAGCCCCTAGGGCTACCGCTAGTATCCGTTTAAAATCAAAATCGTGAACTGCCTGCGTGATGGTTTGATAGCTACCTAATAATACTAAAATAAATGCACCGCTTATACCTGGTAAAATCATTGCACAAACAGCAAAAGCGCCAGACAAAAACAAATACCAATAACTAGAATTCTGTGTGGCTGGAGGTAAAATGGTTATTCCGTAAGCGATAGCTGCACCTATAATTAATGTTATAAGGGTAGCACCTCGCCAATTATTTATTTCTCTGCCAACCAAAATTATACTCGCTAGAACCAAGCCAAAAAAGAATGACCATACCAATAGAGGTTCTGTTTTTAAAAGAAAATTAGCCAGTCGCATAAAGCTAAAAATGCTAATTAAAATTCCTGTTAAGAGGGCTAGAAGAAATCCACCATTTAATTTTTTCCAAAAAGACCAAAAACCTTCCGTTTGCCACACTTGAAAAAGCCTAAAATTAACATTGGAAATACTAGAAACAAGTTCTTCATAAATTCCAGTGATAAATGCAATTGTACCTCCAGAGACACCGGGAATTGTATCTGCAATTCCCATAGCGATTCCCTTAAGACTAATTTTAATGTAGTCTTTAGTATTTCTACTCATAATTTGATAATTTACTGCGATGGAAAATTAGTATGGCTTATTGGTAAGATTTAATAATATCTTGAATACTAGGTCTGTCAAATATCGTTTTAAACAGCGGATATATTACAGTTAAAAATTCTTTGTTAATTTCAAGCGCTTTTACCAAGTATTTATAGCCTAGAGTACCTTTATTGTTTAAAAAGTAAAGTGCCGCTAACCTATAAATCACTTCTTCTGATTCCGGATAAAACTCTTCTGCCTTTTTCATCACGCTTAAAGCGGATTCTACCTCCCCAATTTCAATTAAAACGTTAGCGTGAGCAATCCAAGTTTCTAATTCGTAATTGCCTAGTTCTATACTTTGTTTATAACCTTTTTCTGCTTCTTCTAGAAAATTTAATTTATGATTGATTTTTGCATAAAGTTTCCAGTACCTTACATTTTCTTGATCAATTTCAATTGCTTTTTCTATAAAATATAGTGCTTTACGGTAGTTTTTTTGTTTATAGAAAAAATCAGTAATAGCTAGCCAAGCTTTATCTAGTAAAGGGTCTTCGGTAGTAGCTTTTTGTAAATAATGTAAAGCCACATCTAAAATTTCAAGTTTTTCATAACATTTACCTATGCGTAAATAAGCATAAGCAGAAGGGTCTTCTAGCTCTAAGGTTATTTGATAATTTCTTATTGCTTCTTGAATTCTATTCATTTTTTCAAGCACCTTTCCCTTTTCAAAGTAAGCACCCATAAAATATTCATCGGCCAATAAAGCATAATCAAAAGCTTCTAAAGCTTTATTTAAATTACCTTCTTTATTATAAGCCTTTCCCAATTGATGCCAAGCAACCTCACAATACGGATTTTTATCTAGGTAGTTTAATAAAAATTCGATGGCTTGTTTATTTTCACCTAAAACATCAAAACAATATATTACATTATGCAAAGAAGCATAATCTTCTGGGTCATCTTTTAAGCAAGCCATATAATGTATTTTAGCATTATCAAAGTCTTCCTCAAACATATATTCCATAGCTAATAGGGCGTGAACATCTGATAAATCTTTTGACAAATGAAGGGCTTTTTTTAGTAACTGTATAGCGGTTTTATGGTCGTCTCTTTTAGAATAGATATTAGCTTTTTGAATATAAATCTCTTCGTTAGAAGGCTCAATTTGTTCAAGCTTATTTAATATTTGATTGGCATCACCCAGCTTATTCTCCATAATGCTAACCTCTACTTTAAATAATAAAAGTTGCGTAGATTGCGGGTGCTGGTCAAGACCTAAACGAATAGCTTTTTTGGCTAAAGAAAGCTTGCCTAAGTCAAGATAATGATGAATAATATTTTCAAATTCTATGGAATCAAAAAACAAAATATCATTTGTTTTGAGCATCGATTCAAATCGATTGATAGAGAAATTGGGTTCTTCGTTATGATTCAAAAACATAGTTCAAAGCTTGTTAAACATAAAGTTAAGTTCAAAAAATAATAAAATAAAGGGTTTTAAGTTATTCTTGTTAACAAAGTAATTAACAAAACTTATACCAGATCATCTAAAATACCTAAGATAATTTTACATCCTTTTTCAATATCTTTATGGTTAATTGTTAGTGGTGGAGTTATTCGTACGGCGCGTTTTTCGAATAAAAGCCAAAATAAAATTAAATATTCTTTTTTCGCTCTTAAAATCAATTCATTAGCCGTTTCTTCATCTTTCATAATTAAGGCTAACATTAGGCCGGTGCCACGTATCTCTTGTATTAATTGATGCTGCAACAGCTTCTTGAAGAGTTTTTCTTTTTCTATAACTGCCTTTAGAAATTCTGGTTTTTCCACAACTTTTAAGGTAGCCAAGGATGCTGCCGCTATTAGCGGATTACCTCCAAAAGTGGTGATGTGCCCCATTTTGGGATTATCGCTTAGTAAATTCATCAATTTACGTTGCGCAACAAAAGCGCCAACGGGTAGGCCGCCAGCCATTCCTTTCCCGATTACTAAAATATCGGGTATCACATTATATTTTTGAAAAGCAAATAAAAATCCTGTTCTTCCGAAACCTGGCTGTATTTCATCTAAAATCAATAAAGCCCCAACTTCTTCACAACGACTTTTAACTTTTTTGAGATAATTGTTTGTGGGCTCTATAACACCCGCTCCTCCTTGAATGGTTTCCAATATAACGGCAGCTGTGTCGGAGGATATTTGATTAAGTTGATCGGTTTTATTAAAAGCAATATGCTTAATTTCTGGTATTAGTGGGTAAAATGGTGCCTTTCGCTCTTCAAAATCCATTAAACTTAATGCGCCCATAGTATTACCGTGATAAGCGTTTTTGGCTGCGATAATTTCTTTTCGCCCGGTCGCTCTTCGCGCCAATTTAATAGCACCTTCTATGGCTTCTGTTCCACTGTTAACTAAATAGGTTGAAGCTTGCGGAATAGGTAATAGTTGTGCTAAATGTTTAGTGTAATCTACAGCCGGCTTTTGGGCATACTCTCCATATACCATCACATGCAAATATTTATCTGCTTGTGTTTTTATAGCTTTTATTACTTCGGGATGACAATGCCCTATACTACAGGCTGAAACTCCTGCAACAAAATCTAAATGGGCTTCATTATTGGTGGTGTAAATGTAACTTCCTTTGGCATAGCTTATTTCTAATCCAAGCGGGTGAGGAGTGGTTTGAGCTTGATATTTTAAAAAATCTAACTTCACTAATAAACAATTATAAATTGATTAATTTTCTTCGGGTTCAGTTTCGTAAATCATTTTATCCTCCTCACGAGGGGCGAGCAATTCTTTATTCAACCGGGAACTTTCATGAATTTTTTCTTTTATCTTTTCACCTTTTTGATTATTGAAGAAATTGGGTTCTTCATTAGATGGTAAAGGTATTCCTTCTATTTTTGTTAGGGTGGGAGTAGGTTTATCTTTAAAAAGGTCATTTTTTGATTGTAAACGCTCTTCTCCTCGCCAATTAAAACCTTTTAGCTTACGAGCATTTTTAGGAAGGTCTCCTTCTCTATAAAGGATTTGTTTCGGATTTTTGTAATAATAAATCTTAGTAATTTCTTGGTCTTGAAATTCTATTTTAATTGAAGAAGAAATAACGGTATTTATCCCGATGAGTTGTTGCTTATCATCTCTACTGTAAAATATGGTTTCTGTGTTTTTGATAAAGTTAACTTCTTTTAGTTCATCGTTTTCAAATAATCCGAACATTTCTTTTCCCTTGACTTGATTGTATCCGCCAAGGCTATCTTTTTGAATCATAAAAGCGTTATAAAAGACTTTTAAACTATCGAGTTTGTTGGTTTTTGGATGGTTGAGTAGGTGAATGGTGTCTCCTGTTAATTGATTTTCACCAGAAAAGACAACTGGTTTTCCCAAAAGTTTTGAAATACCTAATTGCTCATTTACAACAATAGAATCACATTTCCCGTTCATATCCTTTTTATAAAAACGAGTATCTCTAAATCCGCGAATAAGTCGCTGTTTAGTAGGTCCGGTAATCATTAAGGTATCGCTATGCACAAATAAAGTGTCATTTTCTTGTTTTATTGCACCCAATGCTCTTTTTGTTATAAAAACGGAGTCTTTTTCGCGGTACACCTCTGCATAATGTCCCGTGAGTACAGAGTGATTAATGGTATCTGTCACCCGAATGTTATTAGTAGCCGAAGCAAAATTTTTACTTCGGTTAAAATAAATGCTGTCTCCCTCTAATTTTCTATTCTTATAATTTACGGTAGAATTTTTTACAAAATAGCCTTCATCTCTTTGGGTATCATAAAAACCACGCTCACAATAAATTTGGGTTTCTTTTCCAGTAATGGTAGAAGGACCATACAAATAGGCATGTTTGCTTTGTGTAAAGTAGTTTAGCTGACTAGAATTAATAGTGTATTCTGGATTTTTAACCAGAACATCGTGCAAAAAGCTTAATTTTTCTTGCTCTAGAAAATAACGACCTACCTTACTGGTTATTGTAGTTGCCGAATCCCTAACAGTTCCTCCACTTCTATAAAAAACTTGTTGCACATCACGTTTAAAAAATAACGTATCTGTTGTGAGTCTGCTGGTTTTTGTTTGTAGATTAACTTGATTGCTGGCAAATGCAAATTGCGTTTCCCCGTCATACTCGGCATATTTACTAGTTAATGTAATGGAGTCGCCTTGCTTCATCTTTACATTTCCTAGCGCCTTGAAAAACTGATCTTTTTCATAAAAAATGGCTTGATCACACCAAACATTAATTCCTTCGTGAGTGAAAAATACCTGATTGTCTACTTTACTAAAGAGTAGGGCGCCGGGGTATTTATCCTCATCGGTTATGGTTCTATCGCTGGTATAATCAATTTTGTTTTCTTGCGCATAGCCAATGGTAATGCACGCAAATAAAATTAAAAAGAGAGATGAATTTTTCAAGCTTTAAAGTGTTTCAAAAATTTTCTATTGGCAAAAAACGCTCCAATTTTTATTTGAAGCGTTTTTTATATTCTAGCGTATAATAGTTTGTTTTCTATCTGGTCCTACCGAAACAATTTTTATAGGGACTTGTATAAAATCTTCTATATACTCGATATACCTTTTAAAATTATCTGGAAAATCATCTTCCTTATTTATTTGTGTTAAATCTTCTTCCCAGCCTGGTAATGTTTCATAAATTGGTTCAAGACTCTCATCCTCAATGGTGTAGGGGAAATGTTGAATTTTTTCACCTTGATACGTATATGCGGTACAAATTTTTAGTTCCTCAAACCCACTCAATACATCGCCCTTCATCATCATGAGTTGGGTAACCCCATTAACTTGTACGGCATATTTTAAAGCTATTAAATCTAACCAACCACATCTTCTTGGGCGACCAGTAGTAGCTCCAAATTCCCTACCTACTTTTGCCATTTTTTCTCCATTTTCATCAAATAATTCTGTGGGAAAAGGGCCACTACCAACACGGGTGGTATAGGCTTTAAAAATACCCATAACTTCTTGAATTTTGTTAGGAGCCACGCCTAGACCGGTGCAAGCACCAGCAGCAGTTGTATTGCTTGAGGTGACAAATGGATAGGTGCCAAAATCAATATCTAATAGGGAACCTTGAGCACCTTCGGCCAAGATAGTTTTACCAGATTGTTGAGCTTGATAAATATATTCTTCAGAATCGATGAACTGCAGTTCTTTTAGTCGTTCTACGGCTGTAAAAAATTCGGTTTCTAGCTCTTCTAAATTATATTGAATGTCCACATCATAAAACGAAATCATCGCTTCGTGCTTATCGGCCAATTGTCTATATTTTTCTTTCCAGTTATTGAGTTCTAAATCACCTATACGTAAACCGTTTCTCCCGGTTTTATCCATATAAGTTGGTCCAATTCCTTTTAATGTAGAACCAATTTTAGCCTTACCCTTAGCGGTTTCTGAAGCCGCGTCAAGCAAACGATGTGTTGGCAAAATGATATGTGCTTTTCTCGAAATCAGTAAACTTTTTTTAAGTTCTAGATCAAACTGATTTAAATTGTCAAGCTCTTTTTTAAAAATCACAGGGTCAATCACTACACCGTTACCCACTAAATTTATAGTATTGGGGTGAAATATACCAGAAGGTATAGTGTGTAAAACGTGCTTAATACCATCAAACTCTAAAGTATGCCCTGCATTTGGCCCACCTTGAAAGCGAGCAATGATATCATAATTTGAGGTAAGTACGTCAACAATTTTTCCTTTACCTTCATCTCCCCATTGGAGTCCTAATAGCAAGTCTACTGCCATAAAATATGTTATTTAGGTGTTTTTTTTGTTCCGTAGAAATAGAGTGAATGGTTATTTATCTCTATATCGAAAACTTCTTCTATTGTTTGTTTAATTGATTGTATTCGTGGATCGCAAAACTCAATCACTTCACCGGTATCGGTGAGTATTACATGATCATGTTGTTTGTCAAAATATGATTTTTCGTATTGAGCCTGATTTTTTCCAAATTGATGCTTTCTAACCAGTCCGCATTCCAATAAAAGCTCTATTGTGTTATATAGCGTAGCTCTACTTACCCGATAATTCTTATTCTTCATGGTAATGTACAGCGATTCGATATCAAAATGATCTTCACTTGCATATATTTCTTGAAGAATAGCAAAACGCTCGGGGGTTTTACGGTGCTTCTTTTCCTCTAAATACTTAGTAAAGACATTTTTTACAATGGCTTGATGATTTTCTTTTGACTGATTTGCTTCCATAATTAAAAATGCAAATTTAAGCTTTTATTCACGGGTTACTTTGTTTATTCCCTTAATTTTTTTCAAGCGCTCCATTAATTTCTTCAAAATGGTTTTATTTTTCACGATCACGGTGATTTTTCCTTCAAAAACCGAGTGATTACTTTTAAAGCTGATCTCCTGCATATTAACGTGAAGGTTGTTTGATATTTCCTTAGTGATGTGACTCACTAACCCCAAATCATCTAAACCGGTTAACTTTATTACAGCTTTAAATTCTTCTTGAGTAGAGTCTATCCATTTCGCACTTATAATACGGTAAGCGTAATTACTTTGTAATTGGATGGCGTTAGGGCAATCTTTTTTATGAACTTTTATCCCTTCTGTGGTGGTCAAAAATCCGAAAACATCATCACCAGGTATTGGGTTACAGCAATGTGCAAGTTTGTAAGGTAATTTGTCGTTATCTTTGCCAAAGACCAGTAGGTCATATTGGGTAGTAATTTCTTCCTTATGTATATCTTCTGGTATACTGGGTTTTCTTATCTTGTTTTTAAAATAATTTACAAATGCATTACTACGAGAGGCACTAAATTCTTTTAGGGCCACGTTGTCAATGGAGCCAATACCTACTCGATAAAATAAATCTAAACTGGTTTTTAATTTAAAATACCTTACCAGCTGGGTAATAGTTTGCTCGTTAAAGGGAATTTTTAAAGATCTTAGTTTTCTTCTTAAAGCGGCCTTGCCGTTCTCGGCTAAGATTTTTCTATCTTCTTTTAAAGCCGATTTAATTTTAGAACGCGCTCTTCCCGTGGTGGCATAATCAAGCCAATTTTTATTGGGCTTAATATTCTCTGAAGTAATTATCTCTACTTGATCTCCACTTTTTAAAACGTGACTTAAAGGTACTAATTTGCCATTCACTTTAGCTCCTCTAGTTTTTAAGCCAACATCAGTGTGAATGCTAAAAGCAAAATCAAGCGGAGAAGCTCCTTTAGGTAAAGATTTAATTTGACCTTGAGGGGTGAAAACAAAAATTTCCTTCGAGTATAAATTTAACTTAAATTCTTCGACAAAATCTACAGCATTACCCTCGCTATTTTCTAGTGCCTCCTGCAGTTTGTTGAGCCATTGTTCTAGATTTTCATCCTCTTGCTCGGCTCCATGCTTGTATTTGTAATGGGCAGCATAACCTTTCTCTGCAATTTCATTCATACGCTCGCTGCGTATTTGAACTTCTACCCAGCGCCCTTTTGGCCCCATAACGGTGATATGCAGTGCTTCGTAGCCAGTTGATTTTGGTGAAGAAATCCAGTCGCGTAATCGAGTAGGGTTAGGTCTAAAAAAATCTGTAACTATAGAATAAATTTTCCAAGCCAAAAACTTTTCCTGATCTGGGGTGCTTTTATATATAATGCGAATAGCAAATTTGTCATAAATCTCCTCAAAGGCAATGTTTTGTTTGATAATTTTCTTACGAATCGAAAAAATAGATTTGGGTCTTCCTTTTATTTCAAATTCAATTGCTTCTTTTTCTAAAGCATTAGAAATAATGTTTGAAAATTCTTGAATGTAGAGATCCTGGTCTTCTTTACTTTCTTTCATTTTATCAAGTATTTCTTGATAAACTTCGGGTTCGGTGTATTTAAGACTTAAATCTTCTAATTCGGTTTTAATATTGTAGAGGCCAATTCGATGTGCTAAAGGGGCATAGATATACAATGTTTCTGATGCTATTTTAACTTGTTTGTCATCACGCATCGACTCCATTGTCTGCATATTGTGCAACCTATCTGCAATTTTTATAATGATAACCCGAATGTCATCATTCAGCGTAAGCAACATCTTTCTAAAATTTTCGGCTTGCAGCGAGATATCTTTTTCGGGCTTAAGATTGGTTATTTTAGTAAGACCCTCAACAATCTTAGCTACCACGTCGCCAAACATCTCGGCAATGTCTTCTTTGGTATAGGCCGTATCTTCAACAACATCGTGTAGCAAGGCTGCTGCAATTGACGTGGCATCTAAACCAATTTCTGATGCAACAATTTTGGCTACCGCAATTGGATGAAAAATATAAGCTTCGCCAGATTTTCTACGTTGCTCTTTATGTGCATCTACCGCAACATCGAAAGCCTTACGAATGAGTTTTTTATCTTCATCACTCAACTGTCGATAGCTTATACGCAATAGCTCCTTGTATTCTTGGGCTATTTTCTTGTTTTCTAGTTCTAATTCTTGTTCACTTATCATAAATCTAAGATACTAAAAGTCTATGATTTTTCTAAATTATTAATTCGTTGTAAAAGGCTTGGGTGCGAATAATATATAAAAACGTAGTAGGGGTGGGGCGTTAAATTGCTAAAACTACTACTGGATAATTTTTTTAATGCAGATATTAAGGGTTGTGCTCCATAAGTTTGTTGAGCATAATCATCGGCTTGATATTCAAATTTTCTACTTAACATATTCATCAATAAACCGGTTACCACAGAAATTGGAGTGTAAAGAATACCAAATGCAATAAGACCAACGTGAAAACTGGGCTGACTTACACCTAGCGCTTCAGAAAACAATGGATTTCCTACAAAAAGCGAGAACAACCACAAAGTAAATCCTGTGGTGAGCAAAGAAATAAAGAGGTTAAATAAAATATGCCGCTTTTTATAATGCCCCACTTCGTGTGCTAAAACCGCCACGATTTCTTCTTCGGTTAAGTTATTAACAAGAGTATCATACAAGGTGATTCTTTTTTCTTTTCCAAATCCTGAAAAATAAGCATTGGCTTTTGTACTTCTTTTAGAGCCATCTATAATATAAATATTAGACAAAACAAAACCTACCTGCCTGGCATAGATTTCGATTTTATCACGTAAACTACCTGGATTTAACGGCGTTTGTTTATTGAATAAAGGCACAATAAGTTTACTGTAAAACATATTGATGAATATAGAAAAAATGCCTATCAAAATCCACGCATAAATCCAGAAATTCTCGCCGGTAATTTGATATAGTTTTATAATTAGGGCTAGCATAACCCCACCTAAAATACCTGTCAAAACCCAAGCCTTTAACTTATCTATAAAAAAGGTTTTTTTGGTAGTTTTATTAAACCCGTAGCGCTCTTCAATAACAAAGGTACTATAATAGCTAAAGGGAGTAGTTAGTAGATCGTTTACCAACATAATTACTCCAAAAAATATTAGCGCCACAATTATAGGATGCTCGCTAAAATTTCTGGCAAAAGAATCAACCCATGCAAAACCATCTAAGAAGAAAAAAGCCAAAGTAATTAGCAGCGAGAAACTTGCGGTAAGTACACCAAATTTATAACGTGTTTTTTTATATTCTTGTGAGCTTGAATAGGCTTTGTCATTATAAATATCCTGTAGTTTTGGCGGTAATTTATCCTTAAAATGTTTTGCGTTTAGAACACCCAATATTTGATCGAATACAAAATGAAAAATCAAAATACCAATGAGTAAATAAAACAAAATGCTTGGGTTCATAAAATAATATATGATTTATGGTGCAATATATTTAGTAATATAAGAATAACCAAGGTTTGTTTTAAGTGGTTATATGATAATTGTCAACTAAAAATTTTATTGTTAAGCATTGCTGTAAAATCCATTAAAACCGATGTCTTTTCGCTTAAGCGGATAATTATTTAAAGTCGCGTTGACGCTTTGCTTCAAAGATTAATATTCCGGCAGCGACCGAGACATTCATGGAGTCAATTTTTCCTTGCATAGGGATATGAATGTTTTTTGTTGCCGCTTTTCGCCAGGCTTCACTTAAGCCTTTGTCTTCTGTACCTACTACCAATGCAGTTGAATTCGTAAAATTTTGTTTGGTATAGATTGATGAATCTTGTAAAATTGCCGTGTAAATAGCAATTTCACTGTCTTTTAAATAGTTTATAATCTCAGTTGTAGTTCCGCTAGCAATCTGATTGGTAAATACACAGCCTACACTTGACCGAATTATATTAGGGTTATAAATATCGGTTTTAGGATTGGCTATACAAACCGCATCTACATTAGCGGCATCTGCAGTACGTAACAACGCACCAATATTCCCTGGTTTTTCAGGCGCTTCGGCGACTAGTAAAAGCGGATTTTCCCGTTTAAATTCTAAATCTGCAAGCAGATGTGGTTTAGATGCAGCCACCGCAATTAACCCTTCTGTGCTTCCACGATAAGCGATTTTTTTATATACCTCTAAACTAATTTCAATTTTTTCAAATGCCTCAAATTTTAAGCTTAAATCTTTATCATTTCCTAGTATTTGGTTACAATAATACAGCTCTAATAATTGGTAGCCAGCCTGCACCGCAAGTTCAATCTCACGAGCACCTTCAATTACAAATTTACCTTCTTTTAGTCTTGTTCTCGACTTTTCCTGTAATTGAATTAAACGCTTAATACTCTTGTTTTGGGTGCTGGCTATACTTTTATGATTCATAAGCGAGTCGTAGACTATTTTTTATATTTATTTTTATAACGATCGTAAAGCTTGGTTTGGTGTGTTTCTAAACTTACCGCTCGGCCATCAATAAATGCATGCGTTAATTTGTTTCCGCGTATATCTAGAGCATCACCTTCGCTTATAAACAAAGTAGCCGATTTGCCTACTTCTAGTGATCCATAAATGTTATTAATGCCTAATATTTGCGCATTGTTATAGGTTATGAGCTGTAATGCTTCTTCTTTTGAGAGTCCATAAGCGGCACAAGTACCTGCATAGAAGGGAAGATTTCTGGCATTCATTCGCTCCATATCACCACTAGGTTCAAGTCCAACTAGAAGTCCGGCTTTCATTAATTGAGTGGCCAATTTAAAAGGAGCATCATAATCCTCATCGTCTTGTCTTGGCAAGCTATGCGGACGATTAACTAATACTGGAATTTGAGCTTTTTTAAGTTCGCTAGCAAAACTTAAAGCTTCATAACCACCCACCACTACAATTTTAGGAATTTGTAATTCTTCTTTGAATAAAAGAATATCTGTGATTTGCTGTTTTGTGTTGGCGTGAATGTATAAGGTTTTTTCCTTGCTAAAAACAGGTTTAACCGCTTCAAATGCAATGCTTTTTGTGGTTATATCTTTTGGCTTATAACTCTTTGCTTGATTAAAGTATAGTTTAAGCTTGTTGATTTCTTTGGTGTAATTGTTTAAATCTTTTGTAATTTTTTTCTTTTTATCTAAGTGACTAATTCTTTTATATACAGATGGCCAATTAAGATGTATTCCATGGTCTTTATTTATATAAGCATCTTCCCAGTTCCAAGCATCAAGTTGAACAACCGATGATGTACCCGATATACGTCCGCCTCTAGGTGTAATTTCGGCAATAAGAACACCGTTTGGACGCATAGATTCAACCACTTTACTTTCGGTGTTGTATGCGATTAAACTACGTATATGGGGTAAAAAACTACCGGTTTCATTTTCATCTTTAGAAGCTTTTACTGCATCAATCTCTACCAATCCTAAAGTGCTATTAGGTACAACAAAACCTGGATAAATATGTTGGTTATTGGCTTTAATTATTTTTGTTTCAGAATCTAATGGATGATTTTCATTATTTTGACCGATGTATGTAATCTTGCCATTATTAAAGTCTATACGAGAATCTTGAATAACGCCTCCTTTACCATTGTGTAGAGTGGCCCCTTGTATGCTAATGGCTTTTTTTTGTATTGCTCCAGGGGTTTGTTGTGCTTTTACGATTATTGTAAATAACAACAAAATTATTAGTAGGCTATTGGAATAGAATGATTTCATAATTTTAAATTCTTTCTTCTAAAGTGTCGCAATGCATTAGTATTTTTTCATCTTCAACAACATCTTGCGTTTCTAACCCGCTTTGATTGGCATCTAAAGTTTTTTGTATCAATTTATTTTTCAAGGTATTGTTTTGAGCACGAAGTAATTTGTCTTTCTCTAAATCAAAATACAATTTACCATCTACAAAAGTTTTTTCCGCTTTAGCGTAGATAGATAAAGGATGATCACTCCATAATACCAAATCGGCGTGTTTCCCTTCTTTTATACTTCCCACATAATTATCAATATGTAATAATTTGGCGGGGTTAAGCGTTACTGTTTTCCAGGCTTCTTCCTCACTTAAACCTCCGTATTTAATAGTTTTGGCAGCTTCTTGATTTAGCCTTCGGCTCATTTCGGCATCATCAGAGTTAATGGCAGTTACAACGCCTTGATTGTGTAAAATAGCGGCATTAAACGGTATGGCATCATTTACTTCATACTTATAAGCCCACCAATCAGAAAAAGTTGAGGCACCTGCTCCATGTTTCTTCATCTTATCGGCAACTTTATATCCTTCTAAAATATGGGTGAATGTATTTACGGTAAAACCGAATTGTTCGGCCACTTTCATAAGCATATTGATTTCACTTTGAACATACGAGTGACACGAGATAAAACGCTTAGAGCGAATAATCTCTAACAAAGTCTCTAATTCGATATCTTTTCGATAGGTTGGATTGTTGTTTTTCTCATGCTCGTAGGCTAAAGCCTGATTAAAGTAATCTATATAAACTTGTTCGACCCCCATACGGGTTTGCGGAAATCGATAACCGTTTCCCCAATTGGATTGTTTCACGTTCTCACCCAATGCAAACTTGATAAATTTAGGGGCTTGTTTAAAGATAAGCTCATCGGGTTGATGCCCCCAGCGTAATTTTAGTATAGCCGATTGACCACCAATTGGATTGGCCGAACCGTGTAATAACTGGATAGTAGTTACGCCACCAGCTAAGTTTCTGTAAATGTTTATATCTGTAGGATCTATAACATCTTCCATTTGCACTTCTGCGGTTGAATTATGACCAGCTTCATTAACAGCAGAGGCTGCAATATGTGAATGTTCGTCGATAATTCCTGAAGTTAAGTGTTTGCCCTTCGCATCTATTATAATGGCATTACGACTTGATAAATCTTGTCCTATTTTATGAATTAAACCGTCTTTAATTAAAACATCATAGTTTTCGATAATTCCCAGCTCCTCATTGGTCCATAGGGTAGCGTTTTTAATCAAATATTTTTTGGTTTCTGGTAAGGTTTTAAATCCATAGGCCATATTAGGAAAAGAAATAGAAGCAAAGTTTGGTTCGTTTTCTGGTTTCTGCTCTTTCTTTTCTTGCTCCTCATTAAATTCTGCATTATGCATAGCAGTTAATTTATGTTGCTTCCCATTTGGAGTGTTTAACCATAAATTTAAATGCTGTTTTTGGTTAGGCGCTTTAATTAGTAACCTATACATGCCCACTTCAGTGGATTGCGGAATTTCAAAAATTATAGTGTGATCATTAGCTAGTTGCTTGTGCTTAAAATCTATTTTTTCTTCATTCCATAGCAATTTAGTGGGTTGTTTTTTTTCAGGTCCATAAACTAACGAAAGCGGAAAGTCTTTATGATTAACGCTATACTTGCCAATTATGTTAATCGTTTCAAGCGCGTTTAAGTTATGAAGCTCTCCTTGTACAACATGGGCTAATACATTGCTATTTTTATTGAAATAGGGTGTATCTGTGATGAAAAAGTTAGCTAACTTCTCTGTATGCAAGCTTCCTATTTTATTATTTTGCTGAAGCAATTTGGCGGGCAAGCTTGTTAATGAAGCCAAAGCAACCTCTTGAGGTAGGCCGTATTTTATAGCCAACAATAAATTGCTTTTAAATAAACTGAGATCATCTAATCCGTAGGTTGTTATGGTAAATGGAATTTCATTTTTATGCAGTAGCATTAAATTTGCCGGTGCTTGATCCCATCTTTTCAGTTTCTTGAGACTAATTTTTTCTGCAACGTGTGGATGACTAATTGTGTATGGTTTAGGAAAGTCAAGGGGTGCAATTATCGTATTCCCCATTTTTCTTAACGTACTTAAATTTTCAAACTCAAACCCGTTACCCTTGACTAAATATTTTTTACCAAACTCTTCGCCTATTTTTATAGCCCGGAGTTCATCTAAACCATTGTCGGTAATAAAAATTTGAGGTAAATTTTCTTGTTTTATCAAAGCCTCTAGTGCTAAATCTTGATAATCTGAAATATTGTTTTTATACCAATTGGCATCTAAATAAGTTTGTCTAATTAATGCCATTGCTCCCATAGTAGAGGTAGGATACATTTGATTAGAGAGAACGCTTTTATCAAAAGAAAGAACTGTACTTGCTTTTTTCTTTATTATACTTTGTATTGCGCCTTGGTTTTTAACTAAGCTTACAAGACTAGAGGTGCCGCGCATAATTCCATCGGGATAATGTGTATTAACTACACCAAAACCAATTTGCAGAAGTTTCTTAGCTTCCTCTTCTTCATATTTAAAAAACTGGCTGGCATTAGTCTCTGGTCGTATATGGTCATTCCAATAATGGCCTGCCCTAGTGGCATCATAACCGTTACCTTTTTTAGCCTGTTTTTTTGTAGGCTTTTTGATACCAAATTCACTGGTTAAATCAATAAAAGAGGGATATAGGTGTTTACCATCTAAGTTTAAGGAAATATAATTGTCTTCAACAGTAATTTGTTTTGCTATTTTCACAATCTTGCCCTTAAAAACAAGTAAATCTCCTTTAAAAGGTTTTTCATTCGGATTGTGAATAATTCCATTTTGATATAAGGTATAGGCATCGTACCTGCTTTTTACCCCATCGTTTTTAGGGAAATATTCTTGGGCTTGCGCTGTAGTAAATAGAAGCAATACCCCAAAATAGGTTAAAAGATTCCTCATTCTCTTTAAATTAAAGGCCTAAAAATAATAAAATAAATTAACCTAGCTCTTTTGAATTCTTCCATTAAATACGCTCGATTCATTAATTAGGAACGAGATCGTTTTACTTAACAAGCGAAGGTTTAATAAGTAGAAGGAGTTTTATTCTGATAAAAATCATTAACCAATAAAGCAACGACATAATTATAACTTTTCATTCCCATTGGTTGATTGTTGGCTTTTAAAAATTGATTATAAAATGACTTAAAAAGTGGTTCCAACGGATTTTTATGCGCCTGCCAGAAATCACTTACATCTCGGTAATTTTGGAGTACACCAGCATTAAGCAAACCAATTAAATTATCGGCTTGACAGGGGTCTTTTTGCATAAGATCGCCTAAGCAATATTGCAAAGCAAAAGCATAACCAGCATAACGTATGGCAGTATTGTTATGATTCATACTTACTTTGCAAGCCATAAAATTAGCCTCATTTTCTTTAGCATACCCAATTTGATGGCCCATCTCATGACTGGTAGTGGTGGGTAGCTTAAATAAAGGTATTTGCATATTAACTTGCGCCTCGTTAGTTAATGGATTTAAATAACCATTAAACCCCATATAGCTTAAGGGAATACTTAGTAATGAGGGCTTTATACTGGGATTTTCATAAATGAAATTTGCATTGGTTTTGGCCAAATGCTGGTAGCCTTCTGTCATTAATCGCCCAACCTCAAATTTATGAAAATAAAATACTACTGGTTCGTTTTCATTTTGGGTGAGTTGTAACTGAAGTTCATTTGTTTTTTCAATTAAATGCTCGGTATAATTTTTTAATTCGGGTAAATTATAATCTGCTTTAAGCTGAAGGCTGTGGTGCAAAGGTTGCCTATAAAAATTATATCCCCAAAATAAATGGAAAAAAAATATTAGGATAGAAAAGAAAGCTAATAACTCTACTGCCCATTTGCTAAATGCACGAAATTTATTTTTAATACGCTTATAAATCCAGCGAAGACTGATAAAAATAAGCACCCCATATAAAACATCACCTACAGAAAAGGGTATAAAACCAAAAGCCAAACGAAGTAAACTGGCGAGATAAGGATAAATACCTTGACTGTAATATTGTTCTACCCATTGTGGTTGTGTTTTTAACAACTGCAATAACATAATTTGAATGGGTAAGAAAATTGCAAAAGCAATGAGAACTTTTCTTTTCAAATTTTTTATTTCAAATGTAAAGAAAAACCAATAAAAACGGGTATATTTTTATTCTTCTTACAGAAACAATACCTTTGTGAAATATATAAAAATACAGAGCATGAACGAAGAAATAAGAAATTTAGAACCTAAAGCGATTTGGAATAATTTTGCCGATTTGAATGCTGTCCCAAGGCCTTCAAAAAAAGAGGAAAGGGTGATTGCCTTTATGAAAGCTTTTGGTGAAAAATTAAATTTACCAACACAAGTTGATAAAATTGGAAATGTAGTGATAAAAAAGCCAGCTACACCAGGATATGAGGACAGACAAACTATTGTATTGCAGTCTCACCTTGATATGGTTCATCAAAAAAATAACGACACCGAGTTTGATTTTGATACGCAAGGAATAGAAATGTACGTTGAAGGAGACTGGGTGAAGGCAAAAGGAACTACCCTAGGAGCCGATAATGGCTTAGGAGTAGCAACTATTATGGCTATTCTTGAAAGCGATACCATCGAGCATCCGGCAATTGAGGCTTTATTTACCATTGATGAAGAAACCGGAATGACGGGAGCAAAAGAATTAGATGACAGTATTCTCGAAGGCACTATTTTACTTAATCTAGATACCGAAGAAGATGATGAAATTGGTATTGGGTGTGCCGGTGGTATAGATCTTACTGCTACGCGAAATTATGATCAAGAAAATTCGCCAGCAGATTCTACAACTTTTAAAATTATTGTGAATGGTTTAAATGGAGGTCATTCGGGTATGGATATCATTAAAGGCTTAGGAAATGCTAATAAATTAATGAATAGAATTTTATTGGCTACTCAAGAAAATGGACTTCGTGTTGCCCAGATTCAAGGGGGTGGCCTTAGAAATGCTATTCCTAGAGAAAGTGTTGCAAAGGTAGTTGTAGCCAATGATCAATTAGACGCATTTAAAGCAAGCTTTAATGATATTGCACAGGCCATCAAGGCCGAATATAATGGATTAGAGGAAGAATTAAATATACAATTTGAAGAGATCGAAAGCATTAAAGAAGTAATGGCTGTTGCCGATCAAAAATTGGTATTAAATAGTTTAGCCGCGGCACATAATGGAGTGTTTAGAATGAGTCCTGCCGTTGAAGGTTTGGTTGAAACTTCAAATAATATCGCTAAGGTAAGTTTAAGTGCCGGTAAAATTAAAATACTCTGCTTGACGCGTTCTTCTGTTGAATCTTCGAAGCATAATTTGGTGTCTGGCTTAAAAGCTAGTTTTGAATTAGGCGGTTTTAAGGTGGATTTAAGTGGGGATTATCCGGGTTGGGCCCCTAATCCAAATTCGCAAATGGTGAAAAATCTTGCAGAATTATATGTAAGGCAGAATGGCGAAGAAGCCAATGTAGCCGCATGTCACGCAGGATTAGAATGTGGAATCATAGGTAGCCACTATCCAAAAATGGACATGGTTTCTTTTGGGCCTACAATAAGAGGTGCACATTCACCTGATGAGCGGGCGAGTATTTCATCTACACAGAAATTTTGGAAATTTTTATTAGAAGCATTAAAAGAAATACCAAAAAAATAAAAACTAATTAAAAAAAGCTTAGCATTTCGCTAAGCTTTTTTTTGTAAAAATTTTTCGCCGTAGATATTACTATAAGGATTGCCTGTAGTTACAAAAAATTCACCATTAACGTATCGATAGTGATTGTCTTAATTTTTAATTTTTTCTAAGTCTTCGTGGTCTAAATTTATAGTTACGCTATTTAAATTCTCTTTTAACCGCTTAACATTGGTAGACTTGAGTATAACTGCATTTCCTCGTTGTACAGGTTAATTAATCAATACCTGTGCGGCATTTGCTCGTTGCTGGTCAGCTATTGAGAGGGTAGTTTCGTTCTCTAATAGGGAAGGTTCGTTTTCGGCCTTTATTTCTGGTATTCGGTTTTGACTTCATAAAGGTGAGTATGCCATCAATAAAATATTATTTTCTGTACAAAATTTATGTAATTCATTTTGTTATAAATAGGGGTGGAGTTCTACTTGATTCATTTCCGGGATAAACCTCTGTTTTATCCAGTAAATCTTTTAATTTCTTTATACTAAAATTTGAAACCCCAATATGTTTAACCAGGCCTTGCTTTTTTGCCTCAAACATAGCTTCCCAAGTTTTGATTATAGGAGCTTCTTTTAAAGAAAGATAATCATTTTTATTTTAAAGGTAAGAACTAGTCCGTAAAGGCAAAGTAAAAAAGTTAAGTTTAATATTTAGTTCGTGGATGATAATTTTCCATTACGGTTTTTAAATGTGATCTATCTAAATGCATATATACCTCTGTAGTGGTAATGCTTTCGTGGCCTAACATTTGCTGGATGCTGCGAAGATCTGCGCCATTTTCAAGAAGGTGAGTGGCAAAAGAATGTCTAAAGGTATGCGGACTTATATTTTTTTTGATGCCAGCAAGTTTGCAGAAATTTTTAACGAGGGTAAATATCATAGCTCGGGTAAGCTGCCTGCCTCTTCTGTTTAAAAACAATATGTCAACGCTTTCTTCTTTTACCGGATCTAAAACTCTTATTTCTTTTATGTAGTAAATTATGTAGGTAATAAGACTTTCTGTTACTGGAACCAAACGTTGTTTGTTACCTTTTCCTGTAACTCTTATAAAACCTTCTTCAAAAAATAAATCTGATAACTTGAGGTTTATTAGCTCAGAAACTCGCAGACCGCAACCATATAAGGTCTCTAAAATAGTGCGATTCCGTTCACCCTGTGGATGACTCAGATCAATGGCAGAAATAATAGCATCTATTTCTTGAACACTCAGTGTGTCGGGTAATCTTCGACCAATCTTAGGTGTTTCTACTAATTCCATCGGGTTATCTGTTCGATAATTTTCGTGCACCAAAAATTCAAAAAAGCTCTTTAATCCAGAAATTATACGGGCTTGAGAACGTGCATTAACAACTTTGTTTAACTCAAATAAAAAACTATGAATGGTGGTATTTTTAACCTCAACGAGTGATTCCGATAAATTATCTTGTTCTAAAAATTTGGTTAATTTAACAATATCTAACTCATAATTAATGATAGAATTATAGGATAAACCGCGTTCTAACTTGAGGTAAGTCTTGTAGTTTTGAATGAGTTGGCCAGATTTCATACCGTAAAAATAAACATTTAATGGGTATTTTAGATATTAGGGAAACTTTAGTGAGTACTTAATATATCTTTAAGATACTGCGCTGTAAGTTTGCTATAAATCTTTAAAAAATAAATTATGAAAAAATTAGTTTTAACTGCCATAGTTGCAGCAGCAGGAATTTTTGGCGCTCAAGCTCAAGCCAATTCAGATTTGGTTAAATTAGGTGTAAAAGGGGGAGTAAACCTGGCTACAGTAACTGGAGATGATTTTGATAGCCCAGATTCTAGAACGAGTTTTAATGCTGGTTTTGTAGCAGAAGTTCCTTTTTCTGAGCGCTTTTCTGTACAAGGTGAAGTGTTATACTCTGGTCAAGGTTTTGATGCAGTTCGTGTAGATCAAGATAATTTTTTAGATAATGATGAAAATATCGAAGTGCAATTAGATTATATTCAAATTCCTCTTCTTGCAAAAATATATTTGGTTGAAGGTTTAAGCGTAAGTGCAGGACCACAAATTGGTTTCTTAGTAAATAACGAAATAGATTATAAACCTAATAGCGACGGTGGCGACATTGATCTTGATGGAGCTTTAGAACCAGAAGATATTGACATTAGTTTAGCAGCTGGTCTTGAGTATGCTTTTGATAACGGATTTTTTATAAGTGGGCGCTATAACTACGGGTTTAGTGAAATTATAAAAGATGTAGATGTACACAACTCTGTTTTGCAATTCGGTATTGGGTATACTTTTAAATAATATGAATTTATAGAATGAAAAAAAAGCGATTGAGTTACTCAATCGCTTTTTTTAATGGCTTAAATTTTTTAAAACTTATAAATAAGTCCAAAATTTATATCATTTGTATCAATACCAAAATCAAAACGTTTGGTAGCTTCGGCTCCATCACTATCCGGTTTAGCCGAACTATAACCTAGGATTCCAACACTTGCCTCAATAGCAAAGTTGCTTGATAAAAAGTAACTAACACCAGGCATAACCCCAACATTTAAACCGTTTACTTTATTGTCAAAAATATCTTTGGTGTGCCCATATCCCAAATTTAATTCACCATAAGGGGTAAAACGTTTACCAGGTAAAAGATAATATCTACCAAATACTCCTACTTCAAAAGTAGAATTATCTACGGTATCACGACCTCTTGCATCTTCTGCGGTACTTTTACTATACCCCAATTGTGCACCTACTGCAAAGAAGTCATTTACAAAATATCCAAAACGTGGGATAATATTAAAATTACTGGTTTTAGAGTCATCTGGATTTTTTGTGGTGCTGTAACCTACAGAACCAGAAATAAACATGTCTCCAGAATTAAATCCTGGATTTTCTCCAGTTTCTTGAGCTTGAGCAAAAGTCAAGCTAAATACTGCCATTGCGCTAAAAATAAACTTTTTCATCTTTTGTGTAGTTTTAAATTTAGCGCAAAGTTAAACACCATATTTTAAATTTTATTTATAGAAATTGTGTTCATTTAATTCAAATTAAAGGCTAATTGATTTAAAAATTTATGTTTTTGGGGATGAAAGGAAATTTTGGAGCGTAACAATTATCAAAAATTGATTTTTTTAAGAGATTTTAGGAATATGAAATTTAACAAAAAATTAAACTATAAAAAAACTTGATAAACTTTGTATAGGCTTAGACTGCAAAGCTTAATAAATAAAGGCTTACAGAAAAAGATTACAATTTCTTTTGTACATTCGCTTAAAATTTAAATTAATCTAAAATGAAGAAATTATTTTTAGCTTTATTAGTTTTTATGGCTGGGCTAAGCATTTCTTATGCGCAATCAATGCAAGCTGGAATTACAGGAGGTTATTTAAACGTTGAAAGCAACAATAAAGATGAAAAAGGGTTCTACGCAGGTTTGTATATTGAGGCACCCTTAAGTAATAGTTTTGCTTTAAAACCCAGTTTGCTATACGGAAATGTTAGCGACAATAATTTACTCTATTTTCCTGTTGTTTTAAAATATTATTTATTATCAAATTTAAATGTGCAAGCGGGTCCGCAAGCTACTTACATTTTTGATATACCTAACAGTGATTTTAAAGATAGATTGGGCTTAGATTTAAGTATAGGAGCAGGCTTGAAACTTTTAAAAGATTTTACAGTGAGCTTAGATTATGGTTTTAAAATTGCAAAAAACAGTGAAACCTTTCAGTCAAGCGATTTTAATAGTTTAATGATAGGCTTATCTCTAGACTTATAAATCGAATAAAATGAAAATTCTTATCATAAACGGACCCAATTTAAATTTACTGGGAACACGTGAACCTCAGATTTACGGAACTTCAAATTTCGAGAATTATTTAGATAAATTACGTCAAGAATTTAAAGAGATAAATATTGATTATCTTCAATCTAATTACGAAGGTGATTTAATTGATGCATTGCAAATTGCAGCAGAAAAGGTAGATGCTATTATTCTCAACGCAGCTGCCTATTCGCATACCTCTATCGCATTGGCAGACACTGTAAAGGCCATACAAACACCAGTTGTCGAGGTGCATATTTCAAATATTTATGCGCGCGAATCTTTTCGTCACCATTCTTATTTAAGCCCGGTTTGTAAGGCCAGCTTGTCTGGCTTCGGACTTAGAGGCTATGCTATGGCGATATACTATTTAAAGCATGAAAACAACTAAAGCTTATTTAAATTGGAGCTCAGGTAAAGATGCCTGCTTAGCTCTTTATAAACTACAACAGTCTAAATCCTTAAGCGTTAACCTTTTACTAACAACCTATAACGCAGACCTAAATCGGGTAACCATGCACGGTGTACCTATCTCATTGGTAGAAGAGCAAGCTAAATCCCTTGGTTTACCTTTAGATTTTCTTAGCTTAAAAGGAGATGTTTCAATGACCACCTATAATGCAGCGGTTAAAAAAAAAGTTACTTCGCTTAAAGCGGAAGGATTCACAGCGAGTGTTTTTGGAGATATCGCATTAAAAGATTTAAAAGAGTATAGAGAAAAACAATATCGACCATTAGGGGTTGAACCGATTTTTCCGCTATGGGAAGAAGACACACAAAACCTAGCCAATTATTTTATCGATTTAGGATTTAAAGCAATAGTAATAGCAGTAAGTGCTAAAAAGTTAGATGCTTCTTTTTGCGGTAGAATTTATGACAGGGAATTTCTAAACAATCTACCAAAAGAAGTTGATCCTTGTGGAGAAAATGGGGAGTTCCATACTTTTGTTTATGACGGACCCAATTTTAAATTTCCTCTACCCTTTGAATTAGGAGATAAAATCATGCAAAGCTATCAGCCTAGTAAACGTAACGATAAAGACGATTGCTTTAAAAACCAAAGCTTTTGGGATAATCAATTTTGGTTTCAAGAATTAAAACAAATTGATTCATAACTTAACTTAAAAGTTTACTTTATTATTTTAGAATACCAATCGTTATTATAAGAAAGTTTTAAGAAGGCTTTTAAAAAAATTAAGTTTTGTATTAACCATATTTGTTCATAATTTAAAAACAAAAATATTATGCGAAACAAACTTTTATTTCTACCCCTTTTAATCTTTAGCTTATTTTTTAGCGCTTGCAGCGATGACGATGTAATAGATAGAATTAGAACCATTAATGATATCCCAGTAAGTGTTAATAAAACAGTTGACTATTTACCAATTAATGCATTCAACTTCCCAATTGAAACTAGCATTAATCTGCGTGCAGAGTTAGAAAAAGAGCTAGGAACAGATGAGGCTATAAATCAAGTTGAAGAAATAGAACTCGACGATATCGATATTGTTTTGGTTAGCGCCGATGACCAGAATAATTTTGATTTTGTAGACTCTGTGACTTTGAGCGTTCGTAAAGATGGACTGGATATTATGCAGGTGGCCAGTTTAGATAATGTGCCAAAGGGAGTCGAGCGAATTAGTTTAAATACCACAGATGCTTATTTAGACGAATATATAAGCTCCGAAGATTTAAAATTAATTGTACAATTTACAAGTACAGAAGATGCAAATAATATTACGGTTACTTTAGATATGGAATTTGATGCTAAAGTAAACCCATCTTTATAGTTTAAAATAAGTGAATCAAAAAAAGCCGAGAAGTTTTAAACTTCTCGGCTTTTTTTCTTTATAAACCTAGATTATAAATGAATAACTTCATCATAAGCATCTGCTGTAGCCTCCATTACCGCTTCACTCATAGTAGGGTGAGGGTGAACGGCCTTTAAAACTTCGTGCCCGGTAGTTTCTAATTTTCTACCCAATACAGCTTCGGCAATCATATCGGTAACACCAGCACCAATCATATGGCAACCCAACCATTCGCCATATTTAGCATCATAAATCACTTTTACAAAACCATCTTTCTTACCTGAAGCGCTAGCTTTTCCTGAGGCAGAGAAAGGGAATTTACCCACCTTAATTTCGTAACCTTGTTCTTTTGCTTGCTTTTCAGTTAATCCTACGCTGGCAATTTCGGGTGAAGCATAAGTACAGCCAGGAATATTGCCGTAATCTAAGGCTTCAACCTTCATTCCTTTTATTTTTTCAACACAAAGAATTCCTTCAGCGGAAGCTACGTGAGCTAAAGCTTGGCCTGGAGTAACATCACCAATAGCATAATAACCCGGAACATTTGTTTGGTACCATTCATTTACCTGAATTTTATCTTTATCGACTTGAATACCAACTTCTTCCAATCCTATATTTTCAATGTTCGTTTTAATTCCTACGGCACTTAAAACGATATCTGCTTCTAAAATTTCTTCTCCTTTTTTGGTTTTAACTGTAGCTTTTACACCTTCTCCAGAGGTATCTACTTTCTCAACAGAAGCATTGGTCATAACCTTTATACCTGATTTCTTGAATGATTTTTCAAATTGCTTTGAAACATCAATATCTTCAACTGGTACAAGATTTGGTAAATATTCTACAATAGTAACCTCGGTTCCCATGGCATTATAGAAATGGGCAAATTCAACACCTATAGCACCAGAACCTACTACAATCATTTTTTTAGGTTGCTTTTTTAAGGTCATAGCTTGGCGGTATCCAATTACTTTTTCACCGTCTTGCGGTAGGTTTGGTAATTCTCTAGATCTTGCACCCGTAGCAACAATAATATGATCTGCTTCGTAGGTTTTAGTTTGGTCATCTTTCGCAACCTCTACTTTTTTACCTTTCAATAACTTTCCGAAACCTTCAATGACATCAATTTTATTCTTTTTCATTAAAAATTGAACACCCTTACTCATCCCGTTGGCCACATCACGGCTTCTTTTTACCACGGCATCAAAATCTTTATCGGCTTCTTTAACTTTTAAACCATAATCTTCTGCATGCTTTAAATAGTTAAAAACCTCGGCACTTTTAAGCAGTGCTTTTGTAGGGATACAACCCCAGTTAAGGCAAACCCCTCCTAGACTTTCTTTTTCTATTACAGCGGTTTTAAAGCCTAATTGAGAAGCTCTAATTGCGGTAACATATCCACCCGGACCGCTTCCAAGTACAATGACATCATATTTACTCATAGTATTGTTTTTTATCTGTAGTAATGTGCTGCGAATTTAAACAATAATCCCCATAACCAAAAGAGTAGACTTTAATATCTACCACATGTTATAGGGATTTTTTTTATGCCTCACCTAAAACTCTTTCAGACTTAGCTTTTCAGATTCGAGTGCACGAGTTAATAGATCATAAGTTGATAGATCTTTTTTAGGGTCTTTTGCAAAGTCTGAAGGTAATACAACAAAGCGAAAAACTTGATTATCTGTAAAACCAAAATCAAGGTTACTTAAATCAAAATTACCATCTATTAGCAATTCAACATCTAAATCGGTGTGGTTGTAAACATATTGAATAGTCCCCTCTGGTAAAAAAAAATTTTGTGGGATAAGACTCCACGTTTCAACACTATTTCCGTTAACATTTTGCACTTCTAAACGATAAACCAGTATAGCATCAGACGGCTCTACAATAATTTCTGGCGGTATATCCAGTATACGTGTAAAAAGATTAGCATTGAAATCATAATTAAAGTCTACGTTTTCATACTCAAAGGTTTGCCCTAGAATATTGGTTCCGTCTATGCCTGGTGGACCCATAGGTCCTCGATCGCCTTCGCAACTCCATAAAATAGGAAAGGCTAATAATAATAGTAATTTTTTCATTCTTCTTCTTCTTTAAAATTTATACTTATTGAGTTTACGCAATATCTTTTTCCCGTTTGGGTAGGGCCATCATCAAAAACATGACCTAAATGACTGCCGCAAGAAGCACACAGTATTTCAGTTCTTATCATTCCTAAAGAGGTGTCTTTTTTATATTCTATACTTCCCTCAATGGCTTTGTCAAAACTAGGCCAACCACAATGAGCGTCAAATTTAGTGTCACTTTCAAACAATAAAGCATCACAGGCTTTGCAATGGTATTCACCAGATTCAAAATGCAAATTATACTCTCCTGTATGCGGTCTTTCTGTTCCTTTTTGTCGCAAAATTCGATATTCTTCTGGCGTCAAAATAGATTGCCATTCCTTTTCAGTTTTTTGTACTGAATAATTTACCTCTTTATTCATGATTTTTTTATCAATTTTATTATTTTCATTTTGTTTTTGGGCTTGAGAAGTACAACTTACAAATAATATTGTAAACCCGATAAAAATTAAATTTTTCATATTTTTTCTTTTAGAAGAAACAAGTTTCGTGCCGTTTTATACATACTCTTATGGAGTATTTATTGTTAAAACATTAATAAAGGAAAAACGAATATTGTCATATTTTTCTATATTGGAACAAAATTTAAATTACCATGAAAAACAAATTTGTAATTTTTTTAAGTTTTATTTTTCTGATTTTGAGTGGCTGTAGCCAAAATCCGTTTACGGGAAAAAAAACATTGGCGTTAGTGCCTAATGCACAAATTTTACCAATGGCCTTTCAACAATACGACCAGTTTTTACAAGAAAATCAGGTTGTTAACAATACCTCAGAATCTAGGATGGTTAAAACAGTTGGACAAAAAATTGCTACCGCTGCGCAACGTTGGCTGAATGCCAATGGTTATCAAGGATATCTAGAAGGTTACCAATGGGAGTATAATTTGGTTAAAGATGATCAAGTAAATGCTTGGTGTATGCCAGGAGGTAAAATAGTGGTTTACACAGGAATTTTACCCATAACTAAAAGCGAGGCAGGTTTGGCTGTAGTAATGGGCCACGAAGTAGCACATGCTTTAGCCAATCATGGTCAACAGCGTATGAGTGCGAGCCAATTACAACAATTAGGCGCTGTGGCTACCGCCGTTGGATCTCAAGCAGCGGGTGTAAGCGAAGAAAATGCTGCTTTACTTAATCAAGCTTATGGTATAGGTACACAAGTAGGTTTAATGTTACCTTATAGTAGGAGTCACGAAACAGAAGCTGATAAAATAGGACTTACATTGATGGCTGTAGCAGGTTATGATCCTCACGAAGCAGCCGATTTGTGGCGACGCATGAAGGCTCAAGGCGGACAAGCTCCTCCAGAGATTTTATCAACTCACCCTTCTAACGATACGAGAATTAATAATCTTGAGGTATGGGCCGATGAAGCTATGGCTGAAGCCAAAAAATTTGGAGTCACCACATTTAAAAGATAGATAAAAAAACCTTCTGAAGCTTCAGAAGGTTTTTTTTATTCAGGAAAAGTAGCTCGAACAATCTTTTTTGCCTCTGACTCGTGGGCCTTTGGGACAAATAGTTGTACCTGATTAATATCGCCGCCATAGAAACCAGCTCTTAATCCAGATTCATAATTATTTTTTTTAATACTATTGATGCCAGCTTTTTCCAGAATATTCTGTATATATTGAATGTTGACATCGCTTCCAGTATATATCAAAGTTAAGATTGTGTCCATTTTTTATTTGTAAAATACAATAATTTTATGATTCTGGCAATGGTTGTAAAAGTTGTTTATCGATTAAATCCTCAAATTTTTCTCTTTCACGTATAAGGAAAAGCTCTTCTTTATAAAGCATCACTTCGGCTGGCCTTAATCTAGAATTATAATTACTTGCCATTGAAAAGCAATAAGCTCCAGCATTCTTAAAGGCTAGATAATCACCTTCGTTGATTTCACTTATTTGTTGGTTATTAGCAAAAGTGTCCGTCTCACAGATATATCCTACAACCGAATAAAAGCGTTTGTGGTTCTTGGGTTGAGAGATATTTATAATTTCGTGTTTTGCTCCATAAAGCATCGGTCTAATTAAGTGATTAAAGCCAGAATCAACTTGAGCAAAAACGGTCGAAGTGGTTTGTTTAATTGCATTGGTTTTTACAACAAAATAACCTGCCTCGCTTACCAAAAACTTTCCAGGTTCAAAAGTAAGGGCAAGTTTTTTGCCATAAGACTCACAGAAATCCATAAATCGTTTGCTTAGCTGTTCTCCTAAGTTTTCAATATCTGTTTCTATATCATTTGGTCCGTAAGCCACCTTGAAACCACTACCAAAATCAAGAAATGATAAATTTTTAAAATGTCTGGCGGTATCAAATAAGATTTCGGCTGCTCGAAGAAACACTCCAATATCTAAAATATCGCTACCCGTGTGCATATGGAGCCCGTTTATATTCATTTTAGTATTGGCAACTATGCGTAAAATATGCGGTAATTGGTGGATAGAAATTCCAAATTTAGAGTCTATATGGCCTACAGAGATATTAGTGTTTCCGCCAGCCATAATATGTGGATTTATACGTAAACAAACCGGTACTTCGGGATAGATATTTCCAAATTTTTCTAATACATTTAAATTGTCAATATTTATCTGAACGCCTAGCCTTACGGCTTCTTCTAACTCTGTAAAACATACTCCATTTGGCGTGAAAATAATCTTTTTCGGATCAAATCCTGCGTGTAACCCTAATTTAATCTCTTCTATGGATACGGTATCTAATCCGCTCCCACATTTCTTTAAAATGTTGAGAATATTTAAATTGGATAATGCTTTTACAGCATACCTAATTTCTAATCGTTCAATAGAATTGAAGGCATTTTTTAGGCGGTAAAATTGTTGCTGAATCTTTTGCGTATCATAAACATAAAGGGGAGTGCCAAACCTCTCGGCTGCCTTGATTAAATGTGAATTTTTCATTTTTATTGGGGTATAAACTAGATTTTATTTCAATCAAAGCCTAAACCGCAAAAAAGTGGTCTTTTTTAAAATTTAATAATATTAAAGGGTATAAGAAATGGTGTTTATTCTTATAAAAATTAAGATTTTTTATTTTTAAAAAGCACTAATATTGGGGTATTAAGCTAATTAATTCAGTTCTTTTTATCTCAACTGGGCGTCAAGTTCTTTAGCCAGTTGTCTTTGTAATTTATTCATTACTTTATCTATTTGTTTATCAGTCAAAGTTTTATTTTTATCTAAAAAAGTAAAACTTACTGCATAACTCTTTTTGTTTTCTGGTAATTCTTTTCCTTGATAAACATCAAATAAATCAACAGACTGCAAACATTTTTTCTCCGTTTTTAAAGCCAGCTCGTAAATTTGCTTGAATTTTACAGATTCATCCACCAAAAGGGCAAAATCTCTTCTTGAAGAAGGATATTTAGGAATAGGTTCATACTTAACATTTGTTTTGCTAATTAATTCTATTATCGCATCCCAATTAAAACTAGCCGTTAGTACCTCTTGTTCTATATCAAATTCTCTTAAAATTGACTTTTTAACAACTCCAAAACTTACAAATTTGATATTCTTTATACTATAAGTTAATCCTTCTGATAGATCATTAGAATCAGTAGGGGTAGTATTGAATTTGGTTATGTTTAGTCGAGACAATAAGCACTCTACTATACCCTTTAAGTAGAAGAAATCGGTTGGTTTCGTTGTCTCAACCCAATTATCTTCTTTTCTGTTTCCTGTAACAATTAGTTGTAATTGCTTATTTTCTTTGTATCCTTTTTTATTTTGATAAATCTTCCCGAATTCAAAAAATTTAAGATCGGTATTCTGTCGATTTATATTATAGGCGATAGCTTCCAATCCGCTAAATAGCATAGATTGGCGCATTACACTTAGTTCTTGACTTAGTGGATTTAGGATTTCTACATTTTCTTCTTTTACCAGATCTTTATTTAGAGCGGTATAATCTTTGGTTAGTGAATTGGCCATCATTTCATGATAACCTTGGGCCACTAATTGTTGAGCGATAAGATTTTGTATTTTAAAATCTTCATATCGGTTAGTGTTGGCTATGGTTGCATTTAGTTTTTCGCTAAATTCAATATTGTTATACCCATAAACCCTTAAAATTTCTTCAATTACATCAACCTCTCTTTGCACGTCTACACGATAGGCAGGAATTGTAAGGCCTAAACCGGTTTCTGTAACGTTATTGACGCGAATATCTAAAGATGCCAAAATAGACTTGATTATGCTAGGATCTAATTCTTGCCCTACTAAGGAGTTTATTTTTTTAAACGTTAAAAATACTTGAAAATCATTTATTTTTTTTGGGTATATATCATCTAAATCACTAGAAACAAAGCCTCCTGCAATTTCTTGAATTAAGAGCGCTGCTCGTTTTAAGGCATATTCTGTAATGTGAGGATCTACACCGCGCTCAAATCGAAACGAAGCATCAGTGTTTATAGCATGTCTTTTAGCTGATTTTCTCACGCTTACCGGATTAAAGTACGCGCTTTCTAAAAATATGGTAGTAGTTTTTTCAGTTACCCCAGAATTTAAACCTCCCATAATCCCTGCCATACAAATAGGGCCGTCTGCGTCACAAATCATAAGATCTTCTTCGTGAAGCTCACGCTCTACACCATCTAGCGTCGTAAATTTTGTTTTCGCAGCAAGCGTTTTAACCTCAATCTTTTTACCTTTAATAGCTTTAGCATCAAAAGCGTGAAGGGGTTGACCAAGCTCATGCATTACATAATTGGTGGCATCAACAATATTGTTTTTCGGTGTGATTCCTATTGCTTTTAATTTGTCTTGTATCCATGTGGGAGATGCTTTTACTTCAACATCAGAAAGGGTAATACCGCAATAACGAGGAGTTAATTGATAATCTTGAACTTCAATTTGTACGCGGTGACTACGTTTCTCTACGTAAAAACTGCTTACCGAGGGTGTATTTAGCGAACCGTTGATGTCGTGTCTTAGCAAACCAGCTTTTATATCTCTTGCGACACCAAAATGACTCATAGCATCAGCGCGATTAGGGGTAAGGCCAATCTCAAAAACCTTATCATAGGTTATTTCAAAAACCTGATTTAAAGGTGTGCCTGGTTTTAATTTACTATCTAGCACTAAAATCCCTTCATGACTTTGTCCTAATCCTAATTCATCTTCGGCGCATATCATTCCAAAGCTATGTTCACCTCTTATTTTACCTTTCTTTATTTTCCAAGCCTCTCCTTTATCATCATACAATTGGGTCCCAATGGTAGCCACTGGCACCTTTTGACCTGCGGCAACATTAGGGGCACCACAAACAATTTGTAAGTTTTCCTTTTCACCGATATTAACTTGGGTAAGCTTTAATTTATCGGCGTTGGGATGCTGGATACAAGAAATGACTTCGCCTACTACAATTCCTTCTAAACCGCCTTTTACAGACTCATAATAATCAATACCTTCTACCTCAAGACCTAGGTCTGTAAGTAAAACCTCCATTTTTTCTGCACTCCAATCTGTTTTAATAAATTCTTTAATCCAGTTATATGAAATTTTCATAGGTAATCATCTTGTTTTATGGGGAGCAAATATAAAATTTATTTTCTCATTAAAGCTTTAAAAATACATTGGCTTCGGTAGAATTATACAATATTATAAATTATTGTTTAACTGATATATTTCCAATTTTTTTTGTTTTTGGTAATATTCAAATAGGTGTTTTTTACCCGGGTATGTTCAGTGAGTTCTAATCGAGCATCTTTTTCAATAATTTTCTTTGCCCATTGACGGACTTGTTGTAAAATATCTTGATCTTGAACAATATCTGCAATTTTCATTTGTAGTATACCACTTTGTTGGGTGCCCATTAAATCTCCAGGTCCACGCAGTTTTAAATCAACTTCAGATAGTTTAAAACCGTCGTTAGTTTGAGTCATTGCTTCTAACCTGGTTTTGCTATCATTAGATAGTTTTTGCCCTGTAATTAAAATACAAAAGCTTTGTTCTGCGCCACGGCCCACCCGTCCTCTTAACTGGTGTAGCTGCGATAAGCCAAAGCGCTCTGCACTTTCAATCACCATTACACTTGCATTGGGTACGTTAACACCCACTTCTATAACTGTTGTGGCTACCATAATTTGGGTTTCTCCTTTTACAAAACGATTCATCTCAAACTCCTTGTCAGCTGGTTTCATTTGACCGTGAACCACCGAAATTTGATATTCTGGCATAGGAAAATCTCTAGCAATACTTTCATATCCATCCATCAAGTCTTTATAATCCATATGTTCACTTTCTTGAATCAATGGGTAAACAATATAAACTTGTCTACCTTTTTTAATTTCTTTTTTGAGAAAATGAAATACTTTTAACCTATTATTATCATAACGATGAACTGTTGTGATAGGCTTTCTACCGGGTGGAAGTTCATCAATTATAGAGATATCTAAATCGCCATAAAGACTCATAGCAAGGGTTCTTGGTATTGGCGTAGCGGTCATGACCAAAATGTGAGGTGGTAATTGATTTTTGGTCCATAATTTTGCACGTTGAGCAACTCCAAATCGGTGCTGTTCATCAATAATAGCTAAGCCCAAATTTTTAAAAATCACCTTATCCTCCAAAAGTGCATGAGTACCAATAAGTATTTTAAGCTCTCCAGACTCCAGACTTTCATGAATTTTTTTGCGGTCTTTTTTCTTAGTTGATCCAGTTAACAACTCTATTTCTATATTCATAGGTGCGCAAAGTTCTAGTAACCCCTGATAATGCTGAGTGGCTAGAATTTCTGTTGGCGCCATTATACAAGCTTGAAAATCATTATCTAAAGCCAATAAAGAAGATAAAAAAGCTACCATTGTTTTTCCAGAACCAACATCACCTTGTAAAAGTCTATTCATTTGAGCACCAGTGCCCATATCGTTTCTAATCTCTTTTACTACTCGTTTTTGAGCGTTAGTTAGTGTAAAGGGTAAATGTTGCTCATAAAACTCTGTAAATAGGCTACCTACTTTTGTGAAGTCATAGCCTTTAATCTTTTGTTTTCTTATTTTATTCTTTAGTATGAGTTGCAGTTGTACATAAAATAACTCTTCAAATTTTAGTCTATATTTTGCTTGAGCTAATAACTCAGCGTTTTTTGGAAAGTGTATATATAAAAGGGCCTTTGCCTTAGGCATCATATTTAGCTCTTTTAGAAGGTAATCGGGTAAAGTTTCAGAAAATTGCTTGTAAGATAACTTAATTAGATTCTCTATGGCTTTAGAAATAACCTTATTACTCACGCCACGCTTACTTAATTTTTCTGTACTAGGGTAAATGGGCTGCATCAAGCCACTTAGACTTTTTTTCTGTTCTTCAAGGCTTTTAAGGTCTGGATGGGGTATAGAAAATTGCCCGTTGAACCAATTAATTTTACCAAATATAACATATGCTGTGTTTAATTTTAGCGATTCTCTTATCCATTTAATGCCCTTAAACCAAACCAATTCTAGGCTACCGGTATTGTCTGTAAAACTAGCAACCAAGCGTTTGGTTTTACCATGGTCAATAGTCTTTAAATGCGTTATTTTACCTACAATTTGCACTTCTGCATCATTTCTTTGTAGCTCGTTTATTTTGTAATATTTAATTCTGTCAATATACCGGTTAGGAAAGAAATTCAATAAATCTGAATACGTATAAATACCCAGTTCTTCCTTTAATAGTTTAGCCCGATTTGGACCAATTCCTTTGAGGTAATCTATTGGAGTTAATAAATAAGATGAATTCATAAGGCTAAGATAGTTTTTGTAAAAAGTTTTCGCAACTACAATGCCCTTAAAATAGGTTAATTTAAACCAATTAATTTTGTATTTTTCAACACCAAAACGCTTTTATGAAAAAGATTTATTTGTTGCTTCTTCCTCTTTTCTTTACGGAATTGATTTATGCCCAAAATCAGCCGCATTTAGATATTAAAAATATAAATGCTTTTTTAAAAATTAAACCCGTTAAAAAGCAGGTTGTAGGTGAGGTAGAACTTCAATTTATGCTAAATCAAGCATGCGATTCTATCTTTTTAGATGCTAAAAATATGGAAGAAGTAGTTTTGAAAACCTCGAAAATATCAGTAAAAACTACATCTGAAAAAATATGGTTTTATAATGATTTTAAAGCAGATAGTTTATATTCTATTCAATTTAAATATCTGGCAAAACCCCAACAAACTTTATATTTTAATAACTGGGATATCCCAGAAAAAGCTCAAGTTTTTTCGCAAGGACAAGGCAAATATACCTCTCATTGGTTACCTAGTTTAGATGACATGAACGATAAAATAGAGTTTGATCTAAGTTTTGAGGCACCTCGAGAGTATACTTTAATTAGTAACGGAAAATTGATAAGCAAGAGTGTTTTTGAAAAGGTGTCGCGCTGGACGTATGATATGCAAAAACCGATGAGCAGTTACCTTGTAATGGTTGCTTTAGGGAGATTTGATTTTGAAAAAATTCAGAGTAAATCGGGTGTACCTATATACTTGTATTTTGCCCCCAGGTATCATAAGTTGGTTGAGCCTACATACCGATATACCAAAGAAATATTCGATTTTTTAGAGTCAAGTATTGGGGTAGCTTATCCTTGGCAAAATTACAAACAAGTACCTGTTAAAGACTTTTTATATGCCGGAATGGAAAATACAGGAGCCACCGTTTTTTCAGAACAATTTTTAACCGACTCAATAGGTTTTATCGATCAAAATTATGTCAATGTAAATGCTCATGAATTGGCTCATCAATGGTTTGGCAATTTAATTACCGAAACCAGCTCAACCCATCATTGGCTTCATGAGGGGTTTGCTACCTATTATGCGTTGAAAGCAGAGCGAGAAATATTTGGGGACAATTATTTCTTTTATTCTATGTACCAAACCGCCGAACGATTATCTGAAGCGAGTGAATCGGGTAGAGGAGAAGCGCTTCTAAATACAAAAGCGAGCTCACTCACCTATTACCAAAAGGGAGCGTGGGCGCTATTTTTTTTAGAAAATAAATTAGGCGAGTCAGTTTTTAAAAAGATAGTGAAAAGTTTTTTAGAAAAATATGCTTACCAGAATGTAAGAACCGAAGATTTTATAAAAGTAGCCGAAGAAATCTCAGGCAAGGATTTAAGTGGGTTTGAGAAAAAGTGGCTATTAGCAAATACATTTCCTTCTTATGAGGCAATGAGACTTTTAAGCACCATTGAATTTATGCAAAAATATTTAGCGTTAAATGCATTAAGAGAACTACCACTTGAGCAGAAAGTTGAAGATTTAAAGGATGCATTAAGCGCTCCTGTAAACGATTATTTGGGTCAAGAGGCAGTAATTCAATTGAGTTTAGAAAATATCCATTCACCCGTAGTGGTTGCTTTACTTAAAATGGCGCTTAAAAGCGAATCTTTACTGGTAAAACAGAGTGTAGCACTGCATATTGATAAAATTCCGTCCACTTTGAAAAAAGAATATGAGCAATTATTACACGAGAAATCATATACTACACAAGAAGCGGCTCTTTTAAATTTATGGATCAATTTTCAGAGCAACCGAGCAAATTACCTAGAGCTATTAAAAGATAAGCAAGGTTTTTACAATAAAAGTTTACGCCACCTTTGGCTTGGGTTGCATTTGGCAACTCCCGCTTATAAACCGGAAAATAAAACGGTAATTTTTCAAGAATTGAATCAGTATACCAATGCTATTTATGATATTAGTATTAGAAGAAGTGCCTTTTCTATAATAAGGCAAATTAATTTATGGTCAGATGAAAGCTTACTCAATTTAATAAAAGCTACTCAGCATTATAATTACCGTTTTTATAGCTTTGCACGTAATATGATTAAAGAATTAGCAAAAAATGGAGCGTTAAAAAAACAGATAAATGCTCTAAGCCAACAAGTAGAATTTAGAAATAAACAATTTTTAAAAACAATTTTAGATTAATGAAGGCATTGGTTATCTCGGGTGGGGGTAGTAAAGGCGCCTATGCAGGTGGTGTAGCTGAATTTTTAATTCGTACACAAAATAAGAAATATTCTATTTTTGTTGGTTCATCTACGGGTAGTTTATTAATTCCTCACTTAGCTATCGGTAAACTAGATAAGCTGTACAATACTTATACACAGGTCACGCAATCTAGTATTTTTAGTATTAATCCTTTTACCATTAAGAAAAAAGAGAATAGAGAGTATGTAGGCATTAACTTCATTAATACGCTAATTCAGTTCATAAAAAATAAACGTACGTTTGGAGAAAGTAAAAATCTACACAAACTCATACGTCAAAAAATCACACCAGAAGAATTTCGATTGATTAAAGAAAGTGTAACCGATGTAGTAGTTACCGTTTCAAACCTTACCAAAAACAAGGTGGAATATAAATCAATTAAAAATTTTAACTATGATGAATTTTGCGAATGGATCTGGATTTCTTGCAACTACACGCCATTTATGAGTTTGGTGAAGAAAAATGGTTGTGAGTATGCCGATGGAGGTTTTGGTTCACTAGTGCCTATTCGTGAAGCAATACGGCGTGGTGCTACAGAAATTGATGCAATTGTGCTAGAATCTGAAAATATGGAGCATAATAAAGTACTGGGGAACAACCCTTTCTCGCTTATGGTAAACCTTTTCGGATTTATGCTCGATCAAGTCGAACGCAGTAATATAATTGAAGGAAAGTTAGCAGCCATAAATAATAATGTCACCTTAAATCTTTATTACACGCCTAGTAAATTAACAGAAAACTCATTAATTTTTGATAAAAAACTAATGTCAGAATGGTGGCAGCAAGGTTATTTATATGCACAAAAAAAAGCAGCCCATTCAGATGAGAATGAGCTACGATAAAAATTTTTTGTTTTAAAATTTAATGGCTTACCAAAGCCCCTTAACTTCTTGTTTAATGTAGGCCAAACCAGTTTGACTAGGTGAACTTTTTTCCATCATTTCAGATAAAATAATTTCTCTTAACTTAGTGGGAGAGTCAACACTCTCGCTCATATTGGTTTTTCGAATAAGGGCAATGGTTGCGTTTTTGGTAGCTCTAATCGCATTCCAGCAACCTTCACTTACATAAATCTGTTGCGAGATATTGTGTTCAAATTCCTGTTCTATGTGCTGTATGAGTAAATTTTCATATTCATTTTTGTCTTCACTAGTTGGTTTTATTCTAATGAGTAAACTTCCTGGGTCTATGCGCTCTAACAAAAGTGTTAAACGCTCTAAAGCCTGTAGTCTTACGGGTAAGGTTTGTTTGCTGTTTTGTTTGCGTATTTCAAATAATTGTTTTTTACTTTCAGCCCTAAAATAGCTGTTAAAGAAATAATAATTAATTAAGGCAACTAAAATTGCTGGTAAAAGATAAAAGGCTAATTGTATTAAGTTTTCTTCCATAATTAATATCGTACAGTGTCTTTTTTAACGTCTTCTTCAGATTTTTCTTTTTGATAATTTCCGCCTAAGTAAGGGCAATTTTGAATTGCCTCCATACCCTTAAAATCAACCTTAGTTTTATGGTATTCGTAAGCATCGGCTAGTGTCTTTGTAAAATCTTGATCGCTAAGGTTAATGTTTACATCATCCATAGTAAACTCACAAGGGTGCTCATATCCACAAGCGTGTGTAATTTCTAAAACTTCTTTTCTAAAGTTTTTAAAATAAAAAAGATTTCGTTTGGCTTTGTCTTTTACATCAATACCTCGTTGCAACCATTTGTTTTGTGTAGCAATACCAGTAGGACAGGTGTTGTTATGACAGGATTGGGCCTGTATACACCCTATACTAATCATAGCTTCGCGAGCAACGTTTATACAATCTGCTCCCATGGCAAAAGCCATAATAGCCGAGGAGGGAAAACCTAATTTACCACTACCTATAAAGAAAATATCTTTGGTGAGATCATAATCTTTAAATATTCTATACACACTTTTAAATCCATAGGCCCAAGGCACAGCAACGTGATCGGCAAAACTAGGAGGTGCAGCACCTGTACCTCCTTCACCGCCATCAATACTTATAAAATCTGGTCCTTTTCCTGTTTCTTTCATCAATTCAGCCAATTGCTTCCAACCTTTAGTTTTACCAATTGCGGCTTTTACACCAACTGGTAGGCCTGTTTTGTCTGCAATGTCTTCGATGAAATCAACCATTGAAGGAACATCGGTGAAAGCCGAATGATATGGGGGTGAGATAACATCCTTATTTAAGGGGACATGTCTAATTTCTGAAATCTCTTTGGTAATTTTAGAAGCTGGTAAAACACCTCCTTTACCGGGTTTAGCTCCTTGTGATAGTTTAATTTCTATTGCCCTAATTTGAGGGTTGTCTTCGCACAGTTTAACGAGTTTATCCATACTAAAATTTCCTTCATCGTCACGAATTCCGAAATAACCCGTTCCTATCTGTAGCATTAAATCGCCGCCTTTTTTATGGTATGGGGATACACCACCTTCCCCTGTGTTGTGAAAAGCATTGGCCATTTTTACCCCTCGGTTTAGAGATTCAATAGCTTTAGCCGATAAACTTCCAAAACTCATAGCAGAAACATTGATTGCCGAAGCAGGCCTATAAGGTCTTCTTCGATTTTTCGAAAGTCCCATTACTTTAGCACATGGTAAAAAATAAGGGTCCTTTACATTTGGATGGTTCTCGGGCAATCGGTAGGGCATCATCGCATTATTGATAAAAATATAATTAGTTGCGTAAATGTCACGATCACTTCCAAAACCCTCGTAATTATTCTGATTTTTCGCCGAAGCGTAAATCCAACCGCGTTGAATCCTATCAAAAGGCAATTCTTCACGGTTGTTTGCTACAATATATTGACGAAGCTCGGGACCAATACTTTCTAACATATATCTGAAGTGTCCGACCACGGGAAAATTCCGTGTGATAATATGCTTTTTATTAAAAAACAAATCTCTTATCGCAACTATAAGCACAACAACAAGAAGCCATTGCCACCAGGCAAGGTTACCTAAAAAATCTAGAATAGCATCCATTAAATTTGAATTAAAGCAAAATTTTATTTTTTGGACTAAGGTATTTAATTTATTCGGTAAACTAAAAAGTTTTTATTTTAATATCTCTAGAACATTTATGAGTTTAATTTTTAATTTTTTGATAAATTCACGCCTCAAAAAAAATGCATTGTGAATAAATTTATAGAAGGACTTAATGAAGCGCAAAGAGCTCCTGTTTTACAAAAAGACGGAGCAATGATTGTTATTGCTGGTGCTGGATCTGGAAAAACTCGTGTACTTACATTTAGAATAGCACACCTTATGCAACAAGGGGTAGACCCTTTTAATATTCTTGCTCTTACTTTTACTAACAAGGCAGCTAGAGAAATGAAGGCTCGAATTGCGAAAATTGTAGGTGCAAGTGAAGCTAAAAATTTATGGATGGGTACATTTCACTCTATCTTTGCTCGTTTGCTCCGTATTGAAGCCGATAAGCTGGGGTACCCTTCTAATTTTACAATCTATGATTCCGAAGATTCCCAAAGATTAATTAGAACTATAATTAAAGAGAAGAACTTAGATAAAGACATTTATAAGTACAAGCAAGTATTTTCTAGAATTTCTTCTTTTAAAAACAGTTTAATTACTGTTAAAGCATATTATGCCAATCCCGATTTGCAAGAAGCCGATGCTATGGCGAAAAGGCCACGACTAGGCGAAATTTATGATGAGTATGTAAAGAGATGTTTTAAGGCCGGAGCAATGGATTTTGACGACCTCTTGCTCAAAACTAATGAATTATTAACTCGTTTTCCTCGTGTTTTAGCTAAATATCAAGATAGGTTTAGGTATATTTTAGTTGATGAGTACCAAGATACCAATCATTCGCAGTATCTAATCGTTAGGGCGTTGAGTGATAAATTTCAAAATATTTGCGTTGTGGGCGATGACGCTCAAAGTATATATGCCTTTCGTGGAGCTAATATCAATAACATCTTGAATTTTCAAAAAGATTATGAAGACGTTAGAACCTATCGCTTAGAACAAAATTACCGCTCTACTAAAAATATAGTCAATGCAGCCAACTCGGTAATAGACAAAAATAAAGTAAAGCTAGAAAAAGTGGTGTGGACTGATAATGATGATGGTCCTAAAATTCAAGTCAACCGACTTCTAAACGATGGGGAAGAGGGTCGATTTGTTGCTAGCTCTATATTTGAAAACAGAATGAATAACCACCTGAGTAATGGCGACTTTGCCGTACTTTACAGAACCAACGCACAAAGTAGAGCTATAGAAGATGCGTTAAGAAAGCGCGATATTCCTTACCGTATTTACGGAGGAACTTCATTTTATCAAAGAAAAGAAATCAAAGACGTTTTGGCTTATCTAAGGGTTATAGTGAACCCGAATGACGAAGAGGCCTTAAAAAGAATTATCAATTATCCCGCTAGGGGTATTGGGGCGACTACTCTAGATCGTTTAATTCTAGCAGCAAACTCATATGATAAATCTATATTTCAAATCATTGAGCATTTACACGAACTCAATACCGGAATCAACTCCCGCACAAGAGGTAAATTAACCCAATTTGCTACGATGATAAAGAGTTTTCAGGTTACAGCAAAAAATTCTGATGCTTTTGTGCTTACCGAAATGGTAGCTAAAAAAACGGGATTGGTTCAAGAACTAAAAAAAGACGGGACGCCAGAGGGAGTTGCGCGTATTGAAAACGTTGAAGAATTGCTTAATGGGTTAAAAGATTTTGTCGAAGAACAGAAAGAACTCGCTGATGCTACGGGTAATATTTCTGAATTTCTTGAAGATGTCGCCCTAGCTACCGACTTGGATAATGCAACAGACGATGAAAATAAAGTAGCGCTAATGACCATCCATTTAGCAAAGGGCTTGGAGTTCCCATATGTTTATATTGTAGGTTTAGAAGAAGATCTATTCCCTTCAGGGATGAGTATGAATACGCGATCTGAACTTGAAGAAGAGCGAAGGTTATTTTATGTGGCTTTAACTAGGGCAGAGAAAAAAGCTTATTTAACCTACACGCTGTCTCGTTATCGGTGGGGAAAACTTATAGATGCCGAACCTAGCCGTTTTATAGAAGAAATCGACGAGCAATATAAAGAATATCTTATGCCACCCGATGAACTAAGAGGTAATTCATTTGTAAATCCTGATTTGTTCGGTGAGGTCGATAAAAGTAAATTAAGGCAAAATAAGCCAACTCCAGGAGTTCCCCCTCCTGCTCATAAGCCTAGTGAAGAGCAACTTCGAAAATTAAGAAAAATAAGACCTCAAAATAGCCAGAGCGCTGCAAGAATTGATAAAGAAGTACTTCAATTAGAAGTAGGTACATTGGTCGAACACTTACGTTTTGGGCGGGGCAAGGTAGTAGGATTAGAAGGGGGTGGTCAAGATAAAAAAGCAGAGATAAATTTTGAAAATGGAGGACTCAAAAAATTATTACTTCGCTTTGCCAAGCTTAAGGTTTTAGATTAGGTGTTAATTATTTTCTAAAACAATATAGAGTTTTTTAAATTTTAAAAAAATATAATACTTCAAACAGACTAAAAATCTTATTTTGATTAAAATTTAGAAGTTGATAATTTTTCGTCTTTTGTCTATAAAATTAATTTAGTGTTATGAAAATGTGAAATTTTAAAGATTTTCTTATTGATAAGAAAATTTTAATAGTATTACTACTATATTTGCAAGTAAAGATAACTTTATGAAAAAACTGGTTAATCAATTACATTTTGTCATACCACCAGTTATTTACCTTAAAAATCCGTTAGAAACTGCTCTAGGACGTAAGATCATTAAGCATAGTATTGAACTAATGCAAGAAGGAGGTTTAGACGGTTTTACATTTAAGAAACTTGCTAATCAAATAGGATCTAATGAAAGCTCTATATACCGTTATTTTGAAAACAAACACAAGCTTTTACTATATTTAATATCTTATTATTGGCGTTGGGTTGAATACAATCTTGTCTTAGAAACCCAAAGTTTAACGGAGCCTACCGCAGTCCTTTATAAAACAATAGAAGTTATAACTGGGTCACCCCAAGATTTACCACATCATGATACCATTTCTATCAAAAAATTACAGGCGATAGTGGTAGAAGAATATGCAAAAGCATTTCAAGTTCGCGAAGTAGATGCAGAAAATAAAGCCGGGAATTTTAGAGTGTACAAGGAATTAGTAGAACGCATAAGCACCATTATTCAGACAGCTTTACCTGAATATTCGTTTAAAAAGTCTTTAGCTCATCAACTTGTACAAGGTACCCTAAAGCAACAATTTTTGCGAAAGCATTTCCCTAATTCAATTGAAGGTGAAGACAAAAATAGGGTGCAAGATTTTTTTATGGATTTATTTAATGATAAAGTAACGCTCTATGGAAAAAAATAGAATTCCAGCTTTAAAGAAAATAGTTGATTTGTTAGCCCTAGATAGAAAAGATATTTTTCAAATATTATACTATGCTATTTTCGCTGGGATTATCAGTTTAAGTTTACCGCTAGGTATTCAGGCTATTATCAATTTATTACAAGGTGCTCAAATTAGTAGTTCTTGGATTATATTAGTCATCATTGTAACTTTGGGTGTAGGTTTTGCAGGAGGTCTTCAAATACTACAGCTAGATATTATAGAAAATATACAGCAAAAACTATTTGTACGCACCTCATTTGACCTGATTTACAGGATTCCTAAAATAAGGGTAAGAGAACTTATTGATAAATATCCCCCAGAATTAGCCAATCGTTTTTTTGATGTTATAAACTTACAAAAAGGATTGCAAAAATTACTTTTAGATGTACCTGCAGCAGTTTTACAAATATTGTTAGGATTATTACTATTAAGTTTATACCACCCATTCTTTATTGTGTTTGGATTTCTATTGGTCATTTTGTTTTATATTTTGTTACGTTTTACCTTTGATAAAGCATTAGTTTCTAGTCTACAGGAGTCAAAAAGTAAGTATAAAGTAGCTTATTGGGTTCAACAAGTAGCCAAAAACTACATAAGTTTAAAAATTGCCTCCAATAATATAGAATTAAATAAGAACAATCAATTAGTTGAATCATACCTGAAGCATCGGCAAAATCATTTTTCTATTTTAAAAAGCCAATTTAAAATAATGGTTGTTTTTAAAGTTACGGTAACTGCTGGTTTACTAATTATAGGAGGATTACTGGTGCTTAACCAGCAGATGAATATCGGACAGTTTGTGGCAGCAGAAATCATTATTTTGTTATTGATTAATTCTGTCGAAAAACTAGTATTGGGTCTTGAAACAATTTATGATGTTTCTACAGCCATTGAAAAATTAGAAGAAATAGGTGAAAAAAAATTAGATTTTAACACCGATACTTTAAGTCCAGAGATTAGCCTTTTTCCATTACATATTTTTAGGCTACATAGCAGTAAATTGAGCGTAGCTGATTTAGTCATAAACCGTGGGGACCAAATTAATGTGGTAGGGAACGATTTAAAAACCCGAGATCTTTTCTATTACCTTACCGGAGTTAAAAAGTCGAAAGATGGGAAAATATATTTTGACGGACGTGAAATCTATACAGTGTCATTAAAAAATTACCGTAATTATCTTGGCTTAGTTTTACGCGATGACCAGATTTTTGAAGGTACTTTATGGGAAAATCTAACCTTAAATAGGAAAGGCATTAAAGAAAAAGACGTTTTTTCAATACTTACATATTTCAGTTTAATAGATGAAATACAGACTTTACCATTTGGCTTGCAGCAATATATTGTACCCAATGGTGATGTGATAACCTTTAAATTGGAACAGCTTATTTTTCTACTAAGAGCACTACTTAAAAAGCCCAAGATGCTTTTTGTTGAGCACGAATTTGCAAATCCTGATTCGTATTTAGAAAAATTAGTTACTTATACTCGAGAAAATGAAATTACTTTAGTCATATCAAGTAACCAAAAACTTTCGAGCCAATTGAAAATTGTTGAGATTAAAGAATAGAAGCTATGCGTAATTTTAATGACGATGCCTTTGATGCCAAAAAAGAATTGGCCAGTTTTAGTGCCTACCAGCTCTTATTTAAAAATAAACATAGCGGCTACCTTACCAAAATTTTACTTTTTAGTTTTTTACTGCTATTTGTATTTATGTTTTTACCCTGGACACAAACCATTTCAGGTAGCGGCTATGTTACTACTTTAGAGCCAAATCAGCGTCCGCAGACTATACAATCTATTATACCGGGTAGTATTGAAAAATGGTATGTAAGAGAGGGAGATTTTGTAGAGGTAGGCGACACCATTTTAAAGATTAACGAAATTAAAGAAGCTTATTTTGATACCTTGCTTTTAAAGCGAACAAGTGAGCAAATTGACGCTAAATCTGGTGCGGTTATAGCGTATCAAGATAAAATCACCGCTTTAAACAATCAATTGAGAGCTTTACAACAAGAAAGGAGACTAAAGACCGAGCAAAACGAAAATAAAATTAAACAAATTCAACTTAAGTATAAAAGCGACAGTATTGCTTTAGAGGCAGCTAAAATTGATTTAGCGATTGCTAAAAAACAATACGAACGAAATGAAGAACTCGAAAAAGAAGGACTTAAGTCTTTACAGGACGTAGAGGAAAAGCTTTCTAAGTTTCAAAAAAATCAAGCCTATGTCATTGAACTCGAAAATAAATTACTTACCTATAGTAACGAATTATTAAATGCGCAGATTGAAGCCAACAGAATTCAAGCTGAATTCGACGATAAAATTAGTAAAGTGCAGAGCAATATATCTAGCACATCAAGCACACAGTTTGAAGCTAAGGCACAGGTTAGTAAATTAGAAAATACCCTAAGCAATTACCAAGTGCGTCAAAATCTCTATTATGTAACTTCTCCAATAGCTGGATTTATTAATAAGACCATAAAAACTGGTAGAGGGGAGGCTTTAAAGGCAGGTGAAAAAATAGTAAATATTATGCCTCATAACCCAAATTTAGCAGTAGAAACTTATATAGAACCTCTAGATTTACCATTGGTTAGGTTAGGAAGCGAGGTGAGAATACAATTTGATGGGTGGCCAACAATTATTTTTAGCGGATGGCCGAATGCTTCTTATGGTACTTTTGGAGCAACGGTGGTCGCAATAGATAATAACATTAGTCCTAATGGTAAATACCGCTTGTTATTAGCACCAAAAGAAGATGAATCTTGGCCAGATGCGCTACGCGTAGGTTCTGGAGCTCGAACCCTTGCTTTATTAAAAAACGTGCCGGTGTGGTACGAAATTTGGCGAAATTTAAATGGTTTTCCTCCAGATTACTATGTTTCTGATAATAAATCCGTAAAGAAATAAATGAAAGCAATTAATTTTATTTGTTTTATGTTACTATTTGTCCTTACGCCAATTAAGGTAACAGGTCAAGAAGAAATTTTTGGTATAGACGAGTATTTAGCACTTATAAAAAAACATCATCCAGTTATAAAACAGGCCAATCTTAAATTGTCTCAAGCCGAAGAAAAACTATTAAAGGCGAGAGGCTTGTTCGATCCTAAACTTGGTGGTAAGGTAAAACAAAAAGATTTTAAAGGTACAGGGTATTATGATTTGTGGCAAGGTGAAATCAAAATACCAACTTGGTTTGGTGTTGAGCTTCAATCGCAATATAATTTAGCCGAAGGTTATTATGTAAATCCCCAAAACATAACCCCAGAAGAAGGCTTATGGTCGGTAGGGGTTAGCCTTCCTTTAGCTAAAGACTTGTTGTATGATGACCGTAGAAATGCACTAAAACAGGCAAAAATATTTCAAGATTCAGAAAGAATACAGCGCGATATCAAAACCAATGAAATTTTAACTAAAGCCTTGAAGGCCTATTCTTATTGGATACTTTATTATGAAAATAAACAGGTTTATAAAACTTTTTTAGAAAATGCCATTATAAGAAATCAAGGAGTGGTTAAAAAGGCTTTAGCGGGAGATATCCCCACAATAGATACCCTTGAAACTCATTTATTTGTAAAAAATCAAGAATTGGCTTTTAACGAAGCCAAACTACAAGAACAAAAAGCTAAATTGGTAATATCTAATTTTTTATGGGTAGAAAATGTTCCCTTAGCCATAACAGAAGAATTAGTTCCAGAATCTAATATAAAGATGGCTCAACTTGTACCCAATCTTATCGGTTTAAATAACTTTCAAGCAAACCAGCATCCTCAAGTTCAATTGCTAGAGAATGACCTTACTGCACAAGACTATAACCTGCGCTTAAAACGAAATAATTTATTACCCGATTTACGCATCAAATATAATTTTTTAACCGAGCATTGGAGCGACCAACCTGTTTTTAATGAAAAAGATTACACTTTTGGTGTAGCTTTTAAATTTCCCTTATTCTTAAGAAAAGAGCGGGCAGATGTACGCATAGCAAAATATGAGATCGAAAAAATAAGCTATGAAAAATCTGCACTTGCTTATCGTTTAGAAAATGATATTAAGGCCCAACGAGTGTTAATCAATACACAGATAAAACAGCTAGAAATTCTACAAGAAATAGTAGATGGTAGTGAAACACTAGTAAAAGCGGAGCAACGTTTGTTTGCCCTAGGAGAAAGCTCTATATTTTTAATCAATAGCCGAGACAATAAATTTATAGAGAACAGAATTAAACTAAATAAAGTTAAAAATAAATTAAATTTAGCCTACGCGGAATTGATTAGCCTTTTACAACCAAAAATTGATTAGCTTTAAGGTATCTTTAAAATAGCAAATTTTTAAAATTCAAAATTATGGCAGAATTGATAAAAATCTACGAAGAAAATCCATCACCTAAGGCTATTAAACAAGCAGTTGATATTTTAAGGAATGGAGGTTTGATTATTTATCCCACAGATACCGTTTACGGTCTAGGTTGTGATATTACCAATACGGCAGCTTTAGAAAAAATAGCACGCATAAAAGGAGTAAAATTAGAGAAGTCGAACTTTTCTTTTATAGTTGAAGATTTAAGCAATCTTTCGGAGTATGCAACGCTAAACAATCAAAATTTTAAACTTTTAAAAAGAAATTTACCAGGACCTTATACTTTTATTTTGCCTGGATCTAGTAAACTACCCGCAGTTTTTAAAAAGAAAAAAACGGTTGGTATTCGTGTGCCCAATAACGCTATAGCTAAAGCTATTGTAAATGAATTGGGTAATCCTATTGTTTCTACTTCTATAAAGGATGAAGATGAATTATTGGAGTATACTACAGACCCATCTCTTATATTTGAAAAATGGGAAAAATTAGTAGATGCTGTGATAGATGGGGGTTATGGAGATAATCAAGCGAGTACTGTAATTGATTTAACAGGCGAACAGCCCGAAGTTATTCGAGAAGGAAAAGGTAGCTTAGAAATTTTTTAAACAAAAAATTAAAAATAAAAGGCAACTTAAAATGAGTTGCCTTTTATTCTATAGTGCGGCTTTTTTAATTTCATCTACAATTTCAGGATTTACCAAAGTTGAGATATCACCCATATTTTCTGTTTCTTTAGAGGCTATTTTACGCAAAATTCTTCGCATAATTTTTCCGCTTCTTGTTTTGGGTAACCCCGATACAAATTGAATTTTATCAGGTTTGGCTATCGCTCCAACATTTTTTACAATTTCATCAATAATTTCCTGTTTAAGCGCTTCACTTTTCTCTATCCCATCGTATAATATAACAAAAGCATATAATGCGTTACCTTTAATATCGTGGGGAATCCCAACAATGGCACTTTCAGAAACAGCTTCGTGTTCTCCGATTGCATTTTCTATGGGTGCAGAACCTAAATTGTGACCAGAAACTATTACCACATCATCTACCCGCCCTGTGATTCTATAGTTGCCTGTCGCATCGCGATAGGCGCCGTCTCCAGTAAAATAATAATTAGGGTAAGTGCTAAAATAGGTTTCTTTAAATCTTTGGTGATCATTCCAAATAGTACGCGCCATTGCGGGCCAAGCCGACTTGATGACCAAGTGACCCTCTGCCTTTTGTCCGTTAAATTCGATTTCCTCTCCTTGCTCATTCATCAATGCAGGCTCAACTCCTGGTAAGGGTAAAGTAGCAAAGGCTGGTCTTGTGGCAGTAACACCCGCCAATGGGGCTATCATAATGCTTCCTGTTTCTGTTTGCCACCAAGTATCAACAATAGGGCAATTTGTTTTACCTATATTATCGTTAAACCAATGCCAAGCTTCTTCATTGATAGGTTCTCCTACACTTCCTAAAACTTTTAAAGAGCTTAAATTATGTTCTTCAACGTGCCGCAAAGGCTGTTTTGCTAGTGCACGAATTGCTGTTGGCGCAGTATAAAAATGGGTGATTTTAAACTTCTCTATGATTTCCCAGAACCGATTATAATCTGGGTAACTGGGTACTCCTTCAAACATAAGACTTGTAGCTCCAGACGCTAGCGGGCCATAAATAATATAAGAATGTCCCGTAATCCAACCTATATCGGCGGTACACCAATAGATCGCGTCAGCAGCGGTTTGAAATACATTTTGAAAGGTGTAACTGGTTCCAACCATATAACCTGCTGTTGTATGTACCATTCCCTTTGGTCTTCCAGTTGAACCCGACGTATACAAAATAAATAAAGGATCTTCAGCATTAACGGGAGTGGCTTCACAATCTAAGCCAACTTGTTGCATTTCATCAAACCAGAAAGTATCGCGATTGGGATGCATTTGGGTAGGGTTGATGGTTCTGCGATATACAATTACATTTTCAATGCTAGGTGTGTCTTTTAAAGCCTCATCACAGATTTCCTTTAACGGAATTGATTTTGTGCCACGAAAGTATTCATTGGCCGTAATTAATAACTTACAGGAGCTATCGTTAATCCGGCTGGATAAAGCCTTACTTGAAAATCCTGCAAAAACGATAGAGTGAATAGCCCCTATGCGTGCACAGGCGAGCATAGCTATAGCCAATTCAGGAATCATTGGCATATATATGCAAACACGATCTCCTTTTTGTATTCCTTTGCGTTTTAAAACGTTAGCGAATTGCTTTACTTTAACTAGCAACTGTTTGTAGGTTATAATTCTAGATTCCTCATTAGGGTCATTCGGCTCCCAGATAATTGCATTTTTATTGGGTTGAGATTCAGCATATCTGTCCAAACAGTTCTCGGTTATATTTAGTTCGCCATCTTCAAACCATTTAATATTCGGTTCTTCAAAATCTGCTTTTAAAACTTTTGAATAGGGCTTTCTCCATATGAAGTCTTTTGCAATAGCATCCCAAAACGTTTCGGGGTCTTGAATACTTGCTTTGTAAGCTTTTTTATAAGCGGCGAAAGATTTTATTTGATGATTCATAACAAAGAATTATATTTAAAATTTAGGAAAGTCTTTATAATTTAAAATTTCTTGATCTTTCCAAACAGAAGGGAAAAATTTCCGCTGCTGGTATTTAGGATGAAGATACTTCATCCATTCAGATCCTCCCGTAGCAGCCTTAGCTTCACCTTTTTTATTTAAATAATGTTGAGCAGTATTAAGGTGTACTATAGGCCAAAGCACATTATAGGCATTATCAAATTCTCTTACAGCTTCGAGTAAAGAATCTTGTACAACACCATATTTATCAAGACGTTCAGCCAAGGTGTTTCCTTTTACGCTATCGGCTAAAGTAATAAAATCGGCTAAATATTTTTCCTCAAACTGTCTTAAAGTTAAAGATTTTTTGCCCGTTTTACGGTTGTGTCCGGCATCTTTCCAGTAAATGTGTTCAAAATAATCTTTTGTGGTAGGATTATTAGGTAAACGTTCACGCCCCTTAGCATTTATTAGATTGATTAGGGGGGTACAATATATTTCTAATAATCTAAATTGTGCACTTTGAAACCCACTTGCCGGTGTTAAGGTTGCTCTAAAAACATTATAATCGTCGTAATCCATTCCAAAGCGCATTACATCAAAAGAAGTCATTAACATTCCCGTATACCGATTTAATCGCTCTAGTTTTTCTTTGAAAATTTCTTGTTCGGGTAAATCACCATGAACCAGTTGCTTAATTTCATGAATCATTAGTTTTAAAACCAATTCGGTAATTTGATGATACATGATAAAGATCTCTTCATCTTTAAAATCTGTTCTTGGCTTTTGTAGGGTTAAAAGGGTGTCTACTTGAATATAATCCCAATAATTTATAGGTTTGGCTTGTAGCAATCCATTCAAATAATTCTCGGGGTTTTCTCCCAAATTATTATATTTTTCTTCAATTTGCTGAATCACTTTATCCTGGGTACTCATAGGGTTTTTATTAATGGTTAAAAGATAAAATTAATTTTAAATTGCTAGAACTTATCGAGCAATAAAAATTCTTCATTAATTTAATTCTGAAATGTAAGGCTTTCTTGTTATTTTTACCAAGAAATTTGAAAATTATGGCAGAGGAAAATAAAATAGAAAGAATAAAATGCTTAATTATTGGCTCAGGACCCGCAGGTTATACGGCTGCGATTTATGCCGCAAGAGCAGATATGAAACCTGTGGTATACACAGGTATGGAACCTGGAGGCCAATTAACCACTACAACAGAAGTAGATAATTTCCCTGGTTATCCCGAAGGAATCGATGGTCCAACTATGATGGTGCAATTGCAACAACAGGCAGAACGTTTTGGTACCGAAGTAAGAATAGGTATGATTACCGAAGTGAAATTAAGCCAAGAAATTGGAGGTGTTCACAAAGCTTGTGTAGACAACAAAACTTGGATAGAGGCACAAACAATTATTATTTCTACCGGTGCAACGGCAAAATATTTAGGTTTGCCTAGTGAACAGCGTCTACGTGGAGGTGGTGTTTCGGCTTGTGCGGTTTGCGATGGTTTCTTTTATAAAAATCAAGATGTGGCTATTGTAGGTGGTGGTGATACAGCAGCAGAAGAAGCTACTTACCTAGCAAATATATGCAATAAAGTAACCATGTTGGTAAGAAAAGACGAAATGCGTGCCTCTAAAGCTATGCAACACCGTGTTACTTCGACAAAAAATATAGATTTGCGTTATAATACAGAAGTAGATGAGGTTTTAGGAGACCAAGTAGTTGAAGGTTTGCGTATCGTTAATAATCAAACTGGAGAAAAAGAAGAAATAAAAATAACAGGTCTATTTATTGCTATTGGTCATAAGCCTAATACCGCTATTTTTAAAGATCAATTAGAGATGGATGACTCGGGTTACTTAATCACAAAGGGAAAAACTACAAGAACCAATATACCTGGTGTTTTTGCTAGTGGTGATGTTCAAGATAAAGACTACAGACAAGCCATTACAGCAGCAGGAACAGGTTGTATGGCAGCTCTAGATGCCGAGCGTTACTTGGCCACAGTTGCAACACTAGAAGAAGAGGTTTCGGCTTCTTAGGTTAGGGGTTGAATAATTTTAAAGAATTTTAGAGAAAATCCGTAAAATTAACTTTACGGATTTTTTTATGCCTTTATAATATCATAGTATTCAATAAAAAAATGTTCTAAAGCCAACATATTCTTATTGAAAAAAGGAATTACAATTTCCCAAGAATTTTTGTTATGAATACTAACTTTTTCTTCTAATGGAATATAAATATAACCGATATATTTACCCGGCATCACCTCGTAATTTATATCAAAAATAAAATCAGGGCTAACCTCATCTAGTAATAGTTGCTTTAAACTTATAAATTTATTCCAATAGATTTCTTGCTGGCTAGAATCAACTGCATCTATCTTAATTCCGAGATTTGCCCCTTTTGTATCAAAATTAAACTTTAGATCAATCGCTTTAATTTTTGTATCATATAATATCCATTTTTTCGGACTTTGTTTTCCAAATTGGGTCCAAAATTCTTCTCTAATTTTTTTTGATTCCGACTTGCTAAACATTGATTATAAAAAATAAGCTGTAACAATCCCAACCAAGATAGCTAAAACCTTAGATAGATTGAATTGATGGTTTTTAGATGATTCAAATAAAATAGTAGTAGAAACGTGCAATAAAATACCAATAACAACTGCCTCAATATATATATTAAACTTTGCAAATCCTGTGAAATATTGCTGGGTTAAGCTTCCTAATGGTGTCATTAAAGCAAATATAAAAAGGAACAAAAAAACTTTTATGCGAGAAAGCGAAGAGTAAAGTAAAAAAGAACTAATTATTATTGCAATTGGAATTTTATGAATTACCACACCCCATAATAAGTGATTATGTCCGTGTAAAGGATAGCCTTCTAAAAAAGAATGTAAACATAAGCTAATAAAGAGCAAAATAGGGAAGTTAGTTTCACTTTTATCAATATGAATATGCCCGTGTTCGGCTCCCTTAGACAAAAATTCTAAAAACAATTGCAATAAAATACCCAACATTGTACATACACCTACTAATTTGTTATAGTCTTGGTAAACATGTGGTATAAACTCAAATACAGTAATCGCCAACAAAAAAGCACCACTAAAAGATAATAGTAATTTTATCGCATTGGCATTGTATTTTATAAGCCTAGCTATTAATACACCTATTAAAACAGCTAGAATGGGTAAGAAACTACTCATCTGCGAGATTTACAATTAATATCATTCTTGGTGATTCGGTTACGTCAAAAGTATTTAATTGGTAATCGCCAAAAACATTGACTAAATTAAGCCCTAGCTTATTAAAAAAATGTTTAAAATCAACTAACTCAAATGCTCTTACTCGCTCAGTAAAATGAAAATATTGCCCCTCAGACTCAAAGCTGATATCTTTATATATAAATTTAGAATCTATTCTTCGTTTTATATGAAAAATAATCTCTTCAACCCGTTTAGTTTCTTCTTTAATCAGATTTTTTTGAACGTGATTTTTATTCACAAAATCGATAACGGCACAAGCCTTTGGTTTAAGTTGCTCTTTAAAAGCTTTTAAAACCATTTCATTATCTTCATCATCTTCAAAATAACCGAAACTCGTAAACAAATTAAAAATGGCATCAAACTTGGCAGGCAGCGCCAAGCGCATATCTTGTCTTTTAAAATGCAAAGATTCATTGGCATATTGCTCAGCAAATGCTATATTATTGTAAGAAAGGTCTATAGCCGTTACTTCAAGCCCTATTTTATTTAAAAAATTGGCGTGTCTTCCTCTACCACAAGCCACATCTAAAATATGTGTACCACGTTTTAAACCTAGGTATTCAACCAGATTATTCATAAAAAAAGCAGCCTCTTTTTCATCTCTATGCTTATAGAGTTTATGGTAATGAGGGGTATCAAACCAATGTGCGTACCATTTTTTATCGTCAATTCTCATAGCCCACAAAAATAATGTATTTTTGCCGTAAGAGAATTTATATATGCAAAATAATTTTGAAATGGTGGCCAAAACCCTATACGGATTAGAGGAGGTTTTGGAAACTGAGTTAAAGAACTTAGGCGCGATTAACGTTAAAAAGGGTGTTCGAAATGTTAGGTTCGAGGGAGACAAAGGTTTTATGTATAAGGCAAATTTAAGCCTGAGAACCGCAATTAAAATTTTAAAACCCATTAAGCAGTTTAAAATATTTAATGAAGACGATTTATATAAAAAAATATACGCTGTAAAGTGGGAGAATTTTATAGATAATAATGGAACATTGGCGGTTGACGCAACTGTGCACTCAAGCCGATTCACCCATAGTAAATTTATAGCGCTTAAAACTAAAGACGCAATAGTTGATCGGTTTAGAGATCAGAGCTCAAAAAGACCTAATATTGATTTAGATTATCCAGATTTAAGAATAAACATCCATATTGAAGAAAGTCTTTGTACAGTTTCACTAGATAGTTCTGGGCAATCGCTTCACAAGCGCGGATATAAAACGGCAACTAATATTGCCCCAATAAATGAGGTACTGGCAGCCGGTATGCTTTTACTGAGCGGGTGGGACGGTCAATCACATTTCTTAGACCCAATGTGTGGTAGTGGTACATTATTAATAGAAGCTGCAATGATTGCGTGTAATATACCACCCAACTTAAATAAAAAAGAATTCGGTTTTGAACGTTGGAAAGATTGGGATGTTGATTTATTTGAAAAGATAGAAGAGTCGGTTTTAAATAAAATACGTGGTTTTGAGTATACTATTATTGGATACGATAAAGCCCCTTCTGCAGTGCGAAAGGCACAAGATAACGTTAAAAATGCAAACTTAGAAGAGTTTATAAAAATTGAACAATTAGATTTTTTTAACAGCGAAAAACCAGTAGATGGCCATTTACACATGGTATTTAATCCCCCTTACGGGGAAAGGTTATCGATTGATATACCTCGCTTTTACTCTAGCTTAGGAGATACTTTAAAACAAAATTATCCAGATACTCAAGCTTGGTTTATAGTATCTGATTTTGAAGCGATAAAAAATGTAGGTCTACGACCTTCTCGAAAAATAAAACTATTCAATGCAAAGTTAGAAGCCAGGCTTTTGAAATATGAGATTTATTCTGGAACAAAAAAAGTGCATAAGATTAAGCAATAAGAACGATTAAAAGTATATAAAGCGGCTAATTCTTAACAGCCGCTTTATATACTTTTAAGCACCTCTCACGAGCTTCTTTATGTTCTACCACTGGAGAAATATAGTTTCCTGTTTCCAGTTCAGGTATCCATTTTTTAATGTAATTTTTATCCTTATCAAATTTTTCTAATTGGCTATGCGGATTAAAAATTCTAAAATAAGGCGCAGCATCAACACCACAACCCGCAACCCATTGCCAATTACCTACGTTAGAAGACATTTCATAGTCAAGAAGTTTTTCGGCAAAATATGCTTCGCCCCATCGCCAATCAATTAACAGATGTTTGCATAAAAAACTACCTACCACCATTCGTACTCTATTGTGCATTAACCCTGTTTGGTTCAATTGCCGCATGCCAGCATCAACCATTGGATAACCGGTTTTTCCCTCTTTCCATTTTTTAAACTCTTCTTCATTATTTCGCCAAGCGATATTATCGTATTTTTTCTTAAAGGCATTGGTTGCTGTCTCAGGAAAATGATACAAAATCTGCATAAAAAACTCTCTCCATATCAATTCTTTTAGAAAGGTATCATCTTTAGCTTGCAGCGCCTTCTTTAGTATTTTTCTTAACCCGACACTTCCAAAGCGTAAATGCGGACTTAGGTTTGAAGTAGCCCTCTTTGCCGGTAAATCTCTATTTTCTGGGTATTCATTTAGGGTAGTAGGGGTTACATCATATTCAGGAAAAGATATTGAAGATTTTTCAAAGCCAATATCCGAAAGGCTTAAATTGGGTAGCCGGGAGTTCTTATAATAATTATCTGTGTATGAGTTGGAATAAAAAGGTTCTGCCATCTCCTTCTTAAATGCGGAGCGCCATTTTTTCATGTAAGGGGTGTACACCAAATAAGGTTCGCCATTGTCTTTTACAATTTCCTCCTTTTCAAAAATTACCTGATCTTTATGTGTAATAAAATCTATTTTATGAACTTGGAGTAACTCTTCTATTTTTTTATCTCGCGAAATTGCATAAGGCTCATAATCCCGATTGGTAAATACTTGCTTTACATCATACTCTTTTATTATTTGCTTAAAAATGGTGAGTGGTTCTCCATAAAATATTGCAATTGAACTACTATATTCATCCTGTAAAACAGACCGCATAGATTGTAACCTTTCATAAATAAAAGTGACTCTGGGGTCTTGTTTAGGTAAGTCACTTAAAATTTGCGAATCGAAAATAAATATAGGCAATACAGGGTAATCAGACTTTAATGCTTCTAACAAACCTTTGTTATCATCAAGTCTTAGATCTCGTCTAAACCAAAAAAAATTTATTTCTTTTGACATATTTAAAGTTTTACCGAAGACAGACCACCATCTACCTTCATAATTTGGCCAGTAATCCAACTGCTATCTTCACCTAGTAGAAATTTAACCATTGCCGCAATATCACCAGGTTTGCCGATACGCTTCAAAGGATGTCGCTCATTCATACTTTCTAACTTCTTTTCGCTATTTAGCATTTTATCGGCTAGACCTGTATCGGTTAAAGATGGCGCAATAGCATTGACGCGAAGGGTAGGGGCATTCTCGGCAGCCAAAGCACGCGTAAAACCTTCAACAGCTCCTTTTGATGCTGCTACGCTGGTATGAAATGGCATACCCAATTGTACCGCTACTGTGCTGAAGTATACAATGCTAGGATGATTTCCTTTTTTTAGTTTAGGTAAAAGTTCTTTAGTAATGTTTACTAATGAAAGAAAATTCTTTTGTAAATCTTCCTCGAAATCATCGGTTTTAAGTCGGTTAAAGGGTTTTAGGTTTATAGTTCCTGGGCAATAAACCAGTCCGTCAAGATTATCAGGTAAATTAAGTGTGTTGATGTCATCCTGAAAGGCATCAAACTCTAAATGTTTTGCTTTGGTTTCTGATAATTTACCTTCGCTACGTGAGGCGACAAGAACATTATGCGTATCGTGTAGCAATTTTACAGATTCAAATCCTATACCTTTACTACCTCCAATAAATAAAATTGTTTTTTCCATAATAATTAAAATTTACCAAATAGTTTTTCCAACTTTTGGGTTCTGTAACTAAAAATCTCTTCTAATTTTGGCTGAACCAATATCGGATGAACCAATTGTCCAAGAATTCCTAAGGGTAATTTGTAATGCACAATATCTTCCATTTCTACACCTCCGGGAATTTCGTTTATAAAATGCTTGTGATGCCATAGTGAATATGGGCCAAACCTTTGTTCGTCGACAAAATATTTACCTTTTTCAACATGAGTGATTTCTGTGACCCATTTGGTTTTAATGCCAGCAATAGGCGTTACGATATACTCAATGATTTGTCCTGCATACATCGGTCGATCTGCTCCTGATTGAATATGAAACCCCATATAATCTGGAGTGATAATTTTAAGATTTTTAGGATCTGATAAAAAATTCCAAGCTTGCTCTACCGAAATGGGAAAACGCTGTTTACTTTGTAAAGTATAAATTTTCATATCTCAAAAGTACAGTTTTTATTGTTTAATAAAATATCTAAATAGTTAAACAAAAGTTATTTTATTATGCGGTTGTTTTTCTTAAATATTGTCTATTTTTGATAAAAAAACATGCGTTTACTGTACTTATTTTTGATTAGTAGTTTATTCATCGGCTGTAAAACATCACAAATATCATCAAAACAACCTAGTGCAATTAAGTCTATTAATTGGCTATCTGGGTGTATGGAAGAAAGTGCTTGTGAAGCCGAAATAATGGGTAATAAAAAAATGATTCTTTTAAAAGATGAGGTAAGTAACCAAATTTATCCGCAATTTGTAGCCGATAGTAGTAAGCAAATCATAAAACTTACTAGCCGAATTAATGCCGACAAGATGCATCTAGACCAACATTATTTTGAGGATATATATATCGAGCTTCCTAATAAGTATTATCCCATTAAGGCCATCAATATTGAGCTACTTCAGTACAAGGTTTTGTTACACAAATCTTGTTACTGTAGAGGAGAAGCTGGCTATTATGCTATACGAAATGGTGAACTAAAAATCAATCAGAAAAATTTAATTCTTTCTTTTGATGTTCCAGAAACCAATATTCGTTTGAATAGTATCCAAATTGAATTTGATTCTAATCATTAATTGGCTGGTTCAAATTAGGTCTGTTCTCACGATTGACTAAGGACCACGCGGTATGAAATATTAATTTTGTGCGTAAGGCAAGAAGTTCATAATTTATTTTGTCTGGCGTATCGCTAATGCGATGATAATCTTCGTGAGTCCCGTTAAAATAAAAGATTACAGGGATATTATTTTTAGCAAAATTATAATGATCACTTCTGTAATAAAACCGGTTGGGGTCATTGTCATCATTAAAAGTATAATCTAGATTTATTTGCGTGTATTTTTTATTGGCTTCCTCTGATATGTCGTGCAAGTCAATACTCAATTTATCGCTACCAATTAAATAGAGATAATTAGGATTATTTTTATGAGCTTCGTCAATTCTTCCTATCATATCAATATTTAAATTGGCAATGGTATTACTTAATGGGAAAACAGGATTTTCAACATAATAACGAGAACCTAATAATCCCTTTTCTTCTCCAGTAACATGTAAAAATAAAATAGAACGTTTGGGACCGTGCCCTTGCTCTTGAGCTAATTTAAATGCTTTGGCGATTTCTAATATGGCCACCGTACCAGAACCGTCATCATCTGCACCGTTAAAAACATTACCATTTTCATCTATACCTTCGTGATCTAAATGTGCCGAAATAACTAATACTTCCTCTGGTTTTTCGCTTCCGCGGATAAATGCCAATACATTTTCAGAATCTTTAAATTTATAGTCGAAAAATGAAGTAGGGATAAATTGAAAATATTCTTCATTTCCCCAAGCTGATGGAATATTTAATTCTTGATAAACCTTTTTTAAATACTGAACCGCCTTTTTTTGGCCTGGTTCTCCGGTTTCTCTACCTTCGAATTTATCTGAAGCATATATATATAAATGCTTTTTAAGGTTTTCTTCATCTATAGTATTTGCGTACTTCTCTTCTGTAGATATTTCTGTTGCGGTGTTATGATCTTTTATTTTACAAGATTGTAAACAAAAAACAAAAAAAATAAAAAGTAAGAGTGGTTGCTTAACGAGTTGAGCCATATCGATTTATTGTTTAAAAGCAACGAATTTACAATTAAAGGAGCTAAAAAAAAATTCTTTTTTCTTGAATATATTTTTGAGAAACCAAAAAAGCGTTTATATTTGCAACCGCAATCGGGTGTTAAGCTCGGTAGACGCTCAGGAGAAATGGCAGAGTGGTCGAATGCACCGGTCTTGAAAACCGGCGAGGGTCACACCTCCGGGGGTTCGAATCCCTCTTTCTCCGCAAAAGAAAACCCACAGTTTTTACTGTGGGTTTTTTGTTTCTTGCATTTTTAATTTCATTTTAAAATTGCTCATTATATTCTTAGGGTCATAATAGAAAAATGTTTTGGGCTTGCAGTGCTGTTCTTACTTTAGGAGACCAAATGCTGCTTTGAACTTCGCCTATATGCTTTTTATTCAATAGAAACATGGCTACACGAGACTGCCCTATACCGCCGCCCATACTAGGCATCAATAAATCGTTGAGTAACAATTGATGAAAATAATAATCTTTCTTATATAATTGATCTCGTTTTTCCAATTGCTGCAATAATGTTTTTGAATCAACCCTGATACCCATTGAAGATAATTCAAAGGCTTGTTGTAATACGGGATTCCATACCAAAATATCGCCGTTTAAACCATTGTATTTAGCACAAGTAGGGGTAGACCAATCATCGTAATCTGCCGCTCTGCCATCGTGCGTCTCGCCATTGCTTAAGGAACCACCAATACCAATTAAAAATACAGCACCATATTCTTTTGCTACTTTATCTTCTCTTTGCTTGGCTGGTAGGTGTGGGTAGCGTTGTAGTAAGTCTTCGGTGTGAATAAACGTTATTTCTTGCGGTAGTTTAGTTTTTATTTTAAAACGATCTTCAACTTTTTTTTCGGCTTTAAGCAGGGCTTTATAAATCTTTTTTACGGTTTTTTTGAGGGTTTTTAAGTTGCGGTCTTCTTTTTCAATTACTTTTTCCCAATCCCATTGATCAACGTAAATAGAGTGAATTGGACTATAATCTTCATCGGGTCGTATTGCACGCATGTCTGTGATTATGCCCGTGTTTGGTTTAAAATCTAGTTCTTTTAACCTGTGCCTTTTCCATTTTGCTAATGAATTTACCACAACAGCCTTTTCATCGTTTAGGGCTTTAATAGGAAATTGAACACATCTTTCAATCCCATTCAGGTCATCGTTTATTCCAGTATTTTCAATAACAGCCAATGGCGCCGATACGGGCGTTAGCTTTAACTTTTTTTCCAATTGCTTCTTGAAAGTTTTTTTTAAGAAATGCAATTGTGTTTCTGTTTTTAGAATGTCTGTTTTCATAATTTATTGGATTTAGATTAGTTTATAAACAAAAAAAGCCTGCTAAAAGTAGCAGGCTAGATGATTAAATAATAATACACAATACCGCTACCCAGAGGCAGTTAAATTATTATTGTTATTATTATTTAGAAAGTACATCTTTAAGTAGTATTTTAGTTGTAGTTGGTTGTAATAATAATCAAATATAGAAAATATTTTTAAAAAGTTATAAGATTTGATATTTTTTTTATCATTAAATATTACATAAACACACGCACATCCCTAAACCAATGCTTTATTAAAACGCTCAATATTCTCAGGATTTCCATTTATGAAGACTAAATCGTGCTGCATAATTTTCTCTTCTGGGCCAACATTGTCTATCATAATTCCCTTGCGTTTGATGGCCAATATATTGACACCAAAGTTTTCACGTAAATTTAGTTGAGATAAGGGTTTTTGAATTAATTTTCCACTATCTCGAATAACGCGCACGCAAGTTATATTAAATTCTGGATGGGTCGGTTTTGGATTATAAGTGCGTATCAATTCTTTTTTATTTTGTAATAATTCGTAATTATCGGCACGAATGTATTCAACAAAATGATGGATATCTTCTTCGGGAATCAAGAAGTTATGCATTACCCGAGAGAAAATTTCAACAGAGGTTTCAAACTCTTCAGGTATAACTTCATCTGCCCCTAATGAAATTAATTGGTTGATCTGTTTTATGTATCGAGTTCTTACAATTAAATGCACAGATTTAGATAAACTTCGTATGGTGCCAATTATAGCTTTGGTCGCTTTATCATCAGAGATGGCAATCACGACTGTCCTTGCATGAACCACATTAACTTTTTCTAATATATGCGAATGACTTGCATCTCCATAAATAATAGGAATATTATTCTTTTTTTCTCTTTTTACCGTTTCGGCATTATACTCAATTACAACAAAAGGAATATTACACTGATAAGCCGCTTTTGCTAGATTAGAACCATTAATACCATAGCCAATAATGACCAAATGATTTTTTAATTCTTTATCATCAGTTTCTAATTCTTCTTCATGCTGTTGCGGATTTTTTTGTAGAGCGCGAACTAGTTTGTTGCCTAGAACTGAATCCGTAAAACGGCTTGCATACAGAATCACAAAGGGTGAAATCATCATAGACACTATTGAAATAGCTAGGAAATACTGGTTTGTAGTGGTTGAGAGTAAATTATTTTCTATGCCCACCTTAGAAAGTATAAATGCAAATTCCCCAACTTGAAAAAGTGCAAATCCAGTTAAAATAGCAGTTCGCATTTGATACCCTAATAACCTAATACACAAGGCAATTAAAGAAGATTTTATAAGCAACAAGGCTAATACAACCAATATAATTATTAAGAAATTCTCAAGAAAAAAATTAATATCGAGCAGCATACCAATTGAGATAAAGAAAAAACTCGTAAACAGCTCTTTAAACGGTAATATAATATTGGTAGCTTGGTGACTAAATTCCGATTCAGATATAATAAGTCCCGCTAGAAAAGCACCCAAAGCTAGCGATAATCCAGTCTCAGAGGTAAGGAAAGCTACTGCAAAACAAATGGTTATGGTGGTAAGTAAAAATAGTTCTTTGCTTCTTGTTTTAGCCACGGCATATAACAGTTTGGGAACCACATATTTTGCGCTTATTATGGTTATAATAACCACGACAGCTGTCTTAAGCAACAATAGCAATATACTTTGGGTAACATTGTCCGATTGACCGGCAATGATAGGTGTAAACAGCATCATGGGTACTACAATGATATCCTGAAATATCAAAATAGCCAGCGTGTTTTTACCGTAATTGGTGTTTATTTCATTTCGATCTTGGAGTACGCTCAATACAATTGCTGTGCTGGAAAGCGAGAATAAAAATCCAACAAAAATTGATTCCTCCCAAGAAAACCCCAAAAAATAATAAAAACTTCCTGCAATTAGAATACTCAGTAAAACCTGAAGCCCCCCACCTATAAAGACTGTTTTTTTTATTGAGGCCAATTGTTTTATCGAAAGCTCCATTCCAATGACAAAAAGAAGCATAATAACGCCAATTTCAGAAATTATTTCTATTTGTTCAACGGCAGTAACCAGACTGAGTACACTGGGGCCAATTATGATACCAGTAAACAAAAAACCGATAATTGAAGGTATTTTAAGGCGTTGAAGTAAAAAAACAATAATTACCGAAAACCCCAGTAAAATCAAAATGTCTTGTAAAATAGGGATATGCATAAAGTTCTGTAAGAGCTAAAAAATTGTAGACGCAAAAAACTATTTTTTGCGCATAATTAGTGTTAAAATTTACAGAATTTTTAATTATACAAACGCCTATTTATCCTTTTTAATTCGATAAATAATTTTGACTATTTCATTTGCAAGCAATGGAATTAGTCCCAATGTTAAAACAATGCCCCAATCGTTTAAACTCAAAGAACTCAATTTAAAAGCTTCGCGTAAGAATGGAACTTCAAGTAAAACCAATTGTAAAACAACTCCTAAAACAATAGCTGCACTAAGAATTTTGTTGGAAAAGAGCCCCAGGCTGAAGATTGACTTTTGATAATGTCTAAAAGCCAAAGCATAAAATAGCTGCGCAGTTATAATACTCATAAATGCCATACTGCGAGCATAATCTATAACGGTTTGAGGAACGCTCGAGTCAAAAGGAGAATAGCCCTTTATCGAGTAAGCATAAGTATAGGCCGTAAGTGTAACCAAAGCAATTAGGCAACCACCTGCCAATACTCTAAGCCCTTGCTTATGCGCAAAAAAACTTTCTTTAGGAGGTCTAGGTTTATGTTGCATCACCGAGGGGTCATCGGGATCCATTCCTAAGGCTATAGCTGGGAGTGAGTCAGTTAATAAATTGATCCAAAGCAATTGAGTAGCTATTAAAGGAACAGGCATACCTAGTACAATACTTACCAACATAGCTATAACCTCTCCTAAGTTACTCGTAAGTAAAAATAAAACCGATTTTTTAATATTGCTGTAAATATTTCTTCCCTGCTCTACAGCACTTACTATAGTAGTAAAATTATCATCGGTTAGAATAATATCCGATGCGTTTTTTGCCACATCTGTTCCCGTTATTCCCATGGCTACGCCAATGTTGGCGTGGCTTAATGAAGGGGCATCATTTACGCCATCTCCAGTCATAGAGACTATGTGCCCTGTTTCTTGAAGCCGTTTAACAACATTAACTTTATGTTGCGGAGAAACTCTTGCAAACACGCGTAAAGAATTTATTTTTTCTTGCTGTTCTTTTGAGCTTAAAGAATCCCATTCGTGACCTGTTATAGCTTGATCATCGGTTTGAAGAATACCCAAGTCTTTTGCTATAGCAGTAGCTGTTTGTTTGTGATCTCCAGTAATCATAAAGGTTGCTATACCTGCTTGATGAGCTTTTGCTATAGCTTTTTTGGCTTCTTTTCTAGGTGGATCTATCATACCCACAAAGCCAACAAAAATGAGTTCTTTTTCCCAATTCTCTTTTTCTATTTTTTTAGGGTAAGGCTTATATGCTGCTGCTAAAGTACGTAAGGCTTTTGCAGACATTTGTTCGCTTGATTTTAAGATTTCTTGTTTCTTCGTCTCCGTGAGCTCTTTCACTTCTGTACCAATTTGTATATGCGAACAAGATGGTAATATTTGATCAATTGCTCCCTTTACCAATAATTCGGTTTTTGCATGATTGGTAACGATTACCGACATCATTTTGCGATCGGAATCAAATGGATATTCATCTATTCGTTGGTAATTTAAATTAATTTGTTCACGATTGATGTTTAATTGATCTGCAAAGTCGAGTAGGGCAATCTCGGTGGGGTCTCCGGTTTGCTGATGCTTAGTTAAAGTTGCATCATTACACAATTGCATTATTTTACTTAACTGAAGTAAATCAGCTTTTGCTGAAGTATTTATCCTAGATACAAAACCAGAATTAAAAGTGTAAGCTTGCATTACCTTCATTTGATTCATGGTTAAAGTACCGGTTTTATCACTGCAAATAATATTAACAGAGCCTAAAGTCTCCACCGCCGGTAAGCGCTTTATAATGGCGTTCTTTTTAGACATTTTGGTTACTCCAATAGATAAAACAATGGCAACAATGGCTGCTAAACCTTCTGGAATAGAAGCAACAGCCAAAGAAACCGCAGTCAAAAAAAGATCTGCTAAAGGTCTACCTTGCCAAAAACCAATTATAAAAAATAAAAAACATACGCCTAAGGCAATTTTACCTAAAGTTTTTCCCAACTCAGATAAACGAATTTCTAAAGGAGTTTTTGTTTCTGTAGTATTAATATTCTCGGCAATTTTACCTACTTCTGTTTTTCTTCCAGTAGCTACAACAACACCTAATCCACGCCCATAGTTAATTAATGTTGACATGAAAACCATGTTTTTTTGTTCACCTAAAACAACGTGATTACCAGAAGGTAAAGTTTTAGCATCTTTATAAACAGGAACAGATTCCCCCGTAAGGGCTGCTTCTTCAACTTGTAAATTTACACTAGTTATTAACCTTATATCGGCGGGTATGATTTGCCCTGTTTCTAGCACCACGATATCGCCAGGTACCAAAGTGAACGTATCTACAATTTGTCTAATGCCTTCACGTATAACGGTAGCTTTTAAAGCTGCTAATTTTTGTAGTGCTTGTATAGCTTTCCCCGCTTTTACCTCTTGATAAACCCCTAAACCTGCATTGATTAAAATAACCCCCGAAATGATTATAGCGTCAATATATTCGCCCATATATGCGGTAATAGCTATGGCTACCAACAGCACATATATTAATGCATCCTGTAATTGTGCTAGAAAAAGGCTCAACAAACTTTTTGATTCGTGAGTACGCCATTTATTATAGCCGTGAGTTTTTATTCTAGATTCAACCTCTGCTTTACTTAAGCCTTGTTTTTTATCTACATTAAATTTTTTTAAAATAGCGTTTATTTCTTCTTGATAAAACAACATAGATTTACTGAGATTAAAGAGCAAATTTAATAGTTTAAGTTTACTTTTTTACTGATATAAATCAATGCTGGCCAAAATCATTTCTTTTGTTTCTGGCTTCAATTGTAAAGACTTATCATTTAATAAAACATCTTGATGGTATAGGTTAAGATGGGTTTTTATGTTACATTTTAAAGCTTTGAGGCTTTGCAAAAAAGAACGCATCGCCATCTCACCACGTGGTTCTTTTGGAGTAAAAGTTATGGGGAGTACTTTTTTTTGGTAAAACTCACCCGATGCCGTACACCATTCTAATATATTTTTGAGTGCTGCAGGTATATTATGAAGATATTCTGGAGTACATATGATAACCAACTGTGCCTGGTCTATATTTTCTTTTAGTTGTTGAATTTGCTTTTGCGGATTTTCTAGGCGTTTTAAACTAAATAGCGGAATATTATTAATTTGATTCTCAATAGTGAAGGTTGTTGGGTTTTCTACTGCAATCCCTATAGCACGCAATAACTTATGGTTGGTCCCTTCCTCTTGAGTTGACCCAGATATTCCTAAAATACGCATGAGCAAAAAAGTTTTTTCTGAATTGCTTAAATTAGCAAAAAATAAATTTATGGGCGTATCTAAACAAATTAAAAATTCTTTTTTATTGCTGAGTTTATTTTCAACTTTTGTCTTACAAGGTCAAAAGCTAACTGCTTTTAAAATTTATAATGAAAAAGGCAAAAAGGTAACCTTTAAAAGGATGATAAAAGACCTATCAAAGCAGGAGATTGTTTTGTTTGGGGAATTGCACAATAACCCTATCGCTCATTGGATACAATTGGAGTTGATCAAAGAGCTTGATAAGAAAAGAGATTTAACCTTAGGTGCCGAAATGCTCGAAACCGATAATCAGTCTCAATTAAATCAATATTTAGCTCAAGAAATTGACCAAAGTGGTTTAGATAGCCTCGCCCGATTGTGGAATAATTATCATACCGATTATAAACCTCTAGTTGATTTTGCCAAAGAAAACAAAATAACATTTGTGGCAACAAATATACCCAGGCGTTACGCCAGGATGGTATACCGCAAGGGTTTTGAGGTGTTAGACTCTTTGCCAAGTAAAGAAAAACAATTTATAGCACCTTTACCTATTGCATATGATCCTGAACTTCCTGGATATAAGAAAATGATGAAAATGATGCGAGGTCATAGCAATCCAAATTTTCCTAAAGCACAAGCAATTAAAGATGCTACTATGGCACATTTCATTTTAAAAAAATATTATCGTCCTAATTTGTTTATACACTTTAATGGGGCTTACCATAGTGATTTTTATGATGGCATTTATTGGTACTTAATCCAGCAAAATAAGAATTTAAAAATTAAAACTATTAGTACAACAACAGAAGCAGAGGTAAAAAAACTAGAAGATATACACCAAAAAAGAGCTTCTTATACTATAGTTGTGGATGAAGATATGACTACAAGCTATTAAATGAGCTCTCTAAGATTTTAAAAAACTTAGAGAGCTTTTTAAGGTCTAGGCCGATAAAAATTCTCGCAGTACATACTGTAAAATTCCACCGTGTTTTAAATACTCAATTTCAATTTTAGAGTCCAATCGAAGTTCAACTTCAAATTGCGTGTTCTTGCCTTTTTCATCTGTAGCAGTTACAGACAGAATTTTTCCTGGGGTTAATCCGTTTTCTATACCTGTAATGGTATATTTTTCTTTTCCGTTTAGTCCTAATTTATTTGCATTTTCACCACTTTTAAATTTTAAAGGTAATACACCCATACCAACTAGATTTGAACGATGTATTCTCTCAAAAGAACTAGCTATTACCGCCTTAACACCTAATAAGTTGGTGCCCTTAGCAGCCCAATCACGAGAAGAGCCAGAACCGTACTGTGTACCAGCTAACACAATTAATGGTGTTTTGTTGGCTTTGTATTTCATAGCTGCCTTATAGATACTCATTTCTTCGTTTTCGGGAAAATAATTTGTGTATCCACCTTTACGCTGAGCAATCTCATTATTCATGCGCACATTAGCAAAAGTACCACGCATCATCACTTCATGATTTCCTCTACGAGAACCGTATGAGTTAAACATTTTTCTATCTATTCCTTTTTTAAGCAAATATTCACCCGCTTCACTTCTGTCAGAAAAAAGCCCGGCAGGAGAAATATGATCGGTAGTAACCGAATCACCAACTTTAACTAGAACCCGAGCATTTGTTATATTGGACAAAGGTTTTGCTTTTTCACTTATATCTTTAAAGAAAGGAATCTCTTTGATATAAGTAGAATCTTCTCGCCATTCATAATTTAAACCTGAAGGCGCTTTAAGCTGTTTCCACTGCTCTTCACCGTCAAAAATAACAGCATACTCTTGTTTATAGTCTTCTTGCGTAGTAGCCGATTTAATCGCATCTTGAATTTCTTCCTCATCGGGCCATATATCCTTTAAATAAACCGGATTTCCGTTGGCATCTCGGGTTAAAACATCTTCCAATAAGTTGATATCAACACGTCCAGCAATTGCATAAGCCACGACAAGCATAGGTGAGGCTAAAAAATTCATTTCCACCTTATTATGTATTCTAGCTTCAAAGTTCCTATTTCCACTTAAAACTGAAGCTACTAATAAATCGTTCTCGTCTATAGCCTTTTCAATATGGGGAGGTAGGGGACCTGAGTTTCCTATACAGGTAGTGCAGCCATAACCAACAACATGAAAACGCAAGGCTTCTAAATCCTCTAAAAGTCCGGCTCGCTTTAAATAATTAGTAACAACTTTTGAACCGGGGGCTAGAGAGGTTTTTACCCAAGGTTTTACATCTATACCTTTTTCTATGGCTTTTCTAGCCATTAAACCTGCACCCAGCATAACAGAGGGGTTAGAAGTATTGGTGCAAGATGTGATAGCCGCAATTACAATAGATCCATCACTTAAAGTATATTGTTCATAATCTTGTTTGATTTTTACCGCATGTAATTTATCATCCTTTTTAACCTTTATGTCGGGGTTTGCAGGATCTTTTTTTATTTTTTTACTGAATTGAGTCCCAGAACCGCCTTCGGCATACCAAGTTTCTCTCTTTTCTAAATCTAAGTAGTCGCGCCCGTGGGCATCGGCCAGTATCTCACTAAATTTATTTTTTAACTCACTAACGGGTATTTTTTGTTGAGGTAATTTTGGCCCCGCAACACTAGGCTCTAATTGAGAGAGATCTACTTCAATTACATCACTATAGTTGCTTTGTTCTAATCCTTCTCTCCAAAATCCATTTTCTTTGCAATACGTTTCTACCAAATCAATCTGTTCTTTACTTCTATTGGTAGCTGTCATATATTCAAGCGTACGTTGATCTATAGGGAAGTAGGTCACTGTACAACCAAATTCTGGAGACATATTGGCTATAGTTGCTCGGTCTGGAACCGTAAGATGATCAAGACCTGAACCAAATACTTCAACAAAATCGCCTACAACCCCGTAATTCCGTAAAGTTTCAGTTATTTTTAAAACCATATCGGTAGAAGTTACTCCTTTTGGTTTTTGCCCTATAAGTTTTAAACCAATAACCTTAGGACTCGAAAAATAAATGGGTTGCCCTAGTAATGCTGCTTCGGCATCTATACCGCCAACACCCCAGCCCAAAACGCCTATTCCGTTAACCATTGGTGTATGTGAATCTGTACCTACTAGCGTATCTGGAAATGCCCAACCATCACGTTCAACAATTCCTTTAGCCAAATATTCTAAATTCACTTGATGACAAATACCCATTCCTGGGGGTACTACGGTAAAATTATCAAACGCATTTTGCGCCCATTTTAATAACTCATAACGTTCTTTGTTTCGTTTATACTCGTAGGCAACATTCTTTTTATAAGCATAGTCGGTTCCAAAAAAATCAACTTGAACAGAATGATCGATAACTAAATCTACAGGGACCTTAGGATTTATTTTAGCCCCATCTTTTCCTTTACGGATTGCCTCAGAACGTATGGCGGCAATATCAACTACGGCAGGTACGCCGGTGAAATCTTGCATAAGAACTCGAGCAGGCTTAAAGGGAATAGGGTTTTTACTCCCCGAAGGATTCCAATTGATTAAATCAAGTATGTGCTTTTCATCCACCAGAAAATCATCGTAATTACGCAATGCATTTTCCAATAAAATCCTAATTGAAAAGGGTAGCTTTTTAATTTGCTCGTATTCTTTTTCAAGTTCTTTTAAGCTGATGTAATTAAGCTCTTTACTGTTGATTTTCAACTTGTTTGTTATAGATCTAATTTTCTCTTTCATGGTTCTGGTTTTAACGGTTAATATGTCAAATGCTTAAAATCTAAAGCCTAGGCTAAATAAAAATCGGTTATCTTCGTCGCTCATATAGTAACCCAAATTCGCGGTTAAGGCATTAAAGCCGTTAATAAAGATAGAGCCTCCATAGCTGGTATGCCATTTATCTGAGCGATCATCTTCTAACCATACTCGACCGTAGTCAAAGCCTGCTGAAACGCCTACGCGTATAGGAATAAAGTTGGTTTTAAATTTGGTTAATCCTACTCGTAAGTCGGTAGTTTGGTAAAAGCTTGTTTTTCCAGTAAACCGCTGGTTTCTAAATCCTCTTAAACTTGTATCTCCGCCTACGGTAGCAGCGTGATAAAAATTATAATTGTCTCCTAAGATTAAATTGGCTTCGGCTTTGGTGGCCAAAGTTGCCGCACCACTTTCATGAATAGGATAAACAAATGATAATAAGGGATTAAGATACGCAAATTTATTGTTAAAATCTTTATTTATAGAAGATTTATAACCGGCTGTCAAACCTAGTTCCATACCTCTTCTTGGGTACCCTATAAGACTTCCTTTATTATTGTAGTTAATAGCCAACTCTCCGCCGGCATATATTTGGTTTTCAAAAATAGGGTTATCCTCATTAAAGTTCGCACCGGTAAATCGATTGCTGTTAAAACTAACTTCATTAGCTTCTAGAATAGCTTTTATGCTTGCTCTTAGTGCATTTCCTTTTGTATAAATAAGGGATGGTGCTAGATGCCATTGCTTCATATTAACACGGTTGTAATCTAAGGTTACTTGATCTGAGTCATAATTACTCGAATTACCCATACCAAAATAATTTGTGGCAAAATTATTTCCAGTAATTCTTGCATCTATACCAAGATTCCAATTGTAAATTACGTGTGCGAACTCGGCATCATAATTGAATTCAAGCCCCTGGGTTGCGCCATAATAATCAATACTTAAGGTATGCTGACTACTAAAAGGGTTGCGTAACAAGTCATAACGGGTGTACACATTGGATATTCCTGCTTTGAAACCAGCATCTCTATTATAACCTAAACGAGGTAGAACTACATTTGAATCGTAAATTTTCTTTTTAGGATCATAGTTGTTTATATCGTAAGAATTGGTGAGTCTTTTACCACCAACATTTTTAAAGGTATTATCTTTAGATTTGTAATCGTAGACTTTAGTTCGTTTTTTATTCTCAAAATCATAAGTATCGTTTTCTTCACCGCCAAAAATTTTCAGTTTAATCAAGTTATCTCCATTCCCCGAAATGTGTATACGATCATCTCCGTCTAGCGTATAAAGCCAAATCTCTTTAGTATCCTTTTTATGGTAGGTAATGTTTTTAATTTCTACCCCTTCTTCTAAAATTTGAATTTGGGTTGCACCATCAGGTAATCGTTTTATAAAAACCTCATTATCTTCGTGCGTGGCGATAATAACTTCGTGTTTTTTAAAATAGTTATAATACTTTTTTGCAATCTCTAAAAGGTTATCGCGACGTTGCTTTAAGGTAGATTTTATTTGCTCAATGCTTTCATCTTGAACATCGGGAAGTAAATCCGCGAAAGCTTTATCAATTACCGAATCACTTAAGTTTTTTTGAATATATTTTACTTGATTTTCCCAGTCTTTCCAAGTTGCACGATTTATAAAAGCTTGGTCTAAATGGTATCCTGCATAATTCAACCATTTTAGATTTTTTGGTTCTGGTGTGTAGCTTTGCATAACGCGTAAATTAGGTATTCCTAATTTTAATAAAGCGATGATTGGTCCATCATACTTGGGAAAAGCTTGATCTCTATCTCTAGGTATAGCTTTGTATAAATCAATGCTATCGTTAGACTCAAATTTCGCCCATCGCCATTGGTCTGAATGCCTATCCCAGTCGCCTACCAGCATATCAAAAAGTCGAGATCTTATATAGGTGTTTTCATCAATCCTTGCGTTTTTATTATCTCTTAATTCGAGAAGCATATCTTTTGTACTGATAATATCATCGGCTTGACCAAAAGTTTTAAAAGCTTTATTTTCATCTCCTACGTGCTCTTCAAACATATATAACTTGTCACCATAGCTAGCGTTAAACCTACCAAGTCTTTTTTGTTTAGGAACATATACTATTTTAGGATTGGCATGGTAAATGTCTACTGCATCTAATAAGTGTCCTACAGCAAATGGAGCATAGGGGTGAGCCGTAGTGTAGTAGTCTTGCACAATTTCTTCTGCTATAGTATTTTTCATGTAATCTTTAACATAATGATCGGGAATGGATGACTGAATAAAGCGCACCGCACTTTTTCTAAGTTCCCTAATGTTATACTCATTTTCATTATCATCAATTAACCTTAAAGTTCTTGATTGATTCCCACCACCGGCTCTTAAGGCTCGAACATTATGAGGTAAATTTTCTAAGTTTAACACAGGAGCTTCGATTTTTCGACCATAAATAGAACGGTAATGTTCTCCCCAAGCCCAAACATAAAAGTCAGATTTATTAATTTCTTCTTGAGAGTAAATAGAAGCTTTATAGGTTTTCCCGAATTTTGAAATGGGGTGGTAATTTACCTCCTTAAGTGTTTTGCGCTTACTAGGAATAAGGTGAGAAAATACCAATTGAGAACTTCCGTTTCTCATTTCATAAATTGCAACTTTAGTGTCGCCATTTGCATAAGCAATTAGTTTGGCAAAACCAGGCTTTGAGCTACCAAAATGTCCATCATCAGTATCGGGTCTAGTTTTTTTACCAGATTTAAGCGATCCCGCAATTACTTGTGGTATACCATCATCGCTTAAAAATTGTAAATTGGTATGATTACCCGATACAAATATTACATCTTCAAATTGACTAGCAAGCGTTTCTAAGCGTCCCACCAATTCTTGCATTGGTTTACTATAATAATGCTGTTTAGAAAAGCCGCCCATTCTTCCTAAGAACCCTTTGCGTTGAGCGCTCAAAACCGGGTGATGTATAGCTACAATTACAGTTTTGTTTTGTTCATCTTTAAGCTCATCTTTAAACTGAGCAAAAAATTGCTCTCGCGTTTTTATTTCACATTTATTATTTATGTAAATATGATCATCCCAATTTTCAAGATACCATTGTGAGTCGACCATAACCAATTCTACTTGATCACTCAAGCTTTCGCGCTCTATAGGACAACCATCATTTGGCCAAAACTCGGCCTTACTGTTATCTTGCAAGAAAGACTCTAAATCGTCTATATTTTCGTGCCCATCTTTGTTCCATTCGTTTTTACCAGGGGTATAAATTATTTTACCTTCAAAACTTTTTAATGGTTTAATTAAATGATTCGTTAAAAAGTCTTTCTCTTTTTCACGTTTGTTCTCTTTCGGAGAAAATCCATTTTCACGAGTAATATTTCCTAAAGCCACAAAAACCGGGTTTATTGCGTTTTTTGCGTCTTGGGTTATAGCTTTTAAAACAGGCAGAGAATAAGTAGGATCTACATTTCCAGTATTTGCGGTAAAGTAAAGGGTATTTGCAACCTTGTTATTTTCTTGAGCAAAACTTGAGAAATGAATTGCCAGTAATAAACAAAAAATAGTCGAAGCCCGATGAAGCTTATTTAGTATTTTCATGAATTTTTAATTTGGTTGTATGCTCGTAAAAATCTTAAATTTTAATGAACCAAAAATTTTATTTAACCATTTATAACATTTTTTGTTAATAGTGTTAAAAGATTTTATCATTGACGCGCTTGTTTACTAACTTTAACTAAAATTAAACAACTCGACCTCTGCAAATATTCTGGGGCTAGACTAAATTTGCGCGAAAACTCTAAGAATTGACTCAACAAACAACTAATAAAGAAAAAGCTAAGCTAAATAAAAAAGGAAATACTGCTTTGTATAAGCGTATACTACGATTTATTGCCAAATTCTTTTTGGTGATTTTTATCTTATTTGTGCTTTTGCTTTTATTTATACGTTCACCTTGGGGTCAAAATATTATTGTTAATCGCGTAGTTGATTACGTGAGTGGCAAAACAAAAACCGTTGTTCAACTTGATAAACTCTTTATAACTTGGCAAGGAAATATTAATCTAGAAGGACTTTATTTAGAAGATAAGAAGGGAGATACATTGCTTTACACCCGGCAACTAGAAGCAGATATTCCTTTGTATCCTATTTTATCCAACAATAATCTAAACATTAACGCTCTAGAGTGGGATGGGGCCTTAGCCAATATAAAAAGAAAAGACACCTTGGCAGGGTTTAATTTTCAGTTTCTAATTGAGGCTTTCGCGGATTCAAATCAACCCCAAAAAAATATGCAGCCAGAAAATAAAAATGAACCACTTAAAATTAACTTAGGCGATTTTTATTTTTCAGATTTTAATTTTACTTATCAAGATGCAGTTTTGGGAAGTGATTTAAAAGTTAAATTTAATGCCTTAGATTTATCCATGCAGGAATTTGATCTTGAAAAACAAGATTATTTTATAGACAAATTGCACTTTCAAAAAGCATTGATTAATTATGTGCAGAGTGAGCCGCAATTTATGGTTCAAGATTCTACCCAAAGCGGTTTGCCGCATTTAAAAATGAACGAGATTCGACTAAAAGAAGTAAGGTTTAATTATTTAGATAAACCGAATCAGCTTAAAGCGGATGTGAATCTTATCAATTTTTTATTGTCCAATGGAAATTTAGATCTAAATCAACAAAAGATTCAAATTGACGAGCTCAGATTGGTTGACTCAAAATTAGACATTGATTCAAATAAGCCGAATAATCCAAAGAAAGAATCAAAGGAAGTTGATAACACTACCGATGCAAGTATATGGCCAGACTGGGAAGTGAGTTTAGCAAATATTGATTTTAAAAATAATCAAATAAGTTATCACGAAGCCAGTAAGCCAAGACAAGAAAATGTGTTTAATCCGCAAGCGATGACTTTTAAAGCTCTTTTTGTGAAAGCTAAAAATTTAAACCTTAAGAGAACCAAATCGGTGGGTTTGCAATTAGAAAGACTTGCATTTAAAGAATCTAGTGGTTTTAAAGTAAAAGAAGCTTCTTTTGTTGCCCAAATCACTGATGAAAAATTAAAGGTAAACCACATAAAACTGGGAACAAACACGTCTAATTTAAAGGCAAATATTCAAATTGACTATACCAATTTAGATGATTTTATAAACGATTATACTCAAGCAGATTTTAGAGTTAATGTAAGCCAACTAGAAACTCAATGGGTAGAAGCTTATTATTTTGCTCCAGAATTAAAACAAAACAAAGTTTTTTCTCAATTGGGTGAAAATCCGCTTCAAGCGAAACTAAAAGCCAATGGAAATTTAAATACTTTAAATGTAGAACAAGTAAAAGTGTATTGGGGAGATCAGTTTAACAGCAGTTTAGAAGGTGTTTTTTCTAATATAAACAATATTGATCAGTTAGAATTTGATTTACCTATTTTTGAAATTACCACCAGAAAATCAGCGATTGAGCAATTCATAAAACAAGAAGATTTAGGTTTTAATTTACCAGATAAAATTGAACTTAAAAGTACTGTAAAAGGTAGTACAAGTGCGGGAGAATTAGATGCGTTTTTAGATACGAGCTTAGGATCGGTGCAAGTTGAAGGAGAATTCAATCTTCATAAGGTTTATGGTTTTGAAGGAGAAATAAAAACAAACTCAATTCAACTTGCCCAATTATTAGATAATGAAGACTTTGGTAATTTAAGTTTTACAACACAAATCAAAGCGCAAGGCGAGCAATTGAACAACCTTGATGCCTTGCTTAAAACCAATTTTACTGAGTTAAGTTATGCTAATTATGATTTTTCGGCTTTAAGTTTAACGGCGAACATTAAAAAAGGTAAAGGCAATATTTTTGCAGTTTTTCAAGATGATAATTTGAACTTTGAAGCCCAAACTCAGATGGTTTTAGATTCGGTTAAAAGCCAAGTGAATTTTAATTTACATCTAGAGGGAGCCAATTTATATGCGCTTGGGTTAACCGATCGTGATATACGTACAAAATTTGATTTAAGCGGATATTTTAAAGGCAATATGCAAAAATATCAATCTGGTTTAAACTTAGATAACACCGTAGCAGTTTATGATAACCGACCCTATTATTTAGACGATTTAGCTGCTTATCTTGCCGTTGACCAAGACAATACGTTAATGAGTGTTGCTAGTAATTTTTTGCAAATTAATTTAGACGCAAACGATGACCCTAATGTTATAGATGCTGCGCTTCGCCAACACATTAATCAATACCGTGGAGATTCATTACAAGTTAGTGAAAATGAAACGCCCGTAAAGATTAATTTAACAGGTAGATTTAAACCCACACCTATTTTCAAAGACATTATTTTTGATGGTATTAAACAAATGGATAGTTTGCGTTTTTCGCTTGCTTTTAACGAAGAGAAAAACACCTTAAAAGGTAACATCAATTTACCTCATCTTAATTACAGCAATAATAAATTAAGTGATTTTAAATTAGTTATTGAAGGAAATGGAAAAACAGCCGATTTAGAGTTGGGGTTTGGAGCCATTGAGGCAGGGCCATTTCAAATAGGTAAAACAAAGCTTTTAGGTAATTACAAAGATGAGAAGCTGTACTTTGGTTTTCAAGCATTTCAAGAAGACAATTTAACCTATAACATTCAATCGGTATTTTTCCAAAAAGACGGTTATAAACATTTTAAAATTCTTCCTGAAGATTTAAAATTAGAAGGCAAGAATTGGCAGGTGCCAGCAGAAAATGAGGTGGTTTTTAATGACCAAGAAATTAATGTGCAGCAAATGCGTTTTAAGCATCAAGAGCAGGTATTTAAATTTTACACCGAACGTATCGAAAATGATTTTGCGTTAGCTCTCGATTGGAAGAGCTTTAAGATTGAGAATTTATTTCATTATTTAAACCCAAAGAATTCGGTTGCAACCGGATTGCTTGATGGAGAAGTGAAATTTATCAATCCGTTAAAAGAAAATGCGCTTACCGCCGATTTAGAGATTGCTAATTTACATATTCTTGAAAATGAAATAGGTAATTTGAAAGTCGATGCTCAAGCGAATGATTATAAAACTTACGATTTACTGGCCGAATTAAAAGGTGATCACATAGAAGCGCAACTAGAAGGAGACTACACTATTAAAGAAAATACGTCGCAGTATGATTTTAATTTGAATCTTGAACGTTTAGATCTTCAACTGGTGCAAAAGTTTGCAAACAGCAGTATTAAGGAAGCATCGGGAGAAGTTGCTGCACAAATCAAACTCTCCCAAGAGGAAAACCAACTAGCTTATAAAGGAAACATTAATTTCCTAAACGCTCAAGTGGTACCTCGCGCTTTAAACACCCCTTATAAACTTGGGAAAGAAAAAATAGGCATTACTAAAGAACAGATAGATTTTAATGCATTTACAATAAAAGATGAACGAGAAAATCAATTTGTAGTAAACGGACAAATTTTGACAAAATCTCTATTTAATCCTGAGTTCGACTTGAGTGTGAAAGCACAAGATTTCTTAGCATTAAATGCCAACGAAGAAGATAATGATTTATTTTTTGGTAAAGCAATTTTTGACCTTTATGCACAGGTAAAGGGAGACTTAAATTTTCCAAAAATTCAAGCCGATTTAAATGTGAAAGAAGGTACAGCCATTACTTATATTTATCCTAATGTAGCGGCCAATCGTGTGACGCAAGATGGGGTAGTGGTCTTTGTAAATAAACAAAATCCTGATAATATATTAACCCAAAACGCAAAAGCTGAAAAAAGCAGCCTTATCACAGGCTTAGAACTTAAAAGTAAGTTACTTGTGGAGTCAGGGGCTTCTTTTAAAGTCATTTTAGATGAACGAACTAATGACAATTTAGAAGTTGTAGGTCAAGGTGAACTGCTATTTAACATTTTTAAAAACGGTAGAACTACACTAACAGGAAGGTATAATATTAGCGACGGGCATTATGAAATGAACCTTTATAACCTGGTAAAACGCAGGTTTGATTTAGCCGATAATAGCAGTATCTCTTGGGTGGGAGATCCTACAGATGCGCAATTAGATGTTACAGCCATTTATGAGGTAAAAACATCCGCTTCAACGCTAATGGCCAGTCAAACTTCCAATGCCTCCTTAGAAGTCCAAAATCAGTTTAAGCAGCGCATTCCTTTTCAAGTATATTTAAATGTAGAAGGAGAATTACTCAAACCTAAACTTAATTTTAGATTAGGAATTCCTGAAGACCAAAGAGGAGCATTTGGCGGAGCTCTTTACGGAAGAATAAACCAACTCAATCAACAAGAAGACGCGCTAAACAAACAAATTTTTTCTTTATTGGTCTTAAATAGATTTTACCCCAGCTCTGGAAGCGATGGTAGTTCAGGCGGACCAGCCACCGTGGCAAGAGATAATATTAACGATGCATTATCAGACCAATTAAATGTATTTTCAGAAAAGCTGGTAGGCGATACAGGAATCGATTTAGATTTCGGTTTAAACTCGTATACCGATTATCAAGGATCGACCTCAGAAAGTCGAACCGATCTAAATATTTCGGCAAGTAAAAAGCTTTTTAATGACCGATTAATAGTACAAGCCGGTAGCCAAGTTGGCGTAGAAGGAGATGCTAGACCAGGAGAAGAAAATCCTGTTATTGGTAATGTAAGTATAGAATATTTAATATCACCTTCAGGAAGGTGGCGCTTACGCGGATTTAGAAAAAGCGAATATGAAAATGTGATAGACGGTCAAGTTTTTGTAAGTGGTATTGCTTTAATTTTTAATCGAGAGTTTAATCAATTTAGAGAATTATTTAAAAAAGAACTCAACAAAGAAAAAACATCAACGCCTGCACCCAAAAAAGAAAATGAACAAAAATCAAGTAAGCTCAAGGCTACAGAAACAATAAAAGAAGACCAAAATGACTAAAAGAAATTCTTCATACTTAGCGTTTTTAGGGTATATGTGTTTAGCATTGATGTTACAGGCGTGTTCGGTCAAGAAATTTATTCCACAAGGCAAAACGCTTTATACTGGAGCAGATATTAAACTCAATGATACGCTCTATGCTTCTTTCAACCAAGATAAAAATCTTAAAAACGCCTTGAATGCTGTGCTTTATCCAGAACCAAACACCAAATTTTTAGGTGGTTACCCTAATCTGTATTTTTATTATAAGGGACAAAAAGAAAATCCGGGATTTATTTATAAATTTTTAGCCAAAAAAAGAGGGGAAGAACCGGTTTATTTTGAAGATGAAAACGTTAATCAAACAGTTGAACTCATAAAAAACAGACTTGAAAACCACGGATATTACTATTACACGGTAAATTCTAAAGTAGATCAAGATACTACGGCAAAAACCACATCGGTAAATTATCAAATTGCGGCAAAACGCCCTTATACCATAGCAGATTATTTGGTAGAAGAAGACTCTATACATCCGCAGCAATTATACAAAGACATTAAGAGTAGCTTGCAAAATTCTTTAATCAAGAAGGGAATGCGATTTAATTTGCAACAATTCAAGGCAGAACGTGAGCGCATCGACAAGTTTTTAAAAGAAAAAGGCTATTATAATTTTAATAGTGATTTTTTGATATTTGAAGCCGATACCAATCGTTATGATAAACAAAAGTTCGACTTGTTTTTATCTTTAAAAAATAATACACCTAAAAGATCAAAATACCCCTATGTTTTAGATAGTGTTTTGGTTTTTCCTAATGAAGGCATCAAAAAAGAAAAAAGGAAGCTATTGCCCGAAGTTTATAATAACATTTATTATTATCAAGACACTCTCTTCTTTAAACCTAAACGTCTTGCTCCTTTTATAAAGATTAAACCAGGAGAAACTTATAGCCCAGATAAATCTAAAAGCACCAGCAGACGTTTGGCTTCGACGGGAGTGTATAAATTTGTAAATATTGTTTATAAAGAAAAAGACACGGTTTTAAACGAAAACAATCAATATGAATTGGTTGCCGAAATCAGGTTATCCCCATATAAGAAAAGGGCAATTCGAGCCAACCTGCAAACCGTAACTAAATCGAATTCTTTTGCAGGCCCGGGTATAGGCTTAGATTACATCAATAAAAACTGGCTAAAAGGCGGAGAGGTTCTAAAAACGGGTTCAACTTTTTCTTATGAAAGACAATTTGGTGGGCGACAAAAAGGTTTACAGAGTTTACAATTGGGCTTAGAAAGCCAAGTTAGCTTTCCTCGATTGTTATTCCCTTTTGATATCAACCATAGGTTTAAATATAGCACGCCAAAAACCAATATAAGAGTAGGTTATGATTATTTAAACAGAAGCAAACTTTATAGTTTAAACTCTATTTCTGCTTCATTTGGGTATTTTTGGCAGGCAAACAAATACGTAACTCACAGCTTGAACTTACTTAATTTAGATTACGTTAGATTAGGAAAAACTACGCCTGAATTTGAAGCCATTCTCGATGAAAATCCATTTTTAAGAGAAAGTTTTGAGCAACAGTTTATCTTAGGTTTAACGTATTCCTTTACCTATAATGAATTACTAAGCGAAAATAAAAAAAGTGGCATTTACTTTAATCTTAATTTTGATACCGCTGGTAATAGTTTGGGTTTATTTGGTAAACAAGAAAAAGGAGAGGAGGTAAAAAAGTTCTTGGGGCTAGCCTATGCACAATATGCCAAAACCGATATTGATGTTAGTTATCATCTAAATTTAAATAAAAATCAATTTCTCATAGGGCGGGTTTTTGCTGGTTTGGGTGTTCCATATGGCAATTCAAATACTTTACCTTTTGTAAAACAATATTTTTCTGGAGGTCCGTATAGCGTACGTGCCTTTAATATTCGTTCATTGGGTCCTGGAACTTACGAAAGCAGCAATGAAGAAGGATTTTTTGATCAGTCGGGTGATATACGTTTAGAAGCTAACTTAGAATTCAGATTTCCTTTGTTTAACTATGTAAATGGTGCTATTTTTGTTGACGCTGGTAATGTTTGGCTTATGAATGAAAATGAAAAATTACCCGGAGGTAAATTTACCAATGATTTTATAAATGAATTAGGAGTAGGCTCTGGAGTAGGGGTGCGAGTAGATATTCAAGGATTTGTATTAAGATTTGATCTCGCATCGCCTTTAAAGAAACCGGCCCAAAACTGGAAATTTAACTACTCCAAACCCGTATTTAACTTTGCTATTGGTTATCCTTTTTAATTATGAAAAAAAAATACTTTATTTCCCATGTTTTTGTTTTACTTTCCGGAGTTATACTGGCTCAAAACAAGTATGCATTTAATAGCATAGACAGTTTACAAGAACCTGTAAAAATAACTACTTGGGATTTAGCTAAATATGATGCTTCTCTCGCTTGGGGCGGATTCAAAAATGTTTTTGCGAGTCCGTTTAAATGGGATCAAGACGATTGGGCCACTGCTGCAGCAATTGGTATAGGGACAGCAGGTTTACATATTTTAGACGATGATGCCAGCCGGTATTTTAAACGTCAAGAAAAAGATATTCCTTCTATTATTCGCGATTTTGGTTGGTATTTTGGTAGTCCACAGAATAATTACGGAGTAAATGGAGGTATATATTTAGTAGGCCTATTTACTAAAAATGAAAAAATAAGAAGAACTGGAATATTAATGATTACTTCGGCAAGTGCCGCAGGTTTGGTGCAAACGGTTGCTAAAAAAGTCACAGGTAGAGCAAGACCATCAGATGGGGGAAAATTTACCTTTAAACCTTTTAAGCCCGGAGGCGGCTACCATTCTTTCCCTTCAGGACACACCATTTTGTCTTTTACCACTTTTTATTCTCTATCAAAACAATTTGATAATCCCTGGGTTAAAGGCGGACTCATTACAGCTGGTATGATTTCTCCCGTTTCACGACTCTGGGCGGGCGCACACTGGCTTACCGATGTAGCGCTTAGTGTAGCTCTTACTGTTGTGGTTGTAGATAGCGTAGACAATTACTTGGATAAGCAAATGAAAAGTGACACTGAATTAGAGCAAGCCAAAAGAAATCGTATTTCGTGGCGCTTGCAAATGGGTCCCAGCTCAATTGGTTTAAGAGGTACGTTTTGAATGCTTTTTTCACTATTAATTCTCTGTAATTGCTACAAGGCCCTATCTTGGTCTCGGTGAAAATATCCGCTTAAAGCTTTTGAGTTAAATTCAATAGTCCTTCTAAAACTTAAAGCTGCTATAATTAATTTAATGTAGATACTTTTGGTTAGTATCCTAATTTCTGCTTTTTTACTACTAATTTCCTTCAGTAAAATGACAAAACCTTAATATTATATCTTTGTTTTAAATAAATTGATTAAATTTTACCTTTCTATTAACAAACAATAGTAAATTTTACTAACTAAAACTAAATTATATGTTGGTTAAGGTATTTGGCAGCGCTGTTTTTGGCGTTGAGGCCACCACGGTGGTGGTAGAGGTAAATGTGGTAAGTGGTATTGGTTATCACCTAGTAGGTTTACCCGATAACGCAATCCGCGAAAGCAGTTTTAGAATTGCCGCCGCTTTACAAAACAATGCTTATAAGCTTCCTGGTAAAAAAATTACCATAAATATGGCTCCAGCCGATTTGAGAAAAGAGGGTAGTGCTTATGACCTAACTTTGGCCTTGGGTATATTGGCCGCCAGTGAACAAATCAAAGCCGATGAAATTGACAAATATTTAATTATGGGAGAACTTTCTTTAGACGGAAGTTTACAGCCCATTAAGGGCGCGCTACCCATTGCTATAAAGGCAAAGGAAGAAGGTTTTAAGGGTTTTATTTTGCCTAAACAAAATGCAGCTGAAGCAGCTATTGTAGACGGCTTAGAAGTGTACGGCGTTGAAAATATTACGCAGGTAATTGAATATTTTGACCAAGACATTCCTTTAGAGCGGACTATTGTTGATACCAAAAAACAGTTTTATGAGAGTCTAGAGCATCCAGAGTTTGATTTTGCCGATGTTAAAGGACAAGAATCGATTAAACGCTGTATGGAAATTGCTGCTGCTGGAGGGCATAATATTATTTTAATTGGTCCGCCAGGTTCAGGAAAAACTATGCTTGCCAAACGTTTACCTAGTATTTTGCCCCCTATGACGCTAGATGAGGCTTTAGAAACTACGAAAATTCATTCGGTAGTGGGTAAAACCAAAAACAGTAGCGGACTAATGGCTCAGCGCCCCTTTCGAAGTCCTCATCATACCATTTCAGATGTAGCGCTTGTAGGAGGCGGAAGTTATCCGCAGCCTGGAGAGATTTCATTGTCTCATAATGGGGTATTGTTTTTAGATGAATTACCAGAATTTAAACGCACGGTACTTGAAGTAATGAGACAACCTTTAGAAGACCGTGAAGTTACCATTTCAAGAGCTCGGTTTACGGTAACCTATCCTTCTAGTTTTATGCTAGTGGCTAGTATGAATCCGAGTCCTGGTGGTTATTTCAATGATCCCGATGCCCCAGTAGCTACCTCACCGGCCGAGATGAGTCGGTATTTGAGTAAAATTAGCGGTCCTTTATTAGACCGTATAGATATTCATATTGAAGTCACGCCCGTTCCGTTTGAAAAGCTAAGCGATGAACGTCGAGGAGAACCTAGTACAGCAATAAGGAAAAGGGTGACAGATGCTCGAGAATTACAAACCCAACGTTTTTCAGAAATACCCAACATTCATTACAATGCTCAGATGGGCGTAAAGCAAATTAGAGCGTTTTGTAAATTAAAACCAGATAGCAAGGAATTGCTAAAAACCGCTATGGAAAGGTTAAATTTATCCGCTAGAGCTTATGATCGCATATTAAAAGTTTCACGCACAATTGCCGATTTAGAGCAAAGCGTAGACATACAAAGTCATCACATTAGCGAGGCTATACAATACCGTAGTCTCGATCGTGATGGCTGGTTAGGGTAGATGACTAAGATTAACATTTTTTAAAACAAAATTGAATACTCCTTAATTATTTAAAAGCGATTTAATTAATATATTTAGACGCCATTTTAATCGTGTACTATGAGAAATTTAATAATAATTCTATGTTTACTGAGCTTTGTAGGGTGTAAACAAAAAGAATCTGAATTAACTACTTCTAAGGCTAAAGCCGAAACGATAGAAGACAGTAGTTTGGTAGATGAAATTAGTGAGAATTTATTACCTGATGAAGTAGTGATTTTAAATGAAAAACAGGCTAATGAACTTTTAAAAATGCCATTAAAATGCGTAGATCAAGAATTTCCTAATAAATTAAGTCAAACCTTAGGAAGTGAAAGTGATCTTAAAACTCCAAAAGCCTTACATCCTAGTTTTTACGGTTGTTTTGATTGGCATTCCTCGGTACACGGGCATTGGAGTATGGTTAGTTTACTTAAGCAATATCCACAAATTAAAAATTCATCGACCGCTCGAGCTTGGTTAAAGACCAATTTAACCAAACAAAATATAAAAGAAGAAGTAGCTTATTTTAATAAACCCATTAATAAGACTTATGAACGAACCTACGGTTGGGCTTGGCTATTAAAATTAAGCGAAGAATTATATACTTGGGAAGATTCTATCGCTCCTGTTTTACATCAAAATTTAGAGCCATTAACCCAAAAAATCGTACAGAATTATAAGGATTACTTACCCAATTTAAGTTATCCCATTCGAGTTGGAGAACATCAAAACACGGCTTTTGGTTTAAGTTTGGCATATGATTATGCCCTAAGCTTGGAAGATGAAGCGCTTCAAAAATTAATTGAAACTAAAGCTAAGGCCTTTTATTTAAATGATAATGCATGTCCATTAGCCTACGAGCCAAGTGGACACGATTTTTTTTCTCCGTGCTTAATGGAAGTCAACCTTATGCAAAAGGTTCTCGAAAAGGAAACTTTTAGGCTATGGCTGAAAGAATTTATGCCAGAGTTATTAGATAAATCATTTAGTTTAGAACCAGTGAGCGTAACCGATCGAACCGATGGAAAATTGGTTCATTTAGACGGACTAAATTTTAGCAGGGCTAGTGTTCTCTTTGAATTGGCAAATGCCTACGATGAGTTTAATTACCTAAAACCAATTGCAGAAAGGCATTTATCTGCTTCTTTCGATAATATAGCAGGAGACTCTTATGAGGGCGGACATTGGCTGGCGACCTTTGCTTTATACGCCATTAATCAAAGAGAGCAATAGATAGTATAAATCGCTACTATGGCGGTCTTAAAAAAAATAATCAGGGTAGGGTGGATTTGTTTTAGTTTATAATTATTACTAACAATTGAGTTATTTGATTTTAAAAGGAAACTCACTTATTTAAACAATCTGTTGAACGATTTTTAGATAAATGATACTTATATAGGTTTCCAAAAATTATATTTTAAAATAGAATTTATCTTCAATGGTTTTTATTTTTTCACTTCTCAATTTAAACTTTTTATAAATATATTTGAAAATTATAAGAATTTTAATTTTGGATTACAACCTCAGCTTTTCTATTATCGTTAATTTTTGCTAAAAAATTAGCGCTTATTGAACTTTTTATTCTCTGAGTTTAATTTTTTACCGTATTTAAATAAATACTTTAAATGATACTTCTAACACACTCAAATATAGAATATTAGATATAGTATATAGATTTTATCTATAGGGTATTTTTGATTATAATTTAGTTCAGATAATTAATAAATAGTATATCTTATTAGCTATCAAATTTTCGTCAAGTTCTTATCCAGGTTGTAAAAAATGGAGAACAATTTTATTTATACTTTTAAAAAAAATTCAAAATCCAGGTTAACCTGATAAACTTAATTTAAAACTTTAAAAAAATAACTTTTTAATTTTTTGTAGCCATTTTTCTTTTTCGAAATAAGGAGGATAGCGAAAAGGCGGATCCCAGTAATTTTTGCGAATAACCTGAGACTGTAAATGACTAAAACAAATAAAACTATTTTTGCCATGGTAATGCCCCAAACCGCTTTCGGCTATTCCGCCAAAGGGTAAGCGGTCGTTAACAAAATGAATCAACACATCGTTTATCACTAATCCGCCCGATAAAAAACTTTCTTCGATTAACCGAATGTTATCCTTGTTTCGAGAAAAAATGTAACCAGCTAGAGGGTTTTTATTCTTTTGAATCACCTTTTTAAGAGAAGCTATTTCTTCAAAACCTAAAATAGGAAGAATAGGCCCAAAGATTTCTTCATTCAAAATAGGGTGATTATTTGGCGGTTCGTCTACCAATGTTGGCGCAATAAAACGATAGGTTTCATCGTACTGTCCGCCATAAAGCACTTTTAAGTCTGCTAAATAATTTGTAAGTCGGTTAAAATGTTTTTCATTTATAATGTGGGCATAATCCTCAGATTCCGGGTTTAAATTTTGATAAAATTGCTTGAGGTGTTTGGTAATCGCTTCAATAAGTTTACCCTTCACTTTTTGCTGTACCAAAATATAATCGGGAGCTATACACGTTTGCCCGGCATTAATAAATTTCCCCCAAGCGATTCGTTTTGCACTCAGGTCTATATCGGCTGTTTCATCTACAATACAAGGGTTTTTCCCGCCTAGTTCTAGTACGCTGGGCGTAAGATTTTTGGCAGCTGCTTGTTGAATTATCCTTCCCACTTTTGTACTACCGGTAAAAAAAATAAAATTCCAGTTAAATTGTAAAAGTTTTTGCGCTACCTCTTGGTCGCCGATAACCACCTTCACGTGTAAGGGCGCAAAAACCTTTGCGATTATTGTTGCTAAAATATTTGATGTTGCGGCGCTATGTTCAGAGGGTTTTAACACCACTCTGTTTCCTGCAGCAATTGCTCCAATAAGCGGATTCATAGCTAATTGGAAAGGGTAATTCCAAGGAGAGATAATTAATACTTGCCCATAGGCTTTAGGAACAAGTTGAGCACGAGATGGAAAATTCAACCAACTTGATTTTACCTTCTTAGGTTTTGACCATTGTTCTAGTTTTTTGATAAAAAGGTTTATTTCTTTATAAACCACTAAAACTTCTGTCAGCATAGTTTCAAAGTATGGTTTATGAAAATCTTCTTTAAGGGCAGCTATTATACTTGATTCCTTTTTCTGAATCTCATTTTTTAAATTTTTTAAAAGCCTTATGCGTTCCTTTACGGAAATTGATTCGTTGCTAGCAATAGCTTCTGATTGATTTTTAAATACCTCGTTTAATTCCTGCTGATTCATAATTGTTATTTCAATTGTTGTAAAATAACAAATTAAAAAGTAGCAGCTATTTTTTTACGGATATTTAACTTAGATGCCGAACGGCGTTCCAGAGAGGATCTTGGGGTAGTGGGGCGTCAAAACTAATTTTCTCTTTTTTGACAGGGTGCATAATACTTAGCGTTTTAGCGTGTAAATGAATACTGGCATCTTTATTACTTCGATTGAAGCCATATTTTAAATCTCCTTTTATCGGGCAACCCATAGCAGAAAGCTGGCTCCTTATTTGGTGATGCCTACCGGTTTCCAAATCGATTTCCAATAAATTATAGTGATCTAATTTCTGTAAAAGCCGGTACCTTAATATTGCCTTTTTGCTATTGGGTACTTCGTTTTTGTGCGTATAAGATTTATTTTGTTTAGGGTTTCTAAGCATATAATGCACCAATTTGCCTGCTGTATTAAGTTCGCCTGGTTTTACGATAGCCCAATAGGTTTTTTTATTTTCTTTTTCGGCAAATTGTTTATTAAGCCGTGGTAAAGCTTTGGAGGTTTTGGCAAATAGTACTACTCCAGAAGTGGGCCGATCTAAACGATGCACCACACCCAAATAAACGTTTCCGGGTTTGTTGTATTTTTTTTTGAGGTAAGCTTTTACAATTTCGCTTAGCGGAATATCTTGGGTTTTATCGCCTTGTACTAAATCGCCTGCTTTTTTATTAATCACAATTAGGTGATTGTCCTCATAAATAACCTCTAGATTATCTATTGTCGAATGAATTTTCATGGCTTTTGCTTTTTAAACTTTTTTTTCAAAGCGTTTTCAACATGTATAACCAAATAAAGAATAGCTGCCAATAACGCGAATAGGCTCAAAGCTGTGGCTAAAACCTGTTGTTGTCTTAGCCAGAAATGCCCTAAAATTCCAATTATCAGTAAAAATAAGCCTATTTCTATGCTCCGTATTGCCGCACTTTTCTGAGCAAAATCCCAAGCTTCTTGGCTTTTCATAGATCGATTTGTTCTATAGCCGTAAAGCATATTTATTTTTTTAGGCGGTTTGTATTTTAGCAGTAAGCCAACCACCAAGAATATTATGCCTAGCAGCGCATCTAGACTTAAAAATATACTCATTTTTTAATATTGTTCATCTGAGTTGGGAAAGTCACCAGATTTTACATCATCATTGTACTGCTTGAAAGCCTGCGTCATTTCGGAGTATAAATCGAGATATCGTCTTAAAAATCTAGGATTAAACTCGTGGGTCATTCCAATCATGTCATGAACTACCAAAACTTGACCATCAACCCCTGCACCAGCACCAATACCAATCACGGGTATTGAAATGCTTTCGGCTACTTCTTTTGCCAAATGGGCGGGTACTTTTTCTAATACGACAGCAAAGCAACCTAGTTTTTCAAGCATTTTTGCATCGCTTTTTAGTTTTTCTGCTTCTGCCTCTTCTTTTGCTCGTACCGTGTAGGTACCAAATTTATAGATAGATTGCGGCGTGAGACCTAGATGTCCCATGACAGGTATACCAGCATTTAAAATTCGTTTAATTGAATCTTTTACCTCTTTACCACCTTCTAGTTTTACCGCATGTCCTCCGCTTTCTTTCATAATACGAATAGCCGATCGCAATGCTTCTTTAGGGTCGCTTTGATAGCTCCCAAAGGGTAGATCAACCACAACCAAAGACCTATCTATACCGCGAATTACAGAAGAAGCGTGGTAAATCATCTGATCAAGGGTTATTGGAAGTGTAGTTTCGTGCCCAGCCATAACATTTGAAGCAGAGTCGCCAACTAAAATAACATCTATTCCCGCACCATCTACTATTTTTGCCATGGTATAATCGTAGGCGGTTAACATCGATATTTTTTCTTTACGTTGCTTCATATCGACCAACGATTTTACCGTTACTCGTTTGTATTGTTTTTTGGCAGTTGACATAAGTTTGGTTTAAAATTCTGTGTAAAAATAAGCAATTAGTTTACCACAACCAATAATTGCATCCGTAAAGAAATAAAGCATTTATCACTTAGAACAAATCAATAAAGAGCAAATTTTCTTATTTTCGTTTTCTAAACACCTGGGTTATGAACTACATATTATTTGATGGCACCTTTAGAGATCAATTGTTGCCTTTTACTTTTACCAAGCCCGTAGCCGATTTGCGCATAGGCATTTTAAGCATACGCGAAAAATGGGAACGCTATTTACAGACTACAACTACCACCATTACGCAAGAATATTTAAGCGATAAATGGCCTATGGTTGAGCTTGAAGAAAATATATTGATTAATGCTGCCTTTTGTCCTTCGCTAAGTTTAGTAGAGCAAATAAAACAATTAAAGCCAAATGAAGTTTTAGTTCACGAAGAAGAATACATCGCTTTTTGGACCAAAGAAGATGAAGAGGTTATTCTTGAAGATCTTGAGCATGTGCAAGCCAAGGAAGAACCTTTATTTATTGCACATACTTGGGATATATTTAAAAAGAATGCAAAAGCCATTAGCGAAGATTTTAATTTGTTAACACAGGGCCGTACCTCAGAAAAGATACCGCACAGTGTTTACTGTGAAAATCCAGATTTGGTTTTTGTTGAAAAAGGAGCTCAGTTGCACAATGCTAGTTTAAATACTCAAAATGGTCCTATTTACATTGGTAAGAATGCCGAAATAATGGAGAATTCTGCTATAAGGGGACCTTTTGCTTTATGCGACAATGCCACTGTTAAAATGGGTAGTAAAATTTATGGAGCCACAACTATCGGTCCGCATTGTAAAGTAGGAGGGGAGGTAAACAATTCGGTAATGATGGGGTACTCTAATAAAGGTCACGATGGTTTTTTAGGTAACTCAGTATTGGGTGAATGGTGTAATTTGGGGGCAGACACCAACAATTCTAACCTTAAGAACAATTATGCCGAGGTGCGCCTATGGGATTATCAAACCGAGCGTTTTGCAAAAACCGGATTGCAGTTTTGCGGTTTAATGATGGGTGACCATTCTAAATGTGCGATAAATACTATGTTTAATACAGGAACGGTTGTTGGGGTAAGCAGTAATATTTTTGGTGCTGGTTTTCCTAGAAACTTTGTTCCTAGTTTTACTTGGGGAGGCAACCAAGGTACCACTACCTACCAAACCAAGAAAGCTTTTGAGGTCTGTGAGATTGTTATGCAAAGACGTAATATTGTCTTTACCGAAGAAGATAAAGCTATACTAGAAAATGTGTTTGAGCAAACCAAAAAATACAGACGCGACTAAAGCCACCTAAAATTAACCAAATGGCAGAACCTTTATTTTTTTCATTTAACTCAATACTATTCAAATTTTAAGTCTTAGTCGATAAACTCTATATCTAGAATATTCCGAAGCCGATGCAGACTTTCTCTAGCCAATAATCTAAAGGTTAAGGCTATAAACAAATAGCAAATGAATAAAATTTGCCCTATTGCAACCAAAAATAATATGAGCCAGTTATTTTCTGGCACAAGTAAAAGCTCTACAAAAAATCCGACTATTGGTAAAGTGTAAAATTAATAAAGCGCATATTTAAAAAACGGATGTATTTTCACCTTCACCGATCCTTCTTTTTCTTTTAAATTGCCTGTTAAAACACAAAATGCGCCCCTGCCTATGCTAGCTGATATCAGCTTAAAATGTGTGCTATTTACCTCACCGCGAAAGGATTTATCGGTGTATTGAGAATATAACCGCTTAGAATATTCTGTGCGTCGGTTTAAGCGGTTTATACTTCGCTCTTTCGTGTCAATTAAACGGAATTGCCATGAGATTTCGGGAAATATTTTCATCAAAGATCTATAAAAATAGCCAACATTTTGTACTAAGCCTTAGCGTTTAAACCTTAAAGTAAAATGAATCTATTAATTTAGATAAGCGTTGTGAATGACGATAAAGATACTTGTTGTACATCTATTATTTTGTAGTCTCGCCGCCCATTGCCGTAAACACGTGATCTACAGGCTCCCATAATTCAATTTTGTTTCCTTCGGCATCCATAATATGTACAAACTTGCCGTAGTCATAACTGGCAATTTCATCTAAAACTTGAATGCCATCAGCTTTAAGCTTGTCTACCATAGCCTCAATATTCTGAACCCGGTAATTGATCATAAACTCTTTTTTTGAAGGCTCAAAGTATTCGCTTCCTTTTTGAAAAGGACTCCATTGTAAATAATTGATTTCATCAGGCCTATTAGCATTCCTAAACTCAAAGCTAGAACCCCATTGGTTCACCTTTAATCCTAAATGTTGAGCATACCATTCTTTGGTTTTTTCTATGTTTTCTGAGAAGAAAAAAATACCCCCTATACCGGTTACCTTAGGTTCGAGTTCGTTTGGCTTTGCGCTTATATCTTTATCCATTTTTCGTTTTTTAGCAAATATACTTTTATTTTTTAAATGCGATAAGTCAACTAAAACTTAACTAATTTACCTTGGATAGCGAATTATTAGACTTTAAATAAGCAGATATCAAGAAAATATATCAACATAAAATTTCATTAATATAAGATGATTTTTTAAGTTAAGCATAAACTGCTGAGCTTAGGATTACAAACCCAGCAGTTTGCAACCATAAACCCAGCAGTTTGTAATGACAAGCACCGCAGTTTGTAAACATAAACCCAGCAGTTTGTAAAGACAAGCACTGCAGCTTTTTCCATTTCTTTAATTACCTTCAAAATATTGCTTTATGGGTTTTTAAATTTGGTTATGATTAAAATATCGTAGTTTTTTTATAAGAGAAGTTAGGGGGGGCGCTATATTTATAAGGGTAGATTATAGAATTATATATATAAATCAAATAACCAATTGATCGATTTAATTTTTCTTTACGGAAGCAAGTCGTTTACTCAAATGTGTAATAGCTAATTAAACTAAAACGCGTTAGGGATTGCAGTGAAAATACTTTTTGGCGTTTAGCCTAAAAGATTGTAACGAAAAGCCCGACCCGAAGGGAAACGCCCTAAAATAATTTTAATTAAATCTTTTGAGTGACTAATATAACTTTTTGATTTTCATGGTTGGTTATACAAAATATGTATATTTCTCCACCTTCCTGAATACTGAATTTTTTACGGATTTGAGCTACGCTTAACGGAAAATTGCGTGTACTAATATTGGCCTTTTTGATATTTAGTTTTTTAAAGGCTTTTTTATTAAAAGCCTCGCGTTGAATTACTTTAAATACTCTTCCTGGGAAATCGATTAAAGATTGACTCGTGTAAAGATGGGTATGTTGTGCTAACTTTTGTAGTTCTAAACCTTGACTTATGTGGTTAAAAAAACCAGCTTTTAATAGACTAACATTTGGCTCGTATAAATATTTTAAAACGGGACCTAGCCTTGCTTTGCTACCGCTTTCTTCGTCTAGATTGGCCTTATAAAATGCGGTGTGGGTTGAAAAGAAATTTACACAATGTACTTGAGGTAAGGTTGATTTTGCTATGTGTTCTTTTTTAAGTACCCAAAGCAATTCTTTAAGCTCATTGTTTACGGCCACGCAGTGTATATGTTGCACTCCTTTTAGTTCTTTTAAGCCTAACTTGATATCTAACAATGGCGATGTTTTGAGTAGAATACAATTGGTTTTAGAAAATAACAAATCAAGGTGTTCTATAATATTAGGGGTACACTCTGCTAGACTAAATACTTTTTGCCCTGCGTGGTCTCGGCGAGCAGGGTCTAAATACAGACAATCCCAAGTGTTTTGCGTTTGGTCTAAATAAGCTAAACTATCGGTAGTCAAGCTGCTTATATTGGGGGCACTTAGTTTCTGAAAATTGGCTTGCGCTATTTTGGCTAATTCTTCTTGCGTTTCAAAATGTGTTACTTTTTTAAAATACCGGCTAAAATAAAAGCTGTCGACGCCAAATCCGCCAGTCAAATCTGCTAGGCTATCCCCGTTTACGCATTGAGCCTTGTAATCGGCAGTAATTTCTGATGACGTTTGTGCTAAATTTAATTGTGGAGGAAAATATATGCCTGGGGTAGCATACCAAGTAGGTAATTTTAATTTTGCTTTTTTTCGTGCCGCTATTTGCTGTGCTATTTCTTGTATACTTACTTGCTTAAAAGGACTACCTTTAAGGATTAACTCTGGCAAATGGTCTTGTTCGTGTTCTTTGATAAAGCGTTGAATGTTCTCCTCAAAAATAGCTTGATTCATTATAGGTCTTTGGTTAATTTTTTTACAATCTTGTATTCACTCAGCGTTTCTTTAGCTATCACTTTAATTGCTGTGTAAACGGGAATGGCAATGACCATTCCCAAAATGCCAAATAATAATCCTGCGATAAGTATAATTAGAAAAATCTCTAAGGGGTGTGATCGCACACTTTTTCCGAATATAAGCGGCTGATTGATAAAGTTGTCAATAAGTTGAGCAATGGCATATCCTGCCATTACAAAACCAAGCTTGGGTAAAATTACAGCCGAAAAATCTGCCCCTAAATTACTCGAAATAACAAATAGTGCCATCAAAATACCAGCTACCATAGGGCCTAAATAGGGTACAATGTTTAAGAATGCACAAATTAAGGCAATGGCAACGGCGTTATCAACTTCGAAAGTGACCAATAAAACCGTATAAATAATAAACAATACTAAGATTTGTAAGGTTAAACCGATAAAATACCTTGAGAGCAATATTTTTATTTTTTCAAACATTAACTTAAACCGCGATTCTTCTCCTTTGTTTGAAAACACCAAAATGCTGTTTAATAACAACTTACTATCACTTAATAAGAAAAAGGAAATAAAAATGATAGAAAATACGCCAATAATACCATTACCTAAACCACTAAAAATATAATTAACGGAGTTTGGAATGAATTGAAAATCAAAATTCTTAATGAAATCGGTTTGTTTTAAACCCGTGAGAATATCAATTTCGTTAACTCCAAGATAGGCTTTAATTTGTAGATTTAAATCGTTTAGGTCTGCTTTGAAGGCATTAAAGTCAATACGACCTATATTTTCGCTTTGTTGGATTATGATAGGAATAAAAAGACTAACCACACCTATAATAATACATAAAACAGCACAGAGCACAAACACAACAGCTAAACGGTTTGGGAATTTCAGCTTCTTTGTAAGCAAGAATACCATAGGTCTGCCAATTAAAGAAATAACGGCAGCAATGGCAATAAAAGCAATTACCGATTGAATCTGGTATAAAAACCAAAGCAGTAGTATTATACCCACCAAAATAGCAACAGCTCTTAAAATTCCGTAAGTGATTGTTTTTGAATTCATAGTTGATTCATTTGTTTTGTAACTTCATACAATGTTATACTCAGCGCTTGTGACACATTCATACTAGAGTTTAAGCCAAACATAGGAATATGCACACAGTTATCACAAAGCCCAATCCACTCCTCAGCAAGACCATAACGCTCAGCTCCAAGAAGAATTAGTAGTTTTTGACCTGAATTGAGTTTAAAATTTTGTAAAGACTGACTGTCTTTAGTTATTTCTAGTCCTATTATCTTAAAACCTTTGTCTCGGTATTTTTGAATAAGCGCGGAGTTTAAGTCCACTGCCTGATAATTTAAATGTTGTTGAGTAGCTCTTGCGGTTCGTTTAAACCGATTGCTATTCATTAAATCATCACATTTTGAGAGTAAAATCTCCTCAATATTAAAAGCTTCGGCTGCTCTAAAAATACTTCCTAAGTTAGCCGGACTCGTGAGTTGATGAGCCACCAAAACAATTGGAAATTTTTTGGTTTCAAAACTGGTTTCCTCGTGAGTTAGTTGCTGCGGCATAATTAATTTTTAAAAGCATAATGTATAATATTGGCACCCATTTTTAATGCCTTTTCACGAACTTCTGCTGGATCGCCGTGCACAGCAGGACTTTCCCAACCATCGCCTAAATCAGATTCAAAAGTATATAGTAAAATTAATCTGTTTTGATCAAAGATACCCAGAGCCTGTGGGCGTTTACCATCATGCTCATGTATTTTGGGCAGCCCTTTAGAAAAATTAAAAGGTTGCTGGAAGAGTTTATGACTGGCGGGTAATTCTTGTAGTTCTTTTTCGGGGAATAATCGTTTTAATTGTGGTAACAGGTATTTATACATACCATAATTGTCATCTATATGTAAAAACCCACCGCCTAAAAGGTAACGTCTTAAATTTTCGATTCCTTTTTCACTAAAATAAACATTGCCGTGCCCCGTCATATGTATAAAAGCATAGGAAAATAGAGCAGGATCTGTTGGTTTTACTTGCCCAATTTCATTATCTATTTTTGTTCGGATGTTTTGATTGCAAAACTGAACTAGATTTGGTAAAGCCGTTGGATTACCATACCAGTCGCCACCACCATTATATTCCAAAACGGCTACTTTCTGTGCGTAGGTAAAGCTACAGCATATAAACCCTAAACAAAGAAATACAAATTTTCTCATAACTTTAATTATTCGTGTAAAAGCGCAAAAGTGTGTACGCCAACTACACCCGCAGTTTCGGTACGCAGCCTACTGTTTCCTAAACTAACAGGCTTAAAGCCTTGATTAACGGCTTGTTGCACTTCTGCCGTTGAAAAATCACCTTCGGGACCTATAAGCAGCAGGTAATCTTCTTCTAATTTTACCGATTGACTTAACAGGGCTTTTTCTTCATCATAACAATGGGCTATAAACTGATGAGTGGCCTTAGCCGATTGAATGAATTTACTAAATGGAACAAGTGCGCTTATCTCGGGGAGTTTATAATGCAAAGATTGCTTTAACGCACTCACCAAAACTCGTTGGTAACGTTCTAACTTAATTTTCTTGCGCTCGCTATGTTCACATAATATAAAACTAATTTTATCTATTCCTATTTCGGTAGCTTTTTCTAAAAACCACTCGATGCGGTCATTCATTTTAGTGGGAGCTATGGCTAGGTGCAAATTGTATTTTCTGGGCGGTGCTTGGGTTACGCTTAAAACTTTGGCTTTTGTTTTTTTACTGGCAATTTCAATCAATTCTGCTTTAAACATAAAGCCTTTTCCATTGGTTACATGAACTAGATCACCCTGGTTCTTTCGTAAAACGCGTACTAAATGCTTATGCTCTTCTTCATTAAAATAAAAATGAGTGTCTTGGGGTTGAATATGATCTAGATAAAATAATTGCATGTTATATGTGGTAACGTGCTTTAGCACTTGTTTTTACGTCGGTAAATTGGCCATTTAGAAATTTATAATAACCCACAATGCCAATCATTGCGGCATTGTCTGTGGTGTATTCAAATTTAGGTATATGGCAAATCCACTTTTTATTTTGCTCCTGTTTTTGAAGCATAGTACGAATTGCCGAGTTAGCCGAGACACCGCCTCCTATAGCTACCTCTCTTATTTGCGTTTGCTTTACTGCTTTTTCAAGTTTTTTCTGAATTATCTTAACTACAGTAAACTGAAAAGAAGCGCATAAATCATTCAAATTTTCTTTTATAAAATCTTGATTTTCTTTTTGCTTTTTTTCTAAAAAGTACATTACCGCAGTTTTTAATCCGCTAAAGCTAAAGTTTAATTCTTTTACATTAGGTACAGGAAATTCAAAAGCTTTCGGGTTTCCTTTTTGAGCAAGTTTATCAACTATAGGCCCAGCAGGATAATCTAGTCCAAACATTTTACCGCACTTATCATATGCCTCACCAACGGCATCATCTAAGGTTTCTCCAATTACCTCCATAGAGAAATAATCATCAACTTTTACAATTTGAGTATGCCCTCCACTTAAAGTGATTCCTAAAAAGGGAAAATTTGGTTTGCGGTGACTTGCATCATCTATAAAATGAGCCAATAAGTGCGCTTGCATATGGTTAACCTCAATGAGAGGAATATCTAATGCCAAAGCCAAAGATTTTGCAAAAGAAGTACCCACCAATAAACTACCCATTAACCCAGGACCGCGAGTAAAAGCTATCGCACTTAATTGTGATTGGTCTATTTTAGCCTTCTTTAAAGCCTGGTCTACCACGGGTACAATATTTTGCTGATGCGCTCTAGAGGCTAATTCGGGGACCACGCCTCCATATTCTTCGTGAATTTTTTGAGTAGCCACTACATTGCTTAAAATACCAGAATTTTCTAACACAGCCGCCGCCGTATCATCACAAGAAGATTCAATTGCTAAAATGTAGGTGTTTTCTAAAGACATTATTATATATTAGGCATAAAAATTGGTACAATTTAAATTAGGTATCCTATTTTTGTAATGGTTTTAGGGTTACAAATAGGAGCCGTAAACAAAGCTAGAGAAATCTTTTAAAATATTCTAAAAACTACCGCCTTATAAAACGAAAAATTAAAATATTAGCCAAGATATTACTCGGCTTGCTCCTGTTTTTTTTGTTGTTGGTTATGTTTTTTTCAATAGCCAGCGTACAAACTAAAACGGCGCAGTATTTAACCGATTTTCTTCAGGAGAAATACAATGCTAAAATTAAAGTGGCTAAATTACGACTTTCGTATGATGGTAGAGTGGTGTTGAACCAAGTTTTTATAGAAGATCATCACCAGGATACATTGGTAGTAGCCAAAGAATTAAGCACCTCATTGCTCAATATTCAGGGACTAGTCAGCGGTAATGATTTAGATTTTGAAAATACCCACGCTCGCCAATTAAAATTATACCTCAAGCGGTATGAAAATGAAGAAGAAGATAATTTTAGTGTTTTTATTCAAAAGTTTGATAGTGGGAAAAAGTCCAGCGAAGATTTTTCATTAACCATCGATGAGATAAATCTCACCGATAGTTATTTTTCTTACACCGATTTTAATCTTCAAGAGGAGCCTATTTTGGCTTTTGAAGAGCTCAATGTTCAAGCCAATAATTTGCTTATAGATAATAGTGATGTGTTTGTGCAAATCGCCAGCTTGCGCGGAATTGAAGCAAAGGGTATACAAGTAGATTTTTTACAAACTAATTTTGCCTATACCCAACAGCAAATGCGTTTAGATAATTTGGTGTTCAATACAGATAAATCTTCAATAGAGGCGTCTAGGGTTTATTTGAATTATGAGCAAGTTGAAGATTTATCTGATTTTGAAAATAAGGTTAATATAGATGCGCAGTTTGAAAATTCTTTAATACATACCCAAGATTTAAATAAGTTATACAACGAATTTAGCAAAGGTGACGAATTAAAATTCTCTGGAAATGTGTCTGGGGTTTTAAATAATTTACACCTTAATAATTGGAAAATGAGCGGAATGAATCGCACTAATTTATCGGGCGATTTAACCTTAAAAAATATATTAACAGGCAATGCCAATAGCATTCGTGTTATGGGTAATTATGATTATCTAAATACCAATTATTATGATGTGGTAAACTTGTTGCCTAATCTTTTAAAAAATAGAATACCTGAACGTCTACAGCAATTGGGGCAAGTTAAGCTTGAAGGGTATTTAGAAGCGGGTCCGCAGCAAGTGGTTACCAATGCTACGCTAAATAGCCAGTTGGGAGGCGGGCAGTTTGCCTTACGTATTAAAGAACTCGAAAATATAAACAACGCCTCCTACCAAGGAAATCTTGTTTTTACCGATTTTAACTTAGGCGCTTTACTTAACAATAAACAATTGGGCAAGGTGAGTATTGAAGTAGATGTAGATGGTAGCGGATTTTCAGCCAATCAATTGAATTCTAAGGTAAAGGGCAAAATTTCTTCTTTCTACTTTAACGGGTATCGGTATAAAAACATTCAATTATCAGGGACTTTAAAAAACCCTTATTTTAATGGAAAATTAATTAGTAATGATCCTAATTTAAAATTGAATTTTGAAGGACTTATTGACGCTTCCTCTACCACAAATATTATTGATTTTGATGCACAAATCGCTTACGCGGATTTAAGTGCGCTTAATTTTGTAAAAGACACGACTGCTATTTTTAGTGGCAATTTAAACCTAGATCTCAAAGGGAAAAATATAAATGATGCCGAAGGAGTAGTTCTATTGTCTGATGTGCGTTACCAAAATAATCAGGATAACTATGCTTTTAACCAGCTTCAATTACAAGCAAAAACCAATGAAAAAGAGCGAATTATCAAAATTACTTCACCAGATGTAGTCAACGGCGAAGTGCGTGGTAACTTTTTGATTGAAGAAATACCTAAACTTTTTAAAAATGCCATTGGTAGTATTTATACCAATTATGAACCCGAAAAAGTTACCCCCAATCAAGAGGTATCGTTTGAGTTTGACATTTTTAATAAAATAGTAGAAGTGGTGGTGCCAGGAACACAAATTTCTGCAAACACTTTTATAAGAGGAAATTTAACTTCAGAAGAGTCGGCCTTCAAGCTAAGTTTTAAATCGCCTCAAATCAATATCGAAAAAAATAACTTTTACCAAATAGATTTGCAGGTAGATAACGACAACCCACTGTTTAATACTTATTTAAGAGTAGATAGTATTCAAACAGGTTTATACACCGCCAGAGATTTTAATTTAATCAATGTTACCTTAAAAGACACTTTGTTTTTCAAGACCGCTTTCACCGGTGGAAATAGAAATGATGATAAATTTGATTTTAGTTTATACCACACTATTAATCAAGAAAATCAATCGGTTGTAGGCTTTAGAAAATCTGATTTCCAGTTTAAAAAGGCAAAATGGCTGTTAAATAAAGAAAACTTAAAAGATAAAAAATTAATATTTGACCATGACTTTAAAGGCTTCAGTTTAGACACCTTAAGCATTACCCATTTAAATGAAGAGATTCGCATAAGCGGTGAGCTTACCGATAGCACTTACAAAAATTTTGAATTGAAATTTAAAGATGTCGATTTACAAAAAATTACTCCAGATATAGATAGTCTTCAAATGAGAGGAACCGTAAACGGAAACTTGAATTTTCTCCAAAAAAAGGGAGTGTACTATCCTAAGAGTAAAATTAAAATAGAGAATGTAGCCTTAAACGATGTAAATTATGGAAATCTAATTCTAGACATCTCAGGTAATGAATCGCTTACTGACTACAGTATTTTAGCAGAATTGAAAACCAAAGAAAAAATGTATTTAAAGGCTAATGGAGGTATCAATGTTAGTCAGCAAAATGCGTATATTGATCTTCTTGTTGATGTAAACGATTTTGATCTAGAAGCTTTTAGTCCTATAGGCGGAGAGGTGCTTACCGATTTTCGCGGCACCGCAACAGGAGATGCGCATATTTTTGGCGATTACGCCAATCCAGATATTAATGGTAGCCTTACCTTATCGCAAGCCGGACTTAAAATACCTTATCTTAATGTTGATCTCGATTTTCAGCCGCAGGCAGAAGTTAATCTTCGTAAACAGCAATTTATATTTAATGACATTAGGCTTACCGATACCAAATACGATACTCAAGGTGTTTTAAATGGAAGTATTAGTCATAAAAACTTTCAAGATTGGGCGTTAAATTTACAACTAAACGCACCCAACCGTTTGCTGGTTTTAGATACCAAACAAACCGAAGAATCTTTATATTTTGGTACAGGTTTTATTAGTGGTAATGCTAGTATCACCGGACCTGTTGAAGAATTGTATATCGCAGTAAATGCAAAAACAGAGAAAGGCACTATTTTTAAAATACCGCTTAGCGATTCTGAAAGTATTGGTGATCATTCTTTTATTTATTTTTTAACTCCAGAACAAAAAAAGGCTAAAGAAGAAGGCACTCCCGTTATTATTAAACCCGTAAAAGGCCTTGAAATGGCATTTGAACTAGACGTTACCAAAGATGCCGAAGTTGAAGTAGTTGTTGATCAAGAGAGTGGCAGTACTTTAAAAGGGCGTGGGGCAGGAACTTTGTTGATTGAAATAAATACCAATGGTAAATTCAATATGTGGGGAGATTTTGTTGCCTACGAAGGGATTTATAATTTTAAATATGCTGGCCTTATTCAAAAAGAATTTGAAGTAGTGCCGGGTGGTAATATCACTTGGGACGGTAGCCCCACTCGAGCAAATTTGAATGTAAAGGCACTATACAAAACCAGTGCAAATCCTGCTATTTTATTAGAAAATCCTACCATAAACAGAAGCATACCAGTAGAAGTATACATCAATTTAAACGGTGAACTTACCTCGACCGATTTAAGTTTTGAAATTGATTATCCTAACTTGAGTAGTGTGGTGAAATCTGAATTAGAATACCGCATCAGCGATAGGCAAAATACAGAGATACAAGCCTTAAGTTTAATTTCGCAAGGTAGTTTTTTCGCTCAAGGCGGATCAGGTCAAAACGCACCAGGTAATTTACTAATTGAAAGGGCCTCAGGATTATTTGATGATATTTTTACCGATGAAGATGGAAAATTTAAAGTAGGAATAGATTATGTTCAAGGAGGAAGAACTCCAGATCAAGAAACAGCCGATCGGTTTGGGGTTACACTGTCTACCCAAATTAGCGAACGGGTTTTAATTAACGGTAGAGTAGGAGTGCCTATAGGCGGAGTAACAGAATCTGTAGTGGTAGGAGATGTTGAAATTGATTTCTTACTAAATGAAGACGGAAGTTTGCGCGCTAAATTATTCAATCGGGAAAACGATATTCAATATATTGGGGAAGAATTAGGCTACACACAAGGGGTAGGTTTATCTTATTCGGTAGATTTTGATACCTTTAAAGAGCTTATAAGAAAGATTCTAAACAAAGAATTAGAGAAAACCGAAACCAAAAAGCTTAGAAAGCGAAAAAATGAAAAAGAAAACAAGATCGAGCTACCAAGCTATATTGAATTTCCAGGCCGATAGATTATATTTAAAAAATTCGTTTTTATCTAAGTTAGCTTCTTCCAAAATTTTAAAATTATCAATCCGCACACCAAAGCGATTAAAAAACAGATAATACTATGTATTGGTTTTTGATAAATCAAGTAACCTGTACCAAATAAAATGGCATACACACCAACAACACCACTAAAAAAAGCCAGTATTTTATGTTTTAGGAAGTCAAATTTTTTACCGGCATCAAATACTTTTTCTTCAAATTTTTGTAGGGTTTTAGTGTCGGTTGGTCGGGTAAACAAACTTACCAATACCCAACAAGTGGTTGTAATAACCACCCCAACAACCAATTGATAATGGCTGGCCAATTCAAACCAAGGTGCTTCTAGTTTTGCGTTGATAAAAAATACTACCGCAATCAAGAATGAAACAAGCATGGCTGTGATTTCAGAATACGGGTTTATCCTGTACCAAAACCAACGTAAAATAAACAACAGCCCGGTGCCTGCACCTATTTGTAAAAGCAAATCAAATGCTTCTTTAGCTTCTTCTAAAAACAAACTCAATAAGGCGGCTAAAAGCATCATAATCACAGTCGAAATTCTTCCTAATCGTACTTTTTGTTTTTCAGTGGCTTTAGGGTTTACAAAACGTGCATAAAAATCATTAACCACATAACTGCTTCCCCAATTGAGATGGGTAGAAATAGTACTCATAAATGCTGCGATTAGAGAAGTAACTACAATTCCTAAGAGGCCAGAAGGTAGAAAACTCAACATGGCTGGATAGGCCAAATCATCTTTAATAAAATGCTTATCAAGACTAGGAAAAGCTTCTTGCAAACTAGCAGTACTGGGATAAATTATAATAGAAGCTAAGCCAATGATAATCCAAGGCCAAGGTCTTAATGCATAATGAGCTATGGTGAAAAATAAGGTAGCTCCTACTGCGTGTTTTTTATTTTTGGCGGCAAGCATACGCTGGGCAATATAACCGCCACCGCCTGGTTCTGCACCAGGGTACCAAACGCTCCACCATTGAACGGCTAAAGGTACAAGTAAAAGCGGCACATAAACTTCTGGCTTGGTAAAATCTGGAAAAAAAGGCATCTTTAGTTGTACCATCTGATTGTTAATCAGGGCATCTAAACCGCCTATTTCAGGTAAATTAATAATGTAAATGCTAGCCCAAATGCTACCGACCATTGCGATAAAAAACTGAATAAAATCTGTGATTAATACTCCCTTTAATCCGCCAAGAAGTGAGTAAACAACTGTTATTAAAGAAGACACCAAAAGGGTTTGTAAAGCAGAGAAGCCAAACATCACGTGGCCTATTTTAATGGCAGCTAAGCATACGCCAGCCATAATAACTATATTGAAAAATACGCCTAAATAAAGGGCACGAAAACCACGTAGAAATGCGGCACTTTTTCCGCTGTAGCGTAATTCATAAAATTCTAAATCGGTTGTGATATCACTCTTACGCCATAATTTGGCATAAAAGAAAACAGTTAGCATTCCGGTAAGTAAAAAACTCCACCAAACCCAATTACCAAACACCCCATCATTCCTTACTATTCCCGCAACTAGACCTGGTGTGTCGGCGGCAAAAGTGGTGGCCACCATAGAAACTCCCAAAAGCCACCATGGCATATTTTTACCAGATAAGAAATAACTATCTACGTTCTTTTGACCTTTGAAATAAACTAGAACACCAACGCCAAGGCTTATTATAAAAAATCCGATAATCAATAACCAATCTAGACCTGCTAGTTGCATAAATGAGATTATTTAATAGCTATAGCGCTAATTTCTACATTTACAAATTTGGGTAAATTAGCAACTTCAACTGTTTCACGGGCAGGTGCAGTCGATTCATCATAATAAGTGGCATACACCTCATTAATTATACTAAAGTTATGCATATCACTTATAAAAATGGAAGTTTTCACCACATTTTGAAGTGACATTCCAGCGGCCTTTAGAACGGCCTGTAGGTTTTTCATAACAAGATGCGTTTCCTTGCGTAGATCTTGGGTTTCTAGTTCTCCCGTTTCCGGATTTATAGCAATTTGTCCGCTTACATAAAGCGTGTCTTTTACCAAAATAGCCTGATTGTAAGGTCCTATAGGTTGTGGGGCATCTGGGGTTTTAATTATTTCTCTCATAATGATTCTTATTTTATAAGCGTCTATCTCTTTCTCTATTTTTATCGTATTTTAAATCTTGTAGCACATTAGCTTTAATACCTATAAAAAAGTACCAAGATTCGCGATCACCAAAAGGCGTCCAATTAAAAGATAGTCGCCAACTTTCTAAATCACGTTGAAAACGCAATTGAGTAAAAGTAAAACCCGGATTAACAAAATCGAAACCCGAGGAGGCACCAACCTTCCAACGAGGAGACAACTCTACATCTCCACTAAACATAATAGAGTGCCCCGAAATCTCGTTATTTCTTCTTAGGTTATCATAGGTCATACTATAAGCAATGCGTAAATTCCAAGGAATACTATAATTATAACGCTTAGTTTCATTTTCTACCACTTCTTCTTCCTCATCTTCATAGAGTTTTCCGTCAAAATCTGCCGATCTTCCAAATAAATCATCTGGTCTACCACCATTTCTAAACGATTCATTTTCAAGATCATCTGTTTGTTCATCTTGGTCCCGCTCAAAATCTTTATTTGAGAAACTATAACTAAAACTCGCCTGTGCCCTTGTTAATCTAAATAGACTACCACCATTATTGATATTCCACTTGTCGATTCTCTCATTACTATTGTTTAAAGCGTATGGATCTAAAGCACCGTTAAAATTTATGGTAAGTTTATCTTGTACGACAGGCAGTGAACCTCGAACTACAACTGGTTGTAGCTTTAAAGAATCGGCTGCCATATTGTAGGAAGTTCCTAAACTAAAATTTGAAAGCAACTTTCTTTTAATTGGTTCTGTTGCGGTGGTATCTCGTGAGGTTATCTTTGCTTCAAAATCATTGGTTACATTAAACCCAATACTACTAGCATATCGGTTTCCGGGCGCTCCAAATAAAGAGCCTTCAAATCTAGAATAACTTACATTTCTAGCCTCTAGGGTAGAAGTTGCTGGCACCAAATAAGTGTCGTAAAATTGATCAAAAGAGGGGGTGAGTGTATAACTTAAAGATGGTCTAATTACATGCCTAATAGCCTGAATTTTTTTATCTTTTCCAAAGTTTTTTTGGCCGTATACAGTTGTTCCAATACTAGAACTAAAATTATAGGTTCTAAAAGAATCAAATCCGTTAAGGGTATCGCGCACAACAGCTTGCGTATCTTGATCATAGCGCTGCTCAATAGTTTTAAAAACCCAATTTTCTTCAAAATTTGTTCCTGCACTTACACTAAAATGCTTAAACAGTTTAAAATTTGTGGCAATGGGTATACTATGCTTTATACCGCTTTGCATATCTCTAAACATTTGTGGCTTAAAGAAAAGAGAATCGGTCGTTTTTATTCTATTTTCACCTCGTAAACTGTACTGGAAATTAATATTTTCAAAAATACCTTTCTTGGTTCCATTTTTAGGAGCAAAAGGATAAATTCTAGACATACTTGCGTTTAAGCTGGGTAAGGTCATATTGATTTCCTGTGTATTGGTATTTTGATTGTGGGTGGCAGCAATGTTTAAATTAACCTCTGGGAAACCACTAAAGGTTTTACTGTAAGATACCGATGAACTCAGGTTGTTATTCAGAAAATTCGCGGTGTTGGTTTGATTGATACTTTCTTGATAATATTGGGAGCTTCCAAGGTTAACAGAGGCTTGAAATCTGCTTGACGGATTAGCTTTTGCGTCTTGTGAATGCGACCAGCGAATGTTATAAATAGAACTTTCTGAATAATCGGGAAAACCAGGTTCGCTATTGAGTAGTTTTTCATATCTAAAGCTAAAATTACCCCTAAATTTATACCGCAGCGCATAATTTGATTCGGCTCTAAAGCCAAAACTACCGTTGGTGTAATAATCACCTAAAACGGCTAAATCAACATATTCATTAATATTAAAATAATAACCACCATTTTGTAAAAAGTAACCTCTGTTTTGGTTATCTCCAAAAGAGGGTAAGATAATACCCGAAGAACGTTCATCGGTTAAGGGAAAGTAGCCAAAAGGCAACATTAACGGGGTAGGCACATCGGCGATGTACATGGTTACTAAACCCGTAATCACCTTTTTTTCGGGAACTAATTTAACCTGTCTTGCGTTAAAATAATATTCGGGGTTGTCTATATCTTTTGCGGTGGTAAACTTTACATTTTGCATAAAGTAAACCGAATCGTTTTCTTTTTTGGTTATAGCTCCTTTGACATTAAATTCGCCTTGCTGCGTGCGCGAATTGTAAACCAAAGCCTTTTGAGTGTCAAAATTGAATCGGATACTATCGGGTTCAACAATATTTTGACCCTGAGAAAAAACGGGTCGTTGCGTATAATTTCCTAGAGAATCTTTGATACCAAAAGCATAAACTTCATTGGTAGCATTATTTAATATTATTTTTCCAGCTTCAAGCGTGACATCACCATACACAATTTTGGCCTCGTTATAAAGATAAGCTTTTTTATTTTTAGCATCCAGCATCATATAATCTTTAGCCGTACTAATCACATTATCGGTTAAAAAAGATTTAGTTTTAGTACTGTCTTCTTGATTTATAGCATTATTAGAATTTACTACAGGCGTGGTTTTTAAAAGACTATCGCTTAAAGGGAATACCGCCTCTCGCTCTGCTGGAATGCGCAAGGTACGGGTGCTATCAATTTCTTGAGCTTGCGTCGAATTAAAAAACAAGAAAAGAAAAAAACAAGAGAAAAGTATATGGTATAAGTTTGTTTGCAATGCTTATAGTGCTATTTTTGTATTGTTTGGCTTGCTTTTTGAAAAGCCAAAATTACATATATTTTTTTAAGGGTTGTTCTTAATTTTTAAAAATAAACAAATCGGCAAATAAAAATTAGCTTAAGCTATTCATTATGAAAAAGTTTTCACTTTATTTCTTTCTCCTTTGCGGAATTTTATTGCTAAACCAGGAATTCGCTTGGTCGCAAAATAAAACCTTTGTAGTGGTCTTAGATGCAGGTCACGGAGGTAAAGATCCAGGAAATCGAGGAAACGGTTACAAAGAGAAAGATATTGCTTTAAAGGTGGTTCTGGAAGTAGGGAAGATCTTAAAAAAAGATAAAGATATAAAAGTACTTTACACAAGAACGACAGATACACTTGTAACCTTAGACGATAGAGCGAAGATTGCCAATGACGCTGATGCTGATTTATTTGTTTCTGTTCATTGCAATGCTCATAGTAGTAACGCACAAGGTACAGAAACTTTTGTTTTAGGTTTACATCGTAATGAAGACAACCTAAAGATTGCGATGAAAGAAAACTCTGTGATTTATTTAGAAGATGATTATGAAGTGGTTTATGATGGTTTCGATCCAAGTTCTCCTGCATCGTACATAGGTATGACCTTGATGCAAGAAGAATATTTAGATCAAAGCATCCTATTAGCTGATTATGTGCAAAAACAGTTTACAAACACTCTTAAACGTGTAAATCGTGGCGTAAAGCAAGCTGGTTTTTTGGTGCTTCGCAAGACCTTTATGCCCAGTGTATTAGTAGAAACTGGTTTTTTAACCAATAAACAAGAAGGTCGTTATTTAAATTCTCCTGCAGGCCAGGCCAAAATGGCTATTTCTATAGCCGAAGGAATAGTAGATTATAAAAACAGTATAAACCTTAGCGCTACAGAAGTAAACTATAAAAAAGAAAACCAAGGTAGAAAAGAAGAATACCCTTCTGTTACCTTTATGGTGCAAATTGCAGCGGGTAGCAAGCCACTTGAATTAGCTCCATATAATTTTAAAGGTTTAAAAGGTGTGTCGCGTAAATTAGAAGGCAAGCTCTATAAATATTACTATGGTAATACTAGCAATTATAAGGAGATTCAACAATTATTACAACAGGCCAAAAGCGCTGGATTCTCCAAAAGTTTTTTAGTTGCTTTTAAAGGAGGGGATAAAGTAAGCGTTAATGACGCGTTAAAAACTAAGCGGAAATAAAAGCATTTTCTATTTTTAATTCCTAAATTTGTTAATTCTTAAATCCGCTACAATTGAAAATATCTAAAGAAGTTAAAACAGCATTACTGGCCTTATTGGCTATAGCCCTATTGATATTTGGGTATAATTTTTTAAAAGGAAATAACTTACTAGAAAATAACAGAACATTTTACGCGGTATATGAAGATGTTGAAGGGCTCGCTCCTTCATCCCCAGTTACCATTAACGGATTGCAAGTGGGTACGGTTTCGGGCATTCGATTCTTAAATAAAACAGGAGCCATTTTGGTGAGTATGAATGTCCAAAATGAGTTTCAATTTTCAAAAACAAGTAAAGCTCAAATCTATGGTGGCGGTATTATAGGTGGAAAAAGTTTGGCCATTTTACCTGAATACGATGGCCCTATAGCTAAATCTGGAGACACTTTACCTGGAGAAATAGATGAAGGTTTATTAGAGCTAGTGAACGATAGACTTACGCCATTACAAAATAAAGTCGAAAAAGCCATCAGTAGTACAGATTCAGTTCTTTTTGCGTTTAATGATATATTAAACGCTGAAACACGAAAAAACCTTAAGCAAAGTCTTGCAAACTTTAATTCTATTTCAGAAAATTTCAAAAATATTACAGGGAGAACAGATAATATGCTTAAAAACAATGAAGATAAGCTTAGTAGAACTCTTAGTAATATTGATAAAACCACGGCTAATTTAAGCAAACTAAGCGATAGTCTTTCGCAAGTTGATATTGCACAAATTACACGTGATTTAGAAACCGCAATTCACGATTTTAAAAGTATTGCCAGTGAACTGAACCAAGGAAAAGGTACAGCTGGTAAACTTTTAAAAGACCCTACTATTTATGATAATATGGATCGTGCAACCCGACAATTAGAACAATTGCTACAGGATTTAAAACTAAATCCTAAACGATACGTACATTTTTCGTTATTCGGGAAAAAAAATAAAGCTTACGAAAAACCAAAAGACTCTCTTAAATAAATTTAAAATATGGCAATTATAGGACAAATACTATTTTTCATCGCCCTTGTATTGGGCGTTGGCTTTTTTACCCTAAATATCAAGAAGTTAATTCGCAATATTAAACTAGGTAAAACAGTTGATTGCACCGACCGAAAAGGTGATCGTTTTAAGCAAATGGCAAAAGTTGCTTTAGGACAATCAAAAATGGTGGTTCGGCCAATTGCCGGTATCTTACATATAATAGTATACGTTGGTTTTATTATTATAAATATTGAAGTTATAGAGATTATAATCGATGGTCTTTTTGGTACGCACCGGGTTTTGTCTTTTATGGGTGGTTTCTATAATTTTTTAATCGGTACTTTTGAAATATTAGCATTATTGGTATTTGTGGGGGTAGTGGTATTTTGGCTTAGAAGAAATGCCATAAAAATAACACGTTTCTGGGCCAACGAGATGAAAGGTTGGCCAAAAGATGATGCCAACTATATTCTTTATTTTGAGATGATACTTATGGGCTTGTTTTTATTAATGAATGCCGCAGATTACCAATTACAACTTTCTGGTGCTGCACATTATGCCCAACAAGACGGATCTATAGTCGGCGCTTTTCCTGTGAGTCAATATATAAGTCCGCTTCTAGCGGGATTATCAGAATCAAGCTTAATTTTAGTTGAGCGTTCGGCTTGGTGGTTACATATTTTCGGTATTTTGTTTTTCCTAAATTATTTATACTACTCAAAGCATTTACATATTTTGCTTGCCTTTCCTAATACCTATTTAGCTAAGTTACAACCCAAAGGGGAGATGGATAACTTAGAATCGGTAAAACAAGAGGTAGCCTTGATGATGGACCCTAACGCTGATCCATTTGCAGCTCCAAGTGGAGACGATGAAGCAGCAGAGCCCGAAAAATTTGGAGCAAGTGACGTATTTGATTTGAATCAGGTGCAATTGCTTAATGCCTACACCTGTACAGAATGCGGTAGGTGTACATCAGAATGTCCGGCCAACCAAACGGGTAAGAAATTATCTCCGCGTAAAATTATGATGGATACTCGTGATCGCTTGCAGGAAGTGAGTAAACAAATAGATGCTAAAAAAGACCCAAAGGAAGATGGTAAACAATTATTAGATGATTATATAACCCGAGAAGAGCTTTGGGCATGTACAACTTGTAATGCTTGTGTACAGGCTTGCCCTATTGGTATAGACCCTTTATCTATTATTTTAGATATGCGAAGGTATTTAGTTATGGAACAAAGTGCAGCGCCTAATGAATTAAATGTTGCCATGGGTAATATAGAGAATAATGGAGCACCTTGGCCTTATAATCAAATGGATCGATTAAACTGGGCTAACGAAAATTAAAATAGAATATAGCGATGAATACAGATAATATAAATACAGAGAAAATTAAAGTACCTACCATGGCCGAATATATGGCGCAAGGAAAAAAACCAGAAGTTCTTTTTTGGGTCGGTTGTGCGGGTAGTTTTGATGATCGTGCAAAAAAAATAACCAAAGCTTTCATAAAACTTTTAACCAAAGCAAAAGTCGACTATGCCGTATTAGGAACCGAAGAAAGTTGTACAGGAGATCCGGCTAAAAGGTCGGGGAATGAGTTTTTGTTCCAAATGCAAGCAGCGATGAATATTGAGGTGCTAAATGGCTATGAGGTTAAAAAAATTGTTACCGCTTGTCCGCATTGCTTTAATACCATAAAAAATGAATACCCAGAATTAGGCGGAAATTATGAAGTTGTACATCATACTCAATTTTTAAAAAGTTTGATGGAAGAAGGTCGCCTACGCGTAGAAGGCGGTAAATTTAAAGGAAAAAGAATAACTTTTCACGACCCTTGTTACTTAGGCCGTGCCAACAACGAATATGAAGCGCCACGTGACTTGCTTAGAAAGTTAGAAGTAGAGCTACTTGAGATGCGTAAGTGCAAAAGCCAAGGGCTATGTTGTGGTGCAGGTGGTGGCCAAATGTTTAAAGAACCAGAAAAAGGGAATAAAGATGTGAATGTATTAAGAACAGAACAAGCTTTAGAAACTAAACCTGAAGCCATTGCAGCCGGTTGTCCTTTTTGTAATACGATGATGACAGACGGAGTAAAAAACAAGAATAAAGAAAATGAAGTAGAAGTGCTTGATGTAGCCGAAATGATAGCACAAGCACAAGATCTGTAAATCAAAAATATGTGGGTAGAATTTAACGCATTAGCCGATGAATCAAAAATATGGATTTATCAGGCAAGTAGGTCTTTTACGGATGTAGAACTACAAGAATTAGAAATGTCGCTAAAAAACTTTGTAGATAACTGGGCCGCGCACGGCACTGGATTAAAAGCTAGTTTTTTGATAAAATACAAACGCTTTATCATTCTTGGCGTAGATGCCGCTAGTGCACAGGCTAGTGGATGCAGCATTGATACCTCTGTTCGATTTATTCAAGAACTTGAGACAAAATATGCTGTCGATTTACTCGATAAAATGAATGTTACCTTTAAACAAGGAGAATATTTGGCTTATAAACCATTAATTGATTTTAAAAAATTAGTGAAAAACAAGTCAGTTTCTGGTAAAACCATCGTGTTTAACAACTTAGTCAATATTAAAAAAGAATTAGAGACAGATTGGGAGATTCCATTAGAAGAAAGTTGGCACAATCGATTTTTATAACCGTTTAAAGAAGTTTCTACTATGCCCAGATATTTCTTAATTGCTTTCGCTACCCTTGTATGTATGCAATTTTCTTTAAATGCGCAGCAAAAAAATCCGCTTGAAGCTAAAAACCCAATTTTACAAAAAGCCTGGGTAGATTCTGTATACCAAAATTTAACGCTTGATGAAAAAATTGGACAATTGTTTATGGCTGATATTTTCTCAAGTAAGGGAAAACCAGCCGAAAATAATCTTGCTGCACTGATAAAAAACTATCATATTGGTGGTGTAATTTTTTCTAAAGGTGGGCCAGGACGGCAGGCAAAAATGCACAATCGGTTACAAGAAAAAGCTAAAGTACCTTTATTAATTGGCATGGATGCCGAATGGGGTCTGGCTATGCGCTTAGACTCTACTTATTCTTTTCCGTGGAATATGACTTTGGGTGCTATTCAAGATCCAGATTTAATTTATGAAGCAGGAAAACAAATCGCTAAGCATAACAAACGTTTAGGCGTTCATTTTAATTTTGCACCTGTAGTAGATGTAAACATAAACCCAGCAAACCCAATTATTGGTAATCGTTCTTTTGGTGAAAATGTGCAAAAAATCACCCAACAAGCTATTGCCTTTATGCAAGGGATGCATAGTGAAAATGTTTTGAGCAGCGCTAAACATTTTCCCGGACACGGCGATACCCATACCGATTCTCATAAAAGTTTGCCTTATCTAGATTTTACTAGACAGCGATTAGATAGTGTTGAATTATTCCCCTTTAGGGAATTAATAAAGAATGGTGTTTCAAGTATAATGGTTGGCCATTTAAATGTACCTGCTTTGCAAGAAGACAATATTCCCACCTCTTTAAGCAAGGCGGTTATAACCGATCTTTTAAAAACTAGATACCAGTATAAAGGTTTGATTTTTACCGATGCTTTAAATATGCGCGGAGTAGCTGACTTTGATGAACCGGGCGAAATAGACCTTGCAGCATTCAAAGCAGGAAATGATATATTATTGATCTCAGAAAATATTCCCGCAGCTCACCAACGATTAAAAGCAGCTTATGTTAAAAAAGAGATTACTGAAGAGCGTTTGGCACATTCAGTAAAAAAGATTTTAATGGCTAAATACAAAGCCGGTCTACATGAATATAAACCTATCAAATTAGAAGGTTTACACGAAGATTTGAATGCACACGAAAATGATGTGATTTATGAAGAATTGATAGAGAAAGCTATCACTTTAGTAAAGAATGATAAAGCCATTTTACCGATACAGGATTTAGAAAAAAAGAAAATTGCCTATGTAAAATTAGGTAAGGATTCTGGAGAAGCATTTTTGAAAACATTGAATAAATATACGCAAGTAGATGAAGTTAAGGCAGATAGCCTTAGTGAATTGCTAGAAAAACTTAAAGCTTATAATTTGGTAATCGTAGGGCATCATACAGATAATGCTAATCCTTGGAAATCATATAAATACACTTTAAACGAGAAGATTTGGCTGTATGAGATTGCCAGAAAAAATGAAGTAATTCTAGCTTCTTTTGCGCGCCCATATTCTATTATCGATTTGAAAACCACCATCAATATAAATGCTATTATTTTAGGATATCAAAACAGTAAACTGGCACAAGAAAAAGTAGCTCAAGCTATATTTGGCGGTCTAAGTATTCAAGGAAAATTGCCGGTAAGTTTAGGTAAAGAATTTCCAGAAGGTACAGGTTTTATATTGTCTAAGGTGCACAGACTTTCTTATGGTACACCAGAAAGTGTAGGTATGCGCAGTATCAATTTTAAGGAAATTGATAGCATACTAAACGATATGGTCAAAAAAAAAATGGCCCCCGGAGCGCAAGTACTCATTGCGCGAAAAGGAAGGGTGGTTTATGATAAAAATGTAGGTTTTCATACTTACGAAAAAAAAAAGCCTGTAACTAGCCAAAGCATCTACGATTTGGCATCGCTAACGAAAATTTTGGCCACCTTACCTTTGGTAATGGAGCAATATGAAAAAGGAATCTTGAATCTTGATACCACCTTGGCAGAGCTTATTAAAGATTTTAAAGATTCTAATAAGGCGAATATAGACGTAAAGAGCATGTTGAGTCATTATGCTCAATTGAAAGCCTGGATTCCATTCTATATAGGAACACTAGACAGCCTTACGAATAAGGCTTCAAAAATTTACTTTCGCAAAGAAAAAGATCTCTTGCATAATATTCAGGTAGCCGATAATATGTTTATGCGAACAGATTATGCCGATACCCTTTTTAATATCATTAAGGAAAGTCCGCTACGGGCTAAGAAAAATTACAAATACAGTGATTTACCTTATTATATTCTTAAACATTATCTCGAAGAATATTATGAACAGTCTTTAGCCGATTTAACTCAAAAGCATTTTTATGAGCCTTTAGGAGCTAATTTTACAGGTTATTTACCGCTCAATCGGTTTAATAAGCAACAAATTACTCCATCAGAAGATGATAATTATTGGCGAGAGCAGCGGGTGCAAGGTTATGTTCATGATCAAGGTGCTGCTATGCAAGGTGGCGTTGGAGGGCACGCAGGATTATTTAGTAACGCCAATGATGTAGCTAAACTTATGCAGGTTTATTTAAATGGGGGTACCTATGGCGGTAAACGTTTTTTTAAATCATCTACCATAAGCAGTTTTAATACCTGCTATTATTGCGATGAAGACGTACGTAGAGGAGTTGGTTTTGATAAACCTCAGTTAGGATCGGTAGGTCCAACCTGCGGCTGTCTATCAATGAACAGTTTTGGTCATAGTGGTTTTACCGGAACTTATGCTTGGGCAGACCCAGAAGAACAAATAGTTTACGTATTTTTATCGAATAGAACTTTTCCTGATGCAGGAAATCGTTTGTTGATTACAGAAGATGTACGCACAAAAATTCAAGCAATTATATATAAAGGAATTATTAACTAGAAATTGAATAAGTGAATATAGGTATAGTATGTTATCCAACCTTTGGTGGAAGTGGTGTTGTTGCAACCGAGTTAGGAATGGCTTTAGCAAAAAAAGGACATATTGTTCATTTTATCACCTATAAACAACCGGTTAGGCTCGAACAATTGTCTAGTAATATTCATTTTCACGAGGTGAATGTGCCCGAGTATCCGTTGTTTCATTACCAACCCTATGAATTAGCACTTTCGAGCAAGCTGGTAGATATGGTAAAATTACATAAAATAGACTTGTTGCATGTGCATTATGCTATTCCGCACGCATACGCGGGTTATATGGCCAAGCAGATGCTAGCACAAGAAGGTATTGAATTGCCAATGGTAACCACACTTCACGGAACAGATATTACTTTGGTGGGAAATCACCCTTATTACAAGCCAGCAGTTACATTCAGCATAAACAACAGCGATTATGTAACCACAGTGTCTGAAAGTTTAAAGTTAGACACCCTTAGATTATTTGATGTGACAAGTCCTATACAAGTAATTCCTAATTTTATAGATTCACAAAAGTATCTTAATCCAATTAATGAATGTCAACGTTCTTTAATGGCTCAAGATGATGAACGCATAATTACCCATGTTAGTAATTTTAGAAAAGTGAAAAGAATAGATGATGTGGTTAAAATATTTTACCACATACAAAAAGAAATGAAGGCTAAACTCATTATGGTAGGAGAAGGCCCCGAAGTACAACCCGCTAAAGAATTAGCTCATTCGTTAGGTATAAGAAATAAAATTTTATTTATGGGAGCTAGTAATGAAGTAGAAAAGATTTTGTGCCTTTCGGATTTGTTTTTACTACCATCTAAAAATGAAAGCTTTGGTTTAGCGGCTTTGGAAGCAATGATAAACAAAGTACCTGTAATTTCATCGAATACCGGTGGTATTCCTGAAGTGAATAAAAACGGTTTCTCAGGTTATCTTAGTGATGTTGGAGCGGTAGAGGATATGGCTAAAAAAGGAATCCATATCTTAAAAAATGATGAAAACCTGCAGACATTTAAGAAAAATGCATATCAGCAGGCTTTGGCGTTTGATCTTGAGAAAATTATCCCTCAATATGAAAGTGTATATCACAAGGCAATAAACCGTAAAAAGGCTTAAAATTGGTAACGTACACCTAAAGCGATATCCGGAATAAAGTTGTTCATTACATCGTAGTCATTAAAACCTATCTCAGGTCTAAAATCTAGCGAAATCATTAAAGGTATATCAAAGTTGTATTCAATGCCTATATCACCAGCTACAAATAGAAACATACCATCGTTTGGGCGGTAACCATTTTTAAAATAGCGATTATCTTCTACGCTGCCCAAGCCACCACCTACACCAGCATACCAGTTGAATCCGCCTTCAATATTCCAAACCCATTGATATAAACCAGTTAGTTTAAAAGCATCAAAATAGCTATCATTTCTCCAACCCAAATCGGCTTCAAGCCTGTTATTAGGCGACCCAATTTGCCTTTGATAACTTATTTCAGCACCAAACCCGTCGCCGCCACCTAAACGAAGACCTAGAGCATTTTTAGCGATTAAACCGCTATTCTGAGCATTAAGACCTGTAAATGAAAGAATCATTAAAAGAATTCCAGAGAAAACAAATCGTATCATACTTTTTTTTATTCAAATATATATATTTGGCTAATACTTAGTACTCATGAAAATTTTAAAAAAATCACAATTGTTAGGTTTGCAAAATACCTTAGAAGGTGAAATTTACACTGGTGATTTATACAAAAAAATATATGCTACCGATGCCTCTGTGTATAGAGAAATTCCCTTGGCTGTGGCCTTTCCTAAATGCGATGCCGATGTAGTTTTACTGATTAAATTTGCGCAAAAAAATAAAATTGCGGTAATACCTCGTGCTGCAGGTACATCCTTAGCGGGTCAAACAACAGGAAAAGGCATAGTAATTGACTGTTCCCGGTACCTTAATCGCGTTATAGAAATCAACGCTGAACAAAAAAAAGCCGTGGTGCAAGGTGGGGTAGTGCGAGATGAATTAAATCAGCTTTTAAAACCGTTTCAACTTTTTTTTGGTCCAAATACTAGTACCTCCAACCGTTGTACAATAGCCGGAATGATTGGTAATAATAGTAGTGGTACTACTTCAATTCAATATGGTACCACACGCGATAAACTGATTGCTTTAAAAGTAGTTTTACATACTGGACAAGTGATTCGTTTAACATCAAAAAATGTTAGCGAGCTCCAACACCTGCAACAGGACCAGACTTGGGAGGGTAATTTATATCGACAAATATTAAGTTTATTACAAAATTCAAATAACCAAAAGAATATTCGGGAAGTTTATCCACATCCTGAAATTCACAGGCGCAATACAGGATATGCCCTCGATATCTTGATGAATCAAAAGCCTTTTAATGAAAAGGGAGAATCTTTTAATTTAGCTAAATTAATTTGTGGTAGCGAGGGTACTTTAGCTTTTATTTTGGAAGCTGAATTGGCTTTAGATGATTTACCTCCCGCTAATGAGGCTATGCTTGCCGTACATTTTTATAATGTGACCGATGCGCTTGAGGCTGTAGAAACGGCCATGCAGTCGAATTTATACATGTGTGAATTGATGGACAAAACCATTTTAGATTGTACCAAAGGTCATCTTACTTATCAAACGAGTAGATTTTTTATACAAGGTGACCCTGGAGCCATATTGCTATGTGAGTTGCGAAGTGATTCATCAGAAGGCCTTCAAAAGCAATTGAATGTTTTACAAGAAAAACTTAACCAACATACAAAAGCTTATGCCTCGCCTGTTTTATATAACGAAGATATTCTCAAAGCAATTGAATTGCGAAAAGCCGGCTTAGGTTTATTGGCTAATCTAAAATTAAATAAGAAGGCAGTGGCTTGTATTGAAGATACAGCGGTACGCTTAACCGATCTAGCCTCCTATATTAAGGACTTCACTGCCATTATGAATAAATACCAGCAACAAGCTGTTTATTATGCTCACGCTGGAGCGGGAGAGTTACATTTAAGGCCAATATTAGATCTAAAGCAAAAAGAAGATATTGTGTTATTTGAAAAAATAACCCGCGAAGTAGCCTTGTTGGTAAAGCAATATCGTGGTTCCTTTAGTGGTGAACACGGAGATGGCAGAGTGCGTTCTCCATTTTTACCCGAAATTTTAGGACCTCAAGTAATGAATTTAATGCAACAGGTTAAAGAATGGTTCGATCCAGATAAAATCTTTAATCCACATAAGATCATTCAACCTAAAGCTATGACACAAAGTCTACGCTATGATGTTGAAAAAGCAAAACCTGCTGATTTACCTACAGCGTTTAATTTTGGGCGTGATTTCTTGAATGAAGTTGAGCAATGTAATGGGAGTGGTGACTGCCGAAAGGGAATAGGGGCAGGTGGAGTAATGTGCCCGAGCTATCGGGCTACGAAAAATGAACGAGATACCACACGCGCAAGGGCCAATTTGTTACGTGAGTTATTAACCTATCCAGACCAAAAGAATCCGTTAAACAATAAGATGGTTAAAGAAGTTTTAAGTTTATGTGTAAGTTGTAAAGCTTGCAAAAAAGAATGCCCATCGAATGTAGATATGGCGACTTATAAAAGTGAAGCTTTATTTCATTTTTATAAAAACAATTCCAGGCCATTATCAGATTACGTATTTGCCTACCAGCATAAATTACTTAAAGCCTCTCAAGCATTCAATTGGTTTATTCAGGTAAATTGGCTACAAAAATTACTAAAAAAAGGCTTAGCAATCGCTCCAGAACGGGAATTGCCTGTGACTGCTAAAAAATCGCTAAGGGCAATGCTTAAAAGTAGGCATAAGCAACAAATTTCAAATCAACAAGCAACGCCTGTTTATTTATTTATCGATGAATTTACAGATTTACTTGATCCTATGATAGGTTTTACAGCTTCGAAATTATTGGAAAGATTAGGATATGATGTGGTTGTAACTGCCCATAAAGCTAGTGGACGTGCATTTTTATCTAAGGGCTTTCTTAAACAAGCCAAAAAACTGGCTGTTTTTAATGTAAATCACTTTACAGAGATAATGCCTCACAATGCAGTATTAGTGGGTATAGAACCAAGTGCTATTTTAACTTTTAGAGATGAGTACATTAAATTGCATCCTAATCCAAAAAAAGCTAAGCAACTTGCCTTAAAAACTTTTTTATTAGAGGAATTTCTGGCAAAAGAAATCGATAGAGGACATATAAAGACTAATGCATTTTCTAGAGAAAAAAAGACGATTAAGATTCACACGCATTGCCATCAAAAAGCTTTAGGACAGTCTCAAGACACCTTTAAAATATTAAATTTACCCAAAAACTATTCCGTAAAGCTAATGGCTACGGGATGTTGTGGCATGGCGGGTTCATTTGGATATGAAAAAGAAAATTATGCCATAAGTCTAAAAATGGCCGAGCAAAACCTGATGGGAAAATTAAAAAATTTAGATGAAGAAACCCTAATTGTAGCTAACGGTACAAGTTGCCGAGAACAGATTAAACATTGCAGCCCTATAAAAGCAAAGCACCCCATCGAGGTGCTTTATAATGCTCTTTTATAATAATCTACTTGCTTTTACTTAAAGTAATAGTTTACTATAGTTTGAGAAGAACTTTGTGATCCGCTAGTAGGAAAACTAGGCGCTATTTGTCCTATTGCATCACTAAAATTATAATTTAAATCGCTTTCGCTAAAAATAAGACCAATGTCTTCTGCGAAGAAATTCACTTGGGTAAATACCTCTTGTTGGGGTAAGATATTTACGGGAATAAATAAATTGGCATCAATTTTCAATTCTAACACCAAAGATGTCTTCAAGATATCCTCATACGTAATACCGCCCGCATTAAATTGTTCGATAAAAGCATTCTGAATGGTTTTTAATTCTACATCAATAGTAATCGGTACAGAAGAGCCTTCGATTACAATGTTTTGGTCAAGTTGTTGTTTAACGCTTGATAAAACGCCTCCTGTAGATTTATTTTTATCGTAAATAATTAGGTTTTGTATGGGTATGTTCAAATCAGTACCGGTGTCTAATCCGTCAGGGCTAAAAGAAAAATTACCATTATAAATCAACTGCCCGTTAGATTTGATTAAGGTACCTTGACTTAAAATACCAGTGGCTAAACCTTGATTGATATCGCCTTCTAGGCTAGACGTAAAGCCAAAACGGTTATCTCCTAAGGCGTTAGCGGTTAATTCTTCTATAATTATATTTTCGGCAAGACCTGTACTTTCATCTGTATTCTTATTTTCATACTCCCAAACATAATTATTGGATAAAGGAAAATAGTTTCCAGAATTTACATCGTTTACGTTATCCTCGTCTGAAGAACAACTGGCTAAAGCTAGGCCTAAAAAACCAAGCAAAACAAATTTTAATCGCATCGTTTTATTTTTTATAAGTACAAATTTAATTAAAATTTACCGATAAACACCTAGTAGTAAACACTTCTTAATGAATGAGATTATTTTAGGTTTGAATTTTGGCATTAAAAAATTACATTTGTAAAAATTGACTATGGCAGGAAATACTTTTGGCAACTTGTTTAAATTAACCACTTTTGGCGAATCTCATGGTGAGGCGCTTGGCGGTATTCTAGAGGGTTGCCCTGCTGGTGTTAGTATAGATGAAAATTTTATTGCAGACGAACTTGCTCGACGCAAACCTGGTCAATCGGCCATAACTACCCAACGCAAAGAGCAGGATAAAGTTCATTTTTATTCGGGTATTTTTGAGGGGAAAACTACAGGTACGCCAATTGGTTTTGTTATTTATAACACCAACCAGAAGTCAAAAGATTACGATCATATAAAGACGGTTTATCGTCCCAGTCACGCTGATTTTACCTACGATAAAAAATATGGCATTCGCGATTATCGCGGAGGAGGTCGCTCAAGTGCCAGAGAGACGGCTTGTCGCGTGGTAGGCGGTGCTATTGCCAAGTTGTATTTAAAAAATATTTCATTTTTTGCCTATACCACTCAGATAGGATCCATTCAATTAGATGCAAACGAAGGCCTAAATATAGAGGAACGTGAAAAAAATCCGGTAAGGGTGCCTCACGCTCAAAAAGCAATTGAGATGGAGCGTCTAATTAAAAAAATACGTAAAGAGGGAGATACTATTGGGGGTGTTGTGGCTTGTGAAATTAAGGGGCTTCCGGCCGGGTTAGGCGAACCGGTTTTTGATAAACTGCACGCTCAATTGGGCAAAGCAATGCTATCAATCAATGCGGTAAAAGGCTTTGAAATAGGAAGTGGTTTTGCTGCGGCTACTATGCGCGGTTCAGAGCACAACGATCTTTTTAATACCGATTTAAGTACCCAAACCAATTATAGTGGCGGCGTACAAGGTGGCATTAGCAACGGTATGCCCATTTACTTTAGGGTTGCTTTTAAACCTGTTGCCACACTTATGCAAAAACAAAACACGGTTGATATTAACCAAAAAGCGGTGGTTATGCAAGGCAAAGGTAGACACGACCCTTGTGTGGTTCCGCGGGCCGTTCCTATAATTGAAGCGATGGCAGCATTGGTCGTTGCCGATTTTGATTTGTTACAAAAAAGATTTACTAAATAATAATTTATATTTAATGAAAAAACTTGCACTGCATTGGCAAATTATTATCGGTATGGTGGCCGGTGTGCTTTTTGCCTTAGTACTTAGTAATTTTGGTTGGGGACCCACTTTTATACAGGATTGGATAAAACCTTTTGGAAACATTTTTATCAATGCTTTGAAACTAATTGCGGTACCCTTAATATTAGCTTCTCTGATTAAAGGAGTATCAGATTTGAAAGATATATCAAAACTCTCCCAAATGGGCTTGCGTACTATTTTAACCTATGTGTTAACCACGGTTATAGCGGTAAGTATAGGTTTGGGTGCAGTGAATTTAATTAAGCCCGGACATAGCATCACCGAAGAAACTCGAGAAGAATTGATTGCCAATTATGATGGCGATGCCGAATTAAAACGTAAAGACGCACAAAAACAAAAAGAAGCGGGTCCGTTGCAAGCTCTTGAAGATATTGTACCCTCTAACATCGTAGGTGCGGCCGGGAAGAATGAAAATATGCTGCAGGTTATTTTCTTTGCCATCTTTTTTGGTATCGGACTCATTTTAATTCCTGAAAAACAAGCGCAACCCGTGAAAGATTTCTTTGACGGATTTAATGAGGTGATTCTTAAAATGATAGATATCATTATGCTTTTTGCTCCCTATGGAGTTTTTGCGCTATTAGCAGCCTTGGTAGTCGAGTCACCTAGCACCGATTTATTTGCCGCATTGGGTATGTATACGCTCACAGTAATCTTAGGCTTGCTGCTCATGATCTGTTTTTATATCCTCATTGTATGGTTATTCACCAAACGCTCGCCTAAGTTTTTTGTAGATGGCATCTCACCTGCACAATTATTGGCATTTTCAACCAGTTCTAGCGCGGCAACCTTACCGGTAACTATGGAGAGGGTAGAAGAGCACTTAGGAGTTGAAAAAGAGGTGAGTAGTTTTGTTTTGCCTATAGGAGCTACCATTAATATGGATGGTACAAGCTTATACCAAGCCGTTGCGGCTGTTTTTATTGCACAAGCTTTTGGTATGGATTTAAGTTTGGGTGCCCAATTAGGCATAATTGCTACCGCTACTTTGGCATCAATTGGCTCGGCTGCGGTGCCGGGTGCTGGTATGGTTATGCTGGTGATTGTTTTGGCTCAAGCGGGTATTCCAGAAGCTGGCTTAGCGCTTATTTTTGCGGTAGATAGACCCTTAGACATGTGCAGAACAACGGTAAATGTGACTGGAGATGCTTCGGTTTCTATGCTAGTAGCCAAAGCAGTAGGAAAATTAAAAGACCACCCCTTTGTAAAAAATTGGGATGATCATTATAAGAAATAACCGCTTAGCAAGAAGCATTTTCTTTATTAATTAATAAAATTTATATCTTTACAGCTGTAATTCAGGATTTATGAAAAAAATACTACCCTTTATTTTATGCAATCTGCTGGCTTTGGCAAGTTTTGCGCAAATAGGAATTAATACCGATAGTCCAAGCCCGGCGGCTGCACTTGAAATAAAAAGCAGTTACAATAATAAAAATTATGGCGGCTTGTTGATTCCTACAGTAGACGCTACCGAGCGCGATAAGATCTCGGACAAAGCCACCACTGCCGACGGAGGCATGCTTATTTATTATGTAGAAGGCAACACGCGTTGTTTACAAATCTATGATGGAATAAACGGCAGTTGGGCAGACGTATATTGTATGCCAACCAACTATGCTCCCATCGCGAGCAATGTGTTTATCTCAGGTATAATTGAAGACACCCAAATTTTAACGGCGAATTATACTTATAGTGATATTGAAAATGATGCAGAGGGAACTACCACTTTTGAATGGTTTATTGCCGATGACGCTCAAGGAACCAATACAACTTCTTTAGGGGTAACAACCACTGGTACCTACACCCTGCAAACGGCAGATGTAGGTAAATTTATCTTTGTACGCGTAACCCCTGTTGCCTCAGCAGGAGAATTTATTGGTAGCCCAGTAGATTCACCATTGCGTGGCCCTATAGAAGCTGCAGGCGGCGTAGCCAGCGATTTGTTTATATCTGAGTATGTAGAAGGAAGTAGTTACAATAAAATTATAGAAATTGCCAATTTCACTGGGCAAGATGTAAATTTAAGTGAATATCACCTTAGAATATTTAGACAGACTGGTAACCTCACAGGTCCAATTTCTCTAACATCTAACACGTTAATAGACGGTGATGTTTTTGTTATTGCTAATACTGCGAATGTTTTAGCCACTGGAGAGGTTGACACCCAAACAGGCAGTCTTAATTTCAATGGTGATGATTCGGTTTTATTGTATTATCAACCCCTAGGAGGAACAGAAACCTTAATTGATATTATAGGTCCAGATTCATTGGTAAACCCGCCTAGCAATAACCCAAATTTTGCTAAGGATGAAACCCTGCGCAGAAAACCTGGTCTTGGTCCAAGTACGACTTATGATAGTAATGACTTTGATAGCTTTTCTATAGACGAAGTATCAGATATCGGTTCACACACTTATTAATATGAAAAATTTTTATTACATCTTTATATTTTTATTGTGCCATATTGCCACGGCTCAAGTAGGTTTTAATACCGATAATCCTTCTACGGCCAGTACCCTGCATATAGAAGCAGAATACAGCGCTGGGGTATTTGGCGGTTTAAAGTTACCCGTAGTCACCCTAACTCAAAGAAATAATATTAGAGTCGATGCTGAAACTATGCGTGACGATGGTTTAATGGTGTATGTTCACGATGAAATTAGCAACACCTACTGCTGGCAAATTTATGATGCCAAAATAGGAGAGTGGCATAACATTCAATGCTTTACCAAAAATTGCGGTGGCGGAGCTTTGTTTACAGAAGATTTTGAAGCTTATGCTTTAGATACTGGAATTACTGGTACAAACTCTGCCAGTGGTGATTACCCTACTACCAATTTTATATTAACTAGTTTTACAGCTGGTACTAATACAGCGAACCATCCTGGAACGCTAGTTGATGCCGATGATTATGCTAAGGTTGCAGGTATTTCTAACGATAAATATTTATCTTTTAGAGATACTGGGGGGCCATTACGCTATACCACCCAACCAGCGATTGATATTGTGGGCTATGCTAATGTAAGCTTTAGTATAGACATTAGTTCAACCAACAGCCTAGAATACGATGATGCCAACCATACCGGTGATTTTAACTGTACCGGAGGCAATGATTATGTTGATGTAGAATATTCTCTTGACGGTGGTCTAACCTATATCGAAGTACCTAATTATAACGGTCAAGGTAACGCCAATCATACTTTTATAGGTGATATACCCCCAACAACCCTTAGCGTGAGTAATTTAGTAGGGAGTAGTTTAATTATAAGGGTACGGGTACAAAACAATGAGGATACAGAATATATTTCTATAGATAACGTGAGCGTTACTTGTGGAAATTAACTTTCTTTAGACAAAATCTGCTTGCGAATGCAAGCAGATTTTTTTTGAACTTATTTAAACTATTTATAAAAATTTAGCGGTTTCCTGTTCAGTAGGCAATCTGCAGGTATTTTTTTTCCCGAACCAACGGTATCGGTTTTTAGCTACAATATCATAAATCGTATTTCGAAAACCCGTAGGCAGAAATTTAAAATAGCTTATTACTTTCGGCCAACCTTTTAATTCGGCTGCTATTGCTAAGGCGGCATCAGATTTTATTTCATAAGTATTTCCTGGATCAATATATACAATAGAATCAATTTTTTGGGTATCTATTCCGCGCTCAGCGAGCATTTGCATTCCCAAATCGCTTTGTAGAGAAGCAAACCGAAAAACGTCTTTGGTATCCCGCTTTATAATAAAATCTACACTAGTGTTGCAAAGATTACAAACGCCATCAAACAAAATAATTTTTTTATTTACTGGTAATTCCTTTCTCATTTTTTTGCTTTTTGAACTAACTCTAATTGTTTTAGAGGAGTTTCGGTGGTAAACATTCCGTAATTTACCAATGCTTTTCCTTTTTCGATACGGTCTATTGTTCCAATAGAGCGACTACCTTCTAAACGCACCCGATCATTAATACCAAACGATGCCAATTGCTTTACCGTTTTCTCTTTTGCTTTTTTCTCTTCTTTCTTTTTTTCTTCTTTTTTCTTCTGTCTTATTTTCTCTATTTTTTGCTGTGCTTCTTGTGCCAATTTCTTTTTAGCTGTAGCCTGTTTTTGCTTTTCCTTTTTATTGGCTTTTTTGCGCTTAGAATTTTCTATAGCTACTAGTTTAAGAAATTCTGCTACCATTGCTTTTTTCTTCTTGTTTTCAAAGAATCCTTTGGCTAAGTCTTCAAATTTTTGACCTAAATATATCAACTTTTGGTTACCATCATACAACTCTTGAAAGCCTTCTAACTTTTCTTGAATCCGTTTGTTGGTCTCGTCTAGTTTTTGTTTTTCCTTTTGCGCTACAAGTTCTTTTTCTTTAAGAGAGGTTGTGGTTTTAACCAATTTTGAGCGTTCTTGTTGCAATTTAGCAATGCTTTTATCAAAACGCAATTTGCCGCGTTCAACCTTCTTTTTAGAGCGATTGATTAAACTAAAAGGGATACCATTTTTTTGTGCCACTTCAAAAGTAAAAGAACTTCCTGCTTCACCTAGATGCAGCTTAAACCGAGGTTCTAAGGTTTGGGCGTCAAAAAGCATATTAGCATTGCTAATGCCTGGCGTTTCCTGGGCCATACGTTTTAAGTTGGCATAATGCGTTGTGATAATACCGTATGACTTTTTCTCATAGAACACCTCTAAAAAGGTTTCGGCTAATGCACCACCTAATTCAGGATCACTTCCCGTTCCAAATTCATCGATTAAAAACAAAGTATGCGCATCGCATTGTTTTAAAAAATACCGCATATTTTTTAAACGATACGAGTAAGTACTCAAGTGGTTTTCAATACTTTGATTGTCGCCAATATCGGTTAAAACTTTATTAAAAAAGCACATACGCGAGTATTCGTGTACAGGTATTAACATACCCGCTTGTAGCATTATTTGTAAAAGCCCCACGGTTTTAAGGGTAATACTTTTACCGCCCGCATTGGGTCCAGAGATTACTACGATATGATTTTGTTCGTTTAATTGAATACTTTGCGGGTAGGTTTTGACTCCCTTAGCCTGATTACTAAGTAACAGCAACGGATGATACGCATCCTTTAAGTCTAATTCTTGATCTTCAGAAAGAATAGGCAAAACGCCATTCATACGCTTGGCATATTTAACCTTAGCCGCCGTTAAATCTATAAAACTTAAAAAATCTTGATAGGCCTTTAAAAGGTTTACATGTGGCCTTATGGTATTGGTTAAAGCCTTTAAGATGCGTCTGATTTCTTCTTTTTCTTCAAACACTAAATTCCCCAATTCACGTTCAAGATTCAAAGTGCGTTCGGGCTGAATATATATGATACTTCCCGTTTTAGAGCTTCCTAGCACGGCGCCTTTTACTTTTTTTCTATGCATGGCCGTTACTGCCAAAACCCGAATGTTATCGACTACACTTTCTTTAATATCGGCTAAAAAGCCCAAGGAATTATAATGCCCTAGTGCCGAATTAAAACTACTGTTTAATTGGCCTTGAACCGCTTGTATAGATCGCCTAACTTGTTGAAGCAGGCTAGAAGCCTCACTGCGCACCTCGCCATACTCATCAACAATAGCCGATATGTCTTGCTCAATTTGAGTAGTAAAATAAACCTCTTGACTGCGCTGATATAAATTAGGATAAAGTTCTTGGTATTTATGGAAATACCTAAGCTGAATATTTGTAGTTTGCGCCAAAGAAAAAATCTTTCGAAAACTCAGTAATTCAAGTACACTATTTTCTAATTTTAAAAGCTTGATTTCTTTGTCTACTGCATCAAAGCCGTGATTAGGAACGGGTTTTTCTTCAAAAGCAGAAGATTTATATTCTTGGGTTTGAAACAGCGATTGTTTACTAGCTTCAACGCTTGGGTATGGCTTTAGATTCAAAGCTAAATCTTTACCGTTGCTGGTAATACAAGCTTCGGCTAGTTGTTCGCCAATTTGATTAAATTCTAAATCTGTTAGTGTTTTTTCTGAAATCTTAATCATAGTTTTTCTACATTCGTAGTCGGTACAAATTTAAATAAATTATTGATGGAATTTACCTTAAGTGAGCAATGGACAAAGGTATTGGAAAAAGAATTTACAAAAGATTACTTTACGGATTTAACTTCATTTTTAAATGATGTTTACCGCAAAAAAACTTGTTACCCCTCTCCTGAATCTATTTTTAGAGCATTTAATTTGTGTGATTTTGATGAAACCAGAGTAGTTATTTTGGGGCAAGATCCTTATCACGGGCCTGGCCAAGCCGATGGATTAGCTTTTTCTGTACCCAATGGTATAAAGGCACCTCCTAGTTTGCGCAACATAATTAAAGAAATCGAGGAGGATTTACAAGTGAAACCTCATATCACAACCGATTTAAGTGCGTGGGCGCAGCAAGGTGTACTTTTGTTAAACGCAAGTTTAAGCGTAGAAGAGAAAAAACCTGGTAGCCACTTAAAAATGGGGTGGGAGCAATTTACAGATGCTTGTATACAAGCTATTTCTAGAGAAAAAAGTGGTGTAATTTTTATGCTCTGGGGCGGATTTGCTCAGAAAAAGAAAACATTAATAGATGTTGAAAAACACCATGTACTCCTTAGCGGGCATCCTTCTCCTTTAAGTGCCAATAGAGGCTATTGGTTTGGAAACAAGCATTTTAGTAAAGCTAACGAAATTTTAATCCGTAAAGGAGAAAATCCTATACAATGGTAGGTTATTCAACACCATACTTTTCTGAGTCTGGTTGATTTTCCAATTTATTTCTACTAAAAAGAAATAAAATTAAATTTAAAAACAACAATACTGCTAAAACAATTAAAAAAACAATCATAATCTCTGGCCTTTACTCACTAGATGCAAAAAAGGCGCAAAGGTTGCGTTAATTTTTAAACTACACAAATATCTTGGTGCTTTGAACGTGAATTTATTAAACCTAAGGCTAATAACTCTTTCTGAATTTCCTCTAATTCAGCCTCACTTAATTTATTTTGACTCCACTCCGTTTGGTTAAGCCATTTTTCAACATCCGTTTTATCGAGTTTATATTTTTCGGCAATTTCATCGACTAAATTGGTTTGTTCTTTCAAATCGGCTGATAGCTGATTAATAACGTTTAGAAGACTTTCAAGTAATTCTTTATTATTTAGTATAAATGCTTCTTTTGCTACCAATACAAAACATGGCCAAGGCGTTGGAATGTCTCCCAGGCGCCTAAAAATTTTTTGATCTACAAAAGGCTTAGTTGTAAAATGTTCCCATAAAAAATACTGGGCTTGATCTTGGGGTAGAGCTTTCAAGGCTCCGTTTAAATTCTTTACGTTTTCAAAAGTTAACTTTTCTAAATCCCAATTTTGTTGTTTGGCATGCACAAAAGCCATGAGATGACTACCCGAACCGCGCCGGCTTATGGCCGCTTTCTGACCCCGTAATTGTTCTACATTGGTAAAAGTAGAATTCTCAGCCACGTGAATTCCCCACATAAGTGGCGTATCAACAAATTTTTGTAAAATTAGAAAGGGGTAGTCTTGTTCTATAGCCTGTATAGCACTTTCTGTAAGCATAATTCCAATATCTATGCGATCATTGGCTAGGGATTTAATTAATTGGCCCGAACCACCATAAAAGTCTTCCCAAACCACCTTAATGTCTTTAGATTTAAATTTTCCCTGCTCCATTGCCTTGTGCCAAGGAAAGTTGAAATGCTCGGGCACACCACCTATTTTTATTTCTTTCATGCTTCGTGTTTTTCTTTTAAATAGGCATAAATTTCAACCTGTGAGCGTATTGGTTTTTCTCCTCTATCTTTGGTTACATACCTATTATTTTCCAAGTGATCTTGAATACGTGCTTTTTGATTATCTTGAAATTGCAAATTTAATATTATACGAAGCTCTTTAAAAATAGATTCGTCAATAATTGGTAAAAGTACTTCGATTCGTCTATCTAAATTACGTTCCATCCAATCTGCACTTCCCATATACATTTTAGGGTTTCCATTATTATGAAAAACATAAATTCTACCATGTTCTAAATAATTATCAAGAATACTGGTTATAAAAATATTTTCGCTAAGTCCTTTTACTCCTGCACGCAGACAAGTAAATCCGCGTACCAGCAACCTTATCTTAACACCGCTTTGACTCGCTCTATACAGTAAGTTAATAATTTCTTGATCTTCTAGTGAATTTAGTTTAGCTTCTATTTTGGCTTCATTACCCGCCCGTGCGTTATCAATTTCTTGCAATATTAATTGCGTAAAGGTTCTACGAGTGTTGAACGGAGATATGAGTAGGTGATTCGCCCGGGGTATAATCAATTCTCCTTCAAGAACTTTAAATAATCTATCCAATTCTTTTGTGGCTTTTTCGTGAGCGGTAAAAATGCCATGATCACAATAGATTTTACTGGTTTCGCTATTAAAATTGCCGGTACCTATGTAGGCATAGCGGCATTTCTCGCCATTTTCAATACGATTGATTAGAAAAACCTTAGAATGTACTTTAATTTTAGGATAGCTATAGATTACCTTGGCTCCTAATTTTTCAAATTTTCGCCCCCAAATGATATTGTTTTCTTCGTCAAAACGTGCTTTAGCTTCAATAAAAACCGTAACCGTTATGCCATTTTTAATTGCTTTAATCAAAGAGCTGGTTAGTTTAGATTCATCGGCAACACGGTAAAGAGATATTTTAATATCGGTAACCGATTGGTCCTGGGCGGCTTGCTCTAAGAATTCTTCAACTACAGCAAAATCCATATAAGGAAAATGAACCAAAACATCTTTGTTTTGCACCACTTTAAAGTAATCTTCTTTATTAATAAAAGCTCTGTGTTTTAAAGGCTTTAATTCCTCTTTTTTTAAATTTAGCTTATTTTCAGGAATAGGAAAATCAAAAAAATCACTAAAGTTATGGTAACGGCCACCAGGCATTAGGTCTACTTTACCTAATTGAAGATGCTTGCGCAAGGCTTTTAAGGGTTTTTGAGGAACGGTGGCATCGTAGAGTAGGCGGGTAGGTTGCCCATTGGTGCGTTGAGCTAAAGAATCATATATTTTTTCGGCTAATTCACCATCGTATTTATCTTCGATGTACAGTTCGGCATCACGCGACATTTTTATTTCGTAAATCCCTTCAATTTGTTCTCCAGGGAATACTTCATTCATCTTCAATCTTATAATATCATCGATAAACGTTATATAAAAACCTTTACTTTTATCATTAAAAACGTAAAACCTACCGAAATCTGGAAAGGGTATATTGACAAGACCTGCGTTATTATCTCCCTTAAAATTTACAAAGAAATATATGGTGTCATTTTCTAAGAAGACAGGCTTTTCATCGTTAAAGGAAATAATTTGAGTAACTAATTTAGGTTTAAGTACGTTTTGAAACAGTTGCTTTGCTTCATTAGTTTGTTTTGAATTATAATCTTTCTCATTTAACAGAAATATTCCATTTTGAGCTAAATCGGGTATTATTTCATCGTGAAAAACTTTTCCAAAATCGGCTTGCATGGTTTTAACCTTGGTTAAAATTTGCTTTACCTTTTTGTTGGGTTTAAAAACTAATTTTTTTCGTAAACTTTTCTCAACTTTTTTAATTTGGCGCAACTGAGAAACCCGAACTCTAAAATACTCATCTAAATTAGAGGAAAAAATCGCCAAAAACTTAATGCGTTCATATAACGGATTCACACGATCTTGAGCCTCTTGCAAGACGCGCTTATTAAAATTTAGCCAATCTAAGTCCCTGTGTTTATAATTTTCGTCGTGGCTTTCTTTCATTTTTTGAATTTGCTCAAAACTACTAATAAAAAGGAGGGGATGTTTTTAATAGTTTGTTAAATCAGTTTAGTTTTACCAATTGGTTAAGCGTGTATAAAATAAGCCTATCTACACTTTCTTTGGGTTGTTCACTAAAATTTCCCGTTGCTCTATTGGCTATTATTGCATTGATTGCCGCGGCTCTATGACCTAATATTTTACTTAGCCCAAATATGGCACTGGTTTCCATTTCTAGATTGGTGATTATTTTATTATCGCACTTAAATTCGACCAATTGGTCTATAAAGCTAGGGTCCTGCAATTTTGCGCGAAGCACACGACCCTGCGGACCGTAAAATCCTACATTTGACCCTGTGATTCCCAATTTAATACCTTGGCCTTCAGCTAAAAGCTTTACAACCTGCTCATCGCCATCAATAATATAAGGTTTAGGTTTACCCGGATGAATTTTTAAGTGATTTTGAATGGCTTCCGTAAAGCTAGAATTAATCGCCTTATCGCTTTCATAATAAAAAATCAAACCATCAAAACCCAATCCTTTTTCAGAAACAACAAACGAATCAACTGGTATACTCTTTTGTATAGATCCAGAAGTACCGATACGCACAAAAGTCAATTGCTTATGTTCTGATTTAGGAATACGCGTTTTTAAATTGATATTGGCAAGTGCATCTAGCTCATTGATTACTATATCTATATTATCTGTGCCTATACCAGTAGATATAACGGTAAATCGTTTTCCTTTGTATGTGCCTGTTTTGGTGTGAAATTCTCGTTTATCAACGCTGTGCTCAAGGTTATCAAAATGTTTTGCTACTCGGTCAACCCGATTAGGATCACCTACCGTTATTATGGTATCGGCTATTTGATGGGGTAGTAAATTGAGGTGATAAACGCTACCATCGGGATTTAAGATTAACTCACTTTCTTTAATTGCTTCCATTCTAATTATTTATTATCCGCCTACGCGCTTTACATTAAACCCCCTTTGTTTAAGTGATTCCATGATTTGAGGTCGGTAATCACCCTGTATAATAATTTCTTCATTTTTAAAAGAGCCACCTACACCCAGTTGAGTTTTTAGTTCTTTTGCTAATTGTTTAAAGTCTTCTTGTGCTCCAGTATACCCAGAGATAATGGTAACAGGTTTGCCTTTTCTTTTTTCATATTTACACAATAATGGCTCTTCTTGAAGCCACAAACCATCAGGCTCTTCTGTAGGCTCATCATTGTTTTCCTCGGGTTGATGATCGGGGAATAATTTTTTTAATTGATCTTCTAAATCCATATTTATTTTTTATCAATAAGACCAATTTCAACTAAGCGTTGGTGTAAAAACTCACCAGCGGTAATATCTTCGTACTGCTTAGGATTATCTTCATTCACACATTCTTCTAAGCAATTTAGCTTCATGCTACTTCTAGGATGCATAAAAAAGGGAATGGAGTATCTAGGATTATCCCATTCTTCTTTAGGCGGATTAATAACTCGGTGAATAGTTGAGCGCAACTTATTATTGGTATGGCGTTCTAGCATATCACCAACATTTATCACTAATTCATCCTCATTAGGTATTGCGTCTATCCATTGTCCATCTTTTCTTAAGACCTGCAAGCCTCCAGTAGAAGCACCCATTAACAACGTAATTAAGTTAATATCACCATGGGCACCTGCTCTTACTGCACCCTCTGGTTCACTCGTAATAGGCGGATAGTGAATAGGTCTTAAAATACTATTTCCATCTTGTACCCATTGGTCAAAATAATGCTCGTCTAACCCGATGTATAGAGCCAAAGCTCTAAGTACATAAATTCCAGTTTTTTCAAGCATTCTATAAGCTTCCATTCCGGTTTTATTAAAATCTTGTAGTTCTTTTACTTCTACATTTTCAGGATACTCTTCTTCCAACTGGTCAGGGTCTGTTGGCTCTTGCCCAAAATGCCAAAACTCTTTTAAATCGCCTTCTTTTTTACCTTTAGCATGCTCTTTACCAAAAGATATATACCCGCGTTGGCCGCCTAAACCTTCAATCTCATATTTCTGTTTTACCGCTAAAGGCAGATCAAAAAATGCTTTAACTTCTTTATAAAGTTCTTTTACTAAATTATCGCTAAGAAAATGATTACTTAAAGAAACAAAGCCTATTTCTTCATAAGCCTTACCTATTTCCTGAACAAATTTTTCTTTCCTTTTAGGATCATCACTGATGAAATCTGCCAAATTAACGCTAGGTATATTCGTGTATGCCATGATTATTTTATTAAAAAATGAATACACAAATATATTAAAATTATAAGTATAAAATGGCTTGATAATTAATTTGGAAGAAACCTAGCAACTTTCAAATATCTTTATAAATTTGAGATTGATTTTTTAAAGAGAATTTTACGAATTAATATATGGATTTTTCAAATCATAATCTCACTCCTGATGAGCTTAAGAAGCTTTATGTTAAAATGCTAAAGCCAAGGCTGATAGAGGAAAAAATGCTTATTTTATTAAGGCAAGGCAAAATATCAAAATGGTTTAGCGGTATTGGTCAAGAAGCCATCTCTGTTGGCGTTACCCTAAGTTTAAAGCAAGATGAGTATATTTTACCCATGCATAGAAATCTTGGCGTCTTTACTTCTAAAGAAGTGCCCTTAAAACGATTATTTGCACAATGGCAAGGTAAGGCTAGTGGGTTTACCAAAGGGAGAGATCGCAGTTTTCATTTTGGCACGCAAGAGTATAAAATTATTGGAATGATTTCTCATTTAGGGCCGCAATTAGGCGTAGCCGATGGTATTGCACTAGCACATAAAATAAGAAAAGAACAGAAAGTTACAGCCGTATTTACCGGAGAGGGAGCCACCAGTGAGGGTGATTTTCACGAAGCATTAAACATTGCCTCAGTTTGGAGTTTGCCCGTTTTGTTTTGTATAGAAAATAATGGTTACGGACTATCTACGCCTGTTGCAGAACAATATAATTGTAAAGATTTAGCTGACCGCGGAATAGGTTACGGAATGGAATCTCATATTATTGATGGAAACAATATTATTGAAGTTTATACGCAAGTTTCAGCTTTAGCTGAAAGCATTCGTAAAAACCCTAGACCAGTATTATTAGAATTTAAGACTTTTAGAATGCGTGGTCACGAGGAAGCTAGTGGAACCAAATACGTGCCAAAATCCTTAATGGATGCATGGTCTAAGAAAGATCCCATCGAGAACTTTAAAACCTATTTACTTAAAACTGGTGTTTTAAATCAACAAGAAATTGAACATCAAGAAGATCTTATTAAAGCCGAAATTAATCAGCATCTTGAAATTGCCAATGCAGAAGCGCCAATTCATTCAACAATTGATACTGAGTTAGCAGATGTCTATGCATCTCACGAGCCCAATATTATAGCACCCAAAACCAATATTAAAGAAGAAATGCGCTTTGTAGATGCCATTTCATTAGGTTTGAAACAAAGTATGCAAAAATTTGAAAACAGCATTATCATGGGGCAAGATATTGCCGATTATGGAGGTGTTTTTAAAATAACCGAAGGCTTTTTACAATTATTTGGTAAAGATCGGGTACGCAATACCCCTATTTGTGAGTCAGGAATTGTAAGTACGGCAATGGGATTATCTATAAATGGTTATAAGAGTATAGTTGAAATGCAATTTGCAGATTTTGTAAGTTCAGGATTTAATCCCATCGTAAATTATTTGGCTAAGGTTAATTATAGATGGCAACAAAATGCAGATGTTGTTATACGTATGCCCTGTGGCGCAGGTGTAGGTGCCGGACCCTTTCATAGCCAAACCAACGAAGCTTGGTTCACCAAAACCCCAGGTTTAAAGGTTATTTATCCGGCCTTCCCTTATGATGCCAAAGGTCTGCTGGCGGCGGCTATAGAAGACCCTAACCCGGTAATGTTTTTTGAGCACAAGGCGCTGTATCGCAGTATTCGTCAAGAAGTACCGACAGATTATTATAGCTTACCCATAGGAGAAGCCTCTGTTTTAAGAAATGGGGATGATGTAAGTATCATAACCTTTGGTGCTGGTGTTCACTGGGCTATTGAATGCTTAGATATAATGAAGAACCTTTCGGCGGATTTAATTGACTTACGTTGTTTGCAACCAATAGATTGGGAAACCATTTTTGATTCCGTAAAGAAAACAGGTAAAGTGCTAATTTTACAAGAAGACACTATGTTTGGAGGCATAGCATCAGATATTTCGGCAACAATAACAGAAAAATGCTTTGAATCTTTAGACGCTCCTATTTTTAGAGTAGCAAGCTTAGACACTCCGGTTCCGTTTGCAAGTGATTTAGAGAGAAATTTCTTAGCGAAGAAAAGGCTAGAGGAGAGCTTAGAAAAATTGATGGCATATTAATAGCATTTTAACAAATTATAGTTAAAAAATATTAATTTATTACAAGCCATTAGCAGCTTAAGGTATATTTGGATTGAACCAAATAAATATAAATATGAACAGAATTGTAATTTTGCTTATTTCTGCTTTACTTCTTCAAGCCTGTGGTACCACCAAGGTAGAACGTCAAGCAGAACGAACCTTTAAAGGAGATTGGACCTTAACTGATATCAGTTATCCAGGAAGTTCAGGATTTGTAGATGTCAACCTTTTTCAAGATGCCAAGGCCAACTGTTTTAGAGGCTCTAATTGGTCTTTTGTATCAAACAACAATCAGGGACAGTATAGTTTATCAGGAGCTAATTGCGAACAAGAGATTCGAGAAATAGTTTGGACGGTTGAAGAAACCGATGAAAATTCAGGACTTTACTATTTTACGCTAAAGGTTTTAAAGGACGGTCAAAAAGCAAGATTTGTTAAAACTGGATTTAAGCTTCGTCTAACCCAATTATCGGAAAGTAATATGACTTGGGAGCAGACGGTTTCCTTTGAAGGCAAACCTTTTGTAATTCGCATGGATTTTGTTAAAAATAATTATTAAAAAAACGTATTATGAAAAAATATAGAAATCAATCGCTTGCTATTTTATTGTCAACTGCATTTATTTTTACAGGATGTGACGCAATTCAAAACGCTAATAACACACAAAAAGGAGGTGCCGCTGGTGCTGCCGGTGGAGCTGTAATAGGTGGGATAATTGGAAATAACGTAGGAGATGGAAATAATACCGCACTAGGAGCCATAATTGGTGGTGTTGTAGGTGGCGCAGCTGGTGCATATATCGGAAATAGAATGGATAAGCAAGCTCAAGAGATTGAGCAACAAGTGCCAGGAGCAGAGGTTACCCGTGTAGGAGAGGGTATAAGTGTAACTTTTGATGAAAATAGCGGTGTTTATTTTGCTACCAATAAGAGTAACATCAATGAGAAGTCTAGAGAAACTCTAGCTAAGCTAACCGAAATATTTAAAGAATATCCTAACACTAATATTTTGGTTGAAGGACATACCGATAACACGGGAAGAGCAGAATACAATATGAGTCTATCTAAGGAAAGAGCTATGTCTGTTACCAATTATTTAACTTCTAAAGGCTTATCGTCTTCACGTTTTACTACAAAATGGTACGGAGAGGAGCAACCAAAATATGATAATTCTACTGTAGACGGGAGAGCTAAAAACAGACGGGTAGAAATAGCAATTGTTGCCAATGAAGAGTTAAAAGAAGAAGCTAAGAAACAAGCAGAATAATCTTGATTTATAACATAAAAAAGTCTTCGCAAATTGCGAAGACTTTTTTTTTATATCACTATATGCATTTAATGATGAGTTGCCATTTTTTCTTTCTTCTTTTGCAATTGCCTCTTTACATCATTCACACATTCGCTAATGGCCATTTCGAAATTTTCTTCATTTGCCGATGCAAAAATTAATGGTCCAGGTAAGCTGACTTTAATCTCGCAAATTCTACCTTTTTCATTTGTTGTTGAGTTTTCTGTTTTAAGATATACTTCGGCTCCAACAATAAAGTCAAATCTTGTTTTTAGTTTATCTAATTTGTCTTTTATAACTTGTTCTAATCTGTCGCTCGCTTTAACGTGAACATAATTGAAATTGATATCCATATTGCTTATTATTTTAAATTTACTCTAAGATACGTTTTACCTCAGAAATTTCCTATTTTTTAACTACTATTAATACTGATTTTTATCAGCATTTGCTATCGGTTCTCATTCGATTTTATAGCTTTTTTATCAAATCCCTTTGAATCAGAGCTAAAGAGTTTGGTAATATCCGCTGTTTTTGTGGCCTGTAGCGCTTGGTTACCACGAATAGCTATGGGATACACTAAAGTTTCAGGATGCTTATTCAAAATTTTAATTGCATCGTGCTGATCTAATTTAGGTTGAGAATCGCCATAGATTTCCTTAAAAACAGGATGCTGTTGGTTAATCATTTCTGGCAATGACTTATTTAAAAGTTTACTTACTTCAACCCATTCTGTATCCGATATATTATTTTTTTCAAGGTTTATGCTTAACACTTTTATTTCTGCTGCTTGTGCTGTAGCAAAACACTGTTTTCCTAATTCAATATCTGGATGATAAAGCAAGACCATTTGCCTGTCATCTCTTGCTAATAATGCCATAGTTTTATTTTTAAAGTTAATAGAATAGAAAGTAACTATTTTTAAACTTATTTACCTAATGCTTTATAATAGCTTTAAGAAAAATGATAGGTATTTTAACGCATTAAATAAATCTTGATATCAAGAAATTAATCTCTTATTGTCAAATAATTAAAATACCTTTGCAAAAAATTACAGATGGGAAATTTTAAGCAATTAGGAGTAAATAAAAATTTGGTACAAGCTTTATCGGAAATTAATATCAAAGAGCCTTCAGCAATTCAAGAAGCCAGTATCCCGGTTTTACTTGATGGTCCTACAGACTTTGTTGGCTTGGCTCCAACGGGTACCGGAAAAACAGCTGCTTACGGAATACCTCTATTGCAACAAATTGATACACATATGAAACAGATACAGGCTGTAATTTTATCTCCTACCAGAGAACTGGTTTTGCAAATAAAAAAACAACTCTTTAAATTCACGAAATACGCTGAGCCTAAAATATTTGTTGAAGCGGTTTACGGCGGTGAAAAAATCGAAATTCAAATCAAAAATCTAAGCCGACCAACTCATATTGTTGTAGCCACCCCAGGTCGATTAGTAGATTTAATAAAACGCAAAAAAATAGCTTTGAAAAACGTAAACCTTCTTGTTTTAGATGAAGCGGATGAGATGTTAAGTCTCGGATTTAAAGATGAACTAGATTTTGTTTTAAAGTCTACTCAAAATCAAGGGCAAAAGTGGCTGTTCTCGGCTACAATGCCTGGAGCTATACAGCAAATTGTAAAACAATACTTAAGCCCTAAAGCACCCCAGATAAGCACAATTAAAAAATCTGTGGTTAATGAAAACATTACCCATCAATATGTACCCGTTACTCGCGAAAATAAAAACGATGTACTTATTCAGTTATTAGATTACAAAAAAGATAAGAAAGGTATTGTTTTTACCAGAACAAAAAAACAGGCGCAACAAATTAATGAATTATTGAAAAAAGAGGGCTTTTCTATTGCTGCACTAGAAGGCAATATGCAACAAAAAGAAAGAGAGAAAGTAATGCGTGCTTTTAAAAACGATAGTCTTCAATTTTTAATTTCTACAGATGTTGCCGCACGCGGTATAGATGTGAAAGACTTAGATTTTGTATTACATTATCAATTACCCGACCAAGTGGTGTACTATACCCATCGTAGTGGAAGAACAGCGAGGGCTGGAAAAACTGGTTTTTCGATAGCTTTGATATTACCACACGAAATGCCCGAAATGAAGGAGATTTCACAAAAATTAAATTTTAGCTTTAAAAAATTAAAGTAAAACCTATGATTAGCGAGCAGAGGTAAAAATCTTTGCCTGCTGTATAAACGGGTAGGGAGCTTTGAAGCCGGTAAATTTACCTAAAATTTTTCCATCCTCAGTTAGATAAATAAGCGCGGGATAGGCTCTAACATTGAATTGTTGTGCTAAATAGCGACCTTCTTCTTTTTCTACATTGTATTTTAAATTTACAAAATGTTTATTGTAAAAATCGCCCACCTCTTTGTCTTTAAAAGTTTCCTTTTTCAGTTTTTTACAAACTCCACACCAAGAGGCATAAAATTCAATAAAAATTAATTTATCTTCTTTTTTTGCTACATCCATTGCTTCTTCTATATCTCCTTTAAAGAAATCGATTCCCTTTTTTAAATTAGAATCATCTGCACTTAATCCGTAAAGGAAGAATAAAAGAATCAAAACTTTATTCATAACTAAATTATTCATTTAAACTAAGGGTTAATTTTAAGATAGTTGAGTGCTAACCTAATTTGAACATAGGGAATTTTTCCCTCAAAAAAATCGAAATAGGGTCTTAGCTGCTCTGGGTTATTTAAAGCCTGCTTAGCAATTTTTATTTGTTTAATCGTAGATAAATCAACCCATTGTTTTAAATCTATGGCTTCACCTTCTTCAAATAGTTTTGCTAAATGCGAAAATATAGTGGTCTGGTTTAAACCACGGGTAATTGCAATTTCTTCAACTGTTTTGCCTTTTTTGTAAAGGGCTAAGGTTTTTATATAGGTACTTATCTTTTTCTTACTCTTTTTTTGATCTAGGAAAGTTTTAATCACCTCTATAAATTCAGGTCCATAGACTTCTAATTTGCGTTGACCAACGCCGCTAATACTCAATAAGTCTTCTTCTGTCTGCGGTCGTTCGCGATCCATTTCTCTTAGCGTTGCATCATTAAAAATAACATATGCCGGTACGTTTTCTGCTTGAGCTATTTGTAATCGCAGTGCTTTAAGCAAAGTAAACAAATCTTTGGGTTTGCTTGTTGTTTCTGAAATGACTTTACTAAACTGCTTTTTGTCTTCTTGAGGTTTACTTAGTTGTACAGGGTAGGTGTCAAACAACACTTTTTTAGAAAGTTGAGTTAACTTTAAATGGTTGTTTTGATGGAAAGCAATTTCACAAAATCCTTGGTTTATCAATTGAGTTAAATAGTACTGCCATTCTTGCCATGCTATGTCTTTTCCCGTTCCGTAGGTTTTTATTTTATAATAGCCTTTTTCTCGGATAGATTGATTTTGAGACCCTCTTAAGACATTAATCACCATTGAAGCGGGTTCTTGTTGTTTAAGTCTAGCAATACAAGACAGTATTTTTTGAGCCAATATTCGTCCATCAAAAAAAACAGGTGGGTTTTTACAATTATCACAATGACCGCAATCTTTCTCTATGAATTCACCAAAATAACTTAATAGGATACGACGCCTGCAATGCGTAGCTTCTGCAAATTCCTTCATTCTATCTAATTTGGCATTTTGCAACTCTTCATTTCCAGCTCCTTCGGTAAATTTACGCAATTGAATAATATCGGCGTAAGTATGAAACAACAACGCGGTTGATGCCGAACCGTCTCTTCCAGCACGCCCTATTTCTTGATAATAGCCTTCTATATTTTTGGGCATATTGTAATGAATAACATAGCGCACATTACTTTTATCTATGCCCATTCCAAAAGCTAGGGTAGCACATATAATCTTGGTTTTATCTCGAACAAAATTTTCTTGAATACGGTTACGCTCTTCAAAATTTAACCCCGCGTGATAAGCCTCGGCTTCATAGCCTTTATGTTGTAATTTAGCAGCTAAACCTTCTGTTCCTTTGCGACTTAAACAATAAATTATTCCGCTTTCGCCGGATTTATTCTCGATAAAATCAAAAATTTGCTGCACCCGATTAACCGCAGGTCTTGCCGTCAAAAAAATATTAGGTCTGTCAAATGAATTTAAAAATAAACGAGCTTGTGTTATATTTAGTTGATTGAGAATATCGGTTCGCGTAGCTTTATCGGCTGTAGCGGTTAAAGCTAAAATAGGAACTTTTGGAAGTTGATTTTTAAGAAAACCTAATTGTTGGTAACTAGGTCTAAAATCATGCCCCCAAGAAGAAATACAGTGAGCTTCGTCAATCGCTATTCCCGAAATATACTTGCTATTAAGTATAGGTTGTAGGCCCGGCAAACTTTCTGGCGCTACATACAACAACTTTATTTTTTTTTGTACAACTTGGTTTAAAACCTCTTGTTGGTCGGTTGCAGATTGACTGCTGTTAAAATAAGTTGCCTCTATACCATTCACATTTAAAGCATCAACTTGATCTTTCATTAAAGCAATTAGAGGCGAGATTACCAGCACTAAACCCTCAAATAACAATGCGGGTAATTGAAAACAAATTGATTTTCCCCCTCCGGTAGGCATAATTACAAGTCCGTCTTGGCCACTTAAAAAATGTTGAATTATTTCTTGCTGGTTTTCACGAAATTGATCATAACCAAAGTACTTTTTTAAAGCAGTATTAGCTTTTTCTTCTAAAACACTAGCAGTATGCATCTAAAATTATTTTAACTAGCAATATAATAGAATAAATATAAAATATAAAGAAAGCTCGGGCTTTTGAATGGGAACAACTTGTATTTACGGGTACATTTTTTAAGCTAATTTTAGTATTTTTTAATCGCCTGTTCTCAGAAAGCACTTGTACCTTTAGCCTAAATTTAAAGAATATGAAACAACCTATATTAGAACCTTTTGATTTAAAGGGCCTGCAACTGGCTAATCGAGTGGTAATGGCACCAATGACTAGAAGTCGAGCTAATAATGACAAATTAATTCCTACAACTGACTTGCATGGTAAATATTACGAACAGAGGGCTAGCGCAGGTCTTATTATTTCTGAAGGGGTTAATGTCTCTCCCCATGGGGCTGGCTATATTTATGTACCTGGTATTTACAATGATTCTCAAGTAAAAGCCTGGCAAAAAGTCACCCATAAAATTCACGAAGCTAAAGGTGTATTTTTCATGCAATTATGGCACGTAGGGCGTATTTCTCATCCCGATTTTTTAAACGGTGAAAAACCACTTGCGCCGTCAGCCATAAATCCTAACACACAATCATTTACTCCAGAAGGTTTCAAAGATACAGTTACGCCAAAAGCAATGTCGCTGGAAGAGATAGAACGCACAAAAAACGACTTTGTTCAAGCGGCCAAAAATGCATTTCGTGCTAATTGCGATGGGATAGAGATTCATTCTTCTAATGGTTACCTTTTTCACCAATTCTTTAATAAATGTTCCAATGTTCGTGACGATCAATATGGGGGAAGTATTGAGAATCGCGCACGATTTTTCTTTGAAGTTTTAGATGCTGTTATTCGAGAAGTGCCCGAAAATCGGGTAGGGGTAAGGTTTAACCCAAGCGCACATAACATTTTTGGTATTGAAATAGATGAAGAAACAATTCCTACCTTTGAGTACATCATTAAGCGATTAAATAATTATAATCTAGCCTACGTTCATTTATCTGAGCCTTTTACTGATGTTTCTGAAGTGTCTTATGCGGTTTCTAATATCGCCGAACATTTTCGGCCTTTATATCAAGGAAATTTAATAATTAACGGAGGATTTGATCTACAAAAAGGCAATGCATTTTTAGAAAAGAAATTAGCAGATTTAATTTGTTACGGTAAACCTTTTATTTCTAACCCAGACTTGGTAGAGCGATTTGAGGAAAAACTTCCACTAACCGATTGGGATCAAGAAACTTTTTATACTCAGGGCGCTCAAGGATATACAGACTATCCAATAGTTTCTAAAAAGCATTTTCTTAATAAATTGTAACAATTTTGAAAATACCGGATAAGAAAATACATATTATAGGATCGGGACTTAGCGGACTAGTGGCAGCTATAGTCCTAGAAAGATTTGGTTATCAACCGATTATTATTGAAAAAGAAAATCACATCGGTGGCCGTTTACAAACTAAAAAAATAAAAGGCTACCAAGTAGATGTAGGTTTTCAAGTATTGTTAGAGGCATATCCAAAATTACAAGAATATGCGAAATTGGATCAGTTGCAACTGAAATCATTTGAACCGGGCGCAAGCATTTACTTAAATTCTAAATGGGAAGTATTAGGTGACTTCACACGAAGTCCAAAACTTATTTTTAGAACTTTATCCTCATCTGTAGGCAGCATTAAAGACAAATTAAAAATTTTTAAGCTCAGTCAATCCTTAAAAAAGAAAAGCATTGGAGAAATTTTTAATTCTCCAGATTTAAAAACCATTGATTATTTAAAAGATTACGGTTTTTCAGAAGCTATAATTGACAGTTTTTTTATGCCTTTTTTTGGTGGTATCTTTTTAGAAGATGAACTAAAAACTAGTAGTAGAATGTTTGAGTTTATCTATAAAATGTTTTCTGAGGGTAAGGTGAGTATACCTAAAAATGGAATAGCTACACTTCCTAAACATTTAGCAGGTCAATTAAAAAACACCGAAATATGGATGAATACAGCCGTAAAAGAGGTGAAAAGCAATAAGATTCTTCTTGAAAATGATGAAGCAATACATTCGGATTATACGATTATTGCAACCGATGCCAGTAATTTAGTACCAAACCTTAAAAATCAAAAAACAAGTTGGCATTCTTGTGATAATTTATATTTTATCACTAGAGAAAAGAAGATAGATTCTAATTATATTGGATTACTTCCGCAAAAAGATGCTCTCATAAATAATATTGTATTTATAGAAGAAAAAAAAGCCAAGAAAGAAGGCCACTACTTACTATCGGTTACGATTGTAAAAAAACATGGTTTAAACCAAGAAGAATTAATTAAAAGAATTAAAAAAGAATTAATGAGTTATGTAGGAATTCAAGAACTAGAATTCCTCACTCATTTTTTTATACCAAAGGCATTGCCCATTTTACAACCTGTAGAATATGATATTATGCCAAGTGAAACCTTATTAAAAGATGGTATTTTCTTGGCAGGAGACCAAATGCTTAATGCATCTGTAAACGCAGCGATGTTAAGTGGCGAACGGGCAGCAATGGGAATAATCGAATTAGAAAAATTAAATTATTAAATTATGAGTATAGTAAAAGCTTATGGTGCACAGTCGCCAACTGCTGCTTTAGAGTTATTAGAAATTGAAAGAAGAGATTTAAAACACGATGATGTAAAAATTAAGATTTTATATTGCGGTGTCTGTCATAGTGATATTCATACCGTTAGAAATGACTGGAAAGGATCTAAATATCCTGTGGTTCCAGGACATGAAATTGTAGGAGAAGTGATTGCTATTGGTAACGGCGTAAAGAAATTTAAAATAGGTGATAAGGTAGGAGTAGGTTGTATGGTAGATTCATGCCAGAACTGCGAACCTTGCAAACAAGACCTAGAACAATTCTGCGAAAATGGTATGGTGGGGACTTATAATGGTAAAGACCAAAATCTAGGCGGCCATACATATGGTGGTTATTCTGAAAAAATTGTGGTCAAAGAAGATTTTGTTTTAAGCGTACCTGAGAATTTAGATTTAAAGGCTGTAGCACCACTATTGTGTGCAGGCATTACCACCTATTCACCACTTAGACATTGGAACGTAAAAAAAGGTGATCGAGTAGGAGTAATTGGTTTAGGAGGATTAGGACACATGGGGATAAAATTTGCAAAGGCCATGGGAGCCCACGTGGTAATGGTTACCACTTCACCAAACAAATCACAGGATGCCAAAAGGCTTGGAGCCGATGAAGTTTTAATTTCAAAAGATAAGCAAGCCATGGAAACAATGGCTAATAGTTTTGATTTACTGTTAAACACCATTCCTGTAAAACACGACATCAATCCGTATCTCAGATTACTAAAAATAGACGCTACTATGGTAATGGTGGGTGCAATTGAACCGCTAGAACCCGTTCACGGAGGAAATTTAATACTGGGAAGAAAACGTGTAGCTGGCTCACTTATTGGTGGAATTAAAGAAACACAAGAAATGCTTGATTTTTGTGGGGAACATAATGTGGTTAGTGATATTGAACTAATTGATATGCCCTACATAAATGAAGCCTATGAGCGGGTTATTAATGCCGATGTAAAATATAGATTTGTTATTGATCTCGAGAGTTTAAGAAATTAAATAGATACCACTAACTCAAATTTATAAAAACACGCTGCCAATTTATTTTGTAATTTTGCAGAAAATGTAAAACTATGCATATTCATCATTTACTTGATAATAACTCCGTACTCAACACCTTCATTTCAGAGCTACGTGACATAAACATACAAAAGGATAGTTTGCGCTTTAGAAGAAATATTGAGCGAGTAGGTGAAATTCTAGGCTATGAACTCAGTAAGAAACTAAGTTATACTCATCAAGAAATTCAAACTCCTTTAGGTTCTAAACAAGTAAATACTTTAAAAGATAAATTGGTGGTATGTTCAATTTTAAGAGCTGGACTTCCGCTTCATCAAGGTTTATTAAATTATTTTGATAAGGCCGAAAACTCCTTCATATCTGCTTACAGACACCACTTAAATCAAACTGATTTTGAAATACGGGTAGAATATATGGCTTCACCTGCAATTGATAAAAAGACTTTAATTATTGCCGATCCTATGTTAGCTACCGGCCGATCATTTGTTAATGTTTATAATGCCATAAAACAAATGGGTAACCCGAAGGAGATTCATTTAGTAGCAGTAATAGGTGCAAAAGCGGGAGTAGAGCTATTGCAAAAAGAGTTCCCCAACAATACCCATTTATGGATTGCTACAATCGATGAGAAATTGAATGATCAAGGATACATAGTCCCAGGTCTTGGCGATGCAGGCGATTTATGCTATGGAAAAAAAATGCAACATTAATCTATACTCTAAAACTTTTGAAAAAAACATTTGCTTTATTTATTCTCCTTAGCGGGTTCAATTGGTTACAAGCACAAAGATTTACAAGAGATCAAATAAATGATTCTATTAGAGAAATATCTTATTTTTCTAATCATTTAGACAATTACTTTATTGTTGGAGCACCCATAAATAAAAACATAAACAGCCAAACATCAAACGCTAAATATCAGGTTAGCTTTAAACAGATTTTAACCAAAGAGCCTTTACCGTTCGATACGTATGTTTTATTAACTTATACACAAAAAGCGTTTTGGAATATTTTTGAAGATTCGTTTCCTTTTCGGGATTTGAATTTTCACCCTTCTATAAGCCTAGGTAAGTTTGTATTTGATAAAAATGAACAATTACGAGGGATTGCAAGTATTTCAATAGAGCACGAGTCAAATGGTCGCGATAGTATATATAGCCGTAGTTGGAATAGGCTAAGCGCAGCTTATATTACACAATTGTCACCTCAAACTAACATAAGTTTAAAGATTTGGCTGCCATTTGTTAGTAAAGAAGGAAATCCAGACCTATTAGATTATGTAGGATTGGGTGAAATAAACCTCGAGCATAAATTAATTTCAAACAAACTTTCTTTAGCTCTGCGCGCTAGAAAAGGACTTGACTTTGAATATGGATCTTTGAGAACAAGAATTTATTTTAATCCGTTCAAACGAAATATTGCTAATCAGTTTTTAATGGTAGAATGGTATTTAGGTCAAGCCGAGAGTTTATTAGACTATAGACGCTCGCAAAGCATGATACGCATAGGCTTTGTAATAAAGGGTAAGGAATTCGCTTGGTTTTAATTCACATATTATTTTTCTAATTGCCCTAATTTTTTCATAATCTCATTAGCTTGAAAAGTTTTTTCGTCGCTTAACATCCTATTGGTAGAAGCTAATTTATGGGCTTCGCCCATAAGTTTTTCATATTGCGACTGTAGTTTTTCTTTTTCTGATTTTTTCTTAAATAATCCGAACATTTTTTTCTTTAAATCTAGTAGATTTTACTCATATGGAGAGATTTCCTCCTTAAAATTTATGATGATATTGCTAATTGTTCAAGTTCAAAAAACCTTATAATTTATATTATGTAAAATAGAAATTATTTAAAGTTAATTTTTAATTATTGAGTTTCCCCTCATATCCTATAGGATCCCGTAAATTTGAAAATAAATATAACCGAACAGCTCCATTATTCACCACTTCTAATTTGGCATTCCAGTTTTCATTATTTTCTTTATCTTCTATAATGAATTCGTAACGTGTTACTTTTTTATCCGCTAAATAGCGTTTTACTAAATCTTTTGGTTTACCCGATAACAGAATGCCGCTTTGCCCTATACGTAATCCTCGCTGAGATTCACCAAAATATGGCAAATTACTTTCAAAAATAGAATCCTTAAAACTAATTTTATACTGATCTTGACTCACATCAATTCGATTAGCTGTATGTCCTTGCATCATCATATTAGTTTTAGACAAAACCTGCTGTAAGGCTTGACCAGCCGTTGGTCTAACGGTTTTAATATGTGCCGTAAAATTGTTAATTTTTATAGGATTAGGAATTTCACTGGGAATAGCATCTAAAGAATTACAGCTCCAAAGTATTACCCCTAGAAAAGGCATAAATACTAAAAATATCTTTATTTTATCTCTATTGCTCATCTTCTTTAACTACCAGCATTGTTGCCTTAAAACCCGTGGCTAAATTCCATATATTTTTTGACAATACCACACCTTGATCGTTATACAGTCTAAATTCTGCGGTGTTGGGACCAGATAATCCTTGATTTAAAGCTAAAATATCTATCTTATTAAAACCTGGCTTTAAATTTACGTGTACTTCTGTAAAACTACCTTGTAATGTAATTCGAGGAACTTGAATTTCTCCATTTACAATTATTTGTACTTGATCGCCATCAACCGCCATATGGTCTCTACAAACTATCTTCACAAACTTACCTGAACTTTTAAATTCTCCGAAATTTTGATTTTTCTTAAACTTTTCGGGAGTTTTACTTCCCTCCTGTTTTGCCAGATATTTTGGATCAAAATCTTGGGTTTGGTCTATAAATTGCTCTTGTTTCTCCATACTAAATTGCGGTGACTCATCTTGCAACCATTTCTTACGGGTATTTTTATATAAAGTATTATTAGGATTAGTTAAACTAGGTGAACTTCGACTAAAACCACGCGTGTTCAAACTTTTTGAAGAAGTATTAAGTGATTCGCCAGAACGCACAGTATTTTCGTTATCAAACTGGCCATACACCGAAGTTAGACTTAAAAAGCACAATACAAAAAAAACTCTCATAAGACTACAATTTAAATTATTTAAAGATAATCAAAAATTAGTCCAATATTAATTTTATGTTGGCTTTCTTATTTTAACATAATTATAGCAGTTTGAAAATACGTTTCTTTAAACTTGTGGGTTATTTAAGTTATAAAACCAAAAATAAAAGCAATGAAAAAATTATTAAGTTTTACGTATTTAGGTTCAATTCTAATCCTGAGTTCTTGTGTTTCAAAAAAGAAATATACAGCACTTGAAACCGAATTAAATGATACTAAAAGTACTTTAATGCAGACTCGGGTAGATAAAGAGGACTGTGAAAACAAATTTGCCAAAATTGAAGCTAAGGTTAATGGGTATTACGCCAAGATTAATAGCTTGCAAGCAGAAAATGAAGAAAAACTTGATTTTGTTGAAGATTTAACGGTAATGTCTGAAAAGTCAAAACAAAATATGCGTTCTACTTTAAAACAAGTTGATCAAAAAGAATTAGCTCAAGCAAAAACGCTAGAAGATTCTATCAATTTAGCTATATCTCACAACCTTAAAAAGAATTTGGGCGGAGAGGAAGACGATATTGATATTAATGTAGATCAAACGGTTGTACAAATAAGTATATCAGATAAGCTATTATTTAAAAGCGGAAGTTACTGGGTAAATCCCAAGGCCTACCCCCTACTAAAACGCATTGCAAAAGTTGTAAATTCTGAGGAAGCTATGGAAGTTATGGTTGAAGGCCACACTGATTCTCAAACCATAAAAAAAGAATCTTATTTACAAGACAATTGGGATTTAAGCGTAAGGAGATCTACTTCTATTGTACGTTTACTTCAAGACAAATTTAATGTGGATGGTAAAAAACTAATTGCTGCAGGACGAAGTAGTTATTTACCATTAGCAGATAATTCAACGCGTGATGGTAGAGAAAAAAACAGAAGAACAAGAATTTTAATTTTACCAAATTTAGATAAGTTTTTAGCCATGCTTGAAGAATAATAGTATAGTTGAATTAAATTTTAAACAAAAAAAGCTCTTTAAGAGCTTTTTTTGTTTAAAACACCTGTCATAAAAACCTGAATAATTGTCATATTCAAATATATAATTCTACTATTTTATCCTTGGCATCACTTTTGAACAAATTTGCGTGAGTGGGTAAAATGCTCACCATTAGTAAAACAAGAAAAATAATTTTATGAGTCAAGTTAAACAAAATGACACGGTTAAAGTACATTACACAGGGAAATTAGAAGACGGTCAAATTTTTGACAGTTCGTTAGAGCGTGAGCCAATTGAGTTCACCTTAGGACAAGGTCAAATTATACCTGGTTTTGAAAACGGGTTAATTGACATGAAAGTAAACGAAAAGAAAACCATTAATATTGCACATACAGAGGCTTATGGAGAGGTTCGCGAAGAGCTTTTTCAAGAAGTACCTAAAAATCAATTACCGCAAGAAATAGAGCCTCAAGTGGGTATGGGATTAGTATCAAAAAATCCTGATGGAACTGAGCGCCAATTAAGAGTGGCCGAAGTAAAAGATGAGTCGATCATTGTAGACGCAAACCACCCATTGGCTGGTAAAAATTTAGTTTTTGATGTGGAAGTAATGGAAATTAAATAATTGCTCTCCAAATCAACATTTCTAAATAAATAAACGCAGCCTAAGGGCTGCGTTTTTTAAACCCGGGATATTCTTACAAAAAAAATTTGGAAATATCAAAAAAAAATTGTATAATGTCCTGTTTAATAAATCATTTAATACGTTTAGCATCATATGAGACAGCTTAAAATTACCAAGCAGGTTACTAATAGAGAGTCAAAATCTTTAGATAAATACTTGCAGGACATTAGTAAAGTAGATTTAATTACCGCCGAAGAAGAAGTAGAATTAGCACAGCGTATTCGTGAAGGTGATCAACGCGCGCTCGAAAAACTAACTAATGCCAATTTAAGATTTGTTGTTTCAGTAGCCAAACAATATCAAAATCAAGGTTTAAAACTTCCCGATTTAATTAATGAAGGAAATGTTGGTTTAGTTAAAGCCGCTAAGCGTTTTGATGAAACACGTGGTTTTAAATTCATTTCTTATGCGGTTTGGTGGATTCGTCAATCTATTCTTCAAGCATTAGCCGAACAATCACGAGTAGTACGCTTACCGCTGAATAAAATTGGGGTGATTAATAAAATAAATAAAGCATTTTCGCATCTAGAACAAAGCTTACAACGACCACCTAGTGCAGAAGAAATAGCGAAAGAGTTAGATATGTCGGTTAGCCAGGTAAAGACCGCCTTAAAAAATTCGGGACGCCATCTTTCTATGGATGCTCCTTTTAAAGATGGTGAAAATGACTCAAATTTGTATGATGTTTTAAGCTCTGGAGAATCTCCTAATCCTGATGATACTTTAATGCAAGATTCTTTAAGCATTGAAATTAATCGAGCATTAGACACATTATCAACTCGAGAAGCTGATGTCATTCGTCTTAATTATGGAATTGGCAATCAACCAGCGATGACCTTACAAGAAATTGGAGATACTTTTGACTTAAGCCGTGAACGGGTTAGACAAATTAGAGAAAAAGGAATTAGACGATTAAAACATCAGTCTAAAAATAAAATTTTGAAAAAATATTTAGGATAATCTAAAAAAAAGCTGTGCTTAAAAGCACAGCTTTTTTTATGCTTTGCTCCAATTATTCAAAATACTCATCTGTTCCTCACTCAATTTAAATGAAATAGCTTCTTTAAACGCCGACAATTGGCTTGTATTTGTAGCACTCGCGATTGGAGCTGAAATGACTGGTCGTTGCATAATCCAGCGCAAAGCTACCGCTGCTAAACCCACTTGATGTTCGTTCGCAATATTTTCCATTTGATTTAAAATACTTAAATTTTTGTGATTTAAATATTTTTGGGCAAACTGTTTTCTTTTAGTACCTTCAAAATCCATTTCGGTTTTATACTTTCCTGTTAGAAATCCGCTAGCAAGCGAAAAATAACTAATCACTCCTAATTTATGCTCCTTGCAAATCGCTTGTATTGATTTTTCAAATTCTTCACGATCAAGAAAGTTATATAGCGGTTGAAAAACTTCGTATTTGGGTAAATTTTCTGTCTGACTTACCTCTAAATTTTCCATTAATCGTTCGGGTGAAAGATTTGAAGCTCCAATATGTCTTACCTTCCCTTCTCTTATCAACTGCTCATAAGCACTTAAAGTTTCTGAAACTGGAGTTTTATTATCATCATAATGGGTGAAATAAAGATCGATGTAGTCTGTTTTTAGGCGGTTAAGTGAATCTTCTACCGCTTTTAAAATATATTTTTTTGAGATATTTTTTTCACCGCCAGGGCTCATATTGCTGCCTACTTTAGTAAAAAGACTGATTTTATCTCTGTTTTTATTCCGCTGCATCCACTCCCCTATGATAATTTCTGACTCACCACCTTGGTTTCCCGTAGCCCACCTTGAATAAACATCTGCAGTATCTATGGCATTAAAACCCAAGCTAACTAATTCATCTAATAATTTGAAGCTTTGGTATTTATCTACTGTCCAACCAAATACATTACCGCCAAACACTATTGGCGGTATTTTTATACTAGTGGTTCCTAAATTTTTTAACTCCATTTTGCCTTCTACTTTTTAGTTTGTGCTGGTCTTACTTCAATTTTACTAGGTAGAGTTCTTGGATGCATTTTAAATAAATTAACTACTATCTCACCTAAATCTTCTATTTGTATTTTCCAAGCTTCTTGTTCTTCATTAACATTAGGGTTATTCCCGTTAAAATGGGTAGAAACAGAACCAGGCATAATGGTTGATACCTTAATGCCTTTATCTCGTACATCAAGCATCATGGCTTGTGTAAAACCAGTAACTCCAAATTTACTAGCATTGTAAGCCGCCCCTCCTGCAAAAAAATTACATCCGGCTAAACTAGAAATACTTATAAAATATCCTTTTGTTTTACTCAAAGCATCAATACTTGCTTTAGCCGAATAAAATACTCCGCTTAAGTTGGTATCAATAGTTTCTTTCCACTGTTCTTCTGTCAATTCGAAAATGGGAGCAAAATGGCCTAAACCTGCGTTAGCTATTACATAATCTAATTGGCTAAACTGTTTTAAGGTTTGTTGTACGGCCTCCTGTTGTTCTTGAAAGTTACGTACATCTGCCTTTAGGCCTATTGCTTTTGCCTGATCGAATTTTGCATTTAATTTGGCTGCGGTTTCTTCAGCTTTGCTAAGCGACCTACTGGTTATAGCTACGTTTACGCCTTCCTTAAGTAAAGCTTCGGCTATTCCTAAACCAATTCCTTTTGATCCTCCAGTGATTAAAGCTGTTTTACCCTTTATTTTCATCATTTTTTAGATTTTATTTTAAATATAAGTTGACTAATTTGAAATGCCACAATCATTAGTTAGTTTAGTTTTTTTTTAACGAATTCAAAAATCCGTAATGGCTTTAAGTAAAAATAAAATATCTTATTGATTATATTGCTGTGTTAAACTCTGCAGAAAATTTATGTATATTTAAAGGCTAATCCAGTAATTTGTACTAAAAAACAAGCATGAAAGTTTGGTTAAAAAAAATATTATGGCTCTTTGCTGGCTTAGGCATTGTTTTTATAGCCTTTTATTTAAGCATATATTGGGGTGCGTTTGGAAAAATACCCTCAAAAGAGGAATTAAAAAATTTAAAACAAAGTGTCGCAACCGAAATAGTTGACGATCAAGGCTCTTTATTAGGCAAGGTATATATTTATGACCGGCAGGCTGTATCTTTTTCAGAATTTCCTCCTCATCTTGTAAATGCTTTAATTGCTACAGAAGATTCGCGATTTTATGATCACGATGGTATTGATGCTAAAAGCTTATTAAGGGTATTCTTTAAAACTATTTTATTATCCGATAAGTCTTCTGGTGGCGGTAGCACATTAACCTTACAATTGGCTAAAAATCTTTACGGAAGAGAGGCATACCCGGTTTTTAGCATTGTAATCAATAAACTTAAAGAAAGTATTGTTGCCCAACGTATTGAAGATTTATATTCAAAAGAAGAAATTATTGAACTGTATTTAAACACAGTTCCTTTCCCAGATAACACTTATGGTGTTGAAAGTGCTGCCTTTAAATTCTTTAATACCAAAACAAAAAATTTAACAGTGGCGCAATCCGCCACGCTAATAGGCAGTTTAAAGGCAAATCATAGCTATAATCCAAGATTATTTCCAGAACGTTCGCAGTTAAGGCGTGATGTGGTCTTGAAACAAATGAATAAATACAATTATTTAAGTACTAAAAAAACAAACCAATTAATTGCTCAAAAAATCAAGTTAGATTACCAATACTTTTCCCCCAACCAAGGTGTTGCGGGTTATTTTAGAGCAAAGGTTAGACAACAAACTGAGCAAATAATACAAAAACATAAACTTAAACAAGCTAATGGCGAACTGTATAATATTTTAACCGATGGTTTGCGAATAGAAACTACTTTGAACAAACCTATGCAATTAGTTGCCGAACGGGCTATGAAAAAACATATGTCGCGTTTACAAAGTCAATTTGAAAAAGGCTATGGTAAAAATGCACCTTGGCTTAGGAATAAGACAGCCTTCAACTGGGCACTGCAACAATTACCTTATTATAAAAAACTAAAAAGTCAGAATTTAAGTTTGACTGAGATTAAAGATTCCTTAAACAGAAAACAAAAGGTTAAGGTTTTTGATTGGAAGGAACCGACTGTCAAAAACCTTAGCATTTTAGATAGTATTGAGCATTATTCCAAATTTTTAAATTTGGGTTTTGTCGCCTTAGAACCAAATACTGGGGAAATTAAGTCTTATCTTGGAGGTATCGATTACACTTATTTTAAATACGATCATGTAAGTCAAAGCAAAAGACAAGTAGGATCTTTATTTAAACCGATTGTTTATACAGCCGCTATTGAAAACGGATTAGCCCCTTGCCACTACTACAACCCTAGTGCGGTAACTTATACCGATATGAAGAATTGGACCCCGAAAAATGCCTCTAAAAAAGATAAGGAGCCCGAACATATTAATTATTCTCTAGAAAGAGCTTTAAGCGAATCTATAAATACTATTGCCGTAAAAGTATTGCAAGAAGTGGGAATTGAAAAAACAATTGAACAGGCAAAAAAAATGGGGATTCAACAGGAGTTGCCAAAAGTACCCTCAATTGCATTAGGGGTTACCGATGTGAAACTTTTAGATATGGCTCGGGTTTATTCAACTTTTGTGAATGATGGAATGGCACCAGAACCTGTATTTATAAAAACAATTAAAAATAAAAGAGGAGAAATTATTTGGAGCCAAGAGCAACAAAATAAAAGCAATAAAAAAGAGGCTGCATTTTCAAACTTTACAAGACAAGTTATGCTTTCGTTTATGCAATCAACCGTAAACAAAGGAACTGCTAGACGATTGCGAACAACCTACAGATTAAATAATGCCATTGCCGGAAAAACAGGAACCACTCAAAATAATAAGGATGCTTGGTTCGCTGCAATTACACCAAAACTAGTTTGCTTAACTTGGGTAGGAAATGATAATGCCAAAATTAACTTTAGTTCTACCGCTATCGGTCAGGGGGCAAATGCTGCTCTACCAATGTTTGCTGAGTTTTATTCGGCTCTGTCAAAAATTAAAGAATTTGATGCGATAACCCAAGCGCGATTTGAACCAATATCAAAAGAAGTGAAAAAGGCCATTGAATGTGATGATGAAAAAAAAGATGGACTTCTAAAACGAATATTTGGAAAAAATAAGGATGAAAAAACCTTTCACGAAGATAAACAGAAAAAGAAAAAGGGAATTTTCTCTTGGTTTAAAAAGAATTAAAGTTTTTATTTCTTTTTGGTAGCCTTTTTGTTCTTTATTTCAACCCTATGAATGGTGGCTGGCTTCCACTCCCCCTCATTAGATAAAAATATTTTTCCATCTGGACTAAAAGTTATGCCCTCTGGTTGCGGATGCTGATCAGGATCTAAAACAATTAATTTTTCTGCTTCCCAGTTACGATTTAAAATCAAGAGCTTTGGGATTTTAGCATCTAACATATAAATATCTTTTGTTTGAGGATGAATGGCAATTTCTGATGTTCTAAAAATTTTTTTACTACCTACATCTTTAAGTTCTTTAAAAATGGGATTATCAAACTTCAATTTGAATATCGGTTCTTCTATAAACCTTTTCGAAGTTAGATCAAAAGCATAAACACCTTTATATTTTTCATCCTTGTGCCCATTTTGTTTTGCTGCCAGCCATAACTGATTTTTAGCAGGGTTATAGGTAAAACCTTCAATATCATGTTTTGGAGATAATTTAGTTTGGTAAGTATTGATATTAATAGAATCTGATAAATAGCTTTTAATTTCAAATATTTTACCAGCACTAGTTACGGTGTAAAGATCATTACCATTAAAAGCGATGCCTTCATAATCATCTTGCGGACCAAATTCAATGGTTTGTTCAACCTTACCAATTACTATATTGTACAAATAAATAAGCCCCATTTCATCTTGTACACAGGCTAATTGTTTATCGTTGAGATAAACAATTCCCGATACTTCTTCTAACTCTCTTGGTAATTTCCAAGTGTTTTTAATAATTACCTCAGAAGGATTATCGTAGTCAATTTTATAATGATCTTTAAAATTGAAATAAATAATTCCTACAAAAGCTAAGATACCGATGGTAATAAAAAACGGTGGACTTTTAAAATAAGATCCCATACACTAGCTAATTTTTTTTAGTTTTTCAGAAATCTCATAAAGCCATTTCATTTGTTCATAAATTAAAATAGCTTCTTGAATTTTTTCTGTTTCGTTTTGAGTCAAAGTTAATTTATTTAAAGAGTAACTTAAATCGTTATAAGCATTTTTTAACGATTCGGTTTCTTTTTTACTAACTAATCTAGTTGATTTTCCTTCTAAATTTTGGAGAGTGGTGGTTAAATTATCTGCTATAGAGGAAGCGATAAAATTAAAAGATTCTGACATTTGAGTTGTCTTATGCGTATTTATAAAATTACCTAGGCTTGCTAACGAAGATATAAAGGTTTGGTTTAAGGCAGTGTATTTGTATAATTTTTGATAAGCGTCTTGCTTAGACTTAGGTTCTTGCGCCATACGCTGTAACGCTGCGCTAAGATTTCCTTGCGTTATAAAAGCAAATTTTCTTGCCAGTTTATATTCATCGTCAACTTCATTTTTGGTTGAATATAATTTTCTAATTTGATTAAAATAAGCCAAACTACCTTTTATAGCTTCCTTAACCTCCTTTTGATAATTAGCGTGTTCCCAAGTGGGCCACAAAAAGAAATTTCCACAAAAAGCTAAAGATGCACCAATTACAGTATCTAATAACCTATATTGAATTACACTTAAAACATTGGGCTGCAAAAGAGCATAAAGAAAAACAACATTAAGCGTTATAAAAGCAGCAGCCCCTATATAATTTTTTTGAATTAAAGTGAATGCTATCACTAAACAAAGCATACTAAGTACCAAGAATAAAATTGGATCATGAAATAGATACACAATTAAAAAAGCGATAGCACCGCCAAGCAGCGTGCCCAAAATCCGTTTTACAGATCGTTCTTTTGTTAAACCGAAATTTGGTCTTAAAATAACCAGAGTAGTTAAAACAATCCAATAAGCATTCTGTAGAGCAAACCACTTGCCAACTATGACACCCAATACCATCAAAACAGCCAAACGTAAAGCATGTCTTAGTATAATATTTTTAAAACTCAGTTGATTTTTATAAACTTTAAAACTATAGTCTACCGGTGTAAGAAAACGATTTATGCTTTTAGAAGTTAATTTAGCTAACTTGTCTTTGCTTTTTAGGTTTAGTACTATACGTTCAATATGACTAAGTTTTTCATATATGCTAATTTCCTGATTAAACCATGTTTTAAGTGTCGCTTTTGATTCTATATCACTTTTTAAAGATGAATCATTTTGCAAAACATCTCTTAGTTTCTTGATTTTTAAACGTATACCATCTTTTTTATCAAGCTTTACTTCAGATAGGAAATAGGAAGAAAAATGTAATAGTCGTTTAGCTAAATCCGATTGCAATTCTGAAAATAATTTTATAATTTGAGGAGTAGTCTTTTTAAAATCTGTAAGCCAATTATAATCAATTGGATTGGCTAATGCTACTTCAAAAATATCAATAAGCTCTGTGAAAATTAATAAATTACGCCTATTGGTGTTTGACTGTCCATAGATTTTTCTATTGCTAATTAAGCTCTCGCGCAAACTCTCGTGCAGTTCATTTATTTCTATATGAAGTTGATTTTGTTTTTCTAAATACTTAGTTAGATTTTTTGGCTTTTCAATTATTTTCTGCCGTAAAACCAAAAATTGAGCGGTTTTATTTGCCAGGTTACCTAGCTGCCTTTTTATATAGCTATGGGGCCGAATGATAATATATAGCGTACTAACTAAAATATACCAGCAACATCCTAAACCTAAAAATAGAAGGTGCAAACCAAGACCTGTTTCTTTACTAAAATTGGCATAACTTAAAACGATTGCTAAAAGCCCAGAAAAACTAACTAAAGATGCTCTAAAACCATATACTGCGACACTCGCGGTAAAGAAAACAAAGAGAAAAAGACAAATTAAATTCAACGTTAAATTGAATTGGGTTATCTCTCCTATAAGCGAACCTAAAACAGCCAAAATTGCCGCTGAAACCATACCGTAAAACCGATGTTTCAAATTCCCCTGTATATCACTTGGAGCAATTAAAAACACTCCTAATGCCATGGCTATTCCATAAGGCATAGCATCAACCAAATAAAAGAAAAAAACCGGCACAAATATCGAAAATAATAACAGCCAGGCTTTTATAAAATCGGTATCATTGATAATATTTTTAAATCTTTTAAACATCGTTCCTAATCCAAAGAATTATATTTTTATTGGGTTTAATTGATGTCGCAAACTTATTATAAAATATTGGTTATGTACTTGTTTAGCGAGTAAAGTACTAGTATTTTTACATAAATTTAAAATTTAATGCAGTATAAAGAAACAGCGCGTTGGGCGTACCATTGGTTAAGGGATTACAATTGGACTGACGCTATGGCGCAATATGGTAATTTTACGTTCAATCTTATTCTTCTTTTAATTTTAGGTTATCTTTTTAACTTCTTAATCCGTAAAATTCTAATCACAAGTTTTGGTAAACTGGTGAGAAAAACCAAAACCGTTTTTGACGATTTTCTTTTTAAAAACAATGCACTTACCCACCTCACTCATTTGATTACGCTGTTGTTTTATCGCTCAATGTTACCTTATCTTTTAATCGATTTCCCTGCATTGAGAGATGAATCAATTATCTTATTAGATCTTGCTAGTATTATCATTAGCATTTGGTTCATACGCAGTGTCTTAAGAAGTTTAAGAGATTTTCTACGAACGCTAAATAGTTTTAAAGATAAGCCTATAGAAAGCTACATACAAGTGGTTATGATTTTTATTTGGCTTTTTGGAGGCATAATAATTTTCAGCTTGCTAACAGGAAAATCGGTTTGGCAATTTTTAACCGCATTAGGAGCTTTATCCGCCATAATTTTACTGATTTTTAAGGATACCATTCTAGGATTTGTAGCTAGCATTCAGGTAGCTGTAAATGACACTGTTCGAATTGGTGATTGGATCACTATGGAAAAGTATGGAGCAGATGGAGATGTTATAGAAATAAATTTATCATCTGTTAAAATAAGAAATTTTGATAAAACCATTACCAGTATACCTACATATTACTTGATATCTGATTCATTTAAAAACTGGCGAGGAATGAGTGTTTCGGGTGGTCGTCGAATTAAGCGCGCCGTAAATATCAAAACAAATTCTATCCGTTTTTTGAGTTCTGAAGATATAGAAGATTTAAAAAAAATTCAATTAATAGCCCCCTATTTAGATGAAAAATCTAAAGAAATAGAGCAATACAACACGCAATATAATATTAATAAATCGCATATAGTGAATGGGCGAAACCTCACCAATATTGGTGTTTTTAGGAGATATATAGAATTATACCTTGCCAACCATCCTAAAATAAATCATGAAATGATAGCAATGGTAAGACAGCTCCCCCCTACGGCACAAGGAACACCCTTAGAAGTATATGCCTTTTCGGCAGATAAGGTTTGGTTGAACTATGAAGGTATTGTCTCAGATATTTTTGATCATGTACTAGCAGCATTACCATACTTTAAATTAGAAGTTTACGAATTACCCAGTAGTTCAATTATGGAAAAGAACGAGAAAAACACTTTTGTTCCGCCCCAAAATCAATCTTAAAATCTATGTTTTAACTTGTAGAAGCTAATATTTGAACTTACCTTTGCAACTTTTAATATTTGCCTCAAATAAATGTCAAATAACAAGAATTTTAAGAAAAAGCCCCGTTGGAAATTACTGCACCAGTATTATTCATACACTGGATTTTACTCGTTTGTAGGAAAATCTCTGCTTAAAGCAGCCATTCCTATTGCCGTTTTTGTAGTTGGACTTATTGCTGTTCATTTTTTCGTAATAGATATCAATGATGTATTGGCTTATATTACTGCTAATTTTCCGCCCGTTGGGGTGTTAAGCGTTTTCTTTTTGTCTGAATCTATATTAGGACTCATCCCGCCTGAAATCTTTATTGCTTGGGCAGGAAAATCATTGCATCCTAATTGGTATTTGTTTACTTTGGCCTTATTGTCTTATTTAGGCGGAATAGTGTCTTATTTCGCTGGACGCGGAATTGCAAGTATTCCTTCGGTTTTTGTTTACCTTGAAGTAAAAATGGCCAAGCATATTAAAAATATGCGAAAATGGGGAGGATTTTTAATTGTGGTAGGAGCTCTACTACCTGTTCCGTTTGCTATTTCGAGTATAGCAGCCGGTATAATTAAATTCCCTTTTGGCAGTTATTTGCTTTTTGGTCTATTGCGCTTTTTACGCTTTTTCATTTATGGTGTAATGATTTTTGGCGCCCTAAACTAAATACTAATCGCATAGAAAACTTTAAAAACAAATTAAAAAATAAAAAACTAGCGGTTAATCCGCTAGTTTTTTATTTTTCTAAATGAGATTATTTGTTAATCGATAAATAATTCATTGATTCTAGAACGCAATTTTCGATTGTAATCCTCGTACAGCCAGTCACGGTAATTTTTAGTATTATTAATAATGCAGTAAGAATAGCGCTTCACTCGGTCTCTAATATCATCGGCTAATTCTCTTGCCAAAATTCTAGCGTCAAACACATCTTCACTATTCTCTATACACATTTTGGCATGCTGCTCTATTGAAGCTTCTAAAACCTTTTTTGATTTCTCGCCATTATTCACCGCCTTCTCATATGCTGCTTTTATATCAAACTCAATATCTTCTGAGTTTTTAAACATTTCCCTTACTTCAGCGGGCATCTTGTACTTAAACTCTCTTTCTATCTCCTCATCACCAGTAATATTCTCTAAGAAGTAGTCTGGATTTTTAAATATAAGCTGCCAATCTACTGGTGCATCCCAAAGCCCAAAACGCGCGGCATTGTTTCCCAAATCAATAACATTAAAAGTGTCTTTCCCTGGTAATTTACGAGAACCACGACCAATCATTTGGTAATAGAGCGTTAAAGATTTAGTAGCTCGATTTAAAATAATATTTTCAACAGTAGGCTCATCAAAACCGGTAGTTAAAATACTCACTGAGGTTAGGATAGCATCGGGTTTATTTTTAAACCACTTAAGAATTTCTTTTCTTTCTTTTTTAGAATGGGTGTTGTCTAAGTGTTTGATTTCATATCCAGCATCTTTAAAAGTTTGATAGACGTACCACGAAGTATTTATCCCGTTATTAAAAATTAGGGTCTTTTTACCTTTACAATGCTCCTCATAAGCCTGAACAAGCTTATTTTGCATTGACATATTTGTATAAAGATCTTCAGATGATTTTACGGTGTAATCTCCATTAATACCTACCTGTAACGAGGTTAAACCTACATCATAGCTATAAGTTTTTGCTCGCGCTAAGAATCCTTGCTGTATTAATGATGGAATGGAGTTACCAACTATTAGTTCTTGGTAGTTGTCTTTCATCGGCAACTTAATGTTAGAACTTAAAGGAGTTGCCGTAACACCTAAAATAAATGAGTCTTCAAAATACTTAAATAATTTTGTGAATGAATTATAATGCGCTTCATCTATAATCACTAAGCCAACATCGGCTACTTCTAATTTATCATCATTTAAGCGGTTATTCAAAGTTTCAACCATTGCAACAAAACATTGATAATCGTCTTGATCGGGAAGCTCTTTTACTTTTGAATTAATAATCTTGTTTTTTACCCCAAATCCTTTCAACATTTTTGAGGTCTGCTTACATAGCTCAATCCTGTGCGTTAAAATAACAACCTTTTTGTCTGTTTGATTAATATAACGCCGAACAATTTCCGAGAATATAACGGTTTTTCCTCCACCTGTTGGCAATTGATATAGCAAATTAAAGTTGTCTGGTGCTTCATCTAAGTAAGAAAATATTTTATTCAAATCTTCTTGTTGATAGCCATACAATTCTTTTTCGGTATTGCTTTTCTCAATTTTGTCTTTCGTATTCTCCACCATAATATCGGTCATTAAAGAAGTCTTAAATGTTAATCCTGTTAAAAATTTAATCCTGCAAAATTAAGCAGTTTTAAAGGAATTTGCAGCCTATTTTAAAAGAAATTATAGTTTTAAATTTATCGGTTTGTAAATCAAAACATTAATCTGTACCTAAAAAAAATTAGATGATAATTTTAAGTCTAGCTTGAACATTTTTAGACATAAACCCTTACTTTTGCATTTCTAATAACATTAAAAACTAGCTACATTGAATAATCCAAAAGCACAAAAACTTATAGCCAAAATTTTAGATGAGCTTAATCAAGTAGGAATCATTGCCAATACTCTAGTAGCCGACTTGAAAGAGCTACGTCCATTTGCGGTTGAAGAAAAAAGACCGGTTGTAGCCAAAGCTTTGCGTTTAGCTTATGAGCATATTGAAGAAACTTTTACTTTTGATATTCCTATTCCAGAAGAAGAGCCTATAGAGGTTTCGGAAGAAGATGAGCTAGAAGAAGAAACCATGGAAGCTTCTGAGACGGAGAGTGAATTTGATGCTGATCAAAGCATGATTTATTTCATTAATCTTATTAAAGATAGCGACAACAAATTGAATATAGAAGAAATTAGAGAGTATAACGAAGCTTTGCAAAATTACGAATTCTAGTAATTTTTTAAATTTATAAGATAAAGCCCGTTAGTTTAACGGGCTTTATCTTATAATTATATTTCATTTTTTTCGGCCTCGGCTAATCTTTTTTCCCAAGCCCAGGCGCTAGTTAAGGCTTCTTCAAGACTGTGTTTAGCCGTCCATCCCAGTTCTTGGTTTGCTTTTTTAGTATCTGCAAATGCTGCCTCTACATCTCCTGGTCTTCTACTTGTTAAAACATAATTTAAGGCTTGTCCCGTTACTTTTTCAAAAGCCCTTATGACCTCCATTACCGAGCTTCCTTTTCCTGTACCTATATTAAAAACCTCGTAGTTTTTAGCTTGTTTCCCTTTAATTAATCGTTCTAAAGCTACCATATGCGCTTCGGCTAAATCCATTACGTGAATATAATCTCGAATGGCTGTCCCATCTGCGGTATCGTAATCATCTCCAAAAACAGATAATTTCTCTCGTTTTCCTATAGCGGTTTGTGTTATAAAGGGTACTAAATTTTGTGGCACTCCCATAGGTAACTCTCCAATGCGCGCAGAAGGATGTGCCCCAATTGGGTTAAAGTAACGCAAAGCGATAGCTTTAAACTGTTTTTCACTTTTGCTAAAGTCTTTTATAATTTCTTCTCCTATCTGTTTAGTATTCCCATAAGGCGACTCTGCCGTTTTTACAGGAGCATTTTCGTTTATGGGTAATAAATCGGCTTGACCGTAAACGGTACAAGAAGAACTGAAAATAAAATTATTAAGATTTCTTCTTCGCATTTCCTGCAAAAGAAAAACAAGCGTATTGAGGTTGTTTTCATAATACAATAAAGGCTTCTCAACACTTTCGCCCACGGCCTTCGATGCTGCAAAATGAATTACACCCTGTATGTCTGGATGTTCATCAAAAAACTGCTGTACCTTTAAAGGATTTCTTAAATCTAATCTTGAAAATTTAGGAGATTTATTGGTTATACTACAAATTCCTTCTAAGGTTGTAAAGCTAGAATTTGATAAATTATCAATGATTATGACTTCATAGTTTTTTTGAAGTAATTGAACAACCGTATGTGATCCAATGTAACCAAGACCTCCTGTTACTAAAATTTTCATGTTTCTTATTTTAAACAAACATACTAAATTATGCGAGTAATTATTTAGTTTGTTATACTATTTATGCATATTGAATATTGTATCTTTGCATTAAAAAATTATGGATAGATTTATTCGGGTTTTCAGGTGGATAAGCATTTTAGAGGCTATATCTTTCTTAGTATTACTATTAATTGCAATGCCTTTAAAATATATGTTTAATAGTCCAGAAATGGTTAGCACAGTTGGTATGGCCCACGGCGTACTTTTTGTTTTATATGTAATGGGTGCATACTGGATGTATGAAAAACTAAACTGGTCATTAAAAACATTAGCTATTGTGATAATTTGCTCTATTTTACCCTTTGGCCCATTTTATGCCGATAAAAAATTTTTACCCAATACTAAATAATTATTTTTCTGTTTTAAGCCGATCTCGCACAAACTCGACCTTGCTTTTACCGTGAGGGATTGGCTTTCCATCTTGGCCTAAGTTAACCATGATTATCTGATCTACAACCAGAATAGTTTCTCTTGTCATCATGTTTCTGGCTTCGCTTCTTAGCGTTATAGAAGTTTTTCCAAACTTCACGACTTCAATACCTATTTCAATAATGTCTCCTTGTTTGGCAGAACTTTTAAAACTAATTTCGCTCATATAAGCGGTAACCGTTTTAGGGTTTTCTAGTTGTACTACTGTATAGAGCGCGGCCTCTTCGTCTATCCAACTTAAAAGTCTACCGCCAAAAAGGGTGGCATTAGGATTTAGGTCTTCTGGTTTAACCCATTTACGTGTGTGAAATCTCATTTTTTATATTTAATTTTAACATTGCGTCTTCTATAATTTGTTGGTGATCAAAGGCTAAAGAAAAATCTTGCCTTATGGGTAAAATCTCCCAGCTTACTTCTTTAGCATCATCGGCAGCTTTTGCTATGGGTCTTTGTGTTAATAAACAAGCAAAAGCGATACTGATAATTCTTTTTCTCGGGTCACGATCTACTTTATCATAAACCCCAATTTGCGTCCAATTTTTAATCTTTAATCCTGTTTCTTCTTTTAGTTCTCGTTCGCAAGCCTTTTTAAGGGTTTCTTCAGGTTCTAAGAAGCCCCCAGGTAATGCCCAGCTGTCTTTAAATGGCTGATTTTTTCTCTTAATTAACAAGACAGATATGCCTGAATTAGATTTGTAAAAAACCACAGCATCGGTTGTGACTGAAATCTCCTCTCTCATATTAATTCAATAGGATTTTTAATATTAATATGGTATTGCTTGTTTAATTTTTTAATAAAATAGGACAGTAATAGCTCTTTATTATCATTGTCACCTTGATGTATAAAAAAATATAATTTTTTAAGGCCTTTACAATACCAGTTTTCAATTTTATCTAACCACTCATTTATTCTCTCATAATCAATGGTATCATTCATAGCATTGAACCGAATAAACGCAGTTTTTGTGGTTAATCGCATATGTAAAACAGATCTTTCGCCTGGTGTATCGGTTATAACGCTACTTATATTATGGGCTAACAATAAATTATTCAATTGGTCAGCATAATCTTTTTCTTTAAACCATGAGCGATTTCTCAATTCTAATGCTAATGGTAATTCTAATGGCCAAAGTTTAATAAAATGTGCGAGTCGCAGTAAGTTGACTTCATTTGCTTGAAAATTCTCTGGCATTTGCAAAAACGTTACCCCTAAATTAGCGCTTAAATTGGCTATACCATCGATGAAGTAATTCAGTTCTAATTCACAATTATCAAGTCTTTTATAATGCGATATTTGCCGAGGTACTTTAGGGCAAAATTTAAAATTATCGTCTACTTGTTCTTGCCATTTTTGATATTGATTGGGCGACCAATTTCTATAAAAAGAGGCGTTTAGCTCTACAGCATTTAATTTTTCTTGATATTCTGATAGCTTTGTTTTTTTACCATTCGGCTTTAAGCTAGTCCAAGTTGAATCTCCGATTCGAATTTCTTCAAAAGACTGCGGTTTGTGCTTATGCAAAACATTTTGCGTTTGCTTATGATCTTTAGGAAGATATAATTTTTCAATTTCAGAAAATTTTATTTTACCAAATTTCATTTTACTTATTCTGGATATTCTATCCTAAGATGGTAAATATTCTTGAGCTTTCGTTTTAAAATCTTCTTAATATTTTGTATTTCTTTAAAAGTGATTTCGGCATTTAAAAATTGCCCTTGATCCATTTGTTTATTAATGATTTTTTCTACAAAATCATCAATAAGTTGTGCGGTGGGTTCTTTTAAACTCTTGCTAGCGGCTTCAACGCTGTCACTCATCATTAATATAGCTGTTTCTTTACTAAAGGGTTTAGGACCAGGGTATTTAAATTGCTCTGCCGCTACGCCTTTTAAATTGTTCTCAGCTTCTTTTTTGGCTTTTTGATAAAAATAATAAACCAATGTAGTACCGTGATGCGTTCTGATAAAATCAATTATTCGATCAGGTAAATTATGTTTTTTAGCGATCTCTATTCCGTAAACAACGTGGTTTATAATAATTTCTGCACTTTCAATTGGCGATAGTTCATCGTGTGGGTTTACCGAAGTAGTTTGGTTTTCAGTAAACATAGTAGGATTGGTCATTTTTCCTATATCGTGATAAAGTGCTCCTACCCTAACCAATAACGCATTTGCTCCAACTTCATTTGCCGCTGCCTCGGCTAAATTGGCCACATTTAAGCTATGGTGAAAAGTTCCGGGAGCCTTATTTGAAAGTTCTTTTAGTAAATTACTGTTGGTGTCTGATAATTCTAAAAGTGACATATCTGAAACCAATCCAAAAAATTTCTCGTAAGCGTAAATGAGAGGCTGAACGAATAAAGTAGCTAATCCACTTAATAGGAATACCAATAAAGTTTGGTAATCTATTTTACTTAAATCACCTTCTTGAATAATGGTAAATGCCGAATAAGCAAAAATATATACCGCGGTAATTTGCCCTACAGAAATAAATAAGTTAGCTCTCTTGTATAATTCAGAAATGGTTAGAATAGTTACAATACCAGCGATAATTTGCAAAAACATATACTCGTAACTATTGGGCACAATAAAACCAAGAATTAAAACTGTTATCACGTGAGTAAATAAACCCAGCCTGGCATCAAAAAAAGCCTTTAAGGTTAATGGAAGTATACAAAGAGGCACCACATAAATATAGTCTACATTTAAACGAAAGACAGTTACCGTTAGAAAAACACTAATTAAAATGTTTATGAAAATAAAGGTGACTTTGGTATTGCTCTCAAATATTTCTTCTCTATATTTTTTAATAAATAAAAATAACATCAATAAAGCTAAAGCCACCAATAAGGTATGGCCTATTAATACAATATAATAACTGGTAGCGCCCCAAAAATTAGATTCATATTCTTGACGTAATGAAACCAGTATCCTAAATTTATCCTGATCAATAACCTCCCCCTTTTCGATAATCTTACTTCCTTTTGAGATACTACCCTTGGTAAACGATAAAGCCTCTAATTTAGATTGCAAATCATGCTGAGTTAAATTTTCATTTAATCGAACATTGGGTTTAAGTATATTAAAAAATAACTCTTTATAATAAGGGCGGTAAGCTTCTAGTTTAGCTTTTTCTAATTGCACATCAAGAAAATCTCCCAAATTCTCTTGTTTTAAAATCTTTTTGTATGCCACCTCTTGCGCTTCATTGCCTTTTTTTAAATAAATAACACTATTGCTATTAAATCGGACGTTTTGAACAAGTATACCGTATCGATAGATTTTATTTAAAATTTGATTACCAGACTGTTGCAGAAACTTTTTCTTTACATTACCAATTGTATCTGGAAAAACCTTATCGAATTGTTGTGGAAAACTGTTATATACGCTTTGTGTAGCTATTGAATCATAATCGTAATAAGGAATATGATTCGTTCTAATTTCTTCTCTCTCAGCAGCAATCTCATCATCGGTTTTTAAAATTGCAAAATCAAAAGGAGCATAAAGATTTTCATACTGCCAAGGCTTACCCTTGATTAATTCATATTTAAATTTATTACCCTTAGGAAACAGATATACAATAAGAGCAACCGTAAAGAGGTACAAAAACAATTTATAAATCAGTGCCTGCTTCTTATATATTGTGTCAACTACTTTTTTCATTTTCAATACTTATCTTTCAAAAGTAATAAAAATAAGCTTGTATGCTTAAAAAGCATTGTGTTGTTGAACAGAAAATCGTTAAATTCGTGACTTGAAAATAAAATACAGGAATATGAGTAAAGAAGTTGTTATTGTAAGTGCGGTAAGAACCCCTATAGGTAGTTTTTTAGGAAGCTTGTCAAGCATTCCGGCCACACAATTAGGAGCGATTGCCATTAAAGGCGCTTTAGAAAAAATAAATTTAGACCCAAAGGAGGTGCAAGAAGTTTTAATGGGAAATGTTGTTCAAGCTGGTAACGGTCAAGCACCAGCTAGACAAGCTGCGTTAGCGGCCGGCATCTCAGAAAACGTACCTTGTACCACTGTAAATAAGGTTTGCGCTAGTGGAATGAAAACTGTTATGCAAGCTGCACAAAGTATCGCCCTAGGTGATGCCGAAGTAATTGTAGCTGGAGGTATGGAAAACATGAGTCAGATACCACATTATTTGCATTTAAGAAAAGGAACTAAATTTGGTCCTGCACAAATGATTGATGGAATGCAAAAAGACGGTTTGGTTGATGCATACGATCAAAATGCCATGGGAGTTTGTGCCGATTTGTGCGCTAACGAATATGAATTTTCTCGAGAGGATCAAGACCAGTTCGCTATAGAATCTTATGAGAGATCTAAAAAAGCTTGGGAAAGCGGAAAGTTTGACAATGAAATTGTACCTGTTGAAGTACCACAGCGCAAAGGCGAGCCCGTTATAGTTAAAGAAGATGAGGAGTATAAAAATGTTAGAATGGATAAAATAGCTGCGCTAAGACCTGCTTTTACCAAAGAAGGAACGGTAACTGCGGCTAATGCTTCAACTATAAATGACGGTGCAGGTGCGGTAATTTTAATGAGTAGAGAAAAAGCCGAAGCATTAGGTTTAAAACCCTTGGCCATCATAAAAGGCTATGCCGATGCAGCACAAGAACCTAAATGGTTTACAACAGCACCAGCTAAGGCGCTTCCAAAGGCTTTAACCAAAGCAGGTGTAAGTCAAGATGAAATTGATTATTTTGAATTTAACGAAGCTTTTTCTGTAGTTGGTTTAGCCAATATGAAAATTTTAGGTATACAAAACGATAAGGTTAATGTAAATGGCGGCGCGGTTTCTTTAGGACATCCTTTAGGCTGCAGCGGTGTAAGAATCCTTATCACTTTAATTAATGTTTTAGAACAAAATAATGCCAAACTAGGTGCAGCTGCGATTTGTAATGGTGGTGGTGGCGCCTCTGCTATGGTAATTGAAAGAAACGCTTAAGAATTTATAAATGCGTTACGGAATTTGTACTTTAAATAGTGTTGCTGTTAGGCTAGAACCTAGCGAAACCAGTGAAATGGTCACCCAACTTTTATATGGTGACCATTTTAAGCTTATTGAAATTAGAAGAAAGTGGGTGAAAATAAGAATTGCCTTTGACGGATATGAGGGATGGCTAGACATACTTCATTTTAATGAAATAAGCCAAGTGCAATTTGAAGAAATTGAAAAACAAAGTCCTGAATTTGCTGCCGACTTAATTGATTATATTCAAGATTCTTTTAAGCAACTAACTCCTATAACATTAGGGGCTAGCGTTAAAAACTTACACTGGTTTAAGAGTGAGTATGAAGGTCGAAGAATAGCAGGGGTTCAACCAAAGAAAAATCTGCTTTCCACCGCCACGTTATACTTGAATGCTCCTTATTTATGGGGTGGCAAAACACCTTTCGGGATTGATTGTAGTGGTTTTACACAAATGGTGTATAAATTAAATGGGTATACTTTAAAAAGAGATGCCTCTCAACAAGCTAAGCAAGGTGAAGCATTAAGTTTTGTGGAAGAAAGTGAACCTGGCGACCTTGCTTTTTTTGATAATCAAGAGGGTAATATTATACACGTGGGAATTATAATGCCCGATAATTATATTATTCACGCCCACGGGAAAGTACGAATTGACAGAATTGATCACACCGGAATATTTAATGTAAATACTAATAGGTATTCCCATAATCTAAGAGTTATAAAAAAGATTATATAAAAAAATCGGGTTATAAAACCCGATTTTTTTATGATTACTTCACAAATTTATTAGTCTTGTAAAGCTTTAGCTTTTTGGGTTTCCCCTAACAAACTATATATCTGTTTTAAGGTTTGGGTAGCCTGTTGACGTAAGCCAGTCCCCTTCTCTTCCTTTTCTAACACCTTTTCTAGATAAGGCACTGCCTTTTTGTATAACTCAAGGCGCTGTTCTTGTAATTTATTGTATTTTCTAGTGTCGGCATCAGACATTCCTAGTTTGTTCATTTCCTCAACAATTGGCTTCTCTTGATCAAGTATCGCTGAAGCAAGATTTACATAAGCATTAGTAAAGTCTGGGTCTAACTTAATAGCTTGCTTATAGTAATTAATGGCTTTTTGTGTAGCCCCCATACTCATTGAGCTTACACCAAGATTATAGTACAATACAGGATTGTTTGGTTCAATTTCAAGAACTCTTTCTACTGTTTCAGAATATTTATCCATCTTATCCATTTTGTGATAAATATCGGCTTCAGATAGCAATAATGCAGTATCATTCGGGCTTTCTTCTTTTGCCTTTGCAATAGCAGTCATAGCTTTTTCTTGATTGCCTTGCTCAACATAAATAAGGGCGATGTTTTTAATAATCTCTGGTCTTTTCGATTCAGATTGCTTTGTTTCAGGTTTGATATGAGTTCCTGATTTTAAATAAATATCTCGTTGATTTTTGTTAGCAAAAGATTCTACTTCATTAGTTTCTTTATTTACGGCTGTATAAATAGTACTAGTACCTTCATACCCCATTTCGTCAAGCTGTAGGTAATACTCTAATGCCTTGTCATAATCTTTTCCTGCCACAGCTAGACTAGCTGCATTATACAAGCTCAATGTATCGCTTTTGTCTAACTCATATAAGGCAATCAATTTTTTAGAACCTTCACTAAATTTTGAAGCTTTCTGATCTTCAACAGCAGAATTAATCATTTTAGCTTTAAGCAATGCTAATTTCTGTTCTGCATCTTTTTCACCTAAGTCAATTGCTTTTTTAAATGCCTTAGCAGCAATGACCAATTCTGATGTATTGTCTGTAGTGGCCTTTGGATCTCCCATAAAAGCATTTCCTTTTGCTAAGTAAAAGTCTGCTTTAACTTTATCTTTTTCAGTTGCCACCATGCTTTCCACAGATTGTAGTAAGTTTTTTGCTTCACTATATTTTCCTGCTTCGGTAGCCTTAAGCGCATTCTTTATCTCTTTTTTCTGAGCAAATGCGCCCACGGTTAAAAAAGCTAAACCTATAGTAATTATACTCTTTTTCATAATTAATAAATTGCTAATAAATTATTTTTCATCATCTGATTCAATAGTTGTGCCATTTTCATTGGCCCCATCTTGAGCTTCATTGTCAAGCCCAGATTCAATTGGGTTGATTTCCTCTAATGTTTCCTCTTCCTCTTCATTTGCCACCTTTGCCACCGCAGCAATAGAGTCATCACCTTTTAGGTTAATTAAACGAACTCCTTGAGTAGCCCTTCCCATAGTTCTTAAGTTTTTAACCTCAATACGAATGGCTAATCCAGATTTATTAATAATCATTAAATCGTCATTATCGGTCACGCTTTTTATGGTAACCAGCTCACCCGTTTTCTCGGTTATAGAAATGGTTTTAACCCCTTTTCCACCTCTATTGGTTACACGATAAATATCTTCACCATTCTCAGGATCTTGAATAAATGTTCGTTTACCATATCCGTTCTCTGAAACCACTAAAACAGTTTCTTCGTCAGGATTTTCAATGGTAATCATGCCAACCACTTCATCTTTATCATGACCCAAGGTAATTCCGCGTACACCGGAGGCATTTCGTCCCATAGGTCTGGTTTTATTTTCTTCGAATCGGATACATTTACCGCTTTTAAGAGCAAGCATTACATCACTGTCTCCATTAGTTAATTTTGCAGAAAGCAATTCATCACCTTCTTTAATAGTTATGGCATTAATACCATTGGCTCGAGGTCTTGAATATTGCTCTAATGATGTTTTCTTAACCTGACCTTTTTTAGTTGCCATTATGACATAATGTCCGTTTATGTAATCTTCATCTTTAAGGTCTTGCGTACAAATAAAGGCTTTTATTTTATCTTCTGGATCAATATTAATTAAGTTTTGGATAGCTCTACCTTTGGAGGATTTGCTACCTTCTGGTATTTCGTAAACACGCATCCAATAACATTTTCCTTTTTGGGTAAAAAACAACATATATTGATGGTTGGTCCCTACAAATAGATCTTCTAAGAAGTCCTCATTACGGGTAGTACTAGCTTTTGATCCTACACCACCTCTCTTTTGGGTTTTGTATTCAGATAAAGAAGTACGTTTAATGTAACCTGCATGAGAGATAGATATCACAACTTGTTCATCGGGGATCATATCTTCGATACTCAAATCGCCTCCAGCGAAATTAATCTCAGATCTGCGTTCATCTCCATATTTTTCTTTTACTTCAAGCAATTCTTCTTTAATAATCTCCATTCTCTTTTCCTTGCTAGCTAATATAGCTTTCAATTCCTCAATGGTTTTCATTAAATCTTCATATTCTGCCCTTAGTTTATCTTGCTCTAGACCAGTTAACTGTCTTAATCGCATTTCAACAATGGCCTTGGCTTGGAGTTCACTTAACTCAAAACGATCTATTAATTTTTGTCTCGCTTCCTCGGCATTTGATGAGCTTCTTATTAAAGCAATAACTTCATCAATATTATCTGATGCTATAATTAAGCCTTCTAAAATGTGAGCTCTATCTTGGGCCTTCTTTAATTCGAACTCGGTTCTTCTTACCACTACTTCGTGGCGGTGTTCTACGAAATACTGAATCATATCTTTTAAATTCAGCATTTGCGGTCTTCCCTTCACTAAAGCGATATTATTCACACTAAAAGTAGACTGTAGGGCCGTATGTTTATATAGTAAATTAAGGACTATATTAGGGATTGCATCACGTTTAAGTATATATACAATACGCATCCCATTTCTGTCAGACTCATCTCGAATTAACGAAATACCTTCTATTTTTTTGTCGTTAACCATGTCTGCAGTTTTCTTAATCATATCTGCTTTATTGACTTGGTAAGGAATTTCTGTAACCACTATACACTCACGTCCTTTAACCTCTTCAAAAGTAGCTTTGGCACGCATCACTACACGTCCTCTACCTGTTTTAAACGCTTCACGAACTCCATCATACCCATAAATAATACCACCTGTAGGAAAATCAGGAGCTTTTACATGTTCCATAAGTTCGTCTACTTCAATTTCAGGATTATCGATGTAGGCCACGGTCCCATCCACAACTTCGGTTAGGTTATGCGGTGGCATATTTGTAGCCATACCCACGGCAATACCACTTGCCCCATTCACCAATAAATTCGGAATTCGAGTAGGTAATACAGTAGGCTCTTTTAAGGTATCGTCAAAGTTTAAAGAATGATCAACCGTATCTTTATCAATATCGGCCAACATCTCTTCACTAATTTTTCGCATTCTTGCCTCTGTATAACGCATCGCAGCGGGGCTATCTCCATCTACAGAACCAAAGTTACCCTGACCATCTACCAACATATAACGTAAACTCCACTCTTGCGCCATACGCACCATAGTATCGTAAACTGAAGTATCTCCGTGAGGGTGATATTTACCTAACACCTCTCCCACAATTCTTGCTGATTTTTTATAGGCTCGGTTTGAGAGTACACCTAACTCATACATTCCAAACAAAACTCTACGGTGTACGGGCTTTAATCCGTCACGTACATCGGGTAAAGCACGGGAAACAATAACCGACATAGAATAATCTATGTAAGCCGATTTCATTTCTTCCTCAATATTAATAGGAATTAACTTTTCTCCTTCAGCCATAAATCTAGTATATTATAGTTTAATTTTTCTAACGTGCCAATGTAAGCAAATTTGGCTTGGTTTTAAAGCCTTTTGCCGCAAAATTATTAACAAAGTTTTATAGGCTTTCGAATGTAATTTTGTCACGTATTTTTTTGATTTCTGCCATTTATTTTGTCTCTTAGCATGTAGCCTAAAAAAAGGAATGCTTTTTGAAATAGGTAAATTGAATTTTTGAGAAAAGGAATATTTTGAATTATGGACGATAATTTTTCACCCCGAGTAAAAGATGTAATTACATACAGTAAAGAGGAAGCTCTGCGCTTAGGCCACGATTTCATAGGAACAGAGCACTTGGTGCTAGGATTAATTCGTGATGGAAACGGAAAAGCTATAGATATTTTAGAAGCATTAGAAATTGATTTAGATTTACTTCGGCGTAAGGTTGAGATTTTAAGTCCGGCAAACCCCGATAACGCATTTATAAGCAACGAGAAAAAAAACCTTCATCTTACAAGGCAAGCAGAACGCGCTTTGAAAACAACTTTTTTAGAAGCTAAACTTTTTCAAAGCTCAACAATTAACACCGCGCATTTATTGCTGTGTATTTTAAGAAATGAAAACGACCCGACCACCAAATTATTAAACAAATTGAAAATTGACTATGATAATGTGAAGGGAGAATTTAAAGCTATGATAACACAAGATAACGATTTTATAGACCCCACCCCCACTGCAAATTTCCCGAATGAGGGTGCCAGTGAAGGTGATAGTATGCGTAAAAACCCGTTTGACACAAATAGTGGATCAAAAACAGGTAAAGTAAATAAAAAATCGAAAACACCAGTTCTCGATAATTTCGGTCGCGATTTAACCGCTATGGCAGATGAAGGAAAATTAGACCCCGTAGTAGGTCGTGAAAAAGAAATAGAAAGAGTTTCGCAAATATTAAGTAGACGAAAAAAGAATAATCCGCTACTCATAGGTGAACCAGGAGTGGGTAAAAGTGCCATTGCAGAAGGTTTAGCTTTACGGATTGTACAACGTAAAGTTTCGAGAATTTTGTTTGATAAACGCGTGGTAACCTTAGATTTAGCAAGCTTAGTGGCGGGTACAAAGTACCGCGGTCAATTTGAAGAACGTATGAAAGCAGTGATGAATGAATTAGAAAAAAATGATGATATCATTCTTTTCATTGATGAAATTCATACCATTGTGGGAGCCGGTGGAGCAACAGGCAGTTTAGACGCTAGTAATATGTTTAAACCTGCATTAGCACGTGGTGAATTACAATGCATAGGGGCCACAACTTTAGACGAATACAGACAACACATAGAAAAAGATGGTGCATTAGAACGTAGATTCCAAAAAGTTATCATAGAACCTACTACGGTAAATGAAACCATAGAAATTCTAAATAACATTAAACCAAAATATGAGTCGCACCACAATGTGACCTATACTCCCGAAGCTATTGAGGCTTGTGTCAAATTAACAAATCGTTACATGACCGACAGGTTCTTACCCGATAAAGCCATAGATGCATTAGACGAGGCAGGATCGCGTGTACATATCACCAATATTGAGGTGCCTAAACGCATTTTAGATCTCGAACGCCAACTTGAAAAGGTGAGAGAAACTAAAACCTCTGTGGTAAAAAAACAGAAATATGAAGAGGCTGCTAAGCTCCGTGATGACGAAAAGAACTTAGAACAAGAACTACAGGTTGCACAAGAAAAATGGGAAGAAGAAAGTAAAAAACACAGAGAGCTTGTAAATGAAGAAAATGTAGCTGATGTGGTCTCAATGATGACCGGTATCCCTGTTAATCGTATTGCCCAAACCGAAAGCAATAAATTAGCCAATTTACCAGACCGAATCAAAGGAAAGGTTATTGGCCAAGATCAAGCAGTATCTAAAGTAGTTAAAGCCATACAACGTAACCGTGCAGGCTTAAAAGACCCTAACAAGCCTATTGGATCATTTATCTTTTTGGGACAAACAGGTGTAGGTAAGACTCAGTTAGCCAAAGTGCTAGCCAAAGAACTTTTTGATAATGAGGATACGCTTATTCGAATAGACATGAGTGAATATATGGAGAAATTTGCTATTTCACGTTTAGTTGGTGCTCCTCCAGGATATGTTGGTTACGAAGAAGGCGGTCAACTAACCGAAAAAGTACGAAGAAAACCTTATGCCGTTATTCTTCTTGATGAAGTTGAAAAAGCACATCCAGATGTATTTAATATGTTGCTTCAAGTTTTGGATGATGGTTATTTAACCGATAGTCTTGGACGTAAAATAGATTTTAGAAATACGATTATCATCATGACGTCAAATATCGGTGCGCGTAAATTAAAAGATTTTGGTCAAGGTGTTGGGTTTGGCACCAAAGCGAGAAAAGAGCAAGCCGATGCTAATACAAAAAGTATTATTGAAAATGCGCTAAAGAAAGCTTTTGCACCAGAATTTTTAAATCGAATCGATGATGTGGTTATTTTTAATGCCCTAGAGCGACAAGATATTCATAAGATTATAGATATTGAGCTTGCTAAACTATTTACTCGCGTTAAAGATTTAGGTTACAATCTAGAGCTCACAGAGAAAGCCAAAGATTATATCGCCGATAAAGGTTTTGATCAGCAATATGGTGCTAGACCGTTGAAAAGAGCAATTCAAAAATACGTTGAAGATGCCTTGGCGGAAGAAATTATAAATACCAAATTAAAAGAGGGAGACCATGTAGTTATGGATTTAAATGAAGACAACAAACAACTTGTTGTAAGAATCACTAAAAAAGAAACACCAGAACAACAGGAAGACTCTTAGTTTAAGGTATAATAAAATTAAAAAGCCTCAACTTTTAAAGTTGAGGCTTTTTAATTTTAAACCTTACATAACTAAACTTAATTCTTCTGTTTTTTATGGATTGTATAATCGGATTCTGTAAGTATAACTGTATTAATTTTATTATATAAAAATTCCTTCAGCTCCTCACCTCGTAAAATCCTAAATTTAATATTTTCTTTTAACTTTAAACTGTCTATATAATTATCAAATTGATAAAATTTATTATTATGATAAATTAGGATTTTAGAATTAACATTTTTTCTATTTTTCTCTACGAATATCATATTTCCTAAACTAGAGTTATCTATTAAAACCGCATTTTCTATCGATTTATTAAATATAAAAGATGTCTTGGTTGAGTCTATTTGAGAGAATAAATTGTAACTCACAAAGAAAAAGCCTAACATTAAAATAATTTTATTTTTCAAAATATATAATTTTACAATTAAGCTCTAAGTTAATGAATATTTTTAACTGCAAAACAACAAGTCTTCATCAATTGTAAACTGATTTATAAAGTCTACCGCTTTATGGATCTCATTTGCCATTACCTTATCTTGTTTAACCACGGGCACCTCAGTTCTAAACGCCGTGATTAATTGCTCTACAAATGGAGAAGATTTTAAAGGCGCTCTAAAATACAAGGCCTGAGAGGCGTTAAAAAGTTCAATTGCCAACACTGTAGCTAGATTATCAACCACTTTAATTAATTTTGTAGCTGAGTTAGCCCCCATACTTACGTGATCTTCTTGACCATTTGAAGAAACGATAGAATCTATACTTGCCGGGGTACAAAGTTGTTTATTTTGACTCACAATACTAGCTGCAGTATACTGCGGAATCATAAAACCGTTATTCAAGCCTGGGTCATTCACCAAAAACATAGGAAGCTGTCTTAAACCCGAAACCAATTGATAAATTCGTCTTTCAGAAATATTGGCTAATTCCGCGCAAGCAATAGCTAAATAATCCATTCCCAATGCTAATGGCTGTCCGTGAAAGTTGCCTCCTGAAATAATTTCATCTTCTTCAACAAAAATATTCGGATTATCGGTTACACTATTAATCTCAGTTTTTACTGTTTTGTGTACAAAACGCAAGGTATCTTTACTAGCTCCGTGAACTTGCGGGATGCATCGAAAAGAATAAGGATCTTGTACACTTTCTTTGGTTTGTTGTGCAATTTCACTTCCGTCAAGGAAATCAAGCATACGTTCGGCCGTTTTAATCTGTCCTCGATGTGGTCTCACATAATGAACCAACTCATTAAACGGTGATAAATTACAATCAAATCCGTCTAAGGAGGCAGCACTTATGGCATCTGCCATATAACTTAACTTATAGGTTTTTATTAAAGCATAAACAGCATGTGCACTCATAAACTGGGTTCCGTTTAGCAATGCTAGTCCTTCTTTTGACTGTAAAACCAGTGGTTCAAGATTATGTTTCTTTAAAATTTCTTCACCTGTTAATCGTTCGCCCTTATACCAAGCTTCTCCTTTACCTAAAAGAGGTAAACATAAATGCGCTAAAGGTGATAAATCTCCAGATGCCCCTAAAGATCCTTGTTCATATACAACGGGTAAGATATCATTATTAAAAAAAAACATCAATCGCTCTACGGTAGACATAGAAACACCTGAATGCCCATAGCTTAAAGATTGAATCTTCAGCAAAAGCATAATTTTCACTATTTCAGAATCAATAACATCACCGGTCCCGCACGCATGAGAAACTACTAAATTCTCCTGCAACTGAGCCAATTTTTCTTTTGAGATTTTCACGTTGCAGAGAGAACCAAATCCGGTATTAATTCCGTAAAAAGGTCTTTCGCTTTCAGCTAGTTTATTATCTAAGTATTTTCTAGCCTTATTTATAGCGCTTTTCGCTTCTTCACTAAGATCTATTTTATAAGATTGAGTTATAATTTGCTGTATTTTAGGTAGGTCTAAAATATCTTTACTGATGTAATGTGTTTGTTTCATTTTAAATTTTAAAATTAACCCATCGCTGGGTTGTAAGGTCAATTATTTTGAATTCTTTGTTTCTTGGGGTTTTTCAAACAGATAACGTAAGGCTTTACCTTGATGAGCAATTATGTCTGAGGCCAAAAGCGCATCTGGTATGGTATTTTGTATGGCTAAATCTCCTGCTAAAGCATGGATATAGACACCAAAAACACAACTAATGGCGGGGTCATAACCTTGGGCTAATAATCCCACTAAAATACCCGACAATACATCGCCACTTCCTGCTGTTGCCATGCCCGGGTTACCGTTAGTATTTATATAAACATGTTCACCGCTAACGGTCAAGGTGTAAGTACCTTTTATTACCACACTAACTCTGTATTTTTTTGAAAAAGCTTTAACTTTACGGATTTTATCAAAGTCATCATCCCATTCTCCAATTAAATTTAAAAGCTCCTTAGGATGTGGGGTTAATATAGATTTCTCTGGAATTAATTTTAATAGCTCAGGAGCTTTACCGAGCATATTGATACCATCTGCGTCTATTACTATAGGAGTTTTTACTTGATGTAGCAAGGTTGTAAACATCTCGATAGATTTCTCTTCTTGCCCTGCTCCTACACCAAAACAAATTCTATCCTTATTTGAGAACTCAAAATTATCCTCTACAAGATATTCGTCGTGTGCTACGGTTTTCACCATCACCTCTGGATTAGCCGTTTGTAAAGGTATATAAGCACAAGTAGGTACTACAGCAGTAACTTTTCCAGCTCCTATTCTTAAGGCTGCCTTTGTGGCTAAAATCACACTTCCAATCATACCATATTTACCACCAATTACATAAGCATGCCCATAATCTCCTTTATGAGAAAAACGCGATCTAGGTTGGTATAAAGCAGCCGCTTGTTCTTTAGTAATTAAGGTTGCAACCGCTTTTTGATTGTGTAAAAATTGCTGATCTAAACCAATATCTATAATTTGAATATTGCCAGCATAAGGTGCAGTTTCGGGTAGAAAAAATGGCAATTTTGCAGCTTGAAAAGTAAGGGTGTAATTAGCCCTTAAAATAGGTTGTTGTGAGATGTAACTATCTAATTGCATACCCGATGGCACATCTATAGCAAAGGTATAAGCGCCAGCTTCATTTATATGAGTTATAATATTATTTACCCAAGAAGCTAAGGGTCGGTTTAAGCCAATTCCAAAAATAGCATCAATTACCACATCATTGGCTTGAACGGTGGGAAGATCAGATTCTTCGTTCACCATCACAGGCCATTTATTCAATAGCTCTTTAATGGCATTATAATTAGATAAAAATCCTGCTGTTCTTTGTTCTGAATAATTTATGATAAACACCTGTACGGCGTATCCTTTTTCAATCAATTTTCTTGCTATGACTAAGCCATCTCCGCCATTATTTCCAACACCGCAAAAAACTTTGATTTGCACGGCAGCTTTTCCCAATCTAGCATGAATTTGTTCAAAAGCACTAGTACCAGCTCTTTCCATTAACTGTATCCCGTCAATTTCCTGGTTTTTCTGGGTGATTTCTTCGGCTTGATATAATTGTTTTGCACTAAAAATTTTCATAATCTGGTTTTGTACAAATATACTATTCTTTATAGGAATTCATATTTAATACTAAGCTAATAGGAGGAGCAAATGCCGATTTTTCTTAAAGCTAAATACTTGGTCATGCTGCTACAAACAACTACCTTTGCTAAAATTTTTTAAATCAATGAAAAAAACAGCTTTAAATTCAATACATAAAGATTTGGGGGCAAAAATGGTTCCCTATGCTGGTTTTGAGATGCCTGTATCTTATGCTGGAGTTAATGAAGAACATCAAAACGTACGCGAAAACTTAGGTGTTTTTGATGTATCTCATATGGGAGAATTTTTAATAAGCGGACCAAATGCGCTGACCCTAATACAAAAACTTACCACCAATGATGCTTCAAAGCTAGTAGATGGCAAAGCACAGTATTCTTGCTTGACAAACCACAAAGGCGGTATCATAGATGATTTGATTATTTATAGGTTTAATAGTGAAAAATATCTATTGGTTGTAAACGCGTCTAATATCGAAAAAGATTGGAACTGGATAGCAGAAAATAACACCGTAGATGCAGATATTAAAGATATTTCTAATGAGTATTCTTTATTGGCTATTCAAGGTCCTAAGTCTATTGAAGCGATGCAAGCACTTACCCCTATTGATTTAAGCGCTATAAAGTTTTATAATTTTGAAGTAGGTGAATTTGCCGACGCAGAAAATGTTATTATTTCGGCAACTGGATACACCGGAAGTGGTGGATTTGAAATTTATTTTAAAAACGAAGAGGCTCCCGAAATTTGGAAACGTGTTTTTGAGGCAGGAAAAGACTTTGGCATTCAGCCAATTGGTCTGGCTGCGCGAGATACCTTAAGATTAGAAATGGGTTTTTGTCTGTATGGTAATGATATAGATCAAGAGACAACCCCCATAGAAGCTGGTTTAGGTTGGATTACAAAATTCAATAAATCGTTTATAGGAGACGAAGTGCTTAAAAAGCAAAAAGAAGAAAAACCAAGTCGTAAATTAATTGGTTTTGTATTATCTGAAAAAGGTATACCGCGCAAAGGTTACAGCATAATTGATGAGCAAGGTGAAGAAATTGGAGTGGTAACTAGTGGTACCATGTCTCCTTCAACAGGTAAAGCAATAGGGATGGGATATGTAAAACTTGAACACGCCAAAGAAGGTACACCCATAAAAATTCAAATAAGAAAGAAAAGTGTGGCTGCTGAAATAACCAAGCCTCCTTTTTACAAGAAATAGTAGATAATTCATATTACAATCAAAGCTGTTTATTTTTTGTTTATGCCTTTGAATCTTCAAAGATTGCGCAAAGCAGAGATAAACAGCTTTTACATTAAGTAGACTTATAGTATTAATAACAACAAAAACATATTAATTTTAGGAGCTAGCGGCTTTATTGGTAGAACGCTTTACAAAGAACTATCCCCTTACTTTAACGTTTACGGTACTTATCGAACTCCAGCGCGCTATTACAATGAAAATCAACAATACATTCATTGGAATTTTCATTATGACCCAATACAAGATTTACTTCATAGCATTCAACCTAAAATAATAATACATTGTTTAAAAGGCGACTTTAAGGCTCTGCATGAAAACTATCAAGCTTTATTGCATTATATTAATAAAAACGAAACAAAATTCATTCAGTTTTCTACCGCAAACGTATTTGATGCATTTACTAATTACCCTAATTACGAATACGATAAAACTTTTTCTACCAGCATATACGGCAAGTTTCAAATACAAATAGAGAATGCTCTTTTTCACTTACCAACCTACAAGTATATAATAGCCAGAGTACCTATGCTTTACGGATTAAATTCGCCTAGAATCCAAGAAATTTTGAAAAACTATAAAAACAAGGAAGCTATAGAAGTATTTCCTAAGGTTATTATAAATGCGGCCAGTGTAAATATGCTAAGTTTACAAATTCATTTTATGATCAACCAGCATTATGGTGGAGTTTACCATTTGGGCAGTAAAAATTTAGTTCACCATGAAGATTTAATTTTAGAAATATGCGAGAAATTAGATTTAGACAATCCGTTACTAAGAAGAGTCTACAATTCAAATCAAGATAGGTATTTAGCCTTATTAACTAAAAACAAGTTACCGGAACATCTTCGATATGACTTAGATAAGGTGATAACAGATTCTACTAATAGTATAAAGTTTTAGTACAAATTTAATCTACGCTAATTATTTCCGCTTTAAGCGAAAGAAATAAAACCTATGTAAAACTATTTTTACACAAATTATAATGAATTTACCTATTTATAATGCTCATCCTTTCTTAATTTTAAGGCAAATAAAAAACCTGAAGCGATGAGAAAATTGAACGAACAAGAAATAAAAGATAAATTAAAAGATTTAGAGGGTTGGCAGCATCAAGAAAATGCGATACAAACCAAGTTTGAATTTGAGAACTTCAAAGAAACATTTTCTATAATGACTCGAATAGCTTTTGAAGCCGAAGCTTTAAATCACCATCCTGATTGGAGCAACGTTTATAACGAATTAAGTATTTCGCTCTCTACACACGACGCTGGCGGAGTAACAGAAAAGGATATACAATTAGCACAAATTATAGAAGCTATAATTGACACCGAGTAATTTTAAACAAAATTTACCTAGAATTTTTAGATTTTGTTAAATTTGCCGACTAGAACAATGGATACAAATTATGGGAAGAGCATTTGAATTTCGTAAAGCACGTAAAATGAAAAGATGGGCGGCAATGTCTAAAGCCTTTACACGTATAGGTAAAGATATTGTTATGGCCGTGAAAGAAGGCGGACCCGATCCCGATTCAAATGCCCGCTTGCGCGCTGTTATACAGAATGCAAAATCTGTAAACATGCCTAAAGACAATATTGAACGAGCAATTAAAAGGGCTAGCGATAAAAATCAAGGCGATTACAAAGAAGTTTTGTTTGAGGGCTATGCTCCACACGGAATTGCTATTCTGGTTGAAACAGCAACCGACAATAACACAAGAACGGTGGCTAACATCCGATCATACTTTAACAAATGTAACGGGAATTTAGGCACCTCTGGTTCTGTAGAGTTCTTGTTTGACCACACGTGCAATTTTAGAATTAAAGGAGACGGGTTAGATCCCGAGGAATTGGAGCTTGAATTTATTGACTTTGGTGCAGAAGAGGTTTTTGAAGATGAAGACGGTATTTTGATCTACGCTCCCTTTGAAAGTTTTGGTGCCATTCAAAAAGAATTAGAAGATCGCGGTATTGAAATTTTATCTTCTGGTTTTGAGCGAATTCCCACTACAACCAAAAGCCTTAGTCCAGAGGAACAAGCGGATGTAGAAAAACTAATAGAAAAAATAGAAGAAGATGATGATGTACAAAACGTATATCATACTATGGAAGAAAGCACCGAAAATTAATTGGTTATAATAAAAAAAGGAGTCAAAAATTGACTCCTTTTTTTATAACTAAATCTATTTAATACTATTGTAATTCTTTAAATATAGAGTGCATTAAGCGCTTCTTATCATTTAGACTCTCCTCCATTGAAATCATTGTTTCTGTACGATAAACTCCTTCAATATCATCAATCATAAAAATGATTTTTTTGGCATGTTCGGTATTTTTAGCTCTAATTTTACAGAAGATGTTAAATTTTCCTGTGGTAACGTGTGCTACCGTTACAAATGGTATTTCGTTTATGCGTTCTAATACAAACTTTGTTTGTGATGTTTTTTGTAAAAACACCCCCACATAAGCAATAAAAGAATAACCTAATTTTTTATAATCTAGCGATAACGACGAACCCGTAATTATACCTGCCTCTTCCATCTTTTTAACTCGTACATGAACCGTGCCTGCAGATATATCTAAACGTTTTGCAATATCTGTAAATGCAGTTCTAGAATTATCGATCAAAATATCTAATATTTGGTGATCGATATCGTCTAACTTAAACTTTGCCATAATTTTTCTTTTACGTAATATCTTAAATTTCTTCCACTAAAGAATATGCAAAAATAGTACTTTATTTTTGATAAATCATAAAGAAAAATTAAGTTTATGTTAAATTAAGTGAGAATAAACCATTTGCACCGTTTAAGAATTTCAATTCATCACCTACTTTGAGCAACTTTCCATTCAATACACTTAATTCGAGTTGCTTAGCGCAAATATACCTTAGCCCTTTTCTGCTTAATTTTAATCCTATTTCTGCTATAATAGGTGTAAAATGAATCTCCCCCTCTATTAAACGTTCTTCGTACTGTATACCTATTTGAAAACTTTTTGATTCTTGTTCTATATTATCAATTATCAAATCGTAAAATTGTTTTTCATTTTCAGGAATATTAAGATAGTTTTTCTCTGTAAATTTCTTGTAAGCATGGCTATTTATTAAATCTAAGCCTCTCCATAAAGCTTTAAAAACAAATTGTCGCACTTGTTCACGTTCATAATCATCAGGAAAATGTCCTGCTTCAAATAATATAGTAGGAATTCCCCTATTCATTAAAGTATCTCCTATACAATCTAAGTTAAAGGTGTCATCGTAGCGACCAATTCCGCCAGGTAAATCTTGACTTAGTTCTTTGTACATACCGGCTATAATTTGCATAGCCTTTAAACGCTGAGAATTCACCTCTCTAGCTTCATTGAATGCAGGGGCTAAAAAAGATAAAGTAGCTGGTTTATTAAATCCTTTTGTACCAAAAATAGTTCTTTGGTCATGTAAATTAAAACAAAAGTCTGGCGCATAATTGATGTATACATTCTTTAGAATTTGACTTTCTACTTGAGTTAAGTTTTGGGCATCTCTATTAAGATCTACCTGATTTGCATTTTGCCTGGTATAGGCTTTCAAGCCATCGGGATTTAACACAGGAATAACTAAAATATTCAAGTTCTCAAAAAATGCTGAAAATGTTTCTTTTCTTAATTTTTCAAATAGGTCAAAAACAGCTTTTGTGGTCGTACTTTCATTTCCATGCATTTGCGACCACATTAATACTTTAATTGGACCATTTCCAAGTTCAACTTGGTAGATTTTCTCATTTTTTTCAGAATGCCCTATAACCGATACCTTAAAATCTGTAGGTAAGTTTTGAAGGTATCCAATTAAATTGGCATAGGATAAATAACGCCCGGTTATTTTATTGTAATGTTCTAGGCTCATTTTGAAATTGCATTTTACTGTTTACAAAAGTAAACATTCTTTAATTTACATTTGTAAACAAGAATAATTTTAAAAAATGTTACAAATGTAAATCTATTATGCTGTGGGTTGCTTAGCTGATTGGAAAGTATCCTAATAGACTATTTTTATTTTCTAATTATCTATAATTTAGCTTATTAAATGTTTTTAATTAAAGTTTTGGTTTAATACGTATTGAGTAATTAACTTTAGGGTTTGATAGTATTATATTTATTTGTTACATTTGTAAACAATCAATTTTAAGTTAATTGTTTACAATGGTGAACGTAGAAAAGTTTACAAAACGACTCGATAAAATTTTAGAATATTACGACCTATCGGCCGCCGCCTTTGCCGAAGAAATTCAAGTAGGTCGTTCTTCCATATCTCATATTTTATCTGGCCGTAACAAACCTAGTTTAGAATTTGTATTAAAAGTAACCAATCGGTTTCCCGAAGTGAATCTGTATTGGCTGCTCAACGGAAAAGGAAATTTTCCAAGTAGTAAAGAATCAAATACTTCCACTCCCCCAACTTTAGAGCATAAAAATATACCTGAATTATTCCAAACGAATCAAAATTCAGAAGAAGCAAAGGAGTCAGACTTGAATACCCCTGAAAGCCTTCTAAAAAACAAATCTATCAGTCGGATTGTTATCTTTTATAAAGATGGAACTTTCGAAAGTTTTACTAATTAATTGGCGTTATATTGCTTAAATTAGCGGTTAAAAAAGTTCAATGAAAAATACATTTCTTTTACTGATATTTTTAGCTTTGGCTTCTTGTTACAGTCCTAATCGTAATTGCACCGATTTTAAAACGGGCAGTTTTGAGTTTGAAACCTATCTTAATGGAGAGTTGGTTAAAACCCGATTTGTGCGCAATGACAGTATTGAAATTGATTATTTTAAAAATGAAATAGATAGTAGTAGCATAAGATGGATCAATGATTGTGAGTACATACTTAAAAATTTAAATCCGAAAAATATGGCTGAAGAAAAGCCATTACATATGAAAATACTTACTACCAAAGGCAATACCTATACCTTTGAATATTCAATTGTAGGAGAAACCAAAAAGCAAAAAGGAACTGTTATAAAAGTAGATTAAATAGAATAATTTTCTTTTTATACAAAACGCTAGCGATTATCGTTTCTTTTATCTTTTAATAAAGCATTCTGTTCTTGTAAAAGTAATTTTAAATCACTTAATAGCTCTATATTCTTTGGGGTTGATACTTGCTTATTTCGTGTATCCTCTGCATTCTTACGAAGTTTATTAAAAACTCTAATCACTATAAAAACCGTAAATGAGATTATTAAGAAATTAAGTAGAACCGTAAGCAGCTCACCATACCCGATATAAACCTCTTCTTTAATTACATTGTCTCCTTTTTTAAGAGCATGACGTAATATTATTTTTTTGTCTATAAAATTTATGCCGTCGGTAAGTAATGACAAGGGTGGCATAATAACCTTTTTTACCATTACATCAATTACTTGGTTAAAAGCGCTTCCTATTATCACACCAACAGCAATATCAATCATATTGCCTTTTATGGCAAATTCTTTAAATTCTTCTAAAATATTTTTTCCTTTAAAGAGCATATTTTATTCTTTATTATTTTCTTCCTCGTCAAATAAACTGGCTTGTTTCTCTTCTTGTGCTTTAGTTTGTTTCTCTAACGTACCAATATCTAACTTGTTTTTTTGTAGATCATCCTTTAAAGAAGCATCTGCTTTTGATGAAGGAACAATAGGTTCAATTAATTGCAATTGAGTAACTTTTTCTGTGGTTAATTGGTTTCCTTGGGCTTTTATACCTTTTACGGCAATAAATTCCTCTAGGTTTACAACCTCATTTGGTCTTTGTTCTTTACCTCTTTGTTTCCTATATTTAATTTCTAATACTGGAATTAAATCTGTCGAGATTAATTCTAATTGTGATTTTTGATGATCTGTAATTATTAACTCTTCTTTTTCCTCATTCTCGATAAAAAATCGTTTAACATAATACCTTTCTTTCTCCCCTTCCCAGTAAACTGCAGTCAATGGAATTTCTGGATTCCATTTTTCTAGAACTACATAATTATCATCAAAGCGTGTAATCAATTCGGGTTTAATGGTAGAAACAACTCCCTTTTGAGTAACTAAAAGGATACGATCTTCTCCTTTAAATTCTCCTAACAATTCTCCTCTTTCTTCAACATTTAATCGTTTAATAGTTTCATCAAACCAAATTTTTCGTGGTTTTAAAGTAGATACGCCCTCTTCTTTAAGTTCAACTTTTTTAATTGGGTGTTTACTGACTAAATTACCTTTTGCCGTTCTTCCTTTAATTAATTGGTCGGCAAAATCTAATTCGAATCGTAATTTTTTAATCGCTCCTATTTGTCGAAGATAAATGGCTACCTTTTCTGCTTCTCCATTAGGATTAGCCGAAAAGTAAAGAATTTTTGTTCCTGGTTTTCCCTTACCAACACTGTACTCTTTATCTCTCGTTATAGAAGTAACCGCAAATCTTTTTACATAAGCGTTGCCACCTGTACCATTACGGTAAATTAAATTGTAAATTGTTCGTTTGTCTTTTTTCTTAAAAACAGCTACATGTATAATATTTTTACCGATGAAGATTTTGCTATCTACCCTTGTAACCTTCATAATGCCATCTTGTGTAAAGCAAATGATATCATCTATATCACTGCAATCACCTACATACTCATCCTTTTTTAGTGAGGTACCTATAAATCCTTCTTTCCGATTGACGTAAAGTTTTGTGTTTCTGATAACAACTTTTGTAGCTTCAATATCTTCAAAGAGGCGCAATTCTGTCTTACGCTCTTTGTCTTTTCCAAAGTTCTTTTTTAGACGATTAAAGTAATCAACAGCATAATCTATAAGGTTCGCTAAACTATGTTTTATTTTTGCTATTTCATCTTCTAATGCTTCTATCTTTTGTTGAGCTTTATCTAGGTCAAACTTAGATATGCGTTTAATTTTTATTTCGGTTAATCGTATTAAATCCTCTCGAGTCACCGCTCTTTTTAAATGTTGTATATGTGGCTCCAAACCATCATCTATAGCCTGAAGAACCCCTTCCCAGGTGTCTTCATTTTCTATATCGCGATAAATTCTTTTCTCTATAAAAATCCGCTCAAGCGAAGCAAAATGCCATTGTTCTTCGTGCTCATCAAGTTTTATTTCTAAATCTTTTTTAAGTAACTCAAGTGTATGGTTAGTACTTAACTTTAGAATTTCAGAAACACCTAAAAAATGAGGTTTATGGTCTATGATAATACAAGATAATGGTGATATTGAAATTTCGCAATTGGTAAAAGCGTAAAGCGCATCGATGGTTTTATCTGGAGAGATACTGTTAGGCAAGTGAATTAAAATTTCAACCTGCTCGGCAGTATTGTCTTCAATATGCTTTACTTTAATTTTACCTTTCTCATTGGCTTTAATGATAGATTCTATTAAAGTGCCCGTTGTGGTGCCATAAGGAATCTCATTTATTACTAAAGTATGCTTGTCTAATTGATTTATTTTAGCGCGTATTCGCACCTTACCTCCTCTAAGACCGTCGTTGTAATTGCTAACATCCATAATTCCCGCTGTAGGAAAATCTGGATATAATTTAAAGCGCTTACCTCTAAGGTGTTGAATGCTAGCATCTATCAACTCATTAAAATTATGAGGCAGTATTCTGGTACTTAAACCAACTGCAATTCCTTCTGCCCCTTGAGCCAACAGCAAAGGAAACATTACTGGCAAAGCAATAGGTTCTTTTCTTCTACCATCATAAGAGGCTTGCCAATTGGTAATTTTTGGATTATAAATTACTTCTAATGCAAATTTTGAGAGTCTTGCTTCAATATATCTTGGTGCTGCCGCCCGATCGCCAGTTAAAATGTTACCCCAGTTACCTTGTGTATCAATGAGCAAATCTTTTTGCCCTATTTGAACTAAAGCATCTGCGATACTAGCGTCGCCGTGAGGGTGGTATTGCATCGTGTGTCCCACAATATTAGCCACTTTATTGTACCTGCCATCATCTAAGTCTTTCATAGATTGCATAATACGTCTATGAACAGGTTTGAATCCATCTTCAAGCGCTGGTACTGCTCTTTCTAGAATTACGTAAGAGGCGTAATCAAGAAACCAGTCTTTATACATACCCGTAACCCGAGTTATTTCTTGATTATTATTGGTCTCAAAATTATTTTCTGGTGACTCTTTTTCGCTCATATTAATTGGCTTCAAATGTTTTGTTCTCTAAAATTCTGTGCAGTTCATTCTGCAAGTATCCAATTTTCTTTTTGCTTAAAAAGCTAATATTAAATTGAATAGCTCGCTTGCGTTTAGTTGTTTTTGAACAAATTTGTAATTCTAATATTTTAATAAAAAAATAGTTCTTTATTTTAAAATTATCTAGTTTCTGTTTAGGGAATTCGGCTTTTTTGTTTTTATAATTCCAATACTCCGACAAAAATCCTCCTCTATTGGTAAAACTTAAGGTTGCTCCTAATCCATCATATTCAAAATATTTTAAATTAAAATAGCAATAGATAATAAGCAACACGAAAAATAAATTTATACTGGTAAACCAATCCGTAAAGAGAAAATTTTGCAAACTAAAATAGAGTATGCAAACCGCAATGTACAACAACAGTATTAAAAAGTAAATCACTGGCACGTATCTGGTTAGCTTTAGATTATTAAAGCGCATATTTTTAGGCGGATTCTTCAATGGGATCTAACTCTACTTTTAAATTTTCAATTATAAAGTTTTGCCTATCGGCAGTGTTTTTACCCATATAAAAACTTAACATTTCTTCTATACCCATATCTTTATCAAGCATAACCGGGTCTAATCGAATATCTTCTCCTATAAAATTTTTAAACTCATCGGGAGAAATTTCACCTAAACCTTTAAACCTAGTTATTTCTGGATTTCCTTTTAGTTTATCAATAGCAGCTTGTTTCTCTTCTTCAGAATAGCAGTAAATAGTTTCTTTTTTATTGCGCACTCTAAACAAAGGAGTTTGTAGAATATACAAATGGCCTTCTTTTATTAATTCTGGAAAGAATTGTAAGAAGAAGGTAATTAACAGTAATCTAATATGCATACCGTCTACATCGGCATCTGTAGCAATTACAATATTATTGTAACGCAAATCTTCCATAGAATCTTCTATGTTCAAAGCGGCTTGAAGCAGATTAAATTCTTCATTTTCGTAAACAATTTTTTTAGTTAAACCGTAACTGTTTAAAGGTTTACCTTTTAGACTAAAAACGGCTTGCGTATTTACATCTCTAGACTTGGTAATACTACCACTTGCTGAGTCTCCCTCTGTAATAAACAAAGTTGTTTCTAAGTTACGTTCTTTTTTAACATCGCCTAGGTGTATTCTACAATCACGCAATTTTTTATTATGCAAACTAGCTTTTTTTGCTCTTTCACGAGCTAATTTACGAATACCCGATAAATCCTTTCGTTCTTTTTCGGCTTGCAAGATCTTCTTGTGTAATTTCTCTGCCGTTTCCGGATTTTTATGCAGATAATTATCAAATTTTCGTTTTACAAAATCTACAATATAGGTTCTCACTGTTGGCAGGTCACCACCCATTTCTGTACTACCCAATTTAGTCTTGGTCTGGCTCTCAAAAACAGGCTCCATCACTTTAATGCTTACCGCAGAAACGATACTTTTTCTAATATCACTGGCGTCAAAATTTTTGTTATAAAATTCACGAATAGTTTTGACTATAGCTTCTCTAAAAGCCGCCAAATGTGTACCTCCCTGTGTGGTATGTTGTCCGTTAACAAAAGAATGATACTCTTCGCTATACTGCGTCTTGTTGTAAGTAATCGCTACCTCAATATCATTACCTTTGAGGTGTGCAATAGGAAACAATCGATTTTCTTCATTTATATTCTCTGCTAATAAATCTTTTAACCCATTTTCAGAAAAGTACTTTTCACCATTGAAAACAATGGTTAAACCCGGATTTAAGTATACATAGTTTTTTAGCATTTTCGACACATACTCGTGTCGATACTTATAATTTTTAAAGATTTGCTCATCTGGTATAAAACTAACTTTTGTACCTTTTCTTCTTGAGGTCTCTTCTAAAAACTCTTGTTCAAGTAATTCTCCTTTCTCAAATTCGGCAGAAGCAGACTTCCCATCCCGGGTCGATTCTACTCGAAAATAGCTGGAGAGCGCATTTACTGCTTTAGTACCAACACCGTTAAGACCAACAGATTTTTTAAAAGCTTTGGTATCATATTTACCTCCAGTGTTCATTTTAGAAACTACATCTACTACCTTCCCTAAAGGTATACCCCTACCGTAATCTCGTACAATTACTCGGGTTCCTTGTATAGAAATTTCTATAGTTTTACCCGCACCCATGACATATTCATCAATAGAGTTATCTAAAACTTCTTTTAAAAGAATATAAATTCCATCATCGGCGCTAGAACCATCACCAAGCTTACCGATATACATACCAGGACGCATACGAATGTGTTCTTTCCAGTCTAAAGATCTAATATTGTCTTCGGTATACTTTGTTTCCTCCATAATTTACTTGCTTGATGCTAATATAGTAAGCTTTCCCTAAAAATGAAACCGTTTATTGAAGTTTTAAAACCTTAAAATAGAAGTTTTTTTACAGGTATTTCCGTAGTAAATCAATTAAGGTTTCTTTGTTAAAAGGTTTAATTAGAATATCTGTTATGCCAACTGTATCAGCTAGACTTTGAATTTCTTTTAATTCTGATGCAGTTACCGCAATAATTGGTATTTCTCGATTAGTTTTTCTTATTTCTCTGGTGATATCAAAACCGTTCATTCCCGGAATGTTAATATCTACCAAGAGTAAATCATATTTATTCTTATGAAAAAGCGCAAGACCTTGATTACCTTCTGATGCGATATCTAGTTCAACCTCTTGATTGGATAGAAATTTAGAAACAATCATTTTATTAATCTCATTGTCTTCTATTAATAAAATTCGTTTTTGTGGCAATCTCGAAACTTTCTTAGCCTTATTCTCACGCAAATCGGGTTGTACAGCAATTGGCGTTTCTAAATCGAAGTAAAAAGTAGTACCCTTACCTGTTTTACTATCTATATTTATTTTAGACCCTAAAAGCTCCACTAAATTTTTAACAATAGACAAACCTAAGCCTATCCCCTCTAAGCTTTTCTTCTCTGCAGATACCTGTGTAAATTCTGTAAAAATCTCTTGATGCTTTTCCTCTGGAATACCTGGGCCTTGATCAATAACTTTAAAACGTAATTTGGCTTTATCACTTATCTTTTCTTGCAGAGAAACTTCTAGTCTAACTTCTTGCTTTTGCTGACTAAATTTAATTGCATTTTCTATAAGATTGACTAAAATTTCAAATAGAATAACTTGATCTAATTTTAACAAATCAGGAACACCTTTTTCTAATTTCCATTTTACATCAACCCCTTTTTTATCTCCTATAAAGGATACCGACTGTATTACATTTTCTATAAACCCTTTTATTTTGGTTTCTCGTGGTCGTACCACAACTTTATTATTGTCTATTTTACTAATTAGCAAAACATTACTTATAAGACCCAATAAGTAATTACCCGAAAATTTTAAGGATTTTAAAAGCTTTTTATTACTGTTTGAGGTATTTTCATCTTCCAATAACAATGAAGTTATTCCTATTACCCCGTGTAAAGGAGTCCTTATTTCATGGCTTATACTGTTTATGAACTGGGTCTTTATCTTTGCAGCTTGTAAGGCTGCTTCGCGAGCTTCTTTTAATGCCCGGTTATTTTTAGCTAGACCAGAAATCAATTTCTTTTTAGCTATATTTTGCCTGTATATAATTACTGAAAAGACCAATAATACACTAAACGCAACTGCATAAATCACAATTAATTTTCTTCGATTATCCGCCAAAGAGCTAACCAGTAAATGTTCTCTTTCTGAATTGTTTAGGGCGCGTTCGTATTCTCCTATTTGAAGTTTCACTTTTTCGGCCCGTAAACTTTGAATGGCTTTATTATCTAAGAATAAATTATTATAAGCGATATATTTTTTAAGTTCTTCGTGGGCCCTTTCGTAATTTTCTTGAACTTCGTATAATTTAGTAGTTTGCCAGTGAATATCTCTTAAATGCTCTAAATTTTTAGTCTTTTTAGCATACCCAATACTTTTATTAAAATAAATTTCGGCTCGTTCAAAGTTATTTGTTTCTAAATAGTATCGACCCAATATATAACCACTAGTGGATTGAGTTAAAGTTTCTTCGCCATCTTGAGGAGGCCACTTTAAATAGTTATTTAGTTTTGAAAGATAAGGTTTTACCTGATTTGTTTTCTGTTGATCTAGAAAATTCCAACAAAGATTAATCGTTAAAGTTTTTATGAAAGGTGAGTTAATCTGTTCTGCAAAACTTAACGCCTCTGTATAATAGTTTTCAGCTTTTTGGTAATTACCATCCTTTAAGGCCGCTATTGAACCCAAACCATTGTACAGGTCAATAATAAAAAGCGTGTCCTTATTTCGGGTAGTAATGTCAAGAGCTTTTAGGTATTTTGTTTCGGCCTCTTGATAGTCACGAGAGGTTTCATCGATTAGTCCTAGAAAGTAATAAGCCTCCGCAATATATTCATCAGATTTTTTTTCACGCGCTCGCTCTAAAAGCAAAATTGCTTGCTTAACCCCATCTAAATAACGGTTTTCTTCAAGGTGCCCATAACAAATTTCTAATTGTTTCCGTAATGCTTCATTATCAACTTCATTTTGAGCTACTGCGGTACATATCAAAAAAAGAGTAGTAAAAAGAGTGAATGTTATTTTTTTTAACATCAAAAAAATTTAATCAGAAACCTTAATTTAGCCTTGTAAATATAGTAGTTTTAAACCTTTAATCGCAGTTCTTTTTAGAAATTGTACAAAAAAAGCTCAAATTAGAATAAAATTGAGCTTTTTTCACAGATTTATTTCGCTCTTTAAACATTAAACCTAAAGTGCATTACATCACCATCTTGTACAATATACTCCTTTCCTTCTACTTTTAATTTACCCGCTTCTTTTATTTTGGCCTCGCTACCATAGGTAACATAATCATCATAAGCAATTACTTCTGCTCTAATAAAGCCTTTTTCAAAATCTGTATGTATAACTCCTGCAGCTTGAGGTGCTGTAGCCCCTACGGGTATAGTCCAAGCTCTAACTTCTTTAACTCCAGCAGTAAAATAGGTTTGTTGATTTAATAGTTTATAGGCAGCTCGAATTAATTTGGCAGAACCCGCTTCATCTAAACCAATATCACTTAAAAACATCTGCCTCTCTTCATAATCATCCAACTCGGTAATATCTGCTTCAATACCTACCGCCAAAATTAAAACTTCGGCATTTTCGTCTTTCACAGTCTCCTTTACTTGATCGACGTACCTATTACCCGATACAGCCGAAGCTTCATCGACATTACATACATATAAAACAGGTTTGTCAGTAATCAACTGTAAGGGTGTAACATAATCATGGCGGTCATCTTCATTTACAACAATTCCCCTTACCGATTTGCCAGCCTCTAAGCCAGCTTTAAGTAGTAATAAAGTATCTTGCTCTTTAATAGCTTCTTTATTACCCGTCTTTGCCGCACGCTTAACCTTTTCTAATTTTTTTTCGACGGTTTCTAAATCTTTTAGTTGCAGCTCAATATCTATGGTTTCCTTATCTCTAATAGGATTAACATTGCCATCTACGTGCACTACATTATCATCATCAAAGCAGCGAAGTACGTGCAAAATAGCATCGGTTTCTCTTATATTTCCTAAAAATTGATTCCCTAGTCCTTCACCTTTACTTGCTCCCTTTACCAATCCCGCAATGTCTACTATCTCAACTGTAGCGGGCAAAACACGTTCGGGATTAACCAATGATTCTAATTTCTCTAAACGGTGGTCTGGTACATTAACCACTCCTATATTTGGCTCGATCGTACAAAAAGGAAAATTAGCACTCTGAGCTTTGGCATTGGATAAACAATTAAACAATGTCGACTTACCTACATTGGGTAAACCTACTATACCTGCTTTCATTTTTTAAAATTTTGAGTTGCAAATATATTAAATGATTTAAACATAAGCTTTAAAATAACCTTAGGCTTTACTTATTAATTATTAACATTTTTAAGTTGTATTTTTGAAGAAACAAAATAAAATTGCTATGAAAAAGATTTTAATAACCGCTTTATGTTTAAGTTTTTCTTTGGGAATTATGGCCCAAAAAGACCGATTAGAAAAAACGGTTACCACTAAAACAAAAGTTAAAACTAATAAAGGAGAAGAAGTAGCTATTAAAAAACAAAAAGTAAGTGAAAATCAAGACCTAAAACTCTCTGAAACTGGTGCAACCAACCAGATGCTTATGCGAGGTGATAAGGTGATACAATCTTCTACTCTATTTATTGAAAACGACATAAACTTTAGTATAGAACCAGATGACAAAGGCTATGTTATAAAAAAGCAATCTGATGGTAAGATGGTAAATTATGGAGTTATTAGAAAATTACCGAAAAAAGACCTTTATTTATTACACACCCCAAAATTTGACGCAGTGGGATATTTTGATTTATCGGGGAATTTTGTAGTGGGTAGTTACGATGACAATACCGATGAGGTGGTTCTTAAAAAATACAAACTAAAACGATAACTAAAAAGATTGAGGGAAAAAGAAAATTGAAAAAAAAACGGATAGTTATTTTACTATCCGTTTTTTATGAGATACAATTTAGCTCCCATGCATAAAACTCTGTTTTTCTAGAAGCTTTTCTTCACTTTCTACGTGATTCTCATCAGGAACACAACAATCTACAGGACAAACAGCGGCACATTGTGGTTCATCGTGAAACCCTTTACATTCTGTACATTTATTGGGTACAATATAATAGAATTCATCACTTATAGGTTCTTGGGTTTCTTCGGCATTAGCCTCTTTACCATCAGGTAAAACAATTTCTCCAGACAAGTCGGTTCCATCTGCATAGCGCCAATCATCTGCACCCTCATATATAGCGGTATTGGGACACTCTGGTTCACAGGCTCCACAATTTATGCATTCATCGGTGATTATAATAGCCATAATTAATAGTTTATATTACGTAACTTTGCACAAAAATAAAGCCATTGGCATAGATAACCAAATAAATATGGATTTAGAAACTCGAATAAACTCTTTTGTTGAACTGGGTAAATTCTTAAGTGATTACTTAAACGGTATAGCACAACATAAATTACATGAAAAATTAGATCAAACGGTAAGTTCAGCCATTCATCACAACGGCTGGTTTACAGAAGAAAATATAAAATTTGCTTTAAAGAATTGGGCCGACTTGTTAACGCAGGAAAAATTGAAACAATGGCTTGATTCTTACCAGTTAAATACTCCTACCCAACCTAAAACCATAGCGGTGATTATGGCAGGGAACATTCCGTTGGTTGGCTTTCATGATTTTTTGTGTGTGCTTTTAAGTGGAAATAACATTTTAGTGAAGCAATCAAGTAACGACCAAACATTACTTCCTGTTTTGTCTGAATTTCTTATTTCAAATAATGATAAGTGGAGTTCTAAAATTGAGTTCACAAAAGAAAAACTAGAATTTTTTGACGCCGTTATTGCCACAGGTAGCAACAATACGGCAAGATATTTTGAATACTATTTCTCTAAAAAACCAAATATAATTCGTAAAAACCGAAACAGTGTAGCCATAATTTCTCGTGATGATACCAAAGAAGAACTTAAAAAACTGGGAGAAGACATTTTTAGATACTACGGTTTAGGCTGCAGAAATGTTTCTAAAATTTATATTCCAGACGATTTTAAAATAGACCGTTTTTACGAGGCTATTTTTTCTTGGCAAAATTTGTTAGACAATCATAAATATGCCAATAATTACGATTACAATAAAGCTGTTTACTTGATGAGTGAATTTTCAATTTTTGATAATGGCTTTTTATTGTTAAAAGAAGATACAAATTTTTCTTCACCCATAGGCACACTGTTTTTTGAGCGTTACCACCGGCTTGAACAAGTAAAGGATTTATTAAACGAACATCAAGAAAAACTTCAATGCATCGTATCTAATCAATTAGAAGAAAACCACATAGCTTATGGCCAAACACAAAAACCATCGCTAAGCGATTACGCCGATAATGTAGATACACTAAATTTTCTAAAACAACTTTAATGACGCCTAAGCATAACTTTTGTGCAGGTCCCGCCAAGCTGCCAGATGTTGTTTTTCAACAAGCTAGTAAAGCTGTAGTAAACTATAACGAAAGCGGTTTATCTATTTTAGAAATATCGCACCGAAGCACAGCTTTTACAGCGATTATTGAAGAAGCCAGAGCATTGGTGCTCGAACTTTTAGGGCTAAATACTAAAGATTATGTCGCTTTATTTTTACACGGTGGGGCAAGCGCACAGTTTCACCAAATCCCTTTTAATTTTCTAAACAAACGAGCAGGTTATTTAAATACGGGCGTTTGGTCGCAAAAAGCCATTCACGAAGCTCGTTTCTTTGGCGAAATAGTTGATTTAGGCAGCTCAAAAGACCAGCATTTTTCCTATATCCCTGAAAATATTATTCAAAATAGAAATGATTTAGACTATATTCACTACACGAGCAATAACACCATTTACGGAACGCAAATTAAAAATTTCCCTAAACAAAAAGTCCCGGTAGTAGTCGATATGAGTAGCGATATTTTTTCTAGATCTTTAGACTTTTCCCAGTTTCAACTCATTTATGCCGGAGCGCAAAAAAATTTAGGCGCAGCGGGCACTACCCTAGTAATATTAAACAGAAAAGCCTTTTCTCAAGCAAATCGAAAAATACCCAGCCTTCTAAACTACGACTATTTAATCCAGAAAGAAAGTTTGGCTAACACGCCAACCGTTTTCTCTATTTATGTTTCTTTACTTAACTTACGTTGGCTTAAAGCTCAAGGCGGAATAAAATCCGTTGAAAAACGAAACGAAATAAAATCTAATTTACTGTATAATTATCTTGATGAATCAAATCTATTTATCCCTTTAGTTAGGAAAGATTCGCGATCAAAAATGAATATTACCTTCGCTTTAAATAAGCCCGATTTAACTTCTGTTTTTGATAGATTTTTAGAGCAACATAAAATGATTGGACTAAAGGGACACCGAAGTGTAGGTGATTATCGCGCCTCACTTTATAATGCCCTAGAATTAGATAGTGTTAAAGCTTTAGTGTCTTGTTTGCAACAATTTGAAGAAAATTATGAAAATATTAAATATTAAGGTTTTACAAGAAAACCATGAACGCTCACTACAGTCTTTAGGTATTGAAGTGGTTACCAAAACTATTGCCCATAATCAAATCGTGAAATATTGTGCCCATCATGATTTTGACGGCTTATTGGTTGACGCAAATTATAAGATTACTACTACACTACTCGACCAATTAAATTCTTTAAAATTTATTATCGTAGTGGGTAAAAGTTTAGCGCATATCCCTTTTGAATATGCAAAAAAAATAGGTATACAAATTTATATTACCGAGCAAGCCTATATTCAAACCGAGGCAGAGCTTATTATTGCTCACAGCCTTAGTTGTTTAAGGAATTTAAAAGATTGTAATAGAGAAATGCCTTTAGAAGGAGATATCCGTTTTACTCAAATGCGTAAACTATTTAGTCAAGGAGACACCTTATGGGGTCAAACCTGGGGCTTTTTAGGATTTGATGCGGTGGCAGAACGCGTGGTACAATTATTACAAAACTGGGGAGTAAAATTTATGGTCGCAGGCGAAGCTAAACCTTATACTATAAACAATTCTCAAGGGCAGAAGAAAGAATCTTCTATCGAGCCTAAATCTTGTTCTGAAGAAACGCTTTACCTTGAAGCGGATATTATAAGTGTTCACAAATATGATGATGACGAATATTTGATTGATGCATCAAGTTTAAATCTAATGAAAAAGACTGCAGGTATAATTAACACCTATCACCCTAGAGCTATAGATGAAGTTGCTCTGATTGATGCTTTAAATGATGAAAAAATTGGATTTGCCGCGCTCGATGTTTTTGAAAATCAACCCAAACCCGAAATCCAAGTACTTATGCAACCTAGAATATCGCTAAGCCCTAGTATAGCTAAACATTCTAAACAAGCAGATTACTTGGCTTCAAAAATGGCTACCCAACAAATTATTAATATATTTGAGGATTTAAAAAAGTAAAAATGAATAAAGTTTTAATTTTACTAAGTTTTTTGGTATTTGGCTTAACCTGTTTCGCACAAGTACAGACGGGAAAAGCTTCTTTTTATGCCGATAAATTTGAAGGAAGACGAACGGCCAACGGCGAAAAGTACACCCATACTAAAGCCACTGCTGCACATAGAAATTTACCCTTTGGTACACATTTGAAGGTAACTAATCTCGCCAATAATATGGCAATTGTTGTTAGAGTTAATGATAGAGGGCCTTTTGTTAAAGGTAGAATTATAGATTTATCTAAGTCTGCAGCAACACAATTGGGTTTTATAGATGAAGGTGTGACTGATGTAGCAATTGAGGTAATTAATCAACAAGATGCTGGGGTTACAGCACCTATTATTGCGAGTAATGATGAGCCTGTAAAAGAAGAAGAGATTGAGAGTGCAGCTACAAATACCTCTAAAGAAAATGACACCCCAAATAAGGTTGAGGACCTAGAATTTTACGAGCTAGCCATAAAAAAAGTTCAACCCGATTGGTATGGTGTGCAAATAGGAAGTTTTCAAGAACTAGCCAATCTGATAAGATTAGCCGATAATTTAAAAGCTAGTTATCAAAAAAATGTGGTTGTACAGGTAAAAACTATACAAGAAGTAAAGGTGTACACTTTGGTATTAGGCAAATTTTTGCAAAGAGATAAGGCTGAGCGATTTAGGAATAAAGTGCAGAAACAGTATCCTGGAAGTTTTATTGTAGATTTTAAAGCTTTTAACTAATGCGTAGATTGGTTTTTAGATTGAAGTTTTTACTTTTTTTGTCTTTATTTGCTTGTACATCATTAAATAAGTCAATCCAAGGTACTCAGTCAGCCAATCCAGATTTTAGTTATGAAGTTGTCATTAACGATTCCGAATTCAAGAAATGGATGCAAACGCAAACAAACTTTCAAAATAAGGAAGTGTCTTTTATGAGAACTGAGCTTCTGAAAAAATTATCTAATTATAGAATTTGGGTCAAATCAAATCCTGAAAAATCACAAAACATAAATTATTTCAAAAACAAAACTTACAGTCAAGAGGTAGATTCTGTGGTCTATCAATACTTGATTTATTTTGAAGAGAAGCATAACATTACATTATGAGAAAGCTGAAAGAGCATTGGGGAATTACTTCAAATTTTCAATTGGTAATTATTTTTATTGTTTTTGGACTTACTGGTTCGACTGCTGTGTATGTAGCCAAACCCATTTTAGATTTCTTAAACTTAAGCAGAGAGAATTTTCCAGACAATTTTATATGGGGTGGATTGCTTTATTATATTTTACGTATTTTACTAATTTTCCCAGTTTATCAAGTGTTGTTAATTGTTCTGGGCAGCCTATTCGGACAATTTAAGTTCTTTTGGGCTTTCGAGAAGAAAATGCTAAAGCGTTTGGGACTCGGCTTTTTATTTGAGAAAGAATAAAAAAAACATCCCGAGTTTTCGGGATGTTTTTTTATTGTCAATTCTGTTAATTAAGCGTGTTGAAGATCATGTTTTCCTTCCTTAATCTCTTCAATCACCTTAGCGTTAAAGGCTTCTAAGTCTCCAGGATTTCTAGAAGTTACAAGTGCTTCATCTACAACAACCTCTTTATCAACCCAAAGGGCACCTGCATTTTCTAAATCTTTTTTAATTGACTTGTAAGATGTCATTGTTCTACCCTCAACCACATCTGCATTAATTAAAGGCCAAGCTCCATGGCAGATAGCAGCGACAGGCTTGCTTTGTTTAAAGAAGTCTCGGATAAAGATAAGAGCATCCTCCTCTACTCTCAACAAATCTGGATTAATAACTCCACCTGGTAAAACCAAAGCATGATAATCTTTTGCACTAACTTCTTTTAATGGTTTATCTACATTAAAAGATTTGCCCCAATTTCCATCTTTCCAACTTTTGATACTTCCTTCTTCTAAGCTTACAATTTCCACATTAAAGCCCTCATTTTTCATGGCATTTAAAGGAGATTCCAACTCGCTTTCTTCAAATCCGTTTGTTGCTAAAATAGCTACTTTCTTTTCCATAATAATTTTTCTTTTTTCGATTCACTTCTAAATTAGAAAGAATGAATGAAAAAGGCTATTAAAGCTATTTTAAAAAATAAATCAAAGAAGTTAAATACTATTAAAATGAATAGTTATGCACTCGAATCTGACAAAACATCTAAATCTTTTTTGTTTTGTTCAATGATTCGCTTCTTTTCCTTCAATTCTTCCAATTCTTGATAATAGGCAGGTTCAGCAAATTTATTTGGTTGAATAGTATCGTTTTTAAACAAAGCGTATTGCACGGTAAATTCGGCTCCGAAAAACAAGATCAAACAAGAATAATAAATCCATAATAATATGAGTACTACAGAGGATGCGCCACCATAAATAGATGCAGGATTAGATTGACCAAAATAATAGCCTAGTGCATATTTACCTATCAAAAATAGCAAGGTAGTAAGCGAAGCTCCTATGAAAGTAGTCCGCCATTTAATAATAATATCAGGCAATAATCTAAATATACTAGCAAATAAAAATCCGATAAAGGCATAACTCAACAAAAAATTTAAAAGCTCTACCGTATAGTTAGTTAATTGCGGTGCAAACTGCCCCAAATACTCACTTAAATATGATATTGCAGAACTAAGAATTAAGGATACTAAAAGTAAAAAAGCAATAAAGAATACCATTCCCAATGAAATCACTCGATCTAAAATAATTCCTTTTAAATCATCATTTTTGGTTCGAACGCTCCAAATATTATTCATTGCCCTTTTAAGTTGAAAAAAAGCACCAGTAGCACCAAATAATAACATGCCTAAACTAATGATAATCATCAAAGTTTTATCTTGACTTAATTGTGCTTTTTCAATCATATCGGCTATAGCTTCTGCAGTATCGGCTCCTATAAAGTTGGCAATTTCATTTAATATTTTTTCTTTGGCATTTTCTCTATCAAAAAAATAACCAGTAACACTTATAACTATTACCAGCAAAGAGGGTAATGAAAATAACGCATAATAGGCTATAACCGCACTTTGTTCAAAAGGGTTATTGCCTATCCAACGCTGATAGGTTTGTTTTAACAAGGCTAATCTTTTCATTACCGTCACCTTCATATTACGCTATTTTACACGTTTAACAAAACTACCTTCTCGACGTTGTTTTTCTTCCATTAGTAAAGCATACTCTCTACCGGTTTGTCCAGCTACAGAGGTGTTCTCCTCTGCCCTTCTAATTAAATAAGGTATTACCTCACGAATAGGACCATAAGGCACTAGTTTCACTGTATTGTAACCGCTTAATGCCAAATTGTAAGAAATATGATCACTCATACCATATAATTGTGCAAACCAAATTCGCGGATCGTTCTTTTCTATTCCGCGTTCTTCCATTAATCGCATGGCAGAGTAGGTACTTACTTCGTTATGCGTACCAATATATAAGCTAATTTCATCTAGGTTTTGAATACCATAATAAAGCGCCGCATTAAAATTAACATCTGTAGCTTCTTTATCTTCGCATATTGGCGTAGGGTAATTCATTTTTGATGCTCTTATATTCTCTTTTTCCATATAAGCACCACGCACTAATTTAGCGCCAACCTTAAAACCTCTATTTTGAGCGCGCACGTGAAGATCTTTAATATACTGCAACCTGTCCCAACGATAACATTGCAGGGTATTAAAAACTATAGCTTTTTCTTTGTTATATTTAGCCATCATTTCTTCCATTAAATCATCTGCGGCATCTTGCATCCAAGACTCTTCGGCATCAGCCAGTATGACAACGTCCAATTCGTGTGCTAAAGCACAAATTTTATCTACTCTATTCTTTACACGCTCCCACTCTTCTTTTTCTTCTTGAGAAAGCTGCTCATTGGCCGAAACTTTTTCCCAAATTGCAAACCTCCCAATGCCAGTAGGTTTAAAAACGGCAAAAGGAAGTTCATCATTTTCTTTAGTAAAGGCTATAAGGTCTTTTTTAATTTCTAAATCCTTATCAAATTCGGCTTCTTCATCTTTACCTTCACTCGAATAATCTAAAATACTAAAAACATTCTTTTCATGCATTTTACGAATGGTAGGCAAGCAGTCTTCCTTGGTTATTCCTCCACAAAATTGCTCAAAAATAGTTTTCTTAATTAATCCCTCAATGGGTAAATGCAAAGCAAGTCCTAGTTTAGTTAATTTTGTGCCTACACTAACTAAGGCGGGTTGATTCATTAATTTAAAAATAAAGAGCGCTTTCTTTAAGTCTTTGTCACTTTTTAATGCAAAAGCCCTCTTGGTATTATTGAAGATTTTTGTAACCATTACAGATATTTAATTTTTGCAAATATAGGTTTCGATTTAGGAATAATATATTTTTCTCATTAATTTCGAACCATAATTAACATGCATTTATAATGAAAGCCATCCCCTCGGTAAATAACACAGTTTATTTTGTTGAAGAAGCCTATGAAAAACTAAACGATTGTCTGGCGACAAATTCCTTTTCTAAGGTTTTTATATTGGTAGATACACAGACCCAGATAAATTGTTTACCAAAATTTTTGCCTTTGCTACAAACCAATATAACTATTGAAGTGATTGAGATAGACAGTGGTGAACAAAATAAAACTTTGCAAACCTGCAAAGGAGTTTGGGAAGCTTTAGCCGATTTAGGGGCAGATAGAAAATCTATTTTAATTAATTTAGGTGGCGGTGTAGTCACCGACCTTGGCGGATTTGTTGCTTCTACCTATCAACGTGGTATAGCATATATTAATATACCAACTAGTTTATTAGCCATGGTTGATGCTTCTATAGGCGGTAAAACCGGAATTGATTTGGGAAATTTAAAGAATCAAATAGGTTTGATTAATGATGCTAAAATGGTGCTAATAGACCCAGAATTTCTAGCCACCTTGCCTGCTAACCAGATGCGTAGCGGTCTAGCCGAAATGCTCAAACACGGACTTATTGCTGATAAAGATTATTGGAAAAAAATGACCGATTTGTCTCAGTTAAATTTAACTCATTTAAATGAACTGATTTACCGAAGCATTGAAATAAAGAATAAGATAATAAGCGAAGATTTATTCGAAGATGGAATTCGCAAAACTTTAAATTTTGGTCATACTTTAGGCCACGCCATTGAAGCTTTTTATTTAAAGCGGCCTAATGTAAATTTACTACATGGTGAAGCCGTTGCTGCCGGTATGATAATGGCTGCCTTTTTATCGTTTAAGTTAACACAATTTCCAAAATATGAATTGGAAGAATTAAGTAAAGTGATTAAAAAATACTACGGCATTCTTGATATTAAAGAAGAAGACGTACCAGAAATCCTAGATCTTTTAAAGCACGATAAGAAAAACAGCCACGGAAAAGTTCTTTTTGTACTTTTAAACAATATTGCACAACCTCAAATTGATTGTGAAATCCCTGAAAACTTACTTAAAGAAGTTTTTGCCTATTACCAACAAGTTTAATTACAAGATCTGAGCTGCGTGATCTTTGGTTTTAACCTTATCAATAACATTTTCTATAATTCCATTCTCATCAATTATAAAAGTTTTTCGATGAATACCTTCATATTCTTTCCCCATAAATTTTTTGGGTCCCCATACACCAAAAGCATTAATTAAACTCTTATCTTCATCTGCAATAAGAGGAAATGGTAGCTCATGTTTTTGTTTAAAATTCTCTTGACGCCTAGCCGAATCAGCACTCACGCCCAATAAAGCGTAATTTTTATTTGTAAATTCTTCAAAATTATCGCGCAAATTACAAACCTCATTGGTACAGCCAGGAGTACTTGCCTTTGGGTAAAAGAAAACCACTAGTTTTTTACCGCTATAATCTTTTAATTCATGGGTATTACCACTTTGATCTTTAGCTTTAAAATCTGGAGCCTTATCTCCTACTTGTAATGTATTCATATTTATTATTTTTGTTTAAAAATAGACAAAATGAATAAGCAAGAAAAGGTAGAATTTGTTATAAATACGTTAAAGCAACTCTATCCAAATATTCCGGTTCCTTTAGATCACAAAGACCCTTACACCCTATTAATTGCGGTACTTCTCTCTGCCCAAAGCACCGATAAAAAAGTTAATGAAATAACCCCCCAACTATTTGCCTATGCAGATAACCCTTATGACATGGTTCGCTTATCTGTAGAACAAATTAGAGAAATTATTAAACCTGTAGGACTTTCTCCTATGAAGGCAAAAGGCATATATGGATTATCAAAAATTTTAATTGATGAATATCAAGGAATGGTGCCAAAGAGTATTAAGGCTTTAGAAAAATTACCTGCCGTAGGCCATAAAACGGCTAGTGTGGTAGTGGCTCAGGCATTTGGAATTCCTGCTTTTCCTGTAGATACACACATTCACCGGCTCATGTACAGGTGGAATCTAAGTACAGGAAAAAATGTTGTACAAACCGAACGTGATGCAAAACGCTTATTTCCTAAATCTTTATGGAATGATCTACACTTGCAAATTATTTGGTATGGTCGGGAATATTCTCCCGCACGCGGGTGGAAACTTGAAAAAGATATTATCACCAAAACGATAGGAAGAAAAAGTGTTATCCAGGCCTATTATAAAAAGAGCAGTAAAAAATAAATTTACTGCTCTTAATTTACTATAAACTCATACCTTTTATCATCCTTATCTAAAACCCTTAAGGCCTTAGAATAATTCAATAAAAAAGCTATTGTTTCTTTTTTTGGCTTACGAGAGCCCGTATTTTCGTTATTTTTTTTAGGATTATTTAGGTAAAGCTGCGCCATTTATCTTATTGGTTTTGTTCTAGATAAAAACGGCAATATTACTTCTTTATTATATTAATTGGTCAAAATAATATTATGGGCTTCTATAACCTTCCTAAGATTAATTAAAGCATAACGCATTCTTCCTAATGCTGTATTAATGCTAACATCAGTTTTTAATGCAATTTCTTTAAAACTCATATCCTTATAAATTCGCATAAGTAAAACCTCTTTTTGATCCTCAGGTAATTCAGCTATTAAATCAGTTACATCTTTTTCTATTTGATCTTTGATTAGTGCATTCTCAACGTCTAAACTTGAATCTTTTAAAACGTCAAAAATATCAAAATCTCCCGTTCCTTCGAACTTAGGCATTCGTTTGTTTTTCCTAAAATGATCTATAACTAAGTTGTGAGCAATACGCATAACCCAGGGTAAAAACTTTCCTTCTTCATTGTATTTACCTCGTTTTAAAGTGCGAATTACCTTAATAAAGGTATCTTGAAAAATATCCTCGGTTAAATCACGATCAAAAACTTTAGAGAAAATAAAATTGTAAATTCTAACTTGATGCCTTTCAATTAAACGAGACAAAGCCATCTCATCGCCATTAATATACTCCTTTACCAATACAGCATCACTGGTAGTATTATTCCTTTTCATACGTGTTACTTTAGTTATAAGCCATCAGAAGAAAGCTTATTTTGATTATTAAGTTATTATAGTTGTAAGTAACAGTATGCTATAGGCAAAAATTATTGGTTTATACTAGTGTAAATATATAAAAGAATTTTAATCCCACACATAAAAGATAATCTTTTTAACACTTTTTGAATGGAGTGCTTACTTTTTTTCTCGTTTAGGTTTAATTAACTTTGACCCTTTATTCAAATACGGCATGAAAAAATCAAACCAAGAAATAGACCCAAAGAAAAATATCATCATTAAAGGAGCCAAACTACATAATCTAAAAAATATTGATGTTGTAATTCCTAGAAACAAACTGGTGGTTATCACCGGTCTTTCTGGCTCTGGTAAATCAAGTTTGGCTTTTGACACCCTTTATGCAGAAGGTCAAAGAAGATATGTAGAGAGCTTATCTTCTTACGCGAGGCAATTTTTAGGCCGCTTAGATAAACCCAAAGTAGATGATATAAAAGGGATAGCACCCGCCATTGCAATAGAACAAAAGGTAAATGCTACCAACCCTCGTTCTACCGTAGGTACATCTACAGAAATTTACGATTACCTCAAACTGCTTTATGCTAGAATAGGCAAAACCTACTCTCCTATCTCTGGAAATGAAGTTAAAAAAGATTCGGTGGCTGATGTAGTTGAATATATTAAAGGGTTACAAGACCGCGAAAAATTACTTCTTCTAAGTCCTGTTTTTGTCGAAGAAGGCAGAAGCATTCAAGAGAAATTAAAAATTCTTCTACAACAGGGTTTTAGCCGAGTGAAAATAGATCAAGACGTATTGCGAATAGATGAAGTTGAGAATCTAAATTCAAAGACCAAAGTTGAATTGGTTGTAGACCGTGTGGTAAAAAAGGATGATGAAGATTTTTACAATCGACTAGCAGATGCGATTCAAACCGCATTTTATGAAGGAAAAGGAGAACTATTTGTAGAGCATGTCAAATCGAACAAACGTAGACAATTTAGCAATCGGTTTGAATTAGATGGGAAAACCTTTCTAGAGCCGAATATACACTTATTTAGTTTCAATAATCCATTCGGTGCCTGCCCTACTTGTGAAGGCTACGGTGATGTGATAGGTATAGATGAAGATTTAGTTATACCCAATACCTCCTTATCTATTTATGATAATGCAATTTTCCCGTGGCGCGGAGAAAGTTTAAGTTGGTATAGAGACCAACTAGTAAATAACGCAAGCAAGTTTAACTTCCCTATTCACAAACCATATTTTGAACTGTCAGATAAGCATAAAAAGTTAATTTGGGAGGGTAATAAGTATTTTGAGGGCCTAAATGATTTTTTTGCCCATTTAGAAGCCAAAGCTTATAAAATACAAAACAGGGTTTTATTGTCTCGCTATCGCGGAAAAACAAAATGCAAAACCTGCAATGGATTGCGTTTAAGACCAGAGGCTAATTATGTAAAGGTTAGCCACACTCCTATTTCGGAATTGATTGAACTTCCTTTAAACGAATTACGCGAATTTTTTGAAACTTTAAATCTTAGTACCAACGAAAAGAAAATTGCCAAGCGCCTTCTAAAAGAGATTCAAAACCGTTTAAATTTTTTATGTGATGTAGGGTTGAGTTATTTAAACTTAAATCGAAAATCAAATAGTCTTTCTGGGGGTGAATCGCAGCGAATCAACTTAGCCACCTCATTAGGAAGCAGCCTCGTAGGATCTATGTATATATTAGATGAACCCTCTATTGGTTTACATGCTAAAGACACAGAGCGTTTAATTGGTGTGTTACAAAAGCTACGCGATCTTGGTAATACCGTAATTGTTGTCGAACACGATGAAGATATTATGAAGGCTGCCGACGAAATTATCGATATTGGCCCAGAGGCTGGAACCCATGGCGGACAAGTGGTGGCAACCGGTAATTTTAAAAGCATTCTCAAAAGTGATTCGCTAACAGGTAAATATTTAAGTCAAAGACTGCAAATTGAGCTTCCAGAAAATCGACGTAAGTATAAAAATTATATCGATTTAAAAGGATGTAGGCATAATAACCTAAAAAATATAGATGTGCGCTTTCCATTAGGGGTTTTCACCTGCGTTACCGGAGTATCGGGCAGCGGAAAAAGTACCTTGGTTAAAAATTTACTATACCCAGCTATTTTAAAAGAAACCGGAGGATATGGAGCGAAAATTGGACAATTAACCGAGGTTTCGGGAAAATTTGAAAACATTAAAAATGTAGAATTTATTGACCAAAACCCTATTGGTCGCTCTTCTCGTTCAAATCCTGTAACCTATGTAAAAGCTTATGACGCCATTAGAAGTCTATTTGCAGATCTTCCTTTAGCGAAAGCTAGAAATCTTAAAACCAAACATTTTAGTTTTAATGTTGACGGAGGTCGATGCGAAACCTGTAAGGGAGAAGGCGAAGTTACCATTGAAATGCAATTCATGGCTGACGTTCAATTAGAATGTGAAACTTGTAAAGGAAAACGATTTAAGAGAGAAATTTTAGAAATAAAATTTGAGCAGCAAAATATTGACGATATACTCAATATGACCATTGATGATGCACTTGATTTTTTTACTTCAAAAAAACAAAGCAGAATCGCTAAAAAACTAAAACCTTTACAAGACGTAGGCTTGGGGTATGTCCGCCTAGGACAAAGTTCATCCACTTTATCAGGTGGAGAAGCACAACGAATAAAACTAGCCTCATTTTTGGGAAAAGCTACGAGTAAAGATAAAGTCCTGTTTATATTTGACGAACCTACAACAGGGTTACACTTTCATGATATTAAAAAATTACTCAAATCTTTTCAAGCATTGATTGAAAAGGGACATAGTATAGTAGTTATAGAGCATAATATAGATCTCATTAAATGTGCAGATTATATTATTGATCTAGGCCCAGAAGGGGGAAAAAATGGAGGCTACTTATTGGCAGCAGGTACACCTGAAGAAATAATTAAAAACAAAAAAGGATTTACCACTAAGTATTTAAAAGACAAACTAGTAATGGCATAGAAATTGTGTATTATAAATTATATTTTCATAATATTTTATTTAGTTGGTTATAGGAAACAAGTGCAATTTCAAGTGAAATCTGCACTTGTTTTTTTACCTTATGCACCCTATTGTTAAAATTTTGGCACGTTAATTGGATTTCTGTTAATGAATCATAAAATTACAAGCCATGAAAACACTTATTAAATTTACAATTGCATTTTTATTACCCATAGGCTTGGCTTTTGCTACAGACAAAGTTCATCCTAAATTCTATCACAATCAGGGTCCAATTATTTTTATCGAAAACAATATCGAATTTGCGGTATTTCAAGATGGGCAATTTGATTTTAATTACTTACCTAATAGAAGAAGATACAGCTATTTTAATCAGCACATTAATATAACCTATAACGGGGGCTATAACTACACGCCGCATATTCGGGTTAACCGGTACGGAAGTATAATTCAAATTAGAAACACACCTATTTTCTACGATTTCTATGGTCGAGTAACCCAAATTGGACAGATAAATTTAAAATATAATCGTTTCGGTTATTTAAAACGAATTGGCAATATGCACATTCGTTATAATAGGCATTTTAATCGTTATTACCTTAACGGATTTATAAATAGGTATAACAAAGGCTATACTTATAAACCTTGGCATCGAAACTTTAGAAGGCCAAAGTATGCTCATCATCCTGATTATAGACTACCAATTAGTGATCGTAGAACTAAGCATCCTAAATACAGAAAGCCGAGAATAAAGCGAGATAAAAGAAGAATTGCCAACCAGAACAATTACAGAGCAGAAAGACAAAAAAACCATAGGCGTGATGCTCAACCTAATAGAAGGCATTTGAATCGTCGTAAGGCACCAATTAAAAATTTAAGGGAAGATATAGATAATAAACCCAATACCGCACAGAAAAGAAGCTACCACCAAAAAAGACCTTTGGGTACTAGCACTAGAAGTAATCGCTAAAAAAAAGCTCCATTTAGGAGCTTTTTTTGTTTTGAAAATGCTTTAATTTAAATATAATCCCTTTAAGAAATAAGCTTAGTTCTTCTGATGGCTTTATAAATAAAATTCCTATAAAATAAACTATAGCCAAACTTATAGATTGAATAATAAGATTTATAAAAGGATTAAAGGGTAACGTAATAAACCTTGAACTAAACAATAATATAAAGATAAACACAATAACATAAAATGTTTTCCTGCTAAAGGGATGAAACTTGTAAAATTTATAAACCATAAAAATTTTTGCTAAATCGTACATTAAAAAAACAATGAGTGATGCAACAGCCGCTCCAGTTAAACCAAAGCGCGGAATAAGATAAATATTGAGTCCAATAGCTAATAAAATTACAAAGACCCCTGTGATTAAAAGCAATTTATAAAACCGAGAATTTAAAATGATGCTGTTAGAAATGCCTAAAAGATTATCTAATAATTTAATACTACTAAGCATACATAAAATCTCGAAAGCTAAGGTATAAACCGGTGGTAGTAACCGATATATTTCGCTTGCGTTTACCAAAATCAATAAAAAAATAAAACCACTTATAACCAATAAATTTATACTGCTTTTAGTATACAAGCTTTTTAAATTTTCATTTTGATTTTCGTTTAAGTACTTTGCTGTAAGCGGTAAGGTAATTTGATGCATTGCTCGTGAAGGTACGGCAATTACTGAGGCCATATATACACCAATTCCATAAATAGAAACTTGCTCAATAGGCATAAAATGTTCTATCATTACCTTATCTAAATCTAATAAAGCAGTAGCCACAAAACCAGCCAAAAGCATCAAAGCCGAATAGGTGAAAATTTTCTTATGATTTTTGGGTAAACGCAAATCAATTTTTGGAGGTAACAGGTAAAAAGCGTATAACTTAATTATTAGGGTGCGCAGCAAATAGACGATTGTTAAGGCATATAAAAACTGCGTAACATTGAGTAATTTTACATATACCATATACAATAAAACACTGATTAAAAAACGATGAAAAACCTCCTTCATAAAATTACCGAAAACGCTTTTTAATTTAAGCTTGCTCCAAGCAAAAAACAACTCAAAATAAGCGACAGCAAAAGCAATTATAAAAATTAACCAGAAATAAGGTTTTATCCAGTCATCGGTAATTAAAAGTATAAATTGATCCTTAAAAATAGCAGTAATAATCCCTAATATTAGGGCTACTCCCAAAGGATAAAACAATACCATACTTAACAATTGGTTTTGCTCATCACGCTTTTTAAAGGAAGAGTAAAATCGAATTATAGTATTGTTTAAACCAAACCCTATAAAGGGCCATAACAAAGTTCCGGCCGATAGCAAAAAAGTAACCAATCCGTAATATTGAGGGCTTAGAATTTTCGGATATAAAATTAATACATTAAAAGCCCCAATACCAAAACCTAAATAAGTTACAAGGGTGTTCTGTAAAGATTGTTTTAAAACCACTCCCATCACTCTTGTTCATTTAAAAAAGAAGCTAAATTTCGGGTAAGATTTCTGCGATGAAAATCTTCTATTTTGTTGGTAGAGTTAAAATTGGTTTTGCCCTGTAAAAAACCATTAAATTGATTGCGAATATAAGCTTTAATTTTAGCCTTCTCTGTGTATTCAAAGGCTGGCTCATACCCTACTTGTTCAAATATTTTATTAACATCCCAGTTTTGAGGTCCTATTGCCAAAATAGGTCGTTGGGCTTTTAAATAAGCAAATAATTTGCCCGGAATAATACTAGCATGTTGGGGAGAGTTAATTTCAATTAGAGTTAATAAGTGCGCTTCATACATAAATCTAAATGCTTTTTTTACAGACACATAACCCTTATTGATTAAACAATCGCTTAAACCTGATTCAACTATTGATTTTACTACCTCTTCGCTAACTTTACCACTTAATTGAAGTTCAAAATATTCTAAAAACTTATCGTTTTCTTGCCTCAATTCAGCTAAAGCTTGCCAAAGATTTTTAGGATTTCGATTGGTTAAGAGAGATCCTACATGGGCCAAAATAAATTTATCTTTTTTAAGCGTAATCTGTTTTTTTATATCCCCATCATAACCATTAGTAATAACCCGAATAGGACGCCTGCTTTTGTTTTTAAATTCTTCCGCAGTCCCATAACTCGTAGTAATAATAGCATCTGCCTGCTGCAATACAGTTGTTTCTAACCTTTCGTGTCTTTTTTGAGATGCGGGTAATAAAAATAAGTCTTTATGATACCCTATATGCGTCCAAGGATCTCTAAAATCGGCAAACCAGGTTATATTACATTTACGCTTTAAAGCTAAACCAATTAGATGCAAACTATGTGGCGGACCTGTAGTAATGACTTTTGAAATGTTATTTTCCTTTAGATAAGACTCGAGGAATTTGGTTGCTGGCTTCACCCAACCTACTCTTGCATCGGGAATAAATAGATTTCCACGGATGAATAGTAACAATTTTTCTATGAATCCCTGTTTATCTTTTTCTGAAATGATTCCACTGCTAAGGGTTTGCGTTTGGCGCTTATTGAATATCTTAGCCAAGGAATATGGTTCTCTAATAGGATATTTCACCACCTTAACTTGGTTTGGAACCTCTTTTAGTAACTCAGCATCTTGCAAGGGATAAAAAGGGTTTTCTGGTGCAAAAACAATGGGTTCATACCCAAAATCTGGCAGGTATTTTACAAACTTCAACCAACGTTGAACGCCAGGACCTCCAGCTGGTGGCCAATAATATAGTACAATGAGAACCTTAGTCAATTGAAGTACCTTTTTTCTTCATCCATTTAAAATAGATTCCGCCTAAAAGCAGAAGTAGAACAAACACACCGCTAATTAAAGTATAGGTACTACCCTTCTTAATAACTTGTGGTTCAAATTTAAAGATAAGCTCATGTTCACCTGCAGGAAGCTCTGCTGCTCTCAAGGTATAGTTTACTCTAAAATGCGGAATTAACTCTCCGTCTAAATAAGCGTTCCACCCGTGCGGATAGTAAATTTCAGAAAATACCGCCAATTGATCTTTATTGGTTTTATATTCATAAATCAATTCATTGGCTTTATAGCTCTTTAAATAAATTGTATCTTGAACCGAGGGCTGAAACGATTTTTGCTTCAATTGTGCTGCAAACTCTTTGTGAATCACAGCTGTATTCTTAGTATTCAGCGTGTCGAGCATACTTATCACAGCATCGGCATCTTGAGTCACTACCACTTTCTTAATGAACCAGGCGTTACCGTTTGCATCCGGATTTAGCTGTGCTAAATCTTCTCCTTGGTTATTCATCAAAATATATTTGGTATTAAGCATATTCAATACCTCCTGATTTCCTTTACTAATGTGATACTCAAATAAATCTTGCATTCTTTGAGGCTTGGCTGCGTGGTATCCGCCTATAGAATGATGAAAATAAGAAGCTATCGAGGAGTTGAATGGACTATTAGCAAGATCTAAGACACGGTAGTGTGTTTCATCCTGCAAAACTTGTTGATTAGCAGCATTAGGTTGGAATGGTTGCTCCATAAATCGCTTTGCTACAAAAGCATCGTTATTCACGTATCGTCTATCTACAGCTACCAAATCAAATACTATTATTATTCCGAGTATCAAAATACTAGTATTTTTTTGCAATTTCTGCTTTAAAAACAACCATATTGTTCCGGCAACGGCCAGAACTAAAATTAGGCTTCTTAAGCTGTCTTCAGTAAAAATACGCTTGCGATCTTCCTTTAAAGAACGAACAAAATCTGGTCCAAATTGTTCTATGAAAATTCTATCTTGAGCACCAGAAAAGTCAAAAAACAAGCCTTTGAGCAGTAAAAAACCTAAGGCTATACCACCTGTAATAAAAGTTGACTTTTTAAGAGCTTCAAGCATTTCTGTTCGGCGGTCTTTTGGTTTAAATAAAACCGAAAGGCCTATAATTCCCAAAACGGGGACACATAATTCAAGAAGCACTTGAATACTCGAAACGGCACGAAATTTATTGTACAAGGGTACATTATTTACAAAAAACTTTGTAATCGGAGCCAAGTTATCACCCCAAGAAAGTAGTAATGCTAAAATACTACCTCCTAACAACCACCATTTTAATCTACCTTTTACTAAATACAAGGCAAAGACAAATAGAAAAATTACGCTAGCACCAATATAGGCTGGTGCGCCGATATAAGTTTGATCTCCCCAATAGGTTGGTGCTCGTTTTACAAATTCTTTTGCTTGGGCAGGTGTAGCTCCCATCTGTAATAAACTATTGTAAGTAGCCGAATCAGTGCTGAGCTTTTCGGCACTAGCACCGCCCATAAAACGCGGAATAAACAGATTAAAACTCTCAAGAATTCCGTAACTATATTCAGTAATATAATCGTAATCTAAGCCCGAATTTTCTTTTTCGCTACCATCAGGATTTAAAGTTAATATAGATGGGCCTCGGGTACTAAAATCTGTATATTCTTTAGTGGCAAGCAAATTAGTGGTATTAGCTCCTATAGCTAGTAAAACAGGCACAATCATTATTCCTACCCGACTAAAGAAAGATTTAAGTTTATTTTTTTTATAAAAATCGATAAGGTAGGCCACTCCTAAAATTAAGGTCAAGGCTAACAAATAGTATGTCATTTGAAAGTGATTGGCATTAATTTCTAAAGCCATACCTGCAAATAAAAGTAAACTACCCCAAAAATACTTTTCTCTAAAGACTAGCATAATCCCAGCAAGCACCCAAGGCATATAAGCAATAGCGTGTGCCTTGGCGTTATGCCCTACCCCCAAAATAATAATCATATAAGTACTAAAACCGAAAGCAAGGGCACCCAAAATAGCCAATTTATAATCTATTTTTAACGCTAATAATAAAATATACAGACCAATAAAATATAAGAATAAATAGTCGGCAGGTCGAGGTAAAAATCGAATGAGACGGTCTATTTGTTTTACATAATTATAAGGATAATTAGCTCCAAGTTGGTAGGTTGGCATACCGCCAAATGCAGAATCTGTCCAGTAAGGCTCTTCATCAAAAGATTTGATGTGGTCTTTCTGTTGTTTAGCCATTCCAATATATTGCACAATATCACTTTGCTGAATAACCTTACCTTGTAATACTGGGTTAAAATAGGCCAAGGCCAATATTATAAACAGAGCCAAGGCACCTAAATGGGGTAAAAACCGCTTCATTGCTAAATTCATAAACTAATATTTTCGAGCTGACAAGCTAATCAATTTCTTCGTAATCGATATACTCTCCTACTTTCTTTTCAGACTTTTCTAAATTTTCCTTTTTTGTTTGTTGTGGACGATTAAAATCTGCTTGTTGTTTAAACTGATCCTGCATTTTCTGATTTACTTTGTTCAGTATATACTTCAGTAAAAACGGTTTAAGCCACTTAAAAATTATTTTAAGTCCAAAATAAACCAATAAAATAATTAATACAGTCTTCAATAAGCCCATAAATGATGCGTAAGCCATTTTTTTTGCTGCAAAATTAGGGATTGTTCTATTAAAGCCTATTTATTTAATTAAAAATTACCAAAAATATATACCTTTGGTCGTTTAACAAAATACTATGAAGCAACTATTTTTAACGATTAGCTTGAGCCTGTTATGTTTTCACGGATTTGCTCAGTATACAGAAACCATAAACTCAAACCGACCTGGAGCCTCTCAAGGAGCATTTTCTGTAGGTCACAAGGTCATACAGTTCGAGATGGGTGGCCTATATGAGCAAAACCAACACGATTTAACGCAGATTGATGCAACACAATGGGGTGTTGATTACGAGTTCCGTTTTGGGATCTTAATGGAGCAACTTGAACTCAATTTAAAAGGAAGATACTTAAGCACAACCGAAGAATATATTCAAGGTGGTCAGAATATAGAAAACAGTTATAGCAACTTTCAATCGAACACTTTGGCAATAAAATATCTGATTTATGACCCTTATAAAAAACGAGCATTTGAGAAACCGAATATTTACAGTTGGAAAGCTAATAATAGCTTTCAATGGCGTGATTTAATTCCTGCGGTTTCAATTTATGCCGGTGCCAATATACTTTTAGGAAAAAACAATCCTTATTTAGCGCCTGGTGTGGGCAAACTTACTCCTACCGCTGCTTTAGTTACCCAAAACAATTGGGGAAAATGGGTATTTGTTATGAACTTTATTGCAGATAGATTTACTAGCGATGATCCTTATTATTCAGGAATTTTCACAATGACGCATACCCTTAACGCCCAGTTCTCTGTATTTGCTGAGTACCAGGCTATAAAAAACGATTTCTACGCAGATGATTTAGTGCGCTTGGGTGGCGCCTATTTATTTTCTAAAGATTTGCAGCTAGACCTTTACGGATTAACTAATTTTAAAGACACTCCTATTCGTTGGCAAGTAGGTTTAGGTCTTTCTTACCGTTTGGATAGTAAACACGAAGATGAAATAATAATGGAAAAGAAGCAACCTAAGCAAAAGAAAAATAAAAAGGTGAAAAACAGTGAGCTAGTTGATCCCGAAAGCGAACTAGATTAATTACAGCATAAAAAAATCCGCTTAAAGCGGATTTTTTTCTTAATGAAATTCTGTTTATATTAATCACCCATTGCAGCAGCAACTCCTGCAGATAATCTTTTATAAGTACCATTTTCTAAACGCTCACGAATAGATGAAAAGGCTTCTAAAGTTTCTTCGATATCTTTCATAGTATGTGAAGCTGTAGGTATCATTCTAAGTAGTATTAAACCTTTTGGAATTACGGGGTATACTACAATACTGCAGAATACACCGTGATTTTCGCGTAAATCCTTAACCAAGGCCATTGCTTCGGGTATACTCCCTTTTAAATAAACTGGGGTTACACAACTTTGCGTAGTACCAATATCAAAACCTCTTTCTTTAAGTCCGTTTTGCAAGGCATTTACATTTTCCCATAGTTTCTCTTTCAATTCAGGCATGCTTCTCAGCATATCCAAACGCTTAAGCGCACCTACTACCAATTGCATTTGCAAAGATTTTGCAAACATTTGCGATCTTAAATTATATTTCAAATAATCTATCACCTCTTGATCGCCAGCTATAAATGCCCCTGTGCTTGCCATAGATTTTGCAAAAGTAGCAAAGTAAACGTCAATTTGATCTTGTACTCCTTGCTCTTCACCAGCACCAGCACCAGTCTTACCTAAGGTACCAAAACCATGCGCATCATCTACAAACAACCTAAAGTTGTACTTTTCTTTTAAAGCAACAATTTCTTTTAATTTTCCTTGTTCTCCACGCATACCGAATACACCTTCAGAAATCAGTAAAATTCCGCCACCGGTTTGTTGTGCAATTTTTTCGGCTCTTTGTAAGTTTTTCTCAATACTTGCTACATCATTGTGTTTGTAGGTAAATCGTTTACCCATATGTAAGCGTACCCCATCAATAATACAGGCGTGCGCATCTACATCATAAACAATTACATCATCTTTACCCACCAAAGCATCAATGGTACTCACCATACCTTGATACCCAAAATTCAATAAATAAGCCGCTTCTTTACTAACAAACTCGGCTAACTCATTTTGAAGTTGTTCATGCAAATTGGTATGACCACTCATCATTCTTGCTCCCATAGGATAAGCTGAGCCATACTGTTTAGCTGCCTCGGCATCTACCTTTCTAACTTCAGGGTGGTTTGCCAACCCTAAATAGTCATTCACACTCCAGGTAATTACTTCTTTACCCTGAAATTTCATTCGGTTACCTATTTCTCCTTCTAGTTTAGGGAATACAAAATAACCTTCAGCTTGGTCTGCCCATTTTCCTAATGGCCCTTTGTCTTTATATATTTTATCAAATAAATCTTTCATAGAATAATTTTTATAAAACAGAATGCAAAAATAATCAAATAAATATCAATTTGATTATTTAACAAGCAATTCGTGAATTTAACATATGGAATAAATTTAAAAGCATCCTTATCGGATGCTTTTAAATTACTTAATGTACTGAATTTTTTCAGCATCAACTAGATTTTCAGAATCTGAGAAACCTTGTTCTTGCATCCAATCGTCACTGTAGATTTTGCTCATATAACGAGAACCGTGATCGGGAAAGATAATAACTACTTTGCTATTGGCATCAAAAATTCCTTCATCGGCCAATTGCTTAACCCCTTGAAAAGCGGCACCACTAGTATACCCTACAAAGAGTCCCTCGGTCTTTGAAATCATTCTGGCTGTGTGGGCGCTCTCTTCATCAGAAACTTTAACAAAACGATCAATAACATCAAAATCTGTCGCTGTCGGGATTAAATTTTTACCTAAACCTTCAATACGGTACGGATAAATTTCATTTTCATCAAACTCACGCGTTTCGTGGTACTTTTTTAATACCGATCCGTAAGCATCTATACCTATAATTTGAATATCGGGATTTTGCTCTTTTAAAAATCTTGCGGTTCCAGAAATGGTTCCTCCTGTCCCACTACAAGCCACCAAATGGGTTATTTCTCCTTCAGTTTGTTTCCATATTTCTGGACCAGTGGTGTTGTAATGCGCATCAATATTTAATTCATTAAAATATTGATTGATATAAACAGAACCTTTAATTTCTTGATGTAATCTTTTTGCTACCTCATAATACGACCTTGGATCATCGGCACTTACGTGAGCTGGACAAACATATACTTTAGCTCCTAAGCTTTTAAGCATATCTATTTTATCTGCAGATGATTTTGAACTAACCGCCAAAATGCACTCATAACCTTTGATCACAGAAACCATTGCAATACTAAATCCTGTATTACCCGATGTGGTTTCAATAATGGTATCTCCTGGTTTTAATATCCCTTTGCGCTCGGCTTCTTCGATAATATAAAGGGCTATTCTGTCTTTTGTCGAGTGACCGGGATTAAATGCTTCTACTTTGGCATAAAAATCTCCAGTTAAATCTTTAGTTATTCGGTTTAATTTAATGAGTGGTGTATTTCCTACTAGCTGTAAAGCGTCATTATAAACCTTTAAGTCTTCTTTCATAAAATGTGAAGTTCTTATTAACTTTCCTTTCGTGTTTTGAATCCAAAAAATTAAGGAATTCTCAAAACAAGGCAAATTTACATGTTTTTTTTTAATTATTGGTTAATTCCTTCCAAGTCTAATAAAAATGTATAGTCCTCGGCTAGCTCTTTTAGGCTCTCAAATCGCCCTGAAGCACCACCGTGCCCTGTATCCATATTTGTATTTAAAAATAATTTGGTCGTATTACGTTTATGGGTTCTTAATTTAGCAACCCATTTGGCCGGTTCCCAATACTGCACCTGAGAATCATGGTACCCCGTAGTGATCAACATATGCGGATAGTCCTGTTCTTTCACATTATCATAGGGCGAATAATTTTTCATATAATCATAATACTCTTTTTTATTAGGGTTTCCCCACTCATCATACTCGCCAGTTGTTAATGGTATACTATCATCGAGCATTGTGGTTAATACATCTACAAAGGGTACCGCTGCAATAATACCGTGATACAATTTTGGAGCCATATTGGCCACGCCACCCATTAACATACCTCCTGCCGATCCGCCGTAAGCATACAGGTGTTTTTCCGAAGTGTATCTATTGGCGATTAAGTGTTTTGAAACCGAAATAAAATCGGTAAAGGTGTTCATTTTATGAAGCAGCTTACCATTTTCGTACCAATTACGCCCCATATACTCCCCGCCTCTAACATGGGCGATAGCATATACAAAACCACGATCTAATAAGCTTAAACGATTACTAGAAAAATAAGGGTCGGTGGTATGTCCATAACTTCCGTAAGCATATTGCAGCAGTGGTGTGCTGCCATCGCGTTTTAGACCTTTTTTATAAACTAGGGATATCGGAATTTTTGTCTCTTCATCGGCAATGGCCCAAATACGTTCTTCTATATAATTATCTTTATTAAAACTTTTATCCAACACAGCTTGTTCTTTCATTAAAGTAGTTGTCTTTGCTTGCATGTTAAAATCAAAAACAGCAGCTGGTGAGGTCAAACTAGAATAACTATATCGAAGTACAGGGGTGTCAAAGTCAGGATTTGCTCCAGTATTTGCAGTGTATGTTTCTCCTTTTAAAGGCACATAAAAATCTTCCTGCTCGTCCCATCGCATCACTCTCAATTTGTTTAAGCCTTGAAAACGCTCGGTCACCACTAAGTAATCTTTAAAAATATCTACATCTTCAAGCAAAACTTCTTCACGATGAGCAATAACTTCTTCCCAATAATCGTAACCTGTTTGTGTAATAGGTGTACGCATTAATTTAAAATTGTACGCCTGATCTTTATTGGTTAACAAATAAAAATGATCTTCAAAATGAGCCAAACCATATTCTACACCCCGTTTTCTTGGTGCGAATAGTTCAAAAGAATCATTAGGGGTATCGGCATTTAAAATACGGTACTCATCGCTTAAAGTGCTGCTACTCCCAATAACCAGATAGGCTTGTGATTTTGTTTTGTAGATATAAGTGTTAAAGGTCTCATCGTCTTCTTGATAAACCAAAGCATCGTTATTTGACGATTTACCTAATTCATGCTTGAAAATCTGATTTGATCGTAATGTTTTCTCATCTTTTCGGGTATAGTAAAGGGTTTTGTTGTCGTTGGCCCAAATTGAACCTCCTGTGGTAGATTCTATCTGACTGGGGTACACTTCTCCTGTAACTAAATCTTTAACGTATAGGGTGTATTTACGTCGGCTTACAGTGTCTACTCCATAAGCCACCAAGTTGTTATTCGGACTCACATTTATGCCTGTCAAATGAAAATAACTATTCCCTTTTGCCATTTCATTGCAATTAAAAAGTACCTCTTCATCTGCATCTAACTCGCCTAGCTTACGACAATATATTGGGTAATCACCTCCCTTCTCAAAGCGTACATAATACCAATATCCATTTTTTTTATACGGCACAGAAGCATCATCCTCTTTAATACGCGATTTCATTTCCTGAAATAATTTTTCTTGAAACGATGAAGTATGCTCTGTTTGCGTTTTATAGTACTCGTTTTCGGCTTCAAGATAAGCTAACACATCTGGATGATCTCGTTCATTCATCCAAAAATAATTATCAACACGTTCGTGCCCGTGAATACTTAAAGTTTTAGGTATTTGTTTCGCTCGTGGCGGATTTATTTTCGTTGAGATCATATGCTATTTTTTAAACGCCGCAAATTTAAACTATCCCACGTATTTTATTAAATTCTTAATCATATTATTAGGTTAAATTTATTAATTTGCACCACATAAAAAAAGTTAAGTTATGTTTGGAGATATGATGAATAAACTGCAAGAAACGCAGAAAAAAGTTGAAGAGACCAAGGAGCGTCTTAAAAATGTTAGTTTACAAGAGTCTACTACAGATGATTTATTAAAGATAACCATCTCTGCAGCTAGAGAAATTAAACATATCGAAATTGCTGATGAATTACTTGAAGACAAGGAGCAATTAGAAGATTATCTTATTCTTACGCTTAACAAGGCAATTCAAAAAGCAAACGATATGCACGAGGCCGAGATTGCTGCAGTAGCCAAAGAAGGTATGCCTAATATCCCAGGAATGGATATGTTCAAATAATTAACTAGAAAACAAAAAAAGAGGCGCTAAGCGCCTCTTCTTTTGTTTTAAACCCTTGTATTCAAACTTTCGATTTCTTGCAGAACAAACTCGTGCATCTCCTGTGTATAATCTAGGTGCGTTACTAGACGGAGTTTACCCTGGCCCATGGAACTAAGACCAATTTCTTTTTCTCTCATAGCTTGCAAAAAAGTTTGTTCAGGCATTGAGTTTTTTAGGTAAAAAATAACAATATTGGTTTCTACCGGTTCAACTTTAGCTACATAGCTAGCTTTTAACAGCAAAGCACCCAACTCTTTTGCTCGCCTATGGTCTTCTGCAAGTCGAGCTACGTGATGATCTAAAGCATAAGTTCCTGCAGCCGCCATATAACCTACCTGGCGCATACCTCCGCCTAAAACTTTACGTACTCGAATAGCATTTTTCATCCATTTTACATCGCCAACCAAAACCGAACCCATAGGCGCACCTAATCCTTTTGACAAACAAATTGATATGGTGTTGAACAATTTACCATACTCGGTTGGCTGTTGACCAGTGGCTACCAAGGCATTGAACAAGCGAGCACCATCTAAGTGTAAACCTAATTGATGTTGATCGCAAACTTTTCTAATTTTTTTTATTTCCTCTAGATCATAACAAGCACCTCCCCCTTTATTGGTAGTATTTTCAAGACAGACTAAAGAGCTAAGAGGGCTATGATAAAAATCGGGCGGATTTATGCTTTCTTCTACTTGCTTGGCAGTAATCATGCCGCGATCGCCATCTATTAATTTGCAGGAAACTCCACTATTGAAAGCAACCCCACCTCCTTCATAATTAAAAACGTGAGCCCATTTATCACAAATAAGCTGTTCTCCTGGATGAGTATGTAACTTAATTGCTGCTTGATTGGCCATAGTGCCAGTAGGAAAAAATAGAGCACAATCTTTATCAAAAAGTGCTGCCACTTTTTTTTCTAGCTCATTTACGCTGTAATCTTCTTTATATACATCATCTCCCACCCGAGCATTGAGCATGTGTTCTAACATATTCGGCGTTGGTCGAGTAACTGTATCGCTTTTCAAATCTATTCGCATCGCTATTTTTAGCTAAAAATAAGAATTGTGATGAAAACATTTTTAAAAAGCTTGGTAAATCTTAAATTTGAAAAAAAAATAAATCCGTAAAGTTATGCAAATTACCCAAGACAACATAAAAGAACTCAATACACGTGTAACTGCCTTAAACCAATATCTTTGACTTAGACGCCAAAAGAATTGAAATAAGCAACCAAGAAGAAAAAACCTTTGCACCAGATTTTTGGGATAAGCCTCAAGAAGCACAAAAAGTGGTTCGGGCTTTAAATCAAGAAAAAAAATGGGTACAAGATTTCGAAGAAATAAAAGAATTAACCGAAGAGTTAGAAATTTTATTTGAGTTTTATAAAGAAGGTGAAGCAAATCAAGATGAGTTGATTAAAAAATACGAATTGTGTCTTGATAAAATTGAAACCCTTGAGTTTAAAAATATGCTTTCTGATGAAGGCGACGATCTCACCGCTGTATTACAAATAACAGCAGGCGCGGGCGGAACAGAGAGTTGCGACTGGGCATCAATGCTCATGCGGATGTATATTATGTGGGCAGAAAAGCACGGGTACAAAGTTAAAGAACTCAACCATCAAGATGGCGATGTAGCCGGAATTAAAACAGTTACGCTAGAAATTGAAGGCGACTTCGCCTTTGGTTGGCTCAAAGGTGAGAATGGTGTACATCGTTTAGTTCGTATTTCTCCTTTTGATAGTAATGCGAAAAGACATACTTCTTTTGCATCGGTTTACGTTTACCCGTTGGTCGATGATTCTATTGAAATCACCATTAATCCCGCCGATATCGAAATTACGACAGCACGCTCTAGTGGCGCAGGTGGACAAAATGTAAATAAGGTAGAAACCAAGGTACAGCTAGTTCATCACCCTACCGGTATACAGATAAGTTGCTCAGAAACACGATCGCAACACGATAACCGCGAAAGAGCAATGCAAATGCTAAAATCACAATTGTATGAACTTGAATTACAAAAACAATTAGAGCAAAGAGAAGATATTGAGGCCAGCAAGAAAAAAATTGAATGGGGTTCGCAGATTCGTAATTATGTGATGCATCCTTACAAACTGGTGAAAGACGTGCGAACGGGAGAGGAAACAGGAAATGTTGATGCGGTGATGAACGGTAACCTTGATGCATTTTTAAAAGCATATCTTATGCTTATGGGGCAAAAAGAGGAATTGTAATAGAGCAGAATTCTTATTATATTTCCCCATACCAGTCTTAATAATTTATAAACAAAAAAAAATGATTAAAATTTACCATAACCCTAGATGCAGTAAATCTCGAGAAGGCTTGGCCATTTTACAAGAGTCTGGTCAAGATTTTCAAATTGTAAAATACCTAAATCAACCCCTTCGCGAGGAAGAAATTAAAGATCTTTTGCAAGCTCTAGATTGTGATCCTATCGACCTAGTAAGAACAAACGAAAAAATCTGGAAAGAAGAATTTAAAGGTAAAGAATTAAGTAGAGATCAAATCATCAAAGCAATGCATGAAAACCCGAAACTAATTCAACGCCCAATTATTATGCGAAAAGATAAAGCGATAATTGCCCGACCACCAGAAAAAATAAAAGAATTTTTATGATTATTTTAGTAGATTCTATAGACAAAACTTTTTAACTTTAAGCGTTAAATATTTAAAATGTTTATGATGAAAAAGTATGCATTTTTTCTATTTTTCGGTTTATTAAGTCTTGGCTTACAAGCCCAGCATCAACTTTTATTAATGGAGGCTACTCCCAAGATAGAAAAAAAGGCTGATTTTGAATCTAAAAAAATTGCTAAGCTCTTAGCTTTAGGTCCTGATGAACGCCTATTGGTCCGCAATGCTTTAATGGTACACGAAGTACAGAAGCAAAAAATTGAAAAAACTACTTGGAGTGCTGCACGAAAAAAGGCAATGTATGATAAGATTGACGCAACCCTAACAGGCGAATTGGCCAATATTCTCACTCCAAATCAATTTAAAATTTTCATGCGCTATCAAGAAGATCAACGCCAAAAACTTCGTCAACAACAAAAAGTCGAAAATGCCGATAAGATAAGAACCCAAGGACAAACGAATAAATTTTGACCAAAGGAATTAACGGAGTTTTAACGAGCCAAATGCCTGTATTTTATTAAATTACGATAAAATTTAAATTATGAAAAGTATTATTAGTTTATTACTAATTGGATTTTTGACAATAAATATTCAAGCGCAGGAAGTATTGGCAAGTGAAGTAACTCCACAAATTGAGCAACAAGTTGAAAACGAAGTGAAAATTTTGAAAAACAAATTGGCACTAACCGGGAAACAAGAAAGTCTCATTAGGCTAAAACTTAAAAATTTTGGAGTTAAAGAACAAGAAATCATTAAGAGTTCACTTCAGCCAGAAGAAAAGAAAAAAGCCGTAATGGCTTTAAAACAAAATGAAGTACTTGAAATGCGTAACATTCTCACCGATGCCCAATACAATCAATATGTTTCAATGATGTTAGAAAAAAAATAAATTGTAAATTACTTAAATTGTTCATTCGCAAAATCATAAAGCCACTTCTAGTGGCTTTATGATTTTTTTATGAAAGTGCAATTAAACCTTTAGATGCTTAAAAGGTCTTACACACATAAACAAAACAATAAACAGCTAATTGTAACTTCATGAAACTTCAAAAAAAATTACTAACCTTATTTGCTATAGTAGCTTGTAGTTTAGGTTATGCACAAAAAAATTATCAGATTTCAGGAAAGGTAGTCGATAAGGACGCCGGGATACCTCTAGAATATGCCACTATTACTCTTAAAGATATAAAAGGGAGCCTCCCCCCTCAAGGTGGTGTAACCGATTATGATGGTAATTTTAAGTTTGAGGTTAAAGAAGGAACTTATGACATAGTGGTTGAGTATATTTCTTTTGAACCCAAAAAATATAGCAACCGTACCATTGATAAAGATACAAAAATGGGTACGATAAGTTTAGGCCTTAAATCAGATTCACTCGATGAGGTAGTCGTTCGCGCCGAGACTACTCAGGTAGATATTAGGTTAGATAAAAAAATATACAATATCGGTAAAGATTTAACGACGCAAGGCGCCACCGTTAGTGATGCCTTAAATAACGTTCCTTCTGTATCTGTAGATGTTGAAGGGGGTATAAGCTTACGCGGAAATGAAAACGTTCGTATACTTATTAATGGTAAACCATCGGCTATGGCAGGATTTGGAAATACCGATGTTTTTCAACAACTACCTGCAGATGCTATTGAGCGTGTTGAGGTAATTACCAGCCCCTCTGCCCGCTACGATGCCGAAGGAAGTGCAGGTATTCTAAATATTATTTTGAAGAAAGAAAAAACCCTAGGTTTTAATGGATCCATCACAGCAAACGTAGGTTATCCAACAAATAGTAACTTATCGGCCAACGTAAACCTAAGAACCGATAAGTTTAATGTATTTAACACTACAGGGGTTTACTATAGAGAATCACCAGGGAACGCCAACTTTAATAACCGATATTTTGGGGATGATGTAAGCGTAGATAATACAATAGAAGATAGAGAGTATGACCGTAGAAGAAAAGGAATCAATACCAATATTGGTATGGAATATTTTCTTACCGAAAGTTCATCTATCACTGGTAGCGCTTTTATGCGTTGGGGCGACGACAAAGACATTAGCACCAATAAAACTTCACGATTTTTCGAAAACAATTTAGTAAATAGAACCGAAAGAGAAGAAATTGAAAAGGAAGAAGATGCTAGTTACCAATTCTCATTAAATTACCAGAATAAATTTGATGATAAGGGCCACAAATTAACCGCCGATTTTCAATATTCGTTCGACAATGAAGATAAGCCTACAAGTATTGTAGAAAATATCTTAGAACCCAATGAAGATATTCTAGACCAAGAGAGAATCTTTGAGAACGAAAAACAAAATCAATTCTTAGCTCAAGTAGACTATGTTCTTCCTATGGGGGAAGCACAATTTGAAGCGGGTTACCGAGGAACTTTTGAAAACACCGATACCGATTATAATTTAGAGCGTTTTAATTTTGACACCAATCAATTCGAAATTGATGAAGGATTAACCAACTTATTCAAATATACCGAGAATGTAAACGCTATTTACACTCAATACGGAAATAAATTTGGTAACTTTTCATTCTTGCTAGGCTTGCGTTTGGAGCATACCTTATTAAAAGGAGAAGTTTTTTCTGAATTTGGCGACGAACAAGCCTTAGAAGAAGCGTTAGGAATAAACGTAGATACCAATTTTGAAAAAGATTATCTAGAGTTGTTCCCTACAATTAATCTTATTTATGAATTAGGTGAAAATGAAAACATATCTCTAGGTTATAACCGTAGGATTAACAGACCTCGCGGTTGGTTTATCAACCCCTTCCCTTCTCGTTCTAGTAGAACCAATATCTTTCAAGGTAATCCAGATTTAGATCCAGCTTTTTCAGATGCTTTTGATTTAGGTTACCTTAAGCAATGGGATAAACTTACGTTAACTTCCTCTGTATATTACCAACGCGAAACTGGAGCATTCAACAGAATTCAAGAAGAAACGGGCGAAACTACTCAAGACGGGGTAAAAATTATTCGAACGCTACCTATTAACCTTTCAACCGAACAGCGTTTTGGTGGAGAATTAGGTGTAATATACAATCCAGAAAGATGGTTGCGAATAAACGGAAGTTTTAATCTATTTGCATCTGATACAAAAGGAGATTTTAATGGTGTAAATTATGATGCCAAAAATACCAGCTGGTTTGCGCGTTTTAGCTCTAAAGTTACCTTACCTGCAAATATAGAATGGCAAACTACAGGGTTTTATTTTGGTCCCAGAGAAACAGCAATTATCGACACCGATGGTATCTTTAGTCTAAATTTAGCCTTTAGTAAAGAAATCATTAAAGACAAAGCTACTCTTTCTTTAAATGTTAGTGATTTACTCAATAGTCGTAAAAGAAGGTCTTTAACCAACACCCAAGAAAATAGTTTAGATACAAATTATTTCACGTCTGATTCGGAATTTCAATGGAGAGAAAGACAAATTACCTTAGGTTTAATTTACAGATTCAATCAGCCTAAAAACGGTCGCAGAAACGGTCAACGTAACTCAGGTGGAATGGATATGGACGAGGAAGGTGGATTTTAAGCTACCAATTTTCTGAAAAACACAAAAACCCCTTAGCAAAACTAAGGGGTTTATTATTTGAATTAGTTACTTATCACCTACCATAAAAAAAGCTTGTCTCTTAAAAAGACAAGCTTATTGATATAAAATAAAGATTTTTAGAGCGATTTACTCCTCAATCATTTCTCTGTTTTTTCTTGCTTCTTTTTTCTCTTTAAAACGCTCTAGAAGAGAACCTCCTATCCAATAAGGCACTACAAAAGTTAATAAAAATAGCATTAACCAAAAACCGATTAAACCAATAACCGCAAACGCTAAAAAACCTAACCACTGGTCGAATTCGAACATCATAATTTCTAAATTTCAAGAATTTTTTCAAAGATACATATAATTACAAATTATTTCCAACAAAAAGTTAAAAAATAAATAGACCTGCAAACTTTGGCGTCATTCTATATCTAGTAGATTTGATTAACCACAAAATAAGTTTAATTGGCTTGATCAAAACAGGTTCAACTATTAAAATTAAAGCACTCTACAATTCTTTGTCTCTAGGTCAAGTTTAAAGGCTTTATTTAAAAAACAAGAGCAAATCAAGTCTGAATTGATTAAATTTGTGCTGCAAAATTCAAAATACTTCAAAATGAAATACAGAATCGAAAAAGACACGATGGGCGAAGTGCAAGTACCCGCAGATAAACTTTGGGGAGCACAAACAGAGCGCTCAAGAAATAATTTTAAAATTGGCGCACCTGCATCAATGCCTTTAGAAATTATATATGGTTTTGCCTATCTTAAAAAAGCCGCTGCATACACCAACGCAGAAGCTGGTGTTTTATCTAAGGAAAAAAGAGATTTAATAGCTCAAGTATGTGATGAAATTTTAGCAGGAAAACATGATAATCAATTCCCTTTAGTTATTTGGCAAACTGGATCGGGAACGCAAAGCAATATGAACGTAAATGAGGTAATTGCTAATAGAGCACATCAGTTGGCCGGTAAAACTATTGGTGAAGGCGAAAAAACACTACAACCTAATGATGATGTTAACAAATCTCAATCTTCAAATGATACCTTCCCGACAGGGATGCATATTGCCGCTTATAAAAAAATTATAGAGGTAACCCTACCTGGTATTAAACAACTACGCGACACCTTAAATGCAAAAGCAGAAGAGTTTAAAAAAGTAGTAAAGATTGGTAGAACGCATTTTATGGATGCTACCCCCCTAACACTAGGGCAAGAATTTAGCGGCTACGTATCTCAACTGGACCATGGTTTAAAAGCATTGAATAACAGTCTGCCACATTTAGGTGAATTAGCTTTAGGTGGTACTGCGGTTGGTACCGGATTAAATACGCCTAAAAACTATGCTGAAAAGGTAGCTCAATACATCGCCGATTTTACCGAATTACCGTTTACTTCGGCTGAAAATAAATTTGAGGCCTTAGCAGCTCATGATGCATTCGTAGAAACACACGGTGCATTAAGACAATTGGCCGTTTCATTAAACAAAATTGGCAACGATATTAGAATGTTAGCTTCGGGACCTCGAAGTGGAATTGGCGAGATCAATATTCCAGCAAATGAGCCAGGTTCTTCAATCATGCCAGGCAAAGTAAATCCTACCCAATGTGAGGCGTTAACAATGGTATGCTCTCAAGTAATTGGTAATGATGTGGCTATGAGTGTTGGCGGTATGCAGGGTCAATTTGAACTAAATGTTTTTAAACCTGTTATGGCGGCTAACTTGTTACAAAGCGCTCAATTATTGGGAGATGCTTGTGTTTCTTTTGAAGAACATTGCGCTAGTGGCATCACGCCAAACCAAGCAAGAATAGATGAGCTATTACAAAATAGCTTAATGCTGGTAACAGCACTTAATACAAAAATTGGTTACTATAAAGCTGCAGAAATTGCAAATACAGCCCACAAAAATGGCACAACACTTAAAGAAGAAGCCATTAACTTAGGATATACCACAGCCGAAGAGTTTGACGCTTGGGTAAAACCTGAAGATATGGTAGGAGAAATATAGGCCATAATAAACAAAACTTTTTTTACTTTTTAAGAAAGTATTTATTAGTTAAACTGATAAAAAAACCGCTGAAGATTTCAGCGGTTTTTTTTATTAAAGTTAAGTATTTGAGACATATTTAAGTCCAACAATGGAAAGCACTAGCGTACTAATAAAAAAGATGCGCCAAAAATCTATAGGCTCTTTAAAATATAAAGTTCCCACAAGAGCGGTTCCGATAGCCCCTATGCCTGTCCAAACCGCATAGCCAGTACCTATTGGTAACTCTTGTGTTGCTTTTATTAATAATAGCATGCTTAAACACAAGCAAATGACAAAACTGCCATACCAATATACGGCTTCATTGCCAGTACTTTGTTGAGCCTTGCCTAAAGAAGAAGCAAAACCAACCTCAAACAAACCACCTAGAATTAAATAGACCCAACTCACCTTTTGATATTATTTTATATAGAACTTCTTATATTTTCGGTAAGCAAAATGACCCAAAATGAGCCAAGCCACGAAAGCACCAATTATAAATTGATAACTAATGATTTGATCTCCCGAAGCATAGGAATGTAATCCTGTAAGATAAAAATTAACACCAAAATAAGTCATTAAAATAGAACCAAACGCGAGTATAGCTACCCAGTTAAATATAAATCTACCACGCAAACCAGGAACCAAGCGCATATGTATTACAAAGGCGTAAACCATTATGCTTATCAAAGCCCAAGTCTCTTTAGGGTCCCAACCCCAATATCTACCCCAGCTTTCATTGGCCCATTGACCTCCTAAAAAGTTACCAATGGTCAATAACACTAGGCCTACGGTAAGTGCTAACTCATTAATAATTGTTATCTCTTCTATATTTATGCCTAATTTCTTGCGGTTGTTATCGTTGGTAAAAATCATAAGCAAGAGTGCTACCAAACCTAAAATCATTCCCAAGGTAAATGGACCGTAACTGGCTACAATTACTGCCACGTGAATCATCAACCAATAAGAATCTAAAACAGGTTGTAAATTAGCTATACTTGGATCTAACCAATTTGAATGGGCAACGACTAAAATAATTGCAGTAACAAATGTCGTTGACGCGGTAGTTAAATCGCTCTTTCGCCCCCAAGCTAAGCCAAAAAACATTGTTGCCCAAGCTACATAAATTATACTCTCATAAGCATCAGACCACGGAGCATGCCCCGAAACGTACCAACGAGCTATTAAGCCAGCGGTATGAAGCATAAACAATAAAACAATTACAACTTTTGATACCGTTATGAGTATTGGTAAAGCTTTATGCTTTTTGAAAATTGCAATAACCACAAATAGGAACATTGCCATACCAGCTATCATATACATCCAGAATAAATTTCTGAATACATCATATTTATTATAAAGTACCTCTGCTTTAATTTTATTTTCGGAGGGTAATACTTCTGATCCGTATTTTTTCTGAAACCCTACTAAACTCTCTAAAACTTCATTAGCTTTGGTGTAATCTTTGGTTTTCTTAGCCACCTGAATGGTTTGCATATAAAGAGGCAATATATTGGTAACATATAAGCTATCTACCCCAGTAAACATGCCTTCACCTTTAATAGCCTCTGGGTAAGAAACCCATTTATTATTTTCTGCATTGGGTATCGGGAAAATACGTAATATCCTACCTTCTAATGCACTATATAATAAGTTTACTTTTTCATCGGCAGCGATGTAATCTTTTTGAAATTGGTTTTTAACGCTAGCGCGATAGGCTTCTTCTAAAAAAGGAGCTAATTTATAGTTACCTCTTGCATCAAAAAATTGTGCTAAACGTACATGAGAGGCACCTTCTTCAATTCCTATTACGTGATGCAAGCTATCATTTTTGGCTTTTATAGCTATTAGAGGAACATTATACCATAAAGCCGGGTTCTCGGTCATGGAGAAAAACACTTGATCTGGATTTAGACCCTCATAATTGTTACTTTTACTGAGTTTCCTAAGCAGTTCTGAAGAAAAAGTGTTTACAGGTTTCATCCTACCGCCCGCATCTTGAATTACTAAATGTCCGAATTTATCGGCGTGCTCTTTAGAAACTTGTGTAGCTTTTAAAATAGAGTCAATTCGCTTTTTAGGCATCATAGCTTCTAACATATCCATATGGCTATGTTCTTCGTTTGGCGGTGTAGCCTCAGCGGCTGCTTGTGCTATACTATCTAATTTTGCCTTGTTGTGCGTATGATTTTCTTGTGCCCATGAGGTAAAACCAAATAGCAAAGCGATTATCGTAATTTTAGCCTTTTTGGCTTTTAACTTCTCTAATCTTTTAGTTAACTCTCCAAAACGAGATCCTGGTTCAAACAATAAAATCATCAAGGCTAAATAAAGCAGGAAGTAACCGATATAGGTAATCCAAGTCCCCCACCAGTCATGGTTCACTGATAAGATGGTACCTTTTTCATCTGGATTAAATGAAGCTTGGAAAAAGCGATAGCCTTCATAGTCGAGCACATGGTTCATATAAATATCATAATCAAATCTTTCGTCCTCACCTATCACTTCTACCTTACTCTTAAAAGAAGCATAACTAGGAGTTGGATTATCCTCAGTACCCGGATGTTTTTCAGCAATAAAATCATTCAGCTTAAGCGAAAAGGGCAACTGGTATTCTTTACTTCCGTAACGCAAATAAACCTCTAAATCACCAATTTCCAACTTTTTATAATCGTTTAGGTAACCCTTACCCCCTAATAACTTAATCTCTTTGGTTTCACCTTGGGTACTTACATTTAAAAATACTCCATCTTGCTGATTATCCACTCTTTTTTCTGAGGCTTTAACATCATATTTCCCTTTTACCATGGGATCTGGAAACACAAACTGCATTCCCGCCATCTGGTATAATGAACGCATCATAAGTGGCTGTACAGAATCTACTACAACTTTTCCTTGCTTCTGGTCGGCCATACGCATATAAGTCCCCTCAAAAGGAGTTGAGATGCTTTGTTCTTGATCATTAATAGTGATGTTAATGGCTCCGTCGGTAGGCTTATTCAACGTAAAAAGTACATTATGAATTGAGGTAATTTCGCCCTCTTCTAAATAATGATCGTGTCGATCGCCACCTCCAGCTTCAACAATTTTTAGGTAATTCTTACCATTTTCATCCTCAATTAGCCCTTCTTCGGCACCATGGATAAAATCTGTCACCGCAAACTCAATATGCTGGCCTTTAAAATCTGTACTCAATGTTTGCTTATTATCTATCTTAGGAGCTAAAGTCAAAGGTAAATTAACAGTCCGTCTAAGATGCTCTCCATCTACCTCACCATCTACTAAAACAGAAAGATAGGTTTTTTCAGATAACATTATATTACTTGTCTCGCCTTCACGAATGGGCATCACACCTTCATAACCAATATACCTTGTTACCCCGGCTCCTATTATTATCAAAATAAAAGAGAGGTGTAGCAGTAGCGTATTTAACTTTTCTTTTCGTAGCAAGCGATAACGCTTAATATTACCGATAAAATTCAAGGCAAAAATCAGCATCATAACTTCAAACCACCAAGCATTGTAAATCCAAGCTCGAGCTGTAGCAGTAGAATATGAATTTTCAACAAAAGTACCTACAGCCATGGCTACAGAAAATGCGATAAAGAGGAAGGCCATTGTACGTGTAGAAAAAAGAATTTTGGCCAGTTTATTTTGCATAGCAGTCATTTTTTTATAAACACTGCAAATTTACCACCTTTAAAGTTATTTTTACTGCTTTTTTGATAACTTATTGCAGGCATTATTTTAATTTTTTAATGAAAGAAACTTTTAATATTTTAGCCCCATGCTTGAAATTTGCATCATAGGTACGGGAAGGGTTGGAAGTCAACTTATTAGGGTTTTATCGCACACAAATGGCGTAAAAATCACGCAGATTTACAACCGAACAAAAATAAAATTAAAGGCTTTTGAATCTATTGCTCCTACCACTTCTGAAATAAGCGATTTAAAAAGTGCTAATTTAGCCTTGATAGCGGTGAAAGACGATGCCATTGCTCCACTTATTTCTAGTATTGCCTCTATTTTTCCTATCATAGCACATACATCGGGTAGCTTAGGGTTGCAAAAGCACGCACAAAATAATGCTGTATTCTATCCGCTGCAAAGTTTTAGTCAAAAAGAAATCGACTTTAATCAAGTACCACTATGTTTAGAAGCTGATAACCGTCAAACTTTAGATACCATTGAAAATCTGGCAAAAAAAATAAGCACACAGGTTTATAACGTAACTACAGAGCAACGTAAATATTTGCATCTAGCGGCTGTTTTTGCCAATAATTTCACGAATCAAATGTATGCTATGGCTCAAAAAATTTGCCAGGCAAATAATTTAGATTTTGAAATATTGCATCCGTTAATTCAAGAAACAGCGACAAAGATTAAAACTACGCCTGCTATAGAAGCACAAACCGGGCCTGCCCTTAGACAAGATACTCAAACCATGCAAAGGCACTTAAAACTTTTAAGCACACCAGAAGAAAAAGAAATTTATAGGCTGCTATCACGGGCCATTCAAAACACGCATAAATTATGAACTACAAAGAAATTTTAAATCAAATTCAAGCCTTTATTTTAGACGTAGATGGCGTACTTACCAATGGTACTGTACATATTGCTCACGACGGTGAATTGCTAAGAAGCATGAATATAAAAGACGGTTATGCATTAAAAAGAGCAATAGATGCCGGTTATGAGGTTTGTATAATTTCTGGCGGAAAAAATGAGGCAGTTAAGAAAAGGCTAAATGGTTTGGGCATAAAACAAGTTTATCTAGGAATTGAGAATAAAGTAGAGGTGCTAGAACAATTAGCAAAAGAATATAAACTGAACTTAAATCAAATGGCTTATATGGGCGATGACATACCCGATGTATCTCCTATGCAACGCGTAGGATTACCAACTTGCCCACAAGATGCAGTACCCGAGGTAAAATCTATTGCAAAATATATTTCTCATAAAAATGGCGGCCAAGGGTGCGTACGCGACTTAATTGAACAGGTAATGAAGGTACAAAACAAATGGATTAAAATTGACTAACATGCCAATTAAAGCTTTTTTCAACCTCATTCGTTGGCCCAATTTATTGCTAATTGCCTCGTGTTTAATTATCATTAAGTTCAGCTTATTTTCTATAGAAGCATACCCTGTAGCTATTACGCTAAATTGGTTCGGATATAGCCTATTAATCGCTTCTTGCATATTTATTGCTGCGGCCGGTAATATAATTAATGATATACAAGATGTTGTTGCCGATAAAGTAAATAAACCTAAACGCGTAATCGTGGGGCGTTTAATTTCTGAGAAAACCGCATTCAATTGGTTTCTGTTTTTTAATGTTCTCGGGATCCTGTTAGGTTTTTATTTAGCTAATCTTATTGGCAAACCCATATTCATCATGCTTTTTATTGGTAGTTCAGGCTTGCTTTACTTATATGCCACTACGTTAAAATCTTATGTACTCATTGGTAATATCCTAATAAGCGCCCTAGTAGCGCTGGTCTTTCTTTTACCGGCTATTTTTGATTTAATGCCGGCTATAACCCCTCAAAACCAAAGTTTGCAAAAATTCTTTTTCTCTATATTAACAGATTACGCAGTCTTTGCGTTTGTTGTTAATTTAATCAGAGAAATCGTAAAAGACCAAGAAGACATAGCAGGTGACCATAAAATGAAATTTAAAACTTTACCCATAGTATTGGGCAAACAAAGAACCAATATTATATTGTTAATTTTGGGATGTCTCGCTGTAATTGGTTTGGTATATTACGTGCTTACTTATTTTTATAAAAATACCCTTTTTTTAACCTACAGTCTTATTGGCTTAGTCTTGCCGCTTTTACTTTTTGTAGTTAAAGCTCCTTCTGCCAACTCAAAAAAAGATTTTAGACAACTAAGTTTACTGCTCAAAATAACTATGAGCTTGGGTGTTTTATCTCTATTACTTTACGGATTTATACACAACAGCTAATGGCTAATTTAAGTTTACAACAAAAACTAAAAGATAGGCAAATAATATTGGCCTCGGGATCACCACGCAGACAAGCGCTTTTAACTGAATTAGGTCTACCCTACCGGATTGAATTAAAACCCGTAGAAGAGATATTTCCAGATCATCTTACACCAAAAGAGACCGCAGAATACTTGGCAAAATTAAAAGCAAATGCTTTTGACCATTTAAAAGATTCAGAGATCCTAATTACTGGTGATACTGTAGTAGCAATCGATCAGATTATTTTAGGTAAACCCAAAGATAAAGAAGAGGCTATCAAAATGTTAGAATTACTTTCGGGTCGTAAACATCAAGTTATTTCTTCTGTTTTTCTTAAATCAAACCAAAAATCTTGCTGTTTTTCTGCCACTACACACGTAAATTTTAAATCGCTTACGTCTGCCGAGATTGAATTTTACGTGAATACTTTTAAACCTTTTGATAAAGCGGGAGCATACGGTATTCAAGAATGGATAGGACAAATAGGTATTACAGGTATAGAAGGCTCTTATTATACTGTTTTAGGTTTACCTGTACATTTACTTTATAAAAACTTGTTGCAATTTTAATTGTTAGCGAAGTATTAAATTTATTTTGTAGTTGAACAGAATGCAATACCTTTGGTTGAATAATAAACGGCATGCTCAACTATATTAACATCTACCAAAGAGAGCTTTTTATAACCCTTGGTATTCTTATCTTTTTAGGAATATTAAAGTACTTATTCAACAAGGCTACGCTTAAAATTTATCAAAAAGAGGCGATTCATCAGGCTCGTTTTAGACTTATTATTCGCTATATCAATGTATTTATTGTTTTTTTAGCCGTCTTCTTATTGATGGTTGCTTGGGGCGTTAAGATTCAAGAGATTTCGTTGTTGTTCTCGTCTATTTTTGCGGTTATTGGTATTGCGCTTTTTGCCATTTGGTCTATTTTAAGCAATATCACATCGGGTATAATTATGTTTTTCTCGTTTCCTTACCGCATTGGCGATCGCATCAAAATTCACGATAAAGATTTTATTGCTGAGCCTGCAATTATTGAAGATATAAAAGCGTTTCATCTTTACCTCAGACTCGAGAACGGAGAATTAATTACGTATCCAAATAACTTGATTTTACAAAAACCGGTTTCGCTCATCCAAAAAGATGCGTTACTTGATAAAAACAATTCTGATTTTGAGGATTAAACAGCTACACCTAAAGTTTTTTTGTAAAACTGAAACATAGCATCCATATCGGGTCTTCCCTTCATTCGGCCTAAACGACCACCAAAATATAAAACCACCCAAAAGAATACGATGAGTATCATTAAAAAAACCTGCCAAAAATAAGAATTACCTAGATTGTACTGGGTGTAAGCCCATACTAATAAACCCAAAAACGCGGTAGCCAGTATGAGATGAGCAAACATAAAAAGTGTCCAAACCGAAGGATTGGGACCAAAAAAACCATGAATTGAGGTTTTTTCTTCGTCTTTATTAAGTTCTAAATGCAATTGCGGTGACCAAAAATGCTGTTCGTTTTTAGGTAATTTAATAAAAACGTGTTCATCAAAATACACAATCTTATAACGAGATTGTTTAGTTTTTTGCTCCACAAATCGTTTAACCACCTCCTCCAGGGGTAATTTTATCGTCTCTTTAAATCGAGGACGTAAAACAATTTGGTTGTTTAACTCCATAGGCTTCTGTAATAAAAGCTAAAAAATAGTATATTCGAGCAAAAAAAACGCTATGAAACAAAGTAACCTTTGTTTAGTGGTCTTTCTACTATTACTAAGTAAAAGCTTTGCGCAATACCAATCTGCTTTAAATTCTTCCGAAATATATCAAAAAATACAACAACTTAACGTGTTGGGCAGTGTTTTATATATTGCAGCACATCCCGATGATGAAAACACCGCTTTAATAAGTTATTTTGCCAATCATAAAAAAATGCAAACCGCTTACCTCTCACTCACACGAGGTGACGGTGGGCAAAACTTGATTGGCCCTGAACTTCGTGAAAAATTAGGCTTAATTCGTACTCAAGAATTAATTGCTGCGCGTGCCATAGATGGCGGACAACAATTTTTCTCAAGGGCAAATGATTTTGGTTATTCAAAAACACCAGAAGAAACTTTCTCTTTTTGGAACAAACCCGAAATTTTACACGATGTGGTATTAGCCATTAGAAGGTTTAAACCCGATATTATTATCAATCGTTTTGACCACCGAACATCAGGCACCACCCACGGTCACCACACGGCCTCGGCAATTTTGAGTTTAGAAGCCGTAAAAAAAGCTGCAGACCCACACTATAAATTAAAATCCAGTTTTAATTTTCCTACGTGGCAGGTAAAACGCGTATTTTTTAATACCTCTTGGTGGTTTTATGGAAGCCAAGAAAAATTTGATGCAGCCGATAAATCGAATATGATTAAACTGGATAAAGGTTTATATTCACCCATCACAGGGAAATCGAATACAGAAATTGCTTCGCAAAGCCGAAGTCAACACAAGTCTCAAGGATTTGGAAATACACCTATTCGAGGTCAGCAACCCGAATACCTCGAACTGGTTTATGGTAAGCCCTTACAATCAAATGATATTTTCGAAGGTATAAATACGCATTGGTCAGGTTTAGAAAATGGGAAATCGGTTCAAAAACAACTCAATAAAATCATTCGAAATTATGATTTCACCGCCCCCGAAAATAGTATTGAAGCCTTAATAGACCTGAGAAAAAAAATTAAAACGGTAAAAAACAAACATTGGAAAAACATAAAGTTAAAAGCTTTAGATAATATCGTTGCCGCTTGCGCAGGACTGTATTTAGAGAATGTAAGCCAGGAAGCATTTGCTACACCACAAGATAAACTTAATCTACGACTAGAGGTCACACAGCGAAGCGGTTCTCCGCTTATACTGGAAAAATTTTGGATTAAAGGTTTAGAGGTAAATCAAACCTTAAATCATCAACTAAGTATCAACCAGCCCTTTCATACTACGGTAAAAGCAAAGATACCGGCAAATACGGCCTATAGTAACCCTTATTGGTTAAATGAAAAGCCATCACTTGGGTTGTATAAAGTTCCGAATGATTCTTTAATCGGTTTACCCGAATCAAATGCCGCTTTTGAAGTGACTTATCAATTTAAAATTAAACAGGAGACAATTCAATACAAGGTTCCTGTACTTTATAAATACAATGATCCAATTGCAGGCGAAGTTTTTGAACCATTTTATGTTGTGCCACCTATTAGTATAGGCTTACCTACTAAACAGCTTATTTTTACTGAAAATACACCTAAAGACATACAAGTAGAATTAAGGGCTTTTCGCAAAGATATAACAGGCGAACTTATTTTTGATTTACCCGAAAACTGGAAATATACCAGCGAAAATAAAAATCTTCATTTTAAAGAAAAGGGTGAAATCAAAACCGTGAAACTACGCGTATTTCCGCCAAAGAATTCCGCGCAAGCGCAATTAAAGATATCATTTAAGCAGCAAAATAAATTTTATCCCTACACGGTTTCGTTTATCGATTATCCGCATATTCCTAAACAAGTCTTGTTAGAACCAGCCGAATTGAAGCTTACTCGATTAGATTTAAAAACAAAAGCTGAAAAAATAGCCTATATTGTTGGTGCAGGCGATGCCGTGCCCGAAGCTTTAAAAGTAATGAATTATAAGGTTGATCTGTTGCATTTAGATCAGCTTACAAGCGCGCAAAAACTTGAGCAATATGACGCTATTCTACTGGGAATTAGAGCATTTAATGTTTTACCCGAATTAAAATTTAAAAATAGTTGGTTATTTGATTATGTAAAAAACGGTGGTAACTTAATTGTGCAATACAACACTAGCCGCGGATTAGTGACCGAGGAAATAGCACCTTATCCGCTCCAATTAAGTAGAGATCGAGTAACCGATGAAAATGCCAAAGTAACTTTTATCGATAAAAACCATCCGGTTTTAAATACCCCCAATGTCTTAGAAAAAAGTGATTTTGACAACTGGGTACAAGAACGCGGATTATACTTCCCCAATACTTGGTCTGATCGTTTTACGCCAATTCTTAGTATGGGAGACCCCAACGAGTCGCAAACACAGGGTGCTTTATTGGTAGCACCTTATGGTAAGGGCTATTATATTTATACCGGTTTGAGTTTATTTAGAGAATTGCCTGCTGGCGTGCCAGGTGCCTACAGATTATTAGCTAATTTAATTGCCTTAGAAAATGAAGAGAACTAAACCTAAATATGTTTGGAAACAAAAATATAGTCTATTGCTGCTTGCCAATTTGCTATACGTAATTTTATTTTATGTTTTTATGAAATCTTTTAGTTAGTATGCATCCATTAGATATAACCGTACTGGTAGGTACCTTAGCTTTTATCGTACTTTTTGGTTATTTTAAAACCAGAGGCAGTAAAAATGTAAATGATTACCTAAAGGGAGGAAATCAAGCACGCTGGTGGACGGTGGGCCTTTCGGTGATGGCAACACAAGCCAGTGCCATTACTTTTTTGTCTACTCCTGGTCAAGCTTTTCACAGTGGTATGGGTTTTGTGCAGTTCTATTTGGGTTTACCCCTTGCCATGGTAATTATAAGTATGGTTTTTGTTCCACTTTACCATCGTTTAAAGGTGTATACCGCGTATGAATTTTTAGAAAGTAGATTCGATTTAAAAACACGTAGCCTTACAGCAGGCCTATTTTTAATTCAGCGTAGTCTGGCTGCAGGTATCACCATTTATGCTCCATCTATTGTATTGTCTGCTGTAATGGGTTGGGATTTATATACCCTTAACATCATCATTGGTATTTTGGTAATTCTATATACAGTTTCTGGAGGAACCAAAGCGGTTTCGGTAACCCAAAAACAACAAATGGGAGTGATTTTTATTGGTATGTTCACCGCTTTCTTTTTACTGATAGATTACTTACCTAATACTGTTGGATTTTCACAAGCCCTTGATATTGCTGGAGCTGCTGGAAAATTTGAGGTGCTCGACTTTTCTTTTGACCTTGAAAACCGGTACACCTTATGGTCTGGCCTTATTGGTGGAACCTTCTTGGCGCTTTCCTATTTTGGGACAGATCAAAGCCAAGTACAACGCTACCTAACGGCTAATTCTGTAAAACAGAGTCAAATGGGACTTATTTTTAATGGGTTTTTAAAAGTACCTATGCAGTTTTTCATTTTGTTGGTAGGTGTTTTTGTTTTTGTATTCTACCAGTTCAACCCTACCCCTCTAAACTTTAATCCAGCTGCCGAAGAAGCGGTATTGCAATCAAGTCAAGCTCCACAATATAATCAGTTGAAAGCAGAGCTAAAAGCTATAGAACAAGAAAAAGCCCAAGTAGCCCTTTCCCTTTCCCAAGATGAAAAGCATTTTGGCCAGAATAAATTGGTTTTTAATGAATTGCTTAGCGAGGAAAAAGACATACGCCAACGTGCTAATGCTTTAATAAAAGCTAGTGACGAAAAATTACAAACCAACGACAAAGATTATGTTTTCATACATTTTATTCTTCATAACCTCCCCAAAGGCTTAATTGGTCTACTACTGGCCGTTATTTTATCGGCTGCCATGTCTTCTACGGCATCTGAGCTAAATGCTTTGGCCTCTACCACGGTAATCGACTTATACAAACGCAACATAAAAACAGAAAAAAGCGATAAGCATTACCTACTAGCCTCGAAATTATTTACTTTATTTTGGGGGATTTTCGCTATAAGTGTAGCTTGCACAGCCGATTTGTTTGATAACTTAATTCAATTGGTTAATATTATCGGATCTATTTTTTATGGAAACGTATTGGGAATATTCCTATTGGCTTTCTTCGTGAAGTATGTGCAAAGTAAAGCAACCTTCATTGCTGCCATAATTACGCAGATAATAGTGTTATTCGGCTGGTACTTCGATTGGATGCCCTACTTATGGCTCAACCTATTTGGAGCGGCCCTAGTAGTAGGATTGGCTATTCTTTTACAAACCACTATAAAACAAAAAACAAACTAAGTTGTACAACTTAGTTTGTTTTTATTATTTCTTAAAAATTAAGCCTTACATGGCTCCCCATTCCTTTAAAGAATCGGTATTCATTTTTATATAATCGGCATTACCTGCTTTTCTAGCACCCGCTAAAGAGGCTTTGGCTGATTCGATAGCTTGCTCTTTAAGTCCAGCTTTGGCTTCAATTAAAGATTTTTTACGTAACACCCAGAAAGGAGCTTTCCCGTTTTGCATTTCTACAGATTTACCAATCCAAGTAAGTGCTTGTTTGATATCATTACCCGACTCATAATAGTAATTTGCTGCTGCATAATAATCATTAGCAGTAGGCCCGTTTAAAGTCTTCTCTATATTTTTCATGGTTAATTCTTGGGTAGGAAGTTGCACAGGTAATTTTACCATGGTGTTTTCCCAATGCATCACCAAGTTTGCTCCATCATTATGCAAGTCGCTAAAATAAATTGTAAAAGTTTCTTGTGTCGTGGCTGTTTTGTGTGTTTCGGCTTTTAAGCTTGCCACCACCTTGCTCTCATCCCAATTTTGTGGTAACCCCCAATTACTGGTATCGTTGTACAAATAGACTTCCCAATATTTTTTATGCGGAGTTACATAGATAGCGTAACTACCCGGTTTTAATTCGGTACCGTTAAAATTTACCATGGTATTAAAACTAATCACTGTATTTTGATTAGCTCCAGCTCGCCACATCTTACCGTAAGGCACTAAATTTCCAAATACTTCTCTATCTCGCATCGAGGGTCTAGAGTACTCAATATTAAATTCGGTTAAGCCTACATTTTGCTTTAGGCTACTCTTTGGGCTTGGCTGAGGGGTTTGTAACTGGGCATGACCTTGAAAACTAAACAAAATAGCGGTTGCTAGTAAAAATAATTTTTTCATCTTTTTTATTTTTTCGTTATAACTACAATAATACTCAAATCAGCGCTTTTTTTTGCTTATTTTTTAATGATATCTTATCAAAATTATCTTAAAATTTAGTATACTCGCCCTACAATTCACTATTACAATGAACAACGAAGCTAGCTTTATACAAGAAATACAAGAAGGATATAACTGCAAAGGAGACTCCATTTTTTTAGGTGCCGGTATGCTAAATGAAAAAACTATAGCCGATGCTGTGATTAAAATACCCCTTAAAACGCTCAACAGACACGGATTGATTGCGGGTGCCACCGGTACTGGAAAAACTAAAACCTTACAAATTTTGGCCGAAAATATGAGTCAAAAAGGGATTCCGGTTTTGCTAATGGACTTAAAAGGTGACCTTAGCGGATTGGCGCAAGCTTCCCCTATAGCCGATAAATTAAAAGGACGTCACGAACAAATCAACTATCCTTTTACCCCAAAATCCTCACCTGTAGAATTATTATCACTATCGGGTGAAAAGGGCGTTAAGTTACGTGCCACGGTTAGCGAATTCGGACCGGTTTTATTGTCACGCATTTTAAACCTTAGCGATACCCAAACAGGTATTTTGGCTATTATTTTTAAATATTGTGATGACCATAAAATGCCATTGCTGGATTTAGAAGACCTTAAAAAGATGCTTCGCTTTATTACCGAAGAAGGAAAAACTGAATTTGAAGAAATTTATGGTAGCGTTTCTAAAGCATCAACAGGTGCAATGCTTAGAAAAATTGTTGCCCTAGAGCAGCAGGGAGCTGACCTTTTCTTTGGCGAACCTTCTTTTGATGTAAAAGATTTAATGCGCTTTAACAGTAAAGGAGAAGCTTTTATCAACATAATACGACTTACCGACATTCAGGATAAACCAGCATTGTTTTCAACTTTCATGTTAAGTCTTTTAGCCGAAGTATATTCTACCTTTCCCGAACAAGGTGATGCAGACAAACCTAAATTGGCCATCTTTATTGATGAGGCACATCTGGTTTTTAAAGAAGCTAGCGATGCCTTAATGGGGCAAATTGAGAGCATCATTAAACTCATCCGTTCCAAAGGAGTTGGTGTGTTTTTTGTAACCCAAAACCCAACCGATGTACCCAAAGAAATTTTAAGTCAACTAGGGCTTAAAGTTCAACATGCTTTGCGTGCCTTTACCGCACGTGATCGTAAAGCCATAAAATTAACGGCAGAGAATTACCCTATTTCTTCTTTTTATAAAACCGAAGAAACCCTTACTCAATTAGGAATAGGTGAAGCTTTTATTAGTGCACTCGATGAAAAAGGTAGGCCCACTCCCCTAGCAGCCACTATGTTGCGTGCCCCAATGAGCCGAATGGATGTGTTACAAGAAAACGAAATTGATCTCTTGGTAAATTGCTCTAGCCTGGTGACCAAATACAACCAGTCAATTAATCGAGAAAGTGCATACGAGATTTTAAATCAAAAAATAGAAAAAGCAAGCCAACAAGAACAACTTGAAAAAGCACAAGAGCAACGCAAAGAAGTGGCTAAAAAGCAAACTCGAAAAACCGGCGAATCGGCTACTACAAAGGCAGTATTAAAAGTGCTAACAAGCGCTACCTTTATTCGTGGGGTAATGAGTATACTCAATAAAGCTTTTAAATAATGTATCGACATTTTAAGTTATACAAACCCTACGGTTATTTAAGCCAGTTTATCACCAATCAGCCTAAAGCTAAAAAGAAAAAAATGCTAGGTGAACTCTTTGATTTCCCAGAAAATACAATGGCAATTGGTCGTTTAGATTTAGATTCTGAAGGCTTACTCTTATTAACAACCGATGGTAAAATGAGTTTTGCTGTTTTGTCTAAAAGCGTAGAGAAAGAATACTATGTTCAGGTTGATGGCCTCATAACACCCACGGCAATAGAGCAACTTAAAAACGGCGTGCGTATTAGTATTCAGGGAAAGCCGTACGATACCTTACCTTGTAAAGCATTTAAATTGAAGCAAATACCAAATTTTCCGCCTCGTGCAAAAAAAATAAGAGATGAGCGCCACGGCCCTACTAGCTGGGTGTCAATTTGTATTAATGAAGGAAAGTTTAGACAGGTAAAAAAAATGACAGCTGCCGTTGGTTTTCCTACCTTGCGCCTTGTAAGGGTACGGGTAGGAAATACCAAATTAGAACAGATGGATGCCGGTGAAGTGCAAGAAATAACTTCTTCGCTTGAAGCGGAATTTACTTCTCGTTAAGGAGATAATTTATTGCACTACAATTTTATATCGTAAGCTTTTATTGGTACTTTGTAGTTGTAAGAAATATATACCACTTGGTAAATCAAGCTTAATTTCTCCTTTGGTATTCCCTTTTTGAACAAGCCTACCTATGCTGGAGTATAGCGTAAATTCGCGACGCTGTTGTAAACCTTTTATAAAAAGTATTTTATGTGCCGGATTAGGATAAATCTGTATCACCGAATTGGAGACTTTCGTGCTGGACAACGGATTGTTCCAAGTTTGCCCCTGTTTATTACCCCATATGTACTCAATTAAATCGGGATAATCTATAAACGGATTTCTATTTTTTTGCCAACTATAGATGATATTATTTCGGTTCATCTCAAAATCATCGGGCGGATCGTTTCTATGCCAATTCAATAAGGTGTCTAAATCACCTAATTCACCTGTAATTTGGCTGTAGCCAGAAACAATAGATAAACCATTGTAACGCAATGCCAAAAAGAAAACACTTCGAGCCACATCACCTTTAAAACTCCCTTGATTATTGATGGGACCGGTATATTGCCCGTAATGTTTATTTCCACGTGCAGAGTTTTCAGGACCATCTACTGCTCGCAGTCCGTGTGCATCAGAGTTGGCGTGACGTAAAGAATCGGCATTGGTGGTCCAATACACCGATATACCATCGGCTGTTTCATCTTCTTCTATACTAAAAAATCCGCCTCTTGAGCGAGGAAAAGTGTGCTCTCTATTCCAAGTTCCAGTATTGATAGAGCTGGTCTGAAAATCTATTTTTTGTTTTACACTCTCGGTGTACACTTGCCAAATTTGATTGTTATTTTCAGGGTTTTCATCGGCTTGTTTTAAAATATCAATTACATCGTTATAGGTATGCGCTCGTACCAGGTTAGGGTCGGCAACAATCGCCTGCAAAGCGTCTCTTAGTGAATTTCCTGCCAGTTGATCGATACCCGAATAATATCCCGAAGGCGCGGTACTACTTACCGTATTATAAGTCGGATTTAAAGGAGTTCCCCAAGGAGATATGCTGAAATCATTATCGATAATACGCAATTCGATAAAATTATTTAATGCCAACAACTCAGGAGGTAAATTTACAAAGCCTACACGAGCAATTTCATCGCCCTCATCTAAATTGTCATCTATTATTTGTAAAGTTGTGCTGGTGGTATTACTCCCTGCCGGTATGCTAAGCTGGATATTCCCTGTGAAATCGGCACTTGTAAATCCCCCTTGATCTAATTGTATACCAAAACTAGTATTTTGCGCAACATTTTGTTCTGTAGTAAATTGTATTTGAATGCTTTCTCCTTCTTGAAATTCAGTTTTATTAAAACTCATTTGTATTCCATTGAGTAGAATGCCACTGCCATCATTCAGTTGTCTCGGTGTAGGTGTTTTAACATCATAACCACCTTGATTGTTTAACTGAATGGATTCGTTGTCTTTATTGCCATTTGCATTTTCATCTATTTGCGTAGTTTCGCCCAACAGATTAAGCAAACTGGTGGCCGTTGGGTCGCTTGTACCATACACCAAAGCGTCTATCAAATTGGTAGTTGTAGCTAGGGTGCCGTCGGGAAAATCGGCGGGAGCGGCTTGGTAAATAGCCACTGCATCTGCTCCATTCTGTATTAGATTGGGTGCAATAATGTATTGAGGAACGGGTGACACCGTACTGCTTCCTATTAATAAAATGCCATTTACATCGGTAGTATAGCCGCTTAAATCTAGCGTAAGATAACTTGTATTTCCTCCCGAAGTAGACCCGTTGAAGAAGACTAAAACAAAACCTGTTAAATCAAAATTAGGTGTATTCGACTTTAACTCTACAAACTCTTGGTCATCTATACTGGGGGTATCACAATCTAATTCATTAATTACCAATTGAGCGTTAACCCAAGGGGAAAAAAGTAATAGAGAGATACCAAATATTAAATTGCGCATATTTATATTTTTTACAAAGGTAAGCCACTTTTTACCTAAAAACGCTGAATAATCAGACTTAATCTAGATTTTTAGATTAACTAATGTTTTAATAGCCCTATAGATTTTATAAATCACGAAAGGTTTCTTGATTGCCTTTATCTTTGTAATTTCGCCTTATTTAAAAATTAGAACTTATGAACGTATTATCAAGCTTGAATTGGCGGTATGCAACTAAAAAATTTGATACCGAAAAGCAGGTGAAACGCGATAAAATAAACTTACTTAAGAATGCTTTTAACCTAACGGCAACCTCCTATGGTTTGCAACCAGTAAAGATGCTCATTGTAAAAAATAAAGATTTGCAAGAAAAAATGATGCCGGCGTGTTTTAATCAAAAACAAGTAAATACGGCGTCGCATATTTTGGTTTTAGGTATACCCGAAACCATAGATGAGCAATTTGTACGCAATTATTTTGATTTGGTAAAGAGCATACGACAAACTCCTGATGCCGTCTTAAAACCATTTCAAGACTTTTTAGTAGACGATTTTAAGAAATCAACCACAGAAAAGATTGAGCGTTGGGCTACTAACCAGGTATATTTAGCGCTAGGTAATTTACTTACGGTGTGTGCCATTGAGTCAATTGATTCGTGCCCAATGGAAGGTTTTAATCCAGAAATACTAAGCGAAGTACTTTCGTTAAAAGACTATGATTTAAAACCCAAATTGCTTTTACCCATTGGTTACCGCGCCGATGATGATGCTTTTTCTCAGATGGCCAAAGTGAGAAAACCACTCGAAGAAACCATTATAGAGCTGTAAGTTATAGCAATTATTTAAAAAAAGCTTGTCGAACAAGACAAGCTTTTTTTGTTATTTGAATAAAATCGACTAATAGTTTACATATTCTGTTATTTCTAAACCATAACCAATAATTCCAACTCGTTTGGTTTGCTCGGTATTTGAGAGTAATTTGATTTTATGTATACCTAAATCGTGTAGAATTTGCGCTCCAATACCAAAATCTTTATGATCCATTTCTAGTTTAGGTGCTTTCATAATACCACGCTGCTGCTGATCTCTGAGTTCTTCCAGTCGATGTAATAAATTCAGCGTAGACTGCTCTTGATTGATGAATACAATTACTCCCGATTGTGCTTTCTCAATTGCTTTGAACATGTCATCGAGTTTCTCATCGGCATTATTAGTAAGCGTGCCTAATATATCATTATTCACTAGGGTCGAATTTACCCGCACTAATACCGGTTCTTCTTCTTGCCAATCTCCTTTAGTTAACGCCAAATGAACTTGATCGTTGGTGGTTTGTTTATATGCTCTTAGGCGGTACGTACCAAAGCGAGTATTGATTGTAAAATCTTCTTTTTTCTCAATAAGCGAATCATGACGCATACGGTAAGCCACCAAATCTTCTATAGAGATAAGTTTTAAATCAAATTTTTTGGCCACCTCTATCAATTGAGGTAAGCGAGCCATGGTACCATCTTCGTTTAAAATTTCTACCAAGATTCCAGCCGATTTAAATCCGGCCAAACGTGCTAAATCAACAGCAGCTTCTGTATGCCCAGTTCTTCTTAATACTCCCCCGTTTTTTGCTTTTAAAGGAAAAATATGACCAGGTCTACCTAATTCGTGTGGTTGGGTTTTTTCATCGACTAAGGCTTTAATGGTTTTTGCTCTATCGTGAACAGAAATACCAGTAGTACAACCATGCCCTATCAAATCTACAGATACGGTAAATTGGGTATGGTGCAATACGGTATTATTACTCACCATCATTTCAAGATTAAGCTCATCACAGCGATCTTCTGTTAGCGGCGCACAAATAAGTCCGCGACCGTGTTTTGCCATAAAATTTATCATCTCTGGGGTTACCGCTTCCGCGGCAGCGATAAAATCGCCTTCGTTTTCACGGTCTTCATCATCTACTACAATAACCATTTTACCCTGCTTAATAGCTTCAATAGCTTCGGGAATGGTATCGAGTTGAATTTTCTTTTTATTTTCTTTAGTCATAGCTTTTTTTTCAAATTTACTATTTCTTTGGTTTACGCGTAAGACCTAACTTTGCCGATAGGCGCTTAATTGGTAAAACAATAGCATCTGTATTTATAAATCCTTGGTCGGTAGTCGCTCGATAAGTCAAATAAATGCTCAAAGGCATCATTATAAACGTAGATAACCAACTGGCTAAAAACGGACTAATAGCTCCGTTCTCAGCACTATTGGTAGCAAAAATACCAATAAAATGATAGGTTAAAAACAGTAAAATTGCCACTACCATAGGTAACCCAAGTCCACCTTTACGGATAATAGCTCCTAATGGGGCACCTACAAAAAACAAAATAAAACACGAAACGGCCAAGGCAAATTTACTATGCAATTGGATTTCGGTTTTATTGATGCGGGTTGACTTGCGTCTTAGAATATTTTTCTTCCCTTTAATACTAGACAATGAACCACGAGCAGTACCTATTGCGATATTTAAAATTTGTTGAGTTTCGGTGGGATTATAACTCGCATATAGATCTTCTAAACTATCAATTTGATAAGACAAGGTATCGGTTTGCTTTACTTCTAGACCTTTGGTATTTTTTAAAGTACTAGCGGTTGTTTTTCTTACCCCAAAATTATCGCTATATGCCTGTACACCACTTCGGTTTATGATGTTGGTATTAAAATTTATTTTCTCTTGATTATAATCCGCCGAAAGCGAATCTAAAGCCACTCGAAGTTCCTGACTGTCTAGCATCTTGTAGCTGTAATTGTATTTCTCTTCGTTTAAATCAACATCGTTAAAATTTGATAAATCGATATTTATTGTGTAGGTGTCAAAATAACTTTTTACAAAGGGTTTGCGTTGCCGCTCTTTAAAGTCGTTAGGTTGAATTTCATCATAATAGTTACCTTCAAACAATATCAGCGACAAAAAGTCTGAATCTTCACTACTGGCTAGTTCTCCTCTTTTGGCTTTTATTACGGTAAAGTTACCCCTGTTATTTTGATTTTTTTTATGGATTATTACATCTCGTAAATACTGATCGTTATCGCCAGATTTTTCGGTAACCTTAATATTGACATCTCCAATATCATTAAAGGCCCCCTCAACAATAGCCATTGCAGGCTTAAGCTTAGATATATTTTTTCGCAGGTTAATCGACTTAAATTCGGCCCAAGGAATTACATTGTTCGCAAAGAAAAAAGCAATAATACTCAGTAAACCAATAAAATAAATCAAACTACGCATTGCCCTTTGCAGCGAAATACCCGATGATTTCATAGCTGCAAACTCATAATTCTCGGCAAAACTACCAAAGGTCATTATAGAAGTAACCAAAATAGTTAATGGCAAGACCAGCGGTATTACTTTAGGCATAATGTAAAACAAAAATCTGCCAATCACAAAATAGTCTAGGTCTTTACCCGCCAGTTCTGATATATGTAGCCAAATACCTTGTAGCACAAAAATAAACATCAAGACTACAAAAACCGCAAAAAAGGTTTGTACAAAACTGGTAAATATATACCGATCTAGAATTTTCAAGAAAAAAGGCTTTAGCTTGTTTTACAACTGGTTGATATAATAACCGTTATATTTGTTTTTATCAAAAGTAAACAAAGACTGCGACAAGGGCTCGTTGGTATTAAATTGATTTACTTTAATGGTTACTTTAGTGCCGTTATCTTGAATTTGAATTAATTTATAGATGTGTTTGGTTTGTTTATCAATACCTAATAGAATCTCTTTTACTTCAGCTTGACTGTCAATTGGTGTTAACTTAACAAACTGTATTGTTCTACCCTTAATATCCTGAGTAATATCCCATTTGTAGGTATAACCTTCTTCATAAAAACTTAACATTTTTGATGGGGTAATACTTTCATCTTGGTTAGGATTATAATTTGAGATGGTAATCTCCTCATCCTCAGGCACAATAGTATATAATTTTTTACCATCAAATAGGCGCGTAATCCCCATTAAATTTAACCGATAAAGTTCATTCTTTAAACTCACCTCGCCACGGGTTTCTTGCTTAATATTTTCATTGGTGTTTTCTAAAATATAGTCGAAGTGAATCACCATATTGTCATAAGATTTCACTTTGGCTGATACTTCATTTAGTAATTGCTCTGCTTTCGCTGAATTTTGAGCGTTAACACTAAATATAGCTAGCAATGCTAGACTAAAAACCATTAATTTTTTCATGCTGTTAACTTTTTTATGCTTCATTTAAAAATTCTTCCAATGCGTTTAAGTCGGTTATCAAAACTTGTCTGGCTTTACTACCTTCAAAAGGTCCAACAATACCCGCGGCTTCCATTTGGTCAATAATTCTACCGGCACGATTGTACCCTATCTTTAACTTACGTTGCAATAAAGAGGCAGATCCTTGCTGTGCGGTAACCAATACTTCGGCTGCTTGATTAAACAGACTATCGCGTTCGCTCACATCTATATCAAGACCTGTGCCATTTTCTTCTCCTTCATATTCTGGCAAAATGTGCGCATCGGGATAAGCTTTTTGCGCGCCAATAAAATCGGTTATTTTTTCAACCTCGGGTGTATCTACAAAGGCACATTGCAAACGAATCAAATTATTACCTTGGGTATACAGCATATCTCCTTTTCCTATCAATTGATCGGCACCTCCTGTATCTAATATGGTACGCGAATCTATCTTACTGGTTACCCTAAAAGCAATACGTGCTGGGAAGTTAGCTTTAATCATACCCGTAATTACGTTTACCGATGGTCTTTGGGTGGCAATTATCAAGTGTATTCCTATTGCCCGCGCCAATTGAGCCAGTCGCGCAATGGGAATTTCAACCTCTTTACCCGCTGTCATAATTAAATCGGCAAATTCATCGACCACCAAAACGATATAAGGCAAAAATTTATGTCCGTTTTCCGGATTTAATTTTCTTGCTTTAAATTTCTCGTTGTATTCTTTAATGTTACGCACCATAGCGTCTTTTAACAGCTCATAGCGACTATCCATTTCAATACAAAGCGAGTTAAGCGTATGAATTACTTTGGTATTATCGGTAATAATAGCCTCTTCGGCATTCGGTAATTTTGCCAAATAGTGACGCTCGATTTTGTTAAACAAAGTAAGCTCAACCTTTTTTGGATCTACCAAAACAAATTTCACTTCGGCTGGGTGTTTTTGATAAAGCAATGAGGTAAGTATAGCGTTTAATCCAACCGATTTACCCTGACCTGTAGCCCCCGCCATTAATAAGTGAGGCATTTTTGCTAAATCGGCAACAAAAGTCTCGTTTGAGATATTTTTTCCTAACGCAATAGGCAATTGCATCTCGGCATTTTGAAATTTAGTCGAGCCGATTACCGAACGCATACTTACAATACTCGGATTTTTATTAGGCACCTCTATACCGATAGTCCCCTTCCCTGGTATGGGTGCTATAATACGAATTCCTAGAGCCGATAAAGATAAAGCGATATCATCTTCTAGGTTTTTAATTTTAGAAATACGTACGCCTGCTTCGGGAACAATTTCATATAAAGTCACCGTAGGCCCTACTGTAGCTTTGATTTGCGCAATTTCAATTTTATAGTTTTTAAGGGTATTAACAATATTGTTTTTGTTATTCTCTAGCTCTTCTTGGTTTATGGTAATTCCGCCTTTACCCGAACTGTGGTCTACCAACAATTCAAGGGTAGGAAACTTAAAATTTTTCAATTCTAGCGTTGGGTCAAACTCGCCAAAATCTTTGACCAATTTGTTGCTCAAATTGTCTTCATCTACCTCTTCTTCTGCTGCTTGCTCTACTTCCATCGCCACATCATCGGTTTGATTACCAATGATAATTTTAGCGGGTTCAGCCTTCTCATCCGCTTTATCTGAAGTTTTTTCTGGTTGGGTATTCTCAAAAGTTATCGATGAACCAAGGGTTTCTTCCTTTTCTTCGCCATTTTTATCTAGATTATTATCTTCTGCAGCTTGAGCTTCGGCTTCAGCTTTTTCTTGTTCAAGAAAGGCGTCTATCTCAGCTTGTTCTACATCTTTAGCCTCATCAAAATCGGCTTTCACCTGAGCTCGAGTCGTTTTAAAATATTGCCCCAAGACATCTGGTGTTAAATTATAACGGATGATCAAATAGGCTAAAAAAAGAAAACTCAGAACAAGTATTGTACCTGCAAAGCCTAAATAATCTTGCAAATAATCATTGAGTTCATAACCTACAATACCGCTTAATATGGCTTGTTCGGGTGCGAAAAAACCCAATACCGTACACAACCATAGCATCAAAAGTAAGCCCCAAAACCAATAAGATTTTAATTTCGCCGCAGGCTTTCTAAAGAACCAATAAAATCCTGTAACACTCAGCAAAAAAGCAATTTGATAGGCAGCAATACCAAACCCTTTGAACATAAAGAAATGACTGATTCCCGCACCAAATTTATTCATCACATTATTTGCCTGCACATTCCTATCGGCGAGTGCGGCTAGCGTATCTTGATCGGCTTTCCAGTGAAACAAATAAGAGGTAAAAGCCAATAGCAAACCTAGTCCTAAGAAAAATAAAAATAGTCCCGCTAGTACCTGTTGTTTTTTGCTTGGCACCCAATTTATTTTCTTAACTACTCGTTTTTTGGTTTTAACCGATTTTTTAGATGTTTTTTTCTTAGCCATTCACATTAATTGATTCGCAGACAAAAGTACAAATATGATTAATTAAACCACAGACGCCAGCATTTTAAATTTAGAAATTTATATAGGGGCAATAAATTAAAAGGCCAATAATTACTGCAACGCAAGCGCCTATGAAAACCGCTCCCGCTGCCAAATCTTTTATTTTTCCTATTTTCTCATGAAAGTCAGGATGTATAAAATCGGCTATTTCTTCAATGGCCGAATTAGCTCCTTCTAATCCCATCACTAATCCTATGGCAAAAAGTTGCATCATCCATTCTGTTCTGGAAATGCCGACAAACCACCCCAGTAAACAAACGCATAGGCCAATAAAGAATTGTGCTTGTATGCTATGTTCATAACGCAAAAGCAAATAGGCTCCTTTAATAGCATACCAACCACCTTTAAGCCTATCGCGTATAAATTTTTTCATGTGTATAAAAATCCGTTTAGGTAAATATAGAGTTTAAGCCTTTACCCTCAAAATTTGTTTTATAATTATACACAATAGAGTAACTATTAAAAAGGTTTAACCTGATTCATCAAGATATATTAGCCTTCAAAGCTATAAGCTTGTCTAAATATGGGTTATAGCTGCTTATTATAAAAACTTAGCCTAATCTTAGTATTATGTTACTATTGAATCTTGACATTCAACGGGCCCACCCAAGCCGTTTTGGATCCATCTAAACATACAGTGCGCACATAAAAATCGTAATTTACATTAGGTGAAATTTGGGTGTATGTAATTTGTGTTCCATAATCTGATCGTGACTCAATGGCCGATGATTCAGGAGATTTGTGTTTTCCCACCAAATTAAACTCGTAAGTTTTATTGTTGCCATCGTCTTTCCAACTTATACTAGCCCCAACAGGATCACCAAAGAAATTATATTCGGTAAAATAAGACAGGTTGTAAGGTTCTAAACATACATTTTGATTCTGTTCTGCAAAATAGGAAACAGGACCCACCCAGGCACTATGTCCCAGATCAATATTACAATATGCCCGCACATAAGCATCATACACTTTGTTCTTTTCTAAACTTAAATCAAAAATCGTTTCGCTATTGGAACTTATCTTTTGGCCTTGCCCCACTTCAAAGCCTTGTGCACCATACTCTACCTCGTAAAATGAAGCATCATTTTCATTATCATAGTAATTCCACGCTATGTATCCATTAAATTCTAATGCATAAGGATTCTCACAAAAAGAAGAAATATTTATCGTTTTTGGACCAAACCAATCGGTTTTTTTACCGTTTTCTTGAACACCGCGAATCCAGAAATGATATACCACATCGCTAGCAAAAATCAAATCTCTAATTGGTTTTTCAACCCGTTGCTGATTAGAGGTAGTAAAAAAATCGGCCCATTCAGCTTGAACTTCATAGCCCGCTTCCGCGAAAGCGATTTCGAAATAGTCAAATTCGCCACGAATGCCATAATAAAAGTCTAATGAACTACCGTTTTGAGACACCTCAAAATAATCGATTTGATTCTGGGAAGCACTGCCTTCATCATCTTTAGAGCATCCCCATAAAAGGCCGAGAACCAAAACCAAATAAGCCTGTAACTTTAACTTCGCTATATCAGCAACCACTTTTCTTAGAACTAACATTTCCTTAAATTTTGCGGATCAATATACGCTAATTTTTCATTATTTTTAATAATTTTAGCAAAACATAGATTTTAAAGTAATCGAAACAATAGAAACATTTGAGCCGATTCCGTCACATTATCTAAAAGCTTTAACCTTCCCCGATAAAAAAAAATCGGGAAATGCTATGTGGCCGGTACAGCTCGCCCTTACTTTTAATCGAATTTTAAATTGAACACCTAATAGACCAAATCACCCGTATGTGAGTCGCTACCCTAGAAAATCGTAAAAAACTTTTAATAATAAACAGAATGAAATCATTATTGACCTTTTTCATATATATAAGTTTAGGATGCACAACCTACGCTCAAAGTCAGCTTTCAAAAATGAGTACAATGAAAGTTGAAAAGCCAATTGTAATAATAAACGACACCATAATTGGTAGTTCTACCTTGTTAAACAAAATACAGCCTGAGAAGATTGTGGAACTAAATATTTTCAATGAGAAAAAATTTAGCAATACTTGCCTATTTATTCAAAACGTAAAATATACAGGAATTTTGATGGCGAAGATCAACCACGAAATAAATTTCAAAACGCAAAGAGAGCTGAATTCCTTTTTTGGACTGAATGAGGAAAATGATGTTTATGTAAATGGATATTTAATTGAGCATAAAAATCAGCATATTTCCTCAGAAAGTATTATCGGTATTGAATTATTAAAAGCTGACAATTTTAAAACGGAAAAGCCTGTCTTGAATGTAAAAATCGAATAAAAAGGCTTTACAAATATTTATCAATACAATTACAGCTTTGAAAGGATTAGGAAAACCAATTGAAGGTTTCCCAAAAATAAAATAATTAATTTTAGCCCTAATTAGTGATAGTATAGGCCAATTAGAAAACCTTATGAAAAAAATTTCATTCCTATTTGTACTTATTTGCTCCATCGTAAATGGACAGAGTATAAAAGAACTATATACTGAAAAATTCCAAAGCGATTGGAAAGTTTATGAAGACAAGAATTATGTTAAAAAATATATTGACACTAACATTGTTTATAAATTAAAAAGCGGAAGAACTCCGGAGCAGGAATTACTTTTTCAGGCAAAAGAAAATCATAATAAAAGAGCTGAAAGACTTTCCCAAATCTTTTCAAGTTTAAAAGTAGAACTTGAGGCAACAGATTCACTTGCCTTTATAGAACAACGTTCAACAAATATTAATTTTGAAGGGAATTATGTAAATAAAGGAGCAATCATCACTAATGACACTATTTACGGATTTATTTATGATTACAGTAAAGAAAACTTCAAAATAGAAAACCATAATTACTTTCAGCATTCCGAAAATGAGACTATACATCAAGCAAAACAAGTTATTGGAAATTTAATATTGGCTAACAAAACTAATTATTTAGATTCAATAGCAAAGGTTGAGTCTGCCATGTTTGCAAACTCATTTAAAGACATAAGTCCTGAAACAGAATTTGAAATTCTGATTTATAATAAAACAAAAAATAACGATTTAAGAAGGTTCTATTTGCACGAAACATTCATTTACGTAATGAATTATGCAAAGGAAAAAAATAAACCTGAGCACAACGACAATTAACTATAATTACAAGATCACGGCAATGCGGTAAACTATATTCAAATAGTCTTCATAATTTGAATGATTTAATTTGTAATTACCTGATGCAGTGGTAAATATAAAATTTTATTTTTTTATCTTAATATTAATGTCTTTTATTTCTTGTAATTCATCTTCAGTTGATTTGAATGATGAAAAATACGAGTTTGACGGAAGAGGCGTTGTAAATTGTGAAGTTAATGGTTAATTAATAAAACTAACTTTGGTAATAAGTCAGATGCACAATCTGTATAGTTTATCTAGTTTGGCAATGAATACTTGTATACCAATGTTTTGCGTCTTAGTTTTCAAAATAAAGGACAATCGGCTGATATTTTTGACTAATTTATAACTATTGAAGTTACTAACATTAGCACTACCAAGTCGATGGTCGGCAATATTTATATTTTTGTTAATGAACCAAACCACGGTGAATTAAGTTAGACAATACTGTTTACACTACAAATAACATTTACAGTGGAACAGGAGAAATATTATATCAAGACATCGATAACTAAATTTTGGGTGAGCGTTTTGAACATGACGCAGTAATAAGGAAGGAAAAATTATTGAAATCACATCAGGAAAATTTGATCTAAACTATTAACAAAAAAATTTAGCGCTATTGTATTTAACTCATAGTTAGTAAGCCGGTATTTAAAAGCAAATTGACTTTACTAATCGACAACAAGTGCACTCAAAAATGTTTATACAATTAAAGTCATTTATTTATACTAACTACTTTAATTTTGATACGACAGATTTAAATGATTTGATGAGTGGGTATTACGTGGGAATTGAAAAAGATTTCAAATTCAGAGATAATGGAATGATAGCAACTGCAGAAGATGTGGGAATATTTATTAGAGCCCTAAATGATGGTTCTGTATTTCAAAAGGGAGAACAAGAAATCTATGTATACAAATTTGAACACGGCGGTTTAACAGTAGGCTACCAAAGCTTAGCAGAATACCATGAAGATATTGATACGGTGGTGGTTCAATTTATCAATACAACCAATTTTGAGGGTTATGAGTATAATTTGTCTGAGATAATAATCAACCGAATGGTGAAAATCATCAAAAAGAGAAGTTAGATGAAATTACTTATAAAAGTTTCGCTTCCGCGGAATTAAATAAAACAGATCTAGGTGAACTTTTCTTTTAAAAAATGATTTTTATTAGTAACCAATGTAAGATTTATGTCAATAAACAATAATTCTGCTTATAGCGACGCAAATACAACTACAAACTAGTATATTTGAGTGGTGATAATATATGCCCTAAAAAGCTCAAAACCTCCTGAAAATGGAACAAATAAAAATAATACTCTTTGCCTTAGCTTCTTTCTTTGGTATTGAAAACGGTAGATTAGCTGCTGAGAAGGCCGACATCACAATCTATCCTGAAAATAAAAAAATTGAAATTATTCAAGAAAAATTGTTCAGTATTCCTCAAACAAAAACAGATAGCACATTGGTGGTAGAGCAATGGAATAAAATTCTTGATTTGAAAGGAGATGAAGAAGCCTGGTCAGAGGAGTTAAATGAATTTCCACTCAAAAGCTTTGAGCTTTTTACGACTAACAATACAATTCAACCACACTTAATACTTTATTATACAGATGAAATAAGCCTTAAAGCATTGGGAATTTGGTATAACAAAGAAAAAAATGAATTTTCAATAAATAACATTCCACAACACAATCTAAAAACCGATGATGGAAAATTAGTAGGGAATTATTGGGTTTTCAAAGCTAAAGATACCATCGCCTTTAGCATAGAACCATTTCTTCAAATGCCACAGGCCTATAAAAAATTAAAAACGCCTTTAGAAAAATTAGTGAAAACAGAGAAATAAAGCCATCAGCTGGTCAATTGATTATTCAATAATATAGCAAGCATACGAAAAATTAAGATTTTTTTTTACTTGCCCTATTTCGCGTCTAATGTCACAAATGAGGCGAAAGCAAAAAATTAAACCTAAATCTAATCCGCTAAGGATAGCATCTAAACAAAAAAATCACCTATTAAATATCGCAATATAAAAGAACTATAAAGATGTTCTCTGTAATCATGAGTGTATTATTCATCGCCACTGCCTGTAAACCTGACAAACAACAAAGCGATATAACCTAAATAATTGGAAAAAATGCTAAGTAAATACCGAAAGGAAACCCATTATTAGAAAAGAAATGAATTACTGATAGATTTTATGGCAACCAAGAATAAAGACTACAAAACAACCACTTGATTAAAAGTTGTACCAAGAAAGGAGAAAATCATGAAGTATTGCATAAGTGGCTCCAACCCCATATTAACCTTATTGAAAAGCTGTCAAAAGCCGAAACTAATGAAGAGGCAGAAGTAATTATTTTTAAACTCCAAAAGTCTTTGGGAAGCTATGAACACTATTTCCAATAAGCCTTAAAAAATCTTTGAGGTAAAATTAGAAAATAACCACTCAACGAATTTAATTAGAACTATGGGAAAAACTTAGCTTTTCATTCTTCACCCTTCCCCTTGCCCAGCTCAGAAGTTCAACTGTTTCAATATTACCCATTAGCTGCCCTTATCTGCTTTGGGTAAGCTGAAATCTCAATATTGAAAATTTGTGCTTTTAGAAGAAGGCTGATCGATGAACACAAAATTTACGAAAGTTTTAGCGATGTAAATAAACCTAGCAGCAACTTGGGATATGCCTAAAATATGAACGCTTGTAAACCGATTATTGGGTATATTTGTGGTTTGCTTAACTATATCAAGATAACATTTTAGTTTTGAGCAATTTAAAACTAATAATAATATAAGTATTACATACAAATATCGTATATATTAACTGAATCAATACGATATTAGCGGTTTATCAAAACCGTTTATCTTAAATTAAGAATAATGCAACATACCTATCACATAAACGGAATGAGCTGTAATGGTTGTCGTACTCACGTTGAAGAAACCCTTGCTAAAGTTAAAGGTGTTTCTATGGTAACGGTAAACTTAGAAAAGGCAACGGCTACAATTGAAACAGAAGAAAATATCCCTATAGAAAAATTTCAAGCAGCCTTAGAAAAAGCTTGGGGTAATTATAGTATTCATCATCCTGGCGAACAGCCTAAAAATAAAGATGATAAAAAGAAAAAAACCGCTAAAGGTAAAGGCACGGGTACCTTTTATTGCCCAATGCATTGTGAAGGCGATAAAACGTATGATAAGGCTGGCGATTGCCCTGTTTGCGGTATGGATTTGGTCGAAGAACAAAACCTGTTTACCGCATCATCAGAACAATGGACTTGCCCCATGCATCCAGAAATAATTAAGGATGAGGCAGGCTCGTGTCCCATCTGTGGAATGGATTTAGTGCCCAAACAAGCAAATTTATCTTCAGAAGAAAAAACCTATAAAAGCTTACTAAAGAAATTTTGGTTAGCGATGATATTCACGCTGCCCATCTTTATCATTGCTATGAGCGAAATGCTCGAGAACAATCCATTGTATGACATTATGGAACAGCGATATTGGAACTGGGTACAGTTCGCGTTATCTCTTCCTGTTGTATTTTATGCCGCTTGGATGTTTTTTGAACGGGCTTATAAAAGCATCAAAACCTGGAACCTCAATATGTTTACCCTTATCGGAATTGGCGCAGGGGTGGCATGGGTATTTAGCCTAATAGGATTGTTATTTCCAGCTGTATTCCCTGAACAATTTTTATCGGAATCTGACGCAGTACACGTTTATTTTGAGGCTGCAACCGTCATACTAACACTGGTACTACTAGGCCAGTTACTAGAAGCGCGTGCGCACAGCAAAACCAATTCGGCAGTAAAAGAATTACTCAAATTAGCGCCTAATAAAGCGATTAAAATTGTAAATGAAGAAGAAGTTGAAGTTAGTGTCGATGAAATACAAATAAATGATATTCTAAAGGTGAAACCAGGTGATAAAATTCCTGTCGATGGTATCATTACCGAAGGAGAAACCACTGTTGATGAATCAATGATTACGGGCGAACCTATTCCGGTGAGTAAAACTCAGGAAGATAAAGTAAGCAGCGGTACTATAAACGGGAACCAGTCTTTTTTAATGAGAGCTGAGAAAGTAGGGAACGACACTCTACTTTCGCAAATTATTAAGATGGTAAATGATGCCAGCCGAAGTCGCGCGCCTATTCAAAATTTAGCCGATAAAGTTTCGGGGTACTTTGTACCTATTGTAGTCATCATATCGGTAATTACATTTATGGTCTGGTCTATTTGGGGGCCAGCACCTGCTTATGTTTATGCACTGGTCAATGCAATTGCCGTGCTCATTATCGCTTGTCCCTGCGCTTTAGGTTTGGCCACGCCCATGTCTGTAATGGTTGGTGTGGGTAAAGGTACCCAAAATGGGGTATTGATTAAAAATGCCGAAGCCCTTGAAAAAATGGATCAAGTAAATACTTTGATTGTCGACAAAACGGGTACTATAACCGAAGGAAAGCCAACAGTAGAAAAAATCGGCTCTTTTACCGATGCGTTTAGTGAAAAAGAAGTCTTGCAATACATAGTTGCTTTAAACAGCAATAGTGAACATCCCTTGGCGGAAGCAACGATTAACTACGCAAAAGAACAAAATACTAAACTATTAAAATCTAAAGATTTCAACGCCCTAACTGGCAAAGGGGTTGAAGCTATCATAACGGATAAAAAAGTGGCCCTGGGTAATCCTAAAATGATGGATTATGCTAAAGCAAGCCTTACGGCTGATATGCAAAAAGAAGCCGAAACCTACCAGAAGCAAGGTAAAACGGTTTCCTTTTTAGCCATAGCAAATACCGTTGTGGGTTATGTAGTTATTGGCGATAAGATTAAGAAAACCAGTGCCAAGGCAATTAAAACCCTACAAGAAAAAGGCATTGCTGTTATCATGCTTACAGGCGATAATCACAATACCGCTCAGGCTGTTGCAAAAGAATTAAATTTAGCCGATTTTAACGCCGGTATGTTACCCAAAGATAAACTTCATAAAGTTGAAGAATTACAGAAAAGCGGCAAAGTGGTAGCCATGGCAGGCGATGGTATTAACGATGCTCCAGCCCTAGCCAAAAGTGATGTAGGAATTGCCATGGGAACCGGTACCGATGTCGCCATAGAAAGTGCGATGATTACATTGGTAAAAGGCGATTTACACGGAATTGTAAAAGCAAAAAACTTGAGCCACGCCGTAATGAAAAACATAAAGCAAAATTTATTTTTTGCGCTTGTTTATAACACCTTGGGGGTACCCATAGCTGCTGGTGTTTTATTTCCATTTTTCGGGATATTGCTCTCCCCTATGATCGCTGCATTAGCAATGAGCTTTAGTTCGGTTTCGGTAATCGGCAATGCGCTCCGATTACGTACAAGAAAAATAGAATAAAATGTTAGATGAATCAAAATCTTAAACAAAAGACATAATTCAATCGACAGCCTCACCCAAATCAAAACAAATGTATTATGTTAGCTTAAGCTGAAGAAATTAACAAATTGTTTTTTGGTAATTTCTTGCTTTAAATGAAATAAATATAAATACTTTCTCACTTATGAAAATGAGTAAACTGAATAGAAAGACTATAAAATACGGGTTTTATAGTGGCGTTTTTTATGCCTCAGGTATGGCTTTATTTGATTATTTGGAGTACAAGGACTTTAATTTGTGGAAGTTTATTTTCGGTTTTTTATTTTTCGGTTTTTTATTTTTCGGTTTTTTTACGGGATTACTCATTAGACCATCCTTAAGAAAAAAATTCAGCGAAGAAAAAAGATAGTTTGAAATAGTTTTTTAATTGTAAAGATATAGAGCTAAATTCTCTTAGAATTTAGAAGATTACTTATTTTTTAAACAAGATATTATATAGTTTTTAAGCTTATTCTAACTATTTGTTCCACCTTCACGGCTAATTATGTACAATTCTAATTAAAGCCATAAAATTTCATTATATAACTCAAATACTATTACCCCCTTTACTATGAAGAAATCAGTTTTATTACTTTTTTTAGCACTAACTAGTATAAGCTTTGGTCAGACCAACCTGACAAGAGAATTCGCAAAAATTTTTAACAAGGCCAACAAAGATGAATTAAATCGTATTGCCCATACATTAAACTTTGAACCAAATAAGGAAATAAGGGTTTTTGTTTTTTTCAAAATTAATGAAAAAGGAGAATTTTATGATATAAATGCGCGTAGCGAACACCACAGCATTGAAAAAGAAGTAATTAAGCTTTTTAAAGAATTTACAGCAGATAAAACTACCTACGTTGAAGAAGAGAAAATCGGAAAAAAACTGGCACTACCAGTTGTATTTAAAACAGAAAACGAACGAGCAAGGAAACGTAGACTAAAAAAGGAAAAGAAACTTAAAAGCAAACGCGAAGACTAAAAGTGCATATCTCTTAAAATTTTTTTATGCAAGTTCAATAATCGCTACAAATTTGACAACTAAAAGCTTTTCTCAGCTTTTGAAAATATCGCTTGGGTGGTACTGACTTTAATTACTTGGGCTTGCTATTTGCCGTATCTTGTGTTTAGCGTGAATGTAAGGCTCTCTTAATAAACACTTCAATTCGCATTACTGCATTAAATTTTAAAATAAAAAAACCAGCAAACATCAAGTCTGCTGGTTTAACCTAAAATTTGGGATAACTAGTGATCGATTGAACCCAATACTTTTTTTGCAAATGCATTGGCTGCATCGCGTTCAGATTGGCCATCTGCAATCATCTGTTTAACCTCAATGGCGCCACAAAGATTGGTAATCAATTCACCTATTACATCTAAATCGGTTTCTGTTGCCGAACGATGCTCCGAAAAAGACTCCAATACCTCAATCGTGTGTTCGAGTGCCTCTTCAGAATGATTTTTCTGGAAATGTCTAATTACTGGTAACTTCATCTACTAATGCTTTTAAAGGTTCTAATTTATTGGTCTGTACTTGATTTACAAACTCCCCATCTTTAAAGGTTGCAAATGTGGGTAAATTGTCCACTTTTGCTAACTTTCTAGACTCAGGAAACTTCTCTGCATTTACCAAAATAAACGTAGTATCTTCGTGTTCTTGAGCTAGTTTTTTAAATTTTGGCTTCATCAAACGGCAGTTACCGCACCAGCCAGCCATATATTGTACCACAACGCGATTGTTGCTGTTCACAATCTCTTGTAAATTATCTTGATCTAACTCTTTCATAGCAATTTTTCTTTAATTAGTAATCTTGCATTTTGTAGGCTTTCTAGCTTGTTTTAAATCAATTTGCAAACTATTTCGCCTACAAAATGCAGTGTAAATTTTCTTTTTTCTTAATTAGAAGACAAGTAAGAAGCTACTCCCTTACTGTTAGCCTGCATAGCCTCTTTACCTTCTTCCCAGTTTGCAGGGCAAACCTCACCATTTTTCTGTACGTGGGTATAAGCATCAATCATACGTAAAAATTCAGATACGTTTCTTCCTAATGGCATATCGTTTACTCCCTCATGAAAGATTTTTCCTTCTTCGTCAATAAGGTAAGTTGCACGATAAGTTACGTTATCTCCTTCTACAGTATACGCACCAGTTTCCTCATCGTAATGCTCATTTTCGATATCCAAGATACCTAAACGAGAACTTAAGTTACGGTTTGAATCAGCTAAAATTGGATAGGTTACGCCTTCAATCCCACCATTATCTTTTGGGGTGTTTAACCAAGCAAAATGAACTTCTGCCGTATCACAAGATGCACCAATTACCATTGTATTTTTAGCTTCAAAATCAGCTAAAGCTTCTTGAAAAGCGTGCAACTCAGTTGGGCATACATAAGTGAAATCTTTTGGGTACCAGAATAATAATACTTTCTTATTATTTTTCTTAGCCTCTTCTAAAACATTGATTTTAAAGGTTTCGCCCATTTCATTCATTGCGTTTACCTCTAAGTTGGGGAATTGTTTTCCTACTAATGACATATTTAAAAATTTTAAAGTTATACTTGTTTTACACTCACAAAAATATAGAATAATTAAGGCTAAAACCAAGTTTCGCGCTTGTTCTTTTTTATTACATTATAAGCATATTCTATTTTGCTTATAAAAAATAATAGTTTTTTTTTATTTATGGTGATTTCAAAAGGCTTAAAGCCGATTGAAGGGCCTATATCAAAGCTGTTCAAAACTATAAATAGCCCAATTTTAAGTGGTTTTATTTTACATGTAGGACAGGTTGATTATATTTACCCTATGAAAACACTATTTACGCATATCAAAGGCTTGGTACAAGTAAGAGAAGAGTCATCTACTTGGTTAGCTGGAGAAGCCATGAGCCATTTACCAGTATTAGAAAATGCTTGGTTATTAATTGAAAACGATAAAATAATCGATTATGGCAGCATGCCTAATTTACCCGATAAAACTTGGGACGAGCAAATTGACTTATCTGGAAAATTTGTGTTACCCGCTTGGGTAGACTCCCATACACACTTGATTTATGCTGGCAATCGTGAACAAGAGTTTATAGACCGCATTAAAGGGCTAACCTATGAAGAGATAGCTGCAAAAGGCGGAGGCATTGTTAACAGCGCTAAAAATCTGCAAACAACCTCAGAAAACGAACTTTACCTACAAGCGGCTAATCGTTTAGAACAAGTTATGCAAATGGGTACAGGGGCTATCGAAATCAAATCGGGGTATGGCTTAACGCTGGAAGCGGAATTAAAAATGCTAAGCGTTATAAAAAAACTACGCCAACAATATGATTTACCTATAAAAGCTACCTTTTTGGGTGCCCACGCGGTTCCACCAGAATATAAAAACAACCAAAAAGCCTACGTAGATCATCTGATTAACGAAATGCTACCCGCAGTAGCCGAACAGGGAATAGCCAATTATGTTGATGTTTTCTGTGAGAAGAATTATTTTAGCGTTGCCGAAACCGAACGTATCATAGAAGCCGCACAGCAATATGGCTTACCCGCCAAAATTCACGTAAACCAATTTTATGCTATTGGCGGTATAGCAGCCAGTGTAAAACACAACGCCAGAAGTGTTGATCATTTAGAGGTATTAACCGATACCGATTTAAATGCCTTGCAGCATACGCAAACCATGCCAGTTGCTTTGCCTTCGTGTTCTTTCTTTATCGATATTCCCTACACCCCAGCAAGAAAAATTATAGACGCTGGCCTGCCATTGGCCATTGCAACCGACTACAATCCTGGTACCACGCCCAACGGTAATATGAATTTTTGTTTGTCATTAGCTTGTATTAAGATGAAAATGACGCCCGAAGAAGCTATTAATGCAGCCACCCTCAACGCGGCATACGCTTTAGACTTGTTAGACACCCACGGCAGTATTACACCTGGTAAGCAGGCTAATCTCTTGATTACCGAAAAGATACCCTCATACGGATTTTTACCTTACTCTTTTGGTCAAAACCATATTGAGCAAGTTTATATAAACGGAAAACGCCTTTAATATGAAAAACTTTACTTTTTTTACACCCACTCGCGCTCAAGAACTTACGAAAACCAGAGTTGGAGAAGTTAAAATGGGAGAAAAACTGGCCTTTGTCAATCATTTTGATGATTTAGCCAACCGTCCCGAAGAATTTATTATTTTCGGTATTCCAGAAGATATTGGGGTACGTGCTAACTACGGTAAAGCTGGAACCGCTGCCGCCTGGGAAGCATTTCTAAAGGCTTTTTTAAATATCCAAGTTAATCCTTATAACACCACTAAAAATTGCCTAATTATAGGAGAGATTTTAACCCGTGGCAGTATGCAAGATGCAGATAAAACAAATGATCCAAAAGAGTTGGGCGAAATTGTTAGTTTTAATGATACCACGGTAACTCAAGTAGTGCAAAAGGTAATTGAGGCCAATAAAACGCCAATAGTAATTGGTGGCGGTCATAACAACGCTTACGGTATCATCCGCGGTGTGGCCCTAGGATTAGATCAACCCATTAATGTGCTAAATATAGATGCCCATACCGATTTAAGAAATACCGATTACCGTCATAGCGGAAATGGTTTTAGTTTTGCTAGCAAAGAAGGTTACCTTGATCGGTATGCTATCTTTGGTTTGCATCAAAACTATACACCAGATTATATTTTTGAAGCTATTAAAGCCAACAAACAACAACACTATGTTTGTTACGAAGAGATTATGCATCTTACCGCTCTCGACAAATTGGTGAAATTTAAGAAAACAGCCGACTTTGTTCGCAATCAATTTGGTTTTGAAATCGATTGTGATGCGGTAGCCAATTTTAATAGTAGTGCAGCAACCCCTACAGGTTTTGATATGCGTGAGTTGCGTAGTTTTATCAATTTAGCCAAAAAGCAAAAAACCCATTACTTGCACATTTGCGAAGCCATACCAGATGGGAACGGACAAGTTGGTAAAGCACTAAGCTACCTTGTTTCTGATTTTATACGGGACGAATAAAAACTTTTTATATAAAAAACACCCCCAATTCGCTAAATACGAATTGGGGGGTATTTGTTTTAAAAGCTTTGATTTGCCTAAGCTTATTATTTCTTTATAAATGTTTGGGTAAACCAATCGTCAAGGTTAGCTATTTTGAGATGTACAATACAATGCCAAATGCTCACTAGCAACACGCTTCAAATTATTTAAATTAGCATGAGCAACTTGTTTCACATTTCAATTCATAAAAAGTTATTTTAAAGTATAAAAGCATAAAAAAAGCTGCCTAAGCGGCAGCTTTTATATTGTAAAGCAAATCGATTTTATTCTTGCTTCATCATTAAGTTTTGCAATTTTTGTTGCAATTCTGGATTTTGTTGCAAAGCAGCTCCAATCTGTTGGTAACGCTCGATACTAAGTCCTTTGTCTTGAATGATGCTCATCATATCTTTTTGCAATTGTGGTTGCATTTCTTGCACCTTAGCCACCACTTTTTTGTAGCTCTTCATTTCGGCAGGAGTTGCCTCTACCTCTTGGTTCGGGTTTACCGATGCTTGTTGGATGGCTTGAAAACGTTGCACCTCCATACCTTCTTTCTTCATATAGGCCACCATTTCTTGCTGTAGTTCTCTATTTTCAACCTGCACTGCCTTATAAGCCTCTGCAAATTTTGCCAAATCGGCATCGCTAACTTGAGCTTCTTGAGCAAAAGCATTAGCACTCAACAGCATTACCATAGCAAAAAATACATTTTTAAATCTTCTCATTTCTATTCTTAATTTAGATTAATAAATTTTTTCAATTTTAAGCAAAAAAAATCAACTCGACGAAAAATTTTTACTTTTCTTAGGATTGTTTATGCCTTACTTAACTATTAAACAATTAACAGGCCAAATTTCCTACCTTTTATTAATTTCGCTTAAAGCGGAATGTTACCGTGCTTGCGTTTTGGTCTTAACACTTCTTTGTTCTCAAGCATACTAAAACCTTTGATTAGCTTTCTGCGGGTATCCTTTGGTAAAATTACCTCATCGATGAATCCGCGTTTTGCAGCTTCAAAAGGAGTAGCAAAAAGTTCGGCATATTCGGCTTCTTTTTCGGCCAATTTTGCTTCTTGATCTTCGGCCTCCATAATTTCTTTTCTAAAGATAATTTCACTGGCCCCTTTTGCTCCCATCACGGCAATCTCTGCCCCTGGCCAAGCAAAATTTAAATCGGCACCAATGTGTTTAGAGTTCATTACATCATAAGCTCCGCCATAGGCTTTACGTGTAATCACGGTAACCTTAGGAACCGTTGCTTCGCTTAAGGCGTATAATAATTTGGCTCCGTTTAAAATAATCCCGTTCCATTCTTGATCGGTACCGGGCAAAAATCCAGGTACATCTACTAGTACTAATAAAGGAATATTAAAAGCATCGCAAAAACGGGTGAAACGAGCTGCCTTTTTAGAGGCATCTACATCTAACACTCCAGCTAAGCTCATAGGTTGATTGGCAACTATACCAATACTTTTTCCGCCTAGACGGGCAAATCCTACAATAATATTATCGGCATAATCTTTATGGATTTCAAAGAAAGAATCTTGATCTATAATTCCATTGATTACCGCGTGCATATCGTAGGGTTTATTTGAACTTTCGGGGACAATATCGGCTAAACCTTCGCGCAGTTCATCGCTTAAATTATAAGGTAAATCTGCTGCTTTTTGCTGATTGTTTTGAGGCAAATAGCTGATTAATTTTTTTACGTCTTCTAAGCATTCAATATCGTTTACTGCCGTTCTATGCGTTACTCCCGATTTTGTGGCGTGTGTACTAGCACCGCCCAATTCTTCTGAGGTCACCTCTTCATTGGTAACCGTTTTAACCACATTTGGACCCGTAACAAACATATAACTGGTATCTTGCACCATAAGGGTAAAATCGGTCATCGCAGGAGAATAAACCGCTCCTCCGGCACAGGGTCCCATTATTGCTGATATTTGAGGAATCACACCCGATGATTTTACATTGCGATGAAAAATATCGGCGTAACCGCCTAGCGATTTCACTCCTTCTTGAATTCGCGCTCCACCAGAATCATTAAGTCCAATCATTGGGGCACCAACTTTCACCGCCAAATCCATCACCTTACAAATCTTTTCGGCATGGGTTTCAGACAAAGAGCCACCGAAAACGGTAAAATCTTGTGCAAATACATAAACCAAACGCCCCTCAATAGTACCATAACCAGTTACCACCCCATCGCCATAAAATTTTTGCTTATCCATACCAAACTCGGTTGTTCTATGGGTAACCAAAATTCCTATTTCCTCAAAAGAACCTTCATCAAGTAAATAGTCTATACGTTCTCTAGCGGTAAGTTTCTTTTTTTCGTGTTGTTTAGCGATTCGTTTTTCGCCACCCCCCAAATGGGCTTGTTTTATCTTTTCTTCCAGTATCTTTATATTCTTACTCATAATTCTCTCAAGTCTTTATTTTATGCGCGGTAATCTAAGCTGTTTTTGATCGGTTAAATATTGGCGAAGAGCTACCAAGGCTGCCAATCGCGCTTCTTTTTTGTTGGCTTCTTCTAATAAGCTAGCCGAATAGTATTGTTTCACAAAATGAGTGTCAAAATTCCCTTGACGGAAGGCCTCGTGCTCCATTACAAATTTACCAAAGCTTAAGGTAGTCTCTACGCCAATAACCTTATACCTATCAATAGCCTCAATCATTTTTTGAATAGCTTCTTCTCGGGTTTTTCCGTAAGTAATCAACTTAGACAACATCGGGTCATAATAAATAGGTACCTCCATACCTTCTTCAAAACCATTGTCTACACGAATGCCTTCACCATGTGGCACTTGATAAGTAGATAGCGTTCCTACGCTTGGTAAAAAATCGTCTAACGGATTTTCTGCATAAACGCGCAGCTCCATGGCGTGCCCGTTGATATTTAAATCTTCTTGTTTAAATCGCAAGGCTTTTCCGCGAGCAATATTTATTTGCTCTTCAACCAAGTCTATACCTGTAATCCATTCGGTTACGGGATGCTCCACCTGCAAACGCGTATTCATTTCTAAGAAATAAAAATTACGCTGTTCATCAAATAAAAACTCAACTGTTCCCGCTCCGACGTAATCGCAAGATTTGGCCACTTTAACAGCTGCTTCACCCATTTTTTGACGTAAAGTTTCGTCTAGCACTACCGATGGTGCTTCTTCTACCACTTTTTGGTGCCTTCGTTGAACGCTGCATTCGCGTTCAAATAAATGCACGACATTTCCGTGGCTATCGGCTAAAATTTGAATTTCGATATGCCGCGGTGAAGCAACATACTTTTCAATAAAAACAGCACCGTCTCCAAAAGCCGATTCGGCTTCGCTAATAGCACGGTTCATTTGTTCTTCAACATCGGCTTCCTGCTCTACAACACGCATTCCCTTACCTCCACCACCGGCAGAAGCTTTAATTAAAATAGGAAAGCCAATTTCTTTGGCAATTGCTTTTGCTTTGTCAATATCGGTAATGGCTTCATCTATTCCAGGAACCATAGGTATGTCATAGGCTTTAACCGTTTCTTTTGCAGCCAGTTTACTTCCCATCACCTCTATAGCTTTTGAACCCGGACCAATCCAAGTAATGCCGTTTTCTTCTACGGCTTGTGCAAATTGGGCATTCTCACTTAAAAATCCATATCCAGGATGAATACCATCTACTTTCAGTTTTTTAGCTTCGGCAATGATTACCTCTCCTTTAAGATAAGATTGGTTTGAGGGTGCAGGCCCTAGACAAATGGCTTCATCAGCAAATTTTACGTGCGGTGCATTGCGGTCTGCTTCAGAATATACGGCTACGGTTTTTATACCCATTTTTTGGGCGGTCTTCATAATCCGTAAAGCGATTTCTCCTCGGTTGGCAACTAATATTTTCTTCATAATGATTTTTTTCTATTATAATAAACCACTAGGGCCATTACTCCATTTCAATAAGTAATTGATTTTTTTCTACGGTCTCTCCTTGTTTAATCGCAATGTGCTTAATTTTTGCATCGCGTGGTGCCGTAAGCGCATTTTCCATTTTCATCGCCTCGAGTACCATCAGATAATCACCCTCTTTAACCTCATCGCCTGGCTTTACATTTACTTCGATAATAAGTCCGGGCATTGGGGCTTTAATTTCATTCACCATGGCGCCGGCATTTAACTCTAATCCCATTTCTGAAATTAAACGATCTAAATCGGTTTTTATGGCTACCGTATACGGATTGGCGTTAATGTTTACCTTATAGACTTTATCGATAAAATTTTGCTCGGTAATCGTGGCTTTAAAAGATTTATTCTTCTCTAGACCGTGAAACGAATGATTTGGAAGGTTCTGTAAATCGAATTGACGGATTTCTTCTTCGCTAAAATCAAAATCCCACTGCTCATTTACTTTTACGTGGTACCGCTTACTCATAGTGGTTATATTTACTAAATTTATTGTGCTGTGTAAAGATATAAAATTGACAAAAAGCAAGCGAAGCTTTGCTGAAATAATTGTTTTTTTTGCCTTGCCTGCCGAGTAAATTAAAATAAGGCCAAGAAAAAAATAATTATTTGTATATTCGAAAAAAATAAGACAACTATGATTTCAATTAAAACGACAAAAACTTTTGTTATGGCTTTGGCTTTAGCAGGCGGACTAATAAGTTTCTCTTGTGAAGACCAAGCGAAAAAAGAAAAGGAGACAGCAACAGCTGAACCTACTACAGAGACCAGTAATACAGAGGCTGCTGCCAATAACCAAACCACCAATGCGCAGGACATACCTAGTGGAGATGACCCTAACCCACCGCACGGGCAACCGGGCCACCGATGCGACATTAAAGTAGGTGCGCCACTTAATTCAAAACCTAATCAGATTCAAAACACCGTTACTCCGGTGAACGGAAACCCTGTTGAAGCTGCAACCAATACCAGTAATCTAAAGGTGAATCCCCCACACGGGCAACCAGGTCACCGTTGCGATATTGCAGTTGGGGCTTCTTTAGAATAAAACCAATTACAATTTTTAAAATTAAAAAAACTGCTTGCCCAACAAGCAGTTTTTTTTATACCTATATTTCAAACAGTATAAAATTCATTCATTTCTATACCAAAAACATAGGCAAATATTTAACTTTATAGGCTGACATTAGCTAGTCTTTAAGCTAAGCTACTAATTACAAGGAACTACGCTTTCTATTGTAGCAAAATGGTTAAATGTAGGCTTACCTGAAAAAGACAAACCACTCGCTCCCAACGATAGGTATATTTTAAACCTCCCTAAATCGGTAATGGAGGAGGTACAGATAAACGCCCAAGATTATGCTGTAGGAAAGCGAATCGTAGATTTGCATTTTCCCGATTCGGCCTTTATTAGTATGATCAAAAGGAAAGATAATTTCGTAAGACCTGGAGGCTCTACAATTATTGAAGAGGAAGATATACTGGTGGTGCTCTTAGACCACAAAGACAGTATGCAAGAAGTAAAACGGGTTCTACAAGTAGGCTTTAGTGCGGTTTAGAAAAACCTTTTGGACTTTTAAGGCTATAATTTAAAGCTTGATTTAATTTAAATTCTTTTTCGCTTCCGCGGAAGCGAAAAACCAACTCAATTAAAAATTGTAAAGATTAGTAAACTATTTAATTTAAAAAATAATTACATTTACTTTATCACAAATTGCGCAATACCAAGCGCTAATAACAATTCAAGTTAATTTGCCTAATTGTAAGCACTGTAAACCAGATAAAGCGGCCCAATTTTGTTCTTCTTGCGGCGCCCACTTAAAACCCAAGCGTATCGACGCGGGTTATGTAGTGCAAGAATTAAAAAGCATACTCTATTTAGAATTTGGTATCTTTTATACCATTAAAGAATTAGCATTAAGACCAGGCAAAACCACAAAACGATATCTATGGGGAGAGCGTAAAAGGTTTATCAAACCCATTTTATTTTTAATTGTCTGCTCTTTGGTGTATACCTTGGGGCAGCGGCTCTTTGATTATGAGATATTGACCATTAGCTTTAGCGAAGAAACTAAAAAAAGTCGACCTCTAGCATTTGAACTCTTAAGTTGGTTTACCGACAATTACGGCTACTTAAATGTATGGATGGCTTTATTCATTGCTGCATTTTATCGTTTATTTTTTAGACGCCTTAATTATAATTACTTTGAGATCTTTGTGTTTCTTTGCTATATTCTAGGGCTATTTATGTTGTTTTATTTTGTCTTAGGCTTAGTAGAAAACCTTATTGGCCTTCCCTTTCTTCAAATTGGTTTGCCGCTAAGTTGGATTTACCTAATGTGGGCGGTCAAACAGTTTTATCTAGACAATAGAAAACGTGTCTATATAAAAGCATTTTTAGGCTATAGCTTAGGAACATTTACCAGCCTTTTGTTATTTGTAGCAATAAGCATGGGATTAGATTTCTTATTGGGTAACTAAGCAAACAAAATTTAAACTAGCGATCTCAAGATAACTTTTAAATAATTCTATGAAAACCGACTATTATTACGACCAGGAGTTTACACGAATCGATTGTTTAGCGCCAGGCGAATATGAGCAATGCCGTTTTGAACATTGCGATTTTTTTGAAAAAGACCTTTCTAAAATGCAATTCATAGACTGCCATTTTGAACACTGTAACTTTAGTATGGCGAGACTAAACAAGACCTTGTTTCGTGAAGCATTTTTCAAGCATTGTAAAATGCTCGGACTTCAATTTAATACCTGTGAACCTTTTGGCTTAGCGGTTAGATTTGCTCATTGTCAACTAGGCCATAGTTCGTTTTATCAAAGCAAGCTCAGGCAAACTATTTTTGACCACTGCAACTTATCGGCTGTTGATTTTATTGAAGCCGACCTGACTCAAGCTGTTTTTTCACACTGCGATTTGAGTCAGGCGCGATTTGAGCGCAGCCAATTAACTCAAGCTGATTTTAGAACGGCTCAGCACTATCAAATAAACCCTAATTTAAATACCCTAAAAAAAGCTAAATTCTCATTAGATGGAGTTGCAGGCTTATTAGCCGAATGGGATATTGTATTAGAATCTTAACCTTAGTATACTTAACACCCTTCACGGTAGAAAAGGTTAGTACAGCTATTCTGAAAAACTAAGCCGCTAACCTTTCATAATATCAACAGGCTTCACAGCAAAAAGAAAGGCTTGTTTTTAACAAAATTCCATGTATATTCATCGGCTGAAATGTAAAATATCAGTCTTAAATACATGAGCTACGGAGCAGGCCACATTATGGATATGATAAGTAGGATGAAACAAAACCGTAATCTTCGTCCTAGTAATCGCAGTAAATTCAAAGAAAACAACCGGCAATCGATCAATTCTACTGCAGATGGACAAGAAAAACCATTTTTTAAAAAAATAGCCCCCGACAAACTAAAACAGATTAATGCACAAATTCAATTTGAAGCTAAACGCCAACGTAAAAAAGAACGCTTGATTTATGGTGTTTTCTATATTTGTTTTGCTTTGGCGTTAATACGACTATTAGTTTGGTTGCATTAAAAGCAAGTTTTTTTTGATTGTCTTGTTTACTACACTTTTTGTCTTTCGAGTTTGTTCTTTAAGGAATGTTTTCAATTAGCGTGGCGTTCTTAGAAATCTTGCATAGCGCTTAAAATAAATCAATCACTGTAATTAAAAACACCTACTAGCGCGCGATTGCATCGTGTTCTCCAGTTTCCATTTCCATCAATGGCCCAAATCTTCAATTCATCATTCAAGGATAAAGTTAAAACTCCCAAATAAAAATCTACTGAAGCACGAAACTTATAATTACGGCTCATATTTTGAAAATAGTAATTTTTTTATGAACCTGCTAATGGATAGAAAGCCACAGGCTGCAAAAACAACGGGTTGTAATCCTGCGGAGCCGTAGCCACGAACGAGACGCTCGCGCCAACGAAGAATTACACTTCAATTTCATTTATTTTTAATACCTTAGGCTTAAGATAGTTCACTAAACACTTATAATTTCTATTAGTGACTAACTATTGCCCCCTACAGTAACTTTTAAATTATCCTAAAAGCCTTCCTCAATGGCAGAAAAAGTAAAAACTTACCAAAATGTGAATGCTCAGTCTGAAGAACTGAGTTTTGGTATTTCTAAAATGCAAGCCATTTATGCCAAACGCCAAGGTAAAATCGACAAGCCCCATCGGCATAATTTTTTTACCGTACTCTTGTTTAAAAACGCAAAGGGCAAACACAAAATAGATTTTAACACCTATACCCTGGGCAAACAACAAATCTATTTTGTTGCCCCAGGCCAGGTACATCAGGTTATCGAGGAAAAAGCCTCCACCGGCTATTCAATGGTGTTTTCATACCAGTTTTTGATAGAGAATGCTATTCCGCTTAGCTTCATTGAGCGATTAAATCTTTTTCAAAACTATGGCGATACTCCTCCCTTAAAAACAACAACGCAACAATTCGAAAGGATAATAAACTATGCCGAGCAGATTTTTGATAGCTTTCATCAAAACACCCCCTATAAATTTATGGCTATTGGGGCGCTGCTCAAACTGCTCTTTATTGCCTGCAACAATAGCTGTACGTTAGATAGAGAAGCTACTGATGCTGAACAAGCGGGAGAAAACCTCATTAGGGCGTTTAAAAAAAGTGTTGAGCAAAATTATAAAAGCCAACACACCACCGCATTTTATGCCGAAGCGCTTCACATTACCCCAGATCATTTAAATCGTACATTAAAAGTAAAAATGGGGAAAACGGCTAAAGATTACCTCACCACCCGATTGATTACCGAAGCTAAACGCCTACTCTATTTTAGCGATTTGTCAAATAAAGAAATTGCTTACCACCTAGGTTTCAATCAGCCGGGTAATTTTAGTGCCTTTTTTAAAAACTACACTAAAGTTTCGCCAAGCGGCTTTAGAAAAACAATTCTTCAAAACTAGAGCTACACTTATAAAACAATATGCTATGTCAAATATTAACTTAATCATACCCGAACGTGCTGCTAATATCGGTAATTTTTTAGTCGGTAGACTATTGCCTTTCCGACAAAAGCGTATGCTGGGTCCATTTATTTTTATTGATCACATGGGACCGGTGCAACTCAATAAGCGCGAGCATTTTGATGTTTTGCCGCATCCGCATATCGGGCTCTCTACCCTAACCTATTTATTTGAAGGCAGCATTATGCATCGTGATTCTATTGGTAGCGCCGTAGAAATTAAACCAGGTCCTGTAAATTGGATGACCGCCGGTAAAGGGGTGGTACATTCTGAACGTACACCAGATTACCTACGCAAGACTAATCAAGAATTGCATGGTTTGCAAATTTGGGTGGCTTTACCCAAAGAAAAGGAGTTAATCGAACCCAGTTTTACGCATATTAATGAAGACGAGTTGCCTACTTGGCAAGATAAAAACATCCATTACAAATTAATCGCAGGCGAAGCTTTTGGTAAGCAATCACCAGTACCCGTGCATAGTAAACTCTATATGTTAGAACTTAAATGCTCTACTACCCAAGAAGTTGCACTAGGCGATCAGCTTTACGGAGAAGTGGGTTTATATATACTACAAGGCGGCATTAAAATTGAAAACCAACATTTTGGAGAAAAGCAATTGCTTATCGCTAAAGATACGAAGCTCTGCTCGTTCACTATGGAAGTTGATTCTGTGGTTTACCTATTTGGTGGTGAAGCTTTTCTTGAAGAACGTTATATCGATTGGAATTTTGTTTCAAGCAGTAAATCCCGTATTGAGAAGGCTATAAAAAAGTGGAAAGCACAAGATTTCCCTAAAATTGAGGGCGAAACAGAATTTGTACCCTACCCAGATAAAAAATTGTTTTCTTAAAGCAGCCTACCTTTAGCGACTCTTATCGGCAAAAGGCTTTCAATTTTCTTAGCAACAAAGCATTGCATTATTATTGGCAATCCTTTTTTTTTTGGGTACTAGTTGGTAGTTATAATCACAACCTAAAGCAGGCAAAATGCCAAATGTCGGATTTTAATACGTTTCGCCCCAGTTTTCATATGGTACAAGCGGTAAAATCTTATCATCTTTGTAGCGCAAAACAACAGTAGTGGTTTTAAGCAGCTACCAACATGTACTTTAAAAGGAGTTTTTTTTCGCTTAAAGCGGATTAAATCGGCAAAAAGCATTAACATCACTACAAAAAAAGAAAAGCCGTGCAGTATATTATTCACACATCAGCGTCTAGAGGCCAGGCCTATCACGGTTGGTTAAAATCAAGACACAGTTTTAGTTTTGCCCACTATTTTAATCCCGAAAGGATGCACTTTGGTGTACTACGCGTTTTAAACGATGATCAAATAGCGGGAGGTATGGGTTTTGGTACGCATCCGCATGATAATATGGAGATTATAACTATCCCCTTAAAGGGAGATTTAGAGCATCAAGACAGCATGGGTAACGTTGCGGTAATCAAAGAGGGAGAAGTGCAGGTGTTGAGCGCTGGTACAGGCATCACGCATTCAGAAAAAAACAAAAACCAAGACCAAGAAGTTCATTTACTTCAAATTTGGCTATTTCCTAGACAACAAAATGTAAAACCGCGTTACGATCAAATTTCGGTAAAAGATATAGCAGTCAAAGATGAATTTTATCAAATTCTTTCTCCAAATAAAGAAGATCAAGGCGTATGGATTCATCAAGATGCATGGTTTCATATGGGCGATTTTAGTCGGGGAATAGAAAAGGAGTATTTGCTTAAACAAAAAGAAAACGGCGTGTATGTTTTTGTATTAGAAGGTAACCTTGAAGTAGAGGGACAGCAATTGAACCGTCGAGACGGAATGGGTATTTGGGAAACCGACAGCCTACGGGTTAAAGCACTAAGCGAAGCACGGGTACTTTTAATGGAAGTCCCTATGCAATTGGCATAAAAACAAAGACTAAGTTTTCGCATAAAATCTAAACATAAAAAAAAATAAGCATTAGCTGGTTAAGGGCTTTTAAAGGTCAACTGCATTGGTTTACTCAGCCTTCCTATGCTTAATTATTTACAAAAATTTAAACAATTTATAAATCCTAAAAAACAAAACAAGATGAAGGAAAAAACAATTTGGAAAATCGATCCTGCACACGCAGAAGTAGCTTTTAAGGTAAAGCACATGATGATTTCAACGGTGAAAGGAAATTTTGACGATTTTGAAGCGCAAGTGGCCACCGAAAACGATGACTTTAAACAAGCCGACTTCCGTTTTTCGGCTAAAACGGCTTCGATTAATACCAAGAATGAAGATCGGGACACACATTTAAAATCGGATGACTTCTTTAATGCCGAGCAATATCCCGAACTTACCTTTACTTCTAAATCTTTTGACGGTCAAACTTTAGTAGGCGATTTAAGCATTAGAGACGTGACCAAGGAAGTTCAATTAGACGTTGATTTTAACGGCGTGGCGGTTGATCCCTACGGTCAAACCAAGGCGGGTTTTGAGATTAGAGGTAAAATAAACCGCAAAGATTTTAATTTAACTTGGAGTGCCCTTACCGAAGCAGGAAATATGGTAGTATCAGACCAAGTGAAGCTGGTAATTGATGCTCAATTCATCAAACAAGGTGCTTAATAATCATTATTAATAATAGAATCCTTTAAGCAACAAGCAGTGTTATCGCTGCTTGTTGTTTTTAGAATAAGATGAAAAAAAGATATTAAATTGCGCTCAAATTTTAGAAAACTAACAAACTATTTTTGTGTGGAAGCCCTTTACTGGAAACACGAGAATAATTGAAGTATAAACAGGAAAACACTGTGATATCGAATGAGAAGTATAATCAAAGAAAAGATATCAAGTTGAAAATCAAATAACATGGTCAAAGGTAGCTTTATCAATTCACGAAAAAAACCTATTCTTATTACTCCACCTACTAAAGATATAAATAAAGCTAATTTAGAATCTCATACTTCGAAAGGTTAATATAGGGTATACTTTGTACGGTAACGGTCCGCGTGTATGTGTCAGGAGCGGATTTTGAAGCCGGAACTTTCAACTTGCGCTGACGTTAGCAAAACCATTTTTTGTTTGCTAATTTACATTTTTCCAGCAAATAAAAAATGGTTTTGCGACATAGAAAACCGAAAATTCAATTTAGCACTTAACCCGCTCTTGCACATACACGATGTTGTGTGCCGTTTTTATTTTTCAATTTCTTGTTTGACAATTTCAATCCAATTTCTTTCTTCATCGGGATTTAATTCTATTTCGGGTTTAATTCCAATCATTTCAAAATCAGAATCATCGTAGAAAATCATTTTCTTTTGTGTCAAACTAATCCAAGCTGGTAAATTTGGAATGTCTAATCGTCTCCATTCTCCATAAGAAACAAATCCACCCGTATTTTCTCCAAAAGTTTTTACTTTTCCACTTTGTTTTGCTGTTAAAATAAACCCTTCTGTTGAACTTGCATCCCAGCGATTTTGTATTATATAAACTTTTTTTGGGTTTGGTAATAGTGAATCAATTTTTGAAGTTCTTTTATGAAAAGGTTCAAATTTTCCAATATATTTTCGCAATTCTTCAATTTCGTTGTCGGCATTTATACTGTCTTGTTTTGTTTTTACATCATATAAATATCGTTCATTATAATAATCTTGAAAATTGTCTTTACTTACCCAAATGGATGAAGCTGCAATTGGATTTTGGTAGATTTTTTTATCCATAATGAACGGAAGTAGCGGATAATAACTTAAATCACTTCCTCCGCCATTATTGCGAACATCAATAATTAGATTATTTTTTGAAAGAATATTTTCACGGTTATTAATCAAAATCGAATCAATATTTTTTTTGTTTTCGAAATCAAATGTATTGATTCTCAAATAATTTGTTTGATAACTTAATTCTTCAAAATATGTTGAATCGGGAATTTTATATTGGTTTGATGTTTTTGTTTTTGAATTGTCTCTATAAAAAATCAAACTTCTTCCTAATTTTAAAACGTCATCATTATATTCTACTTTATAAGAAGAAGGTTTCTGCCCGAAACTCCAATAAGCAGCATATAACTCGTTTTTATAATTTTTATAAATTTCGATTTTCAAATCTCCCTTATTGCCTAAAAACTGATTGTTATTCCGCATTGGGTTTAATAAAACGCCTATAAATTTTCTTCCGTTTTGGCTATTTTTCTGAATTTGAACAGAGTAGGTTCCTTCTTTATAATGCCAGTTTCCTAAAATGCCTTTTGGTGTAATTTTCTTGATTGGAAAATTGTCCACGTTTTCATTTATGAATTTTTTTACATTAATACTGTCATTGAAAGATTTAAATGGATAATAGTCATTCGTCAAATAAAGTTTTTGATGAGCATCTCTCAAAAACGACAGATAATATTGAATGACACCTAAGCATTCTTTTTGAGTTTTGATTTGTTTCGCAATTACTTGAACGTGTTTTTTGTGTTTGTAATAGTCAGAAAAACGGTTATATTCAATTACTTGATTTGCAAAAGAGGCAGAGTTTTCTTCAATTTGCTTTGCTACAAAATCTATATTTTCCGAACAATTACATTGGTTTTGAGAAAATGTTTTTTGAGCAAAAATAACTGTCAATAGTAATACTAAAATTTTTGATTTCATACTTTCAAGAATATTCTATACTCCAAAGACAACCTTTGTCTCTATTTTGTTACATCTTTTTGGAGTCTTTTTTTTCTAAAATGGCACACAACGGTTTATATCAACCCAAATATACACTTTTAAAACAATTTCTTTATTGGTTAAAGTGTAACTAAGTTATTGAGGAGTGAATGTGTTAGAGTCAGATTTAACCAGTCGAGTTGACTCGGTTTAAAAGGCAAGAAGAACGCGATGCAATCGCGCAGCAGCGGGGATAGCAATAAAGCATTCAATACGCAAAGAGGTGCAATTTATAAGCTTTTTGGGTATCCTAAGTCTACCGCTAAGAAAAGAAATGTTCCTAATCATCTCTAAAAGAGCAGCACAGCAATAGATTAATCCCCATAGTACCAACCGACAAACAGCCGGGTTAGTCAACACGGCGTTCATGTTAGGCCGTACCGGCCACACGAAGGCTTAGTTATTGGGTGTAGTTATTCAATATCCGTGTACATTTTTGTCGGAAGTTTTATTATTATATCATTATTCTTTTTCATAAATTTATTTAGATTATAGTAAAAAGGTTTATATTTTTTTATAAATTTTTGGTCTTCTGAAGAACGGTTTGGGAGTTGTTCTTTATCTTTTTTTTCAATTAAACTTGTCCATTCGTAGCATTTTGAAATCATTTGTCCGTATTCGTACCAAATTAGTTCAGTTTTTAGTAAGTCTTTATTTAAAGAGATTGAAATTAAATCAAAGATTTGAATTAGATTATAAATTTCTCCATTCCCACAGCCACCATCGGTAAACATATCTTCTACAAATTCAGTTTGTCCATTTAGAAATTTGAACTCATTTTTTTTACTAGTGATGGGATTATTAGCTTGAAACAATTTAATAAATGTTTCTATTTGTTCTTTCCCTATATGTTTTCTTAGATATTCTATTATTTTAAATGTATTGTCAAGCTTTCTTTGTTGATTATTATTTCTAAGCTTTTAATTGTAATAAACGCACCAACAATAGCTAGTAATGCTAAAGTCCAATTCCTAATTTCTGCAATTTCGTTTAATTCCAATAATTTTATGTGTATTATACTGAAATAGGTTGACCTTTTTTATGGTCTTTTTTGGTTGATTAACTATTACTTTTAGATAGTAAGCTCAGATAAATTTACATTATTTTTTCGATAGGATTTGTATTTGATCTTTGGATTTTTGTGGACTTCAGCTGGCTTTCTTAAATCTAGGCTAAAATGTGTTCTTAGGTTATTGTAAATATACACTGCT
>NZ_VRLT01000039.1 GCF_008017835.1 Mesonia sp. HuA40 | reverse complement strand
TGGAATTTTGCTAATTAAACATCCATAAATTTAATTATTTATCTTTATATTTTCTCTTATGCAAGTCTAAAGGAGTGAGGGTTTTTGACGATAGGCAAACACCCTTGTATCGAGGTGCAGTCGAAAAGTAGCGAGTTTATTTTATTTTTCAAAACCTACATCATAACAATTCATCAATCTTGCTATGTCCTAATTTTCATTTTCTTTACTTGTATAAAGAAAACGAAACAAAAGAAAGTACACTTTTTCTAAGGTATTTTTCAGCTTTGCTGAAAACCACTTGTATTTTGCTAAATTGGCTCCAAGGCTTCACCAATTCTTCACGCAAAACACAAGTTATACTGAAGAAAAAGATTGCAAAGCGCTGCTTTGAATCGCTTTTTTACGTGCGCTGCTGGTGTATAAAATAACTCAAAAACACACGCTGTCAGTTCGAGTTTCGGGTTTTTGGGCGATAGAACAAAAATGCGAAGTATCGAGAACACGTCGAAAAGTAGCGAGTTTATATCCGTTTTCATAACCTACTTCCATATAATTCATTGAAAATACTATGTCCTAATTTTCATTTTCTTTACGGTGTATTCCTCTCCCTGCGCTCGTCGGATACAGGAGAAAACGAAACAAAAGAAAGTACACTTTTTCTGAGGTATTTTTCAGACGAGCTGAAAACCACTTGTATTTTGCTAAATTGGCTCCAAGGTTTCACCAATTCTTCACGCAAAAAGCAAGTTATACTGAAGAAAAAGATTGCAAAGCGCTGCTTTGAATCGCTTTTTGATTTAGGCTGCTGGTGTATAAAATAACTCAAAAACACGCCCTGTCAGTTCGAGTTTTGGGTTTTTGGGCGATAGAACAAAAATGCGAAGTATCGAGAACACGTCGAAAAGTAGCGAACTTATTTATATTTTCAAAAGCTACTCTTTTGCAATACATCAATACTACTATGTCCTAATTTTCATTTTCTTTAAGGTGTATTCCTCTCGCTGCGCTCGTCGGATACAGGAGAAAACGAAACAAAAGAAAGTACACTTTTTCTGAGGTATTTTTCAGGCAAGCTGAAAACCACTTGTTTTTCGCTAAATTGGCTCCAAGGCTTCACCAATTCTTCACGCAAAACACAAGTTATACTGAAGAAAAAGATTGCAAAGCCCTGCTTTGAATCGCTTTTTGATGTGGGCTGCTGGTGTATAAAATAACTCAAAACCACGCCCTGTCAGTTCGAGTTTCGCATTTTTGGGCGGTAGAACAAAAATGCGAAGTATCGAGAACCCGAATGCTCGGGACTCCCGAAAGGTCTCTACAAGCGCGTAGCAGTATAAACTAATCGTCTAAATAGGCAATACGGGCGCCTTGGCGGAGTTTCTTACTGGAGAGGTGCCAAGAATAACCGACTTGCAACATGACTAGGGGGAAAAGCAGTACCGAAACTAAAGCTCCTATGATCAGCATAGCTTTGTTCCGCTTAAAGCGATAGGGCATCACCGAAGGGGGAATGGATTTTAACAGTGCCCAACGGGCTGCAGCATCGCCATGGTATTTCCTGAAAAAGTACAAAACACTGGGGACCGGTCGCGGTGCTAACCAGCTTTTAGGGCGAAAACCATCCCAACTGCCCATCTCTCTTAAACCGCCTGAACCTACTTTTAAATGCAAACGCTTGGCATAGGGGTTCGATACATTTAAATAGCCCGCCAAATAAACCCGCATCCCAAATTCACCATCGCCCATACGCTGTTTCTCAAATTGCCGATCGAATAAACCAATTCGCGTAAATACTTCTTTTCGCAGCATAACGTTTCCGGTGTCTAGCTGACTAGATACCGAAAAATAAGCATAATGAGCCGGTACTTCGGCACCTACCTGAGAAATAGATACTCCCGAAGATACCTCAGCCTGAAAGTAATCTAAAGCTTTCATATGTTCGCTGATCCAATTTGAAGCTACTCTGCTGTCATCATCATACAACAATATAAAAGAACCTCTGGCTCGTTTTATGGCGGTATTCCGGGCCAACCAAAGCGCTTTTTCATGTTGGTGCAAAACCTGTATGTTCAAATCCCAACCTCGGTAAAAATCCTCTTGAAAAGGAGTAGATTGGTCCACTACCAACACTTCAAAGTGCGTATAATCCTGTTGTTCTAAATCTCGCAACACCTCCTTTAAATAGGAATAACGGTTTAAAGTAGGAATAATTATACTTACCAAAGGCTGTTGTTTTACCAAAGCCGACTCATAAGTAGTATAATCTTCATAAGTGAGAGCCTGTTTGTGCAGGTAGCTACGCGAAGCTTTTCGGCCTTTTTGGTAGGCGGTGATTTCTTTAAAAGGATTCCGTAAACCCAGCAAGCGGATCAATAAAATATAAACCGACCATACCGGATGAAAATACTTATGCGCAAAACGGTATTCATCCGCTAAGGGCAAAGTTTCAAAATCTGTATAAGTGGGTGCATCCCCAATATACCCAACTTGAATGGCTTGCCAAGATAAATCATAGGCTTGGGCCATAGTACTCTCGAAGTGAGTATCGGCTTGCAGCTGCTGCTGTACTTTAGAAGCCAATGCCTCAACTTGGGGAAAAACAAAATCCCCTTGTTTGCGCCTCAAACGAAAATACTGAGTAGGTTGTAAATAATTTAAAAATTGAAACATCAAAGCTTTTGGTATTCTTGTTTAAAAAAGCCCCCCATTCGCAATTGGCTCTCCCAGAGTTGTCGGTTGCTTTGTTGCAAAGCTACAAATTCTTCGGGGCGCAAAGCTTGGTGGAAAGCGATTAATTTTTCGGCTAGCTGAGCACGATCGGCGTAATCTACCCAAACCACATGCTTTTTCCAATCTATGCTATCATTCAAAGGCAAGTGACCATCGGTATGCACATAAATGGGTATGCGACCCATCATCAGGCATTCATAAAAGCGCACCGAGAAATTTCCTGCCCCACGTACACATAGCACGTAGGCATTATCGCGTATATTCCGATAAAAAACTCGGGTGCTTTCTTCTTTTTCAGCGGCGGTTTTGGCTCCCGCCCGGTACTGCTCCCGTACAATAAAATCGCAGTTTACACCAGGATGCTGCTGTAAATTTGCCAACAATTGCGCACGTAAATGACTAGCCGAAAGCAGCGCTTGGGGTTCATCGGCTTTCAGCCCTAAACGGCTTAGCGTATTGCGTAAGCCTATTTTTATAACGTCTTTTACCGCATTCCTCCGTGAAGCCACTGCTTGACCGCAAAAACCCACTTGTGGCAATGAAGTGTAAGCTAAATATTGTGATGTTCCCTTATTCAAATACTGATAAAATCGATCGCCAATTAAAGCTGGTAAACCGCGGTGTCCGATGCGTTGTTGACTAGCATAACCGCTCATACGAAATACCGTCAAATGCGGATACACCGGTACTTTTACCCCAAAATCGCCCGCATTCCAACTCCAAACCGGCAGATTCAATTCTTGAGCGGCCCGAAGCAGTTTTAGCGCCTGAGGCATGCGTTTGTATTTTTGGTAGTAATTCCAACTCATGGGTAAGATCACCAACTCGGCTTCTTCTATAAATTCCACAAAAGCACAATCCTTCGAATGCAACTGGTACAAAGCCATACGCTGGGTATCGGTAAAACTCGAAGCTTTGATGAATGCCTTTAAAAGCGGAAATAAAGCTCCACGTTGTTGCGGATCATAGTGTTCTTTGGGGTAATATATTCTCATTCTATATGAAACATCAAATTTAATTAAGATAAGTTCACTAAGTAAGTCAAAGTATTAATTGCGTTGATTATTTATCGTTATTAATCCTCTTTTCTTGGGTTGGTAGCAAATGTATTCAAAATGTAACCTTAAGGCTCTTATTTTCTTATGCAAACCCATGCGTCTTAATAATTTTCTTTTCTTGCGTGTCCCTTGAATGACAGAATCCCATTTCCTTTCCTTTAAAAATGGAAATTTATAGGATATGGCAATACGGGCTTTAGATTTCATAATACGAATGGCATACTCATTTTCACCGTAAGCCCCGCTAGTGTTTTCTAAATAATAACCAAAGCGCTCGAAAAAAGCCTTTGTCGTCACAAAAGGGTTATCACTATATTGAAAGGTATTGTAATTAAAATTTCTCCAAGAAAACTTTGGAATTAATCCAAAATTGGAAGTTAACGGTAATAATTTTGGAAACTTATAATTAGCCGCCAAACGGCACATATCGGCTTGACCTTGTTCTATTATTGCCATAGCTTCCTTTAAATAATTTGGAAGTTCAGATGATGGGATAAAATCCTCTTGACAGTAAAAAATAAAAGGGTATCGGCAAGCCTTAATACCTCTGTTTAAGTTAGAAGTAAGCCCCGTGTTTTTGGGGGAAAGTAAGAGTCTGTCAATGGGTAAATTGGCTAATTGCGCTTGAACTTCATTTGCACTTCCATCGTCAGCTACTACGATTTCTACTTTACTTAAATCCAATCCTTTTATTGCTTCTATGCAAGTTTCTAAAGCTTCGAACCGGTTATAATGGGTGATTAATATACTTAACATCTTTAAACGCTATAAAATTGTTGAAAGGCTTGTTGTTGCTGTTCCAAATTAAACTGACTTTGTACGCGTTGCTGCGCCTGTTGCTGAATCTGCTGGCGTTGGCTTTCGGGTAAGGCACAAACTTGCATGATTTGAGCCGCCAATTGCTGGGCATTCACTTCAGGCACCAACCAGCCGGTATATGCATCTTGAATATTCTCTCCTATCCCACCCCGATTAAAGGCGACGCAAAGTTTACCCATGGCCTGAGCTTCCAATAGCGCATTACAAAAACCTTCGGTATAACTGCTTTGAACGTAAAGATAAGCATTTTGCATACATTCGAGGGTTTGCTTATGACTCTGTGGGCCGAGCAAACTTATAAAACCCTTTAACTGCTTTTCATAAATATGATAAGCATAGCGTTCATTTTCTGCAGCTGTACCTCCACCAATTACTTTCCAATGAAAATTCAATCCTTTTTGTTTCAAAAGATACGCTGTTTCAATCAACACATCTAAACCTTTAATCCAATTGAAACGCGCTACGCTCAGCAATTGAATTTTACCTTGCCAATTAATATTTTTTACCGCTGGTAATTTATCAACATCTACCGCTGGACTTATAATCTGAAAAGGTATATTTTTAGACAAACCTAAAGCATAAGCCTTTTTCAATAAGTGCCGAGAGATACTATGCAGCTTATCCACTTTTTGCCAGAGTAAATCATAAGCCTGCGGATGTTTAAGCGGGTAAACCCCAATATCATAACCGCGCAAACTCACGGCCATTTTAGCTCCAATGGCTTCGGCTACCAATTCTCGGTCTAATGCTATACTGGCAAAACCAAAATGCAGCCAATCGGCTTGGGATTGCAACAAACGCGCATTCAGGTATATTTTTTCCAGTATGCGTTTTGGTTGGGTTTGCTGTTTGCGTTCCAATTGCCAGTACCGATAAAGCTTTGATGCATAAGGCAATAAACCCAACAACACCCAAAACATTGCTCCAAGTTGTAGCAACACATTTTGATAGCGTTTAGGATGCTTTATATGCTTGCATAAATCAAAAGATCGCTGGCTAGGTCCGGTCACCAAGATTAGTTCATGCCCTTGGGCTTGTAAACCTTTTATTTTGGACCGAAAAAAAGTTTCGGAATACCCAGGAGGGGAAGATAAAACTAAGACGATTTTCATGATTTATGCGAATATACTATTTTAAGTCTAAGCTTCATTTTCACTTTTATCTAAAACTCGGTGGTATAATCTAATCATACCTTGAACCATCTGCTGTTCTTGGTGCTGCTTTTCTACTTTATTGCGCGCGGCTTTAGCTACTTGGGCGTAAGTGCTTTTGTTTAGTTGTGTTACTTGCTCGATTTGATTGGCTAGCGCCAAAGCATCCCGACTGGGTACCAACCAACCGTTTTCTTGGTGGCTAATTAGTTCGTGCATACCACCGCAACGAGTTGAAATCACTGGCGTGCCTAAAGCCATGGCTTCTACGGCTACATTGGCTAAGCCTTCTTCTATACTGGGTAACAGCATAAAATCGGCTGCTTGCACAGCGCTTCTAACTTCCTCTATGGGTACACGCGGCAATAAACTTACTTGTTCTTCCAAGCCGAAAGCCTGACGTAGATAAATACATTCCTCGTCTCCAGCTGCTCCAATAATTTGATAGTGAAAAGACAAGCCGCGTTCTTTTAACAGCTTACAGGCGCGCAATGCCAAAACATAGTTTTTGATCCAATGACTACGGCCTACAGAAATCAATTCCAAAGTCTCGGAGTTTACACGCTTTTCGCTGAATGTGAATTCATTTAAAGCCAAACCCGTGTATACCACCGCTTCTACCCCAGTATGCGGACGACCGATTTGAGCACCTACTTGCTGGATTGCTCGAGAAACCGAATGAATACCGTCGAGTTGGGGGTACCAGGCTTGAAGCATTTGCTTAAACTCTTCATCTACCTGTGGTTTAATATTGGTTTGAGATCCACGCTGACTTAAAAGCAGTTTGAACTGGCGTTGCTCGCGATAAGGCGCTAGCCAGGGCAATAAAGAAGGCCATTGCACATGCAACACATCGGGTTGATCATTTTCTAATACAAAAGCTAGGTTTTGTTGCTGTAAGGCTTGGCGGTTGCCACGCAGGGAATGCTTTAGCGTATGCTTAAAGCTAGCCCAGGTAAACTTTTGCCAAGCATAATACCAACTGGTTTGCAGCAAGCGTCTTTTTGACTGGTTGCTGCCCAAAGGCCGGTACTTTACCCCAGCAACTGGATGCGGATTTGACTCATTAAAGCCCATCACGCTCACTTCTATCCCAGCCTTTACCAAACCCGCTAATAAACGGCGAATAAAAACCGTTGTCGCATAGGAACCGTCAAAAAGAATAATTTTCATTTTAATTAAAATTTTGCAAATATTCTTTAAACTGCTGAATCATAATAGCCGGTGCGTGATGCTGCGTTATATAGTTTTTAGCATTTTCTACTAAAATTTCATAACCGCTAGATTCTTGTTGTAATCGGTAAAGAACTTGTTCTAATTCATCTTGTATTTTTTTTGGATGCACCAAAAATCCATTGTAACCTGTCCGGATTACTTCAGCATTGCCGCCGATGCGGGTAGCAATAACGGGTTTACCATAGAAAAGAGATTCTAGCAAGAACATGGAATTGCCCTCGCTGTATTTTGAAAGCACCAAGCCAAAATCAATAGCTGCATAAAATTCCCAAAGTTTATGATGGGTCACCCAACCCTGCCAATGTACCTTACCTTTAAGCTGTTGTTGTTCAAAACTTTTTAATTTTTGATAATAAGGCCAATTTGGAGTTTTTTCGTTTCGGATATCCCCTGCTAACAGGATATGATAATTAGCCCCAGCTTGATTCAGCTCTGCAACTGCTTGAAACAATTCTAATAAAGATTTTTCCTCGCTAAAGCGACCTGCAAAACCTAATACCACTGCATCTGCGTCTATATTATTTTGCATTCTTATTTCTTGACGCGCTAGCTTTATTTCTTCCTTATCGGGTCTTGGATGCAATACTGCATTATAAATGGTCTTTGCTGGGAAGTCAAAATCTCCAAAGAATTTTAATTCTTGAATAGGTGCTTGGGTATTGGCTAAAAAGCCTGCACTATTTTTCAACAAGTAACTCATATTTGCCTTGCCGATACGCTTAGCCAAGTCGGTGCTACGAAAAAAATAAATATGTTGGGCTTGAGGAATATGCTGATGCAATTGTTTAAACAATTCTATGTGCATAAAGCTAATAACCAAGTCTGGTTTAATTTTACTTGCCTCTTTTACCACTCCCTTATAATATAGAATACGATCAATTTGTGTAAAGCCGTAACGTTTTTTTAGCCAACGATAGGGCAAACATTTTAGCCAAGCTTGTTGCATGCCTGTAATCCAATTGGGTTTAGGGTGCCGATATACCTTGCGGTCATAAGACAGGCTTGATAAATCGGGATGGTATTGACTGATTACTTGGATGTCATACCCCTCCTTTTTTAAGGCTTGACTCAGCGTATAGATGACCCGTGCTACCCCTGGGCTGTGCTGCAAAGGCGGTATACTATGACGGGAACCTGAAGCGAGTAGGATTTTAATTGACAAAATCTATTTTTTTTAAACAGTTAATAAATTGAGAGCTCATTCTCAATGGCGTAAAGTTTTTTAAATAAAAGCTTTCTGCTGCACTAGAAATTTTATTATACTGTTCTGGATTTAAAAGTAGGTATTCTATATAATTTGCAATTTCTTTTTCACGATTTTCAGTGGTATGGATTAAAAAGCCATTTTGATTCTCGATTACAATTTCAACATTACCCCCAACAGCAGTTGCGATTAACGGTAAACCAGCCGATAAACCCTCTATCAAAGATAACGATAAACCTTCAGAAGAAAGTTTGGCATCAGTCGGTAAAACCAAAACATGTACTTGGTTATATAGTTTTTGCAATGCTTTTTTTTCTAAATAGCCAGTAAAAGTAACATTTAAATTATGTGTATTAACGTATACTTTGCACTTTTCAAGATATTTATTAGCCTCTGCCAATCCTCTTTTTGTGCCTGCACCTCCAGCTAAAATAAGATTAACATTCAATCCCTTATCACTTAAATTTCTAATTGCTTTGATCAAATCCAATACGCCTTTTTCCCTGCAAATACGCCCTGAAAACAAAACAGTAAAATTTTTAAATTTTTCCGATTTGCTTAGTTTCATACTGGAAATGCCATTGTAAACCCTAAAATACTGTTCTTTTATTTGCTTCCGAAAAGTTTCATTTGCTTTAATTTTTGCAGCTAGATTTACACCAATAATACCTTTTGTTTGATGGAGTAGTTGTTCCCATTGTCTTTCTGTAAGTTTAGTATGCAAAGAGGTGCCGTGATGATAAAATACGATTTCAACATCTGGGCAAAATAATTTTAACATGCTCACCAAACCAGGACTTACGTGTACAATTATTTTTTTATATTGATGTTTTCGCACATATAAACAAACCGTAATAAAATAATGCAATTGGGCATCACTACCGGTAATGAAAAGTTGTTTACGTTCACTATAATTAAAACGTAACTTTAATAGTAGTAAACTTAGTTTCGACCAATGATTAAAAGCGACATGGCGAAAAACTTCTCGATCATAATCCCAATCCTTTAGCCTTAAGTTGGTATTTGAAAGTACTATAAAACGATCATCATTTAAGGCTTCAATGGTTTCTTGAATTACTTTGGCTGGTGCAGCTCCTTCTGGAGAAGGTACCGAGTTCAAAGAACCATAAACGATTAGGATTTTATTTGAATTACTCATAGGTGATTTTTCTTAAAAGCAGATGCTATTTTGCGCAGATAAACTTTGTTAACTTTAGAATAAGGTAAACGCATTTCATTGAATAGCCTAACCAATGCCTTTACAGTTCTACCTTTACGCATAAGACTTAAGGCAGATTCCTTTTTCCAACTCTTATGCCATAAATGTACGGCAAAACTATCATTTGTGGTATAGTTTTTATAACATAGATAAGATTCCTTAACCTTAGGGTTCGGATAAGCGTAAAAGTATTCTTGTTTAAACACGCTTAAATCTTTGTGCTGAGCAACGCTCAAATCGCCTTGTACTGCATACAATTCTCTATATACTTTTGTGAAAATTTTGGGGATTATTAAGGACTTATAATTGATTTGTTTTTTTGAAAGTTGTTGATAGAAATTTAAGCAAGCATTGATATACGGATGATTGGGTTCTGCACCAATTATTCCACAGCTGATATAATGCTCCGATTCTAACCCGACAAAAGCCTTCTGATTTAAAAACGTATCAAAAGGTTTTAGCACTAGCATATCGGTATCCAAGTAAATTCCCCCCATACGTTGCAAAACATCCAATCGTACATAATCGGCAACAAATGCATACATTTTATCTCTATAGGCTCTTTTTGCAAATTCGTTGGTCAATGTATACGTACTTTCATCCCATCGTTTGAATTCATATTCAGGTAAATGTTCCTGCCAAGAAACAATACATTTCTCGACAATTGAAGGAAAGGGTTTTTTACCAAACCAGCAATAATGTATTATTTTAGGAATCATAACAAGCCTTATATAATTTAGTGTATTTTTCGAAAATTACAGCATTCTCAAAATTTTCAAAAACATATTTCCTTGCATTTTCACTAAAATTTTGATATACACTCTTGTCGTTAAATAATTTTAATATGGCAAGAACAAGTGCATTTACATTTCGATCTTCGACAAGAATACCAGATTTTCCATTAGAAACCGCCTCATTTAAACCACCTGTGTTAAAACCCACTACCGGTAGCCCATAGGCTTGTGCTTCAATAGCCGCTAAACCCAAAGCTTCCCGTCTAAAAGTATTATTATCATACGTTGAAGGCATAAGGAAAATATCATTATTGCTAAATAAGGCTGTAATCTCTTTTTGGTTTTTATGTCCAAGCATTCTAATCTCACTTTCGCAACCTAATTTAGTAATAAGAGACTTAAGGTAATCTTCATATGAGGCTAATCCAGACCCAACAATAATATATTCAACTTCGATACCCCTATTTTTTAAATCTGCCACCGCTTTAATCCCATATTCATGACCTTTTAGCTGTATTAATCTACCTACACTTATGAGTTTTAAAGTATTATTTCTTTCTCGACGCTTTTTAAAATTGGCAAGGTTCTGATTTATATTAATACCTACAGGTATGATTTTAATTTTTTCATCACTGACACCAACATTAATTAGGTGATTTTTTAAATAATTTGAATTCACGGTTATAAAATTGACGTGATGTCTATAAAACCATTCATACTCTCTAAGATATAAATTAGGACTTAGCCGGAAGGCGTCATAACCATGAAAAGTGACAATTACCTTTAAATTTTTAAACAGTCCTAATTTGGTTAAGTCTTTCAAATCATCTAATGAGGTATTAAATTGTACATGAATTATTTGATTTTCTTCTAACTCAGAGTAATAACAAATATCATAAAGTGTTTTAAATTTAACTTTCTTATTTTTTAGAATATACCTTAGCCATACATTCAATTTGGCTGGTGACTTTAAAACATTAATTAAATATTGCAACCGGTCCTTATTATTTTTAACGACTGGATACTCAACTAAATTATTTTTCAACTCATTTAAAATTCCATCAAATGCATCATAATCTTTTTTTAAACTTTTGGTGAAAAAACTATTTAACAAGTTTTGATTTATTAGGTATTTTACGTGATGTACAATAAAAGTTTCTGTCTTATTAGGAAAAGACCGCACGAGATAGTTAATTTTCATTTAACCGTAATGATTTAATTCTTCTCTTGGTTATATCACTAAAAAGTAAAGAAATATAAATTTTAGCTTTATCATAATTAGAAAAAGTTTTAAGTCTTTTTATTTCTTTATAAATTAAGTTAGGAACTTTCTTTTTCTGATAAAGAAAAGATCTAGATATTTTCAATAGTTTAGTTAAGTAGAAAAAATCCAGTTTCTCATTGGGGTACTTTAAAAACTTTTTACACTTATTATACATAGTTATCCTAATTTCTAATTCATCTTGTAATTTAAAAATGTTTTTACCCATTCTATCTGCATAAATTGAATTATTATGAAATCTATAGTGAATTAATACTTGTTCGATAAAACTGAACTTTGGGTTTTTTAACAGCGCTTCTAAATTAAATTCCCAATCATTTAAGACTGTATCATTTGTCTCAATTTTATAGTTTTTATAAAAGAGTTTTTCCTTAATTAGAAATTTTTTTTTCCATAAAGGTCCACAAGTAAAAAGTGTAAGTTCCCCTACAAACTGCCCTAAAACAGGGTTCATATTATAATTATTTTTTATCGGTATAATTCTATCGAATTCTGAATTCTGATACCAGCGAGCAACTTCGCAAGCTACAAAGTCTTTATCCTCTTTAACTATGTTCAAAACTTTTAAGGTTAGGTGTTGCGGTAACATTATGTCGTCTGAGTCAAACCAATTAACATATTCACCTTTTGATTCTAAAAAACCAATATGTCGACATGAATTTGCACCTTTAGAATAATCAGGTGGTCTAGATAAATATTTAAAGCGGGAATCTTTGGCGCAGTACTCGGCCATTAGTTCATCGGTAGCATCGGTGCTGCCATCGTCTACTACAATACACTCCCAATTCGTATAGGTTTGCGCCAACACCGAGTCCAGGGTCTCTCCTATAAGATGGGCTCGGTTGTAGGTGGGAATAATGATAGAAACAAGGGGCTGTTCTGCCATAAATTAGACTTTTTATTTAAACTACAAGTATACGCATTTTTGTTGGTAGTGATAACAACCAAGTTAACCAACCTAATTCAGTGTTGATAATTGTCGCAAATTACTATGTAATAGTCTAGTAAAAACATCACCACCTTGTGAGTTTAAGTGGTCTTCATTTTCAAATAGAGTTTCCTTGGCAAAGTAAGTTTTTGAAAAGTCCATAACCTTAAAACCGCTTGTTTCTAAAATTTTAGCAGCACCCATATCTTTATTTTTAATAAGCCTATAATATGAGGCAGTAAGTGGAAATTTAATACCTATTAAAACAATATTATTGGCTTTACATAAACCTATCATTCTTTCTAGACTTCTCTGCAATTTTTGTGAACTATTTTTAAAACCAAACTGACTTTCAAATCGTCTGTTAATTCGGTAAGCACGTTCTTTAACCCCTATATCTTTCCAAGTTTTGTTTAAGTTATTTTGGGAAAATTTTGGTTTATTGAAAATAGTTTTTAGCTCTTGCGCCATATATTCTTGAATCAAAAGACCAATTTTAGGTTCAGAAATAATTAGAAAACCGTAGAGCTTATCTACGTAGTAATCTAAAGTGGTATCATACCCACTTCGTGTTAAATAAAATTTAGATCTATCTAAATTATTTAAACTTTCGCGGTAAGGGCTTAGAGTATGATTATCAACTGTAAGGATCAAAGTATCGATAGCATTTTTTTCAATTAGAAAATTCAACTTTCTTTCCATATCAAAATATGAGTCACTAGGGGCTGAAAAGTTATAAATGTTGAATTCTTCTGGGTAATCTTCAAGAGCATTACCGTGTGAATCAGACATTAGATATGTTTTATAACTTAAAGAATAAACATTATAATTCCCGAAATATAGCTCGTCTCCTAACTGCTTTAAGAAAAAGTTGATAATTAGAAGAATAACACTAAAAATTGAAATTTGTAATATAAATTTTCTCATTTTAAAATTGAAAATAGATAAATTCGAGCTTTTCCCCTGTATAACCGAAAAGAAATATGATTAAAAGAATCAACAAATACAAAAGCCATCTTAAGCTTTTATACCTTAAGTTTAAGCTTTTTTCTAATGCAAAATCATCTCTTCTCCCTAACCATTCGACACCCAAAAAACATAACAACAAAACAAATAAATTGGTGGGTCTTATTTCGGGTATTTGAAATAAGTCTTTGCTAAAAATACCATTAATATAAGATAAAGCGTGACTTATATTTTCGGCTCTAAAAAATATCCAAGCCAATACGGTTAGTCCAAAGGTCATCAAAATCTTCCCTAGATTCTGAATACTGGGTAAAAAACCATCTTGAGCGACTATATCTAAATTTTTACGGTTGCGCTTGGTCAATAGTAAAGGTAAAAAATACAAAGCATTCAAGGCGCCCCAAACTATAAAAGTCCAATTGGCGCCATGCCAAAAGCCACTGACTACAAAAATAATAAAGGTGTTGCGTACTTGCATACCCGTGCTACCACGGCTACCGCCCAAAGGTATATACAAGTAATCTCGGAACCAAGTGGATAACGAAATGTGCCATCGACGCCAGAACTCTGCAATATCTCTTGAAAAATACGGATAAGCAAAATTGCGCATCAAATCAAATCCGAAAAGTCGCGAAGTACCAATGGCAATATCAGAGTAGCCGGAAAAATCTCCATAAATTTGAAAAGTAAAAAACAAGGCGCCTAAAAGCAGGGTACTTCCACTATAATCGCCTGAATTTCCAAAAATTTCACTGGCATAACGTGCACAATTATCGGCAATGACCACCTTTTTAAACAAGCCCCATAAAATTTGTCGCATCCCTATTACGGCCAGTTGGTAATCAAATTTTCTAGGTTTAAAAAATTGCGGCAACAGTTGAGTGGCTCGCTCAATGGGTCCGGCCACCAATTGAGGAAAAAAACTTACGAAGGCCGCAAATGCTACAAAATTACGGGTAGCCGGGAGCTTACGTCGGTAGATGTCTATAGTGTAACTCAGTGTCTGAAAAGTATAAAAACTTATGCCTACGGGCAGAATGATTTCCAAGCCCCGAAAGCTAACTTCGCTTCCAAAGAAACTAAAGGCTTGATTAAAATTATCGATAAAAAAGTTATAGTATTTGAAAAAGCCCAGTAGCCCTAAATTTACTCCTAAACTCAGGTATAAAAACAGCTTACGCCGTTGAGGATGCTCACTTTTCTCCAGTTGCAAGCCTACAAAAAAATCGACTAGCGTACTGAACAGAATTAGAAATAAAAATCGCCAATCCCACCAACCGTAAAACACATAACTGGCTAGGGCAATTAATACGTTTTGGGCGCGTAAATGTTTTCGCAAAAGCCAGTATAAAGCGAAAACGATGGGTAAGAATACCGCAAAATCTATCGAATTGAATAGCATAGCAATTCTAGGTTGACAAAAAAGCTACAAGTATACGCATTTTTGTTGGTTTCTAGTCGGGACGTTTAGATAAGCTAAGCTTAAGTTTCTTTTTTTTCAAGACTCAAGCCGTATTGCTCATACAGCAAATCTAAGAAGAACTCACGCTCTTTTGAGAAGCTTTTGGCCAAGGTTTGCGTAGTATATTCTAGGTTAAGGGGGTAGTCTTGTTGGTTGTACCAGGTTCTAAACTCATAATCCCGAGGGATAATCAGCTGGTCTTCTTCTTGCATTCTTCGGTAAACATAACTCAGGGTGGTTTGGTTATTGGCCTTTTGGGCAATGGCATGGAACAGCAAATAAGCCTGTGAACAACTAAAAATAGCTGTGGGATAATGGATGGCCTTGCTTGAACTAGACTGTGGCTGGTAGTGAATGGCTTGTGCAAAATGTTGCATAAAATCTTCTTGATCAAAGTCTGCAGCACTTAAATCAAGCTTGTATATCAAATGATTGGTCAATTGCCGCACCCAACGGCACAGCAGGCGTTTCAAATCATTTTGGGTAGCAGTTGTTAAATAAGCAGAGTTTACCAAATGGCGTATCGCTTTTATTTTATCAACAACAGACGGAAAGGCATAAACCACCGGCAGCTCTAATTCGCCTATAAAATGTTGCGCGTAATAATTGGCAAAATTCTGCTCTAGATAGTATAGTTCATCTCTTAAGTCAGTAAAATTGAAATAATCTATTGAACCCATATTTTCGGTAATGAAACGCTCTATTCCGATAAGCTCTGGGCTATCTGGTCGGTAGTCAACCGCACTATCTATTCGTCTATAGGCTTCTATGTGCTGTTTTAAATAGTCGCGGTAATTGCGTATTTCTGGTTGTTCTAGATCACTCAAGTCTTCGATTTCTATATTACAAAACTTCTCCATGAAAGAGTGCCAGTTAATACCATTCTCTTTTATTCTCAGACAACCAGTTTTATAAAGATTCAACAAGAATTTGCGTTTGTTCTTGGGCGGCTCATATTCATTGACTCGAATATCTTCAAACTCTATAACTGCCAACATGCGTTTGATAAATAGTTGGTGATAGGCCTCAGGATCGTTTGGCGTGCTTAGTATATCTTTTTCTGAATCTTGCTCAAAGAGGTTGTAATCGTATAAGTCTGCTAGCCTCATAGGGTGGTTTAGGTGTTGGTTAACAGTATAAAGATAGTATTTTTTTAACATAAACTTTATCGCGATGCAATTGAGCAACACGAGAGGGCTATTTTTGATAAGCCGGGTTTAAATGGTATTTTTTTTATTCTTTTTGTAATATAACCTGCCTTGTCAGTTCGAGTTTCGGATTTTTGGTGGTAAACCAAAAATTCGAAGTATCGAGAGCAAGTGGAAAAGTAGCGAGTTTATTTTCTTTTTCAAAAGCTACTCTTTTACAATTCATTGATAATACTATGTCCTAATTTTCATTTTCTTTACGGTGTATTCCTCTCGCTGCGCTCGTCGGATACAGGAGAAAACGAAACCCCGAAGACTCGGGGCAGGTTACCGAAGTGTCGGTAAAAAGTACACTTTTTCTGGGGTATTTTTCAGCTTTGCTGAAAACCACTTGTATTTTGCTAAATTGGCTCCAAGGCTTCGCCAATTCTTCACGCAAAACACAAGTTATACTGAAGAAAAAGATTGCAAAGCCCTGCTTTGAATCGCTATTTGAATTGGGCTGCTGGTGTATAAAATAACTCAAAAACACGCCCTGTCAGTTCGAGTTTCGCATTTTTGGGCGATAGAACAAAAATGCGAAGTATCGAGAACAAGTCGAAAAGTGGTGAATACTTTTATAGTTTTAATTGAATCACTTCTCGATACAACCCAGCAAGTCCAACTACGGCATTAAAAATGCCTGTTGGCTAAGCTGGCCCACTCCTTTAGACTTGCATAAGAGAAAATATAAAGATAAATAATTAAATTTATGGATGTTTAATTAGCAAAAGAGAG
>NZ_VRLT01000017.1 GCF_008017835.1 Mesonia sp. HuA40 | reverse complement strand
CTGAACTTAATTATTTTTAAAACGTAGATTTTAATATCTTTTTTTCGTTTACTTCAAATTTTTGATTCGACCTTAATTCCGCTTAATTTTTAAATTCGCTTTTTATTTTTTTGCACGATATTGTTTTATTCATTTTTTTCAGCGTTGTGCTTTTCATTCCGCGTAATGCTATTCAATTCCGCTGTTCTTTTTTTAAGTCAGTTATTTCTTTTAAGAACTAATTTTTGTTTTTTACTTCATCTTTTCAAGCAATCGTATTCATTATTATTCCGCTTTGCTTTTCATTCCGAGGTATTTTTGCCAACGGTCTAGTATAACCGTCAGTTACGGGTTTAAAGTTAATGTTTTCGGTTAAGCACTGACGTTAGCAATTCCGAGTGGATTCGGACGTAGTCGAATCCGCCGTAATTGCGGTTATACATTGTTGTACAACGTTTTTTATTGCACTTTTTTAATAATTCCATAGTCCACTTTTTCCTCAAAATTTGCCTTTGACCTATACACATAACTTCCGTCTTCCAAAACATCAATGATTTGGACGTCAATTTCTTTTCCAATCAAATGTTTTAAACGTGGTTCAGTCATTTTTTTATAAGTTAAAACATAATGACAATCAGAAATCCATTTTATATAATAAACCTGTTTGCCTCCTTTGAATATTTTTCTCTGAACTTTTCTTTTCCGTTTAATTTTTGTGTCCCGATAGAGAACGTGTTTATATTGGTAAATTCCAGTTTTGAATTTTTCGCAAGCTTTACATTCCGTTTCGTTCAGAGTTTTATTTTCGTATTCGTAATTTATAAACTCAAAAGTAGAATCGTAACAATTGTTTTTAAGTTTACTGTTTGGATAATATTGAACACCTAATAAGTATTGGCGCAACTGCTCAATGTTATATTCATTTTCATAGGTTGTCTTTTCCTTTACAATTGTAACCTCACTAATTTTCGCATCGTTATCAACACAAAAATTTACGGTTACATATTCGATATCCTTAACGTCTTCAACGAAGAACTTTTTCTGAATTTGTCCAAACATTAAAGAAGTCGCAATTAAGAAAGCAAATACAATAGTTTTTTTCAATTCGGCTTGGTTTTTTGTCAAATGTTGTACAACGTGTTTGTGTATGATTAGTTGCGTGGTTAAGCACGGAATTTAGTAAATAAAAACCGAATAGAAAATCCGCGAGGATTTTCGTAAGTAGTCTAGAACCAAGCAATTAATTATACACGGTGTTGGCAAATCGTTTTTTATTCAGTCATACATTTTAAATATTCTCTCAATTCAAGAGCGTTCGCACTTTTCATTTCTCTTTCGTAAATATATAATGAATAATCAGTTATTGTTTTCGTAGTTAATGTTTTTATATCTTCTTCTTCAAGTCTAATAAAGCAACTATAAGTCCAACCTTTAGTTCCAGAAGCACTTTTGTATTTAACATCAACATCAGGTTTCTCAATTACTGTTCCATCTGAAAATAGAATCTTTAATCCTTTTTTATTAATGTTTAAAGTTGTTCCATATGATTGCAATCTTAAATAAATTGTATTTTCTCCGTTTTCCTCAATTTTTGAAATTGAATACTCGTATTGTGTAGGTGTTCTTGTTGTTGTTTTTGATGAGAATTTATCTTTTTCCGATTCAAGTCTTTTGCATAAAAAACCCTCTGGTGGTGTTAAACCTCCGACAACATCTAATAAAAACAAATCTGCGTGTTTCGGGTCGTAAGCATAGTAAACTTTTCCAGTTTTTTCATTTTCAAGAACTAAAACTAAATCTTTTCCAAGATTATATTTATTCGGATTTTCCATTGTTCCAGTAACAGTAAATTCCAGTCTTTTAAGTTTGTCAGGATTGTTTCCAACTCCATCTTTGTATAATAATTTCTTTATTTTACTGTCTTTGTAAAATCCAGAGTAAAATGATTTCCCCTCTTTTAAAGTCAATGTTTTTCCAATTAATAATTCTGAATCTTCTCCAACAAAAAACTGTTCTTGAGAAAATGTAGCGATTGAAATTAGTAGAAATAATAATGTTGTAATGTTTTTCATATTCGGGTTTTTGTTTGTTTTATGGTTTTCGTTAAATGTTTGCCAACGGTCCCGTATAACCGTCAGTTACGGGATTAAAGTTAATGATTTTCGGTTAAGTACTGGCGTTAGCAATTCCGAGTGGATTCGGACGTAGTCGAATCCGCCGTAATTGCGGTTATACATTGTTATATAGCATTATCACTCATTTTTATCAAATTGCTTTAAAACCCCCTATTTATAAGGGTTTTGGGTTTTTAGCTAATGCAAAATAATGCAATAAAATGCTAGTAAATATTAGGTTTGTTGTACCCTTTGTTGTACCTTAGTAACACTTTGCACCCATTTGCACAGTCTAAATACCAGAGCCTTATGTCTTCAATCAAACTAGTTTTAAGAAAAAACAAACTAGATAAAGCCGGACTTGCACCGCTTTATTTACGTGTAATCAAAAACAGAAAAACTAAGTTCATTTCCTTAAGTGTAAAATTACAACCTAATGAATGGGATGAAGTTAAACAAAAAGTCAAAAAGAACCATAAATCTTCGACAAGATTAAACGCATACCTTTCAAAAAAGATTGCGGATGCAGAAGGTGAGATTGCAGACCTTGAAAGAAGGAACCAATCCACATCTGCTAGAAGATTAAAAGAAGCCATAAAGGGTAAACCTTTAATAAACTTCTTTGACTTCGCGTATGATAGATGCGAGAAACTAAAAGACACTGTTGCGTTATCAACTTATAGAAGTTATAAGAACAACATCGAAAAGTTTGAAAGATTTATAGGCCATCGCGAATTAATGTTTGATGATATTACAGCCACAACTTTAAAAAAATATGCTTCATATTGCAGCTCTAAGTTAGGTAACAATAACACCACTATTAACTATGCGTTTAGAATCCTTAATTTAATGTTTAGAGAGGCTAAAAGCGAAGATTTAATCTCCAACGAACTCTCACCCTTTACAAAGTTTAAAGTAAAGAAAAACAAGCCTACAAAGCGTTATTTAAACGAAGAGCAGTTTGAAGCATTAATTAATTTAGAGGTTCCACAAGAACATAAAGCCCAAGTTATTAAAGATATGTTTATCTTTTCAGTTTTTTCTGGAGGCTTACGTTTTGGTGATGTTATCGAATTGCAATGGAAAAACTACGATAGCAAGAATCACAGAATTACAAAAACCATAAGGAAAACCAAAAGACAGCACAGTTTAAAGATTGGACAAAAAGCGGTTGATATTATTGAGAAATACAGAACCAAAGACCAAAAGCAAAACGATATAGTTTTTCCATTTGCCAGTGTGGATGAACATTATTTTAAAGATAGAGAACACAGAAGTTTAATAACCAATAGAGCAATTTCATTAAGTAATATGTATTTAAGTCGTATGGGTAAAGAGCTAGAACTACCATTTAATTTATCCTTTCATATTAGCCGACATACATTTGCTACGAGAGCTTTAAACAATGGTATGCGAATAGAACACGTATCTAAACTTATGGACCATTCAGACATTGGTATCACGCAAGTGTATGCAAAAATAATAGGTAGTGAATTAGATAACGCAGTAGATAAATATATTAATTAAATTATGAGAGACGAAGACCACATTTTAATAGGAGATTTTTACGACCTATCTCAATATGCTTTAGATATACCATTCGAAGAATTAACACCATCTAAAATTGCCTTTATCGAATATGAATATGAATTTGAGTTTTTGGCAGATCCTAATTATTCTGATGTACAACAGGAAATAATAAACGCAGATGAAAAATACATCAATTTAATTTTAAAAAATCTTGATAGGGCAATAAGAACTAAATCCAACAACATTAATTTAGATTTCTCTTCAGTTGATGAAAACCAAGAGTATTCCTATATTTTAAGTTATAGGGCAAAAGAAAAAAATAATAGACCTACATTGAGTAACCATATTCCTGAGGATTTTAATACTTTTAAATTATACTGGCTATATAACTTTATTAAAAACTGCAAAAAAGTAACTTGGATTATTAGGGACCTTTTAGATTTACCTCAATTAACTGAGGAATTGTCTATCGATATATTCAAGCTCCTTGAAGAAACTCAAAAGAAGGAGGAACAGTACCGCAAAGAAGCAGTCGCATTGTTCAGCTCAGGCTTAGAAAAAAGGGAGATGCTTCAGCAGTATTACAACTCAATCTTACCAAAATCTTTGAAGAATATTGATAAATTGTGCTATTGGCAAGAGAAAATGAGCACTAGTTTTTTAAAAGAACTAGGTTACGAAGAATGTAAAGCGAAAAACTTAAAAAATATTTGCCTTAATTTTAAAAAGAGCCACTTAAACACAATAATTAATACTTATAAACAAATATTACCTGAAGATAAAATTCATTTTATAAATGCCATCAAAAATGCAATTTCATCTTTAAAACTATCTCGCGAACTTGAAGGTCTTGCAATAGCTGAATATACCGTAATTCTAAATAACAAAATCTCTACCTTAGAGTCTCAATTAGCCGCTAACGAGCTGTTAAACCATACTTATAGTTCTGGTAAATTAAAAGAAAAACACTCGCATAAAACAAGTCGCACTAAAAATAAACCCAACTCATTTACCTTAGAAGATTACTACAAAAACGAGTCTAAGCTTACAGACTTGAGAAAATCTCTGATAAGGATTGAAATGATCTCAGAACAAACTACTTTGAGTGACTTTAGGAAAGTGTTTAGCGGTGAAGCTATTGAAAAGCCTATCGTTTGGGCTGGTAAGATTAGTGAACTTTCATATTTCATAAAACAACTGCATAATGAATTAAAACTTGTTAAAGATTTAAAGCAACAGCAATGGGTAGTAACTATAAACTGTTTTATTCAAGAAAACGGCGAGCCATATAATCGTACCAAATTGAGAACCCAAAAAGTTCCATCTACTTCAAAAAACATCGATTCAGCATTAAATACACTAAAATAACACTCTATACTTAAAGCGCAGTATAAAATTATTTTATCCAAATTTTACAGTTAATCTCTCTCAGGTTAACTGTTTTTTATTTCCACTCTACACTCTACACCTCACTCTAAGCCTTTGTCTATAAAGTGTTTTTAGCCTCACTTCCATACAATCTTTGCTATTCATAATCATAAAATTATATGTCAAATGAAAGCAATTATTTTAAGTACAGAGCAGTACACAGATCTAGTAAATCGTTTAGACGAGCTAAACAAAAAACTAGAAGAGAAACAGAAATCTCCTAAAGAAGTTTTTCTAGACAATCAAGAATTCTTACAACTGATGAATATCAGTAAACGTACAGCGCAAACTTGGCGTGATGAAGGTGTTATTTCTTTTTCTCAAATAGGTTCCAAAATCTATTACCGTATGAGTGATGTGCAAAAGTTATTAGACAATAACTACCGCAAAGCATTTAACTCAAAAAGAAATAATTATTAATCCAGAACCTACACTTATGAAAGTAGTCAGCCCTACTCTCTCAAGCCATCTTATTACACCCTATATTAATTTAAAGCCGTACAAAATGAAAAATCCTAATAATAAAAAAATAAGACCAAATTTTGATAGTTTAGATAATCCTGAAACCTATAAAAATCACCTTAATTCTTTAAAAGAAATTACAGGAGAATGCCATAGCCTATTGCTAAAAAAATTATTAGAACAGTTTAAACCTTTAGATTTTGAGAAAAAAGCTAATCCCGGAGAAGAGGATAGTTTTAAAATAAGCAATAAACATTACACTGTCATAGCTATAGAAAATGTGCTTTTTATTGCTAAGAAAAACGATTGGGGTTTATGTAAAAATCAAGGTTTTATATACCTGTACAATGGTTCCTTTTGGAATGAAGTAGATAAAGAAAGTTTTCAGCAATTCTTGGGTGAAGCTGCAGAAATTATGAGTGTTCCAAAATTTTCTGCCAGGTATTATAAATTCAAAAAAGAATTATTTGAACAATTTCTATCTGCTGCCTATTTACAACGCAAAGAAATGTCCGTAGATAAAGTGCAGATTAATTTAAAAAACGGGACATTCGAAATCAACCCAAAAGGTGTAAAATTAAGACCATTCGACAGAGAAGACTTCTTAACCTATCAGTTGCCATTTGAATATAATAAAAATGCACAAGCCCCTATATTCACCGCATATCTCGACAAGGTATTGCCGGATAAAGAGCGTCAGAGGGTGTTAGCTGAATACTTAGGTTTCATTTTTATTAAAAATAATAGTAGAACACTCAAGGAAGAAAAGGCCCTTATTTTATATGGTACTGGTGCCAATGGTAAATCAGTTTTTTTTGAAATTGTAAGTGCTTTATTGGGTGATGCTAATATTAGTAACTTTTCTTTGCAAAGCTTAACGAATGATACAGGTTACTTTAGAGCAAAAATTGCCAACAAATTAGTTAATTATGCAAGTGAAATAAATGGCAAACTGGAAAGTTCTATATTTAAACAGCTAGTGTCTGGTGAACCAGTTGAAGCGCGTTTGCCTTACGGTCAACCATTCACGTTAAAGCAATATGCTAAACTGATTTTTAACTGTAACGAACTTCCAAAAGAGGTAGAACAAACAAACGCTTTTTTTAGAAGATTTTTAATAATACCCTTTGATGTAACTATTCCACCAGAAGAACAAGATAAAAATTTGCATACCAAAATAATCGATAATGAGCTTTCTGGTGTATTTAACTGGGTGCTTGAAGGTTTATTTAGACTATTAGAACAAAAAGGTTTTTCTAAATGTGAAGCGGCAGAAAAAGCTGTAGCACAATACAAAACCCAATCGGATAGTGTGAAAATGTTTATCGAAGAAGAAGACTACGAGGTCTCTGCAACAGAATTTACACTAATTAAAGAGCTATATCCTCGCTATAGGCAATATTGCTTGGAAGATGGATATAAACCTGTTAACAAGGTCAATTTTTCTAAACGTCTCAGAAGCTTTGATATAATTGTTGAGCGTGTCGCTGGTAATAAACTAGCGGCTTTCGTTACCAATGGTTTACCGTTCTAAAAATATTGTTTAACACTGGTAATAAAAATAACTAAGATAACTCGGCCGATTATTTTTGTTATTAAAAGTAACCTTAAAAAAAACTTTTTTATGCAAGACTATAAGTATAAGCTTGAGAAAGCCAGTAAGAAATACCAATGTCCATCCTGTTCTAAAAAAAGATTTGTAAAATACATTAATATTGAAACTAATGAGCACCTTCCTAATGAATACGGTCGTTGTGATAGAGAAATTAATTGTGGTTATCATTTAAACCCCTATAAAAATGGTTATCATAAAAACAACGCATCCACTACTGTTGTTAACCTTCAAAGATTAAAACCTATAAAAAGGCAAAAAACAGTATTTTTTCCGAAAGAAATTCTCTATAAAACGCGTCAAAATTATAACAAGAATGTATTCATTCAGAATTTATTGTATAATGTGCCTTTTCCGTTTAATGAAAAAGAAATAGAAAAAATAATAGCACTTTATCATTTAGGTACTATTTCAAAAGGTTATAGAAAAGGTGCAATTACTTTTCCTTTTATTGATTTACACAATAACGTAAGAACAGTACAGGTAAAGCAATTTGATAAAAACAACCATACTATTGGTACAGATTTTTTACATTCCATAATGACTAAAAATTATATAAAATTTAATAAGAAATTACCAAATTGGCTTAAAGAATATAACCAAAATGATACAAAAGTATCTTGTTTATTTGGGGAGCACTTGTTAAACCGTTACCCAACTAATCCAGTTGCTCTTGTTGAAGCGCCTAAAACAGCTATATATGGTGCTTTGTACTTCGGTTTTCCAGAGACAGCCACCAATTATATATGGCTTGCAGTTTATAATTTAAGTAGTTTAAATCTTAAAAAATGTACTGCTTTAAGAGGTAGAAAGGTTTTCTTATTCCCCGATCTAGCAGAAGGGGGTAAAGCCTACGAATTATGGAACAAAAAAATTGATGCTATTCAATTAAAGATGCAAAACACAAGTTTTAAAATGTCAAATCTTTTAGAAAAGTATGCAACTTTAAATGACAGAAAAAAAGGCAAAGATTTAGCAGACTATTTAATACAATTAGATTGGCGTCATTTTAAAAAAGATTAGGCACGCTTAATATCCCTCCAAAACCTCAATCTGTTCAGGTTCACGAATGATTATTTGAGGCTTACCCCGATAAGTTTCTATAGTGCCTATAACCTTTATTATTTTACCCTCATAGAACTGTGTTCCTTTAATGAATTTGTGCTCATTACTATCCCATAGTAATAAAGTAAGTTTTTGATTTGGGTAATTGCCGCCCATATTAAAATAAGTTGGTTTACCACGTACACTAGTTAAATGAACAACTTGATCTACTTTACCTTGTACGATAACTTCCTGTCCAATATAATTACTGGCTTCGTTAACGGAAATAACGCTATCTTGGGCAAAAAGGTTAGGTGAAACTAGACAAATGAAAATAATTAAGTAACGCATAGCTTTATAAGTATTTGATGATTAAGTAAATATAGTCTTATTATTTAACTGTTCATTGTTTGAGGTATGAGAAAATAAATAAGTTAATTATTTACAAATGATGCATTTAATATATTATTGATGCAGTTAATCATATCAAAGGCTTTATTAATATATTTTCTCTAAAATAAATAAGTCTCTACTTTACTATGTTAATCAAGAATATATCGAATTACGTTATATTATTGTCAAGCAAAATATATATATTTAGTGATTCAAATTTTCCCTTATGAACCGTATAAAAGAAGTTTTAGAAGAAAAAGGCATCAAACAGGTGTGGTTAGCTGAAAAGCTTGGAAAAAGCTTCAATACTGTTAATGGTTATGTTCAGAACAGGGCACAGCCCAGTTTAGAGGTGCTTTATGAAATTGCCAAAATTTTAAACGTTGACCCAAAAGAATTATTAGATACAAAATAAATATTATCATAAATGAACTTATTCAATCATATAAAAAACATATTAGAAGAAAACGAAAAGTTTTGTAAAGAAGGTAAACTATTCAAAAATGTCGTTGTAGAAGCAGCATTGAAATTAGATTGTGAATTACTTTCTTTGCTTATTGAAGATGAAATATCTAAAAAAACATTCTTTCAAGAAATAGATAATATCTTAATTTTTGATAAAATCAAATTCCAAAAATTTGTATCAAACAAGCAGTTTTTACCCGATAGTTACACGGCATATAAAAACAAAATAGGCTTAACTGCTAATGAAGAATATCTAACTGAAGCCAAAGAAGTAGTTCTAACTTGGGCTTACAAAGACTGTGTTTTAGAAGGTGGTCAAACCAAAGAAGACCAAAGAAGAAAAGAAATTTTTTGGAATGAGACATTAGCACCGGATGAAATAGATAGGTTGTTTAACCCAAAAGCATTAATTAATTGGAAACGTTATAATAAAGAAGGCGTTAGTGATTTAGATAATATTTCAATAACAGATAATCTCATTATTAAAGGCAATAATTTAATAGCTCTTCACTCTTTAAAACACATTTATAAAGAAAAAGTAAAACTTATTTACATTGACCCACCTTATAATACAGGGAATGACAGCTTTCAATACAATGATAGTTTTAACCACTCTACTTGGTTGACTTTTATGAAGAATAGATTAGAAATTGCTTGGAAGCTTTTAAGTAAAGATGGTGCTTTCTTCATTCAAGTTGATGATAGCGAATTTGCTTATTTAAAAGTTTTATGTGATGAAGTTTTTGGAAGAGAACACTTTAGAGAGGCTATAGTTCTGAAATCAAGTACAGAGAGCGGTGTTAACGCTATAAATGTTAAAAGAGGTGAGCGTTTATTTAAGGTTAAAGAATATATACTTTTTTATTCAAAATCTAACAGTTTTAGATTTAATCCATTTTATACAAAAACAGATTTTAATACTAACTATAGGTATGAAGTTGTAAAAAGTAAATCGGGCTATACCGTTACTGACTTGTCTAAAAAGTTTAAAGAAAAATATAATGACCTCAATATTCCAAAAAAGGAAAGAGATTTATTGGCAAATAAGGCATTTGAAAATTATGCTTTAGCTAACTCAAAGAATATTTATTCATTAGAAAAAAATATTAAAAAAGCTGGTGATAAATTTAAAACTTTTGCTTTAGCTAATAAGGAAAAAGGCATTGTTGAAGAATATATAAATTCTTTAAATAATATAGTTCTTATTTATAATGGTGGTGTTTTTGTACCATTAGAAGAACGTACAGTAAATGAAGATAACAAGAATTATTTTGGTGTTTTAGCATCAGATTTATGGGTGGATATTGGAACAACACCATCAAGTGAAGGCGGTGTAAAATTTAGTAACGGAAAAAAACCAGAGAAATTATTAAGTAGAATTATTCAAATGACTACTTCACCTGGTGATATTGTTTTAGATTATCATTTGGGTAGTGGAACTACAGCTGCTGTAGCGCATAAAATGGGTAGGAAGTATATTGGTTTAGAGCAAATGGATTATGGTGAAAACGATAGTGTATCAAGATTATGTAATGTTATTAAAGGTGATTCTTCAGGCGTTTCTAAAAATTTAAATTGGAAAGGTGGTGGTGATTTTGTCTACGCTGAAATTGCTAAAAATAATGCTAAATATATTGATGAAATTGAAGTAGCAAACAATAATCAGGATGTTACAAGATTATATGATTCAATTATTCAAAATCCTTATAGTAGCTATAAATTATCCACTTCTTTACTAAAAGAAAATATTAACTCATTTAAAAATTTAGATATAGAGTCACAGAAAAATATTTTATTAGACTTTTTAGATAAAAATGAACTTTATGTTAATTATTCTGAAATTGAAGATGTAGATAATAATATCGATTCCAAAACTATTGAAATAAACAACCAATTTTATAATTTAAAATAATTTTTATGAGTCCTTATATCTCTGATAGACAATTTACAAACTACATTCACAACAACGTAGCAATTCCAAATATTTACAATCCGCTAAACTGGGAACAGGTTAATTTAAATGAAGATTTTGCTGAACAAATTGATATGCAAAATGGCATTGATTATGTTTTTAGGCATAACGGACAAATTAAAACTGTACAAGAAAGATTTAGAGAAAGTAAGTATAGACAATATTCTGACTTTACTATAAGATACAGAAGAGACGGTAATATGCACGCGGATAGGCGTGAATCTGAATATTACAAGATGCAGGCTCAATTTTTTACATATGGAATAACAAATTGTTTAAAATCTAATCTTCCAAGTTGTACAAGTTTTTTAAAATATGCGCTTATTGATTTAGAAAAGGTATATTCTAAAATTGATAATGGTGAAATAATAATTAGAGATAATAATAGAAATTTTTGTAGGATAATTGAAAACAATGGTGTTAGGATTATCGAATGTCCTGTAAAATATAATCGTGATGGTTCATCATCATTTTTCCCTATTGAAATATCTTTTTTAATAGAATTATTTGGGAATGATATAGTAATATCTCAAAATGGATTTATATAATAAAAATTTTAATGCAAACATTAGAACAAAAAATAACTGCGGCAATAACAATGGGATTTATTCCTATTGAAGTTAATGCGCATATTAGTAATAACTTAAACCCAAAATTTAAAATAAGACCCTATCAGTTAGAGGCATTTGCAAGGTTTAATTATTATATTAATCAATATCCTAATAAAGTAAAACCAATACAATTATTGTTTCATATGGCAACAGGTAGTGGTAAAACTTTAGTTATGGCGGGTACTATATTAGATTTATATGAGAAAGGGTATCGTAACTTTATTTTTTTTGTAAATAGTTCTAATATTATTGATAAAACCAGAGATAATTTTTTAAACACTTTATCTTCAAAATATCTATTTAATGAGACTATATCAATTGCTGATAGAAAAGTTGAAATTAAAGAAGTTGATAATTTTGAAGCAGCTAATCAAGATGATATTAATATTGTTTTTACGACTATACAAGGTTTACATACACGTTTAAACACGCCAAAAGAAAACAGTCTTACTTATGAAGATTTTGTAGATAAAAAAGTTGTTTTACTATCTGATGAAGCCCATCATATTAATGCAGAAACGAAAAAAGGTAAGAAAACTAAAAATGAGGTTGATAGTATTTTAAGTTGGGAAGGTACTGTTAATAAGATTTTTAATTCAAACCCTGATAACTACTTATTAGAATTTACTGCTACAGCTGATTTAGCAAATGAAGAAATAAATAAAAAATATCACGATAAACTTTTATTTGATTACCCTTTAAAACAATTCAGAAAGGATAAATATTCTAAAGAAGTACAAGTATTACAGGCAGAGTTAGAGCCTTTTGAAAGAGCATTACAAGCAACCATATTGAATCAATTTCGCAGAAAGATTTTTGAAAATAATCAAATTCACATAAAACCTGTAATACTTCTAAAATCTAAAACAATTAAAGATAGTCAAGCTTTTTTTGAGGAATATGTAAATGGCATTAAATCACTTACAGTTCAAACAATCAATAAATTAAGAAGTAATAGTAGTAATCAAATAATTCAAAATGTATTTAAATATTTTGATTCTAAAAATATAACAACCGAAAACCTTATTACAGAACTTAAAGAAGATTTCTCAAAAAACAATTGCATTGCAGTAGATAGTAAAAATGATAGTGATGAAAAGCAATTAATTGTTAATAGTTTAGAGGATGAAGATAATGAGTATAGAGCGATTTTTGCAGTTGATAAATTAAATGAGGGATGGGATGTTCTTAATTTATTTGATATTGTTCGTTTATATAACACGAGAGATGCAGACCACAAATCAGGTAAGGTTGGCAAAACAACAATGTCAGAAGCTCAATTAATAGGTAGAGGTGCAAGGTATTGTCCATTCCAATTATCTGATGAGCAACCGTTGTACAAAAGAAAATATGATGAGGATTTAAATAATGAAATGCGTATTTGCGAAGAATTATATTATCACTCTGCACATAATCCTAAATACATTTCTGAATTAAATAAAGCATTAGAAGAAATTGGAATTAAGGCTTCAAAGTCTGTCAAAAAAACTTTAAAACTTAAAGATGATTTTAAGCAATCAGATTTTTATAAAACAGGTGTAGTATATATAAACGAAAGAGAAGTTTATGACCGTTCAGATATTCACGAATTAGATAAAACTATTATTGATAAAATTTCTACGAAAAAGCTATTAACAGGCTATTCCTCTTTAACTACTGCTTTTGGGAATAATCTTGAAATGACTGTTCAAAAAGATTCGAGAATTTATAAGATTAACGAATTTTCATATTCAATAAGGCTGAAAGCGTTAAATAAATTGCCTTTTTATAGGTTCAATAATCTTAAACGTTACTTTCCTCATTTAAAATCAATAACAGAGTTTTTAACATCAGATAAATATTTAAATAAAATACAAGTTCAATTAGAAGGAACTTCTGAACAGGTTAATAACCCAACAAATGAAATGAAATTAGAAGCTACTATAAAAGCTTTTGATGATATTTCAAAATTAATACCACAAGGTTCGGTAGAGTTTAAAGGTAGTAAAGTATTTAAGCCACAAGGCGTTTCTTATACCTTTAAAGAAAAAACAATGAATATTGTTGTTAATGAAGAAGGTGACCAAGAATATGGTATAGCTCAATCAGAAACCACAAACCAAGATTTATTTATTGATTTATCAAAAGAAGAATGGTTTGCTTTCAATGATAATTACGGTACATCTGAAGAAAAATATTTGGTAAAATATATTAAGCAGGCATTACCATCTTTAAAGAATAAATATGATGAGATTTATCTTTTAAGAAATGAAAGACACTTTACACTTTACACTTTTGAAGAAGGTCAAGCATTTGAGCCAGATTTCTTATTACATCTAAAGAAAAAAATAAATGAAAAATCTTTAATGTATCAAGTGTTTATTGAACCAAAAGGTGGTGATAGATTAACAAATGAAGATAGTACAATTAAAGAAAATTTTCTAAAACAAATCCATAGTGTGTATAAGTTAGAGACCTTATTTAAAAATAAAGATTTTAAACTATTGGGAATGCCACTATATAATGAAACTCAAAAGAAAACGGAGTTTGATACAGCATTTAAAGAGTCTTTAAAACTATAATTTTTAACATATGCATTTATACAACTCTAAATCTTCAACCCTTGTAAAAATAAAGGAAAAGCCTTTTAAATTAGAAAAGGATATTCAGCAGGTATTTGAAACTAATTTAAATGAGTTGATGGATTTACACTTGGTAAAATCAGAATTTTCTATCAAAAATAAACGCATTGATACTTTAGCTTTCGACCCCGAGACAAAGGCTTTTATTATAATTGAATATAAACGAAGTAAGAATATAAGTGTCGTAGATCAAGGCTTTACCTATTTAAGCTTAATGCTTGAAAATAAAGCAGATTTTATTGTTGAGTATAACGAAACGCTTAAGGCCAACTTAAAGCGTTCTGAAGTAGACTGGAGCCAAACCAGGGTAGTTTTTGTCTCAACTAGCTTTACAGAAAACCAAAAGACAGCAACCAACTTTAAAGATATTGCTATTGAACTATGGGAAGTCAAACGCTACGAAAACAATTTAATTAGCGTCAATCAAATCAAGAAAAGTAAAGCGGCTGAAAGTATCAAACCTATCACTTCTTCTAATTCCAAATTAGAATCGGTAACTAAAGAAATAAAGGTTTACACCGAAGAAGATCACTTAGCTAATAAATCAGACGAGGTCATTGAATTATACGAAGAATTTAAAGAGGCCATTTTAAACCTCACAGATGATATAGAAATTGAACCCAAAAAGTTATACATCGCCTTTAAGAAAGATAAGAACATATCAGACATCGTAATACTTAAGAAAGGGCTAAAACTATTCATTAATCTACAAATAGGACAGCTTGAAGACCCTAAAGGATTAATGCGTGATGTTTCTAAAACAGGCCATTGGGGTAACGGTGATTATGAAACTATAATCAAAAACACTAAAGATTTAGAATACATAATGAGTTTGATAAAACAAACATTAAATTAATATAAAAAGTAAAGCTTATGACTAATGAATCTATAAAAAACCTTATAAACCAATTAAATGGTACTATAAGTCAGCCCGTATATAAAGTGTATAAATATCAGATTTCAGACAATGTTGAATATGGCAAAGTATGGTACGAATTAGAACCAAATCATCAAATAGAGTCAAATTTCTTTTTTATAAAAGAAAATAAAAGCTATGCGGGTGCAATTCAAATTTTGGGAGCCAACTTGCATTGGTATATTTTAGAATCAGAAAGAAATAAAGGCTATCTCACTAATGCATTAAATACTGCTATTTTACCTTTTTTATTTAGTGAGATGAATTATGAAAAAATTAAAATAACAATACCTAATACAGAAGATAATGATGCGTTAGCGTCAGCCGCCGTAGCTAAAAAAGTAGGGTTTAAAAACATTGATAATGTTGTTTATGTCCTATTGAGTGATCAATTTGATTTTACTAATGAAAATTTATCTATTAGATTCCCTGGTATTAAATTAAAAGAATACGAAAGGCTTAAGAATGAAATTAATGAGATTTCTATTAGACTCCAACAAATTCATACTCAATTTGAATTTTCGACAGGACTAAAAATGAAAAAATATCAAAACCCTCCCTTAGATGAAATAGCAGAAATATTAGCTCTTAGGAGGCATTCATTAGAAGATATGTATCACGATCATTTAATCAAAGACGATATTAATTTTAAAAATGAAACCCCCAAGCAATAATTATAGCTTCCATTGCATTTCAGCCATACCTATTTGCTTTCCGCGCAGTAAAAGCTGTAATACCTCCATTTCATTGCAGCATTACAGCCTTTACTTGTTGCCTTTGCGCTTTTTTAAATCCGTTTTCAAAAGTTTACTTCTTGGTTTAAAGTTTAAGACGTGGCAGGTAATAAGGTGTGCTTACGTCATTCTGTTTTGTTTCATAATACATAGCTGCAAGGTCTTTAGATTATCAATAAAAACCACCTAAAAATAGCTTATTCAACACATTTTAAGCATACAACATAATAAACCTTGCATCTACCATTCATACGCTTTCTACGCCTTCCATCCTCAGGCTTCAAAAGCTATTCATTTGTAGTATTACACACACGCCATTCCTACAGCACCCGCAGCTACTCTTGCACCCAAACCCATAAAGATATGCTACGCAAGTATATAACTTGGGTGCAACCGCTGCTTCATAATGTGCGAGCCTGCGATCACAACGGGCTGATAAGTTTGTCACAGTAATTGAAACATCAATATTTGCATAAAGCTTATTTGTTTTATTCCCGATGGTCATAAAAAAACAAGCCTTATTGCAAACCGCGCAAAAGAGCTGATTTTACACTTCATTACAAGCACTTCGCCCTGCACTAACCAATAGTTAAATATATCATTACAGTTATGTTTAATAAGGCAAATAAACAGGATAAAAATTCATTTAAAGCGTGCAAGCTCCGATGCTTTTCATTCCGTTGCAAAACAGCCCTTTCTTTTTGCAACCGATTCAATTACTGCGCCAAACCAGTGTAAACATAGCACTAGCGGTATTACATACCTCTAGCTAGTACACCCGTTGTTCAACTCGCAGTCGGCTCGCGCCTTTAGATTACCTGCCGAATAATAACAACGTTCAATTAAAAATTTACCGATTATAAATCAAAATAAATTATATAACAATCTCAAACATAAAGCAAAGGTACAGGCGTGCGGATGCGAGAGCCACAAGGGTACGCTATCGCCTGTTGAGCAAAAATCTCCACCCTTGCGGGTAGTATTTTCACTCACAGCCCTTGCACCAATCGCACCGTTCCTGTTTAAAGGCAATATGTTTAATATTTTATATACAGCTCACATCTGCAACTGGTGGTTGCACGTGGGCACACGTTCAAAAGGTAATCCTTTTGGCTTTAATGTAAATTATAAAGGCTATAAAGAGCTTTCAATACGCATTTTTTGGCTAGAGGTTTGTCTTTCAGAGCTCCCATTTTAGGGGGCTCTTTTTTTTAATCTTATTAAGGAAGAAAAATTCACCGAAATCTTTATCGATTAAGATTAGTCAAAAAGTGAAAACCGATGCTTTTTTAGGAACCTGAATGCAAAGCGACCGAAACGGCCAAAAAGAGTAACAAAAACGCATAAATCTAGTTATTTTAGTAGTGATTATAAGGGTTTAAAGCCTTGTCAAGTCCGTACCAAGTCCGAACGTATATTAATTTTAAATTGTTATAAAAATGGGAAAAATTCCACAGGGTATTTTAGGAAGCTTATCAGGTAAGGTAGGCAGTGTAATCGGAGGTAGTTGGAAAGGTATTGACTACATCAGGATTAAACCGGCAAGCGTGGCAAATCCACGAACAGAAGGACAAGTAAACCAACGAAACAAGTTTACGGTAACTTTAGAATTCTTACAAGCAAACAAAGAGTTTATAAAGGTTGGTTACAAAGGGTTTGCGAATAAGAAAACAGAATTTAATGCTGCTATGTCTTATGTATTAAATAATGCGGTTACAGGCAGCGCACCGAATTTTGTTATTGATTATTCATTAGCCTTATTGAGCAGAGGTACATTATCTGGTGTATTAAACGGATCTACAGATTTGAATATACCTGGTGAGGTTACCTTTGATTGGGGAGATAACTCGGCTGAGGGTAACGCTAACACAACCGATAAAGCGATGGTATTGGTTTATAACCCAAGTAAAAAAGAATCAATCTATATTTTAGATGGTGCTGACAGAACGGTCGGTTCTCAAACGGTAACTATTCCAAACACCTACGTAGGGGACACTGTAGAGCTTTTTATGGCGTTTGTTTCTGCAGATGGTAATCAAGTATCAAACAGTATCTATTTAGGCTCTGGTACGGCTAATTAACAACAACTAAATAGATATAAAGAAACCGCTCTAAAAAGGAGCGGTTTTTTGTTTTCAATACTTATTTTAGAAAGGTATTGCATAAGGTGTAAAATGTTAGACCTATGTTGTACCTTTTTTTATTTAATCTTTCAAAACCCTTTATTTACAAGGCTTAATTGAGTTACTTAATATAATACATTGTTGTACACTGGCTTTTTATTCAGTTTGTTTTTTGAGATAAATTCTCCGTTTTGTCATATATTTTTCTCC
>NZ_VRLT01000003.1 GCF_008017835.1 Mesonia sp. HuA40 | reverse complement strand
AACTTTTACACATAGCTTTGGCTCTTATTAAAAATCAAACTTATTATAAAAATAGCTTGGATTTGTCATAGAAATCGACATGACAAGGTAGGTTTTAAAATACTAGTACTTAGTGCGGCCATTAGCAGTCCCGTATTCTATGGTTTAAAAAAGTTTTTTAGTTAAAATTTTCAACATTTTTAAGCTGCATATTTCAAGGTATCAACATATGGCGTTCTCCGTTTTACAACTGCAAAAATCCTAGCTAGTAATTTGTTCCTGATCACATTGATTGTACTCATTTCATTTTTTCCCTGTTCATCGACCCTTCGCCGGTAATACTGCCTAATTTCAGGATTGTGCTGCAGGGCTGTTTTGGAACATTGGTCCAGCAAGCTCTTTATTTTTTTATTGGCCAAGTGACTTACTTTTGTTTTGCCCCTAATGCTTGTTCCAGAAGAATTGGGAAAAGGGGCAGTCCCACAGTAAGATGCGAATTTCCTCCAATTTTCAAATTTGGTAAAGCCCTGTGTATAAGCGATCATATACAAAGCTGTCTGTGGACCAACACCTTTGATGCTTGTGACCAAACCATATATTTTATCGAGCTCCCGGTTTTCTTTGATAATCCTGTCCATTTCCCTCTCGACTTTTTTTATTTTTTTAGAGAAGTGACCGATCATTTCCTCTTGTGCTTTCAGCAGTATTTTGTTGTCCTTTTGCTTTAGGACGCGTTTTTCCTCTTTCAATGAGGCTTTATAACCAGCTCTTTGTTTGACCAAACGATCCCTTAATGAAAGAAGGCGTTTAAGCGATTGCAGATCTTCTGACGGCAATTGGCAGGACTCAAGTTCCTCCCGCAATCGATAGGCATACAAGGCTATTTTCGCGGCATCAACTTTATCGTCCTTTCCGCGCGAAAGCCCCAAAGACCTTTTTATTTCCAGACCTGGGATTGCTACATACCTCATGCCAAGTTCCGACAATGTGGCCGATAATTGGAGTGAATAAAGTCCAGTATGTTCAAAGGTAAATATCATTTCTTCTCTATCAAAGTCCGTGTTCTTCAGCGCCCACTTAATCATCTTTGCAATGTCTTTTGGGCAGTTCTCAAAAACACGGTGCATTTTTTTGTTATGGATATGCACATCGAGTGTTTTTTTACTGACATCGATACCGATAGTTTCTTTTGTTTCCATAATTTAGAGGTTTTAAATGGTTGCTTTGACTAACACCTTTACTAGGTAAATTGCTAAAATTCTATTTGGTCCTTGCAACCGGGTTAATAAAGAACGGGGACTAATACGGGACTAAGGCCATTAGCCTAGACACTTCGGAAGTTCACCCCGTTCTTTTTTTGTTTATCAACAAATCTAGACTTATCAACAAAGAAAAAAAGAAGTAAAAAAAGAAATTTTCATTATCATTATCATCCTTTTTAAGATAAGTAAATTTATGTATTGCAAACCTAAAGGACACTTCGGTGTCACTTCGAGTGGGCCAGCCTAGCCAACAGGCATTTTTAATGCCGTAGTTGGACTTGCTGGGTTGTATCGAGAAGTGGTTTAATTAGAACTAAAAAAGTAAAGGATTAAAAAACTCAAATTTTAAGGCTTGCAAACCTTACAAGCCGTATAACCCGCTGCTTTAGCTTCAGCTTTAGTGGTTTTAATCTTACTGCTTTTTAAATACCTACAACCGGTTTTGTGGTATTTCTTACCGGTATTGGTGATGTAAACCACTTCAGTAATAGGTTGTATGCGCTCTACTTTTGCCGGTAAACTGACCGCAGAAAAACTCGGACTTAGGGCGCTGACGAGAAATAGTAAAAGGAATAAAAAGTTTTTCATGAAGAGTGGTCTTTTTTAATGATACGGCCTGGGTTGCCCACCAGGGTTACTCCATCGGGTACGTCTTTAATGATCACGGTTCCGGCTCCAATACGGCAGTTTTTGCCGATGCTAATGCCTTGTATCACCTGCGCCCCTATACCGATATGCGTTCCAGAACCTACCTCAACACCTCCGGCCAAAGCCGCATTGGGTGAAACATGAACAAAGTCGCCTAAACGACAGTCGTGTTCGATCACCGCAGCGGTATTGATGATAGCGTGCCGACCGATATGCGTATCGGCATTGATCACCGCAGCGGGCATCACTACCGTGCCTTCCGCTATTTGGCAACTGGGAGAGCAAATGGCACTGGGATGTATAAGCGCTACCGCATAATCAACTGCTAAAGCCTTACTCAATCGTCTGCGGGTTTCATTATCTCCGATTCCTAAAATAAGCGGATGCGCCTTTAAGCGTTGGGGGCTTGGGCTATGTACAGGGAATCCCATATGAGTAGTGATGCTTGTATTATCATCCAGTAAATACCCCAATTGACCCTGCTGTTGCGCATAAAGCAGATCTAAAATCACCTTGCTGTGGCCGCTGGCTCCGTAAATACTTATCTTTTTCAAATGGAAATGGATTTTAAACGAAATTAGAGAAAGATTTTAAGCTATCAAAACCCCGTAGAATTTTCTTATCATTATGGTAATCTCAATTCTTTTGTTTTGCTATTAATACGCGCGTAGTTTTACTTATTCCCCTTAAAGGCTTCGGCTGTAGCCTGACCTTCTTGGCTGATGCCTTCTGACACTACCACTTTTTTGGCGGTTAAGAAGAGTATTTTAAGGTCCAATATCAAACTTTGATTCTTTACGTACCACACATCATAATCGAACTTCTGTTCCCAAGATATGGCATTTCTGCCGTTTACCTGTGCCCAACCGGTGATGCCTGGTTTTACATGGTGTCGCTTGCGCTGGGTTTCATTATATAAGGGCAGGTACTCGGGTAATAAAGGCCGCGGACCTACAAAACTCATATCGCCTTTGAGTACGTTAAGCAGCTGCGGTATTTCATCTAAAGAGGTTTTACGCACTAAGCGCCCTACGGCAGTGAGGCGTTGTGCATCGGGAAGCAAACGTCCTTGTGCATCTTTTTTATCGTTCATGGTTTTGAACTTCACAATGGTAAAAATACGCTCTTTTTTCCCAGGGCGTTTCTGAAAAAAGAAAGGTTTACCGCTGTTAGCGAATGCAAGCGCTATCATAACGAGCAGGAAAATTGGACTGAGCAATAGCAAGCCGATTAGGGCTGCAAGGAAATCGAGGGTGGGTTTAATAGTTGATTTGTACATTAATTTAGTGACTGGTGAATGGTTGACATGCAAGATGCTGAAATAAATTCAGCATGACAAGGGATTGGTTCAGGATGACAAAATAAACTAGTTGTCACCCTGAATTTATTTCAGGGTCTCATTCAAGGGTCTAGGTCTGAGCCCAAAGGTTTATATAAATCTTTCCATTCAGGATTATCTTGCTCTATTAAATTAATCTTCCATTGCCGGTGCCAGTTTTTTAGTTTTTTTTCTCTGGCTATAGCATCTTCAATATATTGAAATTCTTCAACATACACTAAGCGCTTTAGTTTATATTTCGAAGTAAACTGACTAGCCTTGCCTACTAAATGACGTTCCATTCTATCATCTATTCCTCCAGTTACACCGATATACAATACACCCTTAGGTTTATTTGTTAAAATATATACCGTATAATTGTGGTATGTTCGTTGGGGCATAAATCTATTTTATTTAGATGCTGAAATAAATTCAGCATGACAAGGGATTGGTTCAGGATGACAAAATAAACTAGTTGTCACCCTGAATTTATTTCAGGGTCTCATTCAAGGGTCTAGGTCTGAGCCCAAAGGTTTATATAAATCTTTCCATTCAGGATTATCTTGCTCTATTAAGTTTATTTTCCATTGTCGATGCCAGTTTTTTAGTTTTTTTTCTCTGGCTATAGCATCTTCAATATATTGAAATTCTTCAACATACACTAAGCGCTTTAGTTTATATTTCGAAGTAAACTGACTAGCCTTGCCTTCTAAATGACGTTCCATTCTATCATCTATTCCTCCAGTTACACCGATATACAATACACCCTTAGGTTTATTTGTTAAAATATATACTGTATAATTGTGGTATGTTCGTTGGGGCATAAATCTATTTTATTTAGATGCTGAAACAAGTTCAGCATGACAAGTCTTTTTTATTTTCCAAACCTTTAAATCTTTATGTGTTTTCATATTTATTGGTTTACTGGTTTACTGGTCTACTAGTCTACTGGTTCACTAGTCTACCGGTTCACTAGTCTACTGGTTCACTAGTCTACTGGTTCACTGATTCACCGGTCTACTGGTTCACCGGTCTACTGGTCTACTGGTTCACTAACTCCCAACCCTCGATACTCTTCCAATAAAGCTTCCCAGACTTTTTGGCGTTCATAGCGGGTGGTGATTAAATTGCGGGCGTTGCTTTTTAATTGTTGGTACAAATTCTGGTTATGCATTAATTCCTGCATGGCATCTTGCAAAGCTTCGGTGTTTTTTGGGGGAATGATGATTCCGTTTTTATTGGGGATAATGATTTCATTGCATCCGTTGATATCGCTTACAATAGCCGGTAAGCCCATGGCGCCAGCTTGCATCACTACATTGGGGAAGCCCTCGCGGTAACTGGGAAAAGCCAGGGCGTCACTCACCGCCAAATAGGGGCGTACATCTTCTTGGTAGCCCACCGAAATAATAGCGGCATTGGATGCTATTGCTTCAAGCGTTTCCTCGTGTAAAGGGTCAAGCTCTGTTTCTAAAGGACCCACTAGCAACAATTTAGCATTTTGTCCTGAAATACCGCCCTTCAATTTTAAATTTTGAAAAGCTTGGACTAACTCATTTATGCCCTTGTCGGAAACTAAGCGACCGACAAAAATGAAAACGAAATCTTCACTTGTAATACCGAGTTCTTTTCTTAATTCAACTATGATGCTTTCATCATAAATCTTTGGATCAAAATGGGAGGTATCTATGCCGTTTGAACTTCCTTGCCCGATGATTTTTAATTTATTCTTGTGGGTAAAACCTTGCTTTAAAATGAATTTTTGCAAACCTACCGAGTTGGGGTAAACTTTAGTGGCACAGGCGTAGGTAACGCGTTCTACCGCATTGAGTATTTTGCGTTTTATACCGGTGGCTTCCATTAAGGGTAAGCCAGCGACAGTATGCAAACGTATAGGCACTCCCGCCAATTTTGCTGCCAGCATCCCCACAATGCCCGCTTTGGGCGTATGGGTATGTACGATAGTAGGTTTTTCTTGCTTCAAGTAGTTATATAAGCGCCATAAGGCTTTTACATCTTGCCAAGGAGTGATCTGCCTTGTCATCTCAACGGGAAAGGTATTATAGTGCCTGGCTCTACCCAACTCCTCCAATTTTTCACAATCTGCCGAAATGCCCGTCACTTCATAATACTGTTGCATATATTCTAGCTGCCCCTCTAATAGTTTCTCGAGTGACAAAGGCACGGTGGTGATGCGGATGAGTTTATGTTTGGGCATCTAAGTATGATTTAAAGTTTTGTTTTTTAGTTTTAAAAACAATATCGTTTCTTTTATTTAATAGATACTGTTCCCAACCTAATAGACCAAATACTCTATATACTAACATTTTAAAGAATACTTTAAAGTAGTATTTAAGCCAAAAGAAAGCATTGTTATATTTCTTTAAGATATAATTTCTACCTTCCAGACTTTTCCAGTATTTCATATAATATCCCGACCCAAATTCCCTATAGAAAAACAACGGTGTTGTCTGCATATAAAAATTATATTTACCTTTAGTTCTGTACCAAAGCTCTGCATCTTCCATACGAATAGCGTTATTATCATAGGGATTGTCTAAAAACCACTTAGTCCTAGCCATTATTGTAGGATGTACAAAACTTGCAACTTTAACTAAAGTGTCTTTTTCAGATTGTATGGCATACCTTATACCACTAACCATTCCTTCTTGATCTAAGGTATAAGTGTTAGTACCTAAAACATCGATAAAATCATTACCTCTTAAAAGCTCAAGCTGTTTTTCTATTTTTATTGGATGCATTATGTCATCTGCATCCATCCTAACCAAAAACTGCGTTGTGGTTAACTGAGCAATCTCATTCAGTCTGTACGCTAACCCTTTGTTTACACCATCACTTACGACTTTTATCCTAAAATCTTGCTTCTCATAATTCTTGGCAATTGATAAAGAGTTATCTGTAGAACCATCGTCTATTAAAATTAACTGCCAATTCGTAAACGACTGTTCAATAACTGATAAAATAGCTTCTTCTAAGAAATCTTGTGAATTGTAGAATGGAATACCAATTGTTACAATGACATTTTGCGAGTTAATCATAAACGTTAAAATAAATAAAAATTAAAAATAAGAATATAGATAATGGCATTAAATACTTATAAAACTTTTGTAACTCAACAAATATGGGTGTCAGTAAAACGGGTATAAAAAACCAACTAAACAATCCCCAGCGATCCGAAAAAGCCATTTGGAAAGCCATAAAAAAAATAAAACTACTCAGAATATAATAATTCAAAAATATATTATAATTCTTAGTGTTATTTAATCTTTTTCTTATCAAAAAAAATATTCCTAAAAAAATAGTATTAAAAAAAACAAACTGTGGTTTAAAGCCAACTTCGTATAACTCAAAATCAACATCCAAGTATACTGCCCTTTTATCGTTTTGCAAAATATTTTCCAAAAAAGGCGCTACGTTCAGCAAACCAATATTATTAAAAGCCATTATTATACCCAAAAAATATAATGGCACTAAACGGAGCGGTGAAGTAGTGTGATATCTATTTGCAATAAAGAACATTAAAGTAGGTATTAGAGCTGTTATATGAGTAAAACTCGCCATTAACAAATAAAAGAAGAAAACCTTTTTATTAATTTTAAGGTTTTTATAAGCAATAAAGGAATAAAACAGTATCGCAAGAGACAATCCTTGACGTATTACATTAATTGATGTGGTAAGACTAAAAAAGAAAGATAAAAAAACAAATAGCAAGAATAATCTAGTCAAATAGAAGTTTTTAGATAGAATTTTTAACCCCCTGATAATAAAGGAGAAATAGAGCAAAGTTATGGTGATAAGAAATGTTTGAAAACCAAAACCAAGCCTATTAATTAAATTAAGCAAAAAATAAAATAGGTAATCGGATTCAAATTCAAAATTACTATAATTACTCCAATAACGATAATAATTAATTGTATCAGTGCCGACATTATATGCCCGTAAACCTATAAGAAATATAAAGAGTAGTGAGAAAAGATTAAATAAGAAATTGCTATTAAAACTTAAGCCACTGTTTACACCTTTAAAATAAAATTTTAATGAAAGAAAAATTACAAATAATGCCAACAAGAAATAGCTAAGATTATAAAGTAAGTAAAAAGATTCTCTTTCTATCATTTTTTAAATCTTATGAGTTAATCTATTAAATAATCCAGTCCACTTAGGCATAATTTCCTTAATTTCTAATCTTAGCACGTCAACTTCCCCATTTATTGCCAATTGCCTTCTATACTCATTGGAAGAGATCATTTCTGATAACTTATGTGCAAATAATTCAATTGAATTTAAGGGTAATAAAACTCCATTTCTATTTTCTTTAATAATATTTCTAGGTCCATTAGGGCAATCATAAGAGATAATGGCTAATTGTGCCGCCTGCGCTTCCAATAACACCATCGGAAAGCATTCTGTAGCCGATGTCATCGCATAAATTGATGCTTTCTCCATTTCTTCCTTTAATTGTGTTGTTGACCCCATAAGCTTAATGTTGGGAACTTTTAATTCTCCAATCAATCCCTGCAAATCATCTTTAATTTCGTCATCACCATCACCAAAAATTTTGACTTGCCAATCTGGAAATTCATCTGCTATCATGTGCCAGGCTTTTATCAAATGGTCAAATTGTTTGACTGGTGATAAACGCCCTGCGGCAATAATAGTTTTTTCTTTATTTAATGACTTATTTTGAGTTGGTATCTTTATAAAATTAGGGATTACCTCTATTTTTTTAAAGGGATAGTATTTTTTTTCATCCTTGTTTAATACTACTACACTATCATATTTATCGAATAACTTAAATAATTGGTACTTTAGTTTTCCTGCCAAATTATTGGTTGATTTTAAAGTCACCCCAGAAGAATGAAACTCTTTTACTTTCGGTGTTCCTTTTTCAATAAACGGTAAAAAATATTGTTCTGGAGTGAAGTTAACGGATATAATAATATTTGGTTTTAGCTTTTTAATTGTTCGTTTTAACCTTATAAAATGTTTAAAAGCCTTCAATAAGTTAATGGGATGAAAGTAACTTTTTGAACGATTGTAATTTATTTCTAAATCAATATGATTTACACTTTTATTTAAAGGGTAAACATAAGATTGATTCTTATGTTCGCTTGTACATAAGATCACTTTGTATTGATATTCCTCAATGAGATAATTGACTTTTTGACTCAAAATTTTCTCAATACCCCCATGAAGGTAAAATTGATTATTAAGATATAATATTTTCAATGCACCAAACTTTTAAATAATTCATCCCACTGTTTGACGATAACTTCTGGAAGAAACCTTTTTACATTTTCTCTTGCTTTTGCTCCCATTTCTACTCTTAGGTTTTCATCTTCAATCAATTTCAAAATGTGAGATGCCAACTTTTCAATATTTCCGTTTTCCACTAAATAACCATCTTTGCCATTTTCAATTATATCTGCAGGTCCTTCTGGACAATCAAAACTAACACAAGGCACCCCACAGGCCATAGCTTCAATTAAAACCATACCAAAACCTTCTGAGCGAGAAGGAAGGACCATAATTGAGGATTCTATATATTTAGTTTGAATTTCTTTAACCGGCGGAATAAAATTAACCGCTTCTTCTAAACCCAAATTTTCGGCTTGGGTTAAAAAGGTTCTATTTTCATCTATTTTACCATAAATATTTAGACTCCAGTCTGGCTGGTTTTGGAGCACTTTTTTCCAGGCTAACAATAATAAATCATAGCCTTTATTATAACTATGGCTTCCTACTGCAATTACTTCCTTGTTTTGAAGTCTTGCCATTTGTTTGGGCAGAAATGATAAGGGATTAGGAATTACCAATAAGTTGGTGCTTCTCCATTCCTTTAAATTACCATTTGTTAAAACCACAAACCTATCAAATTTCTTGGCCGCTCGTTGCATGATAAAATATTGCAGTTTATTTTTAAACTGCCCAAGTAGGTTATAATCACCCCGATTAAAGTTGAGGTTTACCGATGCGTGCCGCTCATAAATTATAGGCACCTTTAAATTTAAAAAAATTGGTATGAGAAATCCTTTCAAACCATCATCACAAACTGAAATCAAGTCAGGCTGTATTTTACCTATTATTGATTTAACTCCATCCTTATAGGAAAGTATATATTTAACCACATTCCCTTCAACAGGAATACTTATCATATTTATCTTATCCGAGAACTTATAAAAAGGATTGAGGTGGTTGTTATTTAACGACAGTATAGTAATATCGTAATTAAAATGTTCAGCAAGGTAAGATGATTTTATAGAAAGTACGCGTTCTAAGCCACCTGCATCATTAATTCCATTAGTTATATATAAAATTTTCATAAAACTATTTTTTGGCTCCGACTATAAATTGTATTAACGATATATGAAGCTAAAACACACCACAAAATTAACCATACAAAAATCAACATAGGATTTTGCGGTGCATAAATCAGCTTTTTAAAAAATGTGCTATAAATAAACATATGAATCAGCCACAAATTAGTAGAATGAACCGTAAAAAAATTCAGCATTTTTTCGACTGTTTTACCTAATTCCATTTGAAGAAAAAGAAAAATAAATCCTAATGCTGTAAAGGGTGCGATAATAAAGTTTGGTATTAAACCATGAAATACAATTAGGGTTATTATACCTATTATCGCAAATAAATTCGGCCATTTAATTTTATTAAAAAATTTTGAAACCTTTTTATGCCATTGATATTTCAAAGCAAAACTACCTAATAAAAACTGAAACAGAGTGCAAAAATATAAAGCCGCTTGCGCATGAATATAATGAAGCAAAGGATTTTTAAAAATTTCATTATTATATACCCTAAAATAAAATGCAACAACATACAAAACAAATAATAGACTTAAGTATATATAAGGATTTATCTTATCAAGTATTCTAAACCAAAACTTAGAGGTAAATACAAAAAAAATATAAATAGTAAAAAACCACCATGCACCATTATAACTACCCCTTAAACCAGTAAAGTTGACAAAAAACTTCAAAAAATTTCCGGGATATCCATCTTTCCCCAGTAACCAACCCAATATTACAGCAAATAATAATAGTACAATCCAGTACCTTAAATACAACTTCTTTGCTCTATTTACGTTTTTATAAAAATATATATTTTTATTATTTTGAAAGCTATAATACAAGCCATAACCAGATACAAATGCAAAAATAGGCACACAAGCATCTGAAAATAAAGAGATATAATAACTTAAGGGTTGGCTGCCTATAAATATCAAGGGCTGAAAGAGATCTTTAAAATCTCTATTGAAAAGATGCAAACACAGCATCATCAATATTGCAATAGATTTTAGCTGGTGGGATTTTTGGACAGAGATTCCCATTTAAAATAATGACTTTAATAATTCTGGAATAATGAAAGATTTTACAACTTGATCTCTTCCCATCTAACTATAGTGATTTTTTTCTACCTTATATGGCAGAACTTTGTCATTTAATATTATAATTGCGGGTGAAATCATTTAATATTATCGGGGTCTTTAATAATCGAAACACAAAAAATACATCTACCCCTAAAAAACCTCCATTGAAAAAAGGAACTTTAAAATGATAAAACAAAATTCTAACTACCGCTATTGCTCTTAAAAACCCAATGTCGTACCTGAATTGTTTTAAACTCATAATCTCTAATTTTCTTTTATAAATAAAACTATCTCCTCCCTGTAAGAACATTATAAGTTATTGGAACTAAGTTTTTCACGAGTACACCATCTATTATAAATAATAATATCATGAAAATAAAAGTGGACAGATACTGTATAAAATTATACAAGGCACTATCTACATCTAATTTCTCAATTATTTTTTTGAGAAAAACTACAGGTATTCCATGCAATGCGAAAATAAAGAAACTGAATTTAAAAAACTTGTAATGGCTGTTTAAAAATTTACTTAAAAAATCATAACCAAACCACCTAGCCATACAACCTAATAGATTTGTAAAAGATGTTAATTGTGCCAGTAAAAACTTATGAGGTTGATAACAATCAAAATAAATAAAAATGTTGTTCAACATCCATCATATGACTACGGAGATAAGTACTATATGCAATTTCAATCGTTTTTCAATATTTATTTGTTTTATGCTCAAATGACAACCAACAGTATAGAATAGCAATGGTTAAACATTAAGGACTTTGATACCTCCCAACGTAAATAGGCTTTCATTTATAAATGAGAATCTAAATAATAAAAAAAATAAGCAGATTAAATTTTCGAATTAAAATATAAATGATAGGAGTAATTATAACATAAAGCATTAATTCTCTTAAAAACCAGAATGGGTAATTTAATGGATATACAATAAGATTGTAAATAAACTCTTTCGTAGATAGTGAATATAATGGCTGATTAAAAAAGGTTTTCGTAACAGGTAATGTTTGTAATAGATAAATTATTCCAAACCAAATTAAGCACCATAATATATAAGGAACTAAAAGCGTATTTACTCTTTTTTTTAACTTTAAACCATAATTATTTAATGTCCATACCTCATCTTTTTTTAATTTAATAAAAAAAAGATAACCAGAAATCATAAAAAAACAAGGCACCGCTAGTTGAGCTAACTGCAGGGACAACAAATATTCCAGGTACTTAAAGAAAGTTAATTCTGAGGAGTTAGTATCCATTGAAACGGAATGCAATAGAACAACCACCACGATAAGCCAAAAGGAAAAGAAAGTCAATTTTTGACTTAAATATTTTGTCATTTTAATATGTTTTTTTTAATCATTAGCCTAACTAGGTTAAGACTCTCAAACGCATTTACAAAAACTCTATCTAATAGGAATTGTTTATTTCGAAGTAAAAATACATGAATTTCATCTTTTTTATTTCCTATCGGCAAATCATTGAATCTATTAGTTAATATACTTATTTGTTTCAATTCTTTTTTTGATGAACTCCATATTCCTTTTGATAGCACTGTGTCATAGGATAGTTTTTTTAACAGTTCAGCTGTTCGCATCTTGATGATATGCTCTGTATTAATATTTAGAGATGGTGCCAATTTCATAATCGCCTCGTTGGTCAATTTTAAATCATTTATATGACTCATTTTTAACAAGCCAGATAGATTATTTTCCTGTAAACGATTATAGAAATATAAATTATCACTTATAGAAAAAATATAATTCGTATAGATTAAATACTCTAATATAAAGATTAAGTCTTCAGATAGTCTAATACGGCTATCTAGCTTTAAATTATTGTTTCTAATTATGGAATTTTTAAATATTTTCCCCCACAAAACCCCATTCACACCAGTAAAAAGGAAATTGGCATAGTCGAAAGAAGAAATTTTTCTATTTCTCAAGTTTTCTGGCAAATGGTGAAGGTAATTCCCATTTGGATTATATTTTGAAAGCTCGATATAATCGCATATAACCATATCTATTTTGGAATCACTTAACAATGGCTCTATTAAAAATTTTAAATAGTTTTCATCTAACCAATCGTCTGCATCTACAAAGGCTATATACTCCGTTTTAGATTTTTCGACACCTAGGTTTCTCGCTGCCGAAGGACCAGCGTTAGGCTGTGAAAAAACTTGAAATCTTGTATCCTTAGCTTGGTAGGCTTTGCAAATTTCTAAGCTACGATCTGTAGAACCGTCATTAATAAGAATGAGTTCCCACTCTCTAAAACTTTGTTCTAAAATAGAATTCAAGCATTTCTCTAGAAATTCTTCCGCATTATAAATCGGTATAACAATAGATACTAGACTCATTCTATAATTTTAAAATAAAGCTTGAGTGAAATAATCCTTTGCTCGTTCGCGTTCTACTGTTAATTTCTCATTTACCTTTTCAAAATTCATGGGTTGAGATGCTATAGCTTTGATATCTTGAATATTTTCACCTAACACTAATCTGTCCTTTATATCGAAAAGTTCTAATAATGAGTTAAACCTACTCAATCCTCGTTCTTGGTTTCCTAATGCAACAAATGGTATATTAAACAAAATAGAAAACACACAGCCGTGAAATGAATCCGTTATAATTAATTCAGCATTTGAGAAACGACTTATCCACTCCTCTATACTTATATAGCTTTCTAAATTTTCACTTGCACCTTTTCCATTTTGGATTACTTTTAATTTCTTTGAATGAGCTAAATCCTTAAGAATGGTATCTTTTGTTTTCGAGCTATCTAAAATATAACTCAAAACATATGGTTCTTGTTTATTTGAATGTTGTACACCACTTTTTTCAACTAACTCTAAGTAATCGGTTTTATTCAATAACATGGTAGGATCTACATGTTGCATTACATCCTTTATTCCAAGCTTCTCTATTAATTCTACAGCTGAATTCTCCCTTACAGAAATGGCTGTGAATTTTATTAAAAATTTATGAATTTCGTTTTCATCGTCTAATTCAACAAGGCTATCCTTTCCAAAAGATGCGGCATATGATAATTTCTTAGCTTCATAATCGTAATCAAGGTAAAGATCTTTATATATATTTGAAGCATAATCTCTCCTCCAAACCTGATCGCTACCTGTTAAAAGCACATCAATTTTTTTAGATTTTAAGTAAGCTAAAACGTCATTAGAAGAATATAAATTTCGACTTGTTTTAAGATACTTTTCAATAAAAATATCAAAATTTTTATGCTTAGTTTTAGTGGTTCTATATGCACTGTAGTTTAGCATATTATATATAAACGACTTAAACCTAACCACAGGCTCGACATTATATTGTCTATTAATATGCTCAACTTCACAATTTAAAGATTCTAAATATTTCTGTAAGGCATAAGCCTGAAGAATACCACCATAATTATAATTATTCAAAGGAAGTGTAAATATTCCTATTTTATTCTGTTTAGCCATTTAAACCATTTTTTAAAATCCTACCTAACTTTTGCTTTACTCTTGTAAGAAAAGACTTTTTATATAATTTATAGTAGCTATTAACTAAAGGCCCCATCTGCTCCGTGAAGACCTTAAAATCTCCCTGTTCTTTTGCATTTAAAAAAGCAATATGACTTTTTTCTGCTAATAGCATTCTCAAATCTTGGACTTTTTCTATTTTTTCAGGCAACACTCGACGTGGTTCTACTCTTTTCTTAGGCCTCCAATCTCCCTTACGATCTTTTTTAAACAAACGATACTCCAACCCTTCTCTCCTATGGAATAAACCTGAACTTTGTGACAAAATTGCATCATCTGCCGTTAATGACTCGATATGTATTAACTCTTTTTCTTGAGCGGATTGTAGAATGGTAAGAAATTTTGGATTTCTTACAATAATGATATTTGTACCTTGGTAATCTGAAACATATTGTGGCAGCCATGCGTCACCGATAGTTATATCTGCGGTTTCCGCTGTCACATCATCACAATAATCACAAGCCTTATATTTAAAAAATCCTAAGCCCCAATTAGTTCCATACATCTCATTCACAGGGCCGGAAATTTTTGATAGCTTCTTATTATTTAATTCTTCAGTTGCAGTTATCCCGTATTGATTGGCTCCATAACCATCTAGTTTCGTCCTAAAATCTATATCTGTTAAGCGATCTGGACTAATACCTACTTGCCACCCGAGCATTTCTGCAAAACCTTTACTTTTTAGATGACCACAGACCAGACCTACAGTAAATTTAACTCGGTCTTTAATAATAGGGTTGTGTCTGGCCAAGGTCCTTATTGATTTCACAAAACAAGGAATACCTACTAAAACATAATTACCCGGATTTTCTGATATATGATTAACAATACCACTCATTTCGATTGGGTAATATTTAGATTTAGCACCCTCCATAATTTCCTCTTTGGTTCTTGAAACTTTGTATTCATAAACTCTAGAATCGCTCTCTGTTGGTTTTCTAGATCCAATATGCACTACCGCATCAATATGATTTTCTTGTAACAAATAATTTACAATCCAAGATCCAAAGCCACCAGAACTTCCACTTTCTCTATAATTATTTTCTTTTACGTAACCTGCAAATGTTGAATTTATATAGCCTAGCTTATCAACATAGTTGTTTGTTTTACCGAATAGCTCTTGACCCAATTCATCCTCATTTGGCCCTTCATTAGAAAATGGACATATAGCTTCGATTTTGGCTTCGACCTTTTTATTAAAATAAATATCTTTGATTTTAGGTACAATTTTCCCATAATTATCCAATTCCATTTCTATAGGAGAATCTTCAACCGTTGCGCAAATACCACAACCTATACAATAATCCCCTTTAATAACTGTATTATAGAATTTCGAATTTTCCAAAATTATCTTATTTTTTTAGCGCTTCTTATACTCTTAAGAAGTTTTTCCACATTATCATTTTTATTCACTTCTTCAACCTTAATGTTTATTACATTAATATTTAATGCTTTCATACGACTCACCTTTTCCCTATACATTAAATTGTAATTTTTAATGTAAGTTTCTAATTCAATTGGCGTCATCATCTTTTCGATTAAATTGCCCTTTCCTAAATTTATTCTTGTCAATCTATTCTTTAAAATAAAATCATCGGAGGCCTCAAAATTGATTATCACATCTGGAAGTCTCACCTTTTTATTCGCTCTAGAAAAGTCACCAAAATTAAGGTGCATTATCCCATCTTCAGACAGAAAAATGTCATCTTTCTTAAATAAACCTTCATACACTTTAAACTCTCTTATCTTATAATAATAAAAATTAGAAAGTCTCAATTTATTAATTGCATTAGAATCATAAACACTTAAACCATCCATAAAAGTTCCTATATGGAATAAATCTGAATCATTATAGTCATCCCGATAGCTAGTCTTAATTTGGGAACACACTTTTTGAATTATAAAATCTTTTTTTAAATTACAACTATAGGCCAAGTTAAAAACTATATCAGATAATTTGGTTTTTGATTTAGCCAAATAATTTTCCGCTAAAATAATATCTGGATTTAAACCTAAATCTTCCTGTAACAATCTTTTGAACCAAAAAGATTTCCCTACACCAGCAGGCCCCATAAATTCAATCCAAATCATATCTATTTAATTATATTTTTCAGAGCTATAATTTTATTTAATGCTTTATTCGTTAATTGCTTTTCATAATTATTAAATACAAAGAAATAATTAGCAAAAACATATAAAATTGAAAATATAGCCGCTTTCAATATAAAAGTGGGCCAATTGTAATTTTGAAAAAAAATATTAAGATAAAACCCTAACAGTACAAATACCATTAAAAACAAACTTCCTTTTAAGAAGGTATCCTTGTAAAATTTCCAAATCTTGAAATCTAGGACTTTTACAAAATAAACATTTAAAACTATTTGAGATGTTAAAACTCCCACACAGAGGCCTAACATCATCCCTATTTCTTGAAATCTATCAATAAGGAAATACCCTAACCCAAGTCCTAGAGCAACAAATAAAATATAAATCACACTTTTAAACTTATAAAGATTTTTTGCTTTCAATATAGAGGTCATAAATGACAAAGTCAGACTATTAGTCAAAGTAACCATTATCAAAACTGCGATTACCCAAGAATTCACATATGTTTCACCAACCCAAAGCACAACAAACTCTTTACCAAAAACCACGAATCCTCCCAATAAAAGGTATAGCAAAATCAATATCACTCTTCCAATCTTAGTTGCCATTTCCGTGATTTCTAAACCTGATGCATTCGCAACAACTAACTTCATTGCTTTAGGTATCAACAAATTAGTGATTGTAGTTGCAAATGTCGCATAGTAAGTGCCTAGAAGCACACCTATTGCAAAGATTGCCACTGTTACAGTATCTGTTTTTATACCAAGAATAAACTGCCCGGTTCGCCATTGGAATTGATAAACGAGACCCATTAAAAAAATCCAAAACGAATACGTAAATATTTCCTTAATTAGTTTTTTGTTAAATGAAGATAATTTAAAATGAACATTCAATTTTTTGATCACATAGTATCCATTTGAACCTATTATAGTTAAATTCATTATAGTATCTATGACAACTAATCCTATCGCGCCTCCTTTTAGATAGAGCAATCCCACAACTGCGGCAGACCTAATTAAGTACCGAATCATTCGCATTTTCTTAGGGTATACGAAATGTTCATAACCGTTACAAATGGCTTCAAATGCGTTTCCCGGAATAGTAACAGCAATATTGAATAAAAGTATCATAAACATGACTTTGGCCTTATATAACTCCACCAAACTCAAAGCATCTCCAAAAATTTTTTCAAGATTGAAATAAATTCCAATACCAATTGCCAAAAGAATGAAGGTGATAACACCATAGATATACATTGTTGTCGCGAGAAAATTAGCCTCGCCCACTTTATCCTCTTCTGCACGATACTTAGCAACGTATCGTACTATTGTATTATTTAGACCCAGATCTAATACAGCCATGGTCCCAATAAAAGCCCCAATTAAAGTATACAACCCATATTCAGAATCACCTAAACCTCTAACAATAAACGGAGTTAAAACAATCCCTATTACATTTGTTAGAAATATAGTTCCATAAGAAAGTAACGCCCCTATTTTTAATTGACTCATCCTATAGAATTCCTTACTCCCTCACGCCACAAAAGTCCAATACCACTTGTTGAGGGGTTAGGTTTAGGTTTTTAAATTCTTGATGTGCCACCAGTAGGGCGACGATATCGGCTTGCTGGACGGCCATTTGGTAGTCGGTTATTTTAAATACCTGGTGGTCTTTTATATTGGGTTCTACAATAAAGTAGGTTTCGTCTTGGGCTTCTTGTAATACCTTTTGCACGATGTACTTGGCCGGTGACTCGCGTAGGTCGTCTATATTAGGTTTAAACGCCAGTCCCATTAAAGCGATGGCCGGTTGACGCCCGTGCTTTAGCTGAAAGTCGTGCTTGGCCTGTTTGATTTGCTGGGCACACCAGAAGCTTTTATAGTTGTTGATCTCGCGGGCTTTGCCTATGATTTGCGATTCCATAGGAAACTCGGAGGTGATAAAATACGGGTCTACCGCGATACAGTGTCCGCCTACCCCACAACCGGGTTGTAGGATATTCACTCTAGGGTGCTTATTGGCCAATTGTATGAGTTCCCACACGTTGATATCGGCTTTATCGCAAATCAGCGAAAGCTCATTGGCAAAAGCGATTTGCACATCGCGGCTAGCATTTTCGGTGAGTTTACACATTTCGGCCGTACGTGCGTTGGTCGCATGCAAGTCCCCTTTTACAAATTGCCGATAAAAAGCAATGGCTTTTTGGGTGCTTGCCTCATCTACCCCACCAATCACACGGTCGTTGTGTACCAACTCGTGCATCACATTGCCCGGCAGTACGCGCTCGGGACAGTAAGCGATATGTAGGCTCTGCGCCAGTTCGGGACGCTCGGCGATGATGAGCTGCTGCATTTTTTCGGTTGTTCCCACCGGTGAGGTGGACTCGATGATATATAAGTCGCCCGGTTTAAGCAGCGGAATAATACTACGGGTAGCCGCTTCTACATAAGAGATATCGGGTTCGTGATTCCCTTTAAAAGGCGTAGGCACCACTACGAGGTAGGTATCGGCTGCTTGAGCTTGGGTACCAGCTTTAAAATAGCCGCTGTGTACTGCCTGTTCGAGCACCTCTTGCAAGCTAGGTTCTACAATATGTATTTTCCCTTGGTTGAGGGTTTCAACTACTTCTGGATTGACATCCACGCCCCATACGGGGATTTGATTTTGAGCGATCAAAGCCGAGGTAGGCAGGCCGATATAGCCCAAACCGATTGTGGTTACAGCAGGTTTCACAAATAGGGTGTCTTTGGTTTATTTTCAGGCTGCTAAGATAGTAGGTTTAAAGGAAATCGAAAGTGTTTTTTTGGCTTTTCTGTTTAACGGTAGTGGTTGGGTTTTTAATTGAAAATAAACTCACTCCTTTTCAACTGCTCCTCGATACTTCGCATTTTTGTTCTATCGTCCAAAAATCCGAAACTCGGTGTGACAAGGCAGGTATTAAACTACTACGAACATACTGCGACCTTTAGGGAGTCCCGAGTATTCGCTGCTTCGCTACGCAGAAGTCCCGACCCTTCGGGATCACTTCGAGTGGGTCAGCTTAGCCAACAGGCATTTTTAATGCCGTAGTTGGACTTGCTGGGTTGTATCGAGAAGTGAATGAAACTACACCC
>NZ_VRLT01000027.1 GCF_008017835.1 Mesonia sp. HuA40 | reverse complement strand
CGTCGATTACGGCATAACTCGCGCCGGCTTCAAGGGCTTTTGCTGCAAACTGGTTGCCATTGAAATTGGTTCCGCTTAAAGCGAAAAACAAATTGCCTTTTTGAATGCTGCGTGTATCTGTAGAAACGCCTGTACTTGCCTTAAATAATTGATATAGCCTAGTCATATTATAAAGTATAGAATCAAAAAATCCCTTTTCTGGTAAAGAAAAGGGATTTTTATTTAATTTAAAAAGAATGCAATCGAATTAACGTGCTGTTTTTCCTTTTTGGCTTTTAGAGCCTACTCGAGACATCGCATTTCTAAAGCCGATATAATCGGTTGCCATATCTTGTGGGAAATATCTTCTCTGTGCAGGATCTAACCAGTAAGCACGATCTCTCCAAGAACCACCTTTGTACACACGTACTTCATTATCGATTAAAGTGGTACGGTTGTTATTGGTATCGTATTGTCTATCTAAAGAAACAGCTCCAGTGCTATCTTTTACAGCTGTAACACTGTGTTGAGGTGAGTTGTACATTGGGTCGTCCTTATCTTCTCTAAAGTATCTTGAAGATTGCTTGTCACCATCTCTAAAGTCACGGTTGTCACTTTCTGTAAACTGCGTTCTCAAGTAAGTATCTTCTGTAGTTACGTTTTCCTTTACAATTTCGCCTGGTAGGGCACGTGCAACAACGCTACCATTACTTAGGGTATCAAATACCACGCTGTCTGCCGTTACTACTTTTACAGTTCCGTCTGGGTTAATGGCATTTTTGGTGTAAACATTACCTCTATAATAGTTAAAGTCATTGTACTCATCGTCGATAATAGGACGGTAAACATCAGCAACCCACTCGGCTACGTTACCTGCCATATCATATAAACCAAAGTCGTTTGGTTGGTAAGATTTGATTTCGGCAGTAATATCGGCGCCGTCATCAGACCATCCGGCAATTCCACCATAATCACCATCACCTTGCTTGAAGTTTGCCAATTGGTCACCTCTAGTTTTACGGCTTCCGTTACGTGTATATTGCCCGTCCCACGGGTATTTCTTTCTTCCACGGTATTTGTTGTATTCGCGAATACTAGAAAGTCCTAAAGCGGCATATTCCCATTCTGCTTCGGTAGGAAGTCTATATTCTGGTAATAAAACCCCGTCTTTACGTTGTACATAAAGGTTTTTAGCTTCGCCAGATCCGTCTTTAGTTCGAGGTGTATTTTCTTTTTCTCTACGGTCTGAGGCTTTTCCACCACGAGTAATTTCGTCATTTCCGCCATAAACTAAGGTAGGTGCGTTAATGTACGTTTCGGTGTTAAAGGTAGAAGAGGCATCGGCATCAAAACGGGCTCCACGAGCGGTGTATCCTTTTTGTTCCAAAATCAATTCGTTTACACGCTCGGTTCTCCACTTACTAAACTCAGTTGCTTGAATCCAGTTTACTCCTACTACAGGGTAGTTTTGATAAGCCGGGTGACGCAAGTAGTTATTGGTCATGGTTTCATTATACCCTAAACGGTTTCTCCAAACCAAGGTATCGGGTAATGCACCGGTATAAATATTTTTGTATTTCTCTTCTGTAGGAGGAAAGGTGTATTTTAACCAATCTAGGTATTGAAGATACATTCTATTGGTAACTTCGGTTTCATCCATATAGAAAGACTGCACGTGTTGCTGAGTAGGGGTATTGTTCCAATCATGCATTACGTCATCTTGAACCTTTCCCATGGTGAATGTTCCACCTTCAATAAATACCAATCCAGGACCAGTTTCTTGTCCTTTATAATCGGTTTGGTACTTAAGACCGCCTTCACGACCGTCTAAACTCCAGCCCGTTGCACGTGAGTTGTCTTTGTAATCGTCTTTGTTGCTACAACTGGCTATAACAGCCGAAAATGCTACAACCAAGCAAGTTTTAAAAATGATTTTTACATTCATATCAAAGTAAATTTGTAAATGATTTTGGGATTGCAATATACTAATTAACGCTAAATTAACAAGTTTGTTTTATAAAATTACTAAGAATTTCATTTTTTCGTTTAAATACTTAGGCTTTCAAACGCTTTATTTTGATTTATGGTATACTTCTCTTAGAAAAACTTTAATTTTACAACCGTTTATACGGAATTTGAATCTATTGCGTTTACTGTTATGATGAAAAATGCTATTTCCCTTATTTTTTTGTTTATAGGTTTTTGCGCCTTTTCGCAACAGCGTAGTGTCGATGTACATTGGGAGTCAAATCTTAAGCAAACTAAGAACGTGCATTTAGCAAAGGGTAACTATCAGGTTTATGTGCAATGGGAAGCTCAAGGTACACCAGTAAGTCCTATTATTAGCAACGCCAAATGGGCAGCCGTGCCCGATAGTCTTGTTGCGCCGCTTAAAGAAAACCTTATACTGGCAAATATTGAAGTGAGCATGACTAAAGCTCGAGCGCGAAATAAAGTCTACCATGTGCTTGAAGTGAGTGCAATGCGTAAGGTGAATGGGAGACTGCAGCGCTTGATGAGTTTTGATTTGCGTTATCAAACCGAACAGCGCAGCCGCCAAAACCTACGTCAGAATATAAATGTTCAAAATTCTGTATTGGCCACTGGCGATTGGTTTCGTTTTTACACCCCAAAAGCCGGAGTGTATAAATTGACCGCCAATTATTTGCGCCGATTAGGAGTAGACATAGGTTCACTAGATCCTAGAACCCTTAAAATTTATAGCTATGGAGGGGAAATGCTTCCGCTTAAAAATGCAGATAACCAGGAGTACGATCTGCCTCAAGTAGCGATTCAAGTAGTGGGAGAAGCTGATGGGAGTTTTGATGGAAACGACTACATTCTTTTTTATTCTAACGGCATACATGAATTGTGGAGCGAAGAGAATAAGACCACACAACATTTATATGCCGATAAAAGTTTCTACTACCTCAGTTATGGTGGGGTGCCAGGATTACGTATAGGCGATATTACCCAACCCAATGGAAATGCCCAGCACAGTTTTACCAATTTTGATGAGGAACAAGTGTATGAAGAAGATGATTATAATCTTTCTCTTACCGGAAGGCGTTGGTTTGGTGATCGTTTTGATGTACAGAGTAACCGAGAATACAGCTTTTCTTTTTCTAATTTAGATACAGCTGAGCCGGTGCGTGTATTGGGTGCTGCAGCTGCCAGTAGTGAGTCACAAACCAGTATGCAGGTGTCTGTGAACACCCAAAATATTGCCAATCTCAGTTTTGGGGTTACTGGGAAGTATGTGTATGGAAGTCAGCGTTCTTTTGATGAAGAGCTTTCGGTTAACAGCGAAGAGATTAAGGTTTCTTTTACTTACAACAATGCAGGAAATCCTGCTAGTGTAGGTTATTTAGATTATATCAGGGTACAAGCCAAACGCAAATTGCAATTTGAAGGCAATCAAATGCCGTTTACACAAAAGCAAGTGGCGTTGTTAACAGGTATTGGTGAATACCAACTTACACAAGCCTCGAATATTGCTCAAATTTGGGATGTCACCAATCCTTCAGCAGTAATGGCCTATACGCACGATGGCGCTGCTCAATTGACTTTAAAAGCTAATATGGGCGAACAAAGAAAATACATCGCTTTTAGCAATCAGGGATTTTTAACCCCCTTAAACGAGAGGAATGCGCGCGTAGCCAACCAAAACTTGAAAGCTAGCTTGTTTCAAGGTGCTGGAGGAGTGGCTCAAGATCTAGACTATCTTATTGTTACCTCGTCTGATTTCCAATCTGAAGCCAATCGATTGGCTGCTTATCGAGAAGAAAGAGATGGCTTAAACACCAAGGTGGTTTTGCTCGAAGAGATTTATCACGAATTTAGTTCGGGTAAACCCGATATTGTAGCCATTCGTAATTTGGTGAAGTATGCTTATGAAAACGCCCCAAATCCGCAAAGAAGATTAAAATACTTGACCCTTTTTGGGGATGCATCGGTAGATTATAAAAATAGGTTGCCCAACAATAATAATATTGTACCCACTTACCAAGATTTGCCATTGTTTTCGAGTATAGGGGAGTTGGTTGCATCAGACGATTTTTATGGAATGATGGATGATAATGAAGGAGAAATGGGTGTGGCCGATAAATTAGACCTTGCTGTGGGAAGATTATTGGTTGATGATTTGAGTTTGGCGCGCAGTACGGTCGATAAAATTATCGCTTATGAGAGTAAAGAATCTTTCGGAAGCTGGCGAAATAACTTTTTATTGATATCTGATGATGCCAATCAAGGCGATTTCGATTTACAAGTTACGCTTGACGAGGTAGGGGATGATATAGCAGCCAACAAGCCTTTTATAAATGTTAAAAAAATACACGCCGATGCCTATGAACAGCAATCTAGTTCTGGAGGGTTTAGGTACCCGGCTGTAAATAAAGCTATTGCCGAAGCTATAGATGTAGGGGTTACCGTGGTGAATTATCTGGGGCACGGGGGAGAAAACGGATTGGCTGCCGAACGGATTGTCACCAAAGACGATATTTTAAGCTGGCAGAATGAAAATCGTTACAATGTGATGGTTACCGTTACCTGTATTTTTACCCGTTTTGATAACCCTTTGCGGGTCTCACCGGGTGAGTTAAATTTACATCAACCTAAAAGCGGTTCGGTGGCTATGGTTGCCACCACACGAGATATATCGGTAAGTACAGGTAAAAACTTTAACACACAAATTGCGCCCTATTTGTTCAACTACAATGATGCCGATGATAGTGTAGCCGAAGCCGTACGTAAAGCCAAAAATGATAACGGAAGTTTTGATCGCCGAGTAATATTTTACTTTGGAGATGCCGCTATGAAGTTGCAACTACCCAAGCCTCAAGTGCGTCTAACCCATTTAAATGATGTGCCCATGGCGCAGAGCCAAGACACTTTAAAGGCATTGAGTAAAATTAAAATATCTGGTGAAGTGGTTAATGCCAGCGGTCAGCGACTAAGCAATTATAGCGGTGAATTGAGTTCAATTGTTTTTGATAAAAAGCAGCAGCGTAAAACACTAGGGAATGATGGTACTTTGATAGCCGGACAATTGGCGATAATGGAATTTGAAACCTTAGGAGAAATTATTTTTAGAGGCAACGCTTCGGTGCGTGAAGGCTTGTTTTCGTTTGAGTTTGTGGTGCCTAAAGACATAGCCATACCAGTAGGAGAAGGCCGGGTGAGTTTTTATGCCGAAGAAAACGATGCGCTAGTCGATCAAAAAGGTTATAATAATTCGATTTTGGTAGGAGGTATCAATCAAAACGCCCCAGAAGATAATATAGGACCAGAAATACAACTATTTATGAATGACGATAGTTTTATCTCTGGAGGCATCACCAACGACAGTCCGTTTTTATTGGTGCATTTACAAGACGAAAACGGGATCAATACAGCTAGTGGAATCGGGCACGATTTAGTAGCTATTTTAGACGGCGATGAAGCCAACCCTCTAGTGGTAAATGATTTTTATGAAACCGAGGTAGACGATTACACCCGAGGAAAAGTTCGCTATAAATTGCGCGATCTAGAGGAGGGTTTACATACGCTTAAATTTATTGCTTGGGATGTTTATAACAATTCTTCTGAGGCAGAAATTCAATTTGTAGTTACCGGTAGCGATGAACTTAAAATAACCCGTGTGTTAAACTATCCTAATCCGTTTTCTAGTTATACCGAGTTTTGGTTTAACCACAACAGGCCTTACGAGCCGCTAGAAGTACAAGTGCAAGTTTTTACCGTTACTGGTAAGATAGTGTGGTCTACACGCCAAGTGGTGAACACTACAGGCTTTTTGTCCCGTGAAATTATTTGGAACGGTAGAGATGATTTTGGAGACCGAATAGGGAAAGGAGTCTATATATATAAGCTTACGGTAAAATCTACTCTAACCAATAAACGCGCAGAGAAGTATGAGAAGTTAGTCATTTTATGAAAGTATAATTTTGCTTACGCGGATTTTTCTCTGCGATCAGAAATAAATGATCCAAACAACAATAGAAAAGAGAAATTAAACGTTCATGAATACCCAAGTTGATTATAAAAGTTACAGATTTTAAGTACTTCTTAAAAAAAATGCAGCTAAATTTGATGCTATAATTATTTTTCTAGACTTAAACGGGAGCTAAAATCTATAAAACCATATATTTGCCAAACAATTTTAAAAACATGAAAAAAACATCTTATATTTTACTTGCTCTTATAACCTTAGCAAGCTTTAACGCGCAAGCTCAAGAGGCACCTACTATAAAAGATCGTGTGGTAACCACGGCTGTTCCCTTTTTACTTATATCGGGAGATGCACGGGCATCGGGTATGGGAGACCAGGGTGTAGCTACTGCTGTAGATGCCTATGCCCAGCAGTGGAATCCCGCAAAATTTGTATTTGCAGAAAAACAACAAGGGGTAGGCTTTTCTTATGTACCCTACTTAAGAGAGTTGGTAGCCGATATTAATTTAGGTGTTTTGTCTTATTATAACCGATTTAATGAGCGTAGTGCAGTAGCCGCAAGTTTACGCTATTTTGGTCAGGGTGAAATACAACTACGCGACACTCCAGATCAACAGCCACGTGTGGTTGAACCAAATGAAGTTGCTTTAGACTTAACCTATTCCCTTCGTTTAGGTGAGCAAATCTCTATGGCAGTAACCGGTAGGTACATCCGTTCAGATTTAAAAATTGAAGGTTTAGACGGCGATGCTAATGCTGCCAATACCTTTGGAGTAGATATATCATCATTTTATCAAAGCGAAGAGATTCCTTATCGTGATTTTAACGGTAGATGGCGTGCTGGGGTGAATATTTCTAATATTGGTCCTAAACTTAAATACGATGATGCGGGACAAGAGAATTTTATTCCTACCAATTTTAAGGCTGGAGCCGGATTTGATTTTATCTTCGATGCCGCTAACAAAATAGGTGTGTATGGTGAGGTAAATAAATTATTGGTACCCACCCCAAGCGATTCAAATGGCGATTTGCGAATAGATCGTGAAGACGATTGGTATAACGAGAGTTCTTTTGGCGCAATTTTCTCTTCTTGGGGAGACGCACCAGACGGATTCAGCGAGGAGTTAAAAGAATTCACTTGGTCTTTAGGTGCAGAGTATTGGTATGAAGATAGCTTTGCATTTCGCGTAGGATATTTCAACGAAAGTGAAGTGAAAGGATTTAGAAAATTTTTAAGTTTAGGAGCCGGCTTCAGGTATTCTGTTGCACAGATAGATGTTTCTTATCTTTTTTCTACGTCTAAAGCGGTGGCCAATCCTTTAGAAGGTACGTTGCGTTTTAGCTTATCCTTTAATTTAGGAAAAGAGTATTACGAGTATTAATAAAATAGAGTCGTTAAAAAAAGCCGAAAATGAATAGTTTTCGGCTTTTTTTGGCTTAAATTGTCGTTATGAGTATACAGAAAAAACAATTGGCTATTGCTTTAGAAATTTATGCTCAAGAGCATGAATTACCAGCAGAAGTAGCTGCTTTAATGCAAGAAGCAAAAAAAGCTCGTGCCAATGCCTATACGCCCTATTCTAAATTTAAGGTAGGAGCAGCAATACAGTTGAGTAACGGAGAAGTGGTAACCGGTAACAATCAAGAGAACGCTGCGTATCCATCTGGCATGTGTGCCGAACGCACCGCTATTTATGCTGCTGGAGCTCGTTTTCCAGAAGCGCAAATAAAGGCTATTGCCATTTGCGTAAAAGCCCACAACCAAATAATCAGTCAGCCGGCCTCACCTTGTGGAGCATGCAGGCAGGCTATGGCCGAATATGAACAAAAGCAAAAAACACCAATACCAGTATACTTTATGGGAGAAACAGGTCCGGTTTACAAGGTAGATGCCGTTCTTGATTTGCTACCTTTGGCATTCGATTCCAGTTTTCTATAAAAAAAAACTATAAAAGGGTAATTCGTTTTTTCATGAGATATGAAAACCCTATTTTTGTTTGGCGTAAGAAGACGCAGGTATTTAAATTTTTATCAGATGAAAAAAATCACCAAAGAAACATACCTCAAGTGGTATGAAGACATGTTGTTTTGGCGCAAGTTTGAAGATAAACTTGCTCAGGTTTACATACAGCAAAAAGTAAGAGGTTTCTTACATTTATATAACGGTCAGGAAGCCATACTTGCTGGTGCTTTGCACGCGATGGATTTAAAGAAAGACCGTATGATTACGGCTTATAGGAATCACGTGCAACCTATTGGTATGGGCGAAGACCCTAAACGAGTGATGGCCGAACTTTATGGTAAAAAAACAGGAACATCCCAAGGTCTTGGCGGTTCTATGCATATTTTTTCTAAAGAACATCGTTTTTATGGTGGTCACGGGATTGTAGGAGGTCAAATACCTCTAGGGGCAGGTCTTGCCTTTGGCGATAAATACTTTAAGCGCGATAATGTAACCTTATGTTTCTTTGGCGACGGCGCTTCTAGGCAAGGTACTTTGCACGAGAGCTTTAATATGGCTATGAACTGGAAATTACCCGTTGTATTTTGTGTAGAAAATAACGGATACGCTATGGGGACTTCGGTAAAAAGAACTGCCAATCATGAAGATATTTGGAAGCTTGGTTTAGGGTATGAAATGCCTTGTGGCCCTGTAGATGCTATGAATCCAGAAAAGGTAGCCGAGGCAATGGATGAGGCCATCGATCGTGCTAGAAGAGGAGACGGACCAACCTTTTTAGATCTTAAGACGTATAGATACCGCGGACACTCGATGAGTGATGCGCAGCATTATCGAACCAAAGATGAGGTAAAAGAATACCAAAAAATAGATCCGATTACCCAAGTACTTGATAAAATCAAGGAAAACGAATGGGCAAGCGAAGATGAAATTAAAACCATAGATAAGCGCGTTAAAGATTTGGTAAGCGAATGTGAAAAATTTGCTGAAGAGTCAGACTATCCAGAAACTAGCGTGATGTACGATTCGGTTTACGAACAAAAAGATTATCCATTTACTCCACATAAAACAGTATAGTAGATTATGGCCGAAGTTATTAAAATGCCACGTTTGAGCGATACCATGGAAGAAGGTACTGTAGCTCAATGGTTAAAACAAAAAGGAGATCAGGTAGAAGAGGGTGATATTTTAGCCGAAATAGAAACCGATAAAGCTACGATGGAGTTTGAATCGTTTTATTCGGGAACGCTTCTACACGTAGGTATCGAAGAAGGGGAAACAGCACCTGTAGATGCCTTGCTTGCTATAATTGGTGAAGAGGGAGAAGATATCAGCGAATATCTACAAGATAATGATACTTCAGAGAGCGAGGATAAGAGTCAAGAAGAATCAAACAAAGAACAAGAGACTGAAGCTACAAAAGACAAGGCGGAAGAAACTGAAGATTCTGGAAGTTCAGATGAAATTCCAGAAGATGTTGAGGTAATCACCATGCCGCGTTTGAGCGATACGATGGAGGAGGGTACGGTAGCCCAATGGCTTAAAGCCGAAGGAGATCAAGTAGAAGAGGGAGATATTTTAGCCGAAATAGAAACCGATAAGGCTACAATGGAGTTTGAGTCGTTTTACTCAGGTACCTTGTTGCATATCGGTATTCAAGAGGGTGAAACCGCACCGGTTGATGCTCTTTTAGCTGTTATAGGTCCAGAAGGAACCGATGTAAGCAGTATTATTTCGGGTGGTTCTAAACAAAAGTCGAAAACCGAGAAGTCTTCCAAATCCAATACAGACGAGAAAGAAAATCAGCCAAAAAGCCAACAAGAAAGTCAGTCTAATGAAGATACGTCTTTAGAAGATTTTCAGCACGAAGACGCCAGCGGTAAACGTATTTTTGCTTCACCATTAGCTAAGAAAATGGCGGCAGATAAAGGCATTGATCTAGCCCAAGTTAAAGGCAGCGGAGAAAACGGTCGTATTGTTAAAAAAGATATCGAGGAATTTAAACCTAGCCAAAAACAAGCCGAGAAGAAAACGGAGCAAAGCGATGTACAGTCGCAAAAGGCAACTGCAGCGGTACAGGAATTTACGCCAGCTGGAGAAGAATCTTTTGAGGAGGTGAAAAATTCAAGTATGCGAAAGACTATTGCTAAAAGATTGTCGGCTTCTAAATTTAATGCACCGCATTATTATTTAACCATTGAGGTAGATATGGAAAACGCGATGCAATCTAGAACACAAATCAATGCTTTACCCGATGTAAAGGTATCTTACAACGATATGGTAATAAAAGCAACGGCTATGGCGCTTCGTAAACACCCACAAGTAAACTCACAGTGGGAAGACAGCCATACTAAAATAGCTAAGCACATTCATATTGGAGTAGCGGTTGCGGTAGATGAAGGATTGGTAGTTCCTGTGTTGCCATTTGCAGATCAATTGCAAATGACGCAAATAGGCAGTAAAGTAAAAGATTTGGCAGGCAAAGCAAGGAATAAGAAATTGCAGCCACAAGAGATGGAAGGATCAACTTTCACCGTTAGTAATCTGGGAATGTTTGGTATTGTTGAATTTACCAGTATTATCAATCAGCCTAACTCAGCAATTTTATCGGTAGGTGCAATTGTCGAGAAACCCGTGGTTAAAAACGGGGAGATAAAAGTAGGTCATACTATGAAATTGACACTGGCTTGTGATCACAGAACAGTTGATGGCGCTACTGGGGCTCAATTTTTACAAACCTTAAAAGCTTATATTGAGAATCCGGTGACTATGCTGGCTTAAAACAATAGCGTAAATTTTTACACAACCCATCAATTTTATTGATGGGTTTTTTTATCTTTAAACCTATGAGAAAATTAGTAATACTTTTAATGCTGTGCCCATTTTTAAGTTGCAAGCAGACACAGAATACCACCGACACGCGTTTTAATTTTAACACCACTTCCATCCAGCAAAGGCTAGATAAAGATTTGAATCGGCTTACTCACGATGAGCTCGGCGGGAGATTGGTAGGAACCGCAGGTCAAGACAAAGCAGCCGATTACCTCGCAAATCAGTTTAAGCAAATGGGTATTCAGCCTTTTTATACCACCTATCGCGATTCTTTTATGGTAAAGAATAAGCATGCTTATAATGTAGTGGCTTATATTGCAGGGAAAAATAAGTCCTTAAATAACACACCTTTACTTGTAGGAGCCCACTATGACCATATCGGTATAGATAAAAGAACCGCAACAACCAAAGACTCTATAGCCAATGGTGCCAATGACAACGCCTCGGGGACGGTGGCTGTGCTAGAGATAGCGCGCTATTTTAGCGAAAATCCGCCAGAGCGATCCATGATTTTTGCTTTATTTGATGCCGAAGAACAAGGATTGTTAGGCTCTGAGCATCTTGCTCAACGCATGAAAAATGAAAATCAAGAATTATATGGGGTGTTTAATTTAGAGATGATTGGCGTGCCGCTTAAAGCGCAAAATTACCAAGCTTACCTTACCGGATTTGATTCGAGTAATATGGCGCAACTATTCAATAATTACACCGGGTCAAATAGTCTAGGCTTTTTTGAAAAAGCACAAGAATTTCAGCTATTTAAACGCAGCGATAATTATCCTTTTTATAAACATTTGGGTATTCCGGCGCAGACCGTTTGTACTTTTGATTTTAGTAATTACCCCTACTACCATCACGTGAAAGATGAAATGGCTCACTTAGATTTAGAGCATATGGCAAGGCTCATTCAGGTTTTTCAACAGGGTCTAACAGGTATGGTTAATGCCAAAGAAAATGAATTAAAATTTACCAATTAAAATGTCAACACAGAAAAATATTATAGTAACGGGTACCAGTAAAGGGATTGGTCTTGAAATTGTAAAAATACTATCGGGAATGGGGCACCGGGTTTTAGCGCTTTCGCGGAATGAAAAACCTTTACTCGATTTAAACTTAAATGCTGTAAGTGCTTTAGCATTTGATATAACCCGAGAAGAGAATTATCCGATTTTAGAAGATTTTATTAAAAATGAATTTGATTCAAGGGTAGATATCTTGATAAACAATGCGGGTAAATTACTACACGAAAAATTTACCGCTATAGCTTTAGCCGATTTTAAAGCGGTTTATGAGGCCAATGTTTATGGCCCCGTTTTGATGATGCAAAAATGTATACCACATATGCCCGATACCGGGCACGTGGTTAATATTAGCAGTATAGGTGGCGTACAGGGGAGTGTTAAATTTGCTGGCTTATCGGCGTATTCATCGAGTAAAGCGGCTCTGATTAATCTAACCGAATTATTGGCCGAAGAATATAAAGAAAAGGGTCCTTCTTTTAATGTATTAGCCTTAGGAGCGGTACAAACCGAGATGCTTGAAGCCGCTTTTCCTGGTTTAAAAGCACCGGTTACAGCCGAGCAGATGGGCGCTTATATAGCCGATTTTGCCCTTAGGGGTCAGCAATTGTATAACGGGAAACTATTGCAGGTAGGTAAATCTACTCCTTAATCTATGCAGCAGGTGTTAGCCAAATATATACCTAAAGCGGCAGTTGAAGGTATTTGTATCTTAATTCAAGAATGGCGCGTTCAGCTTAAAATCGTCAATGAACGTAAAACACGGCATGGCGATTACAAAATGCGCGGCGGTTACCACATCATCACGGTAAATGCTAACCTTAATCCGTATAGGTTTTTAATTACATTAGTGCATGAATTGGCCCATTTAGTAGCTTTTGAAAAATATGGACATCACATAAAGCCTCACGGCAAAGAGTGGAAACATAGTTTTACTAGCTTGATGCTGCCCTTGCTGCACCCCAGCATTTTTCCATCTGATTTGCTTCCTGTGTTAGCCAGACATTTTAAAAATCCTACCGCCAGTAGCGATACCGATACACTTTTGCATATCGCGCTTAAAAAGTATGATGAAGCCAGCAATAAAAGCTATATATTTGAGATACCCTACGGGAGCTATTTTAAATTTAGAGACCATAAAATCTTCCGTAAAGAAAAAAAGAGAATAAAGCGCTACGAGTGTATAGAAATTAAAACCGGTAGGGTATATATTTTTCAACCTCACGCGCAAGTTGAACTTGTAAAAGAAAATTAAATTGAAAAATTCAAATTATTACGCCGTGATTATGGCAGGTGGAGTGGGTTCTAGGTTTTGGCCGGTGAGTACACAAAACTTCCCAAAGCAATTTCACGATATGTTAGGTACTGGAGAAACGCTTATTCAAAAAACTTTTTCTCGACTCAGTAAGATCATTCCAACCGAAAATATTTTGATATTGACCAATGCTAGTTATGCCGCTTTGGTTAAAGAGCAGTTACCACAAGTTCAAGAAGCTCAAGTGGTTCTAGAACCTGCGATGCGCAACACGGCGCCTTGTATTTTGATGGCTGCCTTAAAAATCTATGAAAAGAACAAAGATGCGGTGATGATTGTAGCACCTAGCGATCATTGGATTGAAGATGAAATGAGCTTTAGTCAAAATGTAGAAACGGCTTTTGAAGCTTGCCTGCAAAACAAAAGCTGGTTAATGACGCTTGGAATTCAACCTACTTTGCCGCATATTGGTTATGGTTATATCAAATTCCGTAAAGCAGCCCAACAACGCATTTATGAGGTGATGCAGTTTACCGAAAAACCCGATTATAAAACCGCTAAGTCGTTTTTATCTGATGGAAATTATTTGTGGAATGCCGGTATTTTTATTTGGAGTGTACAGGGTATTTTAGCGGCTTTTGAGCAACATTTACCCAATATGTATACCCTATTTAATTCGGCTGAATCTATTTGGAATACCGAGCGCGAAGCAGACTTTGTAAATGCACAATATGCCAAAGCCAAGAATATATCGATTGATTACGGGATTTTAGAAAAATCAAAAAATGTTAGGGTACTCCCCGCAGATTTTGATTGGAGCGATTTGGGTTCTTGGGGTGCTTTATACGATAAAATGCACCAAGAAAAAGATGAAAATGTAATCATAAATGCTCGTGTACTGGCGCAAAACTCTAAACGAAATATTATTCGCACAGGAGAAAAAAAATATGTTGTAATAAAAGATTTAAACGACTATATTGTAGTGGATAATCAAGAGGTTTTATTGATTTGTAGAAAGCAAGACGAACAAGAAATCAAAAAACTGCGTAACTTGGTAAAAGAAGATTTTGGAGATCACTTAATTTAACTTAACTGTTTGGAAAATAATATAGACAATAGCAATGAAAAGGAGCAACCGGAGAAGCAATCTTCTACCAGTTCTGCGGGTGATGAGAATACAGGCAGCACCCAACAAAATGAAGAAAGCAAAATAGATCCGGCGAAATTAAAAGCGGATTTTCAAGGGACTTACAAGAATGCTAAGACCTTTTTAAAAGATCTACTCGATATACGCTCTGATACCGATAGAGATTCAACCATTGAGGCGGTAAAAAAAGACATCACCTTTAAAGGGCATAACGCTTGGATTCTGGTTTTTTCAATTTTTGTAGCCTCTATTGGGCTAAACGTGAGTAGTACTGCGGTTGTTATTGGGGCGATGCTTATTTCTCCTTTAATGGGACCGATTGTTGGTATGGGGCTATCGGTGGCTATTAATGATGTAGACATGCTTAAGCGCTCCCTTATCAATTTAGGTGTAATGGTGGGGCTAAGTGTTATCACCGCTACTTTTTACTTTATGATTTCACCGCTTACGGGAAGTAATGCCGAGTTAGAAGCGCGAACCTATCCTACTATTTTAGATGTTTTAGTGGCCATATTTGGTGGTTTGGCTTTGATCGTGGCCAAAACCAAGAAAGGTACCATTGCTAGTGTTATTTTTGGTGTAGCGATTGCCACTGCTTTAATGCCGCCGCTATGTACTGTGGGCTACGGCTTGGCCAATCTCAATTTTGCCGATGCCGGAGGAGCCTTGTATCTTTTCTCGATCAATGCTACTTTTATAGCGCTTTCAACTTTTGTAGTTTCAAAGTTACTAGGCTTTCCCTTGGTTAAATATGCCAATTCTAAACGCAGAAAGCGCATCGCGCAAATCGCTTCATTTATAGCCATTATTGTTATGGTGCCTAGTGTTTATTTGTTTTATGCTATGCTAAAAGAATCTTATTTTAAGCAAGATGCCGAACGATTTGTTAAAAATGAGTTGGCTCTTTATACCGATTCTTTCTTGCAAAAAAACGCTACGGTGACCACCTATAACAGCGGAACAGACCCTAAAATTGAAGTTTCATTTTTAGGTAAAGAAATACCAAGCTCGGTGATTGGGGTGTGGCGCGAGAAAATGAAAACCTATCCTAATTTAAAAAATGCTTCACTGATTATATTACAGAACGAAAATACCGAGTCTTATGATCAGTTGCAGTTCATGAAAGAATTTAAATATAGAGATTCGCTATTGATGCTAAATAAAGACGAGCGCATTGCTTATTTAGAAAAAGAATTGGATAATTTGAGTCGTTACAAACGCAACAGTATTCCGTTTTCAAATGTAAGCAATGAAGCTAGAATCAATTATGAGAATCTGGTACAATTTGGTTATGCGCAAAAAGTTATTTCAAACTTTGATAAAATTGATACCATCCCCGAATTTTATGCGGTTTGGGATGCAGAAATAAGTAGGGAATTAAAGCAGCAAAACGAACAAAAACTAAAGCGATGGCTACAGTATAAACTAGCTTTAGATACACTTATCCTTCAATCTTCGCGGCAACCTAAGGTGGCGACAGAATAATAATACAATAAATGAGTTAAACTAGGTATACGCGCCCAATTACAAGCCTTGTAGTTGGGCTTTTCTTACTTTCTGGAAAAGCTCTGAAGAGTATACAAAATTGGTGAGCGCATCATTTTCAGATTGGTAAATTTCATCTTTATTGCCTTGCCATTCTAGATGCCCGTCTTTTAAAAAGACTATATTTTCACCAATCTCCAGCACCGAGTTCATATCGTGGGTATTAATGACGGTGGTAATATTGTTTTCTCGTGTAATTTCTTGAATAAGATTATCAATAAGTATGGCTGTTTTAGGATCTAGACCAGAGTTGGGTTCATCGCAAAACAGGTATTTGGGTTTGTTTACAATGGCACGTGCAATAGCCACACGTTTTTGCATTCCTCCACTTATTTCGGCTGGAGATTTATGGTCTACCCCAATTAAATCTACGCGCTCTAGTACTTCGTCTACGCGTTTTTTCATAGCAGCTTTAGACTGTTTGGTAAACATAATAAGAGGAAACATTACGTTTTCGGCTACATTCATAGAGTCGAATAGTGCACTGCCTTGAAAAACCATTCCCATCTCTTTTCTTAAATCGCGCTTTTGCTTGTTGTTGAGCGAGGCATAGGCTACCTTGTTGTATTCGATACTTCCTGAGGTGGGTTCAAATAAGCCTAGAAGACATTTTAAAAAGACGGTTTTACCCGCACCAGATTGACCTATAATCAAATTGGTTTTGCCATCGTGAAAAGATGTATTTAATCCTTTAAGGATTTCTTCACCGCTAAAACTTTTATGTAAATCATTAACTTTAATCATCTAACTCAGAAGTAATTGGGTTAACACATAATTGGTTATAATCAAAATAACACTCGTCCATACAAAAGAGGTGGTGCTGGCTTGCCCTACTTCTAGCGCCCCTCCGCGCATATAATAACCGTGATAAGAAGGCACTGTAGCCAAAATAAAAGCAAAAAAGAAGGTTTTAATAAAAGCATAGGTAAGATGATAAGGTATAAAATCTACCTGCAGCCCTTGTATAAATAAATCGCTAGCAACATAACCACCTAAAACACCCGCAATATAGGCACCCACTATACCTAAAAACATAGAGATGCAAATCACAAAGGGGTAAAGTAACATGGCTACCATTTTAGGAAAGACCAGGTAATTAACAGAGTTAATACCCATTACCTCAAGCGCATCTATTTGCTCGGTAACGCGCATGGTTCCGATACTTGATGTGATGTATGAACCTACTTTACCGGCCATAATTATGGAGATGAAAGTAGGAGAAAACTCTAAAATTATCGATTGGCGCGCGGTAAAAGCAATTAGGCTTTTAGGTATTAAGGGGTTTCCTAAATTTAAAGCGGTTTGAATGGTGACTACCGCACCTAAGAAAAAAGAAATGAAGGCCACAATACCCATGGAGTTAATAATGAGGTCATCTATTTCTTTAAAGATTAATGTTCTTAAAACAGAGCCTTTGGTCATCCGTTTAAAAACATTTTTTAACATCATAAAGTATTCACCAATATCATGTAGGTAGCCCATTCAAATTCTTTTTGTAAAACTAAAGTAGAAATTGGAAAGATAAAACTATTTAACGTACAATTAATGCTTAATTGTAAGAACATGTCTAATTTTGCCAAAAATAAAATTACCTGAAAATGAAAAAATTTAGCCTTTTACTACTGCTTGGTTTTTTGCTCAATGCCTGTGCAAGTGTAGAAAATTTAGACAAATCGGCGGTTGTTGACAAAGAGCCAGAACAGTCATTATATGCCCAGCCCAAATTAGTTGTTGGAGTGGTGGTAGACCAAATGCGGTATGATTACCTCACCCGCTTTTGGGATCTTTACACCGATAGGGGTTTTAAACGCTTAATCAACCAAGGTTTTAATTGTAAAAATAACCACTATAATTATGTGCCAACTTATACCGCACCAGGGCATGCTTCTGTTTTTACAGGAACCTCCCCGCAGGTACACGGTATTATAGCCAATAACTGGTACGATAAGCAAGAAAAAAAGAAGGTTTACTGCGTTGACGATAATACGGTAAATGGATTAGGAACCACTTTAGCCGCTGGTCAAATGTCTCCTAAACGCCTTGAAACCACAAGTATTGCCGATCAAAACCGATTGCATACACAGTTTAGAGGAAAGTCAATAGGAATTGCCATTAAAGACCGGGGAGCTATTTTACCTGCTGGTCATAGTGCCAATGCGGCGTATTGGTTCTTAGGGGGAGAGGAAGGAAAATGGATAAGTAGTTCTTATTATATGAATGAATTGCCTAGTTGGGTGCAAAATTTCAATGCCAATGAACCGGCAAAAAAATATTTAAACACTTGGAATACCTTACTACCTATAGCGCAATATACCCAAAGTGGAAGCGATGCCAATGCTTATGAATTTGGATTTAAGGGAAAAGAGAATCCAGATTTCCCTTATAATTTGGCCAAGCTTGCTCCAGAAAACGGCGGTTATGATATTTTAAAAGCCACCCCTTTTGGCAACAGCTTAACACTAGATTTTGCCTTGGCTGCTATTGAGAACGAAGCCTTAGGAAAAGACCAGGATACCGATTTTTTAACCTTAAGCTTTTCAAGTCCAGATTATATAGGGCATAATTTTGGGGTGAATGCCAAAGAGATTCAAGATAATTACTTAAGATTAGATTTAGAAATAGCTAAACTTTTAGAATACTTAGATACACATATCGGTAAAGGGGAGTATACCCTATTTTTAACCGCTGACCACGGAGCTATTCATGTGCCTAATTATTTAAAAGATCAAAAGATCCCTGCCGGATATGTTTCTAGTAGCGATCTTAAAAAACGTTTAAAAAATTATTTGGGAGAGGCGCATGCCAATGTCAATCTGATAGAGAACACATCTAACAATCAGCTTTTCTTAAATCATGAATTAATTCAGGAAAAGAATATTGATGCTTTGGCTTTAGCCGAAGATATCAAAGCCTTTTTATTAGCACAGCCCGAAATTTCTCGCGTGTTTACACGTTCAGAAATCGAAATGAATGCAGCCACAGAAAAGACCAAGCTTTTGGTTCAAAACGGCTTTCATCAAAAACGAAGCGGTGATTTAGTATTTGGTTTTTTACCCAATTATATCTCTTATCCAGAAAAAGGAAGTACCCATGGTACAGGTTTCAATTATGATACCCACGCCCCTTTATTGTTTTACGGAAAAGGAATCCGTAAAGGAAGCAGCTTTAATAAGACTTATATCACCGATATAGCGCCTACAATTGCCGCACTATTGGGAATAGCTAATCCAAACGGTACTACTGGTGAGGTGATTGTTGAGGTGTTAGATTAAGTTTTAATTTTTTTAAAATACCTTGCCATCGGTATTTCCTTATCCATTGGCCCTCTTTTTCACTTACAAGAAGAGGGCTTTTTTGTTGCTTGGCTTTGAGATAACCCCAGCAATAATCTATAAAGAGAATGCCCTGTTTTTTCTTAAAGGCTAATTTTAAAGCCGCGATAAAAGTGATTGGCCAACCATAACGCATTTTGTAAAAAGCTTCTCCTTGCTTATGATTTGCCTTTTTTGCATAAGATTTTCCTGTAGGCCGTAAATGTTTTACCCTAAGATTTGTCAATACTTTTATTTCATAATTATTGTATTTTGCCAGTAACTCATCTACCGTATCCCAACCTATAGATGGTTTTAAGCCACCAATCTTTTCAAAACAATGCTTAGAATAAGCTTTAAGCGCACCTCTTACATGGTCGTTGTTGGTTAATCCTTCGTTTACCCAATGCTCTTTCTTTTTTACCGTGCAAATACCGCCACATATACCTATGTTTGGCTTAGTGGTAAAACTATCTTTGATGCTTTCTAGGTAGTTTTTTGGGAAAATTAGATCGGCATCGTATTTACAAATAACATCAAAGTGGTCATCTAAGCTTTCGAGACCTTTATAAAAAGCATTGATGATTTTGCTGCCGGGTAAATGCTTTTCGTTAGATGAGATATTTATATAATCTATAAAGGCATATTCTTCAGCGTAAGCTTTTACAATTTTTTCGGTATCATCTGTAGAATGGTCGTTAACTACTACAATTTTTTTTGGGAGAAGGCTTTGATCCGTTAAAGATTTAAGCGTTTTTCCAATAAATTCAGCTTCATTGTGAGCAGGGATAACAATATAAAAATTCATTATTTATACTATTTAACTGATTATAAGCCGTTGAGATAATAGGACGAAGTCAGTTTTAATTCAATTGTACTTTTATCGATAGGTTATTGCAATAAATATCAAATTTACACTATTCTATGACAACAAATCTCACAAAATAGGTGCAATTATAATTTCTATTGCATTGGGTATCGGTTTTTTTTGTGGCTGTAGCATTAAGCAGGGATTCGGGCAATGATGCAATATAAAAAAGCTGTCTTTTTTAGATTAATACGTTGAAGTTGCAGATAATTAAGTTTTTAAGTCGGTTTTTTCTCAAATTTTCACTTAAATTCGTTAGTGATAGGTAAGTCAAAGGAATTTTCCTGTAATTTGAATTCATTTTTTTACGTGAAAAATCTACAAATCTATAGTATATTACTCTTATTTTTTGTGGGAGTGCAAGAATTGGTAGCACAATGCCCCCCACCCCAAGGGGAGGCGTTGCAAAGTTTTTGTGGTGCTGCTCTTCGTGCACAGATCAATGAGCCTCCTGCCAATTTAACCGATTTGGTAGTAGTGGGCGATAATCTACAATGGTATAGCGATGCGGGTGGTACCACGCCTATTCCTAATACCACCCTGCTAGTAGATGGACAAACCTATTATGTGAGCCAGACCACTACCGGTACACAGGACTGTGAAAGCAGTTTATTGGCGGTACAAGCTGTAGAGAAGTATTGCAATTGTGTGCCCAACGGGGGCTTTGAACGCGATGCTACCACCTCGACGGCCTCGGGTTATAGTTTTGCGTATTATGATATTTCATCAGGGTATCCAAACGGTCATCAACAATGCCAAACCGATTTAAACAGTATTCCTTTACAAACTAAAAACAACTTGGATCCTGTAAATAGTAGCATTAATTTTTCTAATTTTGATTGCTATGCCTATATACTAACCCCGGGGCCCGATAGTTTTATGTCTGGTTCTTCTACAACTCAAATCAGGGTAGAACCCAATACCCCTTATAATCAACGGGCTATCGGTTTAAACGATCTTGCTGCAATAGGAAGTATGAGTGTGATGACAAAAGAAATCATTGCCGGGCAAAGCTTTTCCTTTGATTATGCTTTAGGCATGGAAAATACTACTAACACAAATTTACCTTCCGTTGTACTTCCTTTTTTTAAGGTACAAATATGGGATCAAAACAATAACCTGGTCAGTGAGCAGTGCATTGCTTTTGAGCGCAACTCATGCCGGTTTATAGAAGCTCCTGGTGGTTTAGGTCTTAATTATACGCTTTGGACGTGTATGGAGTTGGATACCAGCAGCATTGCCGGGCAAGCCGCCACGGTAGTTTTTGCGATGTCAGATGTTAAAGGCGTCGGTGCTTTTTACGGCTACGCCTACATAGACAACCTAGGCAATGCCAGCTGTAGCAATGATGTTTTTGGGAAGGTTTCTATAGACGAGCCTACGGGTACTGCTGGCAGCAGTGCTTGTAGTTTGCTTGCACCGGTAAATCAAGACCCCTGTTTGGCGCCGGTGGCTGTACAAAGCGGTCCTTTTCCTATAAGCATTTGTGGGGAGTATGATGCTGGGCGAGGCGCTTATTTAAACAATCTTGCGTTAGATTTATACCAAAATGGTCAGCTTGTGGGAAGTCTAGTCAACCCGCCTATAACGCCAACGGGTCAATACTGTTTTAACGTACAAGCCAGCGACATCAGCGTGCCCCCTTACGGCAGTTTTACCTATAGCATTAATGCCGATTTTAGTTGTGTTACTACAAATTTTACAGACAGCGCTATGACCACCGGTATCCCGATAAAAATTTGTCCCCAAGCCGGTTGTCCTAGCGATGTAGCGGCTTGCATAGTAGCAGGGAGTGTGCCTAGTTTTGATCTTACACAAAAAGATCTTGAGATCAAAGGCAGCATGCCTGCCGGTGATGTGCTGGTCAGTTACTTTGAAACAGAGCAAGACGCCCATCAAGACCAAAATGAAATCACTAATCCTACCGCTTATACCAAGCCGTTGGGCAGCTATACCCTTTATGCACGTTTAGATTATAATTACTCGGCCATCGGCATACCTGCGGAAAGCGACTGTTATGATTTGGTAAGTTTTGAGTTAGATTTTATGGTTTCTCCCCATCTACCGTCAAATCTATCAGATATGGCCCTTTGTGACGATGCGCAAAATGGTGTTCAGACCTTTGACTTAACCAGTCAATCTGCAGCCATTTTGGCCAATGAAGCAACACCAGCTAATTTCACCCTGACCTA
>NZ_VRLT01000016.1 GCF_008017835.1 Mesonia sp. HuA40 | reverse complement strand
ATTTTTCTCAATACCTAGCTAACTAAGTATCTCGACTCAAAACTATTCTATTTAGCCTTTGTTTTAATTTCGCATTTCTTACTCGTTTCCAAGTAAAAATATACACTGTCAATTCAATAAATCAATGAACTTTTTACTCCGCTTCAGCTTAAAAAAAAACCTCAACTTCGTTTGTTAGATGCAAAGGAATCGAACCTTTATTTTATTTACCAATCATCTTGTTTTTAAGATCGTTTAACACTTATTGTGTTAGCGGCTGCAAAGATAGAAACTTTTTTTGTTCTGCCAAAATAAATTTGAAATTTTTTTAAAATTTATTTTTGATAACCGCTTAGCTTATTCAAGAAGGCAAAGATAAAAAGTCTTTCTTTATCTCACAACCCCTAAATTAAACTATTTCGCTTTTTAATGAACTTACAATGACTTGCGTCGATTGCGGGTGCAAATGTAGAACCTTTATTCCATTGTGCAAACTTTTTATAGGCTTTTTTTTATTTTATTTTTTAATGAAATACTAATGGCTTGCTAACAAGTGATTTAACCACCCAAAGTTTTTTGAAAATTTTAGCCAGGCTTACTAAAATGGAAGTTTACTTGCTTATACTCGTATTCGATAGGCTTATTCTTATAGCAAAAGTTCAAGGGTTAAATAATGATCCACCCCCACTTCCTCCTATTTAACCTGACCCAATTATTAATAGGTAACGAGAATAACTCCGCGAAAGCGATGGGAATAATTATTCAACAACTATTCTTAAAAAATAAATTATCTAGATATAGGTAAGCAACTTCTACAAAAAGAAATTCCAGACCAAACCAAATCGGATACTGAAATCACGAGAAGGCAAACCTGGTGCAACAAATGCATTATTGGTTGTAAATGCATCTAATACATTTTCTAATTGAAAGAATAGTCGGGTTTGTTGTATTTTGGCATTAAAGAAGAAATCGACTTGTGGGTCTACGTCTATCTCCCATTTATTCTGCACTACATAATTACCTACTATAGGGTTATAAGCATCGGCGTAGAATTGGGAGGCGTAATTAAGCATTAAGCCCGTTTGTAAAAACAAGGCATCTTTAAACCACTTGTCTTCATATAAAAGTGTGCTCCTAAAAACATAATCGGGAAGATTGAGCCCTTCGTTGTTCTGAGTTACTTTTTGAAATAACAAGGTGTTATCCCATTTAAAAGATCCCACAGCAATTTCTTTATTCGCTTTTACATCAAAATATATGGTTTTAGAAGATGCTTGAGTTGCATTAACAATTGAATCTGAAATGGCTTGTGGGCTATCTAAAAATTCAAAATAGGTTAGATTTTTAATTCGAGAAAAAGAAGCTTCAATGTTGACCCACTTGGGCATTTGCAGAAAAGCAGTAAACTTTTGCTGTTCTACCTCATCAAGGTCTTTACGCCAATTGTATGCTTTATAATCGCTTTGAAACACATGGTACTGTAAATCTGGACTGGTTTTTTCTATAAGCAATTTAGCTCCAAATTTATTTTCTTTGCCAAAATGATAGGCTGCTTCGGCATCCAATATATTTCCTGCATATTCTCCTAGTATCTTGGCCACCAAATTGGCTTGCAAACTTATTTGGTTAAACTGATTAGAATACAAAGCTTTGAACTGCAAAATATCATCTTTCAAATTATTTGGAATTGTCTGGGTATTGAGAACAACCTTGCGCCTGTAGCCGTAATTTAAATGACTATATTCCAATCCGGCTTTTAGGTAGCCAATGTTTTTAAGATTTGATGCTAGGTTAAAAGCATTGTTTAGCTGTTGGTATTCGGTTTCATTGTTGATTTTTAATTCCGTAAAGCTAGCACCAAATCCGTCAAAGGCATTTTGTTGAAAATAGTTGTACTCTTTGTCTGTGAAATTAAAATAATGATTGAGCGATAAGGCACCAGCTCCTGCATTCTTATCGGTGGCAATGAGATGATACGTTTGATCGAGTACAAAACGTTTGTGGTAAAACTTGCTTTCGGCATCTTGAAAATTGACTGCCAGTAGGGTGCGGTCATCAAACTCTCCCGATTTACTTTTATATTGTTCAATCGCTAGGCTCGTTAGCCCGCCGTTTTCTTGAGTACTCAAATCTTGAGAAACAAAATGGGTTTTCAATACATAGCGTTTATTATCGCTCGTATAACTACCACCAAGCCTAAAACTTCCTTGACTGGTCAAGTTGTTTTTGTATCGACCTAGTGAGCGTAAACCTTTATACCCTATAAAAAAGTTAAGCTTTTTACTGATGTTTGAGGTAAAAAAGGCATCTAAACTTTGCCCTTGTTCCAGAGTGGTTTTAAAATACAATTCGGTTAACGGGGTGGGTACGTGATAATAGGACACATCTTCTAAACCTAGAATTGGGTGTTGTTTTGCGTGCATCCCTATATCCGATATCGCATTATTCTTAATTTTATTAGCTAGTTGCGTATATCCTTCCCCTATATTTGAATACGCCCGTTTGTCAAAATTATCTTTACGCAGGTAATTGTATTTATAAAATTTAGCAATGCTTAGTGTAGTATCTACAAAAGTGGTATCCTGAGTATGACTAATTATTTTATAATCTGTAATGGGCGGCTTTTCACGATTATCAATCACCGACTTTTGCTTCATCTGGTCTGATCTATTACCAAACTGACCAGCATTACCACGAAGCGTTTGTGCACAAATCTGTTGCGCAGTAAATATAATTATTAAAAGAATAAGCTGTTTAAACATAGTGCTTTTTAACTGAGGCAAAAGTATCATTTTTTTGTTAAACAGGATTTATCAAATTATAAGTACTTCTTTTTAATTATCTTGTATTTTTGTACTATGTTACCATTACAATATAGTACTCATAATTACGAATGCGGAACCGATGAAGCTGGGCGCGGATGTCTTGCAGGCCCTGTAACGGCTGCGGCGGTTATTTTGCCGCCAAATTTTAAACATTCTTTTTTAACCGATAGCAAGAAATTAACACCTGCCCAGCGCGAAAATCTTTGTCCAATCATAAAACAAGAGGCTTTGGCATTTGCCATAGTACACGTAAGTGAGCAAGAAATAGATGAAATAAATATTTTGCAGGCATCGCTCTTGGCTATGCGACGAGCCATTGAACAACTTAATATAAAGCCAGATTTTATTGCTGTTGATGGCAATAAGTTTACGCCCATAAATGGTATTCCGCATCAATGTATTGTAAAAGGTGATGCAAAATTTTTAAATATTGCCGCGGCCTCTATTTTGGCTAAAACTGCTAGAGATCAATATATGCTGCAAATTCATGAGCAAGCCCCTGTATATAATTGGGCCAAGAATAAGGGGTATCCTACTGCAGAACATCGGGCTGCTATTCGCACCCACGGAATCAGCGCATATCACAGAAAAAGTTTTAGGTTATTACCAGAACAATATACTTTGGCCTTATAATTTCATAATTTTGTTTAAACAAGTTACGCCTAAGATGACAAGAAAGATATTATACTTATTTTTAACCTTTTCCGTTTTATTGTCGAGTTGCCAAAAAGAAAAGCAGCTTCAAAAAGATTTATTTGGAGCCATACCCCCAAAAACGTTTGCGGTTTTAAAAACAAGTGACTTTTCAATTTTTATCAATCAATTAAAAAATCAAGAGTGGTTGAGGCAACAGGAATATGATGGGTTTTTGACTTATTTTACACAATCATTTTTAAACCATAACTATTTAAAATTAGAAGAAGAGAGCTTGATTTGCTTTACCCCAGCTGGTAAAGACCGCCCAGCCATCACATTACTTAGCAAGCATACCCCAGAACTAGTTGATCTTGGTAAAATTAAAAACAAGAAAGTTACTAGTTACACCTATGATAATGCTACCGTAAAGCATTATACCTTAAATAATGTTGAAGCCTACACGGTACAATTAGAGCAACTTTTTGTAGTGAGTACTTCAAAACTAGTGCTTGAAAATATTATAAGAAATTTTGCAACACCCATTCCGCAACCGGCTGGCCTAGAAAAAATTTATGAAACCGGTGTTAGCGCAAAATTTGCACTTTTCTTTAATTTCCCAGAGGTTATAGCGCATTTTGATCAATATTCTACCCGCACTTTTAATAACTTAAAAGAGTTTACGGGCTGGAGCATGTTAGAAATCAATCTAGAGAAAGAAAAAATTCAGTTAGACGGTATCACTCAGGCTGTTCCTGCACAAAGAGCTACCATAAACGCTTTTGCTTCGGTTAAACCACAAAAAAGTGAATTGGCCGCCGTGGTACCTTTAAATGCCTACGCTTACACCAGTTTTACTTTTGACCAAGGTAAAAAACTTATTGAAGCATTAGGTAATGAAAAAAAGAACTCCAAAACCAAAGACAGCCTCAGTTTAGCGGAAACTTTAGTAGAAATTGGTAGTATACACTTGCCTCAAGGGGATGTTGTTGCAGCGCGAGCACTAGATATTAGTTTGAGTAAAGAAGCCTTATTGGCCCATACGCAAGTAAGCAAAAATTTTAGATCTATAGATATTTTTAAATTTGATAATGCTGACTTGTTTAGAAAACAGTTCTATCCATTGATTACGACCAAGAAATTAAGTTATTACTGCTTTTTAGATAATCACCTCATCTTCGCTGAAAAAATAGCGAGTATAGAGCATATAATAGCCAATTATTTAAACGAGTCTACCTTAATCAATCAAAATTACTACCAAGAAACACTTTCATCGCTAAGCGATTATTCGAGTATACTTAGCGTAAGTTTAAATGATAACTTCAAAAATCTTTTAAAAGATAGGTTTAAATCAGACCTTACTAAAGATATAGAGCAAATAAAAACCAATGGGTTTCCTATAGCTGCCATACAATTGGTATATGACACAAATTTTGCTCACGTGCATATGGTTATGCAAAAAATTAATCGCCCAAGCGGTAATCAAAACGCAATACAGGTAGGCACCATAAAAACAGAGAAACCCATTAACAAAGCTCCTTTTTTCTTCCCTTATTGGCGAACGGGTGAGCAATATATTGCAGTTCAAGACATAGACCATTTGCTTCAAGTTTTCAATTACAAAGGAGAGCTTGTCTTTAGCAAAGCGTTAGAAGGACCCATTTTAGGTCAACCTCAAGTAGTAGATCTTTATAACAATAGCCGTTTGCAACTCGCTTTTGCCACGTCGCATCAACTGCATATTCTGGCGGTAAATGGTAAATCGGTAAAACCCTTTCCCCTTCAATTTAAATCGCCACAAACCCAAGCCTTGGGCGTATTTGATTATGCTAACAACCACAATTATAGGTTTGTAACCACCCAAAACAATGTGGTTTTAATGTGGGATAAAAACGGAAAGCAGGTAAAAGGCTTTCAAATGAAACCCACCTCATCGCCTATCTTAAACACGCCTAATCATTTACGCATTGAATCTAGAGATTACATTAGTATACCCGAAGAAAGTGGAAGCTTACACCTGTTAAGTCGTACTGGTGAAGAGCGCTTAAAAATTAAAGAGAAAATAGATTTTAGCTCTGCGCAGTGGCAAGTGGAAAAAAATAAGTTTAGCAGTTTAGATACCAAAGGTAAAATATTAATTGATGAAAAAGCTAAGCTTACGCGGAAGGATTTAGGTTTACAAGATAATCATACTGCTGCTTTTAAAAATGGTACTTGGGCCATTAGCAACGAAAACGAATTGCTTATAAATGATAAACGTATTCAACTTGATTACGGTTTGTACACCCAACCCGCTATTTTTGAATTCAATAAACAAACCTATATTACCATAACCGATACCCAGGCACAAAAAGTCTATGTTTTTGATAAAAACGGAGAACTGCTACCCGGCTTCCCCGTCTACGGTAATTCTCGTGCAAGCATAGAAAATATTGATGCTAAAGGTATGTTAGAATTAATTGTACAGGGTGAAAAAAATAGTGTTTTAATTTATCAACTTAATTAAAACCTAATGGTTTTGTTGATTTATTTCGGTTTCGATTTCAGAAACGCTCGTTAGTGTTTTATGCAAGGGACAACGATTGGCAATCGCAAGTAGTCGCTGCTCTTGTTTACTATCTATACTCCCTTTATAAGTAATTTTTCGTTTAAACAAATCTTGCTTAATGCTTTCGCCCGCTTCTTCTCGTTCTATTTTATGATGTTGGGTGAGCACATTAATTTGATCTACTGGCCATTTTTTCTGATCAATATACATCCGTAAAGTCATGGCGGTACATGCTGAAAGCCCTCCTGCTAAAAATTCAAAAGGATTAGGCCCTTTATTTTTACCTCCAACCTTTGTGGGTTCATCGGCTAATAAATAATGACTCCCTACTTGCATGTGAGTAGTAAACCCATCTTCTACATGCAAATTTGCGGTAGCCGAATCTTGTGTTTGAGCTACTTCACTTTCTATTTCTGGGAGATAGCGTTTGGCCCAAGATGCTATTAATTGTCCCGCATAAACAGCATCATTTTCATCTGAAAGCAAATGGTCTGCGCTGTCTAAACTCACAAAACTTTTAGGATGCATGGCGGCTACATAAAGTTCTTGTGCGTGTTTAATAGCAACTACCTCATCGTGAGGCGCATGCAAATTCAAATAAGGAAGACGCAATTCTTTTAACGCTTTAAGCGGATTATGCTCTTCTAAGTCTTCAATAAATTCTTGTTTAAAGGTAAATTTTCGTCCGGCTAGCACCACCTGCGCCTCCCCTTTTGCCTGTATTTCTTCTTGCGCAGTACCAAATAGATTCTTAACATGACTAGTATGACTGGGACTGCCAATACTAACCAAAGCTTTTAAAGTAGGTAAGTGGCGCGCCGCTAAAATAGCTGCTGCTCCTCCTAGCGAGTGTCCTACCAGCAAACTTGGAGCTTGATAATTCTCTTTCAAATATGCTGCAGCATCTAGCAAATCGGTGATATTGCTAGAAAAAGTAGTCTCAGCAAAATCACCCTCACTTTGCCCCAAACCTGTAAAATCAAACCGAAATACGGCAAAATCATTTTGAGTTAGTGCTTTGCTTATGTTTCTAAAGCCTTTTAAATCTTTACCACAAGTAAAGCAATGTGCTAATAATACATATTGCTTAGGCTTTGCAAAAGCAGGTAGATCTAAATGAGCTCTTAAGCTATGGCCCTCTCTATTGGTGAATGTTACTCTTTGGGTGTTCATAAATCATAATTCAATTGTGCTTCAAACCGTTTTTCAAAATGTTTAAGCATTATACTTTTCACTTCTGACAGCGGAATTTCTTCCTTTCCTAACTCAACGTGCAGCGAAGTAACCGCTTTATCTTCTATACCACACGGAACAATATGGTCAAAATAACCTAAATTGGTATTCACGTTGAGCGCCAGCCCGTGCATAGTGGTCCATCTACTAGCACGCACCCCCATAGCACAGATCTTGCGCGCAAAAGGAGTACCCACATCTAACCACACACCTGTTTCGCCCTCGCTTCTTTGCGCTTTAATACCATACTCGTCCAGAGTTAAAATAACCACTTCTTCAAGAAATCGAAGATATTTATGAATATCGGTAAAAAAATTTTCTAAGTCTAAAATAGGATAAACTACCAGTTGTCCCGGCCCGTGATATGTAATATCGCCGCCTCGATTAATTTTATAAAAACGCGCACCGATGTTTTTTAAGTTAGCTTCATCGAGTAACAAGTTTTTAGCATCTCCATTTTTACCCAAGGTGTAAACGTGCGGATGCTCTACTAAAAGAAGATGATTTTTTGTTTCATCATCTTTATCTTCACGTCTATTAGCCACCTTTGTATCTATGATTTGTTGAAATAAACGTTCTTGAAAATCCCAAGTTTCTTGAAAATCTTTTAACCCTAATTCTTGAAGCTGTACTATTTTATTTTGTTTCATGAAGAAAATTAGCTTTAAAAAGCAAAGGTACGATTATTCATCGTACATTTTAAACTCCTTTGTCAATTACAAGTTTTAGTTGATAATGATTTTTTTAATTGTTGTTTGACCTTGACTTTGTATTTGAAGAAAGTAAGTTCCAGAAGTTAAATGAGAAACTTCTAAACTATAATTTCCATGAAGAGATGATGATTTGAGTTCTATTTCCTCTCCTAAAACATTCCACATCTTTAAACCTTCGACCTCAACACTATTTAAGGATTTAACTTGTAAATTACTTGTCGCAGGATTTGGATAAACAGTAAAGTTATTTTCTTTTATATTGGCAACTGCTAAAGCAACATTAGACTCTAAGTAATCTGGTGTTCCGCTATTATCGGTATCATCGTCGGTTGGGTCTCCGTTATTGTTATAGTCTTCATCGGCGGTTAAAACGCCATCACCATCATCGTCGTCATCTTCATAGTTTCTTAATCCGTCGCCATCGGTATCATCATCATTTAAGTTTCCGTTACCATTTACATCTTCATCGGCGGTTGCTACTAAATCATTATCAATATTAGTGGCACAATCCAATACAATCAAGTTAAAACTTGTTGTAGCAAAACATCCTCCAACATTATTCTTCACAGTCACATAAATTGTTTGCGGATTATTTGTATTTGTAAAAACTTGTGGATTTGCAATTTCATTAGTTCCTGCATCTGCATCAGCTTGACTGATATAAAAAGAAACACTATGCATGCTAGGGTTCTGAGTGCCTAATACAACAGATGAGTTAAGGGTAAGATCAAAACTTGCACTCCCTCCTCCCATATCACAAAAAATTAAATCGGGAGCTGGGTTAGCAACAGGAGTATCATAAATAATTAAATCTACCGTCGACGTGGCGAAATTACCTGTAGCCATCTCTTCAACACGAGAATAAATGGTTTGAAAATAAGCTACCACATTGGTATAACTTGGGTTTAATGGATTGGAGTTACTTTGCGCATCTGCCAATGTTTCAAAATAAGAAACAGAGTAATCTGTAAACGATTGTCCGTTTAATACATTGGCATCAACAACAGTTAAGTTAAATAATGTAATTCCATCGTTATCATCATCACACATCTCTATACTCGTAGGGCTAGCGGTTTGTGCAATCCCTACAAAATTGATTAAGAAAAAAATAAAAAGTAATTGTTTTTTCATCATAATATATTTTATGTTAGTATCAATAAAACAATCTTATTTAAAAAACTCCTACTTTTCTTTAAACCTCCGTTTTCTTTTTTGGATTGCTACCAAGTTTGTAATTATCTTTGCAGCTTCAAATTAAACATACATTATGCAGTTATCTGAACAAGAACTTGTGCGTAGAGAAAAATTAGCTTCTCTAAGAAAACTAGGTATTAACCCATATCCAGCAGATTTATATCCGGTAGATCATACTTCCGCAAAGATTAAACAGGAGTTTGAGGAAGGAAAAAAGGTGATTATTGCAGGGAGATTAATGTCTAGACGTATACAAGGTAAAGCTTCTTTTGCAGAACTACAAGATAGCGAAGGCCGCATACAAGTATATTTTAATAGAGATGAAATTTGTAGCGGTGAGGATAAAACATTATATAATGAGGTTTATAAAAAACTATTAGATATAGGAGATTTTATAGGAATCGAAGGTGAGCTTTTTAACACACAAGTGGGCGAAAAAACCGTATTGGTAAAAAACTTTACCCTATTAAGCAAGGCGCTTAAACCTTTACCTCTGCCCAAGGTAGACAAAGAGGGCAATGAGTATGATAAATTTAATGATCCAGAATTACGCTATCGCCAGCGTTATGCCGATTTAGCGGTAAACCCTAAAGTTAAAAATATCTTTATCAAACGCACCAAGTTGTTTAATGCCATGCGTGAGTTTTTTAATGAGCGAGGATATTTTGAAGTTGAAACGCCAATATTACAGTCTATACCGGGAGGTGCAGCCGCTAGACCTTTTGTAACGCATCACAACGCTTTAGACATTCCTTTATATTTAAGAATTGCGAATGAATTGTATCTAAAACGACTTATCATTGGTGGCTTTGATGGGGTTTATGAATTTTCTAAAAATTTTAGAAATGAAGGGATGGATAGAACCCATAATCCAGAATTTACAGCAATGGAAATTTATGTGGCTTACAAAGACTACAATTGGATGATGGATTTTACCGAGAAATTAATAGAGCATTGTGCCCTCGCTGTTAACGGTACGACCAAAGCTACTTTTGGACAACACGAAGTAGATTTTAAAGCTCCGTATAAGCGGGTTACTATGACCGATGCCATTAAAGAATTTACCGGCTATGATATTACAGGAAAATCTGAAGAAGAACTCCGCCAAGCGGCTTTAGATATGGGGATTGAGGTAGATGAAACCATGGGTAAAGGAAAGCTTATTGACGAAATTTTTGGTGAAAAATGCGAAGGCAATTACATTCAACCTACCTTCATAACCGATTACCCTAAAGATATGAGTCCGCTTACCAAAGAACACCGGGATAATCCTGAACTTACCGAGCGATTTGAATTAATGGTTTGCGGTAAAGAGATTGCCAATGCCTATTCTGAGTTGAATGACCCAATTGATCAACGAGAGCGATTTGAAGAACAATTGCGTTTGTCTGAGAAAGGAGACGATGAGGCTACAGGCTTTATAGATGAAGATTTCTTACGTGCATTAGAATATGGTATGCCCCCTACTTCTGGCCTAGGTATTGGGATGGACCGATTAATTATGTTTTTAACCAATAATCCATCAATTCAAGAAGTGTTGTTTTTCCCGCAAATGAAACCAGAACGTAAAAAAATTGAATTAACCGAGGAAGAAAAAACAGTCTTAGATCTTTTAAAGAAAGAATCTCCACAAGAATTGGAAACCATAAAAGGAAAATCTGGATTGAGCAATAAAAAGTGGGACAAAGCCCTAAAAGGACTACGTAAACATAATCTCGCCACGGTAAATAAAACCGACGAGGGTTTATTTGTAGAGTTGGATGAATAGTATTTTAGCTATGAGTAGTTAGTAGTGATAATTTTCTCAATACGATAATAAAAAAGGAATTATTCTAAGTTGGGTAATTCTTTTTTATTCAAGAACTTTCTTGTTAGCATTTATTTAACTTTACATATATATATATATATATGTTTAGTGTTTTATATTTGAGCTTCTGATCAGATTTTTTTTATTAACATTAAATTTAAAACACATGAAAAATTTTAAAAATTATTTACAAATTTCATTATTGTTATTAATCTTCTCTTCCTGTTCAAGCGACCCAGCGGTAGAGGACAATACCGCCATGGAAATCGAAAAGCCTGAAGTAAATATAGATAATAATGATTATGAAAATCAATCTGAATCAGAAATTAGTATTTATGAGATTGAAAGACCATATTACGATGAAGCTACAGATCAGGAAATTAATATTCTTTTTACTATAGGAATATCAGAAGAAGATGATGATTTGCACTTCTTTGATATTTCAGACAATATACTTGAATTAAAAGGTATCACAAAAGCTGAACTTGAAGCTGAATTAATCAATGTTGCAAATGGTGATGGTGACGATGATGATGATCCGAATGATGGTCTAACAGAACATGCGGGTTGCATTGAGGCATGCAAAGATAAATATGAGAAAAACGAAGGAAGAGGAGGCTGCAAAGCAGCTTGTTGGGTAGATACTACTGTCCGAGTTATTGAGGCTATTTTCCCTTTTTAAAAAATTTAGGCCATCTAATTAATTTAATTTTAGATGGCCTAAATAATAAATATATTTTATGAAATCTTTTATCGTATTAATTTTATTTCTTTGTGTTTTAAGTTCTTGTTCTACAATTTACCTTAAATTAATAACTTCAAAAAAAGTAAAAACAAAAGTTTTTTATAACCAAGAAAAAGATAAAACGCTAGTACTTTTCCCGATGGTTCATATTAACCATCCTGAGTTTTATGCGGATGTAAAAACCAAATTAGAAAAACTCCGTAAACAAGGATATACTGTTTTTTTTGAAAGTGTAGCGTTAAGAGATTCTACAGCTTTTTCACCTCAGGAAATGGACACTTTAAAAAGAAAGATGCGAAAAATAGTAGGTATGCATTTTAGCGATAGTTTTAAGGATAAAGAAAACAAATCAATCCCTAAAATAATTAGAAACAGTAAATACACATCACAAAATAGAGAAAACCTCGGGATTCAGCCAGCAGACATTCGAGTAGATATACCTGGAGATAAAATGATTGAAATTTACGAAGAAAAATACGGCCCTATAAAATTAACCCAATGTGATTGGGAAACTGATTATTTAGAAAAATACGAATGCGAAACCGTTCCTAGAGTTCGAGCTGACGATATTATGGTTTACACTAGAAACGATACCATTGAAAAGCGCGTCTACGGATCTAAACTAAAAAAAATTGCTTTGGTTTACGGTAAAAAGCATTTTCAATTTATAAAAGGAGGCTTTCTGGGAAATGGTTATACAGAAATTGATTCTCTAAATTTATTTAAATAAAACTAGAAATTTTTAATTCTTTTAAAAATTTAAAATGAATAGCAAAAGGAATCATTCAAAACCGAATGATTCCTTTTCTTTTTGTACCAGATGAAGCAATAATAAGTTATTTAATATTAAAGTGGTTTTAACCTATATACCTCCCTACTATGTAGTATCTAAACAGATTTTTACTTTATTACTTTAATTTTTAAAATTCTTAGCTTGACTTTTTCATTATTCTGGCAGACTATAATTAGAATAGACTTTTACCTCTCTTGCATATACTTTAGCACCAAAAAAATTCTCTTCTTCTATTAAATATATGGTTTTATAGACTAAAATATTATAGAGCTCTATAACATCAAACCGCTCAAAAAGTTCTGGATATATCATTTTGTCTTGGTGGTTCTTGATCCAAGCGGTGTCGATGAGTTTTAAATCGGGGATTTTTAAAGAAGCATTTAAATACCTACTTTTAATAAATGTTATAAAATCTTTTTCATAAAATACATTATTTTTAAAATACATAGTCTTCCAATAGTCATAATCTCCTGCATAAGATCTATTTTTTAAACCGATTAAGCGTGTTTGTTGATTATTCCCTTCGTCATAATACACATACAATGTATCTTTTTCATGATACATTTCTTTTAACTCTTTGTATGAGTTTTGAGCCGTTAATTTCATAGAAAATAACGTGAAAAATGTAATAATAAGGCGTTTCATAATTTTAATTTTTGCTTAAAAAAAGGAATCTCACATGCAAGCGAGATTCCTTTTTTTTAAGTAAATTTTGATTCGGTTAGAACAGTCCGCCTAGACCTCCTCCTTTTTTATCTCCACCAAATAATTTTCCCACAACATCATCCATAACGCTACCATCGCCATCGGCATCAAGCAATGCGTTTAGCATAGAGCCGTCTTGCTTTCCACTAGTACCCATAGCCGAACCTAAAAGCGAAGAAAGATTAGCACCTCCCTCTTGTTTTTGTTTTCCTAAGAAGCCCATTACTACTGGCATGGCCATCTTTATTATTTTAGCAATAGAACTGGAGTCTACTCCAGTCATTTTAGAGATATTTTGGGTAAGCGCATTTTGTTGACTACCGCCTAGCACATGACCTAAAATACTCCCTCCTTTATTCAACAATTCGCTTTTATCTCCGCTCAACAAACCGCCTAAATTATTTAATATAGATCCGTTATGCTCGCTAGAATTCAAGGCTTTTTCTAAACCCTCTTGTGAACCGCTAGAATTTCCTTTCATAGCACCTAGAATGGCAGGCAAAGCCATAGACAAAACACTACCTGTTTTTTCTTTAGAAACTCCTGTTTCTTCACTCGCCCCAGCAATCAATTCTTGTCCTGCTGTGGTCTTTAATAAATCTAATATAGAAGACATACTTTTAATTTTTATTAGGAAAGGTACTACTTTTTTTTCAAACAAATTAAAGAAAGTTACCAATTTATCCTGTTCGCAATTAAACCTTTGTTATATTTCGCAGTCTTTTTAATAGAAACATTTTAAATTAATAAAAATGAGTAGATCATTAACCAAACTGGCCTTGGTCGGATTGTGTATATCTTTGGGAAGCTGTGGGGTTTTTCAAAAAAAGCCAACCGAACCCACCAAGAAAAATGCAGTAACCAAAGGGGATATAAAACCTTATGAACAAGTAATTACCAAAAAAGCTAAAACAGACGAAGGGCTGTTCAAGGTACATTACCTTGATAAAAAATATATGTTTGAAATACCCGATTCTTTATTGAATCGCGAGATGTTAATGGTTACCAGAATAGCGAAAACCGCTAGCGGAATTGGCTTTGGTGGTGGTAAACAAAACACCAAAGTATTGCGCTGGCAAAAAAAGGGCGACCGTGTTTTACTTAGAGTAGTATCGCATAATGTGGTCGCAGCCGATAGCTTACCGGTTCACGAAGCGGTTGTCAACTCAAATTTTGAACCCATTCTGTATGCCTTCCCTATTAAGGCCTTTAAAAAAGATTCTTTAAGTAATTCTACGGTTATTGATGCAACAGATTTATTCGAGAAAGATGTAGCAGCCTTAGGTTTTCCTCAAGCTAGGAGAAAATCGTATAAAATAGGAGGTCTAGATAAAAACAGGTCGTATATAGACACCATTAGATCTTATCCGCAAAATATTGAGATACGCCATGTAAAAACTTACAAAGCGGGTAACCCTCCTTCCAATTCTTCAACAGGTTCTATCTCTGTAAAAATGAGTAACTCTATGGTTCTATTACCTAAAGAACCCATGAAAAGAAGATACTTTGATGAGCGAGTAGGTTGGTTTGCAAGAAGCCAAACCGATTATGGTCTAGAGGCGCAAAAAAGTAAAAGCGTAAAATATTTAGATCGTTGGCGTTTAGAGGTTAAAGAAGAAGACAGAGAGAAATTTCTTGCCGGTGAGTTGGTTGAACCTAAAAAGCAGATTGTTTATTATATAGATCGAGCTACACCAAAGAAATGGATTCCTTACATTAAACAAGGTGTTGAAGATTGGCAAGTTGCCTTTGAAGCGGCTGGATTTAAAAATGCCATAATCGCTAAAGAAGCGCCAAGCAAAGAAGAAGATCCAGATTGGAGCCCAGAAGATGTTCGCTATTCTGTAATTAGGTATTTGGCTTCTCCTATTCCTAATGCCAACGGTCCGCACGTATCTGATCCTAGATCTGGAGAGATTTTAGAATCAGATATCAACTGGTACCATAATGTAATGACTTTATTAAGAAACTGGTTCTTCGTGCAAACGGCTGCCATCAACGAAGATGCAAGAGGTGTTGAATTTAAAGACGAGGTAATGGGAAGACTCATACGCTTTGTTTCATCACACGAGGTAGGACACACCTTAGGCTTACCTCACAATATGGGAAGTAGTGTAGCCTATAACGTAGAAGACTTGCGTGATCCTGAGTTTACAAAAAAATACGGTACCGCCCCTTCGATTATGGATTATGCTCGTTTTAATTATATCGCTCAACCTGGCGATGGCGATGTAGCTTTAATGCCTAATATTGGTGTTTATGACAAGTACAGCATCAATTGGGGGTATAGACCCATCTTAGATAAAACAGCCGAAGAAGAAAAGCCTATTTTAGATAGCTGGATTTTAAAACATGCGGGAGACCCTATGTACCGTTTTGGAAAACAACAAGGAGGTAGTGTTATCGATCCGAGTTCGCAAACCGAAGATCTAGGACATGACAGTATGCTCGCCTCTGAATACGGAATTAAAAACCTTAAGCGTATTGTTCCTAATTTGATTGAATGGACTGCAGAAGACGGTAAAAACTATGAAGATTTAGGCGAACTTTATAAGCAAGTGTTAGGGCAATTTAATCGATATATGGGGCATGTTACTGCAAACATTGGTGGTATTTACGAGCACTATAAAACTTACGACCAAGAAGGTGCTGTTTATACGCACGTCGATAAAGAAAAACAAAAACGAGCAATGGCCTTCTTACAGCAGCATTTATTTACCACTCCAGATTGGATGCTTGATAAAGAAATATTCAACAAAATAGAATATGACGGTAGTGTAGAAAGAATAAGAGCTTACCAAGTACGTACCCTAAATAATCTACTTGATTTTGGAAGAATGGCTAGGTTAATCGAAAATGAGAACATAAACGAAAATGCTTATGGTCTTTTGGATATGATGACCGAGTTGAGAACGGGGATTTTTAGCGAATTGGCACAGGGTAAAACCATTGATGTATATCGTCGAAACCTACAGCGCGCTTACGTTGACCGTATGCAATACTTGATGACCGAAAAACAGAACAAGATACCTTCAAGATTAAGAAGCTGGATTAATCAGAGTGGTATTAATGTGGCTCAAAGTGATATTAGACCAGTGGTACGCGCCGAATTAAATAATTTAAATCGACAAGCGCAACGCGCCATCTCACGTACCTCAGATCGTATGAGTAGATATCACTTACAAGATCTAGTAGAACGAATAGATGCCATTTTAAATCCAAATGATTAATACAATCTCATCTTATTAATTACAAAAAAAACCGATGCCTAGGCGTCGGTTTTTTATATATAAAATCCGTAAAGCTATAGATTATTCTATCTTGGTGTGCTTTTGTTGGTAATAGAAGGCGGGCACTAATAAAAGTAAAAACAAAGGTTGAATTAAAAATCGCCGAATATAAAAAAAGCTCATATAGGTATCGGGACCTAAATTTTTATAATAATAAATAAACAGTCCGATTAACGGAAATAGCGCAAAAACATAAAATACTATAGCAAACAACCTTACCGCTCGGCGTTTAAAAAGTAAAACCAACACCCCTATACTTAATAAACTATTGAGTAAATACCGCATTAGTGTAGGATATAGTACCTCCCCTAGATCATAATTAGCCCTTGGTTTTTGCAAAAAATTCCCTTTAAAGAAATCGATTAATGGGTCGGCAAATAATTCATCTTCAAAAAAACGTACAGCAACCAAAGCAAGCATCAAAAGAGCAACCCCTAAATATTTAATAATGTGCATCTTACTTCTTTTTTTCGACCCCTATGCGCATCCATAATAACCAAAGTACAAATACCACCCCGTATATAAAACCAGGAAAAACAATATCGTGTAAAACGCGCTGGTAATCAGGGTATTCATACATACCAATACACAACAATGAAATCCGCAAAACGTTGAGCAGGTAAATAAAAACCAACCCAAAGAGAATAAAAGCTATTGTCTTTAGCCACTGCGCATGAAAGGCAATTACAAAGGCGATAAAAAGAATGATTACCGCCACAGCATTGCATCCCTCAACGATACGCGCTAAATATTCGCCTTCTACAAAATACTTCATACTGGCTTCGTAGGGATGCGGCACGGCATGTGCATCATAACCTAAAAACTGAGTAAGACTTAGACTTTGTTTGGTAACCCAATGCGTCACCCAATCGGGATAATATTTCTCTGAAAAATCTAAATTCAAGTATTGATTGTAGCAATAGCTTAAAACCAGGTAGCTACCGCCAAAAAGACCAAGAAATTTTAATACGGCCTTGTTCTTTTTAAGTATTTTGATCATAGCAAAAATTCTATTCAAATTTAAGATTTTTTAACTTATAACCTTGATCAGAAAAATAAACTTTTACCAAAAAAAAGTTATGGATTTCAAACTTTTAGAACAAGAAGCGCTTTCTATTTTAAATAAAGAAGAATTAACAATAGACCAACGTATGGAGTTGGTTTGCCAGTTATTACAAGAAAAGGTAGCCCACTATGACTGGGTAGGATTTTACTTTAAAAATGGAGAAAAGCCCGAGCTTAAGTTAAGCGCCTATGCCGGTGAACCAACCGAGCACACCATCATACCTTTTGGAAAGGGTATTTGCGGACAAGTGGCCGAATCTAACCAAAATTTTGTAGTACCCGATGTGCAGGCGCAAGATAATTATATCTCTTGCAATATCAACGTGAAGAGCGAAGTGGTGATTCCGCTATTTGTAAACGGCGAAAACATAGGACAAATAGACATAGACTCTAATACTGCCAATGCTTTTAACCAAGCAGATGAACGTTTTCTTGAGAAAATTAATGCCGCTGTAGCGGATATTTTAATGCGTAATAAAGCCTAATCTACCCAAAACAAATCGGCAGCAATGCCATCGGTTAAAAATTTAGCGGTTGAGCCAATGATCAAGTGTTCGTCACGGAGAATCAAACGGCTTGCCGCCAAATGTTCACTGGCTTGTGCTAGCAAATATTGAGAAAATAGACTACCAAAACGCTGCTGCACCTCTTTTAAAGGAATGCCCCACATAGTTCGTAAACGCGTCATAACAAACTCATTATAAGCATCTTTACTTGTAAGCTCTTCATATTCAAACGGCCTTGTATCTTGAAGTAAGGCGCGTATATATTTTATGTTGTGCGCAAGATTCCAAGAACGCTGCCCGTTGCCATAGCTATGTGCGCCGGGACCAATACCTAAATAAGGTTTACCCAACCAATAGCCCAAATTATTTTGAGAGAAAAAGCCAGGTTTACCAAAATTAGAAAACTCATAATTTATAAAACCTTGTGCTTTTAGTTTACTTTGCAGCAATTCAAAATGAGCTTTAGCCAAAGCCTCATCTACAGGCGGTATTTTTCCTGTTTTAATAAAATTCTCTAATGCAGTCTTGGGTTCAACGGTAAGCGCGTAACTCGAAATATGCGGGATATCAAGCAATAAGGCTCGGTCTATATTTTCTTCCCAACGCTGCAGACTCATTTTTGGAATACCATAGATTAAATCGAGTGAAAGGTTCTCAAAATAATCTTTTGCCCAAACAATTGCTTGTTGAGCTTCTTGCGCATTATGCGCGCGATTCATCAATTGTAAATCCGATTCAAAAAAAGATTGCACTCCTATACTCAGTCGGTTTATACCTGTTTTAGATAGTGCCTCTAACTTTTCCCTACTTAAATCATCTGGATTTGCCTCTAAGGTGATTTCGGCTTTTTCATCTACCGCATAATGATTTTTAATACAAGTTAGTAGTTCGTTTAAATGAGTGATGCTTAATAGGCTAGGCGTTCCTCCTCCAAAGTAAATCGTTTTCACTTTTTGATTCAGTTCTGCTTTACGCAGAATTAATTCCTTTTTTAAGGCTTCCACCATTTGAGGTTGACGCTTTAAAACGGTAGAGAAATGAAAGTCACAATAATGACAAGCTTGCTTGCAAAACGGGATGTGTAAATAGATACCGGCCATATTTATTTTTTATTTTTCTCTTCAATCCACCGCGCCATATACTTGGTACTTTGTAAGGTATGATGTTGCAATAAACTCCCCATAAAGTTTTTTTCCCGATGAGCCGGTAACCGCTTGAGCAAATGTTCTACCTGCCGCATGAAAATAGGCTCAAACTCATTTTTTTGAAAACGATTCTTTATTATGGCAAATCCATTTTTTCGAGCAGTAAGCCAGCGTTTTTCTCGGGTATACAATTGTATAGCGGCTTGAGCCAATTCATCGGCTGTATTGGCTATCTCGCCACTCCACGGTAGCGATCCGCCTATACCCTCTGCCCCTATCATGGTGGTAATACTTGGTGTTCCTACGGTCATAGCTTCTACAAATTTACCTTTTAAACCTGCACCAAAACGCAGTGGGGCCAACAATAGTCGAGCCGATTGAATTACTTCTAGTGCGTCATCTGCTCTACCGTGTACCAAGAAACCTTCAGGCTCGTTGTGCAATTGTTTCACTTTTTTCTTAGCATAAGCGCCATAAATATGCAGTTTAACGCCGGGTAAGCCTTTTCTGATTTTTGGCCAAACCGATTCTTTTAAAAAACGGACAGCATCCCAATTGGGTTCATGTAAAAAGTTGCCTATAAATAAAAAGTCTTTTCGCTGACTAAATTCCGGTAGATTATCTTGTTGTTCCGGTGGAATTTCGTCGAGCAGAAAAGGCAGATAAAACAACAAATTCTCATCTATCTTAAAGGTTTTAAGCAATAAGTCCATTTCGGCTTCAGAGATAATCAAACTCAAATCGCATCGCAAGATACTGGCTATTTCTCTTTTGGCCTCATCAGAAAACAGATCTGCTTTGCTTAAATCTCTATTTGCTTTCAAGGCTAAAGATCGTACTTTTCTAAAGAAGTGTAAATCTTCTGTATCTAAAATCCGTAAAGCATTGGGACAATTTTCTGCAACGCGCCAGCCGTATTGCTCTTCCATCATAAATCGGTCAAAAAGTACCGCATCTGGATCAAGTTGTGCTAACCAAGTATTTACCGATTCATCGTTAGGCTGTATGCTTACTTTTTCTACCCCCAAATTCTCTAGAGTAACCGCATACTGGCTATTTTTAGCAGCGCTAGCATAGGTGATTTTCCAATTTTTATCTAAGAACAATTCCAACAATTGCATCATTCTACTTCCCGCAGCACTCGATTTGGGCTCGGGCCATAAATATCCTATAACAAGCAAATGCTTCATAATGTTAATATTATCTAGTATTAAAAATACAGCTCGACTTTTATTCGTAATTTTAAACTTAGCAAATTCATTTAAAATATGAGCCTCAAAGAAAACAAACTTAACCCAAATAAGTGGGTAGAGCGCTATGCCGATTTTCTTTTTAACTATGCCTTTGTTCGCCTAAACAATAAAGAAATTACCAAAGACCTAGTTTCGGAAACCTTCTTGGCCGGTCTTAAAGCTAAAAAAAGATTTAAAGGCCAAGCTAGCGAACGCACCTGGTTAACGGCCATATTAAAGCGTAAAATTATAGATTATTACCGAAAAGCAAGCACAAAAAAGCAAAAAGCACGAGTCGATTTTAAAGATTTTTCTATAGGAGAAAATCACAATTATATAGAAGATCGCCTCGCCAGAGAACCTGGTCTTAATGCAGAAGAACATATGGTTAATCTAGAATTACGTGAGGCCATATTCAATTGTCTGAATAAACTACCCGATAAACATGCTCAAGTATTTATTATGAAAAGTATTGAGCACAAATCTACCGATGAAATTTGTAATGAAATGGGGCTTTCTTCGTCTAATCTTTGGGTAATGATTCATCGGGCGCGCCAAAAAATGGCTGAATGCCTCGAAAAACAATGGCTGTAATGAAACATCATAAAGACAAACAGACCAGTATTTGTGAACGGATGGCAATTTATTACGATAAAATGCAATACCAGCCCATAAGTTGGAGAAAAAGACTACGGGTTTACGGGCATTTGCTACTTTGTAAAGCTTGTAAAAAGTATGCTAAACGTAGTGCTAAACTTACGCGTTTAATGCAGCAGTTACCGCATCAAAAACTAAATGCAAAAGATCTCGATTACTTAAAAAGTAAATTACAAGCTAATAATACCATTGCCCCAACTGGTACAGCAACCACCAAAAAATAGGCAAAGACTCCACCCAAAAATCGGCGTAATGTTTTGGTTGTTTTATATCAGCGAAAGCTAAAAATAAAATACCCATTACACTAGTTAAAATTGAAGCATACCAAAAAGCAGTATTAAATTCATTTAAAAAACCAATACCTAGTATTACAAAAAGATACAAAAAGACACCCAAAATCTTGGTATTCATTACACCGTAGAGTTGGGGTATGGTTTTTAAATGCACATCATCTTTATTTAAATCTCTTATTTCAAAAACCAAGGTACTCGCTAGCGTAAAAACAAAAACGAGTGCGGTGTACGCCATCAAGCGCCTTAGCTCCATATTTATAATTGGAATAAGTGGCAGTACCACCACTGTACAGGCCCAGACCCCAGCAATTATAAAAATCTTTAAGTATGCGCTATTGCGCCAATTCTGTTTGTTAGTGCCCAGTGGAATAGCGTACAATAATGTAAAAAGCCCCAGTATACCCGCAAACAAAATTTGAGAAATTGCTAACTGCAGACAAGTGATTACCAAACCAATTACCGCTACAAATTGTACCAACAATACACTTTTTTTGGTGAGATGAAAGCCAAGGCTTCTTAAGTGCTGGAACGCTGAGAATTTAGCAAAATTATAGCTTACCACAGTCGCAAAAAATACAAACAAATAAAAACTAGGTGCAGCGGTCTGTTGAAAATGTTGAGAAAATAAATGACTTAAAGCGCTAACGGCTAAGCCAACGTGAAGGCTCGCACGAATGTATAGCGCCAAAGCATTTTTAAGAAACTGCATAGGTGCAAAAGTAACTATTTTTAAATCGGTTTAAACACAAAAAAATAAGCATAATTTTTAAGCATAATTACCCCGATAAACTATTTAAATCTAACGAAAAAACGTAATTTTGCAAACCACAAACACAACTTATATTTTAAAGGCATGAATACAAACTCTTTTGCTTTAAGACACATTGGTCCTAGACCTAGTAATATTGATGAGATGCTTAAAACCATCGGTGTAGATAGTCTTGATCAATTAATTTATGAAACTTTACCAGATGACATCAAATTAGAAAAAGAAATTGAAGTTGGTGAAGGAATGAGCGAACAGGAATATGCAGAACATATTACCAAACTAGCAAACAAAAATCAAGTTTTTAAAACCTATATCGGTTTAGGTTATCACAACACTAATTTGCCTGCCGTTATTCAACGTAATATTTTAGAAAATCCAGGTTGGTATACCGCTTACACGCCATATCAAGCCGAAATTGCTCAAGGCCGATTAGAAGCTTTGATCAATTTTCAAACCATGATTACTGAGCTTACAGGAATGGAACTGGCCAACGCTTCGCTGCTTGATGAAGCTACTGCAGCTGCCGAGGCTATGGCATTGCTTTTTGCCGTTCGCGCCAAGGCGAAGAAAAAGGCAAAAGCCAATAAGTTTTTTGTTGCTGAAGAGGTGCTACCACAAACTTTATCGCTACTTGAAACCCGCTCAAAGCCTTTAGGTATTGAATTGGTGGTGGGCGATCACCGCGAATTCGATTTTGACAGCGCCTATTTTGGAGCGCTTTTGCAATACCCCGGTAAGAGTGGTGAGATTTTTGACTACCAAGAGTTTATCGAGAAATGCAAGGCTCTAGAAATAAAAACTGCTGTCGCTGCCGATATACTTAGCTTGGTTAAATTGAAGGCTCCGGGAGATTATGGCGTAGATGCCGTAGTGGGTACCACGCAACGCTTTGGTATTCCCTTAGGATACGGAGGCCCTCACGCCGCTTATTTTGCAACCAAAGAGGAGTATAAACGTAATATTCCTGGTCGCATTATTGGCGTAAGTAAAGATAAAAATGGAGAGGTTGCTTTACGAATGGCTTTACAAACCCGTGAGCAACATATTAAAAGAGATCGCGCCACATCAAACATATGTACCGCTCAGGTTTTATTGGCGGTTATGGCAGGTATGTATGCCGTTTACCACGGACCAGATGGATTAAAATACATCGCCAACCAAGTTCATTATAAAGCTACCACTTTAGCACAAGCTTTAAGCGATTTAGGTTATCAACAGCTCAATAAAACCTATTTTGACACCTTAAGAGTTAAAGCAAATGCCAAGCAAGTGCAAGAAATTGCCGAAGCTAGCGAAATCAATTTTTACTATCCGGCAGAAGATGTGGTAAGCATCAGTTTAAATGAAACGACTTCGATTACCGATCTCAATAATATTTTGGCCGTTTTTGCACAAGTTGCTAAAAAATCGGTAAATCCTATCGAGTTAAAGCAAATCGATTTATTACAAGACACCGAAGTAGAGCGCGATACAGATTTTATGCAGCAGGAGGTGTTTAACAGCTACCACTCTGAAACCGAAATGATGCGCTACATCAAAAAATTAGAGCGCAAAGATTTGAGCCTTAATCATTCTATGATTTCTTTAGGATCCTGCACCATGAAACTCAATGCTGCATCAGAAATGCTGCCTTTAAGCGATCCGCAATGGGGTGGTATTCATCCTTTTGTTCCTGTAAGCCAAGCCCAAGGTTATCAAGAAATGCTTAAGCGTTTAGAAGACCAATTAACCGAAATTACAGGTTTTGCAGCGACCTCTTTACAACCCAACTCGGGAGCTCAAGGTGAGTATGCCGGTTTAATGGTAATTAAAGCTTATCACGAATCAAGAGGAGACCATCATAGAAATATTTGTTTGATACCTTCTTCTGCACACGGAACCAATCCTGCAAGTGCGGTTATGGCCGGAATGAAAGTAGTGGTAACCAAAGCAACAGACCAAGGTAATATAGATGTAGACGATTTACGTGAAAAAGCAATTAAATACAAAGATAATTTGGCTGCTTTAATGGTAACCTACCCCTCTACACACGGAGTTTTTGAATCGGCTATTCGCGAAATCACACAAATTATTCATGATAATGGAGGCCAAGTTTATATGGATGGTGCCAATATGAACGCGCAAGTAGGCCTAACTCACCCCGGAAAAATTGGCGCAGATGTGTGTCACCTGAATTTACATAAAACCTTTGCCATACCCCATGGTGGTGGTGGTCCAGGAGTTGGTCCTATCTGCGTTGCAAAGCAACTTGTTCCCTTTTTACCAGGTAACCCGGTTATAAAGACAGGAGGAGAAAAAGCCATTTCGGCAATTTCGGCTGCACCTTGGGGCTCTTCATTGGTTTGTCTAATTAGTTATGCCTATATAAATATGTTGGGTAGCCAGGGTTTAAAATCGAGCACCAAACACGCTATTTTAAACGCAAATTATATTAAAAGCAGATTAGGAGATCATTTTAAAACCTTATATTCCGGCGAAAGAGGAAGAGCAGCACACGAAATGATTATTGACTGCCGACCTTTTAAAACCAAAGGGATTGAAGTGGTAGATATCGCCAAGCGTTTAATAGATTATGGTTTTCACGCGCCTACGGTATCTTTCCCCGTGGCCGGAACTATGATGATAGAGCCTACCGAAAGTGAAAGCAAAGCCGAGCTAGACCGTTTTTGCGATGCATTGATTGCGATTCGTGAAGAAATTGAAACTTGCCAAAAAGAAGATGAAAACAATGTATTAAAAAATGCGCCGCATACTCTTAGTATGCTAACAGCTGATTCTTGGGAATTACCCTATAGTAGAGAAAAGGCCGCCTATCCATTAGATTACATCAAAGAAAATAAATTTTGGCCTTCGGTAAGACGTGTTGATGATGCTTACGGAGACAGAAATTTAATGTGTACCTGCGAGCCGATTGAAACCTATATGACCTCTGAAGAATAAACTTGTAATTGGTCGTTCTTTCATAGAAAGCCAACAGGTATTAGAATTCCCTTTTTAATTCAACCGCAATAAAGCTTTATTTTACATTTAGGCTTTATTGCGGTTTTTTTATCAATACTTACCAATATAACCCCAAATCTTCATCGCCTAAAAAATAATATGCTTAATTTAGTCGTATAATAAATTGAACTATAAAATTTAGGGATAATAACGCTAGAGTTTAACTTAATGAGAGGATAACATTTAGCTATAAAAAAGCAAAACTATGTCAATCAAAATAACAGGAGTAGGAAGTTGTATCCCAGATCAAAGAATAAGCAACAAGAATTTTTTACAACACGAATTTCTTAATGAAGATGGGGCTGCCATATCTGGGGGAAATGAAATGATCATAAGAAAATTTAAAAAAATCACAGGTATTGAGGAGCGTCGGTATATAGATCCCGCTTTGAATACCTCTGACTTAGCAGCTATTGCAGCCCAAAAAGCCATCGAAGATGCAGCTATTGATCCAGAGAGCTTAGATTACATCATTGTAGCCCAAAACTTTGGGGATGTTAAACACAACCAAAAACAAAGTGATGCGGTACCGAGTTTGGCTAGCCGAGTTAAACACCAATTAAAAATAAAAAATTCAGCTTGTGTAGCCTACGATCTTGTATTTGGTTGCCCAGGCTGGTTGCAAGGAGTTATTCATGCACAGGCTTTTATTCAGGCAGGAATGGCCAAAAAGTGCCTTATTATTGGCGCAGAAACCTTATCGCGAGTGGTCGATAGCCACGATAGAGATAGTATGATTTTTAGCGACGGGGCAGGAGCAACTATAATCGAAGCGGTAAATAACACCGAAAACGATGGAATAATTGCCCATGAAAGTGCAAGTTACACGCTTGAAGAGGCCTATTATTTAACCTTCGAAGCCTCTTATAATAAGAAATTAGAAAGAGACATTCGTTTCATAAAAATGAACGGAAGAAAAATTTACAATTTCGCTTTATCTTATGTTCCTCAAGCTATGAAAAACTGCCTAGACAAAAGTGGCATTCAAATAAATCAACTTAAAAAGATTTTTCTGCACCAAGCCAACGAAAAAATGGATCAGGCGATTTGCGAGCGCTTCTATAAATTGTATAACTTAGAAATGCCACCACATATAATGCCTATGAGCATAGCCGAACTAGGAAATAGTTCGGTGGCTACATTACCTACTTTATTTGATTTGGTAAAGAACAACCAACTAGAAAATCAAGAAGTTAAAACAGGTGATGTTGTTCTATTTGCCAGTGTAGGTGCCGGAATGAATATCAACGCTATGGTCTATAAATTGTAATCAACGTGTACGAAAAAAATTTCCCAAACAAACGCTACAAGCATACCTTGGCTTTTTTAGAAAAGCATTGCCCAGCACCAAAAAGCGTTTTAGACTTAGGTATTGAAAATCCCTTTTCCGAAATTATGAAAAATGCAGGTTACAAGGTAAAAAATACACAAGGCGAAGATCTTGATGTAGATTATCAGATTGCGGCAACTGCCGATGTAGAGCTTGTCACTGCGTTTGAGATTTTTGAGCACTTAATCGCTCCTTTTAATGTACTAAAAGCCATTAAAGCAGATAAATTGGTGGCTAGCATACCTTTAAAATTGTGGTTTGCTCCTGCCTACCGTAGTAAAACAGACCCTTGGGACAGGCATTATCATGAGTTTGAAGATTGGCAATTCGATTGGCTTTTAGAGAAGGCAGGATGGCAAATTAAAGCTAGAGAAAAATGGACCAACCCCGTTAATAAAATTGGTATTAGACCTTTATTAAGAACGCTGACGCCCCGTTATTATATTGTTTATGCAGAAAAAACAGCATAAATAATGTAGAATAGCAGTTTTTTATTTTTTATAGCTACTTTAAAATGAAAATCTACTGGAATTATTAGTCAAAAATCAAGGATAGTACATCAGCCTTATTCGATTTATTACCTGGCTATAAGCTAAGGTCATTAAAAGACTATTGGGGATAAAAAACAATTGTTGTGTTTAGGCAAAAATTGTAGTTAAGCTATACCAGAAGAATGCTACATTTTTACCTCCTCTGAATTGAGCCCTAAAAGCTTTTAAATTTCGAGTAGATGCCTCGTTCATATTGTACTGTATTTTAAACCTTAGACAGTATACAAATTTTATTACGCTTTAAATCCTACTTGCTTAAAGCTGACTCAGCTCTTTAGTATTCTTACCTTATATCAAAGCAAAGTTTAAACCAAATTGTTTCTATTCTAAATCTATATTGAAGCTATTATGAGTTTACTTTAGTCCACTAATTAGTGGACTCACTGTGGACTCAGTGTGGACTCAGTGTGGACTCAATACGCTTTTGATATACGTATGAATTAGAGTAAACCGACTTCATCTTGACTTGAAAGTAAATCTTGGAAGACATCTGGCAATGCTAAAAAGCCTTGATTACACCGTTCATTAAGAAAATTTAGGGCTATGAAAACTCATTATGGATTATGCCTTATCGATGACGCATGAAAGGCTTATTCGAAAATCAAATTAATTTTTCAATTGGCACACAATTTTTAAGATTGACCCGCTATTGGTTTGAATAGCCTTATAAATTTTAATGCAGCGTATTATAGCTTACCGCTTCAAGGTAAAGTGACCTTTAAAGGTATCTATACGCTCTTCACCGGTTGGTAAAATTTGCTTGTATTCTACACTAAACCAGTAGTCATTTGATGGCATTGGCTTACCGTTAAAGGTACCGTCCCATCCTGGACCACTTGGGCTTAATTGCTTCAATAGCTTACCGTAACGGTCAAAGA
>NZ_VRLT01000023.1 GCF_008017835.1 Mesonia sp. HuA40 | reverse complement strand
CACTTCTCGATACAACCCAGCAAGTCCAACTACGGCATTAAAAATGCCTGTTGGCTAAGCTGCGCCACTCGAAGTGACAGGCGTTTAAAACCTACTTTGTTCTGTTAGTTTTTGATGTTTTTGGGGATAAAAACAGTCATTTAGGGAGCAGGACAACTGTATTTCATCGGTATAATTTGTTTTTTTATCCTGCTTTTTTGGGGTGTTTGCTAGCGTTTTAGGGCTTTTTTGACCAAAAAAACCGCTTGATCCAAGCTGGACCAAGCGGTTTATTCAACTTCCGCTTACTGCGGTACGTGCATTAATCAGCTAGACTAAAATCCATATTCTTAATGCGCTTTTTTACATGTTTGCTGGGGCGGTAGTTTAAAGCTATACGTTTGATATTGCTTAAACTTACGTCTTCGGCTAAAGCACTCCCAGTGGAACCAACGCCAACTTGAAAGTTCCCCAAACGACCGAGTTCTACTATGCGGCCTTGCTCCAATTCATCGAGCATATTGTGCACAAAGGCATGCAATACCGCCAAACAATCGGGTTCACGTACGGTTGACTGATTGGAAATCAAGTAAGCTAATCGGTCAAGATCACAGGTGCCGGTGCTTACGGCCTGTACATAATATAACGGCGCCGCCGTACGATCTTGAGGGTTTTTACGTGTTCTAACATTTAATTTTGCAAGTATATTTTTACTCATTTTTTATAATCTTTAAAATTAATTTTTCCTTTTTCGTTCGGGAGAGCGCTTACCTCGGGTAAGCTGTGGGAGCAGCAAAGGTTAAAACTGCTTCCTACTGGGTCTCTCTACTTTTTTCTTAGGCTGAGTCATGCGATTTCTATTTTTAATTCCTTAGTGCTAAACTAGAGGGATTAGCCAAAAAATGCCCTTTGTATTTTATGAGTTTCAGGCAGAATTTATTGAGTTTCAAACAGAATTTTATGCGTTTACCCGAAAATCTTCCTAGTTTGCTCATAAGATTTTCTACTTATTGATAAACAAGACGTTATAAAACATTATCTAAGTTGGATAAAGGAGTGAAATTGTACTATAAATCGCACCAGAACAAGTAAGAATTTTTGATGTAGATTTGAAGAAACTTTACTTTTTTAGTATTAGGCTAAAACATAAGGCCGAGTTTAAAAAGTTAGAGTGTTTATTTCTCTTTGTTAAAACAATCTGCCTTGTCAGTTCGAGTTTCGCATTTTTGGGCGCTAGAACAAAAATGCGAAGTATCGAGGTGCAGTTGAAAAGTAGCGAATTTATTTCCGTTTTTATACCCTACTTTATTACAATTCATCAATCTTGCTATGTCCTAATTTTCATTTTCTTTACTTGTATAAAGAAAACGAAACAAAAGAAAGTACACTTTTTCTGAGGTATTTTTCAGGCAAGCTGAAAACCACTTGTATTTTGCTAAATTGGCTCCAAGGCTTCACCAATTCTTCACGCAAAACACAAGTTATACTGAAGAAAAAGATTGCAAAGCCCTGCTTTGAAACGCTTTACGAATTGGGCTGCTGGATATTGTTATTTCTATATTAACGTGAATAAAAAAAGTACTGCCAATTTTACGCGCTATTTTCGATAGGCCAGGATTAAATGGTATTTCTATTTATGCCTCTTCCGTAAAATAACCTACCTTGTCAGTTCGAGTTTCTCATTTTTGGGCGATAGAACAAAAATGAGAAGTATCGAGAACAGGACGAAAAGTAGCGAGTTTATTTCCGTTTTTATACCCTACTTTATTACAATTCATCAATCTTGCTATGTCCTAATTTTCATTTTCTTTACGGTGTATTCCTCTCGCTGCGCTCGTCGGATACAGGAGAAAACGAAACAAAAGAAAGTACACTTTTTCTGAGGTATTTTTCAGGCAAGCTGAAAACCACTTGTATTTTGCTAAATTGGCTCCAAGGCTTCACCAATTCTTCACGCAAATCACAAGTTATACTGAAGAAAAAGATTGCAAAGCTCTGCTTTGAATCGCTATTTGAATTGGGCTGCTGGTGTATAAAATAACTCAAAAACACGCCCTGTCAGTTCGAGTTTCGCATTTTTGGGCGATAGAACAAAAATGCGAAGTATCGAGGTGCAGTCGAAAAGTAGCGCATACTTTTATAGATTCCATTAAACCACTTCTCGATACAACCCAGCAAGTCCAACTACGGCATTAAAAATGCCTGTTGGCTGGGCTGGCCCACTCGAAGTGACAGGCGTTTAAAACCATGTCTTGTCAGTTCGAGTTTCTCATTTTTGGGCGATAGAACAAAAATGCGAAGTATCGAGATCCACGAAGTGTCGGGACTCCGGGAAGGTCGCACTAAGTACGTAGTAGTTTTATACCACGCCTTGTCACACCGCTCCCGCAGGATTGCAGCCTTTTGTTTTACTATAAGTCCACAGCAAAAAAATAGCTTGGCTTTATTAAAAGGATTTACTTACTCTAATAAACTTATAGAAAGCTTCGTTTTTTTTTCTAACCTAAATTTACATTCCTCAAAATTGGGGGCAGAAAACTTAGGTTTTACATTATTTGAAAAAGCATAAGGTTCTTTTGGAACTCCAATAAAATTAAGGTTACATTTTTTATCTTCATTAATATCTTGGTACATAGAAATAGCATAATCTCCTTCGGGAAGATCTTTAATGGTATAAATTAAAGTATGATTATTTACTGGAATAGAATAATTTTTAATAGCAGTATTTTTTTCCAAAAATCCATCAGATTTATTAAATACCCCTACTTCAATTGTACCTTTAATTTTAGTGATGTTATCTATACTTAAGACAAGTTGCTCATTTTGAGCATAGGTGTTTAGGCTTAAAACAATTAAAAACAGAAAAAGATATTTCATAATAATTTATTTTTAATGTGAATTTATATTAATTGATGTTAACTACTACTCAAAAAACTGAGCTTGCATTGATTTGTTATTTTCTTTAAGCGCTTTATAGGGCTCTGATTGCTTCAGCAAGAAAAATTTTATTGGACGTTTAAAAAGAGTAGCTCCTAATTTTTTAAATTTGGAAAGCTTCTTTTCTTCCATTTCAAAATAATCATCTAAGGTGTCTCGCCTAAAATGCACTAAATTTTCTAGTTCATCTCCGTCGGCATAAAATCCGCAATGAAAATTTTTAGTAGCAAATGCGCCTTTGGGAAAATCTACTTCTCCTAAACCATAAAGATGAAAAGAGCGCTTTAAAAAATCTCTATAAGATATCCTGCAATCTTTACCACCACCAAGATTATAAGTTTTTTTAGATAAAACTTTTTGTTTCTTTATGGCATTTACAAAGGCTCTTGCCGTATCTCTGGGCGTGGCTATTTCTAATGAGGTGTCTAACGACTGATGAAACATTAATTTAGACATTTTATGATTACCCATAATTGCAGTCAATCTAAAGATAGTATAATCTATAGCGCTTTCTTTTATTAAAGATTCGCCTTTAATTTTAGTAATGGCATATTCATCACCCATTGAGGGAGTTAGAGGGTCCTCTACCTTTATGAAAGGTGTTTTTAACCGATCTCCATAAACTGAAATAGAAGAACTATAGATTAAAAATACATCAGGAGATGTTTTCTCTAATTGCTTAATTAAAAGTTGTGTTCCTTTTACATTAACGCTAGTGGCAAGCTCGGGTTGCTCATCTGCCAAAGGGGGAATAATGGCCGCTAAATGTATAACCGCATCTAGATTTTCAGGTAATTTTTGAAGATCTTCAGGAACGCTGATATTTCCATAAATAGTGGTTACCTTATTCGATAAAGTTGCTAGTCTTTTTGAAGATTCCCCCGTTTTTAAATCAAAAGCAAAAACTTCGTAATTTTCATTTTTTATAAGTTGTTTTAAAACTTCATAGCCAACAGTGCCTGAGGCGCCAGTGACTAATACTTTCTTTCTTTCCATAATTTGCAAGCTTAAATTAAAACGTAACCTAGCTAGACTAAATCATAAACCATGCCAATAAATTAGGTACATGTTTAAATTTAAAAATAGGTAAACCATTAGGAAAATTTAGCTTGCTGATATATTGAGTTGAGATGTAAATATTCAAAACCTTTATTCTATAGCCACGAGGTTTTCTTTTATGCTATGTCTTATCTAAATGTTCACTCTCTTTTTTTCTACTGTTTTAATCTTTCAAAGATTAATTATTTAACCTTAAAAACAGATGCTATAATTTTAAGTTGCTGATAATCTATTAATTAAAAATTGTTGAATGTCTAAAGAAAAATGGAATTCAACTAGCACGAAATTTAAGGTGTTCTCAATTGATAGTACAAGTAATAATTATAACAGTTTTTTACCGCCCCGCTACCAGATTTAATAATTTTAATGTTTAATTTTTGTAAAAAGTAAAATAAACACTGAACTGATCTTCTTCTATTAATAGTCCTAAACTAGAAGCTTACAAGATTAAAATTAGTCCCCACCAAAAAAAGTAATGAAATGATATTTAATAGAATTAATGACCAGAGTGTTGAGCTTAGAATAATTAATTACCAGTTTCCTGAAATAACCAATTGTGAATATGATTCTAATTGGCTTTTGATGGCTTTGAAAGAAAAAAGCCGTGATGTAAATTGGGTTATAGTTGGTCCTGTTCTATAAGTGAAGGAACTTAAAACCATGATAGAATGGTTTGTGAAATTCTGGAATGATATGGAAACCGATACTAGATCTCGTGTGTTTATAGAACCGAATTTGGAATTTAAATTGATAAAAAAAACAAAAGCAGAAAAGCATCTTAAAATTATTTTTAACTTAATACCCCAACAAGAAAACCCCCGCTCCCGCAGGATTGCAGCCTGTGGTTTTTGTAGTCTGTGGTCTTCTAGCTATTAGCAGGTTGGTAAAAAACACTATTTTTAAAATAGGAGCTGTAATTACAAGTTTCATAATTCAGAAAGTCTTTATTTTGTGAGTTTTAGTTTTATACTTGAATAATGAATTGGCAGTTGATTACAATGAGGTTAGGAGAACGCGATGCAATTGCGCACTAGCGAGGTGATTGCTAGACGATATTATTGTGTTTCAATATTTTAACTGAATAATAAATTGAAGATTTGGGCAGTTGAATGCAATGGAGTTAGGAGAACGCGATGCAATCGCGCACCAGCGAGGGTGAAAGATTATTAATAGAATGAAAGAAATTTTTAAAATAGTAGTATTTGTTACGTAAACTTCGCAAGCTTTAAAGTTTTAATAGGTTGAAGTGGTCTATGCAATCACAAAAAAAATCCACCAAGCGGTGGATTCTTTTTATTATAGGTGTTTACTTTTTGATAAACAATGGGTTAATTCAGTTTTTTATGCTTTTGGTGCTTGCTCACGCATAAAAGCTACAATGCGATTGGCGGCTTTACCATCCCCATAAGGGTTATGTAGCTTGCTCATATTAGCATAGCTTTCGGGATCGGTTAATAGTTTTTGTGCTTCACTTACAATTTTATCTTCTTCTGTACCCACTAAAATAACGGTGCCGGCTTCTACGGCTTCTGGGCGCTCGGTGGTATCACGCATTACCAATACTGGTTTACCCAAACTCGGCGCTTCTTCTTGAACGCCACCGCTATCGGTAATAATTAAATGAGACCGGTTCATCAACCAAACAAATGCTGGGTAGTCTAGCGGCTCAATCAATAATATATTAGGTGTTTGTCCTAAAAATCGGTGTACGGGTTCCTTTACCTTAGGGTTGAGGTGTACCGGATATACCAATTGAATGCTATCTGAAAATTCTTCTGCTAAAGATTTTAAGGCTTTACAGATGTTATCAAAGCCTTGACCGTGATTTTCTCGACGATGGCCGGTGATTAAAATACATTTTTTGTTTGGGTCTAGCCAAGCGGCAAGTTGTTGAATGTGCGCATCGCTATAGCTTTTCACCTGCTCGGTACTCATCAATAATGCATCGATTACCGTATTACCCGTCACGCAAATTTGATTTTCGGCAATATTTTCTTGTAATAAATTTGTCTTAGAAGTTGGCGTAGGGGCAAAGTGAAAATCGGTTAGACGACCGGTCAATTGTCGGTTCATTTCCTCAGGAAAAGGCGACCATTTGTTATGTGTGCGCAGCCCAGCTTCGATATGACAAACCTCAATGCCCGCATAAAAAGCAGCAAGTGCAGCGGCCATGCTGGTAGTGGTGTCACCATGCACGTATACATAATCGGGTTTGAAATCTTCAAATACAGCTTGCATTTGACTGATGATATCGGCGGTTAAACCGGAAAGGTTCTGATTGGGTTTCATGATATCCAAATCGTAATCGGCTTGAATCTCAAAAAACTGCAATACTTGATCGAGCATTTCACGGTGTTGTGCGGTTACACATACTTTGGTGATAAAGTGCTTTTCTTTTTGTAAAGCTTTAACTACAGGGGCCATTTTAATGGCTTCGGGGCGGGTACCAAATACCACTAGATGTTTGGGTGAAGCAGAAGGCATAGTTTTTAATTTAAATAAAAATAAAGTAGCGAATATAAAAAAACAGCTCCAATTTTGGAGCTGTTTTTTATTCTTATACTAAAGCGCTTAGGCTTAGTGTAATTTAAAGGTTACGCGACGTACCAATTGTCTAGCTTCTGCAGAAGACTTATCTACTGAATCGTCAATTCCCTCACCGTCGTGGCTTAAGCGATCTTCGCTTATTCCAGAAGCTACTAAAATATCATAAACTTTCTTGGCTCTTCGCTTAGATAAATCTAAGTTATATTGTGGGTTACCAATTTCATCGGCATATCCTGTTAAGCTTGCTTTTGCAGAAGGATTCTGGCGCATATAGGTAATCAAATAATTGATAGCCTCATACGAGTAAACTTCTGGATTGGTGCTGTTGAATTCGAAATATACGTTTACATAACCATCGTTGATCAAAGACTTGATAGTTCCTGAACCAGCGTTCTGGGCTGCAGCTTTTTCTTTGGTCATATAACGTTTTTCTAAAGAAGCCTCTAATTCATCTGGAATACCATTGTTGTTGGTGTCTACCGCTCTACCGTTAGTATCTACGGCTACACCATTGGTAGTGTTAGGCTCACGATCTAAGTAGTTAGGCACGCCATCCATATCTGAATCTAGCATATCGTCTTCGATTTTACTTAGACGATTCTGGATGCTGTCTAATTCTTGGGTTAATTCTTTTTGATTAATGATGTCTACCCAGTCAGCGTGTTTACTGTGTTTTCCTAGGTAAACCTGTATACCAATGGCTGCGGTTAGAGCTTCCGATTCAAATGAGCGGATAGTATTCACTTCTTGATTACCTTCCCAAGTGTAGGTCTGTCCTAAATGCCCAGCATAAGTTATATCTCCATAAAGCGCTACACGATCGCTTAAACGGATTTGAGGGGTGATACCGGCCATAAATACAGGAGAAGAATCGTTCTCATCGGCGTAGATGGCATCGTCACCAAATTGGTAAAAAGCAACCCCACCCCCTGCGTGGAACAATAAGTTGAAACCGTTTGTCCACTCTCTAAAACCTAAAATTGAACCTAAATTGGCAACGGCTTCTAAGGTGGCACGGGAGTAAGTAGTTTCAAAAGCCAAAGACTCATCGTCTTCATTAATCTTACTGTAGTGACCTCCTAATTTAAGACCAAACTTATCGTTGATCATATAACGTACTGCTAGTTCACCGCCTAAAGAGCTGGTGAAAGAGGAGTTATAGGCTGCCCCAGCGTTGTCATTTTCAAAACCTCTACCCGGTTCGGTCATACCGAAACCTGCTTCAATCGACCAATGATTATAATCTTGATCTTCTGTTTCTTGTGCTTGTGCTTGTGTGCCGAATAAGGCCAAAGCAAATAATAAAGTAATTTTCTTCATAGTGTTTAGGTTACTTGTAAGATAGAGCAAAGATAATATAGTTTTTAGAGTGTTAAAATTATTTGCCCTTTTATTAAAGGAAACTTACATCTTATCAAACAAATCTAGATAAATCTGTTTTATTTAATTTAAAATTTTCGTTAAATATCTTATTTTAATTTTTTATAAACTGCTCACGGTATAGGTTTTGGCCATTATCGTCAATCAATACCAGTACATAATTTCCTGTCTGTAGTTTGCTTAAATTTACGCTATACGTGGACTGGTTTTTATCAATATTCTGTTGAATTAATTTTTGTCCTAGCATATTATACACCTGTACTTGACGGGCTCGGTTTTCACCTGAATTAAGTTGTAAATTTAACAGGTTGTGTGCCGGTACTGGGTATATTTGGTATACGCTTGCAGTTTCTTCAGCAATACTTAGCTGGCTGCCCCATTTAAAATAGAATCTATCTTGAGCAATGCTGCCGGGTAAACTACCGTCTACACTAAAATTATAAACTTGTCCGTTTTTGCTAACTAGTGCCTCCTTGTTTTTATACTGGTCTACTAAGTACAGGTTTAACCCTGGTAAACTTTCAAAAGTAAATTGCAAACTGTACTGGTTTTCTCGGTATTGATTCACAAATAGTGGAATGGTCTCTCCCGTTTGTGGCAGGTTTCTACGATCGATACTCGTGTAAGCCTGTCCATTTACAACCGCTATATTTTCATCTAAATTACCAAACTTAGGTAAGTCTTCTCCTGCATACGCGTTGCTGTATTGCGAATCCCATTTGATGCGTACGGCATCACGGGGTTTTTCTTGATTCAAGAATTGATTTTGTGTATAGAGTTGTAGTGTTAAACTCGGTATATCATTTCCTGTGCTAAACACGGCGGTCTGTGCCTGATTTATATTTTTATAAGCCTCTTTAAACATCATTGAAGGAGTGGCTCCTGTTGTTTGAGTGACCACAAAAGCCGCTTGACCTGGCTGTAAGAATTGATTGGCAGCAGAACCAGTAGCTCCATCAATAGCTGAACCGTCATCCATATCAATAGATACAAATGCTCCGCGTACGCCCATCTGTGCATCCCAAACAATATAATCTTGCTTTAGGTTAGTGGTAGCAGCATCGTTTAATACCATTCCCATATCTACGGCCGCAGGGTATGGGTTACCAAAGAAATTAAAGGCATCGGCATTTTGGTTAAATTGAGTGTTGTATAATACATCTCCGCTTAGTATGTTTCCAGTTGCTCGTAAGATGGTATTGCTAGGTGCAGCAGCATTGCTTTTTATATTTGTCGAACGGTCACCACGCACCATTAAACGTAAGGGTTCTCCTGCACTAAGTGTATTGATGTCGGTATTGTCTATAGCCGACCATTGTTGACTGGTATTGTTGAACAAGAACAAAGAAGGGTTTCCACTATCTGTAAGATCGAAACCATTGGTCTGATCTGAATTTGTCCCTGTAATATGTGTTCCATAACCAGGATTGGGGTTATTGTCCCAAGCATTAGCGCCTTCCTGCCAGTTATCGTGAATACTCGTGGTAGTGCTTACTGGCGAGGTCACTAATCTAAAGGCACGGCGTGCAGGGATACATTGTTCGGTAATCACATTACCAGTGACACTGCTACCGCTTACCAATTCTCCTATTTGAGCTACACGATTGGCGGCATCATTAAAACGACAAGCCAAGACTAAATTATCATTAGTGGCCAGGTTCGCCGTATTGGTGAAAGTCAAATGATTTAACAAACGAATAGGAGTAGAAGTGCTAAGATTAAGATCTCCCGCTAAGTTAATGGATCCTATGGTAAATCCTGCGCCCATAATTTCTTGGGTGGAGGAGTTTCCTGAATCATCAAAATTTAATTGTCCACTTTCAGAATTGATGATACTTCCTTCATTATTAACATTCCCCGATAGGGTCAAGGTATTAGTAATGCTTATGTTTGCCTCAGAATAGATATTAACATCTTTAGCATTAAAACTCACATCGAAATTAGGAAAATTGGGCACATTGGCTGGTATATGTAATTCTGGTTCGGTTACCAATGAAGGATCATCTACACACCAGTTTCCAGCTTTTGAGACATCGCTATCGATGGCACCGGTCCAAATAACCATATTATTACCGCTACTTGGTACAGCTATGGGTACAAAGCTTAGCGCACCACGAGAAGCTCCTGCATCCTCAACAATAGAAAAGGAAATTTTAGAATTAGTGCCTAGATAACCTTGCCAAACGTTGGGAACACCATTGCGTCTATCCCAGCTATTGCTGCTATACACCAACTCGTTGTCTACAATTAAACGCACATCATCGTCGTGTCGTATAATATCTATTTGATATATCCCGCAAGGAAAACCCTCACGTGCATAGGTATAGGAGTGGTTGTTACTATTTACAGGATTACCAGAATAAGCATTACCACTGGTAGCATTCGCATTAGATGGGGTGCCGTTATCTGGCCAACGGTCTGCTGTATCAAAATTTAGATTGGTCTCGGTATAAGAGCCTTCTAATACACTAAAAGCTTTATCGCTATAAACACTTACATACCATTCGTTGGTTCCATAGATTAAGCCAGGTGTATTTAAGGGTTCAACTTGTAAAGCACCATAAGAGTTTCCTGGACGTTCTATCCAAACGTATTCTACTTCAGAATTTGCATTTAAATTACCTGTCCACGCATTGGCATGGGTATCACAGCATCCATCGTGTTGAAAAACAACAATGCCATCTATTATGATCCATACATTATCATCATGGGCTCGCCCAGAAGGTTGTCCGGGCGCACTTACGATAGACAAGCTATACGAACCAGCTGGAAAGCCTTTACGCTTGTAACTCACCATATGATTGTTAGGAGTCACCGAACAACCTATATAATTACTTGCATTACTCGGACTTTGGTTAATAACAAATGATTGGCGCGAGTCAAAGCTCAAATCAGCTGTTCCATAACCATCGTCTATATAGTAACCGCGGTAATCACTATAATTTCTTTGGTCAAAAGCCGGATCGCTACTTCCTACTGAAACAAGGTTGTATGCGTAGGCGGTCCATTGATTGTCGATAAAATCTCCCGGTGTTGGGTCGGTCGTACCGTCTGCACATTGTGCGTGCAGACCTATCGACCAAGTTGTTGTAAGTAAAAAACTGAGTAGTAAACCAACTTTTCGCATATAGATTTATTATTCTTTAATTAACTTTTGTACCCATTGCGATTGACTAGCTTGATGTATCACACGCACTAAGTAAATACCCGCAGGTAAACTTTGAACCGAAACTTGTGCTTGATTTTCTTGAGTTTCTAAGTTTCGTACTAGTACTGTTTTACCAAGTATATCAGTTACTTCAACTTCTAAGTTACCAGATAAGTTGTTAGGTAAAAGCAGGTTAAGGTTTTCGCCGTTCACCGGATTAGGATACATACTTAAATCAGCTTGTGTAAGGCTTATGTCGCCTAGTGTACGACCAAATTGCAACTCAAAACGATTGGCATCAATACTTGCTGGTAAATTGCTATCCACGCTAAAAGCATATATTTGTCCGTTTTGCTGGATGCTAACCTGTTTGTTCTTATAATGATCGACTAAGATTAACTCACGTTGCGGTAAATTTTCAAAATCAAACTTCAATACGTAGCTAGATTGACGGTATTGATTGATAAACAAAGGAATGCTTTCACCTTGTTGAGGTAAATCTCTACGATCAATTGCCGTATAATACTGCCCATTGATTACGGCTAAATTTTCATCTAAGTTTCCAAACTTAGGTAAATCTTCATTTCCATAGCTACTCGAGTAGCTGGCGTCCCATTTGATACGTATCCCATCACTTGCGGTGCTTTGGTTGAGGTAAGCATCTTGAGCAAAGAGGCTGATGTCTAGACTAGACGCAGCTTTATTTGAACTGAAAACCGTAGTTTGTATAACGTCAACATTTTTATAGCTCTCTTTAAATTGTAAACTAGGGGTAGTGTTTTGGTTATTTGTTACTACAAAAGCAGCTTGGCCCGGTTGCAAAAACTGGTTAGCATCTGATGTTACGGGTACTGGAATTCCAGTATCCGTATCGATGGTTACAAAAGCTCCACGTCCATTAGCTCCATTCAATTGCGGATCCCAAATATAATATCCATTTTTAAGGTTGGTTGTATTTATGTCATCTAAGACTTGAATCATATCTACAGCGGCAGGATAAGGATTTCCAAAGAAATTAAAAGCATCTAAGCTGTTGTTGAAATCGCTTCCGTGCGTATAATCTCCAGCATTTATAGTTCCTTTTGCACGCAATATCGTATTGCTAGGTGCGGCTGCATTTATGGTGATGTCTGTGCCTCGGTCGCCGCGTACCATCAAGCGTAAAGGCGCTCCCGCAGTGAGTGTATTGTTATTGGTATTACCTATTGCTGCCCATTGCTGATTTGCGTTATTGAACAGGTACAACGACGGATTTCCGCTTGGTGTAAGATCAAAGCCATTGTCTTGATCAACAAGAGTTCCTGTAATATGCGTACCATATCCAGGGTTGGGGTCGTTATTCCAGGCGTTGGCTCCTTCTTGCCAGTTGGCATGAATGCTTGTAGTAGTAGTTACTGGTGAAGTAACCAATCTAAAAGCACGTTTTGCGGGAATACATTGTTCGGTCATAATTTCACCGGTTATACTACCGCTTGATAAATCGGCTATTTGAGCTACACGTTGTGTAAGATCTGTGAATTGGCAAGCTAGAACCAATTTTCCATTGGTTGCTAAGTTACCTTGATTGATACGCAATACCTCTTGAATGCGTACCTCTAGGTTTGGATCGTTGGCAATCTCAACTCCGGCGGTATTGTTGATGCTTAGCTCACCCGCGCTTAAGCTTTGATTACCGCTGATTACTTGAAGGCTTTCGCCATCGAAACTTAAACTGGCTTCATCAGCGTTTAAGCTCCCTTGATTGTCAACATTTCCTGTAAGTGATAAATTTATACCATTAGCCACTGTTAGGTTTGCTCCACTCGCAATACGCATACAACCTACTTGAGCATTTTGATTTAGGCTAGCTGTACTTCCTGCTTGTACCACAAATTTACGTCCGGCATCTTGAAGACCTGGAGCTTGATTTAAACCTGATCCGTAAAGGTATTGTGAACCGTCCCATGTTATCGGTTCTAAACCGTTTATACGGAAGGTAAAATAATCGCCATTGCTAAAATTTACTCCGCTAAAATTCGCTTGCGCACAAGTTAATGTGTTAGCGCTAATGCTGGTAGAACTGGTAAAAGCGGCATCGCTACTAATTAACAATTCAATGCTAGTAAAACCATTGGTAGGTATTGCTAAGTTGCTTAAATTTAAATTTAAATCTACTGTACCTACATTACCCAGCTCGCTTGCGCGCCATAAGGTGTTTAGTCTTTGATTATCTGCCGTATTGGAGTTACAAGCTAAATCGGATGTATTTAATTCGCTATATTCGGTGCTATTGGCAGCGATTAATAAAAATTCATTTGCACTTAAAGCGGATGGGTTGTTGATTTGTACAATACCCGTACCGAATTGACTATTGGTTTTGGCTTGTCCTACGTTGTAAATACCTACTAAATCATGATCAAAATCGCCGTTGGCAGTAGTATCAAATGCATAGCCATCATTGGCGGATAGATTAATATCGTATTTTGCAGCTAAATAATTATGTAAGAGTAAAATAGGGGTTTGGGGTAAATCGCTGGCATGTATAGCAAATTCGGCTATTTTTCCAGTAAAATAGTTGCCAGAACCGTTGCTACCATTCATTCTAACAGTGTCTGTATGACCACCTATACTAATGTTACCAGCGTGCGCATAAATTAATCCTACTCCATTAACACTATTGATTAACTGGCCATTCAAATACATTCTAAAAATTCCGTTTGGAGTGCCACTACCATTATGACCTCCCGCATAAACAAAGCTTACCACATAACGGGTGTTGGCAGCAATAGTAGTACTTATTTGCTTATCTACCCAGTTATCTCCCGGTCCGTCGCCGTTGCTGTTATTAAACCCGCCTACAATTAAGTTGCCAGCATCGATAAGTATATGTAGGTTTCGGGTATTTCCACCTTCTTCATATAAAACTTGACGACTGCCTACATCACTTCCGGTTTCAAAAGCCATAGTAAAAGTACGCTCGTTAAAAGGACCCCCTAAATTGATGTCGTAATTGTTAGGGATAGTCAAATACGTATTGGTCGTTCCAAAATCAACAGCTGAGTAAGCGTTCATTTGGTTGGTTCTGTATTGTGGACGTCTTGTAGCAATGGTTTGCTTGGCATCTTCATTATTGCTTCCTTCGTTTGTCCAAGAAGCAACAGGCGTATTGTTTGCTTGATCAATGCTGCTGGCTCTCCACCAAAATTTAGTAGTTGCCAAATTGGACGCCCCACCGGGTAAAGCTGTCCCCATAGTTTCTGAAGGTAGAACAAACTTTACATACTCTCCATCATTCAAACTGATGTTGTTGAAAGAAATAATGTTAGCATTAGACCCACTGGCAGTATAAGTAGTTGAGCTGCTAAAAAACGCATTGGTTGACACTTCAAGTTGAACATCGTTCACCGGATCGAATCCGTAAAGGAAATCGGTCACATCAATTTTAACCGTGGTGTTATTAAAACTACCATTCTTACTAACGCGCCAAGTGGCCTGGGTTCTATATAAATCTCTGCTTTGAAGGCTACAACCTTGGCTGCTACTTTCTAAAGCTAAATTGTCTATTTGATCGCTACTCAAAATCAAGTAATCGCCATCAGTCAAAGTATTATTTTCTAACAAAATAATTCCCGTTCCTCGGTTCGAGCTTAAAGAAGTAGCTGTAGCGTTGATGCGTGCAATACCAACCGAATGAAAGTCGAAATTTCCGTTAGCAGGCGTATCGTTATTGTTGTAGTTGTTAGCGCTTAGACTAATGTCATATTTGGAAGACAAGTAATTTTCAACCAAGCGACGTTCAGCTTGATTAAGAGCTTGATTGTATATGATAAACTCTGCTAGTAAACCAGTAAAGAAATTGGTGTTATCGGCGCTGTCTGAGCCATCATGGTAATAACTATCATTAGCCTGAGCTCCTAATACAGCAGGGTTATGGTTGTATAATCTACCGATATTTATTAGAGTGCCCACTAAACTTCCATTTACGTAAGCCTCAAGCGTTCCTGTTTTTGAGCTGTTACCTGCAAAACGAAAACTGATTACATAATTGGTGTTGGCCGATATGCTTGTTTTGGTAGAAACAAACCCCCAAGGTGCACCGGCGCCATCACTTCTTGTATTCCATCCGCCAAAATATAATTCTCCGTTATCTATATAAATGTTTAAACCCCGTATCGCTCCTCCTTCTTCATAAATCACTTGACGGGCGGTTACGTCATTTCCTGTTCGAACAACTAAAGAAAAAGTACGGCTGCTAAATGGGCCGTTTTGGTTGAGCGTATTGTTATTAGCTATATCTAAATAATCATTAGTGGCAAAAGAAAGTGCTGGTAAACCATTGATCTGGTTGATCAAATAGCTAGGACGTCTATTTGCGGTAGATTGAGCTGCCACTTCGAGATCGCCACCTAAATTAGACCAACTGGCCACTGGGTCACTATTGTTTAAACCTTCAATTGCATCGGCAGCAAACCAAAACGGGTTGCTCAAGGCATCGCCAACCCCACCAGGACCTTCTTGAGCCTGTGCGGTCAAACCTATAAATAAAAGCGCATGAGCGAATATAAATAAATGTTTGGGTAAAAATTTCTTCATAAGATTCGGTTTTAAAAGTTAGATGATTAATTACTTGCGTAATTTTCTAAAGCCCAAATAGCCGCCAGCTATAAATCCGAGAGCTACTAGACCATCTATTGGAGCTGCAGGTGTTTCGTCGTCTACATCATCATCGAAACCGGGAAATTGTGCTGCTGCTTCAAAAGAAGTAAGTGATAAAATGGCAAAGGCCAATACTGCGGTGGTTTTTCTTAAGGTGTTTTTCATAAGTCAAATGGTGTAAAGTGTATTTTTTAAACCTAAACGATTAGTATCTCAACAGTAATAAGTTAGAATTTAAATGCTTAAGGTTCTTTATTATTTGTCTTACAAAATTAAGGGCAAGTGATTGTAAATGAAACTTAAATGTCGACAATTCGTTAAACCGATGGTTTTTCCCGTTGAAAGGTTTTCTGGTTATCGATAAAAGGGATTAATTGCTTTTAATCGATTAATAAAAACTAAAAAACCGCTTACCAGAAAAGGGTAAGCGGTTTTTTAAAAGCCAAATAAGTTCTTCTGAACTAGTTTTTAAGCAGTTTGATTTGCTGCTTGATTTGCTTTTCTAAATCTAGAATTTCTATCAAGTATAAGCCTGATGTAAGCTTTAAATCGCTTAGGCTTACTTTACCAGAATGTTGGTTAAGCTGTTGCTGATAAATACGCTGACCCAGTAAATTATAAATTGCAATACTTACAGGGGTAGTGCTTGGTTGATCAAAATCAATCTGCAGCTTATTTCCGTTTAAAGGATTTGGATAAATACTTGCTGTTTGCTGCTCTATAATATTTGTACCTAAGCGTTTATTGGTAACCAATTTAAAACGCAAAGGGTCTGTACTAGCAGCAACCTGATCGTCTACTTGAAAAGCAATAGTGTTTTCTCCTTTTTGTAAGATTTGTTGGGTACCTAAATAATTGTCTTCTAAGTACACACTTTGATCAAGCTCTCCTACATTTATTTGTAATACATAGTGTTTTGCACGGTAATTGGTAAGCGCTAAAGTCAAGTTTTCTTGGGCTGTTGGTAAGGCTCTACTTTCTATAGCAATATATTGACCTTGTTCAAACCGTGAAATGCTTTCATCTAGATTAAATAATTTGGGTGCATCATAAGCATCGATAGGGTTGTTGAAGTTGGCGCCAAATTTAATTTTCAAGCCGTCTAGTGGCGTTTCTCCGTTCAAGAAAGCTTGTTGGCGGTATAAATTTATTTGTATACTGCTGTGAGAGGCCGCTGGTCTAAACACCGCTGTAGCGGGCTGGTCAACTGCTTTAAAACCTTCTTGAAAATTTAATTCAGGAGCTGTGCCTTGGTTTGCAGTTACAAAAAAGGCAGCTTGCATAGGTTGTAAAAACAGATTCGCTTCTGTATTTTGATTTCCCTGTACATTAGTATCTACCGAAGCTGAAAAATCATCGGCATCTAAAGTTACAAATCCGCCACGCCCTCCTAAGGTAGAACTGTCTGGGTTATCATCGTTATTTCCTCCTAAGTTCGGATCGTAAATATAGATAAAGCGACCTGCATTTTTAGTTTTCGGACTGTTTAATACCTTGCGCATATCTACTGCAGCGGGGTATGGATTCCCAAAAAAGTTAAAACTACCTGCTGTGCTATTGAATCCTGTAAGTGTTGTTTCTCCAGAAAACAACTCCCCTCGAGTACGTAATTTAGTATCTGTTGGGGTAGCCGTGTTTTTGGTAACGTCTAGCGCTCTGCTTCCGCGGATTAAAATACGATAAGCATCACCTGCGTTAAGGCTGGTGTTATTCGTATTGGCGATAGGGCTCCAAGTCTGACTGGCATTGTTGAATTCAAACATCGAAGGATTTCCGCTAGGGGTGTAGTCAAAACCGTTTGTTCCATCTGTCGTAGTTCCGGTAATATGCGTACCATAATGATTATTAGGGTTATCGTTATAAGCAGAAGCGTTTTCTTGCCAGAAATAGTGGATACTATTATTACTAGATAATACACTGGTGCTTAGTGGTGCGCTTATCAATCTAAATGCGCGTCTGCCAGGAAAACATTGTTCAGCGGTCAAATTACCACTTATACTTCCGTTAGTGCCAATCGGTGCTACTTGAGCCATTCCTGTGCTTAATCCTGGGCTTGTAAATTCGCAAGCCAGCGTTAGCTTGTCGTTGGTGGTTAAGCTTCCGCTGATTACCTTTAGTGTTTCTAAAAGGCGCAGGTCTTGATTTATCGTTAAACCAGCTGGGTTTTCTAAATGTAAGTTAGCTAATTCGCCATTTTGCAATAAATTATCGGGTAAAGTTTGTGGGTTTTCTCCAGAAAAATAAAGAACAGAACCCAATTGGCTACCCGCTATATTGGCATTATTACCAAGTGTAATTGTTTCTTCAATATTAAATAAGAAACCGTTTAAATCTATGCTAGCACCATCACCTAAAGTGAGGTTTTTAGCTCCCGTGTTTTTGCTTAAACTAGGGTAGTTGGTTAAACCGGTTGGGATAATAACATTATAATTAGCGTTTGGAATAATAGCCTGATTACTCCAATTCCCAGTATTTTCCCAGTTACTGTTTACGGCACCTGTCCACGTTAAATCGCTACATCCGGTAGCTTCTTCTATAGTAGTGGTGATGGCTGCATCTAAACTGGTATATTCAAAAATAATCTGGTGATCGCCGCCTACCTCAAAAGCTAGATCGTTAAAAATAGCAATACCGCTAGCATTTGTGTTTTGCGTAAGCGTACCTAATAGGTTACCACTTCCTGAGTACATGCTAGCTTTTATGGCGTAGCCTGCTTGTTGAACGGTGTCACCATTAAAGTCGGCAATGCGTACTTGTATTGAAGAGGGAAGGTTACCGTCGCAATCAGAACTTGTAGGTTGGCTGTCTATTATCAATTGACTGGCCACACCAATAGCTTGCTCGTTATAAGCCAAGAAGGCGGGGTCTGTTGTTCCACTAGATTGATACCTTAAGCCAACTACCTGCTGATAATTTGAATTGTCTATTCCAAAATCGTTTAATTCAGCTGCCAAAAAGCGAATCCCGCGTTGGGTATTTATAAAACCACCTCCAGTTTGTGTGCTATTAAAATTATAAAAATCAGCATCCCAATTGGCCACTACGGGAAAATTACTCGAGTTGTTTAAAGAAACAGTCACTTGATTTCCGACAATATTTCCATTGGTGTCAACAAAACTTAATCTATCATTGTTGCTGCTCGTAGGAGTGGCAATGGTGGCGATTAAAATATCGGGTACTCCATCGTTAATTTTGCTTTGGGTGATACCATTGCTACTAAGCGCAAAGTTTGTTATGGTGCCCGAAGGTATATTTGCGATACCTGTACCTAGGTCTAAACCTTGGATTCCATCGGTCAAGAAATAAGCAGCTTGTGTCCCATTGGTGATTTCCTGAAAAGGTTGACTGTTGCTGTTGTTTACGCTGTTATTTAAGCCGTCATACAACTGACCTAAAGCAATATAGCCGCCTAAATTAGTAATTGTGGCAATGGGTAAAGCACGATAATTTTCGGCAACAAAAGTAACGGAATTATTGGTTAGTAAATCATCGTTTACTCCTGTAGAATACACTGTACCATTTAAAGTAAAACCTATTAAATTATGGGAGTTTATAGGTTTATTTGTGTTTATGCTTGTTGAGCTTGAATGCCAGTAGCCTTGGTAATCAGTATAAACGCCAGTTACTTGCGCATGAATGCTTAGAAAGGCGCTGCATAAAAAGCCTAGTACAAAAAGGTAATTTTTTGCCATAGTATGTTTTTTTATTTTTAGTAAGTCGCAAAATTAGGGCAATGCCAAAATTTAAGCTACAATATTATAAACTATTCGTTAAAAGGACGCTTTTAACGACAAGCGGTAACTTTCTGCGTTTTGCTACGGAAATAATTAACAAAAAAAACCTGCAGTTTTGCTGCAGGTTTTAGTTTTATTATATAGATTTAATTAATCTCTTAACAATCCTCTTGAAATTACAATTTTTTGGATTTCAGAAGTCCCTTCGTATATCTGGGTAATTTTAGCGTCGCGCATTAAACGCTCAACGTGATACTCTTTAACATAACCATTTCCGCCATGAATTTGAACGGCTTCTACGCTAGTGTCCATGGCCACTTTTGAAGCATAAAGCTTTGCCATTGCGCCGCTCATGTCATAGTTATTCCCCATATCTTTATCCCAAGCAGCTTGCATTACAAGGTGTCTAGCAGCAGCAATTTCGGTATACATATCGGCTAACTTAAAAGCGATAGCTTGGTGGTTGCAAATTTCGGTGCCAAATGCTTTACGTATTTTAGAGTACTCACGGGCCAATTCATAGGCTCCACTAGCAATACCTAAAGCTTGTGCTGCAATACCAATTCGACCTCCAGAAAGGGTTTTCATCGCAAAGGTAAAACCAAAGCCATCTGCCCCAATTCTATTTTCTTTAGGAACCTTAACATCATTAAAGTTTAAGGTATGTGTGTCGCTTCCGCGGATTCCTAATTTTTGTTCCTTAGGCCCTACTTCAAAACCTTCCCATCCTTTTTCAACGATAAAAGCATTGATTCCTTTGTGCTTTTTCTCGCGATCGGTTTGTGCTATAACCAAGTAATAATCGGCACTGTTCCCATTGGTAATCCAGTTCTTGGTCCCATTTAATACATAATGGTCTCCTTTATCTATAGCTGTGGTGCGTTGTGAAGTGGCATCACTACCTGCTTCGGGTTCACTTAAACAGAAAGCTCCAATCGATTCGCCAGTGGCTAATTTGGTTAGGTATTTTTGCTTTTGCTCTTCGGTACCGAAAGTTTCTAGTCCCCAGCAAACCAACGAGTTGTTTACCGAAACGATTACCGAAGCTGAAGCGTCTATTTTTGAAAGCTCTTCCATAGCTAAAACGTAAGAAACGGTATCCATACCACCACCTCCGTACTTTGGAGAAACCATCATACCTAAAAAGCCTAGTTCTCCCATCTTTTTAACTTGTTCGGTTGGGAAAAGTTGTTTTTCATCGCGTTCAATTACGCCAGGTAATAATTCATTTTTAGCGAAATCCCTTGCGGCATCGCGTATCATCAGGTGCTCTTCTGTAAGCTTAAAATCCATAGCAATTTTTTTTATTGTGAAAAAAACGTTGCAAATATACTCGATATAAGTCAATTATTCAATGATTCGTTTTATTTTTACGAATATGAAAACGAAATCTCCGCTTTATTTAGGATTAATGTCTGGCACCTCGTTAGATGGTATAGATGCTGTCGCTGTGCGTTTCATTGAGCAAGGAAACGCTTACCAATATGAGTTGTTGCATGCCAAGACCTATGGCTATTCGCCTAAATGGCAAGCGAGCTTGGCAAATGCTATACAGCTTGATTCTTCAGCCTTAGAGGAGTTGAACCAGCATTACACCCAATATTTAGCCGATATAGTTCGTCAATTCATGCGGGAATACCAAATTCCTGCCCAAGAGGTGGCCGCAGTTTGTTCGCACGGACATACGGTCTTTCATCAACCCGAAAAAGCTTATACGCTGCAAATTGGTAATTTGCCTCAGCTGGCTCAGCTATTAGGTGTTTGTGTGGTTTGTGATTTTAGGGTGCAGGATGTGCGACTGGGCGGTCAGGGCGCACCTTTGGTTCCCGTTGGAGATGCTTTGCTTTTTGGAGAATATGATGCCTGCATCAATTTGGGGGGATTTGCAAATATTTCGTACGATCAAGGAAATCGTCGCATTGCCTACGATATTTGTCCGTTAAACATTTTGTTGAACCGGTATGCAGATCAATTGGGCTTGGCTTATGATGAAGAAGGTCGGTTAGCCGCTAAAGGAGCATTTGATGAAACTTTATTTGATGCACTACAAAACATAGCTTATTACCAAAGTTTGCCACCTAAATCATTGGGGCTCGAATGGGTGAATGCGGTTTGCCAGCCCATACTATCGAAGTTCGATTTATCGGCTACTAGCATGCTGCGTACTCTAACCGAGCATATGGCGCATCAGTTGGCAGCCGTGGTTCTGCCTGAACAACGTATTTTGCTTACAGGTGGTGGTGCGCTTAACCGATTTTTGATTGCTCGTTTCCGAGCTCTTTCAGATGCTCAACTTATATTGCCAAAAGATGAACTTATCCATTTTAAAGAAGCCTTGGTTTTTGCCTTCTTGGGCATGTTGCGCTTAAGCGGATTAAATAATGTTTATGCTAGTGTAACTGGCGCCTCCCGCGATCATTCTTCTGGAGTGATATTTCATCCGTAAAGCTAAACCAGACAACTTTGTAAAAAAATATGTCTCAATGCTGTATTAAGGGCGTCTGTGATAATGAAATACCGGCCTGCTTTTAGTTGTTTTTTTATGCTAAAAAAAAACTGATAAAATTAAAAGCTTATTATTTATTTAACATTTACGTTTACTTATATTTGTGCGAAATTTTTATAGAACCTACTTAGAATTATGATGAAAAAACTACTACAAGAATACGAAAATAAGCAACCAGAGATTGTTTTTCATTGGAAAGACCGAGAGACTGAGGCAGAGGGATGGACGGTAATAAACTCGCTACGCGGCGGTGCTGCTGGTGGGGGTACGCGTATGCGTAAAGGATTAGATAAAAATGAAGTACTTTCATTGGCAAAGACCATGGAAATAAAATTTTCGGTATGTGGTCCACCTATCGGCGGAGCTAAATCGGGTATAAATTTTGATCCGGCCGATCCGCGCAAGCAGGGAGTTTTAAAAAGATGGTTCCAAGCGGTGAGTCCGTTGCTAAAGAATTATTACGGTACGGGCGGCGATATGAATGTAGATCAGCGCACAGAGGTCATTCCCATTACACAAGCTTATGGTGTCTCTCATCCACAAGAAGGAGTTTTTCAGGGGCATTTCAACACCGATGAGCACGAAAAAAACATCCGCATCAACCAACTCAAACAAGGGGTTTCTAAGCAAGTAGATACCTCTATTTTTTTGCCTAATGCCGAGCAAAGTTATACGGTTGGCGATTTAATCACAGGATACGGTGTTGCCGAAGCCGTTAAGCATTATTACGAAATTTATGGAGGTGCATTGGCTGGCAAAAAAGCCATTGTACAAGGTTTTGGTAATGTAGGCGGTGCCGCTGCTTTTTACTTGGCGACTATGGGTGTTAAAATTGTTGGAATTATAGATAGAACTGGCGGTATTATCGAGCCAGAGGGCATTTCTTTTGAGCGTCTGAAAGACTTATATGCTACGCGTGAAGGTAATGCGCTTAAGGCTGATAATATGCTTAGTTTTGAGGAGGTGAATGAAAAGATTTGGAGCCTAGGAGCACAAATTTTTGCTCCCTGTGCAGCTTCACGATTGGTTACCCAAAAACAAGTAGAGCAGATGATTGAAGGAGGTCTAGAAGTGATTACAAGCGGTGCCAATGTTCCTTTTGCCGATGAAGCGATTTTCTTTGGACCCATTATGGAATATACCGATAAGCATGTAAGCATAATCCCAGATTTTATATCTAATTGCGGTATGGCTCGTGTGTTTGCCTATTTGATGCAGCCCAAGGCTAAGATTGAAGATGAGGCTATATTTAATGATGTTTCACATACCATTAAACAAGCCTTAGAAGATGTATATTCTAAAAACAATAATCCTATTCATCTATCGCAAACGGCTTTTGAGATTGCCTTAGAAAAATTAATCTAACTTTTAAAAATGACAAGCTTATTAATTTTTACATTTGTAATGGGCTATTTAGCCATTACTTTAGAGCATCCGCTTAAATTAGATAAGGCGGTTCCTGCTTTGTTAATGGGAACCCTAATGTGGGGGCTTTTGGCCATTGGATTTAATCAGGGTTGGTTTTCTATTGTCGATTCTCACGGTCATATTTTTCAAATTGATCAGCCCGACACCGATGCGCAATTGTATGGTTTTAAAGCCAACTTGATGCATCATTTCAGCAGTATTGGCGAAATTCTCTTCTTTTTAATCGGAGCCATGACCATTGTCGAAATTATCGATTTGCACCGTGGTTTTGGGATTATAAAAAAAGTAATCAAGCCTAAAAGCAAAGTAAAATTACTATGGATACTTGGAGTCCTGGCTTTTGTGCTTTCGGCTATTATCGATAACCTAACGGCCACTATTATTTTAATTACCTTATTGCGTAAAATCTTGGTGCGTCATAAATACCGGGTTTGGTATGCTAGTATGATTATCATCGCTGCCAATGCGGGAGGAGCTTGGTCGCCTATTGGAGATGTTACTACTACCATGCTATGGATTGGCGGTAAAGTAACGGCTCTGGGCTTGTCTGAATACCTGATTATTCCTTCATTGGTTTGTTTTGTGGTACCTTTTTTCATTGCTACCAAACTAAAGCCCTTCAAAGGAAAAGCCATGCGAAAAGAGATGATTATAGATGAAGAAGCAGAGCGTTTATTAAGCAGTAAAACCATGCTTTATGTAGGTTTAGCAGGAATAGCCTTTGTACCTATCTTTAAAGGAGTCACTGGATTGCCGCCTTACTTAGGAATGATGTTTTCTCTGGGAGTAGTTTGGTTGGTTTCAGAGTATGTTCGACCCGTCAAAAATTTACCCAAAAAGCAAAAGCACTTATATTCTACCCATAAGGCTTTATCTAAAATAGAATTTTCAAGTATACTTTTTTTCTTAGGAATTTTATTATCGGTGGCCGCTTTAGAGAGTTTGGTTTACGGAAGCATAGGCGGAGAAGAAGTGGGTACCCTGCGCTATGTAGCCGAAAAGGTTTCTGCTGCTATACCAAATATGGATGTAGTAGTATTATTACTCGGAGCGCTTTCTGCATTAATAGATAATGTACCTATGGTAGCTGCAACAATGGGGATGTACACTTTTGAAACCGATAGTCCTATTTGGCATTTTATCGCCTTTTCGGCAGGTACAGGGGGTAGTTTGTTGGTAATTGGTTCTGCCGCTGGGGTCGCCGCGATGGGAATGGAGAAAATTGATTTTATATGGTACTTAAAGAAAATTGCTTGGCTGGCAGCTATCGGATTTATCTCTGGTGCGTTAACTTTTGTTTTTATCGAGCAATTCTTTTATAGTTAAAAAATTACTACAGGCTCTTTGTGCTTGCAAAAATCATTGTAGCTTTGAGCCTGTAAAAGCGCTTAAAATAATTTTAGCCGTTGAGGTAATTTTACACGCTTTATATCGTTATTCTTATGAAACTAAACTTTTTAAACCTAATGACTTTACAAGATGTAGCCCAAGAGGTAGCTCAAGATGCAGAAGCCTTACCTCAAGAAAAAACATTTTCTTTTCTTGAACTATTAGCCAGTGGTGGAGTTGGCGGTATAATTGTAATTGCCATTTTAAGCGTGCTGTTTATCGCCGCTTTATATATTTATTTTGAACGTCTTTTTGCTATAAAAGCCGCCTCAAAAACCGATGCTAACTTTATGTACCAAATAAAAGATCATGTTGCCAACGGTAATATAGAAGGTGCTAAGGTGCGATGCGCTCAAGAAAATTCTCCTGTGGCTCGTCTCACTGCAAAGGGTATCAGCCGTATTGGTAGTCCGTTAGAAGATATCAATACCGCTATAGAAAATGCAGGTAGATTAGAAGTGTATAAGTTAGAAAAAAATGTTAGTGTTTTAGCGACTATAGCCGGAGCTGCTCCTATGATTGGTTTCTTGGGAACCGTAATTGGTATGGTTTTAGCGTTTCATGAATTGGCGAGCAGTAGCGGTCAAGCCGAAATGGGTTCTCTTGCAGAAGGTATTTATACGGCGATGACCACTACCGTTGCCGGATTAATTGTAGGTATTGTTGCTTATATCGGTTACAACCATTTGGTAGTTAAAACCGATAAAGTGGTGCATCAAATGGAGGCTACGGCGGTAGATTTCCTTGATTTGTTAAATGAACCCGTTTAAGGTATGAATTTGCGCGGAAGAAATAAAGTTAGCCCAGAATTCAGTATGTCTTCGATGACCGACATCGTGTTTTTGTTGTTGGTGTTTTTTATGTTGACCTCGCCGGTGATCACTCCAGAGGCCTTAGACCTTATTTTACCAAAAGCTAAAGGTAAAACTACCAATAAACACGAGCTTGCGGTGAGCATCAATAAAGACATGCAAATGTTTATAAATCAGGATCAAATCCGTAAAGAGAATTTAGAGCTAGAGTTGCAAAAACGGCTTCAAAGTGTAGAAACGCCAACTATTATCTTGCGTGCAGAAGAATCGGTGCCTATTCAAGAAGCGGTTTATGTGATGGATGTAGCCAAACGCAATCAATTTAAAGTTGTATTAGCGGTAAAACCATAATTTGTGCGATTACTAGAAACCAAATATGAACGAAAGTCTGCGGCCATTACTAGTGTAATTACGGCCATAATTTTCTTATTGCTTTTTTTCTTTGGCTTTACATATTTAGATCCTCCACCAGAAAATGGAATTGCTATTAATTTTGGGACTTCAGAAATAGGCTCAGGTCAAGTGCAACCCACCGAGCCAGTGGCTAGTTCTCCGCAGCAGCAAACCCCAGAACCCACCCCTAGTCCGCAAGAAAATTCTAGTCCGGTAGCCGACGAAGTGCAAACTCAAGACACTGAGGAAGCGCCTGTAATCGCCAAGGAAAAGGAGAATAAGCAGCCTGTAGAAAAAGAGCAGAAAGATAAGAAAGAACAACCAAAACAAGAGGTTCCCGAAAAAGAAAAACCTCAAGAACCGGTAAAAGAAGAGCCTAAAAAACCATCTAAAGAAACCTCTGATGCCTTGAATAACCTGTTAAACGGTCCTGAAAATGATGGAGCCAATCAAGGTGGAGAAGGGAACGATTCCAGCGGGGGAGATAAAGGAGATCCTTCTGGCGATCCCAATGCTAAAAGTTATTATGGACAGGGTAAAGGATTAGATGGTGATGGCAATTATCGCTTAGGCGGAAGAAAAGCCCTGAATAAAGAAAAATTTGTACAAGAATGTAACGAATCTGGTGTGGTTGTAGTGAAAATAGAAGTCAATCAACAAGGTCAGGTGATTCGAGCTACCCCAGGAGCACGAGGGACTACCAATACTGCTCCCTGCTTGATGGAGCCCGCCAAACGCGCTGCCTTGGCTACACGATTTAATAGCGATGCTAACGCCCCTGCCAAACAAACCGGTTTTATCGAGTACGAATTTAAGTTATCTGAATAAATTTATGACTTACCAAGAAACCCTGGACTGGATGTTCGGGCAGCTACCTATGTATCAGCGTCAAGGTCAAGTAGCCTTTAAAAAAGATTTGACCAACATTTTGGCTTTTTCTGAGGTGTTAGGTGCTCCCCATAAAAAATTTAAAACGGTTCATGTAGGCGGTACCAACGGGAAAGGTTCTAGCAGTCATATGTTAGCTTCGGTTTTACAGGCAGCTGGTTACCGCGTGGGTTTATATACTTCGCCACATTTAAAGGATTATACAGAGCGTATCCGCATTGACGGACAATGTATTGAGCAAGATTTTGTAGTTGATTTTATTCAGCAGCATAAAGTTTTCTTAGAAGAACATAGGCTTTCTTTTTTCGAAATGAGTGTAGGACTTGCTTTTGCTTATTTTGCAAGCAAACAAGTAGATGTAGCCATAATCGAAGTAGGTTTAGGGGGACGATTAGACTCAACCAATATCATTACCCCAGAATTATCTCTGATAACGAATATTGGTAAAGATCATACTGCAATTTTAGGTGAAACCTTGGAGGCGATTGCATTAGAAAAGGCGGGGATCATCAAGTCTCAAGTTCCTGTGGTAATAGGTGAGTTTCATCCCGAAACTCATCAAGTGTTCGAAGAGAGGAGTTTAACACTAAAAGCACCTTTGTATTGGGCTAGAGATTTCGAACTGCCCGCCTATATTCAATTGGATTTAAAAGGAACTTATCAGCAAGGAAATGCCAGAGGCGTGATGGCTTGTGTAGAGGTGTTAAAGCACAGGGGTTGGTCCATTTCTAATGAAGCAATAAGTAAAGGCTTTTCTCAAGTAGTGCAGCGTACTGGTTTACGAGGACGCTGGGAAATTTTACAACAAGCCCCTTTAAGCATTGCCGATACTGCTCATAACAAAGAGGGTTTGGGAGTTGTATTAAAGCAATTGACTGCCTTGCCTCATGAAAAGTTGCATTTTGTTTTAGGAGTAGTACAAGACAAAGATTTATCTCAGGTTTTACCTTTATTTCCTAAAGATGCACACTATTACTTTTGTGCTCCGCAGGTTCCGCGAGCTTTGGAAGCGGAAGAACTAAAATCTAAAGCATTAGAATTTGGTTTAAAGGGCGAGGTTTTTACTTCGGTTGAAGAAGCCTTTGCCGCAGCCAGAAAGCAGAGTTCGTTTAGTGATATCATTTATGTGGGCGGCAGTACTTTTGTTGTAGCTGAAATAATTTAATTTTTTTTCATTAAAGACTTGCAGCAATTTATAAATAGTTTATATTTGCACTCGCAATTGATTAGTGTTTACAAATCGATTATGTTCTTTAAATAACAATTTTTTTGTGTTGGCGGTCCATTATCTTGGGCGCGTAGCTCAGTTGGTTCAGAGCACTTGGTTTACACCCAAGGGGTCAGGGGTTCGAATCCCTTCGCGCCCACAACAAAAAGCTTTCACAAAAAAATTGGGCGCGTAGCTCAGTTGGTTCAGAGCACTTGGTTTACACCCAAGGGGTCAGGGGTTCGAATCCCTTCGCGCCCACAACAAAAAGCTTTCACAAAAAAATTGGGCGCGTAGCTCAGTTGGTTCAGAGCACTTGGTTTACACCCAAGGGGTCAGGGGTTCGAATCCCTTCGCGCCCACAAGAAGCACAATCCCGATGAAGACTTTCATCGGGATTTTTTGTTTACACCCACTACCAAGCCCCAGCTTGAAGTAGTGGATGTAAACAAAAAATCTCCAAGCTGCTAAAGCTTGAGGGATTGTATTTCCTATTTTGGTTTCGCTTTGGGATCTTGAATCCCTTTTTTTATGAAGTAGTGGGTGTAAACAAAAAATCTGCAAGCCGCTAGGGCTTGAGAGATTTTGTGTTTTTCAAAGTTTTAAAGTATTTTATTTTTTCGCTTTTATATAGAAAGTGGTTTTTATTGTTCTTTAAGGTATGGCAATAACTGTTCTAGCGCCATTCCTCGAGACCCTTTAATAAAGATGAGCTGCTCACTAAAGTCCTTTTCGCGTAGCACTGGGATTAATTCCTTTGTATCGGCTACTGCCTGGAAATGCTCGGGTAAGTTGGTTTGCATAAACTGTTTTCCGCAGAGAAATACGTTTGTGTATTCTTGCTTTTTAAGCGTGTCGACTATGGTTTGATGTTCTTTCTTCCAAGTGGGGCCGACCTCAAACATATCGCCTAAAATTATAGTCTTTTTGTCGGCTTTGAGTTTTGACACTTCTTCTAAGGCAGCGAGCATACTGGTGGGGTTGGCATTGTAAGCATCCATAATAATTTTTATACTACCGTGATTCGTAATTTGCGAGCGGTTATTACTGGGTTGGTAGCTGCTTAGGGCTTCTTTAATATGGTGCATAGGAACTTCAAAATACTGCCCGATAGCCGCCGCCGCCGCTGCATTTTGAGCATTGTATAAACCTAATAATTGGGTTTGAATAACTTCGTTACCTATTTTAATTTGAGCGAAATTATTGTTGGTTGTTTTGTGTATGGAGTA
>NZ_VRLT01000062.1 GCF_008017835.1 Mesonia sp. HuA40 | reverse complement strand
TCACCTAGAAATGCAACTAGCACTCATTTTAAACTGTTTTTACGCCCCTAAAAATCATTTTCAAAAAATATTGACTCCTCGATAAATTTCATAAAAATCAGAAAAATATTATTTTTAAGAGCATTAATTGGTAGTTTTGAGACTGACTGCCGCTGGCAAAAATACCTCGGAATGAAAAGCAAAGCGGAAAAATAATGAATCTGACCGCTTGAAAAGATGAATTAAAAAACAAAATAATAATATAATTTTGGGAAACTAAGCAGTTCTAATTAGGGGAAGCCTACAAAAAGAATTTAATGAATTTCTCCCTTTAAGGATTAAGCGTTTGCGCAGGGGCTGCTATACAACAGGAATATGATAATAGCTCATTCAAATTAATGCTTGTTTTTTCTATAATGGGTCTAAAATGTTACTGGGGGAGAGGCTTTTTGAAATGATAAATAGATAATTATAATTTTAGCGCAACAATAATTATCAGAATTTCATTGGTTTAGATTAGGGCCATTGCACTCTTTGTGCAATTTATCGGCCAGCATTACTTTTAAAGCATTCTGTTATAACACTTACTTAGCGTTTTAGGTAGTTTGTCACAATAGCTTTGAATAAAATAAATCTGCAACTTTTAATTATTCTCGATAATGTAAAAAGGAATATGTACGGTTATAATTGAGTTTGAAAAACACGTCGTTTTTCCATTAAATGATTTCTTGTATTTTAAGTTGTTTTTAATTTATTGTTCAAAATCCTAATTAAAAAAAAACAAAACTTAGTCGTCTTTACCAAGGTACCGGTCAACTATCTTTTGTATTTCCTGTTCTTCAGCTAACTCGAGTAGCTTCAAGTTTATAGTACTTAGTCTATTGGTATATTCTGGGAAAGCAAAACCATATCCTTGTTTATAATATTCGGCTTTAGCCACATAAATTTCTTCTTCGGGGTGGTTGACTTGATAATAAAGTAGCTGTGGGCGATCGTAAACTACGGCATCTACTTTTTTGTCTTTGAGCAGTTGCATTGCTTCAGGTAAACTACTTACTTGTGTAACTTTAGCCTTGTGTTCTTTAATAATTGCGATGGCAGGTGAATCCGTTAGTGTGGCCGTATTTTTTCCTGAAATTTCTTCAATTTTATCGATTGTAGAGGTACCTAATCCACTTAAAGTTAATGTACTTGCGATACCCGCAATCATTGATCCAGCAAAAATCAATGTAATGACCATCCATGCTCCAGCAATGATTCGCCCTTTTAAAGTAATGGGCGCCATATCGCCATAACCCGTAGTGCTCATCGTTACAATAGCAAGCCACATACCATTCCCTATTCCTTTTACAGGATCTTTAGGGAATTGATCTGGTGATTCGTGACGCTCTGCTAACCAAAGTAACGTACCTACTACCGCTAATATGAGTAAAAATCCGCTTACAGCTAAAAGAAGTTCTATGCTAAAAAAAGGCTTGATTCTTTGCCACAGCCCGCTTTCGTCTTGTCTAGAAGCAATACCTAAACTAGATTGATAAAAAGGTTGCGTAAATTTGTAACTCTTTACTCGTCTTGAAGTAATACTTATAGGGCCAATAAGCATATCTATTTGGTTACTATTTAACTGCTGGAGTCCTGTTTCTATAGTCGAAAAACTCTTTAATTCGTAATCCCATTCTTGTTTGTTCGCAATTCGATCCCAAATTTCTAATGCGATGCCATCTTGCTCTTCATTATTAAAAACAAAAGGCTGGCTCCCCGCGATTCCTACCTTTAGTGAATTTGTTGTTAGGGTTGTATCTATTTCCTGTAGTTGAGCAGACACGCTAAGCGTTGCTAGCAATAAAAATAAAATGCTCAAAAAGTAATTTTGTACTTGCTTTTTCATAAAATAGCCTTAGAATTTACAAAGTTAAAAGAAATTAAAGATTTATAGGTCAAATCCTAAAGAGCAGTATTTCATAATTTTTTGGAAAGTATAAAAAGTTAAATGCAAATAAAAATTTGTACAAATCATAGTCCCTTTTAAATTAACTAAAACACTATAGTTGGTTTTGGATTTACCTCCAAAAACTGTAACTTTCTGCCTAGAACGCCAGCGTTAACGCATTTTGTTTTATTAACTTTAAAAAATTATGAGTCAAAATATAAATTTAGCCGTATTAATAGATGGTGATAATATTCCTTCTTCTCCAGTAAAAGAAATGATGGAAGAAATTGCTAAATATGGAAATCCTACAATCAAACGGATTTATGGTGACTGGACCCGTCCAGGATTGAATCGTTGGAAAAGTTTGTTGTTAGAAAATGCCATTACCCCCATACAACAATATGGGTATACCACGGGTAAAAATGCAACCGACTCTGCTATGATAATTGATGCGATGGATATTTTATATAGTGAGAAGGTGGATGGTTTTTGCTTGGTTTCTAGCGATAGCGATTTTACACGTTTGGCTACCCGTTTAAGGGAGGCGGGAATGCAAGTTATAGGAATAGGTGAAAAAAAGACCCCCAATCCATTTATTGTGGCTTGCGATAAGTTCATTTATATCGAAATTCTTAAAAATCAAAGTGAAAATAAGTCGGCCGATAAGGGCGAATCGGAAGAAAATTTAGATAAAATAACCGAGAAGGAAATCGGTTTAATCCGATCTACTATAAACGATTTGTCTGACGATGATGGTTGGGCTTTTTTGGGTGACGTAGGCGGATTAATCCAGAAAAAAAGACCAAACTTTGATTCCCGAAATTATGGCTTTGAAAAACTGACTCCTTTAATAAAAGCCACTCAACAATTTGAAATAGAACAACGGGAAACGTCAAAAAGCAAATACAAATTAATTTACGTTAAGAATAAAGTCCGTAAAGGAAAAAACAGACGCTAAAATACTTATTATTAAAGAAGGATAACTTGCTGGATGTGAAACTGTCAAGATTTTACATTTTCTTATGATACATTCATCACCGATACTTTAGGCTCAGATTTTGAATTCACCCTTTACGGAATTGATGCGAATGATACATTTGTGCCCGTTGCCGGAATAGGAATGGAAAATCGTGGTATGGTGTATATTATTATCGATGAAAATTATTCTTCAGATTATACTTCTGCTAGCTGGGTACCTCAAAGCTGGGTAAATGTTCGTATAGAAGTAAGTGCTTCTGCAGTAAAGTACTATTTAGATAATACTTTAATTTACACCCCCAATAATTTTTCTCAATTAAATATTGAAGGTTTTAATATGTTGCATAATAATTATGGAGAGGATGCTTATTACGATAATATGTGCTATTACAATGGGAGTCTTTCTGCAAATCAGATGGAGTTAGTCGAGGTAAAACTGTATCCGAATCCTGCGGTGAACGAATTAAAAATTAATACGCCCAAAGGAATAGTAATAAATTCGCTTAAAATCTTTGATTTATCTGGTAAACAAATCCTTCATTCAAAAGCATCAATAGGGGTAGATATTTTAAGCCTTTCACAAGGGACTTATTTTGTAAAAATCAATACCATTAGAGGTTCTATCGGTAAAAAAATCATTAAAAATTAAATACTTAACACCAATACGCCCCAAATTGTTTTATGATTTGGGGTTTATTATATCACTTAATTAGTTTGCTATTTGATTAAATTTTTAGGGTTTATAATTGAAAAGATTAATGTTTTGTAGCGTTTTGTTCAAATTAAATTAACATTTAAGTAAAATAATTTGTAAATTTTTTTTGTTAAAAATTTAAAATTATGTTTGCTTCCTTCAAGGGTTATTCAACCTATTTTTTTATTGTTTTCTTTTTTATTTTAACTTTTTCGCTAAAAGCCCAAACTCAGATTTATCTGCAAGATTTTGAAACCAATGCGGGGTATAGCACCAGTATCTTCGAGTTTACAGATAATAGTGAAGATTATTTTATCCGCACTGACGGCACAGATATAAACCCGAGCTATTTGGGAAAGTTAGGTAATTTCTTTTTTGCCGCGCAAGATATTGATGGAGAGGGAGCTTCGGCTCAACAAAGCTTAATGCTTTCAAATATCAATATCGCCTACTATACCAATTTAGAATTTCGTGTTTACTTAGCAGAAGAGGATGCTTCAGACGGCAATGAAGATTGGGATTCGTCTGATTATGTGCATATTTCTTATGAGGTTGATAATAGCGGTAGCTATACTCCTTTACTGCATATAGAGTCTAGAGGGGGTAGTACAAATACAGAACCAGCTATAGATACCAATTTCGATGGGGTAGGAGATGGTATTGCATTGAGTCCTAGTTTTCAACAATTTGTGGAAAGTATTCCTGCCACAGGACAATCCTTAAACTTAAAAATTGAATTCAATTTAAACAGTGGAGATGAAGATATCGCTATAGATCATATAGAAATATACGGCACACCCACTATTAATGGTGATGCCACCACAGAAGTTTACTCTCCTTTAAGTCAGGTGACAGGAACCAATATCGATGCTTTAAATGCTACACTTTCTGGTAATGCAGAGGAGGTTTTTGGGTTCATTATAGAAGATCAAGGCAGCGGAGACAATTTACCTACTTATGTAAATCAAATGCGCTTTGTGCCCGCTTCTGGTAATACGGCTTTGTGGGAAGACCATTTAGCAGATTTTACCTTAATCGATGAAAATTTAAATTCCTATGCTATTAATCAAATCAATATTAGCAATCAAGAAATCATTTTAGAATTTAATCCGCCTATTAGCATAGGCGATGGTGCGTCTTTAGAATTTTTGCTGGGTGTTTATTTGAAAGAAACTAATATAGTAGACGGAGCCGATCTTCAATTTAAAATTCCAGCGACAAATCACAGATTTACAGCCGCAAACAATGGTTCAACTTTTTCAGATCCACTATTGCTGGGAGACATTACGAGTAATGTTTTTAGTATTGAGGTCGATGCCAGCGAATTACGCTTTATGCAACAGCCTAGTGATGTTTTTGTAAATCAAGTTATGAGTCCACCTGTGCAGGTCATTGCTACCGATGCCAACGGAAATATAGACACCGATTATAACCTCAGTGTTAACCTAACCTCAACAGGTAGTTTAGCAGGTAGTCCTGTTACCGAAACCGCGGTAAACGGAAAGGTATCATTTGACAATATATCGCATACTCAAAGTGGTACAGGATTACAATTAAGTGTTGACGATGGTTTGTTTCCCCTGCAAAATAGCCTGAGTTTTTCTGTATTTAATGCTACGGTTGTTCCTACTCCCGGAACTGTTTTTATAACCGAAATAAGCGATGCGGCTGATTATCAAAATGAATTTATCGAGATTTTTAATGCCTCAGACCAAATTATTGAAATGAAAGACATAAAATTGGTAATGGACAATAATAACGTTTGGAGGGTAGGCGACTTGGCGGTAGGATCTAATGCTGATACGTACATTCATCCAAATGCTTTTATGCTAATTTCACGCGGAGCCACACAAGCAGCCTTTGAACAAGAATTTGGGGCAATCAATACCAATACTCAGTTTATTGCTGGTAGTCAAAATATGTTTTTTGGAACAGGTAAAGCAAGAAGGTGGCGTATGTTCATTGGCGGTACAGCGAATACCGCAGATGGCAACTTATTAGATGATACGCAAAACGACATTGCAGTAGAAGATAAGCGAAATTACCAAAATATACTTACCAACGAATTTATTGAAACCGATAGTGCCCAAGCAAATCCTGGCGAGCTAGACTACTTGTTATTCATGAACAATGAGTGGGTAAATCAATTGTCGCCAGATGCTACCACCACAAAAGATATACTTATTGGTGATGATTGGATGAGTGAAAATGATTTTAGCGGTAAGAACCTATTTATTGCTCCAAATAAAAAACTAATCAATCACCATTATTTACAATTGAGCGGAAACAAAATGCAAATAGACGGTGAATTAATTTTTGGAAGCAAAAGCCCCGTTCAAATGGGTACTTTAGGACCCATACCAAATACCATGAATATACAGGGAGAAGTTGAGGTAGAAAGAATTATCCCTCCAAAGAGAGCCTACAGATTGTTAAGTAGTTCGGTAACCAGCACGAGAACTATTCACGATCAATGGCAAGAAGGGGCAAACAACCTGGATTATTCAAATTTTTTAAATCCTAATCCAGGTTACGGCACGCATATTACAGGTTCAACTACTGGTCAAAACGGTTTTGATGCAACGCCTTCGGGTAACCCTTCTTTATGGCGTTTTGATAATGTGAACCAACAGTGGTTTGCTGTTAGCAGCACTTTGACTACCTCTTTGCAAGCAGGAACTCCTTATCGTTTAATGGTGCGTGGTAGTCGAGACATAAATGTGACCCAAAACGCAAGTCAGCCAGACACCACGCGCCTGCGTATGCGTGGTAATTTGACTCAAGCTGGCAATTTTGAAGTGCCTAGCAGTGAGTTAAACGCAACACCGGGAGCGTTTAATTTTGTCGGTAATCCTTATCAAGCACAAGTTGACTTAAATCAGGTTCTTTCGCGATCTGTAGACATTAATCCGAACCAATATTATATTTGGGATCCTAATAAGAATGTGCGGGGTGGTTTTGTTGTGGTAGATTTACCTTCGGGTACCAATTCAGACGGCTCAGAAGCAAATGCTATTATTCAGGTAAATCAAGCGTTTTTTGTGCGTACCGGAGGAGCAAACCCTAAAATAATTTTTAACCAAGCAGATAAAGTAAAGCAAAATTTCACACAGGTTTTTAGATCGAATAAACCGCAAGATTTGGCTTTAATCGGTCAATTGTATGCCAATGAGGCTTCTAATATGCACTTAACCGATAGTTTTATTATACGCTTTGATGCTGCTTACACCAACCAAGTGACTGAGGCCGATGCTGCCAAAATGGGAAATCTAGATGAGAATATTGCCATAATCAATCAAAACGATTACTTAAGTATAGAACGAAGGGAAATGCCAGTAATAGGTGACACTTTAGACCTCTTTGTAAATAATTACCGATTTAATAATTACCGTCTTAATTTTGATCTACCAGCATTTGGTGGTGTTAGTGTATTTTTATTAGATCGATACTTAAACCAAGAGACTCCTCTTACGATAGGGGCAAATCAAGTAGATTTCACAATCGATGAAGATATACAGCAGAGTATCGCTGCCAATCGGTTTGCTTTGTTGTTCAAGCAAAAGAACTTGGCTAACCCACTATTAAAAAAGTCTAGTTTGCTGGTTTACCCTAATCCCTTTACGGATTATTTTCAGGTCAAGGCCGAATCTCTTATCGGTAAAAACCTAAGGATTTCGATTTATAATCAATTGGGTATGCGAATTAAGGAATTAAATCTTGATTCTTTTAGCGGAGAGGAATCAATTCATGCTTTGAAAGGCTTACCAAACGGATTTTATTATATTCAGCTTCAAGCTGATGATATTATATATACTCAAAAACTTATAAAGAAATGATAAACGAATAATAAGGCAAAAAACAATCCCGTATATGCTGAGTATATTTGGGATTGTTTTTTAAATGCTAAGGCTTTTTCTTCCAAATTTTATCAGATACGGGTAAGTAAGCTGGCAAGGCGGCAGAACCGTACCACGGATAAATCTCATAGGCCAAAAAATTATTTTTAATTGCTTGATCTGTAGCTAAGATGGCTTCTAGTTTTTCTTGACTTTCTACCCCTTGAAAAATGAAGATACCGCGATAATTTTTTTGATTGGTGCCTAACGGGCCAGCTACCACCAACTTGCCATTTTCAACTAATCGTTTAATATTATCTAAGTGACCGCGCATACTTTTAGCCAATAATTCTTGGTTTTGACTTTTATTTTTACCGGTTTTTAAAATCACCAGAAAGTAAGACTTCATTCCGTAATCATCGGCTTCATACTTTTGAGCTAAAGCATCATCAAAATTGGAATTGGCAATTTTTTCTTGGGCAATAGCGTGGAGGCAGCACATTATAAATACAGTAAAAACAAGCGTCTTAGTAGTTTTCATAGGCATTGATTTAATAAAAATAATTAAAATTAGAAATCCTATGGCTTTGCGTTAGGGATTGTCGTGAAAATACTTTGAGGTTTTTTTACACCTCAAAGATTGTAACAAAAGCCCGACCCTTTAGGGTAACGCCCTAAAAAGGATGACTAAACTAATTTTACTCTTCATCGATAAGAATTTCTAGTATTTGAATAGCTGCATCGCTAATTTTTGTTCCGGGCCCAAAAACGGCAACGGCACCAGCATTGAATAAATACTCATAATCGGCAGAAGGAATTACTCCACCCACTATGACCATAATATCTTCTCTACCCAAAGTTTTAAGTTCCTCGATAACTTGAGGAACCAGAGTTTTATGTCCGGCCGCCAAAGACGACACACCCAAAACGTGCACATCATTTTCTACGGCTTGCTTTGCTGCTTCTTGCGGGGTTTGAAAAAGAGGACCGATGTCTACATCAAATCCTACATCGGCGTATCCTGTGGCTACTACTTTTGCGCCTCGGTCATGCCCATCTTGCCCCATCTTGGCTATCATAATTCTAGGCCTTCTACCTTCAAGTGTAGCGAATTGATTGGCCATTTCTCTCGCCTTCTTAAAGCTTTCGTCGTCTTTTATTTCTTTGCTATACACGCCGCTAAATGATTTTATTTGTGCTTTATGTCTTCCGTAAACTTTTTCGAGTGCTAGACTAATTTCGCCAATGCTAGCTCTGTTTCTTGCCGCATCTACCGCTAGGGCCAGTAAATTTTCTTTGCCTGTTTTTGCGGCTTGAGTTAATTTTTCTAAACTCTCTTGTACTTTATTTTCATTACGATTTTTGCGTAATGATTCTAGGCGTTTGATTTGTTGTTTACGCACACTTTGGTTGTCTACCTCAAGGGTTACAATTGGGTCTTCTTGTTCTAGTCGGTATTGATTGGTGCCTACAATAATATCTTGCCCGCTATCAATTCTAGCCTGTTTACGTGCAGCAGCCTCTTCAATACGCATTTTAGGAATACCTTTTTCAATGGCTTTGGTCATTCCTCCCAATTCTTCTACTTCTTGAATGAGTTCCCAAGCTTTATGGGCGATGTCATTTGTTAGGCTTTCTACGTAATAGCTTCCTGCCCAAGGATCTACTGTTTTGGTGATTTGAGTTTCTTCTTGTAGGTATAATTGTGTGTTACGGGCAATGCGTGCCGAAAAATCGGTAGGTAGCGCAATGGCTTCGTCTAGTGCGTTGGTGTGCAAACTTTGGGTGCCGCCAAAGGCTGCTGCGGCAGCTTCAATACAGGTTCTGGCCACGTTATTAAAGGGGTCTTGCTCGGTAAGCGACCATCCACTAGTTTGGCAATGTGTGCGTAGAGACAACGACTTTGGGTTTTTAGGGTTAAATTGTTTTACAAGTTTTGCCCATAACATTCTAGCGGCTCTCATTTTGGCTATTTCCATAAAATGATTCATACCTATGGCCCAGAAAAAGGATAAACGCGGAGCAAAGCTATCAATATCCATTCCTGCTTCTAATCCTTTACGGATGTATTCTAGACCATCGGCTAGGGTATAAGCCAACTCGATATCACAAGTAGCGCCTGCTTCTTGCATGTGGTAACCAGATATACTAATACTGTTAAAACGAGGCATGTTTTGCGAGGTGTATTCGAAAATATCGGCAATGATTTTCATCGAAGGGCTAGGCGGATATATGTAGGTATTACGCACCATAAATTCTTTTAAAATATCATTTTGAATGGTACCTGCTAATTGCTCAGGTGCTACGCCTTGTTCTTCTGCGGCGACAATATAAAAAGCCATGATAGGCAGTACGGCACCATTCATAGTCATAGAAACCGACATTTTATCTAATGGAATCTGGTCGAAGAGTATTTTCATGTCCTCAACCGAATCAATGGCAACACCAGCTTTTCCTACATCTCCAACCACGCGGTCGTGATCGGAGTCATAGCCTCGGTGGGTTGGTAAATCGAAGGCAACCGATAGTCCTTTTTGACCAGCCGCTAGGTTGCGTCTATAAAATGCGTTACTTTCTTCGGCAGTTGAAAACCCTGCGTATTGTCTAATGGTCCACGGCCTTTTTACATACATCGTACTGTAAGGACCTCTTAGATAAGGCGGTATTCCTGCTGCATAGTTGAGGTGCTTAAAACTGGCAATATCTTGTGGACTGTATACTTTTTTAATTCTTATTTTTTCGGCTGTGAGAAAAGTTTCGTTTGTATTCGGGACTTTTACCGATTGCTTTTTAATTTGAATATGTTGTAAATCTTTTCTTTTCATAATCTTGATGGCTGCTTTATTCGTTAGTTAAACGCTCATTTTCTATTCCTTCTGCAAGACGTTTTTGAATAATCGGTTTGATTAAAGTTTTGCGAGGAAATTTCTCTAGAAAAGGTGTTTTTTCAAGTTCATTCTTCATTTTATCATCAAGGTTCAAATACTTGTTTGTTCCCACTAGTATTTTTTCTTTCTGTTCAAAAGATTTTAATTCTTCTTGTGCAATCTCTTCTATTTTACGTTGTATGGTTCCATCCGTTAAAGCAGTTATAAAACCACCAGCTTGTTCTATAGATTTAAAAATACTTAATGCCTTTTCGGATATTTGCTGGGTTAGGCTTTCTAAGTAATAACTTCCATCTGCAGGATTACTCACTTTATCAAAATAACTTTCATTTTTTAAAACTAGCAATTGATTACGAGCAATACGTCGGCCAAAATTGTTATCATGGTGAAAAACGGAGTCATAGGCTGTATTTGCTACCCAATTTGCACCACCTAAGATGGCACTCATGCTTTCTGTTGTGGTGCGCAACATATTTACATTGTAATCATATAAAGTTTTATTTCTTAAACTAGGAAATGCTAAGATTTCTATATCTTGTGGTATTTCGTAGGCTTCGGCAATCTCGCTGTATATTATTCGTAAAGCTTTTAATTTGGCGATTTCTGCAAAATAATTTCCACCTATGCTTACATGGAATAGCGGTTTAAAATTTTTCGATTTTTCTGGAAAATGAACACTTAAATGATTTAAGTATTCGTTTACGTGAGCCATCGCATAAGCAACCTGTTGTATATGATTGGCCCCGGCATTTTCATAGATTTCTGTACGAATACTTAGGAATATGGGGAAAGTACCTTGCGCCTTAATCAACCAGTTAAAATCTTCAAAATCTTTTCTTAGGTTTTGATGCCAATTTCCTGTGCTAGCTAAATGACCGATACAGTCTACCCCTATAGAAAACTGGTGATTCTTGCCGGATAGGAACTCTATTAAAGTATTAATTTCTTCTTCCTTTTGATATTCAAAATCTAGATAAACCGGAATGTTTTTAGAGTAAAGAGCCTCGACAAAAGCGATAGGGTTAGGGCTATTTTGTTTAAACTTGAGCCAAAGTGCTTGTGTTCCCTTTTCTAGAACTTCAAGAACATCATCTATATTTGTATTTGCACTAATTTCGAAAGACTCTGTAATTAACCAATTTTTTGGAGATTTTGGCATATAGCCAATTTCAGTCTCTTCTTGGTGATAAAATGGTTTTATATCAATTCCGTTTCTATCTTGAAAAATTAAGTTGTTATAATCTTCCCCTTTAAGATCGGCTTGTATTTTTGTTTTCCACTCTTTTGCAGAAACCGAATTAAAATCCGCTAAAAGCGTTGTATTATTCTTGCTCATGTTTTGTTTTATATTCTATGATATACACCTCTTCATTTTCTTTTTTCATAAAATAAGTTTCGCGTGCGAAGCGCTCTAACTCCTTTGGTTCAGCGAGTTTCCTTAAAATGCTGGTGTCTTTTTTAATTTCTTCTACATAAAAAGCCTTGTTCTCTTCTAATTCGTGAATTTCTTCATTTAGTTCTTGATGAACCAACCAAGAATTGCTGTCTAGAAAAAGCATCCAGATCCCGAATAGCAAAAGCAGGAGCACATATTTATTACTCAAGAATTTAAACCAAGGATTTTGAAATAAGGCTTTTAATCGCATAGTACGAAGATACAAAATATTCGATTGCTGAGTTAGGGTAATGATTTTGAAAAAAAATCCTTACCAACAGAATTGAGTAAGGATTTTGAGACTAAGCTAATTTTTCTTTTATAATAGTTTGCACTATATCTACCGCCACTGTATTGTAGCGGTTGTAGGGTATAATTATATCGGCAAATTCTTTTGTAGGTTCAATGAATTGTTGGTGCATGGGTTTTAAGGTGGTTTGGTACCTGTTTAAAACTTCATCAAGATCTCTGCCTCTTTCATTCATGTCTCGCTTCAAACGTCTTATGAGTCGCTCATCGCTATCAGCGTGCACATAAATTTTAATATCACACATTTTGCGTAACTTCGGGTTGGTTAGAATTAAGATTCCTTCTACAATCATCACCTTTTTAGGGTGGGTTAAAATGGTTTCTCCTGTACGGTTATGCTCTTTGAAACTGTAAATAGGTTGATTTATTGCTTCTCCCTTTTTTAAAGCTTTTAGGTGGTTAACCAATAAATCAAAATCGATTGATTGTGGGTGGTCAAAATTGATTTGTGTACGTTCTTCATAACTGAGTTCACTGGTGTCTCTATAGTAAGAGTCTTGTGAGATTACAGCCACCTCTTCGTGTTTCAATTCATCTACAATGGTGTTTACTACTGTCGTTTTACCACCGCCAGTACCACCAGCAATTCCAATTATTAGCATTTAATTAATTTTTAGGCAAAATTAAGAAATAATTATGCTTTTTATAAAGCCGCTTACTCATTATCTTGGTCTAATTCTCTTTTTTTATCTGATTTTTTAGGTGACATTTTGATAATAAGCCAAATAAAGCCAACGATAAAATGTAAAACTATAATGGCTGCTACCCAAAATGTAAAAGTGTCTGAATTTCTCATGTGAATGGATATTAATGACTGTGATCGGCTTCTCCTTTTTTAGATTCAGCCAAAATATAATAAGCGTTGTTCATAGCATAAAGCGTTTTATCTGGCTGCTCATCTAAAAATTTTACAGCCGTATGGCTGCCATCGTTAGTTTGAGGAATTACCGATATAGGCTCAAAGCTATAATTTTCTTTATTAGGGTTTACCGCAAAAACAAAAGCATTTGTACCCTCTTTTACAATGGCTTCATTGGGAAAAGCCCACTGCATTGTTTCTTCTAAGTAAATACGGCCTTCTAAATACATTCCCGGAATGAATTTAAAGTCATCTTCTTTAATTTCGGCATGAACGTGAATAGCATTGGCTTCTTTTTCAAGAGATTTTGAGGTGGCAAAGATAATCGCTTCGAATTCTTTTTCACTTGACCCGATTCTAAATTTGATTTTCTGGTTTTCTTCTACCAAATGAGCTTGGTCTTCATAAACCAAAAAATCGGCGTGAACGTGATGGTCATTAAGAATAGTAATTAGAGTAGTTTGAGGAGCTACAAACTGCCCTATATTGACTTTTACCTTTTGTATATATCCATCAAGTGGACTTTTAATGGCTACTTTATTTTGTATTGTTCCTTGTTGCAAGCTGGTCACCGAAATATTTAGCAGTTTTAATTTTTCTTCCAAGCCTTTTATTAGACCGTTTTTAGCTCTAAAATCGGCTTCAGCTTTTTGAAAGTTCATTCCCGATCCTACACCGGCTTCGTATAATTTTTTTTGCCGTTCATACTCTTTTTTCAAGTAAATCAGGTCGTTATAGTTTTCTAAATAGGTAGTTTGCAATTCGATAATGTCGGGATGTTGCAGATAGGCTATGATTTCATTGGCTTTTACTTGTTGCCCTTCAATGACCAAAATATTTTGAACATTTGCTCCTATGGGGCTGTTTACCCTTGCTTCATTTTGTGGTGGAACTTCTAAAGTGCCGTTTACCGTGATGGTTTGCCCCATATTGCGCTTTTGCAAACGCTCTAATTTAAGATCTAATACTTCTACCTGTTTTTTACTAAGTAAAATATCATCGTGGTGCTCGACACCAGTTGCAATTTCGTTTTTTTCTTGATTAGGTTTATCTTGTTTCTGGCAGGCGGTAAAGCCAAACAACAATAAAGATAATAGTATATATTTCATGATTAATTAGGATTGTAATAATTAAGATTGTGAACTGCCATTAAATAAGCTTGTAAGCTTTGCAATGCATCTAGTTCGGTTTCAACTGCTTGATTAACCAATTGTGTGAATTCAATATAGTTAATGGCACCTTCTTTAAACGCAAAGAGCGCTCCTTTTTTCTGTTTTTTAATTAAGTTTAAACCGGTGTTTTGGTAACTTTCCCAGTTGCTTTTTGCTTGCAGATAGTTGCTATAAGCCATTTTAAACTTAAGGTCTAGTTCTCGTTTTTTAAAGTCGAGGTTGTTTTTTTGTTTTTGATAGGCAAGTTTAGCCTGGTTTATTCGGCTTTTTAAGGTCCCATCTACAATAGGAATATTTAGACCAATTTGATAGGCTGCAAAACCTTTTTGATTATTTACTTCTTGAAAAACATATTCTAGGTTAAAGCTAGGCAGGCGTTTACTTTTTTCTTTTTGCCAAACTGCTTGGGCCAAGGCTTCGTTTTTTTGACTGAGAATAAATTCTGGATGTTCTTTTTCCTCAAAGTTTTTTGTTGACCAGTTATCTATTGTGTTTAGATGATCGGCTACATCATAAATTGTATTGGTAAATAAAAATAGATTTAGGCCTAAAAGCTTAGTCTCTACATCACTTTTCGCTTGGCGTAAGGCTATATTTTTTTGCAAGATTAGGTTTTTTGCTGCATCCCTTTGCATGGTGGATATTGCTTCAACTTCATATTGCATATTTATAGCACGTTCAAATTCTTGGTAGATACTGTCAAGAGCTAAATATACTTCAAGCGTTTTTTTGGCAATTAAAGCTTCTGTCCATTTAATGCTTACGGTCTTTTTTAGATTTTCATAAGAAAGCTTTTTTAAACCTTCTGCCTGTTCTAGTTTTGCCCTAGCCCAAGCTGTTTTACTGCCTATACCTAAAAGTTCAATGTTGTTTTGACTAATACCAATAAGATTATACACTCCGCGACCATCTTTAAGTTCTTCGGCACCGGTGAAAATTTGCGTATTCCCCCAATTATAAGCTTCTGATTTTGCTTGTAAACTCTGTTCTACCGTAAGTAAATCATTTTTAATTTGTGGAAAATTGGTTGTTGCCGTATCAATTGCGGCTTTTAGGCTTAACGCTGGTAGATTTTCAATGCTTTGCGCTTGTGTAGGGATGCTTACCAATAGCAATGTAATGGTAGCCAATGCCCATTTTTTATTGGTATTCTTATGTTTTCTTGTTTCAATCCATTGATACAAAATAGGTAAAATAAATAGGGTTAGTAAAGTTGCTGTTATAAGGCCACCTATGACCACAGTGGCTAGTGGTTGCTGCACTTCAGCACCTGCCGAGGTTGATAGCGCCATAGGTAAAAAACCTAAAATATCGGTTAATGCGGTAAGCATAATAGGGCGCAAACGCTGGTTGGTTCCGGTTAATATGCGCTCACGTAAGGATAACTCTTTATTTTGCTTGAGCGCGTTAAAACTACTAATTAAAACAAGTCCGTTTAAAACGGCCACCCCAAAAAGTACAATAAAACCAATACCCGCCGATATACTAAAAGGCATCCCACGCAAAACCAAAGCAAACACACCGCCGATGGCTGCTAGCGGAATAGCCATGTAGATTATTAAGGTTTGCTTTACGGATTTTAAGGCAAAATAAATGAGTATAAAAATGAGTAATAGAGCGAGTGGGACTAGGGTTTTAAGTTTCTTTGTTGCTCGTTCTAAGTTTTCAAAAGCGCCTCCATACTCTAAGTAATATCCAGGTGGGAGTACTAGTTTTTTGTCTAAAATTTGTTGTATGTCCTGTACTACCGAAGCCACATCTCGATCTCTTATATTTATACCCACATAGGTACGCCGGTTGGTATTATCTCTACTTATTTGCATAGGGCCAGTTTCAAACTTAACCGCTGCTACTTCTCGTAAGGGTATTTGATTACCTGTGGGCAGTTTTATAAATAGATTCTCAATACTTTTGGCATTGGCTCGTTGATTTTCAGGGAGTCGCACTACTAAATCAAATTTTTTAATGCCTTCAAAAATTACCCCGGCTTTTTTTCCTGAGAAACTGGTAGTAATGAGGTCATTTATTTGTTCTATACTCAAACCGTATTGTGCCAGTTTATTCCGCTTGTAATCGATAGTTATTTGAGGTAATCCAGTGGTAGCTTCAACTTTAGCCTCAGCTATTCCTGGCACATTTTTTATGAGTTCATTTATTTCTTCCGCTTTAAGCGCTAAAAGATTTAAATCTTCACCAAAAATCTTAATCGCCACATCTTCTCGAACTCCTGTAAGTAACTCATTGAATCTCATTTCTATAGGCTGCGTAAACTCGTATGAAATACCGGGTATTTGATTAAGATCATCTTTTACAGCGGCTATAAAAGCCTCTTTGTCTGGCACAGTAGTCCATTCAAGATCATTATGAAATATGATAAAAGTATCGGCGATATCCATAGGCATAGGATCTGTAGCGACTTCGGCTACACCAATACGACTGATTACCGATTTGACTTCTGGATATTTATCTAAAATTATTTTCTCTACCTGTGTGGTAGTGGCAACCGTTTCGCTAAGCGAACTTCCAGGTTTAAGTATGGTGTGAAAAGCAATATCACCTTCATCAAGTTGCGGAATAAATTCTGCTCCAATCTGAATAAAAGTATAGGAGGCAAGCGCTAATAAAATTATTGCACTGCCCACAAACCAGCGCCCCCAGTTTAAACTTTTACTCAGGGCTTTAGTGTAAGCCGATTCTAACTTTTTAATGTTTTGATTTATTTTTTTAAATCGTTTTACTTTTGCAGGCTTTGCTTTAAGAAACAAGGCCGTCATCATAGGTACGTATGTGAGGCAGAGAATCATAGCGCCGAGCATGGCAAAGATAAATGTTAGGGCCATGGGTTTAAACATCTTACCCTCAACACCCTCTAAACTCAAAATAGGAATAAAAACAATGATAATAATGAGCTGACCAAAAAAAGCGGCATTCATCATTTTCTTTGAGGAGTTTGAAACAAGCTTCTCTTTGTTAGATTGCGTTATTTTTTTATGCTTTAATAAATAGGCGCTCAGGTAAAAAACACTACTTTCTACAATTATTACAGCACCATCTACAATAATACCAAAATCAATTGCTCCTAAGCTCATAAGATTGGCCCATACCCCAAAGTAATGCATTAAAATAAATGCAAAAAGTAAAGATAATGGAATAGTAGAGGCTACAATGAGCCCTCCTCGCCAGTTTCCTAAAACCAAGACTAAGATAAAAATAACGATTAAGCCTCCTTCTAGTAAATTATTTTTTACGGTACTGGTAGTGCGTTCAATTAAATTGCTTCTATCTAAATAAGGTTCAATTTTAATCCCTTCTGGTAGGTTTTTTTCTATTTGGGTCATTCTATCTTTTACATTTTGAATGACCTCATTGGAGTTTGCTCCTTTGAGCATCAAGATCATACCGCCAACCGTTTCGCCTTTACCGTTTTTAGTGAGCGCTCCATACCTTAAATTGTGTCCTATTTTTACTTTAGCTACATCTTTAACGCGCACCGGTACCCCTGCTTTGGTGGTAATAAGCATTTGTTCTATGTCTTTGATATTTTTAGCTAAGCCTTTGGCTCTAATAAAATTAGCTTGATGATTCTTTTCGATATAAGCACCTCCAGCATTTTGATTGTTAGATTTTAAACTGCGAAAAACATCGGCGATGGTTAGGTCTAGAGCTTTTAATCGACGAGGGTCAACTGCCACTTCAAATTGCTTTTCCTTTCCGCCAAAGGCATTTACCTCTACAACACCAGATACCAAGGCTAATTGCCTGCTTATTATCCAATCTTGAATTACTCTTAAATCGGTTAGGGTGTATTCATCTTTAAAGTTATCGTCTACGGCTAAGGTATATTGATAAATCTCTCCTAAACCTGTTGAAATAGGACTTAAATTAGGGTTGCCAAAGCCTTCTGGTATTTCGGCGCGAACCAACTCTAGTTTTTCACTTACCAATTGCCTAGGTAGGTAGGTGCCCATTTCATCTTTAAACACAATGGTTACTACCGATAATCCAAAGCGAGAAATTGAGCGTACTTCTTCAACATCTGGAAGGTTACTCATGGCCAACTCTATAGGGTAGGTAACAAATTGCTCAACGTCTTCTGTACTTAAATTTGGCGATTCGGTAATTACTTGAACTTGATTATTGGTAATATCTGGAGTGGCGTCTATTGGTACTTGGTTAACGCTATAAAGCCCCAGTATTACCCAAATTAGAATGAACACTCCAATAAGCATTTTATGCTTGATTGAAAAATCAATAATGCGGTTAATCATATAATAGATATAAAAAATTAAACAATAAGGCTTAGCCTATGAGGCCAAGTTTTTTTTATGGAATAATTTTTAGACCTGGGGAGGCTGCAATAGGTTTTTTGGATAGTTTTCTAGGAATTGTTGCTCCAATTGAGGCTTTTGTCGTTTTTTTAAACTCAAATTCAACTGGTATTTCAAACTTGGCATTGAAATGATGTGGATGTGACAACAATGACATTGGCAAAAAGGAGAGCAAAGGTCAAACTCGTGGTGATGCTCTAAATCATTATACTCTTGAATAGCTTCAAGAACCAAAAAATTGGCAGTCGTTTGTTCTATATAATTTGAATTACTAAGGTTGTTTTCATTGTGTAAACCATCATCGCAAGGAACCAAATTAAGTCCCAACAGGTATACAGAAAAGATAAAAACAACTAACCTCATAAAACAAAATTACTTAAATTTTTTGGGAACTTATACTACTTAAGCAATTTTTTGAATGTTGTTTTGGTTTAATAAATTCTTTATTTTAATCATGTTTTTTTGCTTCTGAGGCTCTAGAAACTTTTTTCCGAAACTTGTAAAATAAGTATGATTCTCCAGAAAAGAGCAATTCAGCTCTAGCCACTCTTTGGTTGTAAAAGATAAATTGAGTTGGTTGTGCCACTCTAAACGTAAACATTTATTCTTTTCTTGGAAATCGGTTGATCCTAAATGTGCTAAATCTGCATCGCAAAGCACTTTCTCTAAAATAGTTTTAGGTTGTTGCGGCATTTTGGTTCCTAAGATGCAATTGGTTAATTTTTCAATACCTGTTTTGGGATATTTATTTTGATTCAAAAAACAGCTAGCTTTATGTGCGCTAAGCATCTCGTGACCTTGAAAAGTTTGTGTATTTCCTGTATCATGAAAAAGCGCTGCTAATAAAACGATTTCCAATTCATCTTTATCTAGCTTTTCATATGTCCCAATTGTTTTTACAATGTTATAGACTTCTTGGGTGTGTTGGCAATTATGAAAGTCTAGGAAATTACATCTACTCTCTTTTAATATACGAAAACAATGATTATATGCTTTTTGTAAAATAGCCGACATATATTTAAATTTACTATGCTATTCTAAAACTAAAATTATTCTTGTTTATTGTGTTTTGTAAGTAAATATGGTTCTAATTTTGATAGTTTGATTCGTAGATACTCTCTATGGCGTTTAGCGTTTCTACATTTTGAGTTACAATATACTCACCTGGTCGAAGCCCCTTTATAACTTCGTAATTGAGTTTGGAGTGTTTTTTAACTACCACTTTGCGCGATTCAAAAATTAAATGCTTAGGGTAGGTTTTTACATATAGAATTTGTTCTCCTTTGGCATTCGTTGTTAAAGACTCTTGAGGAATTAAAAGCGGTTTTTTTTCCTTTTCGGATCTTTGTTTTGGTAGAAAAACGTTAAGTAATTCGGCGTCTTCAAAAGGAATATTCTTAAAGTCAACTAGTATTTTAATTAAGGTTTCTTGTTCATTTTTGAGAATCAAACCATGTTTTTCAAGGTAGGTTAAAGGAATGTCGTTATTGTTAATGGTAACAAAAATTTTTTCGGTAAAGTTTTTTGCCATTTTCCAACTATCAGGAATCTTAAATGTAAGCTCTTTGAGATTCTTATTGCTAAATTCAAAAAGCGGCAAATCAAATTGCTCCTCATTTGCTTCACTAGAATCAATTAAGATTATTTTTCCGTAATTTGGTGCTTTAAATTCAATATAGGGCAAGGGTTTACCCGTTTTTTTAATTTTTTTTATCTCTTCTGCGTTTAATCCAATTTGGTACAAATTATTTTCTAATGAGATTATATTATTTGTTTTATTTGAAGATCTTAAAGCTTTTAAATAAGCAAGCTGGTAGCCAGCGAAGTTTTTAGGAAAAAATTTACCGATTACTTCTCCCGGTTGCGTGATTAGGAACTTATTTAGTGCTGGGTTTAATTTAAAAGTTCCTGGTGAGGGCCGAGCCTGGCGGTAGTAAATAGGATTATAAGATTTAGGTTTTACTTTTAACTGGTAGTAATGGGACAAATCGGGTTGTACACTCCTTATCTTTATCTCAGAACTAGCATATAAACTGTTTGAAACTAAAAATTGTTTTGGTTTTATTTGAACTGAACTTTCTTCATTTATGTTAATTTCTTGCTTACAAACCAAGCATTGATTTTGCCCTATCAAGTTTACGTGACTATGATTAGTTGATTTTTTGTTTTGAGAAGTTTCTGGTGAATTTTCAGTTAAATAGCTTCTTGGTTTTGGCATTTCTTTATTGAAAACGATATAGGCTAAATATCCTCCAGCTACCAATAAAATGATAAATAATATGGTGTTTTTCATTAAAAATATTTCCAGAGTTCAAAGCGCTTACGAGTACTCCTGTACTAATTTATTTATAACTAGCATACGTTTTAATTAATTCTAAAAACAGGAAAATTAATTTACTGTTGCTATATTTATGATATTGCTATACAAAAATAATGCTGAAAGCTATCTCTTCTATTCAATCTCCAACGGCATACTTAATTGTTACTAGCTTAATCCTATTTCGAGCTGATATTTGAAACAATACCTATTGATTATTAACTTCGACCATCTTAGGTTAGTTACTCTTGTAAAGGTACAATTTCTTTTTGAATGTTTTAGAATAGCAAATTAGCGAAATGGTAATTTTGATTTGGTTATTTGTTCAAAAAGCTAGTTTTAGCTTTAGGCTTGTTAGTAGGTAGACTAAATTTTCACTTCAGATTTTGCTGCAATAGGAGAGCATTTTAATCATCTTTATAAACCCTCTATAATAATTAATAGGTAAGTAGGGTTTATTTACCAAGATCTAGCATCAAGGAGTTAGTAATTCAAAATCTGTAAATCTTTTTAGGGTTAAAATCATTGTTCATATCCTACTTTCAATTAAGAAACTCGCCTTGCGTTTTAAGTATTTATAAGTAGGTGTTGAATTTAATGTAGCATTAGAAAACTAGCATTAAATGCGATTTTTTCTTTGTAATAGGCGAGAAAATAGAAACTATGGCTTTTAAAAAAATATGGTTTACCCATTTAAAACAACCAGATAAACCATATTTTTCTATTAGTGCAATTAGGACTACACTCGTTTTATTCCAACTTATTTTCTAAGCGTAGCGGTAACGCTTCCACAACGTAGCATCTTATCTCCAAAATATGGATTAAGAACTTCTTCAGATTTAGAAAACCAGAAACCACCTCCATTATTAAATGCCATAGGGCAGTTAATTTTATAAATAGTACCAGAATTTAAATGCTTATCGATTTCTTGTTCTAAAACAATAGATAATTTTAAAAAATGCTCACGTATAGATTCTATATCGTTGGCATTAGTGATAGACTGGTATATTTCAAAAATTTCAGTGTCTTTATTAATGGCATTTTGAATATAATCCTTAGCTATGGCATTAGATTTTTCTGCTTGGCCCGCTACCAATTGTTCTTGTAGTGCTAAATAGTACTTAAAATCGGTTTCGGTTTGATTGTCTTTAAAACCAACTGTACTGGTTTCCTTATTCTTAGCGTTAATTTTAGTTTTTTCTACACCTTTTTCCGTCTTTTTTGTATTTTCTTGGCAAGCTATTAAGCTCAATATGCAGATTAGGTAAAGTACAATATAATTTTTTTTCATCTTAAAATAGATTTTTAGTTATTGAAAAGTTAATACAATAACCTTTTATAATTGGGTAATAAAACCATTCGGGCGTCTGGTTTTTTAAATACCCGTGTAATTTTGTGGTGTTATTTGTTTAAGTTCATTTTTAACCTCGTCGGTTATTTCTAGAGTTTCTATAAAAGCAGCAATACTCTCGGCATTTATTTTTTCATTGGTTCGAGTAAGTCCTTTTAATGCCTCATAAGGCGATGGGTAGGCTTCTCTTCTTAATATGGTTTGAATAGCTTCGGCAACGACCGCCCAATTGCTCTCTAAATCTGCTTGTAGTTTTTCTTCATTTAAAAGTAACTTATTTAATCCTTTCAAGGTAGCTTTAAATGCGATTAAACTATGCCCTAAAGGCACACCAATTGCACGCAGTACAGTACTATCGGTAAGGTCACGTTGTAATCTGCTTATAGGTAATTTTGCTGCCAAATGCTCATATAGGGCATTTGCAATTCCTAAATTACCTTCACTATTTTCAAAATCAATTGGGTTAACTTTGTGTGGCATTGCCGATGAACCAACTTCTCCTTTTTTTATTTTTTGTTTAAAATAATCCATTGAAACATAGGTCCATATATCTCTATCTAAATCAATTAAAATTGTATTGATTCGTTTAAGAGCATCAAAACAAGCGGCTAGATAGTCGTAATGTTCAATTTGAGTTGTAGGAAAAGAATGTTTCATCCCTAAACCTTCGACAAAACTCTCTGCAAAATTTTTCCAGTCTACATTAGGATAAGCTACGTGATGTGCGTTAAAATTACCTGTAGCACCGCCAAATTTGGCTGCTGTTGGTAGCTCTAATAAAAGTTTGCGCTGTTGATTAAGACGTTCTACAAATACGGCGATTTCTTTCCCTAATCGAGTAGGAGAAGCGGGTTGACCGTGAGTTCTCGCCAATAGTGAAATCGCTTCCCATTCTTGTGCTAGTTGGTTTAATTTTTCAATAACCGCGTCTATTTCTGGGATATAGACTTGATCTAATGCATCTTTTAAACTTAGGGGCACAGCCGTATTGTTAATATCTTGAGAGGTGAGCCCAAAATGTATAAACTCTTTAGCTTCACTTAGTTTTAATTGATCAAATTTTTCTTTTATAAAATACTCAACGGCCTTAACATCGTGATTGGTAACTTTTTCTATATCTTTAACTTTCTGTGCATCATCACTGGTAAAGTTTTCATAAATGGTGCGTAATTTTGGAAACAAGTCAGCTTCAATATGACTCAGTTGGGGTAGGGGTATTTCGCATAAAGCGATAAAATATTCAATTTCAATTTTAACGCGATACTTAATCAAAGCCTCTTCGCTAAAAAAAGGTATCAATTCTTTTGTCTTTGAAGCGTACCTTCCGTCAATCGGACTTATGGCTTGTAGTGCATTCATAAAAATAGTTGTGTTGTTTTCAATAAGCAAACAAAGATAATTTCTTTTTTGTTAGCTTAAAATATATTGAGCCTAAATTGCCTTGGCTTTTTACGAATTAAATCCGAAAAGGACAGCACTAGAGTTATAACAATTTAAATTTAAGAAACAGGCTTTTTAATTTACTTAAAAAGAGTTGATTATAATTTTGTTAAAAAAATAATCGTATTGAAATTTGAACTAATTTTGGCCTTTTAAATTTGGTGCTATGCAACGGGAAAAGTTAGCTTTAGTAACCGGTATTTTAGGTATATCGGTTTTCCCTATATTGGTTAAAATGGGGTATACATCTGGATTGGTTTCGGCCTTTTATCGCATGTTTTTTGCTTTTATTATTTTACTCCCAATAGTTTTGTTTACTAAAGCCTTTAGATGGTCATCTTTAAAATTTATATTTTTAGCATTACTTTGTGGTGCCCTATTTGGTGCCGATGTTGCCGTATGGAATATTGCAATCGAGGAGTCAACGGCTACCCAAGCCACCTTACTCACCAATTTGTCGCCGATTTGGGTAGGTATAGGCGCTTTCTTGTTTTTAGCTGATAAACCAAGAACAAATTTTTGGGTAGGAACAGTAGTAGCACTTTTGGGTATGGTAACCATTGTAGGGTTCAAATTTATTTTAAATCTTGAATTTGATCGAGCCTTTTTATTCGGAATTTTATCGGGTGTTTTTTACTCTATTTATTTTTTAGTGTCTAAACGTGTGTTAGACCATATGAAAATTACCAGCTTCATGCTGATTAACCTAGCCGCTTCTTCGGTTTTTTTAGGAATACTAAATTTAATCGCACAAGAAAACTTAATCAATCACTCTGCACAAGCTTGGTTTGTTTTGCTTACCCAGGCTGTGGTATGCCAATTAATAGCTTGGCTAGCGCTAAATTATGCCGTTAGTAAAATGCGGGCCACACGCGTTAGTTTGGCTTTACTAGGCCAGGCGGTTTTAACAGCTTTTTTAGCCTGGTTGCTTTTAAATGAACCCATAAGCTTTCAAATGCTTGTAGGTAGCTTAATATTGTTGAGTGGTATTGCAATAACATTTATTCCCTTTGATAAATCTAGTAGGATTTTATCAAGAAAAATCAGAGTAAAAAATATAAAACCTAAATCGCCTAAAATGGGTTAAGCCTGTTTTATGAGTACCTTAGCCAGTTGGGGTAAAGCTAGGCTCGCCTTTTCTGGATAGACAAAAATATTGCCTTTTGGTTTAGTGTGCGGATTTAAATCAATTACATGAATAGGAGTTTTTGGGGCGGCATAATCAACTAAACCTGCTGCGGGATAGACTTGCATAGAAGTGCCTACAATCATTATAATATCGGCTTGAGTAACTTTTGAAATGGCCAATTCCAGCTTAGGTACAGCCTCGCCAAACCAAACAATGTGTGGCCTTAGTTGTTTTCCCTGCGAACAAAAATCCCCAATATTTAAATCATTTGGCCAGTAAAGCACTTCATTTTCATTTACACAACTTCTGGCTTTTAAGAGTTCACCGTGAAGATGAATAACAGAGGTGCTTCCGGCGCGTTCATGAAGATCGTCTACATTTTGGGTGATGATGCAAACCTCATAAAATTTTTCTAAATCTTTTAGAGCCAAATGAGCTGCATTAGGTTGTACCTTTTTCAATTGTCTGCGTCTTTGATTATAAAATGAAAGGACCAAATCGGGGTTTTCTTCCCATCCTCTGGGAGAGGCTACTTGCATAATATCATGATTTTCCCATAAACCATTAGCATCGCGAAAAGTTTGAATACCGCTTTCTGCAGATATTCCAGCACCACTTAAAACTACTAGCTTTTTTTTCATATTAGTTGAATAATTAAATAGCAATTTAAAAAATAAAAAATAATAAAATTTTTATGGATTTCTTGGGTGTTTATAATCAATGACTTATCAGTTGTTCTCAATTTTTTTTAAAAATAAATCAGTTTTTTAAAAACCGAACTACATTTTTGCTCGTAAGTAAGGTAGAATCAAAAATGTTTAATCAAATAAAAGAAATTATGAAAACAAAAATTTTGACAACCTTAGTACTGGCCTTTTTATGTTTAGCTAGCTGTAGCGATGACGACGACGCTGGAATGACACCTATAATGCCTGAAAGTAAAACTTATCCGCTTATGTCAGTGTCAGACCCAAGCATTATGGGTACGGTAACCTTTGAAAAAACGAATAATAATATGACACGAGTAATGGTAGAATTAGAAGGTACAGAACCAGGAGATATGTATCCTGCTCATATTCATATGAACACCGCAGCAGAAGGAGGCGACATCGCCGTAAGTTTAGAACCTATCGATGGTTCTACTGGTATGAGTACAACCACTTTTAGTCAATTGAACAACGGTATGGCTATTACCTATGAAGATTTACTCAATTTTGATGGTTATGTAAATGTGCATAAAAGTGCAGACGATTTGGCTACTTTAGTTGCTCAAGGCGATATAGGCCAAAACGAGTTGACAATGACTTCAAAAACCTATGCTTTAGGGAGTGTAGATGTGCCAGGAATTATGGGCGAAGCTAAGTTTTGTCTTTCTTTTTTATATGCTTTAGATCTATACTTATCTATAGCTGAATTACGTGCTATATTCACAATCCAAGTAAAAAACCTACCTTTTTCTGGATCGTATTGGGGTAAATTTCTCCAAATTTTCACCATCACTTCTTGCAAGACATCTTCAGATTGGGCTTTATTTTTAATTATGTTTTCTATGACACCAAACAAGCTTTGAGCATACATATCGTATAAATAGTCAAAAGCCTGCTCATCTTTTTTGTTGATTAACGTAATCAGTTCATCTTGTGTCATAAAATCCAGAATAAACCACGAGTATACAAAAATTACACTAATTTTGCCTTTTTCTTTATAGATAAATTCATGATAGACCAGAATCTCCTTGCCCATTTAGAAAGTTTCTTAACGCCAGAAAGGTTACAACGATTTCAAGAAGTATTGGCACAGCGTACCAATTATTTCACCGTGGCTACAGAAGATGTTTACCAATTACATAATACCAGTGCTGTTATAAGAAGTTGCGATGTTTTTGGTTTACAAAACATTCATATTATTGAAGAAAGAAATAAAAAGAGAATTGACAGAGAGATTGCAATGGGTGCTCAAAAATGGGTTAAAGTAAATCGATATAATCAAGTAGCTGATTGTATTACTCGTTTAAAGCAGGATGGATATCAAATTGTAGCTACTACGCCGCATAACGACGCTTGTTTATTACCCGATTTTAATATAGATAAACCTGCTGCATTTTTCTTTGGTACCGAGAAAGCTGGCTTAAGTGATGAAGTAATGCAAAAAGCCGACGGATTCTTAAAAATTCCTATGGCTGGTTTTACAGAGAGTTTAAATATTTCGGTTTCTGCGGCTATTATTTTGCAGAGTGTAACCAGTGCGATTAAACGCAAGGAAATAGACTGGAGGCTCACTCCAAAGGAACAATTAGAAACGCGTATGTTATGGGCTAGCAATAGTATAAAAAGCAGCGATAAAATTATAGAAAAATACCTGCGTCAAAAAAAAGCAGAATAACTAATTCCTGTTTAAAACCTTGTATTCTTCATAGCAACTACTAATGGCTTCAAGAATTTGAAGGTCATTAGCGGTTTTGATAAATTGCTTAGAGTAATTGCATTTTTGTAAAATTTCATCAATATCCACTCGCCTTACTTGCAATAGAGCACTTAAAGTCTCGCGATTAAATTTATCTTGCAGCAAGTTTCTGATCTCATCATCTTGCTTCATTTTGCGCAATTTACGCATTTGCTTAGGTTTTTTTCCAAAGACATTATAAAGCAAATCAGCGGGATTGGTGATGGCTTGTAGGGTCTTAGTAAAGGCACCCGGAGTGTTATTTCCTGCTTCATACCCGTAATCAAGTCCAGATATACTATACCTGGAATCTTCGTATATAGGTATATTTTTGGCGTCTATTTCTAGAAACCCCGTAAGTTTTAGCGGAGATAGTGTAACCTCTTCTAGAGCAATGGCTATTTCAGTCATTTTAACCTTTACATCGCCAAAGCGAGTCCAGTCATTGGTTACCTTAACTTGAATAGATTTAAAGCCCAAGAAACTAAAATACAAGGTATCGTTTACTCGAGCTTTTATTTCAAAATATCCTTCTTTGTTTGTAGTAGTGCCCTTTACCTCATTTAAGTTGATGATATTTACATTATCAAGCGGTACATCATTAGCTGCGTTTAGCACCTTTCCTTTTATGGTTTGTAAAGAATCTTTTTGCGCTCGCACCGTATAAAAAGAGGTAGCCAGCAGTAAAAAGAGTATATAACGTACAGCTTGGGGCTTCATTTTACTACTTTTTGTAAAGTAAATAAATTATTTTTTATTACGTCTTCTATTTACAGAACTTTTAATATTTGCAGAACGTTTACCGCCAGCGTTTCTAGGTTTTGATCGTCTTGAAGACCTTTTTTGATCACCTCCTCGATCGTCAAACTTTTTTCTTCCTCCTTTGCGTTCACCGCGTTTACGCTTAAATTTATCGGGTCTTCCTTCGTTAGCTTTTGTTACTTCGGCGTTAATTGCTCTGCCTTGATAGCTAAATTCTTTAAAGGTACTCAATACATTTTCAACTTCGGCAGTATCGGTATTAAAGAAAGAAAAGTTATTTTTCACATCTACACGTGAAACAGCATCTCTACCTAAATCGAGTTGTTCTTTCAAGAAATCCTTCAAGGACATCCAGTCAAAACCATCTTTTTCACCTACGTTTATAAAGAAGCGAGTGCTAAATCCATTATCTTCGGCAGCGTGATCTCCAGGCTTAGGCGAATTTATGGTATTTGCATTTTTATAGTAATTATGGAAACGTGTAAATTCTACACTAAAAACCTTTTTTATAATCTCTTCTTTAGAGAAATCCGCTAAAAGCGCCTCAATTTGAGGTAAGTACTCTTCAATCTCGTGATTAATCGTGGTGTTTTTGATGTCTTTTGCTAAATGCAATAACTGTACTTGGCAAATCTCTTCTCCGCTAGGTACTTCTTTTCGCTCAAAAGATTGTTTTATTATGCGCTCAATACTTTTAATTTTACGCATTTCACTTTTGGTGATAATTACCATAGACGTTCCTTTTTTACCCGCTCTACCTGTTCGCCCACTTCGGTGTGTGTACGTTTCTACTTCATCAGGAAGTTGGTAATTAATTACATGGGTAATGTCGTCTACATCTATCCCTCGTGCGGCCACATCGGTAGCTACAAGCATTTGTATTTGTCTACTTCTAAAGCTGCGCATAACCAAATCTCTTTGATTCTGACTTAAATCTCCGTGTAAAGCGGCGGCGTTATAACCGTCTTCTATCAGTTTTTCGGCAACTTTTTGTGTATCTCTTTTAGTTCGGCAAAAGATAACCGAGAATATATCTGGGTGTGCATCTGCCAATCTTTTTAGGGCGGCATAACGATCTCTTGGCCCTACTAAAAAATACTCGTGGTTTACATTTTTAGAACCTTCATTTTTGGTTCCCACGGTAATTTCTACCGGTTTGTGCATAAATTTAGATGCAATGGTAGCAACTTCTTTTGGCATAGTTGCACTAAACAACCAGGTTTTTTTCTCTTTAGGCGTGTGCGATAAAATGTCGGTAATATCTTCGTAAAAACCCATGTTTAGCATTTCATCAGCTTCATCTAGTATACAGTAGTCTATGGTTGAAATATCAATCATTCTTCTGCCTACCATATCCTTCATTCGACCCGGAGTGGCAACAATGATTTGCGCACCACGTTTAATCTGGTTAGCTTGTTCGCTTATGCTGGCCCCTCCGTAAATAGCTACGGTAGATAAACCTTTAACATATTTAGAATAATTTTTTAATTCGTTGGTGATTTGCAAACAAAGTTCGCGTGTTGGCGATAAAATTAATCCTTGTGTTTTTTTTGAGTTTGCGTTTATACGCTGGATAAGTGGAAAACCAAAGGCAGCGGTTTTTCCAGTTCCTGTTTGAGCAAGTGCCACTAAATCGGTATCTTGTTCTAATAAAATAGGTATAGCTTTCTCTTGTACTTCACTTGGGCTTTCAAAACCCATATCATTTACAGCATTCACTATTTGGGCATCAAGCCCTAATTCTTCAAATTTGTTCATATAGTATAAATAAGCTGCAAAGGTACGTAAAGTTTTTTAGCAAATCTATTTTTATTATAGTAAGGAATTGAAGTTATACTTTAAGTTCAAGTAATTGATAGTCAAACTGTTTGGTTCTGTTTTTATTATTAATTAAATTTTAGTTTTTTAATTAGCTTTTAGCTTAGCCTTAATCCATAAGCTAAACACTAGGATGCACTTGTGCTTTTTTATATTTTTAAGGTCAAATTTAGATCTATGATACACCAAAAAGTCATTCAACTACTTCTAGTTTTTTTGTTTTTCAACGGATTTGCTTTCGGTCAAACCGATAACTTTTCGGTAAAAGAAAATTATAATAAACAAGAAGTGCAAATTACCATGCGCGATGGTATAAAATTGCATACGAGCATTTATACCCCCAAAGACACTTCTAGAGAATATCCTATACTTTTACAGCGAACTCCTTATAGCTGTAGGCCTTACGGGGAAGAGAATTTTCCTAGAAAAATAGGACCCAATAAAAAAATGATGCAAGCGGGTTATATAGTGGTTTATCAAGATGTGAGGGGTAGATGGATGAGCGAAGGTAGCTATGATAATATGCGTCCTTTTATTCCGAAAAAAAAGAAAAACCAAATTGACGAAGCATCAGATACTTATGATACCATTGAATGGTTGGTAAATAATGTGCCTAATAATAATGGGCGCGTGGGTACTTGGGGCATATCCTACCCTGGGTTTTACGCTACTTATTCTTTATTAGCGAATCACCCTGCTCTTAAAGCTGTTTCACCTCAGGCTTGTATAGGAGATTTCTTCTTTGATGATTTTCATCACAACGGAGCTTATATGCTAAGTTATTGGATGGCCACAGCCTTGTTTGGTGAGCAGCACGATGGTCCTACTCAAAAGGCTTGGTACAATTTTCCTAAACCCGGTACTCCAGATGCGTATCAATTTTATTTAGATCATACACCGTTAAGTAAGCTAGATACTTATTACAAAGATAATTTCTTTTGGCAGCAACTTAAAGAACACCCTAATTATGATTCTTTTTGGCAAAAAAGAGGCATCATTCAGCATTTAAAAAGTCAAAAAATAAAACCCGCAGTAATGACTGTAGGCGGACTTTTTGATGCAGAAGATTTGTATGGCCCTTTTCATACTTACAAAACTATTGAGGCTCATCAAAAGAATGTGAATACCTTGGTTTTTGGTCCTTGGAGTCACGGAGGTTGGGCGAGTACTAAAAAACGTCAGGCTGTTGGAGAAGTGTTTTTCGGTGAAAACATCAGTCAGTTTTTTCAAGAAGAGGTTGAGACGCAATTTTTTGAGCAGCATTTAAAAACCAATAACCAAAAAAGAAATTCCTTACCAGAAGCTTTAGTTTATGACACCGGATTAAAAAAATGGGATAGTTTAAGCGCTTGGCCACCAAAACAAACTAAAAAAATGCAATTTTATCTAGCCGATAAAAATCAGTTGAGCACAAGTCCAAAAGCCGAAAAAAAGCATAGCTTTATAAGCGATCCTTTGAAACCTGTGCCGCATACAGAAAATTTGAACTTTAGATTTACACCTCGTCCTTATATGACAGGTGACCAGCGTTTTGCCGCCAAAAGACAAGATGTGTTGGTCTTTGAAACCGATGTATTACAAGAAGAACTAAAATTAAGCGGTGAAATTATGGCTAAACTAAAAGTAGCCACGACAGGTACCGCTGCCGATTGGGTGGTTAAAATAATTGATGTTCACCCTCCAGAGGCCAAGAATCATAAAGAGAACAATAAGGCCAGACCCATGGGCAATTATCATATGATGGTGAGAAGTGAAGTTATAAGGGGGCGTTTTAGAAATAGTTTCGCCAAGCCAGAACCCTTTGTACCTCACAAAAAAACAGATGTAAATTTTGTAATTCAAGACATTAACCACACTTTTAAACCTGGTCATAAGTTACAAATACAGGTTCAGAGCACTTGGTTTCCACTGATAGATATCAATCCGCAAAACTATGTAGAGAATATTTTCAAGGCCAAAGAAAGCGATTTCGAAGCCCAAGAACATACGGTTTTTGGAGATTCTTATATTGAATTTGATTATATACCTCAAACAAATAAAGCTGAATAAGCCTAAAGATTGAGAAATATCAGATTTCTATAGACAATTTTTTTAAAAGATAGGATTTCAAGTATAAATCAAATAACTTTGGTCTTATGACAAACAAAATAAAACATATCGCCGTGCTCACTTCTGGTGGTGATTCGCCCGGAATGAATGCCGCTATAAGGGCGGTTTCTCGGGCTTGTGCCTTTCATGAAATTAAATGTACAGGAGTTTATCGTGGCTATCAAGGTCTTATCGAAGGAGACTTTAAAGAGCTAGGTCCGCGAACGGTAAAAAATCTTATAAATAGGGGAGGAACCTTCTTAAAGTCGGCTCGATCTAAAGCATTTATGACTAGGGAGGGTAGAAAACAAGCTTTTGAACACTTAAAGAAGCATACTATAGATGCGCTGGTGGTAATAGGAGGAGATGGAACCTTTAAAGGAGCCGAAGTTTTTGGCAATGAATTTCAATTTCCTATTGTCGGCGTACCAGGAACTATAGATAACGATATTCGCGGTACAGATCATACCATAGGGTACGACACCGCCCTGAATACCGTAGTGGAAGCAATAGATAAAATAAGAGATACTGCCAATTCGCACAATCGTTTGTTTCTCGTTGAAGTAATGGGGCGCAATGCGGGTGATATTGCTTTAAATGCTGGGATAGGAGCAGGGGCAGAAGAAATTTTAATACCCGAAGAAAATTTAGGAAAAGAACGCCTACTAGAATCATTGAAACGCAGTAGAAAATCTGGTAAAACCTCTAGTATTATCGTCGTAGCGGAAGGAGATCAAATTGGGAAAAACATTTTTGAATTAGCCGATTATATCGATACTAATTTAGATTCTTATGAAGTGAAAGTGACCGTTTTAGGTCATATTCAGCGTGGAGGTTCACCTAGTTGTTATGATCGGGTATTGGCCAGCAGGTTAGGAATCGGCGCGGTTGATGCTTTAATCAATCAGCAAAAAGCGGTAATGGTAGGAATTTCTCATAAGAAAATTGTGAATGTTCCTTTTGAGCAGGCGCTAGCAGGAAGTAATGAAATTGATATCGATTTGTTACGAGTAGCCGATATAACATCCATATAATAACATCAATCTAATAATAAAAATATGAAGAAAATTAAAATAGCTATAAATGGCTTTGGTAGAATAGGAAGATTGGCTTTTAGAATTGCCAGTAAAAATGATGCTTTTGAGGTAGTGGCAATAAATGATTTGGTTGATGTAAATCATTTAGCTTATTTATTAAAATACGATTCTGTACACGGCAGATTTGACGCTGAAGTTTCTACCAAAAACGGAGATTTGGTGGTAGATGGTAAACAAATCCGGGTAACCGCAGAAAAAAATCCTGAAAATTTAAAATGGAATGAGGTTAATGCTCAATTGGTTTTAGATTGTACCGGTTTATTTAAAACAGTAGAAAGTGCTAGTGCTCACCTAAGCGCTGGTGCTCAAAAAGTACTTATCTCGGCACCATCAAAAGATGCTCCTATGTTTGTTATGGGCGTTAATCACAAGGATTTGCTTGCAGATCAAAAAGTATTTAGTAATGCCTCATGTACAACAAATTGCTTGGCGCCATTAGCAAAAATTGTGAATGATCATTTTGGTTTGGAAGAAGGGCTAATGACTACCGTGCATGCTTCGACCACCTCACAGTCTGTAGTTGATTCTCCGTCTCGTAAAAACTATAGAATAGGGCGCAGTGCCTTAAATAATATTATTCCTACTACAACAGGAGCTGCCATAGCGGTTACAAAAGTAGTACCCGAATTGAAAGGTAAATTAACGGGTATGGCTTTTAGAGTACCTACACCCAATGTTTCGGTAGTAGATTTAACTCTTAAAACAAAAAAATCAACTAGTTTAGAAGAAATTAGAAAAGTATTTAAACACCAGGCCGAAAATGATTTGAAAGGCATTTTGGGTTATACCGAAGAAGAATTGGTGTCACAAGATTTTGTGTCGGAACCAAACATCTGTGTTTTTGATGCCAATGCTAGTATGGAGTTAAATGATAACTTTTTTAAGTTAATTGCCTGGTATGATAATGAGTATGGCTATGCCAGTAAGTTAGTCGATTTGGCCGAATATAGCGCAAGTTTAAAATGATTTTAATAGCTGATAGCGGATCGACCAAATGCGACTGGGCATTATTAGATTACCATAAAAATACAGTATTAAAAACCAATACGGCAGGATTAAACCCTGCCGTATTAAGTGTGTCGCAACTTCAAACTATAATATTAGAAAATGAGAAAGTGTTGGCTCATGCTTCACAAATTCAAGAGGTATATTTTTATGGTGCTGGGTGCAACACAAAAGAACCAACAGCTATTGTTGAGCACTGTTTGCAAACCGCATTTAAACAGGCTAAAATACATGTAAGTGAAGACATGCTTGGCGCTTGTTTGGCGGTGACCAATGCCCCTGGAGTGGTTTGTATTTTGGGAACGGGATCTAATTCCTGTTTTTTTGATGGTAATAAAGTGGATTTACCTTTTTTGGCACTTGGTTATACTTTAATGGATGAAGCCGGTGGTAGTTATTTTGGTAAGCAACTTTTGCAGGATTTTTTTTACAATAGAATGCCCGAAAAACTAAAAATTCATTTTGAAAATAGGTTTGAGCTAAGTCCAGATATCCTTAAAAACAAATTGTATAAAGAAGAAGCTCCTAATGTTTACTTAGCTCAGTTTTCTAAGTTTATCTATGAATACTACAGCCAAGAAAAACCTTATTTTAAATCGTTATTAGAAAACGGTTTTAATCTTTTTATCGACAATCGTTTATTACCCGATGAACGCACTCGAGATTACCCCGTGCATTTTATTGGTTCAATAGCTTATTTTTTTAAAGAAATCCTTGTAGATTGCTTAAAAAATAAGAATTTAGCCCCTGGAAAAATTATTAGGCACCCTATTGAAGGTCTTATTGATTTTCATAAACAAAATATGTAATGGCATTAATTGCAAAAAATCCTACAGAAACAAAAGCCTGGGCGCAACTACAAGCCCACTTTGAGAAAATTGAGACAGCCGAAATGTTGACTTGGTTTAAGCAGGATGCTAAACGAGTAGAGCAGCTCAGTTTAGAATGGGAGGATTTTTATGTAGATTTTTCAAAAAATAGAATTGATGAAAAAACAGTTGAGCTGTTGCTTGATTTAGCGCATGAGATGCAATTAGAACAAGCTATTCAAGATCAATTTAATGGAGTAAAAATCAATAAAACAGAGAATAGAGCGGTATGGCATACTGCCTTGCGTGCTGCAGAAAAACCTAAAGAAGTGCAGCAAAATCTGGAGCAAATAAACATTTTTTCAGAAAAACTAATTAGGGGAGAGAAAAAAGGTTATTCCGGAAAGGCGTTTACAGATATTGTAAATATTGGTATTGGAGGTAGTGATTTAGGGCCAAAAATGGTAGTAGAAGCATTGCAACATTATAAAAATCACTTGCAAACACATTTTATTTCAAATATCGATAGCGATCATACAGCAGAGCTTTTTAAAAAAATAAATCCAGAAACAACCCTTTTTATCGTGGTAAGCAAAAGCTTTGGCACTCAAGAAACCCTTGTAAATGCTTCTACTATAAGATCATGGTTTGTAGAAAAAGCGAGTCAAGAGGCAGTTGAGCATCATTTTGTAGCGGTATCGAGCAATCTTAAAGCTGTTCAAGATTTTGGAATTTTACCAGAAAACACTTTCCCTATGTGGGATTGGGTGGGAGGTCGTTTTTCTTTATGGAGTTCGGTTGGACTGTCTATAGCCTGTGCGCTAGGATATAAAAACTTTACTGATTTGTTGGCTGGAGCTCAAAAAATGGACTCGCATTTTTCGCAAGCACCTTTTAGGCAAAATATTCCAGTTTTAATGGGCTTGATAAGTGTATGGTATAATAACTTTTTTAAAACCGAAACTGAAGCCGTAGTGCCTTATTCTACTTATTTAGAGAAATTGATACCCTACTTACAACAGGCCGTTATGGAAAGCAACGGAAAACAAACCGATCGATCAGGAGAACCAATAAATTATCAAACCGGTACCATTGTATGGGGAGCAGTAGGAAGCAATGCACAACACGCTTTTTTTCAGTTATTACATCAAGGAACCAAATTAATTCCTTTAGATTTAATCGGTTTTAAAAAACCTTTGCATCCCAATAAAGAGCATCACGGTATTTTAATGGCAAATTTCTTTGCTCAAAGTCAGGCCTTATTAACAGGGAAAAGTGCCGAAGAGGTTGAAAAAGAAATAGCCGGATTTACACCAGATCTTAAAAAACGTCAAGCTGCTTACAAGGTTTTTAAGGGGAATAAGCCTAGTACGAGTATTTTAATAAATAAGCTCACCCCAAGTTCTATGGGTAAGCTTTTAGCGATATATGAACATAAAATATTTGTTCAAGGAGTAATTTGGAATATTTTTAGTTACGATCAATGGGGAGTTGAGCTGGGAAAACAATTGGCAAAAAAAATTATACCGCAACTTAAAGAGAAAGAAATAAATCAGCAACTAGATGCTTCAACGCAAAAGCTATTAAAAGAATTTTTAAGCTAAACCATTATTCTTGATAAACTTTTTTACCCAACCAAAAAACTTGAGTTATATATCCCATTTGAGTTTTATGCTTGCGCAATCTTGGTGAGATAAAGTAACCAATGCACATAGCAATTATTAAGTTGTAGGTCGGTTCTAATCCAGAATAATAATTTAACAGAAGATAAATTACCCCAAAAAGCAATCCGAAGATGATATTTTTTACTAAACTGATTTTGATAAAGCTAGACATGCTATATTTTTAGGCAAAAGTAATAAAAATTATTTCCAGAACATATCTTCGGTATTTTCAACAAAATTGGTTGATTGATGTAGTTCTGCAACTTGGTCGAGTTGTTGAGATGTGGCTCTGTTTTGAATTTCCATAAAGAGTTCTCTTTCTTCGAAGCGAATATGAGCATCTAAAAGGTCTTTAAAAGCTAGTAAACTTGAAGCTTCTGCTTGTAGATTTGTAATTTTCTTGTAAATTTCCTCATGCTGTTCTAATGCCTTTTTTCTTAGCGAATTGTTTTCGGGTAATAAAGGAAATAATAAACGTTCTTCTTCTTCAAAATGGGGAATGAGATGGTTTTTCCAGAACCAGTTCACATACCTTAGTATACGATTAGGGTCTATATTTTTATTTAAACCTGTTTTAATTTTCCATCCTAATAACAAACCAAAATGATGTTCTCTACTAAAATCTCGTATCTGTTCTACTCTTTTCAAAGGTGGCAAAATTTATTGTTTTTTAGATATTCCTCAAGAACCTTCACGTGGTTCGATTGGGTGTTTTTATCTCCGTAAAGCTAACAAATTTGATGCTTTTCTCGTTTCTTTTTAAGTTCTTTTATGACCTCCTCATGATTCTCACTCAGCTCTTCTTGGTATTTTTTACTGAATTCTTCGAAACGATCATCTCATTGGTGAAATTTTTTTGAAAACTGGAGAAGGAGCAATTTCCTTAAGCCATTCGTCAAGCTCAGCATCTTCCTTGCTTATACCTCGCGGCCAAATTTTATCAATTAAAACCCTATATCCATCATGTTGGTGGGCGTTTCATAAATGCGTTTGACAATTATACGTTGCACGCCTTAAATATAGAAAACGAATTTTCAAAATCCTATTTACCGGACTTTGCTGTGGTAATTCCAGCTGGCATTAAGGCTTTTTAGCGTAAACGTTTGGCAATAGCTTGACTTACTCTAATGTGCGTATCAGGCTCTTGACGAAGTAAATTGTAAAAAGCCGATTTAGGAAGCCGCCAAATATAACTTCTCTAGGTTGCCATAGTTTTGGAAGGATAAACGATATCGGCAGATAGAGGAGGCTCTCCAAAACTTCTAAGCGCCGAAAAAATGGCCTGAATAAACTCCTTACCATTTGGCTGGTAATTATTCATTTTTACCTCTCCAGAAGCAATTTGAAGATAAAATAAAGCTGGTTGGTCTTGTTTAAAAATATATTCCTTCTTGGCACAACATCTTTTTTCAGCTATAAAATCAATTAAACTCGACTCTGCAATCATAACATTTTACTTACTTTTAAAAATACAACATTTTTTCGATAAAGCAATCTTAGCTTTTTGGCTAAAAATTTATCCGTTTTAGCATTGGAAAGGTTTGTTTTGAAATGGAAATCTTTCAATAATAGAATGTTTTCCCATTAAATTAAGCTAATTATTTTTTTTATTTTAAGTATAAATAACTAGTTTATAGTATGCTAGCTTTTTGTCTTAAAATTAGTAAGAAAAAGCCTCGCAAAAGTTTGGTAAGAACATATTAAGACTCTATATTTGCAATCGCAATTTAGGTTGCAACGTTCATACATATTGGAGAGGTGGCAGAGTGGTAATGCAGCAGCCTGCTAAGCTGTCATCCTTTTTGGATGCCCGGGTTCGAATCCCGGTCTCTCCGCAAAAAAAAATGTTTGTGAGTTTAAAAAATAGTTTTATATTTGCAAACCCAAATACACCACTCGGGGTGTAGCGTAGCCCGGTCATCGCGCCTGCTTTGGGAGCAGGAGGTCGCAGGTTCGAATCCTGCCACCCCGACTTTAAGAACCCTAAACACTTAAATAGTAAGTGTTTAAGGTTTTTTTATTGCGATAAATGTATCAAAAATGTATTGCTAGAGGCTAGAAAAGGTTCTTTTATTTCTTTAACTGATACATTAATCATTTTAAGCTCAATTTTTTCACTCTTCAAAGTAATCCAAGTCTATCTTTTTAATTTCAATTGTACTCTGATTTTGCAGTTAGGCCTCTCCTTTTTGTAGACTACTCTAAAATTCTGGCATTAATTAATTAGAAAATTCTAATTTCAAAGATTAAATGTTACTACAAAGATTTGTCCTTTACCGTTAGTTAGGTAAACGCGCAAATTTTTATAAATTTCTATGCCAGAGGAAACCCAATATTTATATAAGCTATTGTCGCTTTGGTTCAATAACCACCAAAGTTAGAAAGAATTGAAATTACAGCCTTTGAAGAAGCCGATAGCACAGCAGATGACAATAAAAACGGCTCCATTATCATCAAAACAAATAATAAAAATTCCAGTTCAGTGAACTCACCTATTTTATAAATGAATATTGTGAAGAATCAAGGCGTTATGCTGTAATGATAAACTGCCAGAATATATCTTTATTCAAGCCACAGCAAGTACAAACAATCAAATTTATGAGCACTTAGTGCCTTACCTAGTAGAGCAATGCATCTATCAAAAAATACTTGACTTCAGCTTTGTGAAATCACCATTTCCAGGAGTAGGGGGGCATTAGCATATTTAAAACAAGACCTTGAAAACGATATCACCTGCTTCTTAAATAAACATAAAACCTAATGCTATTTAATAAAAATCTCTGTAAATAATAACATATTTCTAAAAAGTTATATATTTTTGGGAATACAAACAAAATGCTCTTTCTGGTACCCGATTTTAACGTGTTCTCCTTGACTTGAAATTTAAGTCAACCTTGACAGGCTATTGGCGAACCTGCTAAATTTTCACTTCAATAACTTTTTGCACTTATCCAGTATAAAGTGTATTAAGAGTGTATGTTGATTAGATGTTATCAGTTGGCAATAATTAGAAAAAAAATGGGGAAATTAGCCGAACAGGAACCATAAAACAATAGTAGGCACAAACTAAATTTTAATAATTATGAAAAATTTAAAGTTATCATTGCATTTTTTAATTGCACTTTTCGTTAGTGCGATTATTTTTACAGGTTGTTCAGTAGACAATCAACAAATTGACGAAAAAGCAGCAATTGAAGGAGAATCATTAAATGAAGGTTTAATCTCCTCTCAAAACTACACCGAATCAACAATCAGAACAGCTGAAATTGATGGTTATATTATTAGAGAAGTTTTTGTTGGAGATGAAGAAATAGCTAGTAGATATTCATTTGAAAATACTCAAACAGATGGAGCGGGTACTACTGTAGATGTAGACAGAGTAAACTTTACATTAACTGTAACAAATACAGAAACATCAGAAAGAGTAGTTTATAATGAAATCAGTCAATATCATGAGTATGAACCAACAGACCAGTTTGATATTATCTGAATTATTAGAAATCCTACCATTCCAGATCCAGTAACAGGCAATCCTCAACCAATCGCGCTAGGTTGGCGCTATTCTTATGGAGCTTGTGTAAATGGTGAAAGAGGTGTATATAGAGCATATTATTTTCTAGGTTTCAAACTTACAGACGATGAGCCAGTTATGAAAGAAAATGGCTATGGACAAGAAACAGTTGGGTGTAATGAAGAATATCAACCTTAAATAATAATGAACCGAAAGCCGTACTGTTGAATTCAACAGTACGGCTTATTCTTAAATAGGATAAAATGAGGAAAACAATTTTTTATATTTTATTATTTTTTTCTTTAAACATTTTTGGCCAAAAATTTATTGTTTTAGATACTGATACGTATGATTTAATAGATTCTGTTACTTTTATACTTTATAATGACGATAAAGTTGTTTACACCAATGTAACAAAAAATAATAGTGCTACTGTTATACCTAGTAATATTAAGTATAACAAAATAGAGTTTATTAAAACAGGTTATAAAACAAGTATAATAAAAATGGAAAACCTGAACGAACCTGTTTTTTTAACTAAAGAATACATAAGATTAGATGATGTTGTAGTCTCTTCAAAAAAAAACGAATATATTATATTAGGAGAATCAAATAGAATTAGACATTCAAGAAGTAGATTATTGATGCCAGAACTAACCTTTGGTACTATTTTTCATAATTACAAAAATAACTTAAACATTAATCATACTATTTTTTATGTAGATAAAGTAAAATATAAAACAGCCTATAAGATTCACTTTTTTGAAGTAGAAGAAAGTTTACCATTTGGTAACTTACAAACACTACAGTTTAATCAAAACATTTACTCCACCGATACCCTCTATTTAAACTCAAAACAGAAAAACAGAATTGAGATTGAACACAAAGAGGATATTTTATTCAAAGAAAACACGAAATTATTTGTATATATAGAAGCTTTATATTACTTAGATGAAAACGATAAAAAAATTCTTCCAAAAAATAAAGATCGTACTAAATTGAAATTTCAATTATCCAATGAAAATAATTATTATTCCAAAACTTTTAATACAACAACCTCTGAACAGTCAGCTAATTTAACAAATAGTAATTTAAGGATTAAATATGATTTTGCAAATTACTTGTTTAAAACTCCTCACAAAAGAATACTTTTAACCCCTGCAATATTGTTAAATACAACAGAAATAAAATAAAACCTATTGCCAACAACTAAACCTTCTTGTGGCCTGTGCACCTGCTCCCGTGCGTCACCTAAAACTTGCTGCGCTTTATCCAACAAATAATTGTATTTAAAGTGCATAATTGAGTTAAAAAACCGGATGTGCTTAATTTGATTAAATCAAAGTCTATGAACAAAAAATTAAAAAAAGTAATCTATTTAATTTTCAGCATTTTATTCATCTCTTGTGGAACTAATAAAGCTATTACTAATACTAATGTAAACACCCAACCAAATACCAAATACAAGAAAAGCAGAACAGCTTACTCAGGAACCTTAAATAAACATGAATACAAAGAACTGATTAAAAGATTGGAAGTAGAATTAAAAACTACAATTCCAAATGACAAGTCAATTCTAATAAATTATAACCAAAAAGCACCAAATTGTATATATGTTGGTTACAGTGTTAAAAACAACAAACAAGTAGCTAATAATCGAATTAGAATCTCTTCAAGAATGAGTTCTAATTATAATGCAGTTGATTTCTTTGTTTATGCCAAAGATTCATATAACAAAGAGATTTATGAGCAAATGCCTGAATTTATAATGGATTCAGGCTTCTTCTATGAAAATGTTTTTACGGAACATCAAAATTGTGCTGGATTTTTAATCATTAAACCAAACGGTGAATTTTATAAACAATACGGTGAAGATTATTACTCTGAAGTAAAAGCTTTCTTTGAGAAAAAATAAAAAAACTTAACATAATAATTAAGCCTTCGCGCGGCCCCCGCTGCTGCACAATTGCATCGTGTTCACCTTACTTAATAAACCAAGTCAGCCTCGACAGGCGATTGGCGAACCTAATAGCTTTTCGCCACAATCACCTTGTTATTCTTTATCCAGTAAAAAATTGTATTATAAGTGTATATTTGAGATGATATAACGAGTTGGCAAAAATACCTCGGAATGAAAAGCAAAGCGGAAAAATAATGAATCTGACTGCTTGAAAAGATGAAGTAAAAA
>NZ_VRLT01000025.1 GCF_008017835.1 Mesonia sp. HuA40 | reverse complement strand
TAAGCTCGTTAGCGCAGATGGTACTGCTATTTTGTGGGAGAGTATGTCGCCGCCTTTTTTTAAAGCCTTTGGATTTAATTCCAAAGGCTTTTTTTTTGTTTATAATAGTGGATAGTTCCCAAATTGTTTTAAGCTTTAGGGGTTCCTATCTACTGGTTTTCTTGCTGCAACTTATAGACTTGTACTTAAAGCTGGTTCTTGAATAGGTCGCCGCCTTTTTTTAAAGCACTTAAAAACCACTTGAGCAAAAGGGATAATTCGTTAGCCAGGAGATATGAATCATTTTTTTGCTAGCATCCAAAAAAGTAGGAAACACGGCTAAATAGAAGCATAAGTTGGTTGTTTTGGCTCGCCGTGTTGTATCTTATCAATAACCACTAAGTAATATGATGAGAATACCAACTTGCGTTAGGGATAGAGCGGCCTGTCTAAGCTCTTGCGAGGCCTATGCCCGCAAAGCGAGTAGCGATAGCCCGACCTTTTTTAATAAAAAGGGAACGCCATAATCAAGAATCACTAATAATTAATAAGCTGGCATAACAATTGAATATTATTGGTGTAGAAGCTTGATTGCTTAGTTTAAAAGAATTTTTTGTACAATTCAAACTGGAATACTGACAGTTTGACTAAATATATACTATGGGAAAATCAAATATTTTTAGTTTAGACAATTTGTCACTACAAGATATTAATGAAGATGCTGAATTAATACCGCTTATGACTTCTGAAGATGAAGATGAGATTGAGCGTGAAAGTTTGCCTGAATTTTTACCAATTTTACCTTTAAAAAATACTGTATTATTTCCTGGAGTGGTTATTCCTATTACTGCTGGACGTGACAAAAGTATACAACTAATTAATGATGCCAATAATGGAGATAAGGTTATAGGAGTTGTTGCTCAAAAGGATGTGAATACTGAGAATCCGAGTAGAAAAGATATTTATAATCTTGGGGTGGTTGCTAAGATTCTTAGGGTTTTAAAAATGCCCGATGGTAATACTACTGTTATTATTCAAGGCAAAAAGCGTTTTGAAATTGATAAAGTGGTTAAGGAAGACCCTTATCTCACCGCTCAAGTTAGTCCGGTTGTAGAGGCTAAACCAGCCGATGGTAACGCGGAATTTAAAGCTATTGTAGATGCTATAAAAGAGCTAAGCTTAAAAATTATAAAAAATAGTCCAGCCATTCCATCAGAAGCATCCTTTGCTATTAAGAACATTGAAACTCCCTCTTTCTTAATCAACTTTGTATCATCGAATATGAATTTGAGGGTTAAGGAAAAACAGCAGCTTTTGGCTACAAATGATTTGAAAGAGAGAGCTTTATCTACTTTGAAATTTATGAATATTGAATATCAAAAGCTAGAATTGCAAAACGATATTCAATCAAAGGTGCAAAGCGACATGAGTCAGCAACAGCGTGAATATTTTTTGCATCAACAAATGAAAACCATCCAAGAGGAACTTGGGGGTGTTTCGGCGGAAACTGAAATAGAGGAGATGCGCCAACAGGCGAAAGCTAAAAAATGGGAAGATAAAATTGCCAAACATTTTGAAAAAGAATTAGGTAAACTGCAGCGAATGAATTCGCAAGTTGCAGAATATTCTATTCAACGTAATTACTTGGAGCTTTTTCTTGAGTTGCCTTGGAATGAATTTAGTAAAGATAAGTTCGATTTAAAACGAGCTCAGAAGATTTTAAATCGTGACCATTATGGTTTGGAGGAAGTAAAGAAACGTATCATTGAATATTTAGCCGTTTTAAAGTTGCGAAATGATATGAAGTCGCCTATTTTGTGTTTATATGGTCCTCCTGGGGTGGGTAAAACTTCATTGGGTAAGTCTATAGCCGAAGCCTTGGGCAGAGAATATGTACGCATTTCATTAGGAGGTTTACGTGATGAGGCTGAGATACGCGGTCATAGGAAAACGTATATTGGTGCTATGCCTGGAAGAATTATTCAAAGTTTAAAAAAGGCAGGAACCAGTAATCCTGTTTTTGTGTTGGATGAAATTGATAAATTGGGACAAAGTCATCAAGGTGATCCTTCGTCGGCACTTTTAGAGGTACTAGACCCCGAACAGAATAATGAGTTCTATGATAATTTCTTGGAAATGGGCTTTGATTTATCGAAGATCATGTTTATTGCTACTGCAAATAGTTTAAATACTATCCAGCCAGCTTTAAGAGACCGTATGGAGATTATTAATATGACTGGTTACACAATGGAGGAAAAAGTTGAAATTGCCAAAAGACATTTAGTCCCAAAACAAATTAAGGAGCACGGGTTAAAGCCAGATCAAATAAAACTGGGCAAAGCCCAAATAACTAAAATAGTTGAAGGCTACACTCGTGAGTCTGGAGTACGTGGTCTTGAGAAGCAGATAGCTAAGGTGGTTCGTTATGTTGCTAAAAGTATTGCTCTTGAAGAGGAATATAATGTGAAGTTGAGTCAAGCTGATATAGCGTCCATTTTAGGGGTAGCTAAACTTGAGCGTGATAAGTATGAAAATAATGATGTCGCTGGTGTAGTTACTGGCCTGGCTTGGACTAGCGTAGGAGGTGATATTCTTTTTATTGAATCTATTTTATCAAAAGGAAAAGGTAATTTATCGATTACTGGTAACCTAGGTAAGGTAATGAAAGAATCTGCCACTATTGCGATGGAATATATCAAGGCTAATGCCGAAGAATTTGGTATAGATGCTGGTATATTTGAAAAGTACAATGTGCATATTCACGTTCCCGAAGGGGCTACTCCCAAAGATGGCCCAAGTGCTGGTATTACTATGTTAACCTCTTTGGTTTCTCTTTTTACTCAACGTAAGGTGAAAAAGAATCTAGCCATGACAGGCGAGATAACTCTTCGAGGTAAGGTATTGCCAGTGGGTGGTATTAAAGAAAAAATATTAGCTGCCAAGCGGGCACATATCAAAGAGATTATTTTATGTGAAGATAACCGTAAGCATATTGAAGAGATCGATGATAGTTATTTAAAAGGACTTACCTTTCACTATGTAAGCGACATGAAAGAAGTGCTACAAAAAGCTATTACCAAGCAAAAGGTAAAGAATGCTAAAACTTTATAGTTAATTTATCAAATATTTCATCAAAAAAAAGCCTCGCAATTGCGAGGCTTTTTTTTGATAAATGGGAGATTCATCCTATTCTTGATCTACTTTTCTCTTAACTACTTCACCATCTTCCATTTTTACTTTTACTTCTTTTTCTTCGGTCTCAATTTTCTTCTTTTCGATATTACCATCTTCATCTTTTTTAATTTTCACTTCGGTATCACCGTCTTCAATTTCTATTTTTTCACCATCATCGCTAACTTCAATTTTGGCATCTTCGCTTACTTCAACGCCTTCAATTGTTTTGGTGTCTTTTTCTTCTTGATCGCGGCAGCTGTATAAGCTACCAATTAAAGCTAAGGCTAATCCTAAATGTTTAAAAGATACTTTCATAATATTAATTGTTTTTCTCAAATATCTTAAATGTTTTGGGTATTACAATTAATTTAAGACTTTGATAAGATAGAATTATTATTTTTTTAGACTTTCAAGACTTTGTTTAAGGGTTTCAATTTTAGCCATTGCATCGGCTTGTTTTTGCTTTTCTATTGCAACAACCTTTTCTGGTGCATTATTCACGAATCGTTCGTTGCTTAACTTTTTTTGTACGGCTTTTAAAAATCCTTCGTTATATTTTAATTCATCTTGTAGCTTAGCAATTTCGGCTTCTACATCGATAGTACCTTGCATAGGAATAAAATATTCATTAGATTTAACACGAAACGATAAAGCGTTATCCAATTGCCTTTCTATGTAAGAAAGCTGATTGATATTTCCTAATTTTTTTATGATACCATCATATGCCTTGGTAAGCTGCTCAGAATTTATCAGGCTTAAATCTACTGTTTCTTTAAATGAGATATTTTTATCTTTACGGATATTTCTTATTCCTGAAACGACTTCTTTGACCGTATCAAAATCCGCAATAAGCGACTCATCAAAAGTTTTTTGTTCAGGCCATTTTGCAACAATCAAAGCCTCATCCTTTGATCTTTTTGCCATGCTTTGCCAAATTTCTTCGGTTAAGAAGGGCATAAATGGATGAAGAATTTTTAAGTTCTCTTCTAATAAATGCAATACATCTTGTTTGGTTTGCTGGTCAATAGGCATTTGGTACCCTGGCTTAACCATTTCTAATAACCAAGAACAAAACTCATCCCATATTAATTTATAGGTAGTCATTAGCGCATCAGAAATGCGATATTTATCAAAATGATCTTCAATTTGCGCTAAGCTTACCTGTAATTGATTCTTATACCATTGTATTGCTTTTTGGGCATATTCTGGTTGTTCTAAGTGGGTATCGACCTCCCACCCATCAATAAGTCTAAAGGCATTCCAAATTTTGTTACCAAATCCTTTCCCTTGTTGGCAAAGGCTTTCATCAAACATTAAATCGTTACCTGCAGCGCTACTAAGTAATAAACCTACTCGCACTCCGTCTGCGCTATAATCTTCTATCAATTTCAAAGCGTCAGGTGAATTGCCTAGAGATTTAGACATTTTTCTCCGTTGCTTATCACGCACCAAACCAGTGAGATAAACATTGTTAAAAGGTTTTTTACCGGTATATTCATATCCAGCAATTATCATACGTGCAACCCAGAAGAATAGAATATCTGGACCTGTAACCAAATCGTTGGTGGGATAGTAGTAGTTAAATTCCTTGTTATCGGGTTGACAGATACCATCAAAAACACTCATCGGCCATAGCCAAGAAGAGAACCAAGTGTCTAATACATCTTCATCTTGTTTTAGATCTTCTATTTTCAAATCTTTTTGTCCAGATTTCTCTTGCGCTAGTTTTAAAGCTTCTTCTTTAGTTTCGGCAACAACAAAGTCATTTTTATTGTCACCAAAATAATATGCCGGTATACGATGTCCCCACCAAAGTTGTCTAGAAATATTCCAGTCCCTAATGTTATTCATCCAATGTGCATAGGTATTTTTAAATTTTTCAGGGAACAACTTTATTTCTTCGGTTTCTAAAACGGCTTTGATAGCGGGTTGAGCAATTTCTTTCATTTTAAGAAACCACTGGTCAGATAGTCGAGGTTCGATTACCGCTTTAGTACGCTCAGAAGTACCTACTTTATGAATGTGGTCTTCTATTTTTACTAAAAAGCCTTTTTCTTCAAGTTCTTTACGGAATTGTTTTCTTACTTCAAACCTGTCTTGGCCTTGGTAGTGTAAACCTTGTTTATTTAAACTTCCATCTAGGTTAAAGATATCTATCATCTCTAAATTATGCTTTTGGCCTAAGAGATAATCATTTTCATCGTGGGCTGGTGTTATCTTTAGGCAGCCCGTACCAAACTCTAAATCTACATATTCATCTGCTATAATAGGAATCTCTCTATTTACAACGGGTACTATAACATTTTTGCCGTGTAAATGTTGATAGCGCTCATCATCGGGATGTACACAAATTGCGGTATCTCCAAATATAGTTTCAGGTCTAGTTGTAGCTATAATCAAATGTTCATCACTTCCTACAATTGGGTAAGCCACATGGTAAAGATGGCCTTGTTTTTCTTCATAAATCACCTCTTCATCAGAAAGGGTTGTTTTGGCTTCGGGATCCCAATTTACCATTCGGTAACCCCTGTAAATATGACCTTTTTTATATAAGTCTATAAAAGACTTAATTACCGAAGCCGAAAGTTGCTCGTCTAGAGTAAATTTGGTTCGATCCCAATCGCAGGAGGCACCTAATTTTTGAAGCTGATTGAGAATAACCCCACCGTAGTTACGGGTCCAGTCCCAAGCGTGTTCCATAAATTCTTCACGAGACAAACTCTTTTTGTCTATACCTTCTTCTTTTAATTTAGCTACCACTTTGGCTTCGGTTGCAATAGAGGCGTGATCGGTTCCTGGTACCCAACAGGCGTTATATCCCTGTAGTCGAGCCCTACGAACAAGCACGTCTTGTATAGTATTGTTGAGCATGTGTCCCATATGTAAAACTCCCGTTACGTTAGGCGGAGGAATAACAATAGTGTAAGGCTCTTTTTCGTTGACTTCAGAGTGAAAATAACGGTTCTCTAACCAGTACTTATACCATTTTTCTTCTATTTCTTTTGGGTTATAATTGGCAGCGATGGGCATTTTGGTCTGTTTTTTGATTTACAAGAGACAAAAGTAATTATTAAGGCTTGATTTTAAAAGATTATAAAATGTTATTCTTATTTTTTTGTATTCAAGCGATTAAAGTTTAATTTAGTAACCAAATTTTTATACAATGAAAAAAATATTTTTAGTAGCCGTTGTCTTAATGACCAGTTTTGCAATGCAAGCACAAGCAGAAATTGCTTTTGAACAAGAAACTATAGATTATGGTAATGTTGCCTACGATAGTGATGGTTTAAGAACCTTTGTTTTTACCAATACTGGTGATGAGCCCTTAGTTATAAGTAGAGTTTCCTCTACTTGTGGATGCACGGTTCCAGAAAAACCTAAAGAGCCTATTTTACCTGGAAATAAAGGAGAGATTAAGGTTAAATATGATACGAAAAGACCAGGGCCTATTCGTAAAACGGTAACGGTATATTCGAATGCACAAAACTCTCCTACACCTTTAAAAATTAAAGGCTACGTGGCTAAAAAAGACACAAAAAGTGTATTAGAAAAATAAAATATAACCACACTTAATTAGTATACAACCTCTTTCTGAATAAGAAAGAGGTTTTTTTGTTGGATCAAAATTGAATTGCCCCATTTATTTTTCGCATTTTTGCACAAAAATTTTGTAGTATGCCAAATATTTCAGCCAAGGGGCAAGCTATGCCCGAATCGCCTATACGTAAGTTGGTTCCTTATGCAGAGAAAGCAACTGAGCAAGGAAAAGAAATCTTTTACTTGAATATAGGTCAACCCGATATTAAAACCCCTCAAGTAGCTTTAGATGCTGTTAAAAATAATGATTTAGAGATTATCTCTTACAGCCATTCGGCTGGTTTTGCTAGCTATAGAGAAAAACTTGCTGGTTATTATCAAAGGGTAAACCTGCCTATTGAATCAGATGATATCATTATAACTACCGGAGGTTCCGAGGCCCTGCTTTTTGCCATGGGTAGCATTACAGATCCAGGAGATGAAGTGATTATTCCAGAACCATTTTATGCTAATTATAATGGTTTCGCAACCTCTGCAGGAGTAGAAGTGGTGCCGGTTCAGGCAAAATTTGAAAACGGTTTCGCTTTACCTCCAATTGCCGAGTTTGAAAAGCTGATTACCGATAGAACCAAAGCCATTTTAATTTGTAATCCAGGGAATCCAACGGGTTACTTGTATACTCAGGAAGAAATTGAGCAATTGAGTGCCTTAGTTAAAAAATACGATTTATTTCTCGTAGCCGATGAAGTATACCGTGAGTTTGCCTATGAGGGCTTAAATCATTTTTCGGTTATGGCTCAGGAAGGACTTGAGGAACACGCGATAATGATCGATAGTGTATCTAAGCGTTACAGCATGTGTGGTGCCAGAATAGGATGTTTGGTTTCTAAAAATAAAGCGGTGATGCAAACGGCTATGAAATTTGCACAGGCTAGACTAAGTCCGCCAACATTTGCACAAATTGCTAGTGAAGCAGCCTTAGAAACTCCCCAGTCATATTTTGATGAAGTAATTGAAGAATACGTTCAAAGAAGAGATACGTTAATTCAAGGTCTAGAAAGTATACCCGGAGTAAAAGTAGCAAAACCAAACGGTGCCTTTTATTGTATTGCAGAATTACCGGTTAAAGACGCAGAAGACTTTGCAAAGTGGATGCTAGAAGATTTTGATTATAACGGTCAAACCATTATGGTTGCTCCAGCTCAGGGCTTTTACTCAACCCCCAACACAGGCAATAATCAAGTGAGAATTGCCTATGTTCTAGAACAAGATAATTTAAAAAAGGCAGTAGAAATATTACGACAAGGATTAGATAAATATCAAGCCAAATAAAACAATGGAAATACACGCCAACTTCTCATTAAAGGCTTTAAATACTTTTGGGATAGATGTGCCGGCTAAACAATATGTTAAGGTACAAACTAATGCAGAGTTGCAAGCCGTCTTACAACAGTTTTATGCCGACGAAATTTTGATTTTGGGAGGAGGTAGTAATATTTTACTTACACAACCCATCAATAAAACGGTGGTTCAACTATCTACTAAAGGAATTGAACTAGTTAAGGAAGATCAGGATTTTGTGTGGGTAAAAGCGCAAGCTGGCGAGAATTGGCACGAATTTGTGTCTTGGTGTATTAGTCAAGGTTTTGGCGGATTAGAAAATCTTTCCCTAATTCCGGGTAATGTAGGTACAAGTCCTATTCAAAATATCGGCGCTTACGGGGTAGAGCTAAAAGATGTATTTGTTTCGTGTGAAGCGATTCACCGGCAGAGCCTTACAAAAAAAACCTTCTTAAAAGAAGACTGTGATTTTGGTTATCGTGACTCTGTATTTAAAAATAAATATAAAGGCACTTATATCATTACCAAAGTACTATTTAAATTAACAAAATCTAAGCACAAACTAAAAACCGAATATGGCGCCATTCAAAATCAATTGGATGAAGCTGGAATAAAAAATCCTGGTATAGCCGATGTTGCCGAGGCGGTAATCGCTATACGCTCTTCAAAACTTCCCAATCCTAAGGAGATTGGTAATAGCGGTAGCTTTTTTAAAAATCCTGTGATTGAAAAAGAGTTGTTTGAAGATTTACGTGGCAAATTTAAAGAAATGCCTTTTTATCCTATTTCAAGTGATAGCTTTAAAATACCAGCGGGATGGCTTATAGAGCAATTAGGTTTTAAAGGAGTACGCCGTGGAGATGCCGGCGTGCATCACAAGCAAGCTTTAGTTTTGGTCAATTATGGGGAAGCAAGCGGAGCAGAAATTTTGGCTTTAGCCAAAGAAATTCAGCAAACCGTACATCAGAAATTTAATATAATGCTAGAGATGGAAGTGAATATTCTATAAATATAAAAAGGGCTTTAATATATTAAAGCCCTTTTTATTATATAGATTAAAAACTTATTCACGCATTAATACACCGTCTATAACGTGTATATAACCATTGGATCCCTCACGATCTACATCGGTGACTTTAATTTCGGTTCCAGTATTATCGGTTAAAACTACAGCATTATCTTTAATAGAAGCTTTTAATTTACCATCATTGGCGGTTACCAGTTCGTAACTACCCGATCCGCTTTCTTGAATTAAACTTGTCAACTTATCGGCAGAAATCTCACCCGGTACCACGTGGTAACTCAAAATACCTTCTAAGGTCTCTTTTTGCTCGGGTTGCATAAGTTCATCTAGCTTCTCTTTGGGTATTTTATTAAACGCCTCATTAGTTGGAGCAAAAATAGTATAGGGTCCTTCAGATTTTAAAACTGCTACTAGCCCCGCGCTTTCTAATGCAGCGGCCAAAGTGGTATGCTTATTTGATTGGCCAATAACCGCTACAAGATCTTCTTCTTCCTCGGCAGATTGCTCATCTGTAGTTATTACTTCTTCTTTTTCAACACTAATTTCTTTCTCCTTTTCCTTTTCCGTTTCATTTTTGCAAGCGGTTAAACCGATTAGGGCAAAGGCCGCTAGCGCAATTGTTTTTGTTATTTTCATAAAATTTAATTTTGGTTTTACAAAGCTAATATACTATGCAAAAGCTGATAATAATCAGTAAATAAAATAAAATATCGTTAAATTATGTAAACGAAATATTAATTCTAAAAAAAGCTTTTTTCTACCCGTGCTTAATTGTATTTTTGCAGTATGAAATTACTATTTATATCTCTTATATTACTAGGATTAGCGGTTGCCGGTATTGCGATAAAAATATGGGCAAAAAAAGATGGTAAATTTGCAGGAACTTGCGCCAGTCAAAGTCCGTTTTTAAATAAAGAAGGCGAGGCTTGCAGTATGTGTGGTAAGTTGCCAGAAGAAGCAGAATGTAAGTCAGAAACGGCTTAAATTATGCTAAACCTATCTCTGTGGTTGTTTGTTGGTTTCGCACTGATAAACCTATTCTTTTATGCTTTTTTTGCAGGGTTTTTATGGCGGCGTAAGTTGATTAAGCCTATCGGAAAAACTTTAACGCAACCATTTTCTGTTATTGTTTGTGCAAAGAACGAAGCCAAAAATTTAAAAGAGAATATCCCTTTTATTCTAAGTCAAGACTATCCGAATTTTGAACTCATTCTGGTCAACGACTCCTCTAAAGATAATACATTGGAGGTAATGGAAGAGTTTGCAAAAGCCGATTCTAGAGTAAAAATTGTAAACGTACTCCCCAATGAGCATTTCTGGGGAAACAAAAAATACGCCTTGACGCTGGGTATTAAGAAAGCTAAAAATGATTTTTTAGTTTTTACCGATGCAGACTGTCAGCCAGAGAGCAACTTGTGGTTACAGTACCTAGCCGCGGCCTTTTCGCCAAAAAAACAATTGGTGCTGGGTTACGGTAAATACCAAATGCAAAAAGGACTTTTAAATAGGTTTATACGATTTGAAACCTTGTTAACGGCAATTCAGTATTTTGCTTACGCACATTATAAATCGGCCTATATGGGGGTTGGCAGAAATTTAGCCTATACTGCAAAGTTGTTTTACGAACATAATGGATTTGTCAACCATATGAACGTATTGTCGGGTGATGACGATTTATTTGTTAATGAAAGTACTAATAGTGAAAATACCATTTATTGTACCAATAAGGAATCTTTTACCTTAAGTGATCCAAAAAAAACTTGGCAAGATTGGATGTTTCAAAAGAAAAGACATATAAGCACGGCCAAACATTACAAGGGCAAGCATAAATTTCTCTTAGGTCTTTTTTATACCAGTCAATTGGGTATGGGGCTTTTTTTTCTGATCACCAATATTTTATTGATTTTTAATTTTGATGCGTATATACTCCAAGTGCTTTGGTTGGTGATGTTGGTGCGTTACCTCGTGGTTTTGCTGGTTTTTGCCAAAGCTACACGTGTTTTTGATGAAAAAAGGCTTTTGCCTATACTTCCGTTACTAGAATGGGGGCTGGTTACGATACAAATGCTTATATTCGTTAGTAACCAAAACAAAAAGCCTACTACCTGGGCGCGATAAGTAAGTTTGCCAGATTATACCAAGTACATACAAGAAGCGAAAGCTGGCCAAGAACAAGCTTTTAAATACTTACTCGATCTTTTTTGGCGAGATGTTTATCGGTTTCAATTAAAGAGAACAGGTAACGAGTATGAGGCCGAAGAGATAACCATACAAACTTTTAGTAAAGCTTTTGAGAAAATAAACACTTTTAAAGAATCGTATAGTTTCAAAACTTGGCTTATCGCCATATCAAAAAACATCCAAATTGATCTGAGTAGAATTAAATCGGCAACGACCGCTAGCATGATCGATTTAGAAGAGTACGAGGCGCTTGTAGATGAAAACGATACCGCTGAGGATCAAATCATAAAAGAGCAAAACCTAAGTATTTTATTGCATTATCTCAAGCAACTTAAACCGCATTATGAGCAGGTTATTCGGTTGCGTTACTTTCGTGAAATGAGTTATAAAGAGATTGCACAGCAGTTAGATGAGCCGCTAGTCAATGTTAAAGTAAAGCTTTTACGGGCCAAAAAAATGCTAGCCGATAAAATTAAAAATACACCAAAATCGGTATAACTTCTTTTAAACAAGCTTATCTAAAAAGTTAAAAATAAAATTAGTGGTTAATATACTATTCTAAAAATAGGGTAGCGCATTGCAATTTTTTATATTTGTTTTCGAAAAAAATACTTTATTAATGACTCCTCAAGTTCTTGAAAATAAAACAACCATAAAAAAACCAAAGTGGTTGCGTGTAAAGCTACCTACTGGTAAAAAATACACCAATTTAAGAAAATTAGTAGATCGCTACGATTTGCATACCATTTGTACTTCGGGTAGCTGTCCTAATATGGGTGAGTGTTGGAGTGAAGGCACAGCAACTTTTATGATTTTAGGAAACATATGTACCCGTAGTTGTGGATTTTGTGGTGTGAAAACCGGGCGTCCAGAAACTTTAGATTGGGATGAGCCCGAAAAGGTGGCGCGTTCTATAAAGCTGATGGATATCAAACACGCTGTGCTTACTAGTGTAGATCGTGATGATTTAAAAGATATGGGATCTATCATGTGGGCCGAAACCGTTAAAGCAGTAAGACGCATGAATAAGAACACCACCTTAGAGACTTTGATACCAGACTTCCAGGGTATAGAGAAACACCTTGACCGGATTATCGCGGTTAAACCGGAAGTAGTTTCGCATAATATGGAAACTGTTAGGCGGCTAACGCGCGAAGTGCGCATACAAGCCAAATATGATCGTAGTTTAGCTGTGCTTAAATATTTAAAAGATCAAGGCATTAGCAGAACCAAATCGGGTATAATGTTAGGCTTGGGAGAAAAAGAAGAAGAGGTAATACAAACCCTTAAAGATTTACGAGCGGTTAATCTTGATATTGTAACAATAGGACAATACTTACAACCCAGTAAACAACATTTACCGGTAAAGCAATTCATTACCCCAGATCAATTTAAAAAGTATGAGGAAATAGGATTAGATTTAGGTTTTAGACATGTTGAAAGCGGCGCCTTAGTGCGTTCTTCTTATAAAGCCCAAAAACATCTAACCTAGCATAATGGCAAACAAAATTAAAATAGGTATAAACGGTTTTGGAAGAATAGGTCGTAGCTTATTCAGGCTGTTAGATGCGCATCCGCACATAGAAGTGGTAGCCGTAAATGATTTAGCAGATTTAAAAACCTTGGCCCACCTGTTAAAATATGATAGCATTCACGGTAATTTCTTGACCAATTTTGAGATTAGGAACAATACCTTAGTTGCAGAGAATCAGCAAGTGGTCTTTTCACAAGAGTCAAAAATTGAAAATATAAAGTGGCCTCAAGAAGTGCAACTGGTGGTAGAAGCAACGGGTAAGTTTAAGACCCGAGAAAAAGTAGAGCAACATCTCAGCAAACACGTAAAAAAAGTAGTGTTAAGTGTGCCGCCGATTTCAGAAGATATTCCTATGGTAGTTTTAGGAGTAAACGATCATATCATTCAACATAGTGATACTATTATTTCTAATGCCAGTTGTACCACCAATAATGCGGCACCAATGCTACAAGTAATGCATCAGCATTTTGGGGTTAAGCAAGCCTATATTTCTACAGTTCATTCGTTTACTAGCGATCAAAACTTACACGATTCGCCACACCGAGATTTGCGCAGAGCGCGAGCCGCCACTCAATCTATTATTCCTACTACCACTGGAGCTGCTAAGGCTCTTACCAAAATCTTTCCAGATCTAGCTCAGGTCATAGGAGGCTGTGGTATTCGAGTACCGGTACCCAATGGTTCTTTAACCGATATGACTTTACATCTAAAAAAAGAAGCGAGTATAGACCACATCAACAATCTTTTTAAAAGCGCTGCAGCAAATCGCTTAAAAGGAATTTTAGCATATACAGAAGATCCGATTGTATCTATAGATATCGTTGGTAATTCGCATTCCTGCGTTTTTGATGGTTTAATGACTTCGGTTATAGACGGGCATTTGGTCAAACTTATAGGTTGGTACGACAATGAGCGCGGTTATAGTAGCAGAATTATCGATTTGATTTTAAAACTATGCAATATTAAATAGTATATTTATACCATCAGGACGGGCTTTTATGAAAATAAACAATTTTTTTCTGGCTTTTATTTGCTGCTTTTTGCTTTTTGTAGAGAGCAGTCCAGCTGAAGTAAGCCTTCAAAAAGATTGGAATTCTAAACAATATGTACAAGCAGAGCCGGCAAATAAGTCTAGCTTAAAACAAGAAGAAAAGGAAGACTCCATCAATAAGGCTTTATTGGTTAAATTTAATAAAGCTTTATTTAATTTTAATCAAGGTAATATAGCCAATGCCGTGGAATACACCCTCAGATTAAAAGATTATGCGCAGAATAATTCCAATTTAGATTATGAGATAAAAGCGTTAAAACTGCTCAGTGAAATTCACGCCAGTCAAAATAACTATAAAAAAGCCCTTCGTTACCGTCAAGAGACAGATTCGATATTAAACAATACGGTAAACCTTGATATATCGCAACATTGGGCATCAAATGCAGCTTTTAATACGGCCTACAATAAACTACAAGAAGAAAAAACTGCTCAGGAAAAAAAGCTAAAATTCAATCAATTAGCGGTTGTGTTAAGTGTATTGTTAATCTCGATTTTATCATTGTTTACTTTAGCCTTATATAAAAATAACCGTTTACGCGCAAGCGTAAATAATTTATTGAAAACTAAAAACAATGAGTTATTAGCGGCTAAAATGAAAGCTGAAAAAGCTAATGAAGTAAAAGATCAATTTCTTTCTACTATAACCCACGAATTAAGAACCCCTATTTATGCTATTAATGGTTTTGCATATTTGCTAAAACAAGAAGACCCCAGACCCGAACAACTAGAGCATATCAAGGCGCTTATCTACAGCGGTGAACATTTGCTTTCTTTAGTCAATAATATTCTAGACTTAAATAAATTGGCGGCAGGAAAGGTGACCAAAACCGAGAGCTTTTTCGAGGTAAAATCGGTAATGGATGAACTAATCTATTCTTTTAAAAATGCGGCAGAGGCAAATGCGGTATCTTTACATCTAAAAATAGATGAAAAAGTATCTCCAAAATTATTTGGCGATATCCTTAAGCTTAAGCAAATTTTAATTAATTTACTTTCTAATGCCATAAAATTTACAAAAAACGGCGAGGTATGGTTGAGCATTACTTGCTTAAATTTAGAAACAAACCGCAGTAAGATTCGTTTTAGTATTCGGGATACTGGTAGAGGAATTAAAGAAGAATTTCAACAAAAGATCTTTGATAATTTTCATCAAGGAGAGAGTTCTACTTCTTCCAATTATGGAGGAACCGGGCTGGGGCTTACTATTGTGACGAGTTTGCTTGAGTTCTTCGATTCCAAAATAAATTTAGAGAGTACCTTCGGTAAAGGAAGTACCTTTTTTTTTGATATTGTTTTTCATCAGCCAAAAGAGAAAAAAGATAACAACCAAATTCAAGCCGCTTTAAATGACCCAATAAGAATGGATGAGTTATTTAAAGGCAAAAAGGTGCTTATTGCCGAAGATAACATCATCAACATTAAATTAACCAATAAAATTCTATTGCGACGTGGCTTTGAAACCGATTTGGTTAAAAACGGTTTGGAAGCCATCAATAAGGCAGTTGAAAAAGATTACGACTTGATATTGATGGATATTCATATGCCTATTCTAGATGGAATACAAGCTACAATCGAAATTAAGAGTCATAAGCCTAAACTACCCATCATCGCTTTAACGGCTGTTAGCTTAGAGGAAACATCAGAAAATTACATAAAGCAAGGATTTGTGGCGGTGATCCCTAAACCTTATAAAACTGAAATGTTTTACCAAAAGATTTATGAGGTACTACTTCGGTCTCAGGCATAAGCTTGCACATGCTTTTTGATGCGCTGGTCAAAAGATGCTGCATCGGCTATAAACTCCATTTTTATTGGTAAATAAAATAATTTTTCGGGAGATATGTATTCGCTTAAGCGCACAAAATCTTTTTCTGTAGTGATAATAAAAGGCTCTGCTTCTAATGTCTCAATTTCTTGCCGACTAAAATTATGATGGTCTGGAAATTGTTTATGTTTTACGCTAAAACCTTTAGCTTTTAAAAAGTCAACCAAAGGTTTGGGTTTAGCAATACCTGTAACTAGTGTAAAGGCATCTTGAAGTACCTGCAGGGGTATGTGTTGTTTCCCATTGGTAACTTGGTCGGCGTAGGTTATGCAACTAAAAAAAACCAGCTGCTCGGGTTTTGGTTGTATTGCCTGGATAATGTTTTGACGCTCTGCTTTACTCAACTCTACTGGGCATTTGGTGACCACTATAAGTTGAGCTCTTCTCGCTCCAACCTTAGGTTCACGAAGGTTACCAGCAGGTAAAACGCAATCTTGGGTATATAAGTCGTTGTAGGTACTTAATAATATAGATAAATTCGGTTGCACGCGGCGATGTTGAAAAGCGTCATCTAGTAAAATTACCTCAGGGGGTTTTTGCCGCTTTCGCATTTGCTCGATACCCTTTCGTCTATCTTCGCAAACCGCCACCAATAAAGGTTTAAATTTGCGCTTGAATTGTAAGGGTTCGTCGCCCACTTCGAGCGCGGTATGGGCTGTTGTTACTTCTATATAACCCTTGGTTTCTCTTTTATAACCTCGCGATAGGGTGCCTAAGTGGTATTGTGTAGCCAATAAACGCACCAAATATTCTATCATTGGCGATTTACCCGTTCCGCCCATACTCAAGTTTCCTACGCAGATTACAGGAAAATCGTAAACCGTTGATTCTAGTATTTGTTGATTGTATAAATAATTTCTTAACCGCAATATACCTCCGTAAAGCAAAGAAAACGGGTATAGAATTTTTTGTAATTGACGCATTCCGCAAAAGTATAATTTTTATATTTACCTTTTAAGGATTCAAGTTATGAAAATAAAAGAAGTAATCAAGCAAATAGAAGAAAGTGTACCCCTAAATTATGCCGAAGATTTTGATAATGTCGGCTTATTAGTAGGAGATGATAAGCGAGAACTCACCGGTATTTTAGTGGCACTAGATACGCTAGAAGATACCGTAGACGAGGCTATAGCACAAAATTGTAACCTTATAGTAGCTTTTCACCCTATTATTTTTGGCGGACTAAAATCACTAACGGGTAAAACCTACGTAGAGCGCGTGGTGCAGAAAGCAATTAAGCATGACGTGCAAATATATGCTATTCACACGGCCTTAGACAATCACCTTCATGGCGTGAATTTTAAAATGGCAGAGGTGTTAGGCTTAACCCAAACCCAAATCTTAATGCCGCAAAAAAACACCCTAATGCAATTGAATACTTATGTGCCTTTAGATCATTATTCGGCTGTACAGCAAGCCTTATTTAGTGCCGGAGCAGGAAGTGTAGGTAATTATGATTCTTGCAGTTTTGGCTTGCTGGGAGAAGGGAGTTTTAAGCCCAACAATCAAGCACAACCCCATACTGGAAAACCTAACGAGTGGCATGTGGGAGAAGAAAAAATGCTACACGTGGTGTTCGAAAAACACAAGCAGCAAAAAGTATTGCACGCAATGTTTGAATCGCATCCTTACGAAGAAGTGGCTTATGAGCTTATACCCATAGCCAATGAGAACCAGCAAATAGGTATTGGTATGCTAGGTGAATTACCCCAAGCCAAAACTGAGAAAGAGTTTATAAATCAGTTAAAAAATGTGTTTGGTACTCCGGTAATTCGGCATTCTGCTTTAAGGCAAAAACCTGTGAAAAAGGTAGCTGTATTGGGAGGAAGTGGTGCATTTGCCATTTCGGCAGCAATATCTAAAGGAGCCGATGTTTTGGTCACCGCCGATTTAAAATACCACGACTTTTTTAAGGCAGAAGACAAAATTCTATTAACCGATATAGGGCATTATGAAAGTGAGCAGTTCACAAAAAACTTATTACATGCGTTACTTACAAAAAAATTCCCTAATTTTGCCATCGTTTTATCAGAGAAAAGTACCAACCCCATTCAATATAGTTGATTATGGCCAAGAAAAAAGAAATTAGCGTAGAAGAAAAGCTAAGAACATTATTTGATTTACAGTTAATAGACGCCCGCATCGATGAGATTCGCAATGTACGCGGAGAATTGCCTTTAGAGGTAGAAGATTTGAAGGATGAGGTAGCTGGTTTGAACAAGCGTTTAGAAAAATTAAATATTGATTTAGAAGGGCTTAACCAAAATATAGCCGATAAGAAAAATGCTATAGAAGAATCAAAAGCGCTAATTAAGAAATACAACGAACAGCAAAAAAATGTGCGTAACAATCGCGAATTTAATGCTATTTCAAAAGAGATTGAATTTCAGGAATTAGAAATTGAATTGGCCGAAAAGCATATTCGAGAGTTTAAAGCACAGATAGAGCATAAAAATGAGGTGATTACGGCGACTCAAGAAAAAATTGAAGCTAGACAAGAGCACTTAAAGCATAAGCAAGACGAGTTGGATGAGATTTTAAGCGAAACCGAACGCGAAGAAAAGGCGCTAATAGAAAAGTCTGAAGATTTTAAGAAAGATATTGAAACTCGTTTGGTAACCGCATACGAACGTATCCGCGGAAGCGTAAAGAATGGTTTGGCTGTTGTACCGGTTGAACGTGGTGCTTCTGGAGGTTCATTTTTTACCATTCCGCCACAAGTACAGATGGAAATCGCATCGCGTAAGAAAATAATCACCGATGAGCACAGTGGACGTATTCTAGTTGATTCGCAGCTGGCAGAAGAGGAACGCGAAAAAATGAATGAATTGTTCAAAAAATTCTGAGACAACAAGACCTAATATTCAAACCCTTTAGAACATTTGTTTTAAAGGGTTTTTTTATGATTTGTTTAAAAATTTTTGCATCATAAAAGTTTACCTTTATCTTAAAAACAATGAAGAACTGGGGACTTTTATTAGGGCTTATTTTTTTTTGCTATAGTTGTGAAAATAAAGCCGAAGATAAATCAAATCAGCCGCCAAAGGCGAACAATGCAAAGAATCAAAAAGTTAATACTTTTAGTTTAAATGAAGCTCAAGATCGATATGCCACCGCATATTTTGCAGGTGGTTGCTTTTGGTGTGTAGAGGCCATATATGAAGATGTCATTGGGGTAGAGGCGGCAATTTCGGGTTACGCAGGTGGGCATACCGCAAATCCTACTTATCAACAAACCAATACGGGTACAACTGGTCACGCCGAGGCGGTAAAAATTATTTACGATCCTAACTTTATTGATTTTTCCACGCTACTAGATATTTACTTTAAAACTCTTAATTGGTCTCAAGAAAACGGTCAAGGACCAGATTTTGGAAGCCAGTACAGGTCGATTGCCTTTTACAATAACCCCCAAGAAAAAAAGCTCATAGAGAATTATATTAAGCGCCTAGAGCTAACCACCAATCAACCGGTAGCCGTTGAGGTGAAAGAATTTGACAAATTCTGGGTGGCAGAAGACTATCATCAAGATTACGAAGCCAATAATCCCAACAATCCATATATTCAAAACGTCTCAAAAAAGCGCTATGAAATGTTTAAGCGGCAGTTCCCTGATTTAGTAAAACCAACTAACGAATAAACCTTATGGTTAATGGGTAACGAACTTCTTCGCCCGCTTTTGATTTATTGGCCTGCAATATAGGCGTTACAATCGCAACAATTGCAACAAAACCAATGAACACAAACCCTACTAAAAATACAATCATTATCGATGAAAGTATGAAATAAATAAAAATACTTATTTGAAAATTTAATATTTCTTTGCCTTCATAATCTAAATTTTCAATTTCGTCTCGTTTTACTAGCCAAATAATAAGCGGAACAATGAAGCCACCCATACCGGTAACCAAGTTGAGTAACTGAGAGAGGTGCATTAAATATAGCAACTGACTGTCTTGCTTTTTTTCGCTGATAACTTCCATAGTATTCATATTAGAAATGCAAAAATACATCAAGTTTTTATAAGCCGCTAGATTTAGGCAAAATTTGATTACTTTCTTACCTTTGTGCTATGATTTTAGATGATACCATAGTAGCCTTGGCCAGTGCCCCAGGAGCGGGAGCAATTGCGGTCATTAGAGTGTCGGGACCCGATGCCATTGAAATAACAAATCCGGTTTTCAAAGCTAAAAATAAAGTTGCGCTCACTCAACAACCAACGCATACCCTGCAATTGGGTCAAATAGTAGATCAAGAACGGGTAATTGATGAAAGTTTGGTAAGTGTTTTTCACGGTAAACGCTCCTATACGGGCGAACCTACCGTTGAAATATCCTGTCACGGAAGTCCATACATTCAGCAAGAAATCATTAATTTGATGCTTAAACAAGGATGCCGTATGGCGAAACCTGGAGAGTTTACTATGCGTGCCTTTCTCAATGGAAAAATGGATTTGAGTCAAGCCGAAGCTGTAGCCGATTTAATTGCCAGTGATAATGCGGCCAGTCACCAAATTGCTATGCAGCAAATGCGAGGGGGCTTCGCTTCAGAACTGCAACAATTAAGAGATGAGTTACTCAATTTTGCCTCCTTGATTGAGTTGGAACTCGATTTCTCGGAAGAAGATGTAGAATTTGCCGATCGTGCAGAATTCCAGCGCTTGGTCAACCGAATTCAAAAGGTATTGAATAAATTAATCGATTCTTTCGCAGTGGGTAATGTATTAAAAAACGGTATCCCGGTAGCTATTGTTGGAGAACCCAACGTAGGAAAATCAACTTTGTTAAATGCACTGTTAAATGAAGATCGAGCTATTGTAAGCGATATTGCGGGTACAACTCGAGACACCATCGAAGATGAAATCGCTATTGGCGGAGTAGGATTCAGGTTTATAGATACTGCAGGTATCCGAGAAACCACCGATACTATTGAAGGCTTAGGTATTCAAAAAACCTTTCAAAAAATCGAACAGGCTCAAGTGGTATTGTATTTATTTGATGTCAGTAAAATTAAAAACGATCAACTGAGTATTGAACAAGTAAAAACCGAAATTGAAAAGATTAAAAATAGATTTCCAGGTAAACCTTTACTAATAATCGCCAATAAAAAAGATAGTCTTACCAAAGAAGAGCAAACGGCTTATAAAAAGGCGATAACCGATTTGCATTTGATTTCGGCCAAAGAAAAACTGGGCGTAGAAACCGTACAAAATCGTTTGTTAGATTTTGTAAATACAGGCGCTTTAAAGAGTAATGACACCATTGTAACCAATTCAAGGCACTATGAGGCTCTGCTAAAAGCTCAGGAAGAAATCAATAAAGTTCAAGAAGGGATGCAAATGGGATTAACAGGCGATTTACTGGCGATAGATATTCGTCAAGCCTTGTATCATTTTGGGGAGATCACGGGGCAGGTGTCTAATGACGACATACTCGGTAATATATTTGCAAACTTCTGTATCGGGAAGTAAAACCCCTTAAAGAAGGCTTACGTGATTAGGGTATAAGGGATTGGGATTACCGTCTTTTTGGTAGCGTTTGATCATCCAAGTACAACTGGGTTCTAAACTACTATGCGTCAATAAAAACGAAACTAAATCGTACACATCATCGGGTAATATGGGGTAATGCCTATAGAATTGCTCTATTTCCTTAACCGTTTTAGGAGGATCCGATTGCAGACGAAGTAGTAATTCCTTCATAAAAATCAAAATTTCTTTACCTTTGGCCAATGACTAAATATACGCTATTGCTAGTATTTTTCAAAAAAATAAATACAAGGCTTTTCTTGCACTACTTCATAATATATATTCGAACATACTATTGCTAAAGCTCGTGGGCGGTTGCCTCATGCTTGGCTAATTGCTAACTTGTCCTGATTGAAAACGCCTGTATTTCGATAAAAATATAAAGAATACGCCGTAGGCTATAAACCCCACTGCGGTAAGAATCATTAACAAACGGCTCCAAGAAGTTTGTTCTAAAAAAGCAAAGGCATCTTGAATTCCTTTAATTTCTCGGTTGCCCGAATAAAAGCCGGCACGCAAAAAGAAATAGGCAATGATTAAAACCACAAAGGCACGGGCATAAAAACCAAATTTTCCTATCGCTCTGATGAGCCTATAGTGTTTTTGACCTTCTAAATTAAATTGATCGAGTAGCCCGCCACGAAAAGCACCGCGAATGAGCACTATGCCTTGCACCGCTAAGACTATACCAACCAAGATAAAGCCGTAAGTCAGAGTGGTCGAACCGATGAATTGCGCATAGGAAGTGCTTTGATCTCCTGTATAATCTTGAGTGAATAAATGATAAAAGGCCAATGCGGCCACTCCGGTGTACACTAGACCAGTAGTAAATAATCCGAATCGCTGTAGTATTGCTTGGCGTTCTTTGCCCTTTTGTTCGGGATCATAAATACTTTGAATAAACATCCAAACCGAGTAGCACACCAAACCGCTGCCCAATAAAAAGAGAAGCGTACGTCCAAAAGCTTGTTGTTTTAAAAAAGATAAAGCTTGATTGGTACCCGAGCTTTGTCCGCCTAATTCTAGCGCTGCCAACAGGGATAAGACACCGATAATAACGTAGATTAATCCTTTGGATACAAAACCAATAGCGGCTAAAACTTTAAAAGATTTTTTCAAGATAATTATTGCTAAGGCCTAATAAAAGTTTCCTGTTTACTACAAATGTAATCAAATTTTGATTGGCGTATAGCATTGTAACCCACACAAAAGCTAAAGCTTGAGATTAAAAAAAGAGGCTTTCGCCTCTTTTTTTTAAATATGTTTTTGCACAAAATCGCGAAAAACCGACTTGTGGCGTTCCAAGTCCAATTCGGGAGCTAAGGAAACGCGTACAATATAATCTTTATCGGTTTCTTTGGTAGTTCCTTGGGTTGAGGTGGCTGGGATAGTCCAATAACAACCTTTCAACTGCCCATAACTCACACAATATTTGCTTTCCTCAGGAATTTGCGTGATCATCATCTGTATCAGCTTATGGTTTAATGCTCTTTTATGGGTTTCACGTTCTTGATGCGTATCGCCTTTGGTAGGCAGATCTAATGAAAATACCGATGGGGTAAATCCGCGTTGCGCTAAATCTTCAGAAACAAAATTAATTTTGGCTTCAGGAAACTCTTTTTCAATAAAGGCAACAAATGCACGGGTATTTTTATAAGCTTTCTCAATACGCTCAAGCATACTGGGTAGCTGTTCGGCTAACTTAGCATACTGTCTGGCGGTAGCCTCATTGTCGCACAGTGTCAAATGCGTGGCTATTTTACTCATCATCGCTTGAGATTGCTGGTTACCCACACAATAACCGGCTGTACATTTTCCCCCGCTAGGGAATTTAGATCCGCTGGCATAAGCCAAAGCATAGCCTTCCGCTAGAATATTATTGTTGTTTTTATCGCTTTGCTGACTTAAAAAGGGAACATTGGGACAAAACGTTTGGTCCAATATAAAAACGGGAGCGATGGCAGACGTACCGCTTGGGGTTTGTCTAGATTTTCGTAAAGCTGCGGCTAAACCTTCTAAATTAGGTACTTCTACTCTTGGGTTGGTAGGAATTTCGGCAATGATATAAGGTACTGCGTCTTCTTTCGCTAGTTGACTCAAAACCTGCTCTACACTGCTTACCATGTCATTATCTCGATCAACGGGTAAATCTACAATACTAACCTGATCTAAACTTTGGACTAACCTGCGCGCTTGATCATTGGTGCCGCCATAGCAATTTGGAGGTACAATAAATTTTATCGGTTTGCCCGGATGTTGTTCTTGAGCATAATCCACCAATCCCATCATAATGGCGTATTGCATCGATAATCCAGATGAGGCAACCAGAACTTCTCCATTTGTACCCGTTATCGACCGAATGTTATCGGCTACCTCTTTTTGATTAGAAGCTTGGTGATTTTCGGGTTGTTCTAAAGGTTCATTTGCCAATCGTTGTAATCCGCGGTAAGCGTTTAACGGAGTAATGGCTACAGTTTCGCGCCTTCTAACATGCTGTATTGCCGCTATGCTCGACTCTTCTTGATTAGGACCAATATATAGAACGCTACCTAGTGCGGCATCTAATCCTACTAGGTAATCTATCGGGCTATCAGTAGCGGTTAAAACCGACTGTTGTGCCGTCCAATCAAAATTGCTTTCAACATAAACCAAACTTGCTGATGCTTGATAACCAGGGGTGTCTTGAATTTGGCTGGGGTCTTTTACCGGCAACCACTCTATTTGGTAACTATAAACTTTTTGTATTAAGTCTTGATCTAGTGCGGCGGGTAAGGCTCCGCTATAAGCGATTTGGGTAACTTTACCGGCCAAACTGTTGGTGCGGGCTATGGCTAAAAGCGGCATACTTAAAGATTGAAAACAAATCACTCGATCTGCCGATAATCCTTGTAATTGAGCCAAACTCCACTCCAATACACTAGACAACGGATGCCCCAAGCGAATGTAATCATAAGCCGTTGGCAATTGCGCCAGCCTTTCGGTAAATGCTGCTCCGCTAATTTCTGAGTTCATTAATTCTTCAAAGGCTTGCAAAAATTGTATCTTAGCCTGATCTTCTTGATAAATATCTAGCCGATGCGTAGTTAATTTTAACCAATCTGTGGGTGTATGGGCTAGTATGTGTTTTAATTGTTGTTGTATATTTTTTTGCTCCATTTTGTGTTGCTGTTCTTTGCGGTGCAATTTACAATAATTGCCTTGTTCTATAAAACCATTGTGCTATAGATAGGCTTAACACCTTGTTAAAGTGCCTTAATTTGTCAAAGTTAATTTTGCTAAATGTAGTAGTTTTTGCTCACTGGGTTGCCTTAAAACCTCCAATGTAGCCCTGCATAGAAGTTGCGCTCGGGGGCCGGATTGAAATAGCGTTTTCCAAAAGCATTGATGTCGTTCCCTAGACTGTAGCGCTCATTTAAAAGATTATCTACCCCTGCAAATAAGCGAATACTGTTTAAGACTCCTAAGCTTTGTTGCCAATTGAGTTGTAATTGAACCAAATGAAAGGCCTCGCTAAAAACGGTATTGGCATCGTTTAACGGGATGCTCGAAGTGTATCTATGGTTAAGCGCCATACTCCAAGGTTTTCCTATCGCTAAATTTAAGCTATTGGCCAGCATCCAGTCGGGTACAGAAGTTACGGAATTACCGCTATAATTGTTTTCTTTAACGATGTAGCGCTCAAATTCATGTTGATTATAAGTAAGTGCCGTATGCCACTGCAAATTATGCAATAACCGAGAGCTGTCTTTTGGCAAGAGCCTAAACTCACCCGTTAATTCAATTCCGTTTTGCTTTAATTCGCCTGCATTGACAAAATACTCATTTCCAGCGGCATTGAGCTGCCTTACAATTCCCGATTGAATAGGGTAGGTGTAGGCGCTTAGGTCTAGCACCAACCATTGTTTGGGGTGTTGAAACCTAAAACCTATCTCATAATTTACACCTTCTTCGGCCTTTAGATCGGTGTTGATTTGATTGGTAGAAGAACGAACTTCGGCCAGTGTGGGTGCAGAAAATCCTTTGGCCACCGACGCACGCATACTCCATTGCCGATTAAAGGAAAAACGACCCGCTATCCTGGGCATCCAAATAGCATCATATTTTACTTCGCCTCGGGCACGAGCGCTAGTAGGAAAATGGGTGGTGTAGCCCAAGGTAAAATTATGGTAACCCAAAGATGTTTCTAGGCTGAGTTTTTCTTTCCAGCCGATTTGTGTACGTAAAAAATAGTTTTGCCTGCTGTTGGTTAGATCATCTTGTGCTTGTAGTCTTTGTGGTTCTCCTTGGTTGTTGTCAAAATTTTCAAGCGCATAACAACCTTTTTGCCCTTCGTAACCTAGCTGTGCCTCAAAATGCCAAGTAGTAGCGATTTGATTTTGGTAAGAAAGATAAGTGCGCAAGCCGATATTTTCTTCTTTACGGAATTCATAATTGGTAATAAACGGATTTTTAAAATCGGTAGAAGAACCAAATAAACTGACTTGATGTTGCCAATGTTTACTGATGGTAATCTGATGGGTTATACCGCCAAGCAGACTTCGGTTTTGAATGCCGGCTTCCTGAGTTTCGGCTGATGGAAATCGGCTCGATGCGGGTCGGGCCATACGCGGTTGTTCCTCTAGTTGCTCTGAGGTTAAGCCTCCGGGCGTTTCATAATGCAAGTCGGTGTACAAAAGCAAGAAACGCAACTCACTATGCGCCGCATATTGGTAGCGGTGGGCGGTTTGTAAACTTTTTTTACTTAGCGCACTATGGTCACGGTAACCGTCTGATTGTTGATACATTTGATCGATAGAAAAAGAATACCGCTTATAACTTCTTTGCAGACTAAAGCGCTCTCGAAACAAGCCATATGCTCCACCACCCAAACTTAATTGTTGTTTGTTTTCACGAACCTTAAAGCCTTTGGGTTCAAGACGAATCACCCCACCAGAATTGGCTCCATATAAAGAGGCATTAGGACCTTTTAATACTTGCACTTGAGCGAGTGCCGCAGGGTCAATTAAATTGATATAGGTGTTTCCACTGGCATCGGTAAGCGGAAAATCACCAAGATAAACCTGTAAATTACGCACTCCAAAAGGCGAACGGATTAAATTTCCGCGTAAAGCGATGCGATAACTGCCCGGTGAACGCTCTTCCATACGCAAACCGGCCACTTGGTTCAAGGCGGGTACCAAACTACCAGTATAAGTAGCCGAAAGCTGAGGCTGACCAACGACCTGTGCCGTCGCATTTAACTGCTTCAGCGGCTGTTGTGGGTTATGTGCAATAATATGCACGCTATTAAGAGCATCAACGGCGGTACTGTCTTGATTTTGGGCGCTCGCGCTCCCCAATCCTAAAACGCTTAATCCGCCCAGAAGCACGAAAAGTTGTATCGATGGTACAGAACGAGAAGTAAAATAGCTTGCTAGACGCTTTACTAACGGATTAGAAAAGACAGTATACAAGATTTATTTCTTTTGAATAACAAATAACTTTCCGCTTTGACTTATTGCGTATAATTTACCATCCCTAGTTTCGGTAATCGCTCTAAATCGTTCGCCTTTATCGGCTAACAGACGTTCTTCGCCCACCACACGATTGTCTTCAATTACCAAACGCGCAATGTGTTGGCTGCTTAATCCGGCCAGAAAAAGGTTGTTTTGCCACTCAGGAATTGCATCGCCAGAATAAAAGCTCATGCCACTAGGAGAGAGTACAGGATCCCAGTAATATACCGGTTGCTCCATGCCTTCTTTTTGTTGTATCGGCGGATCGCCAATTTCGGCACCACTGTATTCTACCCCGTAGGTAATAACGGGCCAACCGTAGTTCTTTCCGGGCTCAATAAGATTGAGTTCATCACCACCACGGGGTCCAAATTCATTGCTCCACAGCGCTCGAGTCTCAGGATGTATGGCTAAGCCTTGCGGATTGCGGTGCCCGTAGCTGTAAATTTCGGGTAAAGCCCCAGGTTGATCCATAAACGGATTGGTAGCTACTGCTTGTCCATCTCTTGTAATGCGAATTATTTTTCCGAATGAAGTGCCTAAATCCTGAGCTTTTACTCGGGTTTGCTTATCGGAGCGTTCGCCGATGCTCACCAATAAATTTCCTTCATCGTCAAATAGTATCCGTCCGCCATAATGCAAACGCCCATCGTAGGTAGGACTGGCACGGTAAATAACTTGTACTTGTTCTATTTTATCGGCGCCTTGAGGCAGCTTTCCTTTTGCCACAGCCGTATGATTACCATCGGCTACCCGCTCGGTAAAGGTCCAGAAAACCATACGGTCTTGTTCAAATTCGGGAGAAAGACACAGGCCCAGCATTCCGCCTTGACCGCGATCATCTACGTCGGGAAATCCTTTAATATCTTGAAGTATTTCACCTGTTTCCGGATTTAGCAAGCGCATAAAACCTTTATTTTCGGTAAGCAGTAAGTTACCATCGGGCATGGGCGTGATACCCCAAGGCTCTTGCAACTTATCGCTGCGTAAAATCACCTCATAATTGGTTTGGGTCTGCACTTGTGGTGCGCGGGTTTGGCCTTCAAAAGCCGGCGCATAATGCGCATTGTCGGGTTTAGGAGGGGTGTTTTTATGTGTTAAACTGTCTTGTGCAGCAGCAGTGGGTGTAGCTTGTGGGTTCTTTGGTTTACAGGCCAATAAACTTAAAGCGGAAAGGGCCAAGGCAAAAAACATTTTCATAGGTTGGACTTTAGTGGGTTGAAATACAAACTTAAATAATAATCGGCAGTAAATCCGCCAAAGCCTTGTATATTAACAGCTTGTTAGGAATGCTATAGGCATCTTATTTTATATTTTTAAAACTTTAACATATTAAAAGCTTGTGTTGGAAATAAAGATGGTATGTTTGCATCACATTAGAAACCACTTCAAATTCTAAGTAGTAGTTTATATCATTATTTGTTTTTCGAGTTCAACTCGCATTCTTATCGATTTTATTTCCTTTTTACTTTTTAATATTTGTTTTTTATCTAATTGAAGGATGTTTAACATTCTGAGAGTTGATGAGCTGGTAGTTTGAAAAAATAGGTTGCTGATGTATTTATAATAACAAATTAATATTTAGTAAAATGCAAGAAGGTACAGTAAAATTCTTTAACAACACAAAAGGATTTGGATTCATTAAATCAAACGAAACAGGTGAGGATATTTTTGTTCACAGTACAGGTTTAATCGATGAAATTAGAGAAGATGACAAAGTTCAATTCAACACCGAAAACGGTAGAAAAGGATTGAACGCGGTAAACGTTGAGGTAATCGACTAATTCCGCTTATAAGTTAAGTGCTTTTTACAGCAATTGTAAGAAGTACTTCACAAAGCTTCAAGTACAAGAAACCCCCAAATAATTTGGGGGTTTTTTTATGGCTATACTTACCGATAGCAAAGCCTCAAAATCAAATAAATCTTCCCAGAAAGCTCTTACCAGTACTTTTTCTTTCATTTGCTGTGGGCATAATCTTCCGCTGGTTTTCTGGTTGCGCACCTCAATGTAAATCATTCTTTTTAAACCTGCAATTCTACTACTTCGGCTCGAGCGCCAAACCGCAGGGGTAAGATGCTGGTGCCAATTCCTTTCGAAACATACATAGGGTAACCGCCTTGGCTATACCAACCGCTTAAATACTTACCGCTTCCTCTAGGTTTAAAGGGGATCCACCCAAAAAAGTTCAATTGCCCCCCATGGGTATGACCGGCTAGCAATGCGTGCAAAGTAAAATTGGGTGGCTGTGCCATTACTTGATCGCGAAAAGCTGGGCAGTGACATAAAAGCAAGTTAACCTCTTGCCGAACGTAGTCTTGTGTGGTTTTGGTCCAATCTGGCGAACCGGCCACCAAATCGTCTACACCCAAAATACCAATGCGGCGTCCTTTAAGGGTAAATTGAGTGTGCGAATTGATTAACAATTGCACACCGTAGCTAGTATATAAATTTTTAAGCTGACTTAAATTCACTTTTCCCCAGTATTCCCAATTACCTAGAATCGCTACTTTAGGTAAGCTTTTGGGTAGTAAAGCTAGAAATTCTTCTAAGGCGGTTAAGCCTTTTTGCTCATCGATAACGTCGCCCGTGAGCACCAATAAGTCGAAGGATTGCGTATTAATTTTTTCAGCTATTTTACGTTGACGGCGACTGAGTTGCCGCATATGTAAATCGCTGATTTGCAACACGCGAATAGGGTGTTTTGATGCGCTAGGCAGCATGTGAACACTCCAATCGAGAATATAGCGTTCAAACCAATACATATCCCCTAACAAGACGCCCGCAAGTGCTAAAAGAGAACCCCTAATGAATTTTCTTCGGCTAAGTTTTGACTTTTTCATAAACCAGCTCCAAGTTATGCATTTTTAGTTAATTAGACTACCGCTTAAACTAATATTTCATCTACAACCAGTTCTAAAAAATAGAAATTATAAGTGCTCTAGAGGTGGCTCTGCCCTAAGTAGATTATCTTTGTCAAAAAAAAAAGATGCGTAATTTACCGCTTTCGGCTTTAAGCCTGATTTTATTATTATGGGTTTCTCCCATTTGTGCACAGCATTGTGAGGATGTGGCGTCCCAAGACTTGTCTATAGATCGCAATCAGATTCCTGGCAAAACCATGGGCCAAAAACTAGAGAGTTTGTTGTTCTGGAACAATGAAGAAAAGTTAAACCGCTTTGGAAAAATGCATCGATTGTTTCCTAGTATAGCTGTACCCGCTTCCGCGGAAGCGAAATCACTTACCAAAGCCGATGAATGGTTTCAAGAAGAAAAGCAACAGCAAGCGATAAGACGTTATATGCAAGACAACCAGCTTACGGGTTTATTGGTTTGGCAAGACGGCCACATTCGATTAGAGCGTTATGCTGCGCCTTTAAAAGCAGATGGAGTATGGACCAGCTTTTCGGTGGCAAAATCAATTACTTCTATGCTGTTGGGCGTGGCGCTAAAACAAGGCGATATTCAACATCTTGATGATAAGCTTAAAACCTATGTGCCAGAGTTAGCGGGTTATGACTATGGTGAGGTAAGTTTGCGGCAATTGGTAAGCATGACTTCGGGCATAGCTTGGAACGAAGACTACCAAGATCCCGAATCTGATGTTGCCCGTATGTACCAAGGCGAATGCCAAGGTAGGGAAGCCCATATATTAAGCTATATGAAGCAATTAAAGAAAGTGCATGAACCTGGGGAGGTATGGAATTATAATACGGGTGAAACCGATTTGCTGGGTATTGTTTTACAAAAAGCCACGGGACAAAGTTTGGCGAGCTATCTTGCTGAACACATTTGGCAAAAATACGGCATGCAAGATTGTGCCTTTTGGCTTACCGACGAGTGTAGCGGTTTAAATATAGGGGGCAGTGGGCTATCGGCAAGCTTGCGTGATTTTGCGCGTTTGGGTCTTGTTATGATGCAAGAAGAAAGAAAAAGCACCGGCTTACTAGCCGATGTATACCGCCAAAATGCGAGTAAAGCCCTGTACCAAACCCAAGCAGATGGGAGTGGTTATGGTTATTTATGGTGGCGTATCACGCATAGTGCCTATGCAGCCGCCGGAATTTTTGGTCAGTTTCTTTATTTGAATCCGAGTAAAAACTTGGTAGTGGTGCAATTGGGAGCCTGGCCAAAAGCGGGTACTAAAGAATTGGTGCAGCGACGTATGAATTTCATCAAACAAATCGAAGCACAAATCGATTAAATTCTAGGGGCGCAACGCGCGCAATGCGATTCGCCGCTAAGTGTTCCATTTTCATCTAAGTTATATCCGCAACAGTTCACCAAAGCCTCTTGCAACCAAGCCTTGGCTCGGCGTATGCGTGCTTTTACATTGGCTAAACTAAGCCCTAGTATAGCAGCGGTTTCTTGTTGTTTTTTGCCGGAAATAAAACATAATTTTACCACCTCTTGGTAAGATGGAGGCAGCTCGCTTAAAAAGTGTTCCCAACAGCATGGGGTAAAGGCAGCGTTGCTTTCGACTACTGCCTCGTTTTCCAATAAAAGTAGATGCGTTTTTTGCTGAGCGAAATAGGTATAAACTTCATTACGGGCAATTTGAAACAACCAAGCTTTAGCTTTTTTATCGTATCGCAGTTGGTGTTTTTTAAGATGTGCTCGTAAAAAGGTATTTTGTAAAATATCTTTACTGGCCTCGGGCTGCTTTACCCATTTTAAGATAAAGTAGTAAATCGGTTTTTTGTATTCTTCCCAAAGTTCTTTTGTAAGCATAAAACAATATAAAAAAGCTTGGTTAAAAAACCAAGCTTTTGGTTTAACAACAAGTGCATTGGCTGCATTCACAACGATCACAAGGACAGTTCTTTTGCGCGCAGTTCACGCAATTACATTTTTTACATTCGCATTGTGTGCATGTGCAAGTATTCATAATTTTTTGTTTTTAGGTTTCATGAAGTAGATAGAAAAGTGACTAAAAAGATACACTGAAATCCAACTTTTTTTAATATCGTACAGATTTGTTCTTTTTTTGTTCTAGTCTAAAGGCTAGCGCACTAATAGTTTAAATTTATTTTTGGGTGATGCAGCCCACTACAAGCTTTTAAGTTTTAGGAAGATAGGACAAACAATTAAATGTTGGCGCATAGCATTTAACTCATAATTTTTTGTTAATTTAGTAAACGTAGTACAATCCCTATATCGATGTAATAGGGAGTAGGGCGCATATTGCAGCTTTTGTTAACATAATACCTTAAACCAATACTAGCCATGAAAAACCTAATAGTCTTATTTTTATTATGCTTTGCTTTGGGCTGTAACACAGTCGAGAAAAACAAGCTTGCCGTATTAACTGGCAACAATTTGCAGGCGGTGGGGTTTTTAAATCAATCGGTATATTTACCAGCTGGTTTCCAGCCCGTGCACAAGGAGGATAATAAGGCTGCAGCCGAATATTTGGCTAATTTTGATGCTAATAGTGTACTCTTTGTAGATCGGCAAAATGGGGTGAATAGCATTACGTTTATGCCGGCCGATTATACCAAATTGTCTAAACCCTTAATCAATTATTATGTAAACGATCTCGAAAGGCATTTTTCTAAAGAAGGATTGGCTATGCAACGCTTAGAGGCCAAAATGTTGCGTTATGGTAGCGCCGAAATCATTAAAATAAAATACCTTCAGGCGCTTGAAGAGGCGCAGGCTTATATCACCCAGTATGTGGTGAGCCACGATTTGGAGACCTATATTATTTTGGTTCGCCACCAAGAAAATCAGGATTTCCTCGCTATCTTAAAAAGCAATTTCAACGTGTAAACTCAGTACTATGGCAACGCGACCAAAATACCTAAGCGGAAAATATGTTTTTATCATTTCACTTTTAGTCCTTGGGCTCAGTGTGGTTTTGGTTTACAGTATAGGACTTTCGTTTGATAAAAGACTAGGGACGAAGATCTACACTGCCCTAAGTCTAATAGCTTCTTGCTTGTTTTTATTTATGACCTATGGGCTTTATACAGGTATAGGACTTATAGACGACTTCCCCAAATTTAAGCATTTTAAACGCGGCCATTTTTTTGAGCATATCACACCCGAAAAGTATGAAATGCCACAGATTGATACAGGCGATGGCATTGCAGGCTTGTTTTTATCGGTTATTTTATGGATTGCCATGACCATTCTTTGTCTGGTCATGTTACTTTTTTTAGAAATCTTTTTTTGGTTCTCTCTATTTGTTTTAATCACCTTGCTGTATTGGGTGTTTTTTAGAGCAATGCGCATGGTTTTTAGAAAATCTAAAGACACCCAAAAAGATTTAGGTCTGTCGCTGCTGTACGCGAGCATCTATACATTCTTATATGTGGGCTGGTTGTATGGGGTAGTTTATCTTTACGAGTTCTGGTTGGTACAGTAAGTAGCGTACTCCGTACATTTAGGTGGTTTAATGTCGCTTACGCGGATGGTAAGAATCGCCCTCAAATAAAGAAAACCATAGTTGCTTTTAGCGATAGCTTATTTTGCCTTGCTCGGTTATTATCCATTTAAATCTATCTTCTTTTTTTCTCCATTTCTTGTGTAGAAGAACAACTTTTATCTAGCCCACTACCAGCATTTTTTAAAAACGATTTAAAGGCGATTTCTATTTAAAATGCCTTGTGAAAAATAGAAGGATAAGCATATTTTTTAAAATACTACCGCTACTTTTTATCTTATCTTCAAAGCCTTTTAAACAAAAGCCTTTGAAGAGGTAATAAAATATTGTACAATTTTTACTCAAAAATTGTACAATATTTATATAAAAGTTGTACAATATTTTTTCGAAAATTGTATAACTTTTGTAAATTAGTTGCTGATCAAAAGATTAATTGTACAGCAACTTTTAATTAAGTGTACCGTAACTTTATTTTGTTTTACCCTTTAATACTAAAAAATATGCCTATTCAATACCGTATTGGAAAACGAAAAAACAATTTAGATCCGTCTAAGTCATTGCGCTATATGATGCAAGCCGTGCATACGGGAGAAATAGATACGGAGCGTTTGGCTTATGAAATCAGTAATGAATCTACGCTAAGTCAAGCTGATGTGGTAGCGGTTTTAAAAGCTTTAGGCCAGAAGGTGCAGTTTCACTTGTCTGAAGGCAGAGTGGTTGAACTCGATAATTTGGGTCGGTTTAAGGTAGGATTTAAATCGGAGTCTACCACCACAATTCGGGAATTATCGCCCAAAAAGGTAAAGAAATTCCATATCAATTTCCAACCAAGTCGATCTTTAAAAAAATGGCTTAGAGGCAAGCCTACGCTGGTTAAAGAGCCAAAATCAAAAACTAATTCTAAAGCTTAGTGGCTAGGCAACATAAATTTGGAGAGAGAGGTTATTTATCTTAAAGCTTAGAGTGCCAATTCCGCGTAAAGCGGGAAATGATCAGAGCCTATACTGGGTAGGCGTTCTAAGGTTTTTACTCGAAAGCCTTCGGTCGTAAAAATATGATCTAGAGGCCAACGCATATACCATTTTTGGGTGTGAAAACTGGGGAATACCCCGCGACCTACGCGCACATCTTTTAAAAGATCTTCGGTTTGGGTTAGCGGGTCAACATACGACCAAACCACATCGTTCATATCGCCTATCACCAAACAAGCTTGTTGGTTTTGCTTAATCATTCGGCCCATTTTAATCAATTCTTTTTCTTGTTGGCCTTTGTTATCGGGGAGGTGTTCAAAATGCTTAGGCGGTACGGGATGCATATTGTACAAGGTAAAGCGCTTGCCAGATGCTAATTCCATTTCGGTGATAATTGAAGGTACATGCTCATTATTCAGGTAATGCACCTGGGCATTTTTCCAAGGTATTTTACTGTAAAGCGCCATACCGTAGGCTTTTTCATTGATCGCTTTTTTAACATAAGGGTAATCCTTGGCTAATGATTTTACGGCTTGATCCCAACGGGCATTGACTTCCATAAGCAAAACCAAATCGGGTTGTTTTTCTTTAATCAAATCAAGCAGGGCTTGGTGTTGGGTGTTTTTCATTTTAACATTGCTCAAAAAAACAGAAAACACTTGGTCTTTAGCCGTTATATTTTCGGCTTGTGGTACGTCTTTCGGACTTAAGATGGTATAAGGTAATAGGTACCTCAGGTTAAGACCTAAGCCCACTATAAGACAAGCCATAATCACATATTGTGTTAATTTATGCTTATGCGGAATTAAAGCGATGAGTACAAAACCAACTAGGGCAGTAAAAAAAAGTTGAATGCGCGGAAAGTCTAAAAATTTGAGGTACCTCCATTCGGTATTTCTAAAAACCGAAAGTATACTGGCTAAGGCGATGAGTATGGCTAAACCATCAAAGACAATTCGTACTACTTTTTTCCAATTCCCCATTTACTTATTTTAAAGGTTGATAAAAGGGTTGTTAAGCCGCTGCGCTGCAAAGCCTTTTGTGTTTTGCTCCTTAAAGCTAAAGATTTATTTTGCTTTTAAAATTGGAATTAAGAAAAATTTATCAGCTTAAAGCTAAACAACTTAGGTTTTTAAATAGGCATGCTTTACACCGAAAGCGGTCATAATACTCTCTTGTAACAAGGCTGTGAGTTAAACATCTGCTAGGTAGATAGTATTATAACCTATTGATTGGCTGCGTATTATTAAGCTTGGTAGGATTAGCCAAAATTAAAAAAATAGTTAAGCTTTGCGTTTATACCAAAAGCATTGTATATCTTTGTAGCGCAATGAACAGCTTTTTTTATAAAATAACGGCTTGGGTGATGAGTGTGGTGCTTTTAGCATCTACCTTTTCATTAACGGTAAATATGCATTACTGTGGAGACACCTTGGTCGAGAAAGTGGTTTGGGCCAAAGCAGCGGGTTGTGGTATGGAAATGAATCAGCCTACTACCGATGGCTGCTCTATCGATAAACCGAATTGCTGCGATAATACTCAAGAAACCATTGCAGGGCAAGATGAATTGCCACAGCAAAGCGATCAGTTGAGTTGGAACAAGCAAGTGTTTGTTGCTACCTTGGTTTATACTTATAGTCAGTTATTCGCTGAGCCTACTACAAAAGTGGTCCCTTTTAGAACCTACAAACCACCACTGGTCGTCAAGCCTATCTATAAGCTAGACGAGACTTACCTCATTTGATTTATTAAACAGTTTTTTAACGCGCCCTGTGCTTTTGCACCCTGGGCTGCCTGCTTTTTTATGCCTTTAGGGCAACACCAATGTCTAACTGTTTAATAATCAAAGCCAATGCTCAATAAAAGCATCAAATTTTTAATAGAAAACAAACTCGTAGCAGTTCTGCTACTCGTCCTTTTTGTAGGATGGGGAACGGTTAATGCACCTTTCAATAGGGATACTGGTTTCTTACCAAGTAATCCAGTTGCTGTAGATGCCATACCAGATATAGGCGAAAACCAACAAATCGTTTTTACCAAATGGGATGGACGTTCGCCACAAGATATAGAAGACCAAATTACCTATCCATTAACCACATCATTATTGGGTATTCCTGGAGTAAAAACCATTCGTAGTTCCTCTATGTTTGGCTTTTCAAGTATCTATATCATTTTTGAAGAGGATATAGAATTTTACTGGAGTAGAAGTCGTATTCTCGAAAAACTTAATTCCTTACCAAGTGGTTTATTGCCCGAAGGTGTTAATCCTGCTTTGGGTCCAGATGCAACAGGATTAGGACAAATATTTTGGTACACACTTGAAGGTCGTGATGAGAACGGTAATGTAACAGGTGGTTGGGATTTACACGAATTACGTAGTATTCAAGATTACTATGTTAAATATGCCTTGTCCTCTGCAAGCGGTGTTTCTGAAGTTGCATCAATTGGTGGTTATGTTCAAGAGTACCAAGTGGATGTAAACCCAGAACTAATGCGTCAATATAACATTGGGTTACATCATATTGTTAAAGCTGTAAAAGAAAGTAATAAGGATATTGGCGCACAAACCTTGGAAATTAACCAAGCTGAATATTTAGTTCGTGGTTTGGGGTATGTAAAATCCATTGCAGATATTGAAAATGCTGTAGTTGATTCTGAAAATTTCACTTCAATAAAAATTAAAGACATTGGAAAAGTTTCATTAGGTCCAGCAACAAGACGAGGTTTATTGGATAAAGAAGGTGCTGAAGTTGTTGGTGCTGTTGTGGTGGCTCGTTATGGAGCAAACCCAATGGAAGTCATTAATAACGTAAAGGAAAAAATTAATGAATTAAGTGCAGGATTACCTTCAAAAGTTTTGGCAGATGGAAGAACATCACAAGTTACCATAGTGCCTTTTTATGACAGAACAGAATTGATACAAGAAACTTTAGGTACACTCAATGAAGCCTTAACTCTTGAAATATTGATTACCATTTTGGTTATAATCATTATGGTGTTTAATCTTCGAGCATCGGTATTGATTTCGGGATTATTACCAGTTGCAGTCTTAATGGTATTTATTGCGATGAAACTCTTTGGCGTCGATGCTAGTATTGTCGCATTATCTGGTATTGCTATTGCTATTGGTACAATGGTCGATGTTGGTGTTATACTATCAGAAAATATCATTCGGCATTTAGATGAAGATGATGGAACACAATCCATTAATACAGTAGTTTACAACGCAACAGCCGAAGTTTCTGGTGCAATCGTAACCGCAGTTATGACAACTATTATCAGTTTCATTCCTGTATTTACAATGATTGGAGCGGAAGGAAAACTATTCAGACCATTAGCCTTCACAAAGACTTTTGCATTAACAACTTCTATAATAGTAGCGTTGTTTTTAATTCCACCGTTTGCTGCATTCTTATTCCGAAAGAAAAGCATTAAAAATACTTTTAAATATGTTTTAAATGCTGTTTTAATAGCATTAGGTATCGCTGCAATTATCTATGGGTATTGGTTAGGGTTAATATTAATAGCTTTTGGAATTACAGCAGGTCTTAATCTTCAAAATAAGATAACAGACAAACAAGCGAATCTTATCAATATCATTATTTCAGCATCAGCTATAGTATTCTTGTTAGCCGAATATTGGAGACCATTAGGCGTTGATAAAAGCATTTTCTGGAATCTTATTTTCGTGAGTGTTATTTGCTTTGGTTTATTAGGTGTTTTCTCATTATTTATAAAATACTACACACGCATTTTAAGGTGGTGTTTAGATAATAAGCTACTCTTTTTGTCTGTCCCAACAGCAATTGTCATTGCAGGTTTTTTCATTATGAAAAATACAGGCAAAGAGTTTATGCCATCTTTAAATGAAGGCTCATTTCTACTAATGCCAACCTCGATGCCTCATTCTGGCGTGGAAGAAAATAAACGTGTTTTACAGCAATTGGATATGGCAGTAGCCAGTATTCCAGAGATTGAAACCGTAGTTGGTAAAGCAGGTAGAACAGAATCAGCGTTAGACCCAGCACCTTTGTCGATGTATGAAAATATCATTCAGTATAAACCAGAATATATGCTGAATGAAAACGGAGTACGCCAACGCTATAAAGTCAATGATGATGGTGAATATGTGTTAAAAAACGGAATGTCATTGCGAGCGGAACAGCGTGAAGCGTGGCAATCTCTTAAAGCAAAAGAACAACTCATTCCAGACGATGATGGCGAGTTCTACCGTAATTGGCGACCAGAAATACAGTCACCGGACGATATTTGGAATGAAATTGTAAAAGTGACCAAATTACCAGGCGTAACGTCTGCACCAAAGCTACAACCTATTGAAACCCGATTGGTAATGTTGCAAACAGGAATGCGAGCACCAATGGGTATTAAAATAAAAGGACAAGATTTAAAGCAGATTGAAGCGTTTGGAATGCGATTAGAAGATATTTTAAAACAAGCTGAAGGTGTAAAAGATGAAGCTGTTTTTGCAGACCGTATTGTAGGTAAACCCTATTTGTTAATTGATATTGATAGAGAGAAAATTGCTCGTTATGGCGTAACCATTGAGGAAGTTCAAAATGTTTTGAAAGTGGCTGTTGGAGGTATGGTATTAACACAGACAGTAGAAGGTCGTGAGCGTTATGGTGTTAGAGTTCGTTACCCAAGAGAATTAAGAGCAAATCCAACCGATTTAAAACAAATCTATGTGCCTGTTGAAAAAGGTAGTCCTGTACCTTTAAGCGAATTGGCAACCATTCGTTATGAGCAAGGTCCACAAGTGATTAAAAGTGAAGACACCTTTTTAGTAGGCTATGTGTTGTTTGATAAAATGGATGGTTTTGCAGAAGTTAATGTGGTAGAAAATGCCCAAGCCTTAATTCAAGAAAAAATAAATAATGGCGAATTAGTAGTTCCAAAAGGTATTAACTACCAATTTACAGGAACATACGAAAATCAGTTGCGAGCCGAAAAAACCTTGTCGGTTGTTGTGCCTTTAGCATTAGCAATTATTTTCTTAATTCTGTATTTCCAATTCCGTTCTGTAGGTACGTCATTAATGGTATTTACAGGTATTGCAGTAGCATTTGCAGGTGGTTTTATTATGATCTGGTTGTATGGTCAAGGATGGTTTTTAAACTTTAATTTCTTTGGCGAAAATCTACGTGATTTATTCCAAATACACCCAATTAATTTAAGTGTTGCAGTCTGGGTAGGGTTTATTGCACTATTCGGAATTGCAACCGATGATGGTGTAGTTATGGCAACCTATTTAACTCAAACATTCGGTAGAAATACACCGGATAATAAAAAGGAAGTAAGAGCATCTGTTGTAGAAGCAGGAGAAAAACGTATCAGACCTTGTTTAATGACTACAGCTACGACCATTTTAGCATTATTACCAGTATTAACATCTACAGGAAGAGGTAGTGATATTATGATACCTATGGCAATACCAAGTTTTGGTGGAATGCTTATAGCCTTAATCACTTTGTTTGTTGTACCAGTATTGTATAGCTGGAAAGCAGAAGTTCAACTTAAAAGAACATCAAAATGAAATATAAATCAATACAAATAAAAATCGTCTTGGCTCTTGGCTCTTGTTTCTTGAGTCTTTTTGCGAATGCTCAACAATTAGAAATACTTATCGATGAAGCCTTAACAAACAATCCAGAAATTCAAAAGTTTGAGTTACAATACAAAAGAGCTTCCGAAAAGGTAAACGAGGTCAACACCATTCCTAATACCGAATTTGGTGTTGGTTATTTTGTGAGTGAGCCAGAAACACGAACAGGTGCACAACGCTTTAAAGTATCTGCTAAACAAATGTTACCGTGGTTTGGGACTATTACTTCGAGAGAAAATTACGTGAGTTCATTGGCAGATGCTAAATACGAAGACATTGTCATCGCAAAGCGAAAACTAATGGCTTCGGTATCACAATCCTATTATAATCTATACGCTAACAAAGCAAAGCAAGAGGTTTTAACTGAAAACATCAAACTATTAGAAACTTATGAAACGTTGGCATTAACTTCTGTAGAGGTTGGTAAAGCATCCGCAGTAGATGTGTTGCGATTGCAAATGCGTCAGAACGAAATGCAACAATTAAAAGACGTATTGCAACAACAATTTTTAGCAGAACAAACTAACTTCAATAATCTATTGAATAGAGGTAATGATGTTACCGTGAATGTGGTAGATAGTTTAATGATACCTTCTGAAGACTTTGATATTACTTTTGAAAAATTAGTATTACATCCTGAATTACTAAAATTTGATAAACTCTATCAATCCATAGAGCAATCAGAATTATTGAATCAAAAAGAAAGCAGTCCAATGATTGGTTTTGGATTAGATTATATCAATGTTGCTGAAAGACCAAATATGGATTTCAGCGATAACGGAAAGGATATTGTAATGCCAATGGTTTCGGTATCTATCCCAATTTTCAATAAGAAATATAAATCCCAAACCAAACAAAATGATTTGCAACAGCAGGAAATTACTGCTCAAAAACAGGAACGTTTAAATGCATTGGAAACGCTTTTAGACAAAGCGAATAACGAACGCATTTCTGCAAGAATAAGTTATGCTACCCAAACCAAAAACCTACAGCAAGCCAAAGATGCAGAAGACATTTTAATCAAAAGCTATGAAACAGGAACGATTGATTTTAATGATGTTTTGGATATTCAAGAGTTGCAGCTAAAGTTTCAAATGAACCAAATAGAATCTGTGAAGACCTACTATGTGCAAAGTACAATCATTAATTATTTAATTCAGTAAACAATGAAAACATTTAACACAATATTTCTCTTGTTTCTAACTTCAATGGCATTTGCCCAAGTTGGTACAAATGGTCAAGATAGAAAAGAAGAAGGCCGAAACATACAAGAGTATAACCTTACTATAGAAGAAAATGAAATAACTCTTTCAGGTGTAACTGCCAAAGGAATGACAATTAATGGTGGAATTCCAGGTCCTACATTAGAATTTAATGAAGGTGACCTCGCTATTATTAACGTAACCAATAAAATGGATGAAGAAACCTCTGTACATTGGCACGGTTTAATACTTCCTAATTTTTATGATGGTGTACCTTATTTAACTACGCCACCTATAAAACCAAACACTACATTTCAATATAGAATACCTATAAACCAATCTGGCACATATTGGTATCATTCCCACACGATGTTGCAAGAGCAAAAAGGAGTTTATGGCTCAATAGTCATTCATCCTAAAGAAAAGACCTTGGACTATGATAAGGATTTAGTCGTAGTCCTTTCCGATTGGACAAATGAAAAACCAATAAATGTACTGCGAAACCTTAAACGAGGAAATGAGTGGTATCAGGTTAAAAAAGGAACAGCGGTACCATTAAGCAGAGTTATAAAAGAAGATGCATTAGGCGCACAATTCAAATTTTGGCGCGATAGAATGGAAGGTGCAGATATTGCAGATATCTACTATCCTGCGTTTTTAGCCAATGGTAAAAAACTTGCAGAATATCCAGAGTTTAAAGCAGGTGAAAAAGTACGACTACGTTTTATTAATGCATCTGCTTCATCTTATTATTGGCTGGATTTTGGTGGTGGTAACCCGATGATTGTAGCGAGTGATGGTGTGGATGTAACACCAAAATATAAAAACCGATTTCTTTTTGCAATTGCCGAAACCTATGATGTGATTGTAACCATTCCAGAAGGCACATTGGAAATTACCGCAACAGCACAAGATGGTTCTGGTAATATGTCCATTCGTTTAGGTAGCGGAAAACTGTATCCAGCAACAGTTATAGACAGACCAGATAAAGTAGCTATGATGAAGCAAATGGCAAAAATGGATATGAAGATGGGTGCACCTGCTTTAGTAGGAAATAAAAACAGTAACACACCAGAAGTCCTAATGCAGAAATATGGGATGAAGATGAATATGGATATGAAAGATGGACAGATGGAGAATGAAATGAATATGGAAATGAAAAAGGATGTAATGCCAATGAATCATAAGATGATGCAAAAGGACACCACTTCATTTAATTATGACACACGTAAAACCTATTTCAATTATGATTTTTTAAAGGCAAAAGAAAACACGACTTATAAGGCAGACATACCTGTAACCGACCTTTTACTTAATCTAACAGGTAATATGCAACGTTATGTTTGGAGTTTGAATGGCATACCACTTTCGGAAACAGACAAAATTAAAATTAAAGGTGGAGAGGTTACTAGAATTACTTTGAATAACCTAACAATGATGCATCATCCAATGCACTTACACGGACATTACTTTAGGGTCATCAATGAAAATGGCGAACGTTCCCCATTAAAACATACCGTCAATGTACCACCTATGCAAAAAGTGGTCATCGAATTTTATAACGAAGAATATGGTGATTGGTTCTTTCATTGTCACGTGTTATATCATATGATGGGTGGTATGGCAAGAGTATTTAGCTATGATACACCACGCGATGAAAGGATGAAACCTTATCCAGTACAAAACCTAATTGACGAGACAGACCATTACTATTCGTGGGGAGCTGCACGTGTAGGTTCAAACTTTAATGAACTTTTATTGATGTCGAGCAACATCCGCAACGAATTTGGACTACGTGCCGAGTTTGATTATAACCAAAATGCCGAAATAGAAGTAAATTATAATCGCTACCTCAATGATTGGGTACGCGTGTATGCAGGCGTAAATACTGAAACTTCAACACCAGATTCTTATGATACATTCAATACTGTGGGATTGGTTGGAATTAAATATTTCACGCCTTACAGATTTAATGTCGATGTGAGTATGGACCATCAATTGCGCCCAAGAATACGTTTGGACAGAGAACTATTGATTTTTCCTAGAATTTTTCTCGAAGGAGAATACGAGTACAGAGCAGATTTTGGATGGGTTAATGAGTTAGAAAACAACAAATCTTATGAAGGTGAAACTCAATGGTTAATTGGAGCATCGTACATCTTATCTCGAAATTTTTCAATTCAAGGGAATTATAACAACCGATATGGTTGGGGTGGTGGACTTTCAATTAGATTTTAAATAAAATTATAACAATGAAACACACATATCACATACACGGAATGACTTGCAACGGTTGTCGCAGTCACGTAGAAGAAACGCTCTCTAAAGTAGAAGGTGTTTCAAAAGCAACAGTCGATTTAGAAAAGGCAGAAGCTACCATAGAAATGGAATCACACATACCTATAGAAACATTTCAAGAAGCCTTAAAAAAAGATAGTGATAGATACACTATCCATAATCAAGGTGAACATCATCATCATCATACCAAAGGTAAAAAGGAAAAGCAACAAAAAGGGAAAGGCACAGGCACATTTTATTGTCCTATGCATTGCGAAGGCGATAAAACTTATGATAAACCAGGCGATTGTCCTGTTTGCGGAATGGATTTGGTGGAAGAACAAAATCTATCAGCAACTTCAAAGGAACAATGGACGTGTCCGATGCATCCAGAAATTGTCAAAGACGAAGCAGGTTCGTGTCCTATTTGTGGGATGGATTTAGTGCCAATGGAAGCAGATAGTTCAGCAGAAGAAAAAACGTATAAAAAGCTATTAAAGAAATTTTGGATTGCTACAGCATTTACCTTGCCCATTTTCTTAATGGCTATGAGCGAAATGCTCAATAACAATCCGTTGTACGATATAATGGAACAGAAATATTGGAACTGGATTCAGTTTGCATTATCAATTCCAGTAGTGTTTTATGCCACTTGGATGTTCTTTGAACGTGCTTATAAAAGTATTAAAACGTGGAATCTCAATATGTTTACACTCATTGGAATCGGTGCAGGTGTGGCTTGGTTATTTAGCGTTTTCGGTATGTTGTTTCCAGATGTATTTCCAGAACAATTTAAAACCGAATCAGGTGCTGTACACGTCTACTTTGAAGCAGCAACGGTAATTCTAACTTTGGTACTTTTAGGTCAATTGTTAGAAGCTCGTGCACATAGTAAAACCAATTCTGCAGTAAAAGAATTATTAAAGTTAGCACCTAATAAAGCTATAAAAATAATAGATGGAGAAGAAGTTGAAGTCAGTATTGACGAGATAGAACTTAATGATATTCTAAAAGTAAAACCAGGAGATAAAATTCCTGTGGATGGTGTGATAACTGAAGGCGAAACAACTATTGATGAATCTATGATTACAGGCGAACCTATTCCTGTAAACAAATCTCAAGAAGATAAAGTAAGTAGCGGAACCATTAATGGGAATCAATCCTTTTTAATGAAAGCAGAAAAGGTAGGAAGTGACACTTTATTATCACAAATCATTCATATGGTTAATGATGCCAGTAGAAGTCGTGCACCTATTCAAAATTTAGCAGATAAAGTTTCAGGCTATTTTGTGCCAGTTGTAGTTCTTATTTCTATTATCACATTTATTGTATGGTCTATTTGGGGACCAGAACCAGTTTATGTGTATGCGTTTGTCAATGCAATTGCAGTACTAATCATTGCTTGTCCTTGTGCTTTAGGTTTAGCAACACCAATGTCTGTAATGGTTGGTGTGGGTAAAGGTGCTCAAAATGGTGTATTGATTAAAAATGCTGAAGCTCTTGAAAAAATGGATAAGGTAAATACGCTTATCGTTGACAAGACAGGAACAATTACCGAAGGAAAACCAACAGTTGAAACCGTTGGAGCTTTTAATGATGCTTTAAGCGAAAAAGAAGTGTTACAATACATCGTGTCATTAAATACCAATAGCGAACATCCTTTGGCAGAAGCGACAGTTAAATATGGCAAAGAACACAACGCAGAAATTTTAAAGTCCGAAGATTTTAGTGCTGTTACAGGAAAAGGTGTTGAAGCTAAAATTGATGGAAAAAATGTAGCATTAGGTAATCCTAAAATGATGGAATATGCTAAAGCGGATATTACTTCTAAAATGAAAGACGAAGCTAAATCTTACCAAGAACAGGGTAAAACAGTTTCTTATTTGTCAATAGATGAAACCGTCGTTGGATATGTAGTTATAGGCGATAAGATAAAAGAAACAAGTGCTAAAGCCATTAAAGCACTTCAGGATAAAGGGATTGATGTTATAATGCTTACAGGTGATAATCACGATACAGCACAAGCAGTAGCATCAGAACTAAATCTTGCAGATTTTAAAGCCAGTATGTTACCAGAGGACAAACTCAAAGAAGTAGAAAAATTACAAGAAAACGGAAAAGTAGTTGCTATGGCAGGTGATGGTATTAACGATGCACCAGCATTGGCTAAAAGTGATGTCGGTATTGCTATGGGAACTGGAACAGACGTAGCGATAGAAAGTGCTATGATAACTTTAGTAAAAGGCGATTTACACGGTATTGTAAAAGCAAAAAATTTGAGTAATGCTGTAATGAAGAACATTAAGCAAAACCTATTTTTTGCATTTATCTACAACACTTTAGGTGTACCTATTGCAGCAGGTGTGTTGTTTCCATTCTTCGGAATACTACTCTCGCCAATGATAGCAGCTTTAGCAATGAGTTTTAGCTCTGTTTCAGTTATTGGAAATGCACTACGATTAAGAACAATTAAAGTTTAACTATAAAATCAAAAAATATGGAAAATTCAAAAGAACACTCAAACAAAGGAAATTACAAAACCTTCTTTATAATGTTGGCTTGCTCATTTGTAGCAATGTACATAACGATGTATTTAAACACCTATTCCATAGACCACGTATGGTTTAGTCTAACACGATTCTATATGACGTGTTTAGGGATTTCAACAATGGCAGTAATAATGTGGTTTTTTATGCGAAAAATGTATAATGATAGAAAGAAAAACATAGCAATTCTTGCAGGTAGTTTTATTCTGTTTATAGGGGCTTTGGGGTTAGTAAGAGCACAATCACCAATAATTGGTGATGTCCTTTGGATGAAAGCAATGATACCGCATCATTCTATCGCTATTTTAACAAGTGAAAGAGCAGATATAAAAGACCCAGAAGTAAAAAAACTGGCAGAAGATATTATTGAAGCACAACGCAAGGAAATAGAAGAAATGAAAGCAATGATAAAACGATTAGAAAATGAAAAATAATAAAATAGTCATATACATAGGTTTGTTGGCAGTAGGTTTGCTCTTGGGATGGTTCCTATTTGGTGGTTCATCAAAAGAAGCAGACCATAATCACAATGAAGTTACACAAACCAATCAAATGTGGACCTGTTCTATGCACCCACAAATTATGCAACCAGAACCAGGTGATTGTCCTATTTGTGGAATGGACTTAATTCCTGCCGAAGCTGGTGCAGATGGATTAACAGCAGATCAGTTTAAATTAACAGCTAATGCAATGGCTTTAGCCAATATTCAAACAACTGTTGTAGGCAAGGGAAATGTTGAAGGCAACACCATAAAGTTATCTGGTAAAATTGCTGAAAACGAAGAAGCCAATGCAGTACAGGTAAGTTATTTCGCTGGAAGAATTGAACGTTTGAATGTGAGTTTTACAGGCGAAGAAGTTCGTAAAGGTCAATTATTGGCAACCATTTATTCGCCAGAACTCTATGCAGCACAACAAGAATTAATCACAGCAGCTTCTTTAAAAGAATCTCAACCTGCTTTATACAAAGCAGCCCGTAACAAATTGAAGTTATGGAAGCTGTCTGAAACACAAATCAATCAAATTGAATCTACAGGAAAAGTAAAAGAGAACTTTCCAGTTTATGCAACTGTTTCAGGAACAGTAACCGAAAAATTAGTAGAACAAGGCGATTACGTTAAACAAGGGCAACCGTTGCTTAAAATTGCAAATCTAAATACGGTTTGGGCAAACTTTGATGTCTATGAAAATCAAATCGATTTATTTAAAAAGGGACAAGAAGTTTTAGTGACTACAAACGCTTATGCTAATAAGGAATTTAAAGGGAAAGTAGATTTCATTGAACCAATATTAAACACCAAAACTCGTACTGTTGATTTACGTGTGGTTTTAAATAATAAAGAAACAATTTTTAAACCAGGAATGTTTGTAACCGCCAATATTGAACGAGTTTCAAGTAGTAATGATGAGGTATTAACAATTCCAGCATCTGCTGTACTTTGGACAGGAGAGCGTTCTGTGGTGTATTTAAAAACAAGTCAAGACCAGCCTGTTTTTGAAATGCGTGAAGTGAAATTAGGAAATCAAATAGGAAATGAATACGAGGTTTTGGAAGGATTGTTTGCAGGAAATGAAATAGTAACTAACGGAACATTTACGGTTGATGCAGCAGCACAATTACAAGGCAAAAAGTCTATGATGAATAAAGATGGTGGTAAAGTAATGACTGGACACGAAGGTCATTTAGGTATGGATAACAATGCATCTAACAAAGAAAGTGACCACACTAATATGAATGAGCGTTTGGAAGTATCAGAGAAATTTCAACAACAGTTAAATAGTGTTTACAATGCGTATATCAATTTAAAAGATGCTTTAGTAAAAGAAGATTCAATAAGTACTTCAGCAAACGCAACAACTTTATTAAATAAATTGAACAAAGTAGATATGAAATTGTTGTCAGATAATAAGGCGCATAACCATTGGATGTCATTAGAAGGCGAAATAAAATCTTCTGCAACTTCAATTTCTGAAACGTCCGATATAAAATCACAAAGAGACCATTTTAAACATTTATCATCACATCTAATCAATGCTGTACAACTATTTGGTATCAATGAAAAGGTCTATGTAGAATTTTGTCCAATGGCAGATAACAATAATGGTGCTTATTGGTTAAGCAAAGATGAAAAAGTAATCAATCCATATTTTGGCGAAGCAATGCTAACCTGTGGTGAAGTAAAACAAGTAATAGAATAATAAATCAAGTAATAACAATTAAATTTTAAACAATGAATTTTTCAAAGAAAAATCACGAACACAAAAACAAAAATGTAATCGACGTGAGTAAAAAAGTAATTTTAAGTGTAGCTGTAATAGCAGCATTAGGTTTAACAAGTTGTAAAAACGAAACCAAAAAAGAAACAGAAACCACAACTACTGAAATGTCAAAAGATATGGCAATAACAGACCTGTCTTTTGGTGTAAGAGGAAATTGCGGAATGTGTAAAAAGACCATCGAAAATGCTGCGCGTAGTGTAGACGGAGTAGCTTCTGCGGAATGGAACCGTACCCAAAAACGCATTGCCATTCAATACGATGCTCAAAAAGCCGATGCCATGGGCGTGCAAGAAGCCATCGCTGCCGCCGGTTATGATACCGAGCGAATAGCAGCCGATGAAAATGCTTATAAGAATTTACCCGATTGCTGCCAGTACGATCGCAGCATGGCGATGAACCAAACCGATGCGAGCGAAGCCGCTCACGAGGAACACCCCCACTAAGTGGAGCCACCAAGAGCCTGTTCGCAGGCTCTTTTTTTTTGTTTAAACTTCGGGCTGGTTTTAGCCTAACTTACTTTTCTTTTTTTCTGTTTATTATTCTTATTGCTTAGCATATCTTGTTTTTCCGTCAAGCGGAATGGATTTATTCTAGCACTAGCGTATTCCTTATTGCTATTTTAGGGCGGCTTCGACAGCAAATGACGGAGTACCGGTTTAAGTTTGTAGAAGCCTATCGCCTTTGCCTTGCGCTATAGTCTAGTATCGGCTTTATGCCATTACGTGAAGACTAGGCTAACCGCCAGCATTTTGAGAAGAAATTGCTAAGCAGGTAAAGGGGATAAGGAAAAAACAAAACAAATATTAACTAAAACTAAAACAAGATGAAAACAACATGGATGAGTCTACTAGGCTGTTTAATGGGTTTTATACTGCAAGCACAAGACTGCGATGAACTTATGGATTATGTAAAGACCCAAGATTACGGAACCACTTACAGCAGTCCGTTGAGCGATGCTGTGTCTAAAGTCACTTTTTATGAAGTAACGATTGATTACCGTACGCAATACTTTGCTATTGTTTGCTTTCAATCGGGATTTATAGGCTGCGATGAGTATATTTATAAGGTAGGCTCAACCACTCAAACGCATTATGCGGTACACTATTTAAACAGTGCAGGCAAGGCTTTTTGGAAGTACATCAGGCCGTATCATAAAAACCTAAAATGTAGTCCGAGTTTTGAATAAGGGGGGGACTAAGCAGGGCTGGGGGAATTTTCAATAATACAGAACATAGTCATATTTTTAAGGTCTAGGATTAATTCCTTGAGCAAGGCGGAGTAAAATCGAGCATTTTATTATCTTTAACGATTCTTTTAGGTAGATACCTTTAGCGAAACAGCTTCAAATACTAAATGACTAAAAACAAATTTTCTAACCCCAACAAAAAACCTTGGCCTACCAAAGATGCGATGGCGCAGGTGTATGAACAAAACCTGTGGGGTGGGGAGCAGGAACAGTTTTACTCGGGATTGGGCTCGCATCATCCGGCGGTGGTAAAACCTTATATCTCGGCGGTGCAAGATTTTTTAAAGCAATTGCCCGAAGCGCCAGTGATTGGCGATTGGGGTTGTGGCGATTTTAATATCGGGAAAAAATTGTTGCCTCACGCCAAATACTACCAGGCCATAGATATTGTACCCAATTTAATTGCCTACAACCAAAAGCAGTTTAAGCAAGCTAACTTAAGTTTTCATTGTTTAGACCTTGCCAAAGATGAGCTACCGGCTGCCGATTGCATTTTGTTGCGGCAGGTTTTGCAACACCTCTCGAATGCCGAAATACTCGCCATCTGCAAAAAACTATCGGCTTATAAGTATGTGATCCTTACCGAACATCTTCCTGAAGGTAGATTTGAACCGAACCGAGATATTATTTCTGGACAGGGTATTCGTTTAAAAAAGGGTAGCGGAGTAGATTTGCTCGCGCCGCCGTTTAATTTAGCAGTACAAGAGGTTAGGGAGTTACTGCGCATAGCCTCGCCAGGCTATTCTGGAGTCATTGTAACTTGGGTATATACCATGTTTTAAAATACTTTTGCCATTTAAACATAAATATTATGCGTCCTTTTTTGCCTCTCTTCCTATTTATATTACTTAGCCTCAGTCTAGGCTGCAAGGCTTTTGCTCAGCAGCCGACTCCTGTAATAGCATCTGCGCAAAGCCTAAGTCTAGCCGACTTGAAAACTTACTAAAGCAAGAAAGAGGGTTTACAAATTATTACTTGGAATATTCAAAATCTAGGTCGATCAAAATCAGACGCAGAGATTGCCCAAATGGCGGCGGTCTTACGCCACGCCGATGTGGTTGCCGTGCAGGAGGTGGTGGCCAAAGATCCGGCGGGTGCTCAAGCGGTAGCTCGCTTAGCCGATGAACTCAACAGAACCGGAGCAAAATGGGATTATCAGGTGAGTTTGCCAACTAAGAGTCCGTCGCCCTACATCAGCGAACGCTATGCTTTTTTATGGAAAACCCATCGTGTCCGCTTAAAGCGAAAAGCCTACTTAGACCAAACTCTACAAGATCGGGTTTATCGCGAACCCTTTATCGGGCAATTTGAAGATAAGATATCGGCGAAAGCATTTTATGTAATCAATTTTCACGCTCGTAAATACAACGACCAACCCGAAAGAGAAATCAAAACTATGGGTGATTATTGCGAGCGATTAAACACACAAGCCTTAATACTGGCGGGCGATTTTAATCTGACCGAGCGGCATACGGTATGGAATCCGTTTTATAAAAAGGGTTTCCGGTCGGCACTGTATAAAAATCCGACTACGCTAAAACGCAAATGCCAAGATGGGATTTACCGAAATCATGCGATTGATAATATGTTTTACCCCTCGGGCATACAAAAAATAAAAGCGGCTAGCATTGATTGGGTAGGCAGTTGTGATCGTTTAGAACAAGCCAGAACAGTATCTGACCACCTGCCGGTGTGGATGCATTTTAAATTAAACTGATGAGAAGTTAAAAAAAACTTTTATTTTTAGGCATTAATTGTGGTTAATATGCAGCAGGTTTTTCATGCCAAAGTTTCTTATGGGTTGCTCGCCTTAGTAGTATTATCAATACTTACGTGTATGGCACCCTTACTCACCCAAGCTTGGGAAGATTGGTTTTGGGTCTTATTGGTTTTTATGCTTTTACTGGAAGCTTTTATATTGCATTTGTTTTTATTTACGCGGTATACAATAGTAGGCGATAGCTTGCACGTGCGCAGCGGTTGGATACGTTACCCCGCTATACCCATTGCGCAAATTACTTTAGTAAAACCTACCAAAAGCATATTATCGGCACCAGCGCCATCTTTTAAACGCTTGGTGGTTTGTTATAACCGCTACGATGAGTTGATTGTATCGCCTAAGCAAGCCAAAGCCTTCGTAGCCGCTTTACAAGCGATTAATCCGAATATAAAAAGTGAAATTTAACCAACAATAATTTAAGCACTATAGCTAAAATGAGTGCTAAAGAATATCAATCTATGAAATTTGACAAAGAACATTATAAGGTTTACACATGGAAACATTGGTCGATGTTGCATTGGTGTATCAATCCTGGACTTGTGATCAATGAGTTGATTTTAGGGCAGCGCGTACCCAAAGTCAGTTTGGTAGATAAAACCCAAGATAAACCGCTGGTAGAGCGTTCTTATGTGCCTTGTCCGCATTGCCATAGTCTACATGATTCTCGCATTTGGGCGTCCCCGAATGCTACGCTATTCAAAAACTGGTTCGGCTTATACTGTCCTAATTGTCAGCAAATCATTCCTTGCCTAATGAATGTATTTACCTTTTTGATTTTGGCTATTAGTTTCCCGCTCTGGGGCGGATTTAAAAAACGCTTGAAAACCAAATGGTTGGCACAACAACCTGCGCGTTATGAAAATTTAAATTTAGCGCAGGTCTCTCAAAAATTTAAAAGCCAGAATTGGGTAAAAACCGGTTTAAGTTGGGGCGCGTTTATGTTTGTTTTTATGAGTGTGTTGTATCCTTATTTTACCGGCGGAAAAATAACAGCAGTTAGCTTAGGGATGGGTGTTGTAATCTGGACGTTGGGCGGATTGCTATTCGGTTACTTTATGAAGGCCTATTTAAATAAAAAACCAACTATTAAAACCAAATGAATAAATAGTTTATAGACTGAATTTTGGTGAAGATGCTCATTTAAAATGCTTATATTTAATATTTTAAAGCCTTGTATAGACTATTTAGGCGTTATTAATTGCTCATCTTTTTAAATATAAACTTATGCAGTCCGCTCAAAAATTCCCGGATTTTACCAAGCTAAAAGCCATTTTTATCAATTGTACTTTAAAGAAATCGCCACAAGCCAGCCATACCGAAACCTTGATGCGTCAAGCTATGGATATTATGACCAAAGAAGGTGTACAGCTGCGATATATACGCTTGGTAGACCATCAAGTACCGCCTGGAGTTTATCCCGATATGACCGAACATGGTTGGGAACAAGACGAGTGGCCACAGCTAAAAGAACAACTACTTGCCGCCGATATTTTGGTTGTGGGTACCCCTATTTGGTTAGGTGAAAAATCATCGGTAGCTCAAAAATTAATCGAACGCTTGTATGCCTTAAGTGGTATGACTAACGATCGCGGGCAATATATTTATTACAACAAAGTAGGTGGCTGCCTGGTTAATGGCAATGAAGACGGTTTAAAACATTGTGCGCGTGATATATTGTATGCTTTACAACATATAGGGTACAGCATTCCGCCCCAAGCCGATGCGGGATGGATTGGCGAAGTGGGACCCGGCCCAAGCTATGGCGATACCGAGTGGCAGGACCAAAGCCTCAATCAGCCTGCAGGTTTTGATAGCGATTTTACCCAGCGCAATACTACTTTTATGACCTATAATTTATTGCATCTAGCGCAAATGATTCAAGCTCAAGGCGGATACAGCAACTACGGCAACAATAAAAAAGCTTGGGATGAAGGCAAACGCTGGAATTTTGACAATCCTGAGTACCGGTAAACGGATTGCATCACTTTAATTTAAATGCATTGAATTTTTATGCCGTTAAAATTTCAAAATGTATAGGTTTAAAAGTACCGCCATTACTGTCTTCGGCAGAGCAGGCTGTCAGCCCCACAATCAAGTCCATTTTCGCTTCAAAGAGAATAAAATCTCCCGCCTTACTTAATGGGGGTTCCACGCTTATTTGCCCATCTTCTTTTACTTGAACATTCATAAAGATATTAAAAGCATTCGGAATTTGATCAGGCTCTATGCCAAATGGCGCTAAGTTGGTATATAGGTTCTCAAAACAGCTGGGGTGGTAGCCCTCATAGTCATACATAATCTCAAAGGTCTCTGGACTACAGGGAGCGAGCAAAAAATCATTACGCCCATTGGTGTCTTCTACTATTTTCATCATCGGCTGACTTCTATTGGACCACAGTTGATTGCCTGTAGTTAAGAAAATATTTTCTTCAAAGTCTAAACTTTTCCCAGATGATAATTTTTCCCGCGGGTCTTTTGCATTAAAAAGTACCATATCGCTTACTTGCTGCCCCTTGGGATCAATTACCTTTAAATATTCTCCTTTTTTTATTTGAAAAGCTGTTCCCGACTGTTCAGGTATTTTTTTTGTCATACTGTCTATTTTTGTATTTAAGCTTTATGGAAAGGACATTTCCAATTTTTTTCTGTTCTTCTACCGCTGTATTGGCGTGCTTCGCTAGCATCACCAAAATCGGCTAAGACCGGATTGATTGACCCTTGTAATGCCTTATCTCTTTTCCGAATTCGTTTTTTGACCACTTCATAACTTCCCATTTCGCGCAATTTTTCAAATTGAGCGTGCAGGTTAAAAGCGATACTCACATAGGGTGCCTGCCTGGCCTTTCTTGAACTACGCGGGTGCATTCCTACTATATAAAATGCCCTACCGGCAATGCTGAAACTAAAGTTGTTACTCGCCGGATCTGCCGAAACGCTTGAATCCCAATTAGCATTATCAGCTTGGTGTATTTGGTTGAGGAATTGCCAAAGCGCTTGCTCAAAAGATTTTTCATCTTTAAAATTAAATTCTGGAAATACTGCAATAAAACTAGCAATTTGATTATCATCAAAATCGTATTGCTGGATGTATTCTTTTAAATCGGTTACCAGCTGGTGTGCATTGCTTTGCGTGTCGAAGTCGGTATAACTTCTAAGAAACAAACCTTGAGTTTGATGAACACTATGGGCCATTATGCACGGGTGATTATTGTCTACTATAAACTTACGGAAAGCTTTTTTATAGATTTTATTTGAATTTTGGTCGGTTTGTTTCTCTGAATTCATAAGCTTTTTTTTTAAATTAGGTATTCTATTTTCATATAGTAATCGAATTAACAGATAATTAAACAAACCTTAAACTAGTTTAACAAATGCTGATTTTAAATTTTAGTTTGGTACCTAAAGTACAATACTAGCATAGCAGCGTTTAGGGAAAACGAAATTCCATTGGTTAATATAATAGCAAGGTCAGCACGTAATACACCGTAAACCGTCCATAAACCTACTCCCATTGTTAAAATAAAGAACATCTTAGGAGAGAGATCGGCTACTTTTTTGCTTCGCCATGCTTTATACAATTGTGGTATTATTGCTGAGGTGGTACACACACCAGCAACCAACCCTAGAAAAGTTAGCCAATCCATTGCATTTTGGGATTAAAGGTTTATCGTTAAGGATATACAATTTCAATTAAATTGTTGATATAGTAGCTATTAAGGCTATTAAATTCTAGTTAAACAGCTCTTAAGGAATTCTAAAATACCGGTGAGATTGTCTTGCTATCCTATAATTTAGTAATCAATTTAAAATGAAATGATGATGGAACAAGATGAAAAACATGCCGTAAATGAAGATAGTTTGCAAGAAAAGTATGAAGGGGAAACCCATTCTAAAGGCGAGGATACTCATGCTAATAAATCGCTTTGGGAACAGATGAAGAATTTATTTGGTTTTTAAAATACCCTATTAAATTGCCTATGCCTTTAGAATTAGAATTGGATGTGATACTGTTTTTAAAATGACTTAGCGGCTATTTTAGCTGGCTTTTTAATGGGGTTAGAACGCCAGTTAAAGGGGAAACATGCAGGCTTAAAGACCAATGTTTTAGTGGCATTAGGCGCTAATGTTTTTATAATGGCCTCTTTGGTTTTTGCCGATTTCTCAGACACCGATCTTACCCGAGTCTTAGGGCAAATTATTGTTGGCGTAGGATTTCTAGGTGCTGGTGTAATTTTGCCTAAAAATGGAGAGGATAAAGTAGTAGGATTGGCTACAGCTGCTACCATTTGGTGCAGTGCGGCTGCAGGATGTTTAGCAGGACTCGGCTTCTATGCGGTATTAGGAGTTTTTACTTGCATGGTGGTATTGGTAAATCTTGTTTTTGGCTTGTTGAATAGAAAAATAGATAAAAAGAAGTCGGCTCACAAAGAGTAGTAATTCTATAGCTTAAGCATCCTCATTCGTATTTTCAATATCTTCTTGTTCTTCATCTGATAATAAGTAATGATCTTTTCCTAAACCCACAATTTTAATGATGTTGGTTACCGTTTTGTATAATAAAAGTATAACTGTAATTAAGGTACCGCTTAGCAACGAAGAAAAAAACAAACAGATCCAATAAATATAACTGAACCAGGCTGTTGGCAAATTTTCTGCTTCGGTTATAGGGATATTGAATAACTGAAAAACAATTAGAGTGACCACAAACAATACCGTTACCAACTTAGCAATATTTAAAACTTGTACATAGTGTTGATTCTTTAAGCGCGATTTGGTACTTGTACTTATACCTAAAAGGGTAAGCAATAAAGCCAAAATAGTTGCCGATGCTAAAATAATGGTATTGCACAACATATTAATACCAGACATCGAGGTATTCAACAGCTGCTTAGCCTCGTAGCCCGATAGGTTTCCTAGTATAAATACCGCCAAACCAATAAAAATAAAAGCAACTAAGCCGCCACTTATGGGGCCTTTATTTTTATTGATAAAATGCTGCATAGTCCTTTATTTTAAATGGTTTTCATTGCTAATGGCTTTGGCTACTTCCTTTGTACTTTTCTCTTTTGAAAGATGTTTACAGACCTCTATCTGAGTCTCTTGCGATTGTTTTTGATGGTATTTGGCTATTGCTTGTATTTTATACGGAATGGCTTGAAAGCCTAAAATCAATGGCAAATGTTTTTCGATTAAATTCCTTGGTAAATCTTCATAGTACAAAGGATTTTCTTGTCGACTTTCAAAATGGTTTACCAGTATTTTTAAATCTTTTTCAAGCTGCCTTTGACTACGAGGAAATAGTTTGGCGTTTACGTGAACCGCACTATAATCCCAAGTACTGATGTCTTTATGGGGGTACCAAGAAGAGGAGACATAAGCTTGTGGACCTTGAAAAATAAAAAGTGCCTCGGTACCTGATTTTAAATATTCAAACTGCGGATTGCTTTTGGCTATATGTCCTATTAGCTTAAACGCATCTGCATTTCCATCAAGCATAATGGGAATGTGGGTGGCCAGTAATTCTTCGCCTTGAATAACCATACTGCAGAAAGGATAAGCTTTTATAAAGTCAAAAATGTAGGATTTGTCTTTTTTTTGATAAGCTTTAGGGTAATACATATTTATTGATTTTTGACATCTTTAAGTAACCAATCTTCTAATTCTAAATCCTCTTGATTGGTGTGCAATACAGAAATATCACCAGTAGTTTCAAAAACAACCGCCCGAACTTGGCTCAGTCGGCAAACGTTTGCCTCTCTTAATTTGGCGCGTAAGTCACTTTTGGTTATTCTTGCTTTTTTTAAGTTGTTATCTAAAATTTCTTGCTTATCCATCAACAATAAAGGTGTATTGTCTATAGCCGTTTGCACGGATTGGTAGCGCCGTAGTTGTGCGATAAGAAATTGAAAAAGGAAAATAAAGAAACACCCAAAAACACCTTCGAGTAAACTCACCGATTGGGAGAGTAGTGTAGAGGCAATAATCGAACCCACGGCGATGGTCATGGCAAAATCAAAACTTGACATTTTAGAGAAACTGCGTTTACCAAAAATTCTTGTGAAAGCAATTACTACCAAATAAATTACTAAAGTGCTAATGCCGATGGCGATTAGGGTTTTAATATCGGTTGCGAACCAGCTTTTCATAGGATTATCTTTTTTGATTTTTATTTGTTGAAAGTTAACCAGAAAAGGAGTTCACCCTATACTTATTAATAATAAATTAATACTTATATGTTGTTATTTAGCAATAATTTATAATTTTTGCTTGTTTTTGATAAAAGTTAAATAATTGTCTAGTAAGCCCTGAATTTGTTCGGCAGCAATGGGGTTGGCCGAGTGTACTGCAAACTGTAATTCGCTTAGGTCTATACCCGATTCGTAAACCAACCACTTGGCGGCTGCATAGCCATCGGGAGCCACTTGGCCGTTATCGGCTAGACCTAAATCGTTATCAAAACTTATAAAATCGGGTAAACCAAACCGAAGCAGGTGTTGCTTAAAAGCTTCAACACTACGTACCACGGCAAAATCTTTACAAAGCGGTGCGGGATAAACATGTTGCGGGTCGCGTATATCATCTAAAAACAAATGCTTTTTGGGAGTAAAACGCAAATCCGTAAAGAAATGATGAACAGAATTTTGAAATACTTTCAATGGGATACGATGAGCTAAGTCGGCTATAAGCTGCAGTCTAAAATAGGTCTTATTAGGAAGTTTTTGAGCGATGAATTGTAAACTTTCTTGAGCCGACACTACCGTATCGGCGGCACCTAAAGTAAAATGCAATAAGGATTCGTGCTTTGGGATTTCTTGGGGAATTTCTTGATCTAGACTTCTTCTTACCAAGGCCGGATTAAATAATAGGCCGGGCCTATTAAGCATTGCACTTAAGTGATAAGCTACAAAACCGCCCATACTGCTACCTACTACAAGATCTATATTTTGATCACGATATTGGTGGTACAAGTGGTTAATTACTGATGCATTTTCACGGTAATCGATGCTAGGAGCAATTACTTCTGCATATTTTTCTAAAAAGGCACGTTTAGGCGCGCTTAATTTACTTTCGAGTCCGTGGAGATATAAAAGTTTCATTAGTCCTGGTATTTTTTATAGATTTTTTCAATTTCGTTCTGTATATGTTGGCGGTAGCTTTTGGGGGCAATGACCTCTGTGTACATACTCATTTTTAGTATTTGACCATCTAACTCATGCGTGGGCACCAGTGTTAGGTTAACAAATTGGTAACCCGATTCTGTTGCCGGTAGAATACGTTGGGAATGATGAAGCGGCAAACTGGCAAGATATTGAGCGTGCTTATTGGTTACCTTGAGTTTTATTTCTTGAGGTTGCTCATCGGTGGCAAACAACCCAACCACCCGATCATACTTTTGCAATTGATCTTGATATTGGCTTCTCGGGGTAGTGCTTAACTTACCCACACGTGGGTTTTGCATACGTTCTACCCCATAGGTGCGCACTTGGTTTTTACCCTGAGGAACCCCGATGAGGTACCAACGGTTAAGGTATTCTTTAAGCAATAAGGGTCTGATGTGTTTTTGACTCGGCTGCTCTTGGCTGAATTTTTTGTAGGTAAAATGCAGATCGCAATCGAGTTTAAAAGCTTGCAATATAGGCGCTAGATTCTCAATGTTTTTAAGTTGGCTCGAATCATCAAAAACTACATAATCCAGGAGTTCGTGATGATTTTGCAAGCCATCTCTAAAAACGTCTCCCAAATTAAGCAATTCGAGAAATTTAAAAAAAGAATCGGCTTTAACACTTTTTTCGGTATCTATATAGTACCCCTGTTGATGGTTGTTATAACAAAGTTCTAACCCAAAATCGGTTTTGATTTTTTCAAAGTCACGTTCTAAGGTACGCGCCGAAATTTCAAAATCGCGCAGGGCCAAGTATTCTAAAATGGCCTCTTTGCTAGGATAGTGACGATCTCGAATAAATTGCATAATATATTGTATGCGCCGGGAAATAATGTATTTACTCATAGGCGTAAAACTAGTGCAAGAGAACGACATTTGATGTCGAAGCTCTTTTGAAATTTCAAATTTTTCCTCATTAGATAATGCTAATATAATCTTAATAGGCTAAATTTTAACGTATTATGCTTTATTCTTTTTATAATTTGGTGAAAATTACTAATCCTTTATACTAAATAGAAACGATTATGTCTTTATTAACCATTATTTTAAATATTTTACTTCCGCCATTAGCCGTATTTTTAAAACATGGCTTAAGCGGCACTTTTTTCTTGAATTTAGTCTTAACCTTGATTGGTTGGTTGCCAGGGGTGATTCACGCCTTTATTGTGAACGATTAAATAGAAGGCATTGCGCAGTTATGAATTAATAGGCTAGGAGTTTAGGCAAAGTAGGTCCTGCGTTTGATATGCTATTTGGCTAAGGCGGATTGGTATTCTGACAAAAATTCCGCTTTAAGCGAAAAGATAAAACCACAAGTTAAAGGTGTTGCCTAGACCTTTTTTATAGGTTTAGGCTTGAAGCTGTATACTCTTGATCTTTTACGATAGCCGATGCAAGTCTGCTAGGCAATTGAAAGAACAGGCGGTAAGCATAACTTTTATGAAAAAATGTATGCGTAGCCTATTCTAAGCCGGCCTGAGACTAAGGCAAACGAGGAACTATCGCTAAAGTATAAATCTACTTAATTTATAGCATTTGTTGTTTAGCCGAAGCAATATTAATTCGTTGTAATTAGCTAGATAGTACTGTGAGGGGCTTTTTCTGGTTCATCAGGTTCTTGTAAAAGCGAGCGTCGCTGTTGTTGCATCCATAATTGTAATGCCTTGAAAGCATCTGGGAAAGCCTCCGGAATTGACTGCAACCATGCCTCTGGGCCACTTCTGTTTAAAAAGGTTGTATCGGCAGTAAACCACCTAAAAAGCGAATTTGCATCGGGTATATCGTGTTTAAAATTAGTTTCCCATCTTTTTAAGAGGCTATCTAGAGCCTTAGGTAACTCATCTACTGAGGTTGTAGAGTAGGTATATTAGCTATCGTAACGAATAAGCATTGGGGAGGTAAATTCTATAGTTTAGCATTTGAAAATAAAATGAATGAGGTTCAAAACGGCATGGCAGCTCGTACCTTTTACCAGTGGGACGATTCGGGTAAAATAAACGGACAGTGGTTTGATAGCAGAGGGAAGCAATTAGAACTCACTGGGCATTTGCATGAAAACGAACTTTTGGTTTATTGGAAAGAAAAAGGCGGAGAACAAGGGAAAAGCCATTACCGTTACCAGCCAGAGGATGACACTTGGGTAGTGCAAGATTATATCAAAATTAAAGAAGTGTATCAGCTCTTTGCTGAGGCTAGTTACCGAAGAAAATAAAGAATTTTAAAATTTTAAACTTACTATGAGTAGGGTACAAGATAAAAAGATTGCGCTGTTGCGCGGTATCAAAGCGGGAGGCCACCGCCCTGTGCCTATGCTAGATTTAAAGAAAATTGCTTGAGATGTAGGATATTTAGACATTAAAACCTATTTGCAAAGCGGAAATTAGCTATTTCAGTCTGATGTTTCTAGCCTTCAAATAGAGCAAGACTTAAGTGCCAGCCTAGCGGCTCATTACCCATTTAAAATACCGGTGATTGTGCGTGATGCCGATATGTAGAATCAAGTAGTTGCCGAAAATCCTTGTGTAGATGAGGATTTTGATCACAAGCAGTTGCACGTTTGTTTTGTTCAAAAATCTGTTCCGCTTCAAGCGCCCTTAAATCCGTTTGAAGAAAAATTTGCTCCAGATCGGTTAGTGTATGGATATCGTGTCCTTTATATCCGCTACGAGGGTGTATCGCATCGCTCTAAGTTAGATCTTTAATTTTTAGAGAAACAATTGGGCAGTAAATGCACCGCCTGAAACTGGCGCAGCCTACTTAAAATACAAGCCTTCTTGGCTTAAATCATAGGGTAATTTAAGGTATTTCTCAAATTAACATTAGGGGAGCTTTTACAATTTATTTTTCTCTGTTTGGGCTTGATCTTTTAAGATTTGGTTTTGCATGACCAACTCACCCCATTGGGCCAGCTGCAGAATAAGGGGCTCAAGTGTTTTTCCTAAATCGGTTAAGCTGTAGCTCACTTTTAAAGGTGGCTTTTGGTGGTATACTTTACGTTTGATTAATTGGTCTTTTTCTAACGCTTTAAGCTGTAAGCTTAATGTACGCTCGGTTACCTGTGGCATTTGTTGGCGCAATTCGCTATAACGTAAAGGGCCTTGTAGTAAATGGTAAATAATTACGGTTTTCCATTTGCCTCCAATAAGTCCCATGGTTAAACTGGTGCAGCAGGGGTACGATTTACCCTGATAAACAAAATCCTGTAACTGTTGATTTTTTTCGTGTTCCATACTATACTTTTTGACCGGTATTGCAAATGTAGTTGACTATATTTGGTTTTGCAGCTATAAAAATTATAGTAAAGATAAAAAATTGTTATGCAAAAAGAAATGAATTTAGAAGCCCTGATGAACTGGCGTTACGCCACCAAATCATTCGATGAAAATAAAAAGATAAGCGCCGAAGATGAAGAGCAGTTAAAGAATTTACTGCGTATGAGTGCTTCGTCTATCAATTCGCAGCCCTGGCATTTTGTTATCGCCAAGACCGATGCAGGCAAGGAGCGTATGGCTAAAGGTACTGCAGGGTTTTTTAGTTTTAATGCTGCCAAGGTGAAGCAAGCTTCGCATGTGATTTTATTCTGTGCTAAAACCGATATTGATCACGGGTACTTAGAGCAAGTGACCGAAAAAGAAGATGCCGATGGCCGATTTGCCAATAGCGATTTAAAAGCTCAAAAATTAGGCGCGAAAAAACTATTTACCGATATTCACCGGTTTGACTTAAAGGATGCTCAGCATTGGATGGAAAAACAAGTTTATTTAAATTTAGGCAGCTTTTTATTGGGAGCCGCCAGTTTAGGGATAGACGCCGTGCCTATGGAAGGAATAGATATGAAGGCCTTAGACGAGGAGTTTGGTTTGCGTGAGCAAGGTTATACGGCTTTGGTTATGGTTGGTTTGGGCTACCGGGCGCAAGACGATTTTAACGCCGCTTTACCCAAATCTAGATTAAGCGAAGACACTTTGTTTGATATAGTATAAAGATTAAAATCTTCAAAAAAAAGCTGCTTTTGTGTTGAAAGCAGCTTTTTTTTATAGCTGTGGTACGGCTTATTTTTTAGCATACCAATTGCCATTTTTTGTAATATAGCGATGCATCTTTTCTTGTTGATAAGCCTGGTCTAGTTCGTCCTGAGCTTGGGCTAAACTAATGTTGGCCAAAACTGCATATTCTTTAGGGCAAAGCGAGCTGAATATTGCGCTTAAACTTGCCAGATCTTTGGGGTAATTTTGTGCTTTAGCTTGAGGAACTAAAGTTTTAATGCTATTTTCAAGAACAGTAAAATCTTGTGCCCCATAAATCATTTTTTGTTGCTGCTGTTGGTTAAGGAAGAGCAAACTAGGGAATCCGCGAATACCCAATTGTTGTGCCAAGGTCAAATCTTCTTGAAATGCTTTTTCGGCTTGACCGAAATGAATTAAGGCTTTTAATTTAAGCTCATCTAAATTTGCTTTTTGTGCAGCTTGGTGCCAAGTTATCTCTAATGTTATATTTTGTTTTTTTAGAAATACTGCTTCCCTTAAATAGCGCAAGAAGGCAATTGCCTTATCTGGATCTATGGCTTGTGCAGCTTTGAATGCAATAGAAGGAGGGTAAGATGAGTCTAAAGGTTGCTCTAGCCATACATCACCATCTATTGGCATTTGATAGTGAAGGCTTGCTTCATCCCAATGCTTGGCAACATCGGCCGGACCGCTAATATCTCCCGCATTGTAGTTCCAATTGGGTAACAATCCGCCCATTTTATAATCGATATCGATTAGGTGAGGATAGGTTAATTTTAATTTACGCAATTGAGGTTCTATGCCCCAGCAGCTCGAGCAAATAGGATCTGTAAAATAGATTACCTTGATTTTTTTATCCGCTTTAAGCGGAAGAATAGGAGTGGGGTAAGATTTTTCATCGGATTGTATGGAACAGACACCCGTTTGCGGATTGCAAAAAAGTTGGTTTTTTGCCTCTCTCATTGTTAAAATTCTTCTTTTTATTAAAAATTAAAAATAGTCATTTTTTTAATGAAGCGCATCCTTGGCTTAAACTATGATTCACCTGTAATATAGATTTGTTTTCATCTTATAATTTCTAATAGTATTTAAGGAAAACACGGGTTGAGCTATAGGTTGAATAAACAATTAAAACGATTGATTTTTGGGGTGCAATTTCATTATATCATTATGGGTTTATTGATTTATGTTGATCATTAAGGTTTCCAATCGGATTGCTCATTATACTAAAGGGCAGCTATTTGCCAAGCCCAACAAATTCAACTCGACTTGTGCTTATCATTTTTTTTTAACTTTATAAGATTAAAGGCTTTGTTTACGCGGTTTTTACGGATTGGTTTGACTATAATAATATTGGAATGAAGTAAAATAATTAAGATATTTATAATACTAAATTAAAATCGAAGGGCAGGGGGGAAGGACTAGTATAGTTAGGTCTGACTATTGACAAGGGTTGATTAAGCAAGGTAAAGCAGTTTGTACTAATTTTTTGATTGATAATTATAAAATTAAATTGTTTTACTACTCTTATATTAATTATTAAAAAGTATCTTTATCCGGAAATATTAACCAATAAAAGTGTATATTTGACTCGATATAACCAGTTAGCTACAATTTTGACCAACCAATGAACTATTATCAAATTTCGGAATATATAAACAAGAAATATCTCAAACCATTAGAAAGTTTTGAATTAAATAATTTAGCTGACTTTCAAACCTTCCACGATGAATTGATAAAAATAAATGTGGAATTAATTGCAAAGGGATTTCCTGTAATGCCACATTACAGAGGTGAACAAAATTATGGCTGGGATATATTACCAGGAATATTTAGACCACCATTCTCAAAAGAAATTGATTTAAGTAAGGCTCGTGGAATTGAAAAAAATGGAGCTGAAATTTTTAAGAAAAGGGTAACTGAAAAATATGGCGAAAATCAATTATTTAAACATAGTAAAGAACCTTATGGAAAAGATTGGGACTTACTATTTCAAGCTCAACACGCAGGAGTTAAAACCAATTTAATTGATTTATCCACTTCGAGCTTAAGTTCTGCTTATTTTCTATCAGAACCTTCGGATAAGCACGAAAATTCAGATGGTCAGTTTTGGGGTTTGCTTGTACCTCACGACTTTATCCTCAATGAAACGTCTGATTACGAAAAATCACTTTACCCTAATTTCAATCCATATGAATTAGATTCATCTTTTGTTTGTAATGTACCAACTTATATCGATGATATTGACCAAAGAACTTATCAATTTAGATTGTTTAGACAACACGGTCGACTTTTTGCGTCAAGCAACTCGGACATAGATATACCTTTGAACAAAAAAGATTTTTGGAAAAATATGATAGTAAGAGTCAGAGTCAAGGCTGAAGCAAAAAAAATAATATTTGGAGAACTAAAGGCTCGTGGAATAGATAAAGAAAGATTAATTCTGTCTCAAAATGATGATGTGACCGAATTTATTGACGGAATAAACAACGAAATGAAAAAACTGTAGCTAACAACGGCTATAGTTCATTACGGCTGAAATTCCTAATCGGAATTTCAAGCCTTTTTGCTAAATTTATGGTTACGGCGGAATGATACTCGCGTACCATTCCGTAACGAAACCATAGCCAAACACGTTACCCACAAGCTGAAAACCCACCGCACATTTTAGCACTTTCGGTTTTTTCCGAAACACAAATCCAACGCTAAAA
>NZ_VRLT01000032.1 GCF_008017835.1 Mesonia sp. HuA40 | reverse complement strand
CTTTTACACATAGCTTTGGCTCTTATTAAAAATCAAACTTATTATAAAAATAGCTTGGATTTGTCATAGAAATCGGTTTGACAAGGCGTGGTTTTCCTTTAAAAATGAATAAACACCACTACTTTTTAAACCCAGTTTCATCGCAATAGAATGTGGATTTAAAAAATCAATAAAAAGCCTAGGGAATTCAAAAGTTTTGTGTTTTTTTGAAATGGCGTAGCTTTGTACGCTAAAACCCAAAACACATGCCCCAAGCGATTAAGCGTATACTGCTATTGACTTCTGAATTTCCTCCGCAACCGGGAGGCATTGGCAACCATGCATGGCATTTGGCGAGATCTTTTGCCGCTGCGGGTAAGCAAGTGGTAGTTATCAGCGATCAGCGTTCGGTTGAGGGGGAGGAAGAGCGCTTGTTTGATGCAGAACAAGACTTTAAAATCATACGTATAAAACGCCGAAAGCCGATGGCTTTGGCTTATCTAAACAGGTTCCGCCAAGCCAAGCAAGCCATAAGGCATGCCGATGCGCTGCTGCTTTCGGGGAAGTTTTCGCTTTGGTTGGGGGCGGGATTGAGTTTTAACTTTAAAGGAAAAAAGATAGGCGTATTGCATGGTAGCGAATTGCAATTGCCAAAGGCTTGGCAACGGCAGCTTACTCGCTATGGTCTCAAACGCTTAGATGAGCGGATTGCCGTATCGCATTACACCCGTAGTTTGGTTAAAGGTATCGGCAATAGACAGGTTCATGTGATTCCTAATGGTTTTGCTTTACCTGAAATCAAGTCCAAATCTTCTCGGTTAATCCCTGCAATGCCTTTACGACTGATAACGGTAGGCAATCTAACGCAGCGTAAAGGTCAACACAATATTATCAAAGCTCTGCCTTTGCTTAAAAAGCATTTTGCCGGAGTAAGTTATCATATGTTGGGGCTACCGACCGAAAAAAAAGCATTGCAAGCCTTGGGCGAGCGTTTGGGCGTAGCCGATCGTTTGCATTTTCATGGCAGAGTAAGCGAAAGCGATAAAATCAAACAATTGCAAGCCGCGCATATCTTTATGATGCTGAGTGAAAACACGGCCGAGGGTGATGTAGAAGGCTTTGGCATTGCGATTCTAGAAGCCAATGCCTTGGGACTACCCGGAATTGGATCTCGAGGTTGCGGTATAGAAGATGCGATTGCGCACGGCAAATCTGGCTTATTGGTCGATGCACAGGCCCCTGAACAAGTACTGGAGCAAGTACAACAAATTATGAAAAACTATGCCAGCTTTTCAAGCGGAGCACAAACTTGGGCCAAAAACTTTAGCTGGGAAAAGATTATACCCCAGTACCTTAAAATATTGGAAGCATGAAACTAGCGATTATCTCTCATACAGAACATTATAAAACCACAAGTGGCCAGATAGTGGGTTGGGGTCCTACGGTTACCGAAATCAATCACCTTATTCAAGATTTTGAGGCGATTTATCATTTAGCTTACTTGCACGCAGAAAACCCGCCGCCTAGTGCGCTGCCATATAACTCTAAACACATCCATTTTATACCTCTAAGACCTAGAGGGGGAAAAAGCTGGAGCGATAAACTGGGTGTTTTAAAGGGCATTCCCGAAACCCTAGGTAAAGTGCGTAGCTTAGTGGGTGAGGTGGATGCGATTCAATTTCGAGCGCCTACCGGCATGGGGGTGTACTTGATTCCGTATTTAAGTGGTTTAAAATCGCCAAAAGTTTGGTTCAAATATGCCGGGAACTGGAACCAAAACCAACCACCGCTGGGCTATGCCTTGCAGCGGTATTGGTTAAAAAAGCAAAACCGACCCGTAACCATTAACGGAGCCTGGCCCGGGCAGCCGGCGCATTGTTTTACTTTTGAAAATCCTTGCTTGACCCAAGTTGAACGAAAAGAAGGAGCAGCCATAATTGCTCAAAAAAGTTATTCGGCTCCTTTTAGGTTTTGTTTTGTAGGTCGGCTCGAAGATGAGAAAGGCGTACAACGCATTTTGGATGCTTTTGCTGGCTTACCCACTAGCGCTGTGGCTCAAATTGATTTTATCGGTAACGGAGCCAAGCGTGAGCAGTATGAAGAGCAAGCTAAGACCCAGCAGTTACCCGCTCGTTTTCACGGATTTTTACAGCGAGAAGCCGTATTTGAGTGCTACAATAAAGCACATTTTTTATTATTGCCTAGTGATTCAGAGGGCTTTCCTAAGGTGATTGCCGAAGCTATGAATTATGGTTGCATACCCATTGTAAGCGATGTTTCTTGTATTGGACAATATGTAAACCCACAAAACGGCTATAAAATGAAAAGCATTGACACTCTTGGTTTACAAGAAGCCATACAACAAGCTTTAGCTGCGGATATAAGCAAACGCAAAACGCAGGCGGAGGCCTGCCATACCGTGGCAGCTCATTTTACCTATGCTCATTACCGCAAAAGAATTAAAGCATTATTAGATCAGTATTGAAACTAAAACCAAAAAATATCAACCGACTTAAACCTTTGGTGGCTGCTTTGGGGCACGTTGGCTTAGGCTTACTGGCCAGTGTGTATCGACCGGCTATGGGATTGTATTTGGTAGTGGTTTTTGCTTATTTCATATATCGTTTTTTAACCAAGCCCGATAAAGAAAAAGAAATATTGGTCGCCAGTGCCTATATTGCCGGTGCCGAAGTGTTTTTTAGAATGACCAAAGCCATGTTCTTTTATGAAACCGGGAAATATGCGGTAATTCTGTTTTTGTTAATCGGTATGTTTTATACTGGTTTTAAGCGCAAGGCTTATCCTTACGTACTGTATATTCTTCTTTTGCTCCCAGGAGTGATTCTGGCGTTGGAATATTATAGCGATGATTTGTTTTTGTTTCGAAAAAATGTATTGTTTAATCTAAGCGGACCTTTATGCTTGATGGCCTCGGCACTTTATTGTTACGGAAGGAGAATCAGTTTTACTGTATTTTTACAGTTGTTAGATGCCATGCTCTATCCGATTATCGCCATGACGGTGTATATTTATTTGTATGCTCCTGATATTCAGTCGGTGGTTACGGGTACGGCTTCCAATGCGGCAACTTCTGGAGGTTTCGGTCCTAATCAGGTGTCCACGGTTTTAGGTCTTGGTGTTTTTTTCTTATTCACCCGTTTGTTGCTACCCTATAAAAACAAGCTCGTGCAAGGGGTAATGCTGTTTTTTTTAATTGCTATGGCGCATCGAGCTTTGCTGACGTTTTCACGAGGTGGGGTGTATGTAGCGATTTTGATGGCTTCGGTATTTGTATTTTTCTTTTTTCAAAAAGTAAACGTACAGCATAAGGCCAAATTGATTTTTAAAATAGGGGTCAGTCTGCTGGTAACTTTGGGCATCTGGGGATTGGCGGTAAGTCAAACCGGAGGCTTGCTCGAGAATCGTTATGCCAACGAAAATGCAGCTGGAGTATCCAAAGATGATGTGACTACGGGTCGGTGGGATTTGTTTTTAGCCGAAATACAAGCTTTTATCGATCATCCTTTTTTAGGCGGAGGGGTAGGATCTTCCAAGGTGTATCACGAAGCCGAATTAGGGGAGGCCGCTGCATCTCATAACGAAATCAGTAGGATTATAGGAGAACATGGATTGTTGGGTATTATCGCTTTATGCATTCTTTTAGGAGCCCCCTTAATCCGTAAACTACAAGGTCAACGCAATTTGTATTTTTATCCGTTTCTTATTTTTGCCTTTTTGACCATGGCGCATAGTTCGATGCGAATTGCGCTTCCGGGTTTTATATATGGGTTGGCTTTACTACATTTGACTTATGGAAAAAAGAAAACCGGCTCTCCTGTACCTCGGCAATCGCTTGCAAAAACATGGTAAAAACCCTACTGGGGTAGATTTTTTAGGCGATCAACTTCAAGCATGGGGCTATGCCCTTACCCGTGGGAGTACCCAAAAAAACAAAGTGCTTCGTTTTTTACATATGCACCTTTTGTTGTGGAAGAGTTTTCGGCAGCGACCGCTAGTGCTTATCGATACCTACTCGAGTCTTAATTTTTGGTTTGCTGTGAGTATTGCCTTGAACTGTAGGTTACTGGGATTGAAATATATATGCTTGTTACATGGAGGGAATTTGCCCTATCGTTTGGAACATTCGGCTTTTTGGTGTCGGGCTTTATTCGGAAAGGCTAGTGCAAATGTGGCGCTTTCCGATTTCTTGGCGCAGCGTTTTGCCCAGTATAATTATATCACCCAAGTGATCCCCAACGGTTTTAGTATTGAGGATTATGCTTTTAAATCGCGCAACAACTTCGCACCTAAACTGCTTTGGGTGCGTTCTTTTGCCGAAATCTACGATCCGCTTTTGGCGGTAAAAGTGCTAGAAGCCTTATACCAAGATTACCCCCAAGCCGAGTTGTGTATGGTGGGACCTTGGGATGATCAAGCTTATCCGGCTTGTAAAGCCTATGCTGAGCGACATAATTTACCGGTGCGGTTTACAGGAAAATTGAGCAAAGCCGATTGGCATCAGCTGGCTAAAGACTATTCATTTTTTATCAACACTACCCGTATTGATAATACGCCCATGAGCGTGATGGAAGCAATGGCTTTAGGCCTTGCCGTAGTCTCAACCGATGTAGGCGGTATTCCCGCGCTGGTAGAGCAAGATAGGCATGCTTTATTGGTGCCCAGTCAAAACCTAAAATCCTTTTATCAAGCCATTTGCCGTTGCATCAATGAACCCGAGGCTACACGTGCCCGTTGCTTGGCAGCTCGGGCTAAAGCAGAACGACTTGACTGGAGCGTCATCAAAAATAAATGGGAAGAGCTCCTCTTAAATGTTTAAAAATAATATCTTTGTTCGCCTAAGCGCCCCCATATGAAAAGTTCAAATCGGTTGCATTTTGAAGTCTCTGAACGCAAAATTTTATTGCGGGTGATGGATGTGCTGGTGTGTGTACTGGGCTTGTATGTGCTGAGTAGCTTGTTTAATTTTTCCTATTTTAGTATTACCTCTGATAAATGGGCGTGGACGCTGGTGTTGGTGTTTTATCTGTTGTTGTTTGCTACCATTTTTGAGCTTTACCAGTTGCCTAAAACCACCGATTTTAATCGGGTGTTTAAAAACTGTGTACTCACCAGTTTATTAACGGTGTTGTTTTATTTATTTACGCCTTTTTATACTCCTTCATTACCCGAGAACCGCATTCAGATTCTTTACTTTTTTGTGGGTATTTTGGGTTCGTTAAGCCTTTGGCGCTGGTCGTATATCACTTTTATCAGTTCACCGCGTTTTTATAAAAACACACTTATAGTTGGCGATTCGTTTGATATCGAACAATTGGAGCGCAAACTTAGCGCTGCCGATCCGCATTATGTGGTATGCGGGTATATACAAACTTGTAATACCTTTCAAAATAGCGAATTACCGCAATTAAAAATCGAAGCGCTGGATGAATTCCTAAAGCAGCATTTGATTAACGAAATTATTGTATATACGCCTTCGGCTCAAGGTTTAGATGCCGAATTGCACGAGGCTTTAATCGGTTTGCTGAAACGAGGTTATAACATTAAAAAATACGCGCAGGTTTACGAGGAACTCACCCAACGTTTACCGGTAAAAGATGTTACCCGAGATTTTTATTCTTATTTTCCGTTTAGCCGAAGCGGTCAGAATAAACTGTACTTGTTTTTTACTCGGGTTTTTGATGTATTGGCTTCTTTGCTTGGTTTGTTTTTTCTGATTTTAATCTTGCCTATTGTGGTTTTGTTGAATAGCATCGCGAACCGCGGACCTTTGTTTTATAGGCAAACCCGAGTGGGGCGTCACGGTAAGTGCTTTTCGATTTATAAGTTGCGGAGTATGGTGGAGCATGCCGAGCAAAATGGCGCACAATATGCCAAGAAAAACGACAGCCGTATTACACCCTTTGGTAAATTTTTGCGACGCACCCGATTGGATGAAATCCCTCAATTCATTAATGTTCTATTGGGCGATATGAGCGTTATAGGTCCGCGTCCCGAACGCCCCGAGTTTGTAGCCGAATTAAAAGAAAGCATTCCCTTTTACGAAGTTCGTCATGTCATTAAACCTGGCTTAACCGGCTGGGCTCAAGTAAATGCTAAGTACGCCGAAAATGAAACCGACAGCTTAGAAAAGCTTCAATACGATTTGTATTACATCAAGCACCGAGGTTTGTATTTAGATTTCCGTATTTTTCTAAAAACCCTAAGTACCATTATCTTTTTCCGCGGGCAATAGTAGTTTACTTAATTTGTTTAACCACAAAAAACCAAAACCCGAATGGATAAGGCGTGGTTATAAACTACTACGTACATAGTGCTACCCTAAGGGAGTCCCGAGCATTCGTTGCTTCGCTACGCAGAAGTCCCGACGCTTCGGGATCACTTCGAGTGGGCCAGCCTGGCCAACAGGCATTTTTAATGCCGTAGTTGGACTTGCTGGGTTGTATCGAGAAGTAGTTTATTTCTAACTAAAAAAGTATTCGCTGATTCGCTACGCAGTAGTCCCGAGCATTCAGGGTTCTCGATACTTCGCATTTTTGTTCTATCGTCCAAAAATCCGAAACTCGGTGTGACAAGGCAGGTTATTTTATAAAAGAATAAATAGACATACCATTTCAAACCCGGCCTATCGAAAATAGCAAATAAAACTGGCAGTGCTTTTTATATATACGTGAATATAGCAATAACAATATCCAGCAGCCCACGTTAAAAAGCGTTTCAAAGCAGGGCTTTGCAATCTTTTTCTTCAGTATAACTTGTGTTTTGCGTGAAGAACTGGTGAAGCCTTGGAGCCAATTTAGCAAAATACAAGTGGTTTTCAGCAAAGCTGAAAAATACCTCAGAAAAAGTGTACTTTCTTTTGTTTCGTTTTCTTTATACAAGTAAAGAAAATGAAAATTAGGACATTGTAGTATTGATGTGTTGTTAAGATGTAGGTTTTAAAAACCTTAGAAAATTACTACCCATCGCTTGTTTAAGCCCGATTGGAAATCGGGTGAGTTCCTAAAATTTAGCTTGCCAACCTACAATTTAGCGTTAGTTTCGTAAGCCTAGACTTTTTTGCTACTTTTTTCGGCGATGGAAAAAAGTAGAGGGTTAAGAAATGGGTATTTTTAGTTTTCGATTAGCAGTAAATAATAATGGAAACTATAAAAGTATTCACTACTTTTCGACGTGTTCTCGATACTTCACATTTTTGGTTTACCACCAAAAATCCGAAACTCGAACTGACAAGGCAGGTTCTTTTACAAAAAGAATACATAAAGATACCATTTTAACCCGGCCTATCGAAAATAGGGCGCAAAATTGGCAGTGCAGTAAGCGTTAAAAATTTTAGGCTGTTTAAGCCCGATTGGAAATCGGGTGAGTTCCTAAAATTTAGCTTGCAAACATACAATTTAGCACTAGTTTCGTAAGCCTAGACTTTTTTGCTACTTTTTTCGGCGATGGAAAAAAGTAGAGGGTTAAGAAATGGGTACTTTTAGTTTTCGATTAGTAGTAAATAATAATGGAAACTATAAAAGTATTCACTACTTTTCGACTTGTTCTCGATACTTCGCATTTTTGTTCTAACGACCAAAAATCCGAAACTCGAACTGACAAGGCGTGTTTTAGAGTTATTTTATACACCAGCAGCCCACGTAAAAAACCGTTTCAAAGCAGCGCTTTGCAATCTTTTTCTTCAGTATAACTTGTGTTTTGCGTGAAGAATTGGTGAAGCCTTGGAGCCAATTTAGCAAAATACAAGTGGTTTTCAGCAAAGCTGAAAAATACCTTAGAAAAAGTGTACTTTCTTTTGTTTCGTTTTCTCCTGTATCCGACGAGCGCAGCGAGAGGAATACACCGTAAAGAAAATGAAAATTAGGACATAGCAAGATCGATGAATTGTAAAAGAGTAACTTTTGAAAAAGAAAATAAACTCGCTACTTTTCGACTTTTTCTCGATACTTCGCCTTTTTGTTCTACCGCCCAAAAATCCGAAACTCGAACTCACAAGGCATGTCGTTACAGACTTTATGCTTATAATCCTTTCGATTATAACAACAAGGCTTTACTCCAATGCTTGTTTTTGCACCCGTTTTAAATCCAATAGGTTAATCGCATTGATGCCTAAACCGTGAACATTTTTTTGTGTAAAGCGTACCACCTCGTCATAATACAAAGGAATAACCGGTGCCGCTTGCATAAGCAATGCATCCATTTGGCGGTATAAGCTTTCGCGGGCTGGGGCTTGGGGTGCAGTCATGGCTTTTTGGTATAAGCTATCGAATGTTGCCGAAGCATAATGCGTATAATTGGGACCGTGGGGCGACCAGTTGGCTTTATAAAAAAGCGAGAGGTAATTTTGTGCATCGGGATAATCTGCAATCCAACTGGCTCGGAAAGCCGCTAGCTTTCCAACCGATCTCAATTGACGTAAGGTAGAAGGGGGCATAACTTCTACTTCAGTTTGTATGCCCACCTGTGTAAGCTGGCCCTGTAGGTATTCTACTAAATCAAGGTAACTGGCACTTGTGCTTATTTTTAACTGAACCGGAATGTTGGGGTGCTCTTGTTTAAACTTTTGAATGAGCGCTCGGGCTTTTTCTGGTTGATAGGTATAAAATCCGCTAGACGTATGGGCGGGTAATCCGCGTGGAATAAATCCGCCTTGAGCGGGAACCCCAATATTATTGCGTAAATAGCGCATCATATTGGGTTTGTCTATGGCATAATTTAAAGCTTGCCGAAACGAGCGGTAATGGGTGGCTTGTTGAGGATCATCTACATATAAACCAATATACTCGGTATTGAGGTAGGGTGCTTTTTGCAGACTGATTTTTTCTTGGTAACGCGTATTCAATTGCCCCTGACTGTTGAGCAGTTCGTCTTTGTAGGCAGGATCCAGTCCGCTTAAAAAATCTAGTTTGCCCTGGGCGAATTGCAGAAATTCTGCTTGCTTATCGGGTAAGAAAGTAATGGCCACAGCTTCGAGATAGGGCAGGCGTTCGCCATTTTCATCAAATTCGTGATAGTTGGTATTTTTTCTAAAAACCAATTTTTCATTCGGTTCCCAGCGTTTGAAATAAAAGGGTCCGGTACCTATGGGGTTGACTCTAAAGTCTAGTTGCTCCATTTCTTGGGGTATGATGCTGCAAAATTTCATACTGAGCAAACCTAAAAAACCGGGGAAAGCTTGGTGAAGTTTAATTTGTACTTGGTTGTTGTTAATAGCCTCAATGCTTTTTACCTGGTTCATCACCCAGCTACCGGGTGAAGCCACTTGTTTATCGGTGAGGCGTTTTAGGCTATATACCACATCTTGTGCTTGCACTTGCCTATCGGCACGATTTTTAAAAACTTCATTTTCGTGAAAGTAAACTTGTGGTTTGAGTTTAAAGGTATAGGTGGTGGCATCTTCGCTGATGCTCCAAGATTTGGCTAAATCGGGCTGAATTTCAAGATTCTCATCTAATTGTACTAGGGTGTTGTATAACTGGTGGCAAGCCCAGATGTTGCGTTGATCTTTAGCAAAAGCCGGATCGAGCGAGGTGATATTGGCGTGCTCATTGTACCGAAAGACGGCTGTGTCGGGGTACAGCGGGGCTTGGGGTTGGCAGCCAAAGCATAAGCTGAGCAACAAGCAAATTAAAACGGAAGGATTCCGAAATAGCAGCCAGTTGCGGCTAGTTTTTTTTAAACAAGAATTAGGTTGTATATTTGCACACATTTTTAAAGAAAACCAAGCAGTTAAGCTTGGCAATAATACTAAAAGAAATTTGGATAGCGCGTGGGAAGTGAGACAGAAATAGCAAAAAAAGTAGCCTTTTATACCTTAGGCTGTAAGTTGAATTTTTCGGAAACCTCTACCATTGCTCGTTCTTTTGAGCAGGAAGGTTTTAATCGGGTAGAATTTCATGAGTCGGCCGATATATATGTGATCAATACGTGTAGTGTAACCGAAAACGCCGACAAACGTTTTAAGGGTATTGTAAAACAGGCGCAGAAAGTAAATCCAGATGCTTTTGTGATTGCCGTGGGCTGTTATGCGCAACTCAAGCCTGAAGAGCTAGCCGATGTAAACGGCGTAGACCTAGTTTTAGGAGCAACCGAAAAGTTTAAAATCACGCATTACTTGAATGATTTGTTAGCCCAACCCAAGCTCGATGGCGGAAATGGTTTAGTACACGCTTGTGAAATTGATGAAGCCGATTTTTATGTGGGAAGTTATAGTATTGGTGACAGAACCCGGGCTTTTCTAAAAGTACAAGACGGTTGCGACTATAAATGTACCTACTGTACTATACCGCTGGCAAGGGGAATATCGCGTAGTGATACCTTACCTAATGTATTGAACAATGCTGCCGAAATCGCCGCACAAGATATCAAAGAGATTGTGCTAACCGGAGTGAATATTGGTGATTATGGAAAAGGTGAGTTTGGCAATAAAAAGCATGAGCATACCTTTTATGAATTGGTACAGGCTCTAGATGAAGTACCAGGTATAGAGCGTTTGCGTATTTCGAGTATAGAACCCAATTTGCTGAAAAATGAAACCATAGATTTTGTAGCACAAAGCCGCAGTTTTGTGCCGCATTTTCATATTCCGCTGCAAAGCGGTAGCGATGCGATGCTTAAATTAATGCGTCGCCGGTATATGAGTGATTTGTATGTAAATAGGGTACAGGCTATAAAAGCGGCAATGCCGCACGCTTGTATAGGGGTAGATGTGATTGTAGGATTTCCCGGTGAAACCGAGGAGCATTTCTTAGAGACTTATAATTTTTTAAACGATTTACCTATTTCTTATTTACACGTATTTACTTATTCTGAGCGTGAGAATACGCCAGCGGCAAGTATGCCAGGAGTAGTGCCCTTAAAGCAACGCAAAAAACGCAGCAAAATGCTACGCGGCTTGTCGGCTAAAAAGCGACGTGCTTTTTATGAAGAGCAATTGGGTAGTGAACGTAGTGTGTTATTTGAAGGCGAAAATAAAGCCGGTTATATACACGGATTTACCGAAAACTACGTGAAAGTAAAAATGCCGTGGGATCCTAGTTTTGTGAATACCATACATCGCATAAAATTAACCGAAATAGACGAAGACGGCTTGGTGCGCTTTGATTTTGTAGGCGAAGAGGCGACGATTTAAAGCGACATTCCCATAGGAATTAAATCGTCATATTGTTTTTTGCGGGCCTTAAAAAAGCGGGCTACTTCTTTACCGGTGGGCACAATTTTTAATCGGCCTAAGCTGCGCACATAATCAAATACCTGTTCTAGAAAGGTGTCTACTTGTACGGTGGTTAAACCTTCTGGCGGATTTTGATGCAAACGAGAAAGAAATATTTTGCGTTCTTGTTTGCTATATTCAATTGCGATGAATACTTGATCTACTTGGGCTTCAAATTGTCTGATGAATTCATTGTCTTTTAAAGGGGCGGTAATACTGGGCATAATTTATAAATTTTAAACAGATTATTTTTAGCGTCAATCGGCTCATAAACAAGTATAAAGATACGAAAAATTATCGTGTACGGGTGTAAAGGAGTAGACTTTGACGTTTCTTTAAGGCTTGGATTTAAAGGCTTGCTCTAGTTTATATGCTTGCGCGGAATAGTAAAAAGTTAATCTCAATAATTTCTGGGCAACAAGAGGCTTTTTTTAGTATATTCCTATTAGATTTGTGTTGAGTAAATTATGCTAAACGATTCGCCTACATCGGTGGAAACCCCACCTGCAGTAAAACAAAAAATACCGGTTTATTTTATGCCCGGTATGGCTGCTAGTCCGGCTATTTTTGAATACCTACAATTGGATGAACATCGGTTCAAATTGGTGTATTTGTCTTGGAAGATGCCCGAAATGGGAGAAACGTTGAAGCATTATGTGAAGCGCTATCTGCCCGAAATCAAACACGAGCAGCCGGTATTAATCGGAGTGTCATTTGGCGGAATAATCGTGCAAGAGTTAGCTCAATTGCTAGCCGTACGCCGAGTGATTATTATTTCGAGTATCAAAACGCATTTAGAGATGCCAAGACGCTTGCGTTGGGCAAAGAGCATGAGATTGTATAAGCTTTTACCTACTCAATGGGCACAGAAGATTGAAAACCTATCAGACTGGCCAGTAGGAAGCTACACGCGCAAGCGGGCGAAATGGTATAAAAAATATTTAAGCGTGCATCAAAAAGAATATTTAGATTGGTCTTTGGAGCAAATCTTGCATTGGAAACAAGAAAAACCATTGCCCGGTTTGGTGCATATTCACGGGACCGAAGATCCTATTTTTCCTGTGAAATATATACAAAACTATATTCCGGTGCAAGGTGGTACGCATGCGATGATCATCGAACGTTTTAGATGGTTTAATGAGCACTTGCCAGCCTATATAGAGCAAGGCGTGCTGGTAGATGAATAAGAAAAAAAAATATACGTATGAAGAGGATGAATCGGTTTTTAAGTGTAGTAGGGGTGATTGCCCTGAGTGGAATTGGAGCGCTGGCGCTGAGTAGTTACCAGCAGCATAATGATTATGAAGCCCTAATTGAAAAAGATTTGCTGCCCAAAAAAGCGGAGCCGCATGTAAAAGATTATAAAGTGTATGCTTTGCCTATACCCGAAAACATTAATTTTGCCGGGGAGGCGGTGCCTTTAGATAATCCGGATATTCGGGAGCGACTCGATCGAGAAATGTTGGTGAATACCTATTGGCAGTCAAATGGCTTGTTGTTACTCAAACGCATGAACAAGTACTTTCCTATTATTGAACCGATTTTAGCTAAACATGGTGTCCCCGATGATTTTAAATACTTGGCGGTTGCCGAAAGTGGCTTAATGCCAGTGGTGTCGCCTGCAGGTGCTACAGGTTTTTGGCAAATAATGAAAACCACCGGACGGGAGTACGGTTTAGAAATCAATGACAATATCGATGAACGCTACCATATCGCCAAATCGACCGAAGTGGCTTGTGCTTATTTGAAAAAAGCCAAAGAAGAGTTGGGAAGTTGGACCCTTGCTGCCGCTGCTTATAATGCAGGAAATTACGGGATTCGTAAACAGCAAGATCGCCAAGAGGTAAATGATTATTACGACCTGTTGTTGAATATAGAAACCGGTAGATACGTGTTCCGTATATTGGCAATTAAAACGATTTTTAGTCAGCCAAAAGCCTATGGTTTCCACTTTAATAAAGAAGATTTGTATAGTCCGGTGCCCACCAGAACTGTGGTGATAGATACACCGGTAACCAACTTTGCCCGTTTTGCTAAGAAAATGGATATTAATTATAAGATTTTAAAAATTCATAATCCTTGGTTGCGCGAAGCGCATTTAGACAATGCCTCGCGTAAGGCTTATGAATTGGAAATTCCTCTTGATGAGGTGTATACCTACCAACCCGAATGATAGACTTCATAAGCAACAATTGGCTCATAAGCCTATTGATCCTGAATTACTTATTGGCTATAGGAACAGCCTTTTTTGTGATTCGCAACAATGGGAATCCGGTTTCTACGCTTTCTTATGTTTTAGGTTTGTTGCTTTTTCCTTTTGTAGGCTTGTTGGTCTATTTATTTTTTGGTCAGGAATACCGCAAAGATAAAATGTTTAAACGCCAAGGGGTGCTTAATCATAAAATCATCAAGAAGTGGGAGAAAAAACTGTTGGCAGATGAGGAGTCGCTTAAAAAGTACGAGGAGGCTTTTCTTGAGCAGTACTCAGCTGTAGCAGGTTTGGTGCAAAACACCCAACGTAAGCCGTTGACTTTTGGTAATGATGTGCTTTTACTGAATAATGGAGATGAGAAATTTAAGGCGCTTTTTGATGCTATAAGAAAAGCCCAGCGCTTTATCCACTTAGAATATTATATTTTTGGTCAGGGTAAAATCGGTAAACAATTGCTTGATTTGCTTTGTGAACGCGCTCAAGAGGGAGTTGCTGTAAAGGTAATTTATGATTATGTAGGTAGTCAATTAGCAAGTCGTGATAAGCAGAGGTTAGAGGAGGCGGGTGTAGAAATTTATCCGTTTATGCCCGTATGGTTTCCTAATCTTACGCGTAAACTAAACTATCGTGATCACCGCAAACTGTGCGTGATTGATGGGAGCATCGGGTTTGTAGGAGGCATAAACGTGAGTGATGAGTATGTAAATAGCTTAAACGATTCTTTTTGGCGCGATATTCACTTACGCTTAGAAGGGAATGTGGTCAAATCTTTACACACTCATTTTTTATTGAATTGGAATTTTGTAACCGGTTCAAAAGAAATAAATATAGCTGAAGATTATTTTCCTAAAATAAAAGACTGTGGCGAGGTGGCTATGCAAATCGTTGCCAGCGGCCCAGATTCCGACAGTCCACACATAATGCGTGCCTTGTTTACGGCAATCAATCAGGCACGAGAAAGTATTTTAATCACCACGCCCTATTTTATTCCTAATGAGCCTATGCTGGTCGCCCTAAAAACCGCAGCTGCACGTGGGGTTGATATTCAGCTTATGTGTCCGCGTGACGGAGATTCTTGGGCTGCGAAGTATGCGACGCATTCTTATTTTAGAGAAGTACTGGCTTCAGGTATTCGTATATTTCATTATTGCAAAGGCATGCTGCATGCTAAGACGATGCTCATTGACGGTCAGTTATGCAGTGTAGGTACCTCTAATTTTGATTACCGCAGTTTTGAAATCAATTTTGAAATCAATGCCTTGATTTACAACGAAGACTTTACACAGAAAATGCAAGGGCATTTTGAAAAAGATAAACAAGATTGCGAAGAAGTGTTGCTAGAGCCCTGGATAGAACGACCCTTAAAGGAAAAAATAAAAGAATCTTTCTCTAGGCTATGGGCTCCTTTACTGTAAGCTTAAGGACTAGCCAATAGTACCTGTACTCCTTTTTTAAATTGCTGAGCATTGAATTGTACTGCATTTTTTATGTCTTGTTCTATGTGAGGTTTAGGCAGGTGTTCAATACCTAAAATCTCTTTATCTTGACTGATGTAAAAAGTAGTAGGAAGACCTAAGGAATGTTTCATAGTTTTTACCAAATGCGCCTCACGGTTGCTGAGTTCATCTACATACAATACATGCACAAAGCGATTATATTTACGACTAACCCTACGGGCTTGTTTACGTTTGTCCCAAAACAAGACTACAAAGTCAATTTCTTTTTTATATTTTTTTGCTAAGGTATTTAACGATTGCACTTCACCCTTGCTCGCCACACACCAAGAAGCATAAGTCATGAGATACATAGGTTTTTTAAAATCGTTAAAGTAGGTTTTACCAGTGCGCACACAAGAAACCTTGAAATTATCGAGATAGGTACCGCGCAACTGGTGATTCACCAAAGAATCGAATAAAATTTGTGCGCGTTCATAATCTTTATGTCGATAAGCCTTACGGGCTTTCTTTTTGTAGGTTTTTATATGCTTGCCTACAGCATCAGAAAACAACACCTCCTTCTGCTTGGTGTCTTGACTCCAAGAAAAAAAAGGTAGTAAAATGAGTAATAGTAAAAGTTTTTGCATATTCACCGAATTAATCTTCAATAAATATATAAAAAAAATGCGTAAAAAATAAATTTTACGCATTTGTGTTAATGATATGATACCTGATTTTTATATTCGCTTCATTTGCTGTTTCATCATTTTGATTTGATCGGCAAGCATATTATGTTTATCTAAGCTTTTAGCCTCTTTTAATAAGATTTGTGCCTCGCGTTTACGTCTTTTGGTCATGGCAATTCCGGCAAGGTTTAATTTAGCCATGGCTAGGTCTTGGCTCATCGATAGCCCTAGTTTAATGGCGCGTTTAAAATATTTTTCGGCTTTGGTCATATTTTTTTGCGATACCATTAAACCGTGTAGGTACCAGTAATACCCCTGTTGTTTTTGCACCAATGCCGATTCAGGGTTTTTAATTTTATCAAGCCATTTTTTAGCTCCGTCAAAGTCTTGTTTACGCAGGCGTAAAAAAGCCAGTAGAATCAATTCATTTTTAAAATAAAGGAAAACAAAAATTGAGGCGAGCAAGATTAGAAAAATACCGTTTCCAATTTGGCCTTCTATAAATTGATAAATCGCAAAGGCAAAAATGGCCCCAGCTAAAACCAGTTTAAGGTTCTTATTAAACATAATTTGTTTTTTTTAATGTCCGCAAAGGTAAGAAAAAAAATGAATGCTCATAGCTGTGATCGAAGGCTAGACCCGTGTGAATAGATGCTAAATTTATTAATAGGTTAAACCTGATCTTTAATTGGTATAAAAACTTGAGATTTAAAGTACCTAAAATCAAGTATTTATTTGTTACTTTGCCCAGGCCCTGAAAAGCCTCTTACTGGGATATAAAAAAACCCGAAAAAAATTAATATTCCATTTGTGAGACTAAAAACTTGTTGTATATTTGCCCGCAGTTTAAAAGCAGCAAGGCTTTTATATTTTTAGAATTAAGATTTCAACAGAAGATTAAAGATATTTTAAGATGAAAAGAACGTTTCAACCCTCGAAAAGAAAAAGAAAAAATAAGCACGGCTTTAGAGAGCGTATGGCCAGTGTTAACGGTCGCAAAGTGCTTGCAAGAAGAAGAGCTAAAGGTAGAAAGAAACTTTCTGTTTCTTCAGAAAATAGACATAAGCACTAATAATGATTGTGTTATCAAAATTTTTTAAAGGTGTTACCGGTGGTAACGCCTTTTTTTATATCTAGAATCTACTTAAATTTAAACATCTATAACTGCTAGCGTTATGCCAAAAAATAAAGATTTAAAAAGTATATTAATTATAGGTTCTGGTCCTATTGTAATTGGGCAAGCCTGTGAATTTGATTATTCTGGTAGCCAATCGCTGCGCTCTTTGCGCGAAGATGGAATTGAAACCATCTTGATAAACTCTAATCCGGCTACCATTATGACCGACCCCACTATGGCCGATCATGTATACCTTAAGCCGCTTACCACCAAATCGCTGATTGAAATCCTAAAAGAACATCCGCAGATTGATGCGGTATTGCCCACAATGGGAGGACAAACGGCCTTGAATTTGTGTATTGAAGCAGATGAAAAGGGTATTTGGAAAGATTTTGATGTGAAAATAATCGGTGTAGATATCGCTGCGATCAACATAACCGAAGATCGAGAAGAGTTTAAGCAGTTGATGTCACGTATCGATATACCTGTAGCACCTGCCAAAACGGCTAAATCGATGTTAGAGGGGAAAGAAATTGCCCAAGAATTTGGCTTGCCGCTTTTAATTCGAGCTTCTTTTACTCTAGGAGGAGCTGGTGCCGCATTTGTTGAAACCAAAGAAGAATTTGAGCAGGCTTTAGCCCACGGACTCGAAGTTTCACCTATTCACGAAGTGCTTATTGATAAAGCTTTACAGGGTTGGAAAGAGTATGAATTAGAATTACTACGCGATAAAAACAACAACGTAGTGATTATTTGTACCGTAGAAAATATGGATCCGATGGGAATTCATACCGGAGACTCTATTACCGTAGCCCCTGCTATGACGTTGAGCGATAAAACTTTTCAGCGTATGCGCGATATGGCTATAAAGATGATGCGCAATATAGGTGACTTTGCCGGCGGTTGTAACGTACAATTTGCCGTGAGTCCAGATGAAAAAGAAGATATCATCGCCATTGAAATCAATCCGAGGGTTTCGCGTTCATCCGCTTTAGCGTCAAAAGCAACCGGTTACCCTATTGCAAAAATAGCCGCCAAGTTGGCTTTGGGTTATACCTTAGACGAGTTGGATAATCAAATTACCAAAACTACATCGGCATTATTTGAGCCTAGCTTAGATTATGTTATTGTAAAAATACCCCGCTGGAATTTTGATAAGTTTGAAGGCTCTAACCGCTTGTTAGGACCACAAATGAAATCGGTAGGTGAGGTAATGGGTATCGGGCGTTCTTTTCAAGAGGCGCTGCATAAAGCAACCCAGTCGTTAGAGATCAAGCGTAACGGTTTGGGAGCAGACGGTAAAGGACTTAACGATTACGAGACCATTGTACAAAAATTGGCCAACCCAAGCTGGGATCGCGTGTTTGTCATTTATGATGCGATACAATTGGGTATTCCGCTGAGTAGAATTCACGAAATCACCAAAATAGATATGTGGTTCTTAAAGCAATATGAAGAGCTATATCATCTAGAAAAAGAAATCGCTAGTAATTATACTATAGAAAACATCGACAAAGAAATTTTGCTCGAGGCTAAGCAAAAAGGCTATGGAGACCGTCAAATTGCCCATATGCTAAATTGCTTAGAAAGCGAAGTTTATAAAAAACGAGAAGAGCTAAATATCAAACGCGTATACAAACTGGTTGATACTTGTGCGGCTGAGTTTGTTGCCAAAACACCTTATTACTACTCTACTTTTGAGGATGTAGTTGAAACGGCAGACGGTAAACAATACAGCCACAACGAGAGTGAGGTGAGCGATAAGAAAAAAATTATAGTGCTTGGTTCGGGACCTAACCGAATAGGACAAGGAATCGAGTTTGATTATTGCTGTGTACACGGGGTGATGGCTGCAGCCGAATGCGGTTATGAAACCATTATGATTAATTGTAACCCAGAGACGGTTTCGACCGATTTTGATACGGCAGATAAGCTGTACTTTGAGCCGGTATTCTGGGAGCATATTTATGATATTATTCGTCACGAGAAACCCGAAGGGGTTATTGTACAGTTGGGCGGGCAAACGGCTTTAAAACTAGCCGAGAAACTGAACCGATACGGTATTAAAATTATGGGAACCAGTTATGAAGCCCTAGATTTGGCCGAAGACCGTGGTAGTTTTTCTAAATTATTACAAGAGAACAACATTCCTTATCCTGAGTTTGGTACAGCCGAAACAGCCGATGAAGCTTTGGCTTTAGCCGATGAATTGAATTTCCCTATTTTAGTGCGTCCTTCGTATGTACTGGGAGGTCAAGGAATGAAGATTGTCATTAACAAACAACAATTAGAGCAGCACGTAGTAGATTTATTGCGTAGCATACCCAATAATAAACTTTTGCTCGACCATTATTTAGATGGTGCAATAGAAGCTGAAGCGGATGCTATTTGCGATGGCGAAAATGTGTATATCATTGGGATTATGGAGCATATTGAGCCTTGTGGTATTCACAGCGGAGATTCAAATGCGCTGCTACCTCCTTTTAACTTAGGCGATTTGGTTATTCAAAAGATAAAAGACCACACCAAGAAAATTGCCCTTGCGCTTAAAACGGTTGGTTTAATCAATGTTCAATTTGCTATAAAAGACGATGAGGTGTATATAATTGAAGCCAATCCACGTGCTTCGAGAACTGTGCCATTTATCGCAAAAGCTTACGGCGAACCTTATGTGAATTATGCTACAAAAGTAATGTTGGGAGAGAAGAAAGTCACCGATTTTGATTTCAACCCTCAACTTGAAGGTTATGCCATCAAGCAGCCGGTGTTTTCTTTTAACAAATTCCCAAATGTAAACAAACAACTAGGGCCAGAAATGAAGAGTACTGGAGAGAGTATTTTGTTTATCGATAGCTTACGCGATGATGCTTTTTATGATTTGTATGCGCGTAGAAAAATGTATCTCACCAGCTAGGAGAAAGCCTATTGTTAATAAAATAAAAATCCCTTGCCTTAGTACCGCAAGGGATTTTTTTTATTGGTGATGCTAAAAGCGAGGCTTTTATAAATTTTAGCTTAATTGCTTCAATCTCCAAAAAGTAGTGAATGCTAATTATGCTTGATGTAGCCTTGCTCGGTGAGGTTTCAGTGCGTCGCGCAAACGAATCATTAATGACTCAGGGCAAACCAAATAAGTTTCCCAATGCATAGGATTGATTTGTACTTGTTTAAAAACACTTAGCCCTAAATTTTCTCGTTGGTTGTACTCTTTTAGATGAACCAGGTGGTGCTGTGCAGTTTTTTCGGCATCAGGACCGCGGAAGTCCCAAATTAGTTCTAAGTTTCTCATGCTCTTTCTACTAAACTGCTGCCGTTTTCGGCAAAATTTTTAAAAGCTTCCATGTATTTATAGCTTTGCTTTTTAAAAGCTTTGGGCATCAAAAATCCCATGACTTTTAATGCTAAACTCGAAAAAATAAATTCGTTTTCGGCTACCCAAGTAGTGGTGCCATCGGCATTATCGATAAATGTATTGTGTTGAATGTTTTTAACCCCTCGGGTGGTGTATTCGGCAGTCATGGATTCGGGAAGATTGATACTGATGATTTTTTCTACCATTTCAATTTCGCGATTATTCATTTTGTATCGCAGTTTCATTTTACTGCCCGCTTCGCCTTGAATATCGGTAATCGGACTAGCCTCTAACAGTCCTTCTTGCCAGTGTTTTAAATTTTCAATCGAATCCATTTTTTCGATAAAAATGTGGCGAGGAACCGCTACCTTTATTTCAATTTTGTATTTCATAATCGATGGGCTAAAATTTTTTCGGTAGCTAAGATATCAATTTTCTATTTTATGCGTTTTATTTATGCTTGTTTAACGCTCTAGAATTGTTATTTTTGGGCGAATTAATAAAGAAATCATGAAAAAAATCGTTTTATTTTGTTTTTTAAGCTTTGGCAGTTTGCTTTGGGCTCAAGATCAAGAACAAGTTTTACTTAAAATTAACGATGAGCCGGTAATGGCCGAAGAGTTTAAACGGGTGTTCTCTAAAAACCTCGATTTGCTGGATCCAGAAGATCGGGATGCGCAATCTTACTTAGATTTATTTATTGATTATAAGCTGAAACTAAAAGAAGCCTATGCACTGCAATTAGATACTTTGCAAAGTCATCGAGCGGAGTTTGATATTTATCGCATGCAATTGGCCGATAAGTTTATGCGCAATACCACCGCTACAGAAGAGTTGGTAAAGGAGGCGTACAAGCGTAAGCAGCACGTGCTTGAAGCATCTCATATTTTATTGCAATGGCCAAAAGATGCCACCGCAAAAGACTCACTGAAAGTTTTTCAACGTGTCACGGCTATAAAGAAAGAAATAGACGAGGGGATGAGTTTTCAAGCGGCGGCTTTGAAATATTCAGATGATCCTAGTGTGAGCGAGAACCAAGGTCGGCTAGGATGGTTTGGACCCTTTAAAATGATTTACCCTTTTGAGACGGCTGCCTATGCTACGCCTGTAGGGGAAGTATCTGATCCGGTAAAAACCCGATTTGGTTATCACCTGATTCATGTAACGGGAAAACGCGAGGCTGGCGGACGTGTAAAAGTGGCTCACATTATGCTTACCGATAAAGAAGGAGGGCAAGATGCCGAAGAAAAGATTAAAGCCATTGCCGATCGTATTAAACAAGGGGCAAGTTTTGCCGATATGGCTAAACAATACAGCGAAGATACCAATACCGCTGCAAATGGTGGAGAATTAAAAGCCTTTGAAAAAGCTAGTTTGATGAGCGCTAAGTTTGAAGAGGCTGCCTTTGCTTTGAGCGAAGAAAATCCTATTTCTGATCCGGTAAATACCGAATTTGGTTGGCACTTGATTAAGCTTATTTTTAAGCAAGATTTACTGCCGTATAGCGATATGAAAGATCAATTGGCAAGACAAGTGCAACAAGATGTACGCGCACAGATGATAGATGCCGATATCATTAAAAAAATTGATTCGACTATTGAGGTAGAAGAGAACCCTGAAGCCTTAACTTTCTTTATGAATTTTATTGATGAAGATTTTTTTACTACTAAAGACAAATCCGCTTTAAGCGAAAAACTACCCGAAGATTTTGTGGTTAAATTTCCTAAAGAAACCAAAACCTACGCGAATTTCTTTAGCTACTTAGTGATTAACCAAGTGAAAACGCCGCGAAATGAATTTGTTAAAAACCAATGGGTAAAACAATTGCTTAAAAACTACATTAAGCTTGAAAAGAAACGCTATTATAAAGAACATTTAGATGAGTATAATAAAGAGTATGCTGGTATTATAGAAGAGTACAAAAACGGTTTGCTTTTGTTTGATTTGATGCAGCAGAAAGTATGGGAGGCAAGCAATAAGGATTCGCTTGGTTTACAACAGTTTTATGAACAACATGCAAAAGATTTTAAAAAACCAGCGCAATTTAAAGCAACCATAGCCTCTGGCACAGATAAGAAAACACTAAGAAATTTACGTAAAGCTTGGTCGAAAAATCCAAAAGATGCCTCGGCTTTAAGGCAGCGTTTTAGAGCGCAAAATCTTTTATTTGATCAGGGTCGCTACTCGCTTAATGATGAGCAAATACCTGCTAAGTTGAAACCAGAACAAGGCAGTAGTAAAATTTATAAACATAACGGGCAATATGTTTGGTTATGGATAGAAGAGGTGAAGCCGGCCGGTATACCGCCTTTGGCCGAAATTAGAGGAGAAGTAGCTAATGCGTACCAGCGCCAGTTGGAAGAAAATTGGATTGCCCAGTTGCGCGCCGAAAATAATATAACCATTAATCAGTCGGTTTTTGAAAAATTACAAGAAGAACTTAAATAAAATCCGCTTAAGCTCGCTTGGCTTACTGTCGCTATTTTTGGTGCAGTGTGATCTTTTGGTTCCTACAGAATCAAAGGCGCCACTGGCCAAGGTATATGACAATTACTTGTATGAAAAGCAAGTATTGGATTTAATGCCTAAGCAATTAACCGGAGAGGATAGTGTAATTTTTTTGCGCAATTATGTAAAAGATTGGGCGACTGAGCAATTGTTGCTGCACCATGCGAAGATTAATCTACCTCAAGAAAAACAACAAGAGTTTAACCGATTGGTAGAGCAGTATAAAATAAATCTATATAGTGAAGCTTATAAAAGTATGCTCATAGGGCAACGTATAGATACTACGGTAAGCGAATCAGCCATTCGTGATTATTACCAAGAGAATAAGGAGAACTTTAAGCTCAATCAGAATTTAGTGCGCTTGCGTTATATTCAAATTCCGTTGGATTTTAACAACACTAAAGAATTGAAAAAGAATTTTGATCGGTTTAATCTTGATGATCAAATAGATATTCAAGATCAGGCCTTCACTTATTTAAAATTTAGATTTAATGATTCTACTTGGTATAACTTAGCAGATGTGATAAAAGATGTACCTTTGCTCGACGAGCAAAAGGTAAAAGAAAATCAAGGCAAGCTTTTGCAACTTGAAGACTCGAGCAGCGTCTTTTTAGTGAAAATAAAAGACTTTAAAGCCCGGAATGAATTGGCTCCGGTAGAGTATGTGGAGCCGACGATTAAACAAATTTTAATCAACAGACGCAAGTTGAAACTGGCCGATGAATTAGAAAAAGAAATTATAGATAATGCAATTAAAAATAGAAAATTTGAAGAGTTTTATTAGTAGCATGGTGTTTTGTTTAGGTCTTCTGGCCACTGCTTGGGCACAAACCACACCACAAGACAGTACTTTGGTAATCACCGGCGAAGAAGAGCAATTGTTGCTCGCTCAGCAAGCCGATTCGGTGAAAACCTTTCAGCGCTTTAAAGCGGATGGAATTGCTGCTGTAGTGGGAGATTACTTGATTTTAGAGAGTGATATTTTAAAAATGAAGGCCGATGCTAAAACCCAAGGTATGGATATGAGCCAGATTAACGACTGCCAATTGGTGGGGCGATTAATGGAGAATAAGCTCTATGCGCATCACGCCCAGCTAGACAGTACTATTGTTGTAAGCGCCGATGAAATTAACGCGATGATCGATCAGCAGTTAGACCGTATGATGGCGCAAGTGGGTGATATTGAGAAAGTATTGGCTTTTTATCGCAAAGATTCCGAGGCCGATTTACGCGAAGAACTTTTTAAAATCAATAAAGAACGTACTTTAAGTAGCCGTATGCAAGATAAAATTGTTGGCGAGATGGAGGTAACTCCCGAAGAAGTGCGTAGCTTTTTTAACTCTATTCCTGAAGATGAACGCCCTTTGTTTGGCGATGAGGTAGAAATTGCACACTTGGTAATTAAACCCGAAGTACCCCAAAGCGAAAAGCAAAAGGTAATTGATCGTTTAAATGAAATGCGTACCGATATTGTAGAAAACGGAGCTAGTTTTTCAACCAAGGCTGTATTGTATTCTCAAGACGGAACCAGCGTGCGTGGAGGGCAAATGAGTATTACGAGGAATGACCCTTTAGACAAAGATTTTAAGCAAGTGGCATTTAGTTTGCAAGAAGGCGAAGTAAGTAAGCCGTTCAAAACCGAGTTTGGCTACCATATTGTACAGTTAGATAAAATTAAAGGAAAGGTGTTGGATATTCGACATATTATCTTAATACCACAGGTAACCGAAGAAACCGTACAAGCGGCACGCAAGAAAATTGATAGTATTCGTACGCAAATTGTAAATAATGAAATTACTTTTGACGAGGCGGCACGTTTGTATTCTGAAGAAAAAGAAACCAAAGGAGATGGAGGGAAATTAATCAATCCGAAATCGGGCGATACCCGTTTTGAATTGACCGATATCGATCCGCTTATTTACGATCAAGTAAACAACTTAGAAGAAGGAGAAGTTTCTTCTGTTTTAATGGATCAAACAAGAACCGGAACCAAATTCTTTAAACTGGTAACGGTTAATAAAAAGCATGAAGAGCACTTGGCAAATTATGCTCAAGACTACACCAAAATTAAGGAGCTTGCCTTGCGCGAAAAACAATTGAAATCGATTGAGAAATGGCAGCGTGAAAAGATTATGGATACCTATATCAAAATTAGCGATGACTACAAGCAATGCGATTTTAAAAGTAACTGGTTAAAGCAATAAAATATGACAGAAGTTCAAAAACTAGAACAGTTTGTAGCTAAATACCAAGAATTAAAAGCTGAAATCGCCAAGGTAATCGTAGGTCAAGAGAAAGTTGTTGATCAAATATTATGGTCGGTTTTTTCTGGAGGTCACGCTTTGTTAATCGGTGTGCCTGGATTGGCAAAAACCCTAATGGTACAAACCATTTCGCAAGCTTTGGGACTCGATTTTAAACGGGTACAGTTTACACCCGATTTAATGCCGAGTGATATTATAGGTGCAGAGTTATTAGATGAAAAACGTCAATTTAAATTTATCAAAGGGCCGGTATTTGCCAATATTGTTTTGGCAGATGAGATCAATCGTACCCCACCTAAAACCCAAGCTGCTTTACTTGAAGCTATGCAAGAAAAGCATGTTACTGTGGCCGGTAAAAGTTATGCCTTACCCTTACCTTATTTTGTTTTGGCTACCCAAAACCCTATAGAACAAGAGGGAACATACCCTTTACCAGAAGCTCAGTTAGACCGGTTTATGTTTTCTATATTGTTAGAATATCCCAGCTATGAAGAAGAAGTAAATGTGGTAAAGAATACGACTAATATCCGTAAAGAAAGTATCAAAGCGCTGTTTACTGCCGATGAAATCGCTTCGTTACAAAATCTTATAAGGCAGATGCCAGTTGCCGACAATGTGGTAGAGTATGCGGTAAAACTGGTAGGTAAAACCCGACCCGCGGGAGAATTTGCACCCGATTTAGTGAAGGAGTATGTAGACTGGGGAGCTGGTCCACGTGCCTCACAAAATTTAATTCTAGCGGCGAAAACCCATGCCGCAAGTAAAAGCAAATTTTCGCCCGATATAGCCGACGTTAAAGCGGTTGCCACCGGAATTTTGCGACATAGAATCATTAAAAATTACAAAGCTGAAGCAGAGGGATTTACCGAAGAACGCATTATCGCTGAAATACTGTAAGTACCACAAATTGATTTTATGTTAAGTTTTTATCCTTATTTTTAATAGAATCGTAAGATTGTAGATTAAAATTTTCATACTGATTAATTTTAAGTAAAAAACCTTATTTAGACTCGTTTTAAGTAAGGTTTTCTTGATTTTGTTGCTTATTTTTCTGAGAAAAGCTAAAAAGCCTAGTTATTTTTTAATTTGATAGGAATTGCTTATTTTCGCAGCACTTTAAAACAATTAAACCTATGGCATACGATATTGATATGATTAAAAAGGTTTACAACCAAATCGCAGAGCGTGTAGACAAAGCGCGTGAGATTGTGGGTAAACCCTTAACGCTTTCAGAAAAAATACTTTACGCCCATCTTTGGGATGGAGAGCCTACAACGGCTTATAAGCGAGCAACCGATTATGTAAACTTTGCGCCAGACCGTATTGCTTGTCAAGATGCAACGGCACAAATGGCTTTATTGCAGTTTATGCAAGCGGGTAAAAAGAAGGTAGAGGTGCCTACTACGGTGCACTGTGATCACTTAATTCAAGCTAAACAGGGAGCAGCAAAAGATTTAAAACGTGCCAATGAAACCAGTAATGAGGTTTTTGATTTCTTAGAGTCGGTTTCAAATAAATACGGTATAGGTTTCTGGAAACCAGGAGCTGGTATTATACACCAAGTGGTATTAGAGAATTATGCTTTTCCTGGTGGAATGATGATTGGTACCGATTCACACACGGTAAATGCTGGTGGACTAGGAATGGTAGCTATTGGTGTTGGAGGTGCAGATGCTGTTGATGTAATGGCGGGAATGCCTTGGGAGTTGAAATTCCCTAAATTAATCGGGGTGAAGTTAACCGGTGAATTAAACGGATGGACGGCCTCTAAAGATGTAATTTTAAAAGTAGCCGGTATATTAACCGTAAAAGGAGGTACTGGTGCGATTATAGAATATTTTGGTCCAGGAGCTAAGGCGATGTCTTGTACAGGAAAAGGAACCATTTGTAATATGGGAGCCGAAGTGGGAGCAACTACTTCGACCTTTGGTTATGATGACTCTATGGAGCGTTTCTTACGCGCGACCAATCGTGATGACGTGGCCGATGCTGCGAATGAAGTACGTGAGTACTTGACGGGAGATGACGAAGTTTACGCGAACCCAGAGCAATACTTTGATGAAGTTATCGAGATTGATTTGTCAACGCTTAAGCCGCATTTAAACGGGCCATTTACTCCAGATTTAGCCACTCCTATCTCAGAAATGAGCGAGAAAGCACAAAAGAATGGTTGGCCTATTCAAGTAGATTGGGGTCTTATCGGTTCTTGTACCAACTCTTCTTATGAAGATCTTACTCGAGCCGCTTCGATTGCTAAACAAGCGGTAGATAAAAACATAAAAGCAAAATCAGATTTTGGAATCAACCCAGGATCAGAGCAAATTCGTTATACGGCCGAGCGCGATGGATTGCTTCAAATTTTTGAAGATTTAGATGCAACCATCTTTACCAATGCTTGCGGACCTTGTATTGGACAGTGGGATAGAAGCGACCGTAAAGGCGAAGAGAAAAATACCATTGTGCACTCGTTTAACCGTAACTTCTCAAAACGTGCCGATGGAAACCCTAATACCCACGCATTTGTAGGTTCGCCAGAAATGGTAGCGGCCATTGCAATTTCTGGAAGATTAGATTTTGACCCTACCCGCGATAAATTAATCAATGAAAATGGAGAAGAAGTGATGCTAGAAGAGCCAAAAGGTTTAGAGCTTCCTCCTAAAGGATTTGATGTAGAAGACCCTGGTTATGTGGCACCTCGTAAAGACGGTAGCTCGGTAGAAGTTAAAGTATCGCCAACATCTGAGCGTTTACAATTGTTAACACCATTTGAGCCTTGGGATGGCAAAAATATCACCGGTGCTAAATTGTTAATTAAAGCACACGGGAAGTGTACTACAGACCACATCTCTATGGCCGGACCTTGGTTGCGTTTTAGAGGGCATCTTGATAACATCTCAAACAACTGTTTGATTGGTGCTGTGAATGCCTTTAACATGAAAACGAACTTTGTTAAAAGTCAATTAACGGGTGAGTATGGTGGTGTTCCCGATACTCAACGTGAATACAAAGCTGCAGGTATTCCTACCGTTGTAGTAGGAGACCATAACTACGGTGAGGGTTCTTCACGTGAACACGCAGCAATGGAGCCTAGACATCTTGGTGTATATGTAGTATTGGTAAAATCTTTTGCTCGTATTCACGAAACCAACTTGAAAAAACAAGGTATGTTAGGAATCACTTTTGCCAATGAAACCGATTATGATTTAATTCAGGAAGATGATACTTTTAACTTTATAGATTTAGAATCGTTTGCACCAGGCAAGCCGTTAACCATTGAAGTGGTACACGCCGATGGTTCTAAAGATGTGATTAAAGCAAATCATACTTACAACGAGAATCAAATCGAATGGTATAAAGAAGGTTCTGCGCTTAACTTGATTAAAAAGATGAATGCTTAAGCCAGAAATTCTATTTAAATAACTAAAAAAGCCTCTGATTTCAGGGGCTTTTTTGTTAGTTTTAAGGTATATAATCGACTAAACCTAAAAATGAAGTTTCTTAAAAAGCACTGGAGTAGTATTTTATTTGGGTTGTTCTTGATTTTATTAATCATTCCGCAAACTCGAATGCCTATTATGGTTACGGTAAACCGAATTATTTCTTTTAGTCCGAGTATGAAAGATGCTGCTGACCAAAAGCGTTTAGAATCTTATTCTTGGGCCTTGCGGGATGCTAAAGGACAAATGCATAACTTGAAAGAGGTTGAAGGAGAGGTTATCGTTTTAAACTACTGGGCTACTTGGTGCCCGCCTTGCGTGGCCGAAATGCCCGATTTTGAAAACTTGTATACGGCCTATAAAGACCGGGTGCGTTTTTATTTTATCACTCAAGATGATGCGAGTAAGGTTGATGCTTTTTTGAATAAACACAATTATAGTATGCCGGTATATTATCCGCAAAGTCAGCCTCCTACTAGTTTACAAAGCAATGCTTTACCAACAACTTTTTTTATTGATAAATTGGGTAAGATCGTGCTAGAAAAAACTGGGGCAGCAAGTTGGAACAGCGATAAAACCAAAGGTATTCTCGACCGATTACTCGCTCAATAATCAAAAACGAGTTTGAAAAAAAGCTTTGATGAATGCCCAGCTAAAAAGACTTCGCATAATTTTAAACTCCTCTTTAAATCGACTTTCTTCATCTAAAAATCGAAACATTGTGGGTACAGAGTTTTTTGAATAAAACTTTGTGAATAGCCAAGGTCCCAAATGGTTGTTATCCTGTAAAACCTTTAGAAATATAGTATCGTAAAAGTTATATTTTTTACTGTAAAGACCATAAGAAGTAAGTCTATCTTCCTCGATGTTTTTGATTATTTGTTTGACTTTTTTTTCGGTATTTTTAAAAGAATAACCACTAGAGGGTTTCACCCAACCCCCTCCGGTGCCGATTTTGGTGATGCGGTTGGTGTGGTGTTTATGAAAAGGGTAATTACTCATTGGAATATTGCCCGTTTCGGTTTCTAGAATTTCAAAATCTGTTGTGTTTAAATAATTTTTAAGGTAGTTTTTATTGTATTGATCATAAACACTTTCTTTTACCGTAAACGGACTAAAGAAGGTAAATTCGATTAAAGCTTCATTTGGGCTATAAGGCAATACATACATAAAGCTAGTACTATCAGGATAAGAAAAGCGATAGTCCATCATTGTAAAAGCTTGGGTGTTAAAAACAGGATTTTTTGTTTTAACTCTTATTCCTTTAAAATGCTGCTGAATTTTTAGGTAGCGGTTTTGGTTATAGAAAGCCGCTGGAATTCTACTATCAAATACATGGCTGCAACGATAACTACCCAAAGCGGTGGTGACAATTGCTTCCTTTCTGTTTTCTTGAATTCTAACAACTTCTTCCTCTATAAAAATTACGTGAGCGTAGGCCTTTAACTTCTCGAATGAGTAAGTATAAAAATCTGCAGCCTTAAGGCTTTTATAGGTATACGGATTCAGTTTAAGCTTTAACTCTGTATTTGGCGCTTTAAAAAAAGCATATGAATAAGAAGAAGATAGAATGCTATCCCATTTCCCTGCACCAGCCTCCCAAAACGACCAGGTTTTATCGTTTTTACTGGGCCTACGCTTATCGATTAAGGCTATTTTTTTATTTGTTGCTTGGGTTTTTTCGGCCAAAGCCATAGCCAACTGGAGTCCTGCGCATCCCGCACCAACAATTGTATAATGAAAGCCGGTATTAAGCATAAGCCTTTGAAGCCTTAAAGGTGTTTACTTTTTAAAATATTTGAAAGGCACGATAAGCATACCAAAGTTCTCGCCTTTTTCTTTACCTAAGTGTTTATGATGTATTTTATGTGCACGTCTTATTCCTCTGGCATACCAATTATTGGCATTGCGAAACATTTTGAAACGCTGATGTATAAAAATATCGTGTACGGTAAAATAGGCTAGGCCATAGGCAAAAATACCTAAACCGATGGGCAGTGCAAACCATATGTCCTCATATCGCCACAAAAGGAAACAACCTATACTAACCAAAGCATAAAAAATAAAGAATAAATCGTTGCGTTCCCACCAGTGGCTGTGATCTTTTTGATGGTGATCTTTATGAAGACTCCATAAAAAGCCGTGCATAATATATTTATGTGTAAACCAAGCCATAAACTCCATAAAGAAAAATGTAGCCAGAAATACTAATATCCAATAAAATACTTGCATAGTTAAATTAATTTTAATCGGTAAGACACATAACATTGCGCCATTAAGCCAAATTTTTGATAATTAGAAACACGAATTCGTTTTTCCTTGATTTGCAAAGATGGTGTATTTTTTAATTTACTTAATAGTTTCGAGTAATAAATATAAGCGGTGTATACGCCCAATTTAGCTTCGACGGGAAGCTTTGCAATTCCGCGTAAGCCGTTGGCAAAATCGGTTTCGATTTCTTGAATTATTTTTTGTTTACTCGTTTCGTCTAACTCATTAAGATTAGTTCCTGGAAAATAAGTACGATTGAGGTCTTCGTGATCGGCTTTTAGGTCTCTTAAAAAGTTTACCTTTTGAAAAGCTGAGCCCAAACGCATCGCATCATCTTTGAGTTGATTGTATTTTTTTTCGTCGCCTTTTACAAAAACTTTTAAACACATTAAACCCACCACATCTGCGCTGCCGTAAATGTAATCTAGGTACTCTTGATGTGTATGGTATTGTTTTTTAGTGAGATCCATTTTCATACTTCGCATAAAAGCTTGGTACAGCTCGGGCTGAATATTATAGCGATTTACGGTTTCTTGAAAAGCATTAAGTATAGGATTTAAACTGATTTTATGTTCAAGTGCATCTTGCAAATCTTTTTCAAAACGCTCAAATAAAAAGGCTTTGTCATAGTCGTGAAAAGAATCTACGATTTCATCAGCAAAGCGAACAAATCCGTAAATATTATAAATATCTTGGCGAATACTTGGTGCCAGTAATTTCGTGGCCATAGAAAATGAGGTGCTATAGCTCTCGGTTACAGCTTTACTGCATTTATGTGAAACCAGATCGAATAATGCTTTCATGTTAATTTTTTTTATCGATAAGTTCTGCGCTTAATTTACCTGATATTAAGGAGGGCGGCACCCCTGGACCGGGAACGGTTAGTTGTCCTGTAAAATAAAGTCCGTTAACTTTTCTACTTTTAAGTTTTGGCCTTAAAAATGCTGTTTGCAGCAAAGTATTGGCTAACCCATAAGCGTTCCCTTTATAGGAATTGTAATCGTTTACAAAATCATTCACGCAATAACTTTTTTTAAATATAATATTTTTTTTAACTTTTTGTTGAGTTATTTTTTCAAATCTACTTAAAATTTTGTCAAAATAAGATTCGCGTAGTTGTTCATTGTCCTCAATTCCCGGTGCCAGTGGAATTAAGAAAATACCTGCTTCTTGACCATCGGGAGCAGCCACCTTATCGGTTTTGGAAGGGAAACTAGCATAAAACAGCGGTTCTTCTGGCCAACTAGGCTTATCGTAAATACTGTAAGCGTGAGCTTTAAAATCTACGTCAAAAAACAAGGTATGATGATCTACGTTCTTTAATTTTTTATCGAAGCCTACATAAAAGAGCAGGGACGAGGGAGCAAAGGTTTTTTTAGACCAATACTTTTCGCTGTATTGGCGATAGTTTAAATCGAGAAGGCTTTCGGTGTGATGATAATCGGCACCACTCAAAACAACGTCTGATGGAATAAACTTTTCATTGCATATTAGTCCCTCTACCTGAGCTTTTTTATTTACCTTAATCTCACTGATATTCGACTGGGTATGAATGCTAACCCCTAAATCTTGAGCTAATTGGGCGATTCCTCTTATTACTTCAAACATTCCGCCTTTAGGGTGCCAAGTACCTAGACCTAGATCGGCATAATTCATAAAATTGTAAAAAGCCGGGGTGTCACTTGGCTTGGCTCCTAGGAATAAAACTGGGAATTCTAACGCCTGAATCAATTGCGGATTTTTAAATCGTTTACGCACCTTTTGGGCAATAGTGCTAAAAAATTGCCCTATCTTTAGGGTTGTTTCTGGAGTGATTAATTCTAGAGGTGAAATTCCTGGTCTATAAACCAAATCTTTGATTGCAATGCTGTAATTATCACGAGCTGCTTCAACAAATTTAGCTAGACTTTTGGAGCTTCCAGGTTCTATACGTTCAAATTCTGCATAAATTTTATCGAGTGTATCCCCTATAATCATACGTTCATTTTGATCAAAATAAATACTGTAAGCCGGACTTAGTTTAATCAACTCATAATAATCGCTGGGTTGTTTATCGAAATCAGCAAAAAAACGCTCGAATACATCAGGCATCCAGTACCATGTTGGTCCCATATCAAATGTAAAACCGTCTTTTTTGTATTGACGTGCCCTGCCACCAATGCTTTCATTTTTTTCATAAACCTTCACCTTGTGTCCGGCTTTAGCTAAATAACATGCTGCGGACAAACCGGCAAATCCTGATCCTATAATAGATATATTTTTCTTCATTAAATGGAGCGTATAAGTTTAGTTGGGTTTTCGTAAATGTTTATTTGTGGTGGTAAATCTTCTAAATTTAATTCTTTGGTTTTTAAACCCAGTAAGGCTAATTGATAACGATCTGAATCTTCATTTGCCAAAATTTTATCATAAAATTCTTTTAGATACGCTTCTGGGCTTTCAGGTTTTATGGTAAAAACACTGACGAAATAGACCGATTTATTTTGACTTGTAAAACTGGTCAAGTCTTCTAATGGAATAGAGTGACCTAAATATACTACTTTATAACCTAAGCTAAGCAAGGAATACTGTAGATAAAGCAGGCCAATATCATGTATTTCATTATTGGGCAAGAATAAGATAAAGACTTTTTCTTTATTAAATTCAGGCTCGATTTGCAATTTTTCGATACTGCTAAAAAGTTTTTGTCTAATAAGATGCGAGATAAAATGCTCGTGCGCTGGTTTTACCGTATTAGTTTGCCATAAATCACCTATTTGCTTTAGCATTGGAACAAACACTTCTTCAAAAATTTCTTGAAAAGTCATTTTTTCAAGTAGTGTATTGTAGGTGTTAAGGAATAAGCTTTGATCAAAATTATACATCGATACAAAAAAAGCTTTTATGGCTCTATTCTCTGCATTATTGGCCGTCCTAATTTCATGGGTAAGCTTATCAATCTCAGCGCAATCCAGTTTTGAAATTCTAGATATTTTATATCCATTTTCATTTAAGAAGGCAATATTCAACAAGCGCTGTAGGGCCTTAGTGTCGTAAACCCTTATGTTGGTATCGGTACGTTCGGGCTTTAAAATGTGGTATCTTTTTTCCCAGATCCTTATGGTATGTGCCTTAACTCCGCTAAGGGCCTCGAGATCTTTAATGTTAAATTGGTTTTTTACATATTCCATAACTCCTAAGTCTTATTGTCAAAGCTAATCAAACTTAGTTTATTTTTGTTTAAATAAAAAGTTAAAACATTAAACAAAATAAATTATAGTTTTAAAAAATAATTTTTTAAAGCATAATATGTTGTAAATCAAATTGGTGTAGGTGTTATAATTTTTAGAACCTTATCAACCTATAGGTTGTTGATATTGAATCATATTTTCTTATTTAATTTAAATCTAAATAAAAATAAATAATTAGCTTTGCATCCAGAAACGTAAAATTTACAGGCTTGCGGTTATTAATAATGTGTTTTTTCTTACCGATTAGTATTTTAGCGCAACAAAGACTAAGAGGTGTTGTGCAAGATGCTAAAACCTTGGAGAAGTTACCTTATGTAAACGTTATCAATTTAACCACTAATACTTGGGTGCTCACCGATGAAAAAGGAAATTTTAGTATTGGGGTGGGTGAATTAGAAAAGGTAGAATTGCAATTTCAATTATTAGGAAAAAAGACGGTTACTCGATGGTTTAATACTAAAAACAGCCTAAAAGACATCAAAATTTTTCTTACCGATGAAAATTTGCGCTTAGATGAGGTGGTGGTAAAAGCTACCAAAGGCCATACTTTTTCTGAGGTTCTTTTTGAAGAGGAAGCCATAAATCAAGTGCAAGCTTTCTCGCTTAATGAAGTTTTAGAACAGCTACCAGGACAGCAAATCAGCAATTTTAGTTTAAACGAATTTAAGCCTATTGCCTTTAGGACGGTGCGACCCAATACGGTTTCAGATGATGGTTTTGGCAATAAATCTTTTGGAACTGCTGTGGTGGTTGATGATATACCCCTGAGCAATAATGAGAATATGCAGAGTTATACTGCCAATATGGCTTCTCCTTTTGCGGCTAATTATCTAGGCTTTGGTGATAACCGTGCAGGAACCAGATTTAACGGCACCTTTTCGAATGCTAATTTTGGAGTAGATCTTAGGCAAATAGCTACACAGAACATAGAAAAAATTGAAGTGGTACAAGGGATTCCTTCGGTTAAATATGGCGATCTTACTTCGGGTTTAATTAAAATTGATCAAAAAGCTGGGCGTTCGCCTTATTTGGCCTACGCTTCTTTGCGAGAAGGTACTACAGAATATGGAATAAATAAAGGATTGACGCTTCCTGGCAGATTAGGCTTCTTAAATGTTTCGACTAGTTTCTTAGATGCACAAGCAAATCCGCGTGAAGCTTATACCAATTATAGAAGAGTGAATAGCCAAGTGATGTGGAGTTGGGCCAATAAAGAGAAAAACATCAAAAATTCGCTTAGCTTGCAATATGGGTTTCATTTAGATGATGTAAATTATGACAAGGAGGAGCGCAATGAAAAGAAAGTAAAGAACGAGCAAAAAGATTGGCGCTTAACCAATAGGTTTAGCTACCATTTTAAGCCTAAAGCTTTTCTAGATTATTTTGATTTCAATGTTAATTTTAATTTTTCTTCGCAGTATAGTTTTGAAAGTAAAGCGGTAAATAACGGAGGTAAATTGGTTGGTTTTGGAACACGCGAAGGGGTATATGAAGGTGTTTATACCGCACCACGCTATACTTCTGTTAAAGAGGTAGAGGGTAAGCCGTTATCGTTTTATGCTGCAGGTTTGGTTTATAAGTCTATTAGCAATTTAAACAGTACCCATAATCTTTCGGCTGGTTTTAATTACCGATTAAGCGATAATTTAGGAGCAGGTCGATTGGGTTCACCAAAAACCAGTATCAGTCAGTTTACCAATCAGACCGGTTCTGGCTCTTCAGCTTTTAGACCGTATAATTATGCCGATCAAGTTCAAGCCGAATCACAAATTTCTTTTTTTTTAGAAGATGATTTCACTCGTTTTTATACCAATAAAACGTTGCGAATCACGGCGGGATTGCGAGCCAATCTACAAAATGAATATTTAAGTCTATCTCCACGGGTAAATTCGGCTTTGATTTTTAACAAAGTAAAATTAAGAGCTGGCTTTGGTCTTACAGCCAAAGCTCCTTCGCTGAATCAGATTTATACCGGTTACAGGTATTATGATGTGGTCTTAGCCGATTTTAGGTATCCTGGTGTGTATAATATTGGTGCCATTCAAACTTTTGTAGAGCGCGAAGATAACCCCAATGTAAAACCCTCGCGTAGTTTAAGAACGGAGTTAGGCGCCGATTATAAATTTGGATTTGCTACGCTAAATATTACCGCTTTTTATAACAAACTTTTTCAAGGAATCTCCAGTCAGTCGTACGCCGTTCGTCGTGATTTAGCCGAAGTAGCTATTGATGATAGCGACTTGCAAAACCCAGAATTGCAAATCACAGGTTATAGGCCCTATTACTATACTGAGTCACAAATCGCTAATGTTTTTGAGTCAGAAGACTATGGGGTAGAAACATTTCTAAATTTTCCGTCTTTGGTGTTTAAGCAGTTAACTTTTGGTTTGCAAGCCAGTTATGTGCGCACACAAGACTTTCCTGGTAATGACCGATTTGTAAAATCTTCAGATGCATCTACGCCGATTCAATTTGGGTTATATAAACGTGGAATTGTAAACCGAGAGAAACTTAATTTAGGAGGGAACCTAAGTTATCATATTCCACAAATAGGTTTGCTAATCAACGTTCGGTCAGAACATATAATAATTGATAATTATCAGCGAGGAGCGTCGCTCTACCCGTATGCCTATATTGATAGTTGGTTAAATAAAGTAAGTATAGCACCAAATGAACAAAACAATACCAATTTATTTGGTGACATTATAAAACCAGACGCAGGTTATGTTCAGCCGCAAACCGAGGTATATCACAACTACCATTTGCGTATTTCTAAAGATTTCCTTAACGGATTTCGTTTTAGTTTTTATGTAAATAATTTCTTAGATCTAAAACCAACCCGGCTGGTGATAGAAAATGGTCAATTGGTGAAGCGTACCAATCCAGATGTAGTACAGCTTTCATTTGGAACTAAAATAGAATATCAATTTTAAACAATAACAAATATAAAATCAATAACAATGAGATTAATTCAATTCGGTTTTGCACTTTTAGTGCTATTAGGCTTAAGTGCTTGCTCAAATGATGATGATTTTGGAGGAAGCGGACTACAAACCCAAAGTTTTTCGGTTTATTTAAATTACGACGATCAACGTTTTAACGGAGAACCTGTAAACCAAGGAGAGGTAGTTCTAACCAATACCAATACAGGAGATGCATATAAAGCCACATCGGGCAGTAACGGTTTAGCTAGCTTTGAAGCGGTACTACCTGGTACTTATAATGTATCGGCTAGTTTAACGCTTGATGCGCAAGCTTTCGAGCAAAATTTTGGTTACGCTCCAAGCGGCAATGAGGTTATATTTAATGCCAGTCAAGAAAATGTTGTTGTGAACGCCAATACACTTTCGGTTAATTTAACTTTAGACGCCGCTAGAATAGGAGATTTAGTAGTCAAGCAAATATACTACGCCGGTTCAGACACCAAAAATGGAGCGCTTTTTAGAGATCAATTTATCGAAATTTATAACAATTCTAACGAAGTAATTTATGCAGACGGTTTATATGTTGCGCAATTATATGGGCGATCAAAAACCAATAGTGCAGCCTACACCCTACCAACTGGTCAATTTGATTGGAGTCAATCTATAGGTATGAGCATGGGCATTAAAGCTAACACAGATTACGTGTATGCAGATTATGTATTGCAAATACCTGGTACAGGAACCGATTACCCCTTACAACCAGGAGAAAGCTTCGTAATTGCTCAAAATGCCTTAAATCATAAACAGCCTTTAGTAGACAATAATGGTGATCCTATAGAAATTGGTGATCCATCGCTTACGGTAGATTTAAGCTCGGCAGAATTTGAGGTATATTTAGGAGACTTTAGAGTAGCCATTGGTGAGCAGCCTTACCAGTGGGATATTCAAAACCCGGCAGTGCAAGATGTAAATTTAGCATTCTGGGGAAGAGAAAATTATTTTAGCAATAATAAAGACTTTGTATTAGATAGTTTTGGGAGAGATAGTTTTGCCATTTTTAGAGCAGACGACCAAGATTTTGCTGCGTATGCTAATTATAGTGATCCCTCTGTGGTTCAAATTGAAGATAACACTAATTTTTATCTGCAAATACCCGTGGCTCAGTTAATTGACGGAGTAGATTTGCAGCACTATAACCCTTCGTCTCAACGTCCAAAAATGTTGCCTCCTACGGTAGATGCTTCCGCGATAAGCGTAGACGGTATATATAACTCACAAAGTGTTATGCGTAAAACTAAAACTACCGTTAATGGTCGTGTAATTTTAGAAGACAGCAACAACTCGGCACTTGATTTTAAAGTGATGAATAAGGCTATCCCTAAAGGATTTTAAATAATAAACTATGCTAATCAAAAGAGGTTGTATTATTTTTCTGTTGGCGTTTTGGGCAAATTTAAGTTGGGCACAGCTTAAAGATAGTATAGATTTAAGTCAAAACACCTACCATAAAAACAACTTGCAAAATCTGTTGGAGCAACCTCTTTTGTATAGCAAGTACCGTTTTAAAAACTTTACACAAAGCAGTGTAGCTTTTGTGCAAGAAAAACGCCAACTCAAACGGGTGCAAACTCCTTCAAAAAACACCGAATGGAGTTTTAATACAAGAGGTTTATATGCTATTAATTCACGGTTGAGGTTGTACGGCAAATTTTTATTTACCAAAAGTTTTGAAAAAGATTTAGGCTATACTTTGGGTTTAGAGCGCAGTACCAACCGGCCTGTGTTAGATCCGCATTATTTCTTTGCGCCCAAAAAAGCCGATTGGGAAAGTCAATTCTACCAAATAGCAGGAGGAGCAAGTTACTTGTTAAGCAAAAATTGGTCTTTTGCTTTGAATGTAGCCTATGAGAATCAACAGGCCTACCGTTTGCAAGACCCTAGACCCGAAATTACCGCTGCCTTTTACAAAGCGAATGCCCACCTAGGTTACACTCAAGGAAAGCATAAAATTGCAGCACAAGCAGGGATAGGACGAAGAACCGAAAACCACCAATCGCTTTATGTAGATGATGCATTAAACTCGCCCGCATATCCCGATACTTTCACCCAATTTACTTCGGGTTATGGCTTGGTGACTTTTAATGACTCTTATTTCAAACATTTACGAAGAGAAATACCCAAAACTTGGGGTTTCGCCTACCAATATTCAGCCACTAATTGGGTGCTTTCTGGCGCTTATACTTATCATACTGGTGTGAGCAAACTCTATGCAGCTGATGCCAATAATCAGATTTATTATGATGAAAATTTAGTTAGTCACGCCTATCGTAAAGAAAAACAAGAATTGCGCATTCAAACAGATTATGAGGGTAATAAACTGGATGCTTCTTGGGGTTTACATTATAAACATACCCAAGGGGATAATTATATTGAACAAGCTGGGGGGCAAAATTTTAGGTTAACCGAAGAACAAATCGGTTTAAATTTAAAGCTTTTGAGAGAAGAGCAGAAGCGTATTTTGTGGCAAACCCAAGCTAATATGAATTTGTTTGTAGGAGAATATATTGACCTGTTGGGCTATACGCATAAAGAAATACAAACTTTAGTAACAGAAATCGAAATAGGTCGTACGCTATATCAGAAAAACAATCATAATTTATTTGTTGCTTTACAAAGTTTGTATTCTCACGCTTTACAACAAAAATTGGACTGGCAGCAAGTAACAGAAAATACAACTTTTATAGATGATGTTGTGTTTCCCGATCATGCTTATGAAGGAACCAATAGGTTGTTAACCGGGTTAACTGCGGCCTACACTCGATCTATTGATAACGAAAGAAGTTTAAGATTGCGTCTGCAGTACGCACTAGAAACGGCACTCCACCCAGCCGATGAATATTTAAATTTTGATGCGAATAATAAAATCAATTCCTTTGTTGGATTTTGCATCACCTTATCCTATTAATGCGATGAAAAGAATTTTATATATTATACTATTGATTGCATGCTTTGGATGTCAAAACAAGCAATCGAAATCAGATTCTTATAGTGTTATCGAATTAAAAACACGCTATGGCAGCGGAGATTTCACGCAATGGCCTGATGCCCTTGTAGACGCTAGTGTAAAAGATTTTCAAGAAATCGGAAGTCTTCCACCATTATCCATAGCCGAGGATGATTCACTTTACAAAGCTAAAAGGCAATTGGGTAAATTGCTTTTCCATGATCCTAGGCTTTCGGGAAGTAAACAAATAGCTTGTGCTTCTTGTCACGATCCCGATTTGGGTTGGGCCGATGGAAAACGGGTGGCCCACGGTCATAATCGGGCAACTGGTGAGAGAAATACCATGTCTATTTTAAATATCGCCTACTTTTCTTCATTTTTTTGGGATGGAAGAGCTGAAACCTTGGCGGAACAAGCACAGGAAGCCATGGAGAATCCCATTGAAATGAATCAGCATATGCAAGTATCTATTAAATCTATTCGCGAAATACCTGGTTATGCACCTTATTTTAAGCGGGCTTATGGGGAGTCTGAAATCAGTAGTGAGAAACTATTAGAAGCTCTGGTCGTTTTCGAGAAAAGTATTGTGAGTCGCAAAAGCAGATTTGATCGTTTTATCGCAGGTGACACCACTCAACTCAGCAATGATGAGGTTCAGGGTTTACATTTATTTAGAACAAAAGCGCGTTGTATCAATTGTCATCATTCTCCCTTATTTTCTGACGGGCAATTTCATGATTTAGGCTTATCTTACTACGGCCGTAAATATGAAGATTTGGGTAGGTATCAAATTACTAAAAAGGCCGAGGATGTGGGTAAATTCAAAACACCATCTTTACGTGAATTGGCGCATACCGCCCCCTACATGCATAATGGTTTGTTTCCGCACTTAGAAGGTATAATTAATATGTATAATGCGGGTATGGTTAGTTTAAAACCGAATAAGGCACAACAAAAAGATAGCCTTTTTCCAGTGAAATCGGAGTTGTTAAAGCCGCTAAATCTCAACACAAAAGAACAAGAACAACTTGAAGCATTTCTATTAAGTTTGTCTTCTACCATATATAGGGAGCCTGCACCTGAACAATTGCCTCAATAATTAAGATAGTGCCTGTAGACTTGATCGCCTTTGTTTATATTGTTTCTAAATCAAATCTATCTTATATTTGGTTATAATCTTAAAAAATTAATGTTATGGCTATAAGAATGGGAAATAATTGCGTTAATTGTAAAAATGCAAATGATGCGATGCAATGTAAAGTTCATGAAGTAAAAGTGAGTGCTAATTATACTTGCGATCAGTTTGATATGAAGTCAGAAATTCAAAACGAGCGAAATTGTTTAACTTGTTTACGATATGAGGGACCAACGTGTGCGCATCCGCAGAAAGCAGCAGAGGGTATGTTGTGTTCGAGTTGGGCGCCAGATACGGCAGCATAAGAATATAAAATGAAAACAAAAAAACCGAGTATTCGCTCGGTTTTTTTTGCTTTAATAATTCGTGGTAAATCACTTAGTTGCACGAAAATCTTGAGATAAACGAGTTAAAATACTTAGCACCCAATTCAGATCTAGGAAGGTAATAACCCGAGTTTGGTTCTCTGATAGGTATTACTATCTCTTGAGTTGTTAAATATTTTATTGGATATTAAAAAAGGCCATTCTTTCCCTAAATCTATTCAGTATGGGATTATAATAAAGATATTGTAGGGTATTAGAGATCTTTATTGTGCCCAGGATGGGAGTCGAACCCACACGCTCTAATGAACACATGGCCCTCAACCATGCCTGTCTACCAGTTCCAGCACCTGGGCGTTTGTAAGGTGCAAAAGAGTGCTTAAACACGTGAAGATAATTACTTTTGTATAATTTTACTTCGGTAAATTATGGTTTAAACAACAAACCCTGCTAAAAAAAAGCAGGGTTTTGTGATCTGGCTGGGGCTCGAACCCAGGACCCTCTCCTTAAAAGGGAGATGCTCTACCAACTGAGCTACCAGATCTTAATTTTGTTACATTTAATTATAACAACTTTAAAAAGAACAATTCCTATTACAGGTTTCTTTGATTGATTTAGTTGATAATTTCTTTTGAAATTGTGAAAAGATCATTGTTAATATAAATCTTTAGCTCAACAAAAATCAGAACTTAAAAAGTGATCTGGCTGGGGCTCGAACCCAGGACCCTCTCCTTAAAAGGGAGATGCTCTACCAACTGAGCTACCAGATCTTTTCAATATTTTATTGCCTGAACGCGGGTGCAAATATATAATCAATATTCAAATTATCAAGAAAAAAATAAGAGAATTTTCCTATATTTCAAAAAAAAAGAGAATTCAATAAAATTTGTGTTTATGAAAATAGTTTTGATGGGGTATATGGGCAGCGGGAAATCATATTATTCTCGGCTGTTAGCTAAGGAGTTAGGATTTAAATATCTTGATTTAGATTTAGAGATCAAAAAAAAAGTAGGAAAAAGTATAAGCGCTATTTTTTCTAGCCGAGGAGAAATCTTTTTTCGTAAACTTGAACATGAAATGCTTGAAGAACTATTAAAAACTCAAGATAATTTTGTTTTGGCCTTGGGAGGAGGAACACCCTGTTACGGCAATAATTTAGAGTTGATTGCAAAAACAACCAACTTAAAGAGTATCTACATAAAACGAGATTTAAATTATTTGTTGAATGTGTTATGGAAAGAAAAAGCCAAACGCCCTATGATTGCTCATTTAGATAAAGAAGAAGACCTAGAAGACTTTATTCGCAAGCATATGTTTGAGCGCCAATATTATTACCAGCAAGCAGACTTAAGTTTAAAACCATCTAATGACCTTGATGATACATTAAATGCACTAAAGCAATTACTCTAATAAATACGCCGTGTAAGGGCTATCAAAATTAACTTTTACCGTTTCGCTTAAAGAGGTAGACAGCGATAAACCAACGAAATCTGCTTTAACAGGGTATTTTTTGTGACTTCGATCTACTAATACGGCAGTTTGTATTTTTTTTACCGGTTGGTCGAGAAAAAAATTAACGGCGTATATCAAGGTAGAACCACTATTTAATACATCGTCGACAATTATAACCGACTCATTTTTATATTCTGAAGAGGAAATACTGGCCTCAATTCCGTTTAACGGATTTTTTTTATCCAATTTTAGACTCACTAGCCGAATATTTATACCACTTATTTCTTCCAAGCAAGTTTTAATTTTTTCAGCGAAAGTAAAACCTTTGTTTTTAATACCAGCCAGAATTATTTGTGATTCATTTAAATTACTCTCGTAAATTTGAAAAGCAATACGTCTTATTTTGTATTCAATTTCTTGTTGGTTAAGGATGGCTGTTTTCATCTTCTTTAAAATTAGAGTCGTTGTCGGTTAATTTATTCGGATCTTGGGGTTGGTCAAACCAATCATCAATATCACGACGGTCTTTTTTTGTGGGTCTTCCGGTCCCTTTCTTTCGGTAATAATCCTTGCTATACTTTAGTAAATCGAGCTTTTCTAAATTCTCTTTTGGTGTAATATCGGTGGCGTAGATCGAAACCAATTTAGCTCCAACACGTGATGGTGGTAAATCGAGCACACGCAGTTTATAATTAATTTGATTTTTGCGCACTTCAATTTCATCTCCTGGGTAAACCTCACGAGATGGTTTTAATGCATCGCCGTTTATTTTTACGTGGCCTTTTTTACAAGCTTGCGTAGCAATACTTCTTGTTTTAAAATACCGAACGCACCACAAATACTTATCTACTCGCATAAATCTATTTTGCATTTAAAAACAAAAATAAAAGAAAATTGTATCTTGCAGGCTTAAAATTAAGAAATGATGAAAGTAAAAAATTGGATTTACGGTCTGGGTGTTGCTTGTCTTTTAGGAATTGCAGCGTGTAGCTCCGATGACGACGGCGGCAGTAAGGTTAAATTGAGAGATTATGCAGAGGTTTACGAGGAAAATCGTGTTGAAATTGAAGAATACCTAAAAACGCATTTTTTCAAAGTGCGTACCGATGTCAATAATCCAAGCCTTAAACATATTGTTTTTGACACCATAGCGGGAGCTAATGCCAATAAGGTTTCTATATTCGACTCACCCGAGTTAAAGTCTAAAACCATAGCAACCAATGATGTAAATTATACCTTGTATTATTTGCAAGTGCGAAAAGGAGCAGAAACAGCGTATCAACCTACTTTTGCCGATAACGCTATTGCAGGCTATGCTGGATATCGATTAAATGGTGATAATTTTGATGGTAGTGTAAATCCCGTCGAATTCACTTTGCCTACCTCTTTAAATGGAAGTGTGATTCGTGGTTTTATGTTGGGATTGATTGAGTTTAGCGGAGCGTCTGACTTTACCGAAAATAACGATGGAACCATCTCTTATGCCGATGATTACGGGATTGGAGCTGTTTTTATTCCATCTGGTCTAGGGTATTATGCCACACCGCCTAGTGCTAGTATTCGTGCCTATGAACCTATTATGTTTACCTTCCAACTTTATGCGGGAAAACAAATGGATCATGATAATGACGGAATTCCTTCTTATTTAGAAGATAAAAATAACAATATGTTCTTTGATGATGATAGTGATGGCGATAGAATACCAGATTTCAATGACCCCGATGATGACAATGACGGAGTGCCTACTGCCGATGAATTAGAAGTAAATGATCTTAATGAAGACGGAATTATTACTGCCGATGAAATTAATTTTATCGATACCGATAACGATGGCACACCAGATTATTTAGACCCTAAAGTTTTTTAGGCTTTATTACGAAATGTCATTGAATTAAAACACCCACATTTATATCTTTAAGTGAGGGTGTTTTTTTTAGTGCTCGTCAAAAACAGCTAAGCAAAATATTTAGAGAAAACCTACGTTAAATACTATAATTACTTACATTTGCGCCTATGCAAAAATACGGGGTTATTTTGTTTTTAATACTGGGTTGGCGTCTTTCGGCTCAAATAGGAGGACAAGCAACTTATCAGTTTTTAAACCTATCGGCATCACCCAAGCAAGCTGCTTTAGGAGGTAAAAATATTACAGGATATTCTTATGATCCTACAGATGCTTTATACAATCCCGCTGCGATTAATGCCGAAATGGATAACCAAATTTCTCTAAACTATATCAATTACCTGGCCGATGTAAATTATGGCTCAGCTTCCTATGCTTATTTATTTGATAGAAGAACCCAAGTTTTTCATACAGGAATACAATATATTAATTATGGAAGTTTCGATGGTTACGATGAGTTTGGAAATGCAACTGGTAGTTTTAGCGGTGGGGAAGCCGCCTTGTCTTTTGGATATGCCTATAACCTACCGAGAACAAATTTTTTCATAGGAGCCCATCTTAAATTAATTACCTCTAAACTAGAGCAATACACCTCGATGGGTGGAGCTATAGATCTGGGAATCACCTATTATGATGAAGATTTAAAACTGGTGATTGCCGGAGCACTACGAAATTTAGGCACGCAATTTACAACCTACCATGAACTGCAAGAGTCTTTACCTACTGAATTTATAGTAGGTATTTCGCAAACCGCATCAAACATCCCCGTTCGTTGGCATATAACTTTTGAGAACCTTCAAGAATGGAATATAGCCTTTAGCAATTCTAACCGAAATGAAATCGATCTCAATGGTAATGTAACCAAAGATGATCCTAGTTTTTTTAATAATGTATTGCGACATACCATTGTAGGTGCCGAATTTTTTCCTGAAAGTGGCTTTAATCTAAGACTGGGTTATAGTTTTCGTAGGGGAGAAGAGTTGCGTATACTCGACCAAAGAGCTTTCGCCGGGATCAGTGCAGGCTTATCGATTAAATTTAATAAAATCAGACTCAGTTATACTTACGCACAATTTAGTAGCGCTGCAAATGCGAGTTTCTTTGGCTTAATTATCGATTTGCAAAATAGGTATTAACCTATACTTATACTTAGGTATTTGAAACTAGCTTTCTAAATGGGTCAAGCCGAATTTAATTCAATTAAAAAAGCTAATTTTGCTTTGAGAAATAATATTGATTTGAAAAAGATTATCATTGCCATTGACGGGCATTCAAGCACAGGAAAAAGCACTATTGCAAAACAACTCGCAAAAGAATTAGAATATATTTATGTAGATACAGGTGCAATGTATCGGGCGGTAACCTATTACGCTATGAATAAAGGGTTTATAAGTGAAGATCATTTTGATAGTAAGGGTTTAATAGCGCAATTGAATGATGTTAAGTTAAGTTTTGTCTTCAATGAGGATAAAGGCTTCGGCGAAATTTACCTTAATGGTAAGAATATAGAAGAAGCTATAAGAACTTTAAAGGTTTCTAATTTTGTGAGTGCGGTTGCGGCTGTTCCCGAGGTTAGAAAAATGCAGGTAAAGCAACAACACGAGTTGGGAAAAAACAAAGGAATTGTAATGGATGGTCGTGATATTGGTACGGTGGTTTTCCCCGAAGCTGAACTTAAGATTTTTATGACCGCTTCCGCGGATACCCGTGCTAAAAGGCGCTATGATGAGTTGAGAGCTAAAGGAGAAAAAGCTCAGTTTATCGAAGTATTAAAAAATATTCAAGAACGTGATTATGTCGATAGTAATAGAGAAGACAGTCCGCTTAAACAAGCCGAAGATGCAGTTTTGATCGATAATAGTAATATGGATGAAAAAGAGCAGTTTGCCGTTGTAAAGCAAATGGCGATTGACAAAATCAGGCAGGTAAACAGCTAAATTTTAGAACATAAAAAAATCCGCTTCGAACAAGAAGCGGATTTTTTGTTTAAAACATTTTATATGTGTTCCTAGATCTGTTCAAAGTCTTGATCTTCTCCTAAATTTGCTTTACGTACATTAATGGCTTTCCCGTCTTCATCAATTACAAATGCTACAACTTCAATATTTTGAGAATTATCCACGTTGCTTGGCACAGCTATTTCGTAATTCACGCTATACACATCATTAATAAATTCTTCTTTAGGAATGTTATCTCCTAATAAATCAGTTAAACTGCTTCTTAAAACATGGTTGTGTTCAAAATCTGGAACAGGATTTACGCTGTTATAATAAGTGGTGTAATTTTTCTGTTCATAAATTAAACCATTTTCCAAAACATAAACAACGAGTTTTAAATCTCCAAAATTTTTGGCCTTTTTTACATTCACTGCAATATTTAGCTGATTATTTGCTAAACTATTAGTGATGGCTAATCCTAATTTGGGGTTTTCTCCTTGAGTTAAATCAAGTACTTGATTTACATATTCGGTTTCTGGATTTTTCCATAAAATGGTACGATTTAAAAATCCTTTAGGATATCCTGGTGTATTCAATAAGTTTTCTAAAACACTGGCATCATAATTAAAAGGATCATAAGTAGCGCTATTCGGATTTGAGCTATCTCTGTGAATGGCCACTGCCACGGCATTGTCTGTACTAGTAAAAACTTGTTCAATAGCCTTGGCTACACGTGTACAATACCCGCACCAAGTACCTGTATAGTCTTCAATAAGAACTCGTTTTTTAAAGTTAATTTCGCTACCATCGTGGTAATTAAAAACAACTTCATTAGACTTTAAATTGTCATAAGTGGCATAGGCTCTATATTCACCGGTTTCATTTGATGTAAATGTGTCGCCTTGAATGGCTTCACCATTAACGTAAATAGTAGTGAGCGCTGTGATTTCTTCTCCTCCTTTAGTGGCCGTAAAAACAATGCTATTGTCTATTAAACTCGAGACATTATTGGTGCTTAGCAAAATAGGGTCCTCAGAAGGTAAAATGGTATAATCTTCTTTACAACCTGTAAAACTAAGGCTAATTAAAAAAACAAGGATGAGTGTTTTAAAATGATTCATTTTAATAATCAATTATTTTTTTACCACCTTTAAGGTAGCTTTTTGATTTTTAGTTTCAAAACCTAAAAGGTAAACTCCGCTTTTTAAATCACCTAAAAATAAAGTGTTTTGTCCGGCTTGATAGTTTTGAAATACTATTCTTTTTCCCGTTAAATCATATAGGCTAATTTTTCCTATCTCTTGAGCGTTAAAACTTATTTCTTGCTTAAAAGTAGAGGCCATTAGGTTAACTCCCATATCTTTTAAGTTATAATTATTTGTACTTAAAGAAGAATCATAAGTATAGGTAAAAGAAAGAATGTCTCCTATTTCGTTACCGTTAGCATCTACCTCAAAAAATCTAAAACCATAAACCACAGGCTGGTTGGGATCAGTTCCTGGGTTAGAATTAAAGAAATGGTCAAAATCATTATTAGATGCCCCTGGCGCTAGCGTTAAAGCTCCGTTTTGTGGATAGGTAGCTCCTGCCGAAATTGTATTAAAACAGGTGTCACCAAGACAAAATTGAAGATTGGTTCCATCTGAGTTTGTCACTTGAGTAACCTCGGCCATAATGTTTACTGTATTACTGCCGTTATTGGTTATTTTTAATTGTACCTCTGCATTTTTTTGACCCAAGGTAGAGAATGAAAAATTATCTCCGTCTGCAATGGTCACTCCTTGTGCAGGGTCGGTAATTGTTATTTGAGCCATCGTCGTTAAACTGGCTAAAAATAAAGTAAAAAGTAGGGTAATTTTTTTCATAGTTTGTTTTTTAAGGCACCTAGAAATACTCTAGGTGCCGTTTTATGAATTATTTCTTTATTAATTTGGTGGTGTAAGTTACGGTTTTACTTGCTAGGTTCACAAAATAAACACCCTTTTCTAAATGCCCGATACTAATAGCTTGCTCTTTTTTCATTTCTTTAGCGCTATATACTAGCTTACCAGTAATATCAAATATTTCAATGTTAAAATTGTCTAGGTTATTCACAAAAATAGCATCTTGAGCTGGATTAGGATATACCGAAATTACTGCGGTATCATTATCAGCTACACCTAAGGTAGTATTTGTTTTAAAAGCTCCTTCAAGTACTAATTCAGATCCAAAATTTCCTACATCTTTGTTGTAAATAATGTTTCCTTGAGACTTGATGGCTATGCCAGGTTGGAAAGAAGAACTAGTATAAGACCAACCATCACCATAAGAATCTTTTAGTTTAATCGTATAGCACTCTGAAGCTGGTAAGACGTGAGTCGTACTAATAGTAGTGATTGCATTTGGACCACCTCCATTTTGAGGTCCAGTATAATTACCTCCTGAGGCCACTACGGCACCGGTGCTGTCTAGTATTTCCCAACTAGCTTCGGTAGGATAATTATCTGTTCTAATATCAACGGTAATATTTCTTGAACCCTCTTGCGCCTCATCAAAGTTTATTTGTCCAGAGTTGTTGGTATTATCATCGTCATTAGGTATGTTTATGTCAATAGTGTTAGAAGGTTGTAGCGTAAAATTAATTACTGGTAAATCAACAACTTCCGTTTCTCCAACAGCTAGATTACCGGTCCAATTGTGTGTATTTATAGCACCACCGTTAATACTATATTCAATCGCCAAACTGGTTAGCGTGTTCATTCCGTTATTTTTGATGGTAACTTGTGGAGTAACTTCTGTTTTACAAGTATTATCTATTTCTTTAATTTCAGCTAATTCAATTTCGTTATTAAAGCTAGAGGTTAAAGTCATTACGGCCTCGTTACCGCTAATGATTTCTTCATTACCTTCTGCAACATAAGCAATTACTTCTAATTCACTTAACTCAATAGGGATACTATTGTGATCAGCGGGGATGGTATACGTATAGGTTTGAGTAAACAAACTTCCTTGCGTGGTAGTGCTTATTACATCACCCCATTGTCCTGTTAGAAAGTGAATAAGGCGGTGCATATGATTGTAATTACTTCCCATATTTCCTCCAGATTGAGGTCCGGCGGTATTGTTTTGGTTTAAAGCAATATTAAGTTTGTTGGTGGTAACGGGACTATTCCCAGTATAGTAAGCTTCTACATAAACAGTAAGTTCTCTGGTTTGCAGGTCAATATTTGCTGTTGCTGCTACATTTACATAAGAAGACTCTGATAAAATTGTATTGGCTGCAGCGGTCCAGAAATTTCTTCCCATTGCGGTTGCACCCGATGCCATCGCATAACTAGGAAATTCATGACGATTTACCTGTCCAGCAGGATACCCCGTTAAGCCCGATTGTGTGGCTAAAGCGGCTCCAAAATTTGTTCTAAAATCTGGATCACCAGGTCCAGGATTAGCATAACCACCAGTGTGCACATTTACCAGAAAAACGTCACCTGGGTTATTGGTTTTTAAACTTTGAGCAATTGCGTGCCCTTGAGGACAATAACCACAATAAATACCTGTAAATTCTTCTAAAATTACATTTTTGTTTTCAGGTGTAGTTGAGACAATGGTCTGTGCAAAACCAACCATACTACCCGAAAGCATAGCCAAGCTAAGTAAAATTCTTTTCATCTAAGTTTAGTTTTAATAGTTAAGATTATCACAAATATAAAATTAATATGAAAAGTTTCTTTTTTTTTAATTTAAAATATAAAGTTTCTTTCTTTGTAGGCTATAAATTATATATTTGCTCAGCTTTAACAATCAATTAATAAAACTATGCGAATTTTACTAATTTTTGTGGCCGTCTTGATGGCTCATTTTTCACAGGCTCAGTCTCAAATGCCTAATGTTCAATTGAAAAACATGGACAATCAATTAAAAAATGTTTATAAAGATTATGCTGAAGACGATAAAGTGTATATTTTTTCGTTTTGGGCAACTTGGTGTGCGCCTTGTATTAACGAATTAGAGGCGATTAAAGCGGTTTACACAGACTGGCAAGAAGAAGTAGATGTAGAGCTAATAGCTATTTCTATAGACGATGCCCGTACCGTAAAACGAGTAAAACCAATGGTTAATGGTAAAGCTTGGGAGTATGAAATTTTATTAGATACCAATCAAGAATTAAAACGCAAATTACAAATCAATAATGTGCCACATACCATTGTGGTTAAGAATCAAAAGGTAATGCACGTATCTAATGGCTACGCCGAGGGTGCAGAAGAAGAATTATTTGAAGAGATAAAGGCTTTGTAATGATAAAAAGAATATCAACGCTGGTGGTTTTGCTGGCGGCAGGTTTGATTTCTCAGGCCCAAGAAACAGATGATGAAAATAAAATAAAAGGTAGATTTTATGGTGGACTAGAATCTAATATGCAATATTATGTAGATGATCCTAAATTGGGCGACTTTGAGTTTAAAGATCGTTTTAGATCTAATAATTACTTAAACGCCAACTACAATTATGGGAGGTTTACCGCGGGAGTGCAAGTAGAAGCTTATGAAGCCAACTCACTCCTTAATTATAATCCTAAGTTTGAAGGAACAAATTTGGCAACATTTTATGTCAATTACAAAAGTGATAAAGTAGACATTACTTTAGGACACTTTTATGAACAGTTTGGTAGCGGTTTGCTTTTACGAACCTGGGAAGATCGCGCTTTAGGAATCAATAATGCTCTTCGTGGAGCACGTATAGTGTACAGACCTAATCATAACATCCGTTTAACGGGCCTTTACGGAAAACAACGTAGTGGTTTTGATGTGACCGATGGAGATATTTACGGATTTGATAGCGAATTTTATCTAACCGATTGGTTGCAATTAGAAAATTCAGATTTATCGGTGGGGGCTTCTTATGTAGGACGATATGAGGAAACCAATATCGAGAATCCAGATTTTTCTGAATTGACCAGCGCGATGGCATTTCGATTTAATTACTACTTGGGTTCCTTTTATGTAAATGGGGAAGCTAATTATAAAACCGAAGATGCTGTTATTAATGCCAACAATGATATTTCAAACGATTTGGTTAAAGACGGTTCTGCTTATCAAATAAACCTAGGTTACACCAAAAGTGGTTTGGGTATAGATTTGACTTTAAGAAGGCTGGAAAACATGGGGTTTTTCTCAGAACGTAAACCCGAAGTGATTGATGCGAACAATACCAGCATCAACTACAACGATAAAATAATGAATTATGTGCCAGGTCTTACCAAGCAACATCATTCTAACCTAGCTAATATCTATGTTTTTCAAGCACAGTATCGCGTAGGAAATTTAGATGTTGATATTCTAAAGTCTGGAGAAACGGGCGGGCAACTCGATGTATATTATACCTTTAAAAAGGGTACAAGTTTAGGGGGTAAATACGGAACCGAAATAGCAGCTAACTTTGCTAGCTGGTACAATCTGGCGGGAGAATACCGATATTTCCCTCAAGATTATGACACGCAGTTTTTTGGACGAGGGCAAAAGTATTTTTCAGATTATAACCTAGAAATCCGTAAGCGTTTCAGTAAAAATTGGCGTAGCGGTTTCTATTACGTTCACCAGTATTATGATAAGCGATTGGTTGAAGGTGGAGATCAAGTAAATGCCGATATTTTAGCAGTAGAAAACGTGATTAGCCTACCCAATAAAAAGTCTTTAAGAGTCGAGCTAGAGCATATGTGGGCCGACGCCGATAGACGCAATTGGGCAGGAGCAACCGTAGAGTTTAACTTAAATAGAAACCTATCGGTTTACTTTTGGGATATCTACAACTATGGTACAAAAAAAGAAGCCGAAAAGAATCATTACTATAATTTCGGAGGGGCTTATCGTTTCGGGGCCACACGAATAGCTTTAAATTACGGACGCCAACGAGGAGGTTTGGTGTGTGTTGGTGGCGTTTGCCGCTTTGTACCCGAAAATACAGGGTTTACACTCAATTTATCTACTTCGTTTTAAATCAATTTATCTTGTTTTTTATTAGATAAGAATTATTCTTAAACCATTTCAGGTCAGTTATGACTCGAAATGTTTTTTTATTTAGAACTATTATAATTTAAGCTTGGTAGTGGTTATCCACAAAATGGTTTCTTAACTTAGAGCAGTATTAAACGATGATTTTGGTCATTGTTATATAGGTATATTAAAAAGACCTTTGCAAGATAAAATAAGCTGTTATGCAGGATAATTGTTTTCATTGTGGCAACTCTTGTGATCAAGATGCAATTGTATTTGACGAAAAAGCTTTTTGTTGTAGGGGGTGTAAAACCGTTTATGAGTTATTCTCTAGCAATGATTTAGGCTGTTATTATGATTTGCAAGATGCTCCAGGTGCCATTCCAGAAGAGGTAGCTGGTAAATTTGATTATCTAGATAATCAGAAAATAGTTGAGAAACTTGTAGAATTTGACGATGGCGATATTCAAGTGGTAAATTTGTACGTTCCGCATATGCATTGCAGTTCTTGTATTTGGATTTTAGAAAACCTTCATAAACTGCAAGCAGATATTCGAACAGCTCAGGTTAATTTCCCTAAAAAAACAGTTAGAATAACCTATAAATCATCTGCTTTAAGCTTAAAGGAGGTAGTACAATTGCTTAGTCGTATTGGGTATGAACCCTACATAAGTTTAGATGATTTTGATAAAGGAAAAAAAGAAGTAGACCGCAGCCTTATTTATAAGTTGGCTATTGCCGGATTTGCTTTTGGTAATGTTATGTTCTTGTCTTTTCCTGAATATTTTGAGGTAGAAGAATACTGGCTTGAAGAGTATAAACATCTGTTCAGGTGGTTGATGTTTAGTTTCTCTCTTCCCGTGGTTTTTTATTCTGGTACAGATTATTTTATTTCGGCCTATAAAGGATTAAAAGCAAAAATTTTAAATATAGACGTACCTATAGCATTGGGTATTTTGGTTTTGTTTTTACGCAGCACCATAGAGATTTTGTTTGATTGGGGTACAGGCTTTTTTGATTCCTTAACTGGTCTTGTTTTCTTTTTGCTTGTCGGTAAATTTTTTCAACAAAAAACCTATAGCTTCCTCTCTTTTGAGAGAGATTATAAATCTTATTTTCCTATTGCGGTTACCCGGATAGATAAACAAAATAAAACTGAAGAGAACATTCAAGTATATGATATTGAAGTAGGAGACCGGCTTTTAATCCGCAACAGCGAACTTTTACCGGTAGATGCTATTTTAATTAATGGCGAGGCGCAAATAGATTATAGCTTTGTTACAGGAGAAAGAGACCCGGTGCGCAAAGTGTCTGGTGATAAGTTGTTTGCTGGAGGAAAGCAACTTGACGGTGCAATTGAAGTAGAGGCTTTAAAATCTGTTGAGCAAAGTTATTTGACTCAATTGTGGAGTAACGATGTGTTTAGTCAAAATAAAGATGCCTCTTTTGTAAATCTGACCAATAAAATAAGTAAGTATTTTACAAGTGTGCTTTTAGTCATTTCGCTGGTAGCAACTGCATTTTGGATGTATCATGACTCCAGTATGGCGCTTAATGTTTTTACCGCAGTGCTTATTATTGCCTGTCCGTGCGCGTTGGCGCTGTCAACTCCCTTCTCTTTAGGAAATATGCTTCGTATTTTTGGTAGAGCTAAATTTTATTTAAAAAACGCACACGTAATCGAAAAATTGAATGATCTCGATACGATTATATTTGACAAAACTGGCACCTTGACTACCAATAAAAAAGTGGCTATCACTTATGAAGGTTTGGAATTAACAGAGGAAGAAGCCTCTTTGTTAAAAAATACGTTACGGGCTTCTAACCACCCTTTGAGTAGGTCATTGTATACCTTTCTAGCCAGCCAATCTATTAGCACCCTAGATAGTTTTGAAGAAATAACTGGTAAGGGAATGTTAGCAAGACAGGCAGAGAATAGCATTCAAGTTGGCTCGGCGTCTTTTGTAGGTAGCCCGCAGGTTGAAAGTCAATTACAAACAACGGTTCATGTAAAGACCAATCAAGAATATAAAGGGAAGTACACCTTTAATAATCAATATAGGTCGGGTGTGCAAACTATATTTAATGCGCTTTCCCGTTCTCATAAGCTGGTAGTCTTATCGGGCGATAATGCAGGTGAGAAAGAGCAACTAGCCAAAATGTTACCCAAAAATACCCAAATGTTGTTTGATCAAAAGCCCGATGACAAGCTCAATTTTGTAAAAGCTCTGCAAGATAAAGGTGAAAAGGTAATGATGATTGGCGACGGTTTGAACGATGCTGGGGCTTTGGCCCAAAGTGAGGTAGGGGTAGCCATTTCTGAAAATGTAAATGTGTTTTCGCCTGCTTGTGACGCTATTTTAGATGCCGAACAAATGCATAAACTACCAAGTTTTTTGTTAGCGGCTAGAAAGACAGTTAACACGATTAAATATAGTTTTGTTTTGTCATTTTTGTATAACGTAATTGGGTTATATTTTGCAGTAACCGGCCAACTAAAACCTGTGATTGCGGCTATTTTAATGCCCTTAAGCTCTATAAGCGTATTAATTTTTGTTACTTTGCTAACTAATTATACCAGTAGAAAGTTGAAATTATTTAAAAATTGATAATTGTCATTTTTTAAGAAAGCTTTCACAAGTAATTTTGAAAACTAGAAAATAAGTATGAGTGTAATTTATCTTTTATTGGCGTTAAGTATTATTGTTGCTCTTGTTTTTTTTGGGGTGTTTATTTACTCCGTAAAACGTGGGCAGTATGATGATGTTCATACACCCGCCGTGAGAATGCTATTTGAAGATGAATTGGTTAAAGAAGAAAATCAAAAACAATCAATAAAAACCAAAGACTAATTATTATATTATGGAAATCGAAAAATTTTATTATGACAATAAGATTGTAAAAAAATTCCTGTATGCAACCATATTTTGGGGTATCGTAGGAATGTCTGTGGGCTTATTAATAGCCTTTATGTTTATTTTCCCTAACCTAACTGACGGTATCTCATGGTTAAGTTTTGGTAGGTTGCGACCGCTGCATACCAATGCGGTGATTTTTGCTTTTGTAGGGAATGCGATTTTTGCCGGAGTGTATTATTCTACTCAACGCCTTCTTAAAGCCCGTATGTTTAGCGACGCTTTGAGTAATATTAATTTTTGGGGATGGCAGCTCGTCATTGTTGCTGCGGCAATAACCCTTCCCTTGGGTTTTACCAGTTCAAAAGAATATGCAGAGTTAGAGTGGCCAATAGATATTGCAATTGCTGTAGTATGGGTTGTTTTTGGATGGAACTTAATTGCGACTATATTAAAACGTAGACAGCGACACATGTATGTGGCAATCTGGTTTTACTTAGCTACATTTGTAACTGTTGCGGTTTTACATATTTTTAATAGTTTAGCTTTACCTGCAACCTTCTTGAAAAGTTACTCTGCTTACGCTGGGGTACAAGATGCTTTGGTGCAGTGGTGGTACGGTCATAATGCAGTGGCGTTTTTCTTAACAACACCATTCTTAGGGTTAATGTATTATTTTGTGCCAAAAGCTGCCAATAGACCTGTGTACTCTTACCGTCTTTCAATTATTCACTTTTGGTCGTTAATTTTCATATATATCTGGGCAGGACCTCACCACTTATTATACTCCTCTCTACCAGATTGGGCTCAAAATTTAGGAGTGGCTTTTTCGGTAATGCTTATCGCTCCGTCTTGGGGAGGTATGATTAACGGTTTATTAACCCTACGAGGAGCTTGGGATAAAGTAAGAACAGATCCTATTCTTAAATTTATGGTGGTTGCTATTACCGGCTATGGTATGGCCACTTTTGAAGGACCTATGCTTTCTCTAAAAAATATTAATGCAATTGGTCACTTTACCGATTGGATTATTGCGCACGTACACGTGGGGGCACTGGCTTGGAACGGATTTTTAGCCTTTGGTATGATTTATTGGTTAATTCCTCGTTTGTTTAAAACTAAATTATACTCTATTGGCTTAGCCAACGTGCATTTCTGGGTAGGAACTTTAGGTATTATTCTGTATGCACTACCACTATATGTAGCTGGATTTACACAGGCTTCTATGTGGAAGCAATTTAACCCTGATGGAACTTTGGTATATGGTAACTTTTTAGAGACTGTAACAGAAATTATGCCTATGTACTGGATGCGTGCCATTGGTGGGTCTATGTATATTATAGGTGCATTTATCTTATTATATAACGTTGTTATGACGGTTAGAAAAGGGTCTGCTGTTACCGATGAATTAGCCGAAGCTGCTGCTTTACCTAAGGTAACTAAGAAGAGAACCGCAGGTGAGGGGTACCACACTTGGTTAGAGAGAAGACCCGTAAGATTAACTATTTATGCAACTATTGCCATTTTAATAGGGGGAGCCGTACAAATTATCCCTACTTTATTGGTTGAGTCTAACATCCCAACTATTTCTACAGTTAAACCTTATACGCCACTAGAGTTAGAAGGCCGAGATATCTATATCCGAGAAGGTTGTGTTTCTTGTCACTCACAGATGATAAGACCGTTTAGAAGTGAGGTAGAACGCTATGGCGAGTATTCAAAAGCAGGAGAGTATGTATATGATCGTCCGTTCTTATGGGGTAGTAAACGTACAGGTCCAGATTTACACAGAGTCGGTAAGAAATATTCTGATAACTGGCACTTTAATCACTTCTATGATCCGCAGACTACCTCGGCTGGTAGTATTATGCCACGATACCCTTGGTTAATCACTAACCCATTAGATAAATCGAACACAGAAACAAAAATGCGCACTTTGGTAAAATTAGGGGTTCCCTATACCGATGAAGAGATTGCAAATGCGCAAAAATGGATGGAAGAACAAGGTGCGGCTATCGAAGAGAACTTACATACCGACCCTGATTTTGCCGAAACTTATCAAGCCGATAAAGCTTATGCACAAGAAAATGGATTAGAGTTTGTTGAAATGCGAAACCGAGAAGTAGTAGCTGTTATCGCTTACCTGCAACGATTAGGTACAGATATTAATGTAAAAGAAGAAGTTACTAGTACAAACTAAAAAACCATTACACGATGTTTAAATTTGTAAAAGGTCATTTAGAGACCATCGAGAATATTGAGATTTACCCAATTATTTCATTGCTAATTTTTTTCTTATTCTTTTCAGCATTATTCTACTGGGTATTTACCGCAAAAAAAGATTATATAAAAGAGGTAAGTAACTTACCTCTAGATAACCAAAACGATCAAGAATTATGAAAACAATCGGTTCATACATACGCTTAGCCTTATTTGCACTTTTAGCTTACCTACTTATAGAGTATACAGTAGAAACAGGAGATCAATCAACCTTTATGATGTATCCAATAGCGTGGCTAGTTTTTGGTGTTGCGGTATTGGTCGTGGTGGCGTTAGAAATAGCTGTTGAAGCGCTTAATAGTGTTTTATATAAAGCCTTACCCGAAGATAAAAAACTTGGTTTTGAAGCAAGTCAAGCTCAGGATTCAAAAATTATGCTTTGGTTAAAAGAAACTTATCATAAAATGCTTGATAAAAAGCCTATCGAGAATGAAGATGAGATCATTTTAGATCATAATTATGACGGTATCAAAGAGCTTGATAATAACTTGCCGCCATGGTGGATCTACTTATTCTATGCAACTATTATTTTTGCAGTAGTGTATATGGTGCGTTTTCACATTTTCGTAGATTACACGCAACATGAAGAATTTGAAATGGAATTAGCTCAAGCAGAAAAAGAGATAGAGGAGTATAAGAGAACAGCAAAAGACTTGATCGATATCAATACGGTAACATTATTGACAGATGATTCAGATCTAAAGGCTGGCGGAAATATATATATGCAAAACTGTGTTGCCTGCCATAAAGCTGATGGAGGTGGAAGTATTGGACCCAATTTAACCGATGAGTATTGGATACTTGGCGGTGGCGTAAAAAACGTTTTTAAAACTATTTCTGAGGGAGGTCGTGACGGAAAAGGAATGGTAGCCTGGAAACAAACTTTAAAGCCTCTTGAAATGGCACAAGTAGCTAGCTATGTTATTTCATTAGGGGGTACAAATCCAGAGGGAGCCAAAGAACCACAAGGAGAGTTGTGGGCAGGTGATAAGTAATACCTCGTTTTTGTACACCAAAATTAAAACTAAATCTTAGCCTAAAAAAAGACTTCTGATTTTGGTTAGAAGTCTTTTTTTAAGTTGTAGTTGAATTATTTAATAGGCATTTACGGTATGAGTAATTTTGAAGAAGGTAATGAAAAGTTTAGGGACTCAATAGGAACTCTAGATGAAGAAGGAAAACGAGCTTGGGTATATCCTAAAAAACCCGTTGGTAAATACTACGATTATAGAAAATATGTAAGCTATTTTTTATTGTTGTTTCTATTTGCCGCTCCATTTATTAAAATCAACGGGAATCAATTCCTTTTGTTTAATGTTTTAGAAAGGCGGTTCAATATCTTTGGCTTACCTTTTTGGCCTCAAGATTTCTATCTTTTTGTTATGTCTATGATTATAGGTGTGGTTTTTATCACCCTATTTACAGTAGCTTTTGGACGCATATTTTGCGGTTGGGTTTGCCCTCAAACCATTTTTATGGAGATGGTTTTTAGACGAATTGAATATTGGATAGAAGGAGACCGCGGGAAACAAATAAGACTGAATAAACAAGAGTGGAATGCCGATAAAATAAAGAAAAAATCTTTAAAATGGTTTATATTTTTTATCATTTCATTTTTAATAGCAAATGTCTTCTTAGCCTACCTCATTGGTAGCGATCAGCTCATTCAATACATTATAGATGGTCCACTGGCGCATACCGATGTTATTTTGCCCTTGCTTATATTTACTGGTGTATTTTACTTTGTATTTACTTGGTTTCGTGAACAAGTTTGTATTATCGCTTGCCCTTACGGAAGGCTACAAGGGGTATTACTAGACAAAAATTCTATCGTAGTAGCCTATGATTATAAACGTGGCGAAAAAGAAAAAGGAAGGGCCAAATTTAAGAAAAACGAAGATCGAGCTGCTAGTGGTAAGGGAGATTGCATCGATTGTTTTCAATGTGTGCAAGTTTGTCCTACGGGTATAGATATTAGAAACGGTACCCAACTTGAGTGTGTAAACTGCACCGCCTGTATCGATGCTTGTGATGCGATGATGGAAAAAGTAAATCTACCTAAGGGGCTTATACGTTATGCGAGTGAAGCAAACATTGCCGAAAAGAAACCTTTTACCTTCTCACCAAGATTAAAAGGCTATACCGCCGTATTGGGTATACTAATAGCGGTACTAGTAGGAATGCTATTTTTGCGCAACGATGTTGAAGCCACTATCTTAAGGTTGCCTGGAGAATTGTATGAAAAGAAAGAAAACAATATTATAAGCAATGTTTATACTTATAAATTAATTAATAAAACTACTTCAAAAATTGAAGATGTTAGCTTTAAGTTGATTTCACACGACGGGACAATAAAAATTGTTTCTCACGACGCTTTTGAAGTTCCAGAGCAAGGTATGGCACAGGGTACTTTATTTATTGAAATCCCTTTACCGGCTATTGAGAGCGATCGAGAGCGATTAAAAATTGGTGTTTACAGCGGCGATAAATTAATTGAAACAACTGTGACCGCATTTTTAGGACCAAGAAGTTTTAGATAAAAAAGGAATATTATGAAAATAAATTGGGGTTGGGGCATCGTGATTGCCTTTGTAGGATTTATAAGTTTTATACTTTACTTTGTAGTAAAAGTTTCTACAAATGATGCCTATGAACATGATTTGGTGGTAGAAGAATATTACAAACAAGAATTGAAATTAAATGGACAAATAGAGGCAGAGCAAAATGTCTTACCTTTTAAAAGAGATATTTTGGTTGAAGTAGTTTCAGGCGATTTACGCATAAAGATGCCGCAAGATAAGGTGAGTGAGTTGGCTAAGGGTACACTCTTAATGTATAGACCATCGAACAAAAAACTAGATTTCACTTTACCCTTTCAGTTGAAGAATGGAGAAATGTTAGTACCTAAAGAAAAATTGGTTGGGGGCATTTGGTCGGTGATCATAGAATGGGAAGAAAACAATAAAAATTACCGGTTTAAAAAAGAACTTCATTTGTAGCTATGCTTTGGTCCGCTTTTCTTTTAGGTTTATTGGGTAGCTTGCATTGTGTAGGCATGTGTGGGCCAATAGCCTTTATGCTGCCTTTAGACCGGACCAACCATCTGAGGAAAGCTTTTCAATTAAGTTTATATCATTTCGGAAGATTAATGGCTTATAGCATTATGGGAGTGCTTTTTGGTATAATAGGTAAAGGGCTTTACCTGTTTGGTTTTCAGCAACGCATATCCATAGCGATTGGAGTGGTTATGATTTTGGTGGTTGTACTACCCAAAGGTAAATTTGCAAAATTTAATATTGTTAATCCTATATATATATTAATTGCTAAGGTAAAATCGGCATTAGGTAAAGAACTCAAAAAGCGTACTCCAGATACTTTTCTTACTATAGGTTTCCTTAACGGATTTTTACCTTGTGGGTTACTTTATATGGCGGTATTTGCAACCTTCACTTTTGAGTCTATGGTCTTAAGCACCACTTATATGTTGCTCTTTGGTTTAGGTACCATACCTTTAATGACTTTTGTAGTTTATGCAAAAGATTTCCTTAATCAAAAATGGCGCAATAAATTTCAAAAATTGATTCCATATGCATTGGTTGTAATTGGTATACTTTTTATTTTAAGGGGGTTAGGATTGGGTATTCCTTACGTTTCGCCAGAATCGGTTAACTTTATTGAGTCGCCTCAAGCAAATTTTGATTGCGCACCGAATTTGCAACAAAACTAATAAATGTCATAGTTTAGTTGGGGCTGTACCTGTAATTTTGCATAAAATTTAAAGTACTTATTATGTTATATATTACCGCCCAACAAGCTGTAGAACAAGTTAAATCTAATTCTAGGTTGTTTTTTCAAGGAGCCGCAATGACCCCAAAATTAATCATTAAAGCCCTTTGCGATCGATATAAAGAGTTAGAAAATGTAGAAATTGTACAACTCCACACCGAAGGAGAAGCTAAATATATACAGCAGCCTTATAATCAGAGCTTTCGAGTAAATTCTTGCTTTGTTGGTAGCAATGTAAGAAAAGCAGTCAATCAAAAACAAGGAGATTATATACCGATTTTTTTAAGTGAGGTTCATTTGTTATTTAAGCGTAACATATTGCCTTTAGATGTAGCTTTTATTCAAGTTTCGCCACCAGATAAACATGGTTTTTGTTCGTTAGGAACTTCTGTAGATGTAACCTTATCGGCCATTCAAAGTGCAAAACGGGTAATTGCTCAAGTGAATCCAAATGTACCTCGAACCCATGGCGATGGTATAATACACATCCAACAAATTGACGCAATGGTAGAGGTCGATGAACCTATTCATCAAGTATTGCTTTCTGAGCCTAGCGCAACAGAATTGGCTATAGGTAATCATGTAGCGCAGTTAATTGAAGATGGTGCTACTTTACAAATGGGTATTGGAGCAATACCTAATGTGGTGCTCAACAACTTAAAAAACCATAAAAACCTTGGTATTCATACCGAAATGTTCTCAGATGGAATTCTTCCTTTAGTAGAAAAAGGAATTATAAACGGAAGTCAGAAAATGGTTAAAAACGGCAAGATAGTAACTTGTTTTGCTATGGGGTCACCTAAGTTATATGAGTTTATCGACGATAACCCAATGGTACATTTTAAAGAAGCTGCTTATACCAACGATACCTCCATTATTCGAAGAAACCCTAAAGTAACCGCTATAAACTCTGCAATAGAAATAGATATTACTGGGCAAGTTTGTGCAGATACCATTGGGAAAATGCAATTCTCTGGAGTTGGAGGTCAAATGGATTTTATTCGAGGAGCAAGTCTCTCAGAAGATGGTAAAGCAATCATAGCTATGCCTTCGATTACTGCCAAAGGCATTTCAAAAATCACCCCTTATCTAAAAAAAGGGGCTGGGGTAACCACAACACGCGCACATGTACACTACGTAGTTACTGAAAACGGAGTCGTAAATTTATTTGGTAAAAGCTTAAAGCAAAGAGCAAAAGCGTTAATTTCTATTGCACACCCCGATCATCAGGAAGAATTGAGTAAATTAACCTACGAGAGATTAAATAATTAAAAATTATCCTTTAGATGTTAAAAGAAATTGAAGAAAGAGCAGACGTGGCTTTGCTGGTAAGAAGTTTTTACCAAAAGGTACGTAAAAATGAAGAAATAGGACATTTTTTTAATGAGACCATATCAGATTGGGAAGAACACCTAGAAAAATTAACCGATTTTTGGGAAAGCAATTTGTTTTATGTTGATAAGTTTAGAGGACGCCCCGGTAGGGCGCACATTATGGTTGACCAAAACTTTGATAACAGCATTGAGGCAAAGCATTTTGGCGTGTGGTTAAATCTGTGGTGGCAGACCATAGATCAATTGTTTAAAGGAGAGCGCGCCGATAGAGCCAAAGAATTAGCCAGAAATTTAGGAACCAATTTTCATATGAAAATTTTTGTGGCTAGAGAACGAAAGAGTTCGCTGTAAGCTTCTGTAAATTAATCGATTGGTAAAATAATTAAAATATTCTAATTTTTTTCAATTATCATGCTGATTAGGTCTTTTAGGTTTCATAAATTTGATAAATAATTGTTTAAAAAGAAAGCAGGATATAACAGCTAATGCTCTTATACTGTTCTAAAAATTAAAAAATAAAAATATATGGCTAATAAGAAAGAAACCATGTATGATAATGTAATGAAGCAATACAATAAGGTTGCAGATTACATGGATTTAGATCCGAATATCAGAAAAATCTTATCAGTAACTAATAATGAGATCATTATTCATTTTCCTGTAAGGATGGATAATGGTGATGTAGAAATTTTCACCGGATACCGCGTACAGCATAACAATGCCTTAGGTCCTTACAAAGGCGGCTTGCGCTACCATGCCGATGTTGATGTGGAAGCTGCAAAAGCTTTAGCTATTTGGATGACCTGGAAAACCTCTTTAGCAGGATTGCCTTATGGCGGAGCAAAAGGTGGAATTCAATTGGATCCCAGAAAATATTCTATTACTGAGTTAGAGCGAATCACCAGACGATTTACTTATGCTCTGGGGGAAAACATAGGTGCCGAGCACGATATTCCTGCGCCCGACGTGAATACCAATGCCCAAACCATGGCCTGGATTGCAGATACTTATATGAGTACGAAATCTCCATCTGAGAGATCAAAGCATCAACATGTAGTGACCGGTAAACCCGTAGGTTCTGGAGGACTTGAAGGTAGAGACCGTGCAACTGGTTTTGGAGTTTATTTAACCATAAGATTATACCACGAAAGTAGAGGAGAATCTTTACAAGGTAAAACTTTTATTGTGCAAGGTTTCGGTAATGTAGGCTATTGGGCTTCTAAATTCTTAGAGGCCGATGGAGCAAAGTTAATTGCGGTTCAAGATGCACACGCTACCATTCACGATGAAGCAGGATTTAGCGTAGAAGATTTATTTGAACACAGCAAACCTAGAAAGAATTCTATAGCTGGTTTTGCAGATGATAAGGAAATCGACCCTAAGGAATTCTTTGGTTTAGAATGTGATATCTTAATTCCGGCGGCATTAGGAAACCAAATTACCGAAGAAAATGCAGCCAATGTTAAAGCACCTTTAATTGCAGAAGGAGCTAATGGACCAACTACCGATGCAGCAGAAAAAATACTATTAGAAAATGGCGTAACCATTATACCAGATATTTTATGTAACTCTGGCGGAGTAATTGGTAGTTATTTTGAATGGTTGCAAAACCGAAATGGTGAATTATGGCAGTTAGATGAAATCATGATTCGCTTAGAGAAAAAATTAACCGGCGTTTTTAAGAAAGTTGAAAACGAGGTAAATGAAAGACAGACAGACTGGAGGACTGCTGCATATGTATTGGCTATTTACCGTATAGAAATGGCTTATAAACAACGCGGAATTTTCCCATAAATCTATCCTTTCTTAGAAACTTAACCTTCTTGTATCAATTTATCTTATCAACAAAAAGATAAATTGATGTAGAGAAGTTTTTTTTTATCCTAAAAATTTGTAATTTCATCACCGCAACGCAAAAAGACAGGTTATGCCCGATAAAATACAGGAACATTACAGCGAAGAAGAAATCCAAATACTCAATATGAATAAAGATTTGAACTTTTGGGTTGATGAACTTAAGTTTATGGTTACCGAAATAACTTTTTTTAAACAGTTATTGGCTAAAGATGAATTAAAGTTTAATACATCGCCTAATTATCAAGAAGTTAAACAGATACTAGCCGAGAATCTAGAAACTACCCGAAAGTTTCTAGAAGAGTTAATCGATTATGATGTAGTGTCTAATGGCATTCAAGAATGTGAAGATTTATCTTGTGAAACCTATTACCTTAATGAGCATCAGGACTACAAAAAACGCGTTCGGGACCATTTAAAATTGCATAAAGATAACAAACAGGTATTGTTTAAATTAGTACAAGAAAATTTATAAAAACCTATAAAAAATCCCTATTTTGATAGGGATTTTTTATTTAACAATCGCTTAAGTTAACCCTAACAGCTAGGCCACCCTCTGAGGTTTCTTTGTATTTTGAGTTCATATCTTTTGCCGTATCCCACATCGTTTCAATAACACTATCTAACGGTACTTTTACTTTAGTGGCATCAGTTTCTAAGGCTATCTCAGCGGCATTTATTGCTTTTATGGCTCCCATTGCGTTACGTTCTATACACGGTACCTGCACTAAACCGGCAATAGGGTCGCAAGTTAAACCTAAATGATGCTCCATAGCAATTTCACTTGCAACAAGTACTTGCTCTGGTGTGCCTCCAAGAAGATGGGCCAAACCTCCTGCCGCCATGGCCGAAGAAACACCTATTTCTGCTTGACACCCACCCATAGCTGCCGATATGGTTGCTCCCTTTTTAAACAAGCTGCCAATCTCGCCAGCAACCAGCATAAACTCTTTAAGGTGTGCAAAACTAGCTTGGTGATTTTCTATTGTCATATAGTACATCATTACTGCGGGTACCGTACCAGCGCTACCATTGGTGGGAGCAGTTACTACTCGGCCTAAACTAGCATTTACTTCGTTAACACTGATAGCATAGCAGCTTACCCATTTTAAAATTTGCCTAAACTTTACCTCGGTATTGCGTATGGCTTCAAGCCATTCTTGTGGGTTGCTATAATCTTGATCGCCAATAAGTTTTTCGTGTATTCCAAATGCTCGACGTTGAACTTTTAAGCCGCCTGGTAAAATGCCAGGAGTATGACAACCTACATACATTGACTCGAGCATTACATCCCAAATGGCTTTTAAGCCCTCGTCTATTTCTTTTTCGCTTCTCAGCGATTTTTCATTCTCTAATACAATTTGAGCAATATTTTTGTTTTCTTGCTTGCAAAAAGCCAATAGCTCAGTTCCCTTTTCAATACTAAAGGGAAATTGTTTAAATACTTCTACCTTTTTTTTAGCATTTTCTCGCTCTTCTTTAACTACAAAACCACCTCCAATAGAATAGAATGTAGCTTTATATTGACTTGTATCATCTATTGTAGCAATAAAGGTCATGCCATTAGGATGAAAATCAAGAAATTTCTTATTAAAAATCACCTGTTTGGCTGGGTCAAAATTGAGTTCTCGTTCTTGATTAAGGTAAAGAATATGATTTTCTTTTATATTAGCAATACTGGGTTCTAGCAATTCTAAATCCATTTTTACGGGGTCATAGCCCAATAAGCCCAACAATACCGCAATATCGGTAGCGTGACCTATTCCGGTTAACGATAATGAGCCGTACAAATCAACATGAATTTGCGTAATTCGATTAAAGATGTTTTCTTCTTTTAATTCATCTATAAAACGCTGGGCAGCACGCCAAGGGCCTAAGGTGTGTGAACTCGATGGTCCTACGCCTATTTTTAGCATATCAAAAACACTGATGCACTCAACTTTCTTCATTTCTTCCAATTAAATTTTGGCAAATACAAAGATGAAAGAAAAATTTCATCTTTCCACATGTCTTATTACTTATTTGTTTGCTATTTTATATGATTAGAGAAATTTTTGGGTTAGGGATAGCAGCGTTAGCCCGTAAAAAATCAAGCCTTGAAAAAGCTTTATTTTGCGGACTTTAAGCGTATAGCCCGGCTTTCTTTTTTTATTTTTTAAAAAAAGAAAGAACCCCCAACAGGCACAATGATAGGTAATAAAAGTAAAAAGGTGACATGATGTCATATTTAATCTGCTGGCACAAAGATTGAATAATGCTAAGCGAATTTAAAGTTTAAAAAAAATAAATTATATAAATTATGAGTAAGATAATAGGTATAGATTTAGGTACTACTAACTCGTGTGTTTCTGTGATGGAAGGTAATGAGCCTGTAGTAATTCCTAATGCTGAAGGTAAGCGAACCACCCCGTCTGTAATAGCTTTTGTTGAAGATGGTGAGATTAAAGTAGGAGATCCGGCTAAGCGACAGGCGGTGACTAACCCAGAGAAAACAATTGCTTCTATCAAGCGTTTTATGGGTAACAAGTATTCTGAATCAAAAAAAGAGGCAGATCGTGTTGCTTATAAAGTGGTAAAGGGAGATAATGACACCCCGCGTGTTGATATCGATGGGCGTTTGTATACCCCACAAGAATTATCGGCTATGATTCTTCAAAAAATGAAGAAAACTGCCGAGGATTATTTAGGTCAAGACGTAAGTGAGGCAGTAATTACTGTTCCGGCTTATTTTAATGACTCGCAAAGACAAGCAACCAAAGAAGCTGGTGAAATTGCTGGCTTAAATGTGCGTAGAATTATTAATGAGCCTACAGCTGCAGCTTTAGCTTATGGCTTAGATAAAAAAGGACAAGACCAAAAGATAGTAGTTTTTGATTTTGGAGGAGGTACGCATGATGTTTCTATTTTAGAATTAGGTGACGGTGTGTTTGAAGTTTTAGCTACCGATGGTGATACACACTTAGGTGGAGATGACGTAGATGAAACGATAATAGATTGGTTGGCCGATGAGTTTCAAAAAGATGAAGATATCGATTTACGTAAAGACCCTATGGCTTTACAGCGTCTTAAAGAAGCTGCAGAAAAAGCTAAAATTGAATTATCAAGTTCTTCAAGTACAGAAATTAACTTGCCTTATGTGACCGCTACCGCTAGTGGACCTAAGCACTTAGTAAAACAACTTTCTCGTTCTAAATTTGAGCAGTTAATTAGTGACCTTGTAAAGCGAACTATAGCACCTTGTGAAAAGGCTATGAAAGCAGCTGGTTTATCAAAAAGCGATATAGACGAGGTAATTCTAGTAGGAGGTTCTACACGAATTCCTGCTGTACAAGAGGCGGTTGAAAGCTTCTTTGGTAAAAAACCAAGTAAAGGTGTAAACCCAGATGAGGTAGTGTCTTTAGGAGCTGCCATTCAAGGTGGGGTGTTAACAGGAGATGTAAAGGATGTTCTTTTACTAGATGTAACACCACTTTCTTTGGGTATTGAGACTATGGGAGGTGTAAACACCAAGTTAATTGAAGCCAATACTACCATTCCTACTAAGAAGTCACAAATATTTTCTACCGCAGCAGATAATCAACCTTCTGTAGAAATTCACGTGCTACAAGGAGAACGACCAATGGCTGCCGATAATAAAACTATTGGTAGGTTCCACTTAGACGGTATACCACCAGCACAACGCGGTACACCACAAATTGAAGTGACTTTTGATATTGATGCCAATGGTATTATTAAAGTAAGCGCTACAGATAAAGCTACTGGTAAATCACAAGATATCCGAATCGAAGCATCTTCTGGATTAACCGAGGAGGAAATTGAGAAAATGAAGAGAGAAGCAGAGGCTAACGCTGAAGCGGATAAAAAAGCAAAAGAAAAAGTAGATAAGCTTAATGAAGCTGATGCGATGATCTTTCAAACTGAAAAACAATTGAAAGAGTTTGGCGATAAACTATCTGATGATAAGAAGAAGCCAGTTGAAGATGCATTAGCAGAGCTTAAAAAAGCTTATGAAACCAAAGAATTAGAAGCAATAACTCCAGCGCTAGACAAGTTAAATGAAACTTGGAAGAGCGTATCTGAAGAGATGTATAAAGCGCAGGCAGAAGCTCAGCAAAACGGAGCTGGCGCCCAGAATTCTGGCAATGCTGGTGCTCAAGGCGAAGCAGGAGGAGACAATTCTAAAGATGATGTTGAAGATGTAGATTTCGAAGAGGTAAAATAAACCTTATTAAATCTCAATAAATAAAAACGCGATCGGGGTACCGATCGCGTTTTTTTATGATTTTTGCCGTACTTTTTTAAATGTTTAAAAGCAATAAATCTATTTTTAATTGTGGAGACTTTTAATCGAAAAGAAAATTTTATTCTACCTAAATTGTCTTGTAAAAAATAGAAATTTTAGGTTATTTTTTCTCTTCTAATTTGCTAAGCTGCTTACGCTCTTTAATTAAATTTTTAAATGTTTTGCCGTACCGAGATTTTTTAATTGGTTTAGGCAACGAATTATAAACCGTATCTAAATATTTTACATTAGCATCAAATGCTTCTGTAATCATAATATAAGGAGCAACTTCGTATTCCTTATTATTGATAGCAAAATTCACAGTGTAGAGGTACTTGCGCTTTAAAAGCTGATCGAATTTTTTTTGTATAGCTTTACTTTCTTCCTCATTCTGATCTTGGTAGGCTTTAAAACTAGCTTCTACAATGTCTAGGCGTTCGTCATTAAATTTTTTTATAACCGCAAAATAATCCTGCAAAAGCTTATGATTTGTACTCCCCTCAACTTTGGCATTATAGGAAAATTCATTTAAATCAGTTTTAAAGTTTTGTGTACCGGGTTCAGCAAAAATTTCTACAATATTATCGCTGTTTTCACCAACTCCATTATCTAGATACACAAATAAGATTTCGGGCTCTTTTAAGTTGGTTTTCAAACTAAAGCTTTCTTCTCCTCTAACGTGTATTGAGTCTAGGTCAATTACAAATGAATCTTTAACCCTTTGTAAATAAAGGGTTCCCTTTCTCAGGCCGTCTACCTTTCCAGTAAGCGTAAAATTGGTTTCTTTTTCTTGACAAGCTAATACAAGAAAGCTAATTAAAACTGCGGTAAGTGTTTTTTTCATGATGGGTTAAAAAATATAATTTAAATAGAGTTAGAGGCTACTTCCATAAGCACAGCACATAAATAAGCTGCCCAAGTACCAACTACGTAACCTAAGACCGCTAGTAGTACTCCAACGGTTGCAAGTGATGGATGAAAGGCTGCAGCCACAACGGGAGCAGAGGCTGCCCCACCTACATTTGCTTGGCTACCCACAGCCAAAAAGAAATAGGGGGCTTTTATTATTTTTGCAACGCCAATTAATAAGCCTGCGTGAATGGCCATCCATACTAAACCTATTGCAATTAAGCCAGGGTTGTCAAAAATCATCAGTAAATCCATTTTCATTCCTATAGTAGCAACAAGAATATAAATAAAAATGCTTCCTATCTTACTTGCTCCTGCACCTTCATATTGTTTTGCTTTGGTGAAAGACAAAATAATACCGATAAAAGTAGCTATGGTTATCATCCAAAAGAAGGTAGAAGTAAACGAAGATAGTGCCGAGCTTTTGTCGTTAAAAACAGAGAAATTGTCTTTGAGAAAATTAGAAATTCCATCGGCTCCCCAATGCCCTAGGCCTACAGCTCCCATGGCTAAGCCTAGCATAATCATATAATCTGCCAATTTTGGTGTTCTGGAGATGCTTGCAGTGTAATCGCTAACCTTTTGCTTAAGTTCTGTTATAGCACTAGAATCGGCTTTAAGCCATTTGTCAATTTTATCTGTTTTAGCAATCCCCATTAATACAATAGCCATCCATATGTTGGCCACCACAATATCAACAAAAACCATCCCCCCATATTTTTCGGGATTAAACTTAAAAATTTCTAACATAGCCGCTTGGTTGGCTCCACCACCAATCCAACTTCCGGCCAAAGTTGCTAATCCGCGCCAAACGGCATTGGGTCCCGCACCTCCAACAGTTTCTGGGGAGACCATAGATATTAGAAGTATAGCTATGGGGCCACCGATGACAATACCTAATGTGCCAGTAAAAAACATTATCAATGCTTTTGGACCTAAATTAAAAATTGCTTTTAAGTCGATACTAAGCGTCATTAAAACTAAAGATGCTGGTAACAAGTATCTACTAGCTACAAAATATAGCTGAGAACTTTCTGCACTGATAATTCCTAATGTATTTAAAATTGCAGGGAGTAAGTAGCACATTAATAAAGCAGGTACGACTTTATAAAACTTTTGCCAAAATGAATTTTTTGATTCATTGGTGTAAAAGACCAGTGCTAAAACAACCATCAATAAACCAAAAACGATGGCATCATTGGTAAAAATCGGGGTATTCTCCATAGGTAAAATCAATTTTGGTAAATATAAATACTTTTACAAAACTGCAAAGTGATTTCAAAAATTAATCGGGGCACACAAGTGGTGTACTTAATTACATTAAAAAAGTCAGCTATTTTATTTAAATCTTTTTTGGGAACAATATATTTGCATAAAAAATAAATATGAAGAATTTAACTTTGGCTTTTTGCCTAATTCTGCTGCCCCTAGCAGCAGTAGCTAAAAATACCCCTAACGATTGGGGTCAAAACGGTCACCGCTCAACTGCGCAAATCGCTCAACAATATCTTCAGAGGAACACCTTAAAACGTGTTCAAGAAATTTTAAAAGGCGAGAGCCTGGCCGTGGCCTCTACTTTTTCTGATGAAATTAAAAGCGATAGAGCTTTTAGAAAGTATAATGCTTGGCATTATATCAATATTGATGAGGGTACAAGTATAGCTCAAATCAATAATCTAAATGAAGAGAATATAGTTTGGGCTATTAAAAAATGCGTTGAAGTTTTAAAAGACTCAAACCGTTCAGCAGAAGATCAAGAATTCCATCTAAAAATGCTTATACATTTGGTGGGAGATTTACACCAACCCATGCATGTGGGAAGGGCAGAAGATCGTGGCGGAAATGATATTGATGTTATTTGGTTTGGAAAACCCAGTAATTTACACCGTATTTGGGATTCTGAAATGATAGCGAGCTACGATATGAGTTTTACCGAATTAGCAGAGCATAGACCCTCCCTCAATAAAAATCAAATAATGAATTTGCAGGAAGGAACTCCAGCCGAATGGGCGTTGGAATCTCAAAAAATAGCCAGTAAACTTTATGCTGATGCAGAAAAAAACTATAATTTACGTTATAGTTATATGTATAAATGGTTTCCTGTTTTAAAAGCGCAATTAGAAAAAGGAGGCTTGCGCTTAGCCAAAATTTTAAATGAAATTTACGGTTAACTAACGTTTGCTTATTTTGTTGCCACTTATTGCTTTTTGCCGGCTACATTTAAAAGTTCCAGCATCAAAATTTCTCAAATTTTGATGCTTTGTTTTTCTTCCTTGTACACGTGCTCGCCATAATCTAAAACTTGAAGGTTTCAATTCGCGCTGCATAAGTTTAATAACTTCTTTTTCTGGAATTCCAAATTGGAATTCAATGGCCTCAAAAGTAGTGCGATCTTCCCAGGCCATTTCAATTATACGATCAATCTCTCGTATGCTAAATTTTTTGTTTGTCATTTTTAATTATTCTAAAGGTTAAATTTATTCTAGGCCCAACAAGCTTTTTAGTTTTCGGGATCTGGTGTTTCCAGAAATGCTGTGTATTTCCTTGCATCAATAAAAGACTTCTGTGCGGTAGTATTATATCGTGCTTTAAACTTTTTTTATAGTTATGTTTTAATTTAAATTTTCGGGTAGCTCCCAAGCTTATCGATGCTATTTTAGGTTGGCTTCCCAATTCTTTTTCGTTATCGGCGTGCCAGCCGTTGCTATCTTCTCCGTTGCGATACAAGTTTAATAGGCAAGTGGTAAATTGTATATCAAAGTCGTTTTGTAACTTATTTTTTATCTTTAGTATGGGTTCAGGAAAAGGTGAGGGATGTAAGGTAATACCAGAATAGGAATACGGGTTTTTGTTGGTTGCATATAAGGCAGTAAGTCTTGGTTGTAAGTATTCTTTTCCAAAAATCTTAATACGGTCTTCTTGCCAATCTGTTTGATGTAACAGATGTTCAAACAAGAGGTCAGCTTCAGAAGCTGGTAAATAAAGCGGATCAAAATATATATCGGCATCTGGTAAATCTATAACTGGCATAATTAAAATTGTAAATAATAGAAAGCCCACCAAATAAGTAATCCCTGCAAAGGAATACGTAAAATTAAAATCCATTTAGGAATCCCAAGTCCAGCTTTTTTAGAACTAAGCATATAAAAATGTACCCACAAGAAAACAATTAGCATCGCTATAATACCATAAATCGCATAATCTTTAAATGGCTCATAAAGTAGGCTAAGGCCTAATAGAATTTCAGCCACACCACTTAATAATACCCAAGTTTTTTTATTTTTAAAAATACTAGGCATAATGCGCACATACGCCTTGGGCCTTACAAAGTGCATTACCCCTGCAAAAATATACATTGCACACATTAAATAGAAATGCCAAGAATAGTAGTCCATAGTATAAAGGTAAAAAATTAGATAGCGCGTTTTTTCATTTTATCATATAATTAATATTTGTTGCAGAGATGTCTTGTATTCTTTCCCCATCGCTTTCGCTGAATTATTCTCGTTACCTATTAATAATTCGAAAAGTATAAATAGGAGGAAGGGGGGGTGATCATTATTTCACCTTGAAATTTTGCAATAAGAATAAGCCTATAGAATCCGAGTGTAATTAAGTCTATTTCCATTTTAGTAAGCCTGGATATAATTTTCAAAAAACTTTGGGTGGTTAAATCACTTATTAGCAAGCCATTAGTATTTCATTAAAAAATAAAATAAAAAAAAGCCCATAAAAAGTTTGCGCAATGGAATAAAGGTTCTACATTTGCACCCGCAAACGACGCAAGTCTTTGTAAGTTCATTAAAAAGCGAAATAGTTTAGTTTAGGGGTTGTGAGATAAAGAAAGACTTTTTATCTTTGCCTTCTTAAATAAGCTAAGCGGTTAGCAAAAATAAATTTTTAAAAAAACTTTAAATTTATTTTTGCAGAAATAAAAAAGTTTCTATCTTTGCAGCCGCTAACACAATAAGTGTTAAACGTTCTTAAAAACAGGATGATTGGTGAATAAATAAAGGTTCGATTCCTTTACATCTAACAAACGAAGTTGAGGTTTTTTATTAAAGCTGATACGGAGTAAAAAGTTCATTGATTTATTGAATTGACAGTGTATATTTTTACTTGGAAACGAGTAAGAAATGCGAAATTAAAACAAAGGCTAAATAGAATAGTTTTGAGTCGAGATACTTAGTTAGCTAGGTATTGAGAAAAAT
>NZ_VRLT01000063.1 GCF_008017835.1 Mesonia sp. HuA40 | reverse complement strand
TTCCGAACAGAGAAGTTAAGCTCGTTAGCGCAGATGGTACTGCTATTTTGTGGGAGAGTATGTCGCCGCCTTTTTTTGAAAGCACTTATCGAAAGATAGGTGCTTTTTTTGTTTATAAGAGTGGGTAGTTCCCAAATTGTTTTAAGTTTTAGGAGTTCCTATCTACTGCTTTTCTTGCTGCAACTTATAGGCTTGTACTTAAAGCTGGTTATTGAATATGTCGCCTCCTTTTTTTTAAAGCACTTAAAAACCACTTAGGCAAAAGGGATAATTCGTTAGCCAGGAGATATGAATCATTTTTTTGCTAGCATCCAAAATAGTAGGAAACACGGCTAAATAGAAGCATAAGTTGGTTGTTTTGGTCCGCGGTGTTGTATCTTATCAATAGCCACTAAGTAATATGATGAGAATACCAACTTGCGTTAGGGTTAGAGCGGCCTGTTTAAGCTCTTGCGAGGCCTATGCCCGCAAAGCGAGTAGCGATAGCCCGACCTTTTTTAATAAAAAGGGAACGCCATAATCAAGAATCACTAATAATTAATAAGCTGGCTGATTATTACACTTAAAAAGTTTTATTGCATAAAAAAAATCTGCATCAGCAGATTTTTAATTTATATAATGTTAGTGATGTATTTCAATTGGTGGCAGTTATATTTCCCCCATTTGAAGCTTTTGCTTCTAAACTGTTATCTACTTGTATACGGATATTTGCTGTTGAGCTTGCTTCTATTTTAGCTGTTTTGGTATTTAATTTCTTTGCGTTGCCATTTGAACTGCTACTCGCAATGCAATTTAAGAAAGTTGCGCTTCCATTTAGGTTGGCATTTGCACCACTACTTAATCCCAGGTTTAAACCATCTGTTTTAATTTGGGCTTTAAGGATCCGCTAGCTAAGGAAAGGTTTAATTTAGTATTATTTATGGAACTAGGATTAAAGGATAATTTTACCCCGCTACCTGTTTCAATTTTCCCTAATTATTTATTGTGGAAGATGGTGATCTCTTTTTTGTCGGTACGACCAATATTATTTTTAGCAACTATTTTTAGGCTATTTTCCTCAAATTTGTAGATGAGCAGGTCAATTAAATTTTGGTTGGATATAATTTTAATTGCGTTTTTATCCGCTTTTTTTAAAATAATCTTCCAGCCATTGGCAAGCTTTAGGCTTTTAAAATCTTTTTTTAATTCAATAGTTTTTTCATCCACTGCACCCTCTCCCGTCACTCCGGTTTTGAAATCACATGAATTGCATAAAGAGAGACCTAGGATGAGGGCGATGTAAATAATATTTTATAATTTTTAGTTATTTAGGTTTGGATTGGTTATGGAATCTTTCAAATTGTTATTTAAATTTTTAATATTCTTATCACAATTCAAGCATATTAATTGGTTATCAATTAATCTTAAAAATTTTTCTTCTTCTCCAGATTGCAATAAATCATTTTTCCAAGTAGGATTTAGATGAAAGCTTTTAGTAGATTTATCTGCAAACAAAACCATATTTTCTGGTATTAAAAGATGCACTTCTATTTTTTGTTGTGCGTGTTTTTCGGCTAGTTCTGTGGTGAAGAAGCTGTCTAGGTACAATTGTTTTTCGCTTAGGCTTAAATTGTAATGTATGGCTTTTGCTTTTTCAATTGCTTTTAAGTGATTTGTCGCATTTGCTTTTTTTAGAATTTTTACTTTCGGTAGACTGTCATGGGACTTTTTAACGATTAGGTTAATGTCTTTAGAAAAGATAAAGCGATCACCTTCATTATTTGTTTTTATTTCTAAACCGCGCTTACGTTGGATGCTTTCAGTTAAAAAGGGATGACCTTTCATGGTGAGATACAAAGTATCTGAAGGTTTAAGATTTAAGTTTTTAGTTGTTATGTACTCTTGACTAATAACTTGCTTGCTTATCTGTCTAAGCCCTAAAAAAACTGCCGTGAAAATTGCTATTACCCAAAGTAATAATAAACCATATTTTGTTGTTTTACTAACATTTGTATCTTGTTTTCGGCATATTTTTATTCCTAATAGGAGTAGAACAATTAAAGGGATTGCAATTATTATGTAAAGTGTTAAGCCGGCAATCCAGAAGGGGAGACCAATATCGACCATTTCAATATAGGAGAACCATTGTGCATCTTGAAACCCAAAGGCCAAAAAACTAATAAGGGTAAAAGTTAATGCAATTAATCCTAAACTAGTAAGGGTTATTAAAATGTACCCTAGTATTTGGACTAAAATTCTAAAAGTATTTTTTATACCTAAGCTAAGCTTTTCAAAAAAAAGACTGCTTTTTCTTCGCGCTTTAGTACTTAAGTTCTTGTAATCAACATCCTTTAGTTTATCAGAGACCTGATGAAATTTTTCTTTCACTTGTTTTTCAATGTTGCTTATGTTTACCTGTTCACCAATCATATGTAAACGTTGTGTAGCCGATTTAGCCTCGGGAATAAAAATCCATAATGCAATATAAACCAAGACCACAGTACCAAAAGAAGCTATGGCCAGTGCAATGAAAAGTAATCTGAACCAAATAGCATCTATTTTAAAGTAATGCTCAAGTCCTGAACAAATACCCCCTACGTATCCGTTTATGGTGTCTCTAAACAATTTTTTTATAGGTTTTTTGGTAGATTGAGTTGGTTGTTGGTGTTCTTCAGATTCAATTTTGTAATCTTCAGGTTGCCCCATAATCTTGATAATTTTTTCAATATCATCAACACTAATTATTTGACCATTTGACTTTTGATTTTCGATAAGTAATTCAGCGATACGGTTTTCAATATCACTCATTATTTCTTCACATCCAGGAGTGTTTTTAAAAGAACTTCTTATATTATCGAGATAGTTTTTTAAGATTAAGTAAGCAGGCTCGTCGATATGAAATAAGATTCCGCCTAAGTTTATGTTGATGGTTTTATTCATGGCTATTGTTTTTGTTTGTAATTGTATTTACCGCTTTTTGTAGGTTATCCCAAGTAGAGGCTAATTCTTCGAGAAATACAGCTCCTTTTGTTGTAAGAATGTAATATTTTCTTGGAGGGCCACCCGTCGACTCCTCCCAGCGATAGGTTAACAAATCGGCATTTTTTAACCGATTGAGTAATGGGTAAATTGTACCCTCTACTACAATTAGTTGTGCTGTTTTTAGGTTTTCTAGAATTTCTGCTACGTAAGAATCTCTTTCTTTTAAAATGGATAAAATGCAGTATTCAAGAACCCCTTTGCGCATTTGGGCCTTGGTGTTTTCAATTTTCATAATCTAAATCTCTTATTCTCATTAAAATTTCATGTTTGATGCAATGCAAATATATATATAAAAGATAGTAGTTTGCAATACAAGGTAGTAAAATTAACATTTAGTTAAAGGATTAATTAGGAGATATTTCACTATTTTCGACAAAAGAAAATGATGCTTACCTCTAAAAAAATTAACTTTTATACATTTTTTAAGTTGCCTGCCGCTTGGTGGTCTGGGGTTCGAGTGACCACGCTCACCTCTAAAACTTGTGAAACCTATGTGCGGTATAGTTGGCGAAATCAAAATCCATTTAAGTCGATGTATTTTGCCGTTCAAGCAATGGCGGCAGAATTGAGCACAGGTGCATTAATATTAAAACAGCTAGAAGAAAAAGAATTAAAAGTTAGCATGCTAGTTCTAGGTATGAAATCAAAATATTTTAAGAAAGCGGTAGGTAAAATAAAGTTTAGTTGCCTTGATGGTGATAAAATAGGCCATAGTTTGTTAGAATTAAATACAAAAAAATCTATTTGTACGTGCATTCTAACGGCCAATGGTTATGATGAAGAGGGAGATTTGGTGGCTAACTTCGAATTTGAGTGGACTTTTAAATTAAAATAAATTCTTGCATTGGCTAGTGGTTTTGGGATAATTTGTTTATCTTTAATTTAAATCTCTAAACAATCAAGCCTATTGATGATATTTTTACTTGTCTTTAAAAAGTTATATCATGTCTAAATCCATGTTTGATTATACAAAAATGATCTTGAATAAGGTTAGCTTTGATCCGGTGCTTTTTTGTAAAGAAGTACAAAAAGCTGTTTCTAGATTATTACCTCATGAAATAGAGGAGCTAAGAAATTTTATTTTGCGCATCGCCTTGCAAAAACCAGAATTAAAACAATCTTTAATCTACTTAGATTAGTAGGTTGGAATAAACTGTAATAGATTGCCTAGAAAAGCAATTTATTACAGTTTATTTTTTATGTATGGGACTAATAATCTTAACATCTTGAAATTGTATTGCTCCTTTAATGATACCACTTATTACTTGTTGTAAAGCATCAATTATTTGCATTTTTAATTCACTTTTATAGTAAATTAAGCTAATGGCTCTTACGGGAACGGGTTCTTTAAACATTTTTAGATTATCTTTTTCAGATTCACGAAGTTTTAAACTATGCAGGTAGGGAATTAGCGTCATTCCTAAGCCTTCATTGGCTAGACTGATTAAAGTTTCGAAACTCCCGCTTTGTAGTTGGTAGTTTTTCAGATCATTTCGTTGTGAAGTTTTGCACAGATTTAAAACACTTTCTTTAAAACAATGACCGTCTTCGAGTAATAAAACGTCATCTATATCTAATTGATTGGCTAAAATATTTTCGTGTTCATGTATTTTATGATCTTTGGGTGCATAAGCCACAAACGGTTCGTAATATAAAACACGTTCGATTATATTTTCTTGCTCTAGGGGGGTGGCTGCAATTGCTGCATCTAAATGGCCATCTTTTAATTTCTTTATTATAGCCGATGTGTGTAATTCTTCAATTTTTAATTTTAATTTACTGTATTTTTTTGTAAAAGTCTTTAAAAACATAGGCAATAGCGTTGGGGTAACTGTAGGAATAACACCAAGCCTAAATTCACCGCCTATAAAACCTTTTTGCTGATCTACAATATCTTGAATACGATCACTTTCATTGACAATATTTCTAGCTTGTTGAACGATTTTTTTTCCCACTTCGGTTAGCTCAATGGGTTTCTTGCTACGGTCAAATATTTGAACTTCGAGTTCTTCTTCTAATTTTTGAATCTGCATACTTAAAGTAGGCTGCGTCACAAAAACTTTTTGTGCCGCTTTAGTGAAATTTTTATGTTCGGCTACTGCCAAAACATAATGAAGTTGGGTAATTGTCATAGCAAGTATATTAGTTTACTAGTCAAAATCTATAAAAAAAATCTATAAATAACAAATTTAATATTTTTAACTCTTATAGATGTAGTTTCTGTTATTTTTATAACAAATGTTTGGCTTTGATTTCTAAATACTTGTTGATGGTATTAATGTTTAAGTTCTTTGGATTAGTTAAAATACATTGAATCCCGTGCTTGCTTAATTCAATTTGCATTTGCTTTTTCTCTTGAACAAATTGAGCAGCAATGGTTTGTTCATAAATTTCTCCTAAGTTGGAAGCTCTGTATTCTTTAAACTTCTCAAGTTCTGTATTATTAAAGAAGATAACTACCAAAACGTGCTTTTTGTTTAATGCTTTTAAATAGGGCAGTTGTCGTTCTAATGCAGAAATATGTTCAAAATTAGTATACAATAGCAATAAACTACGCTGACTTATTTTTTTAGACACGTGTGCGTAAAGTGCACTAAAATCACTATCACGAAAATTGGTGTTTATCCCATATAATCGTTCTAAAATTTGCTGTAACTGCTGTTTAGTTTTTTTTGCAGGTAAGCTAATCTTAACCTTATCTTCATAGGTAATTAAACCAACTTTATCCTTTTTCTTGAGTGCAATATTACTTAAGGCTAAGCTGCTGTTTATGGCATAGTCAAGTAATTGTAAACCACTAAAAGGCATTTTCATCACTCGACTTGTATCTATGACACAATAAATAGGCTGTGATTTTTCATCCTGGTATTGGTTTACCATTATTTGTTCTTGCTTGGCAGTAGCTTTCCAATTAATACTTCGAATATCGTCACCAATTACATATTCCTTTATTTGTTCAAATTCAAGGGTATGACCAATACGCCTAATTTTTTTAAGTCCTAAATGGGCATACTTACTTTGTAACGCAATAAAATCATATTTTTTCATCTGTTGAATAGAGGGGTAGACCTTAACCGTTTGATTTTGGGCGAACCGAAATCTTTTTTTGATTAAGCCAATAGGACTAACTACAAAAATATTTATAGCTCCAAATTTATACACACCTCTTTGCGTTGGTAATAAACTATAATTTAAAAAAACGTGTTCTTTGGGGCCGATTTCTACTTGTTCATAAAAGTCTCTTTTCTGAAACTGAAAGGGTATCTCATCTATAACCGATATATTTATTTTAAAACTGTAAAGACTTTTTATTTTTATCTGCACTTTATTTATGTCGCCATTTGACAATTTATCGCTAAGTAGTCTTTTAGCTTCAATAGAATTATGACCTTGATAATGCAATAACCCATCAGTTAATACAATCAAGAAAAAAGCTAAAGTGAATAACCAGGTTATAGGATACAGAATGCTAATCCAATAGCTTATAAAAAAGCAGAAGACCAAACAAATAATAATATAAAAAAAGCGGTTGCTTAAATACAAAGCGCCAAAGAACTCACGCATTTACCTGGGTATTTCTGTTGATTGTACAATCATGTCTATTACATGCTTGGGAGAAAGCCCTTCCATTTCTCGTTCTGGCATTAAAATTATACGATGTCCTAGCACAGGCTCTAAAACACGTTTTACATCTTCGGGCATTACAAAATCTCGGTTTTGAATGGCCGCTAAAGCCTTTGAAGCTTGCATAATGGCTAATGATGCTCTAGGAGATGCCCCTAAAAACAAATGACTATGGCTGCGCGTCTTGTGAACAATTTCAGCGATATATTTAATAATTTTTGTCTCAAGTTTTATTTCCTGTAGTTGTGTTTTTAAATTGCTTAAAACCTGAGGATTAAGTACTGGTTTAATAAGCGTTTCTGGCAGTTTTTCTTTGCGGATATGATGGCTTTCAATAATCTTGATTTCGTCTTCTAAACTAGGGTAATCTACCTTTATTTTGAATAAAAACCGATCTAATTGTGCCTCAGGTAATGCGTAGGTTCCTTCTTGTTCTACAGGATTTTGAGTAGCTAAAACCATGAACGGATGTGTTAATTCATACACGTTACCATCCATACTTACCTGTCTCTCCTCCATAACCTCAAAAAGGGCGGCCTGGGTTTTAGCAGGTGCTCTATTAATTTCATCAATTAGTACGATATTTGAAAAAATGGGCCCTTGTTTAAACTCAAAAGCATCGCGCTTGGCATTTAAAATTGAGGTACCCAGTACATCACTAGGCATTAAATCTGGAGTAAACTGAATTCGACTGAAATTAGTATTTATTGTTCTGGCGAATAATTTAGCGGTAATAGTTTTTGCAATACCAGGTACACCTTCAATTAAAATATGCCCATTGGCTAATAAACCAACAATTAATAGCTCAATAAAATCTTCTTGACCAACGATTACTTGATTAAGTTGAGTTTTAATTGCTTTTACCGAATCATTTAAATCTTCAAGCGGTATACGCGAATTGAAATCTAATGCTTTATTCTCTATGCTTTTGTTCTCTTCCATGATAATTCAATTTAAAATAATAGATTAGTTTGTATACTTTTTCGAGTTCCCCTGCGCTGCATACACTTTGATTTTTATAGATGTTTAAACGATTAATTAAATGTTGACATTCTTCCATACTGGTGCCTGTTTTGGCCGCCATCTGCTCTAGATTTGGGCTATCTACGGCTTTGAAGATAATGTGCAATTCTTCTCGTAACCAAGAGTAGAAGAAATTGATTTGTTTTCTTACAATTTGCTGATGTTCTTGCTTTTCTAAATATATACCTGCAATGGTTTTTGTATAATCATAGGTTTGATTGGATAAAACTGGTAAAATAGGTATACTTCTTTGTGTACGTTTACCTTTAAAAATAACAAATAATATAAGACCTAATAGTATAAAATAATAGCTCCACTTTAAATGTTTATTTTCTAAAAACACGTAGAGTAAAGAAGTGTTAGCAATGGTTTTGTTTGTAGAATAGTGGTTATCCCAATAAAGCTTATTTTTTAAATTTAAATGTGTTAGAATCGAATTGGTATAGTGAAGGTTTTCTTTTTTATTCAATAAAAAATAGTTGGTAAAAACTTGGGGTGCTAAATGAATGAGCAACTTACCTTTTTCATGCTTTATAGCTATAAAATTTACAAACCGTTTGGATTCCTGACTTTCATAGTAGGCTTTTCCTAATACTTTATAAGTTAATGAATCGGGTTTTGAAAAATACCGAATAGGGGAATCCCGATTAAATTGGGCAAAACTTTTAATATCTTGCTGCTTGGTAGTTTCGTAGCGAGGATAGTGTAGAATACCATCTGATTTTATTTCACTTTTTATTTTTAAATCTAAAGTGTCTAAAAAACCCTTACCAAAATTATAAGCGCTTAAAAATGCAGTATTGCCCTTTGCTACCCAATTTAATAGTTTATTGGTTTCTGCTTTTTCAAATGGTAAGCCATTGGCAATATAAATGATTTGTTCTTGTTTCGATTCTTTAGCTTGTAAAAATTCAAATACTGAAGTATTGACCTCTTCAAACGTATCAGCTTGATTCTTTAATTCGTGGTAAATTATAAAGGTACCAAAAGGTATCTTATCTAACTTAGAAAAGGTTGAAGCCCAGTTTACAGGTGGCTTTTTAGTGCTTTCTAAAAAAATTAAAACGCTTAGTATAACCAGTAAACTAACCAGAAGTGTTTTATCTTTATTTTTCATCTTCTAGTGGTTTTAAATATTCTAAAATGGCCTTAAAAGTAGCCTCAGCTTTACGGAATTGCTCAAGATTTATTTTGAAGTTTCCATACCAGATATAATCATATAAGCGAGTAACTTCTTTAAATTGGGCGTGTAAGTTTTTATTGTGTTTTAAAGAAATTAAATAGTCTTCGTTGGTTTTATCTGGGCTGTAGGTAATTAATTTACTTTCTTGTAATTCTTTTAAAGTTTTTAAGTAATAGTAGCGAGTAGCTAGTCTGTAATTTTTATTTAGAATAGCCTCTTTAATTCGGTTAAGTATAGTGTTGCTTTTAATTATTTCCTCTTCACTTTCAAAAATAATTTCAGATTTATTTTCGGCCTTAAACCAGTATTTTCCCGGATTTAATTTGTAAAACAACCAAATGATAAGACCCAACAGGCCGCCCCCAATCAATAATGGATATATTCGAATCAAAACACCCATTATACCTTGAGCACTTTCCTCACCAAATAACCATTTAAAAAAGCGAATAAGAAGTCCGTTAAACCAGCGTTCAATTTTACTCCATACATCGAGATCTTCTTGACTTTCGCTGTAGTCAAAAGATTTATCTTTTTTATACTGTTCAAGTCTTAAACTATCTATTACTGCATATTTTTTGTTTTTTTGATTAATTCCGCCTTGAGCTAAAACAATTAGCGATTTACTATACGAATAACTAGTTAGAAATCTTTCGTTTGCACGGATTTCTATATTAGTGAGTATAATTATACTTAATATGAGATATAAATGCTTTAGTTTATAGGGCATTTAGAAATTTTAAAGTTGATTGATTTTGTCTAAGGTTCCAGTTTGGTGCTTACGCTCATTCAAATTAAAATAAACAAAAACCACACATATTATTTGTAAAGCATAAAAAAGATATTGAGCTGTACTACTTATTAAATTCAGTGCGATATAAACGGTATCAACCAAAGTTGTAGGATCACTAATACTTGCCGTTTTGTTAATCAATAGGGTTTTTACAACGGTATAAATGATAAGCGGTAATTGGAAAACAAAATTCATAAAATAGACTAAAATGGCCATAACAAAAAGGGCTAAAAAAGAATTCCACCAATTGTCTTTAATCAAAGAGAAACAACTACTAAAAGCTTCTCCTATTTCTCTTTCTTGAAAAGTATATACAGAAAATATAAGCGATAGTGGTACGGCTAAATAAATTCCTGGAATAATACAAGCTATAAAACCAACAAATATTGTTAAACCGATAATAATCTGCATACCCAAGAAGCTAAGCCAATTTTGATGCACATTTTGTTTAATATTGTCTAGATCTACTTGACCATCGTGGGCTATGTACGATTTGATATAATAGTTGATAGTGGCGGTAAAGAAAGCATAGAAAACCAAGCTACTCACCAGCAATAAAAGTCCAGATAAAATAAGACCTCCAGTTAGGCCATTAGCATTTATAAGACTCATTCCAGTAGTGCTATTACTCGCAAGATCTCCTAGGCTAAAATCGCCAGCTTCGTATACATAATACCCCGTTACGGCTAAGAGTAAAATGAAAAATGGACCACAAATTTGCCAAATTGCCTTAAAAAGTGATTTAAAGTTGTTACGTACAAAAGAGAATGTGTCACTTAGTATTTCACCAATTTCTCGGCTTTTTTTAAATTGGGTAACGGGTTTTGTTTGCATTTTTGTTTTGTTTTTTATTTAGTTGAATGGGATAAATAATGTAATAGTAGAAAATAAGCGCAAGCGAGCCTAAAATTATGAATAGCGCCAAAGCATCTGGCATTTGGGTTTGCCTGGTTACAAAGCCTTCTAAAAATCCGGCAATTATAAAAAAGGGTATTGTACTAATAACAATTTTAACTCCTTCTTTAATTCCAAATATAAACGATTGTAGCCGGGTGTAAGTTTTGGGAAATAAAATGCTTTTTCCAACTACCAGTCCGGCACAACCGGCAATTATAATCACGGCTATTTCTATGGTACCGTGTATCCAAATGGTCCTAGCCGACTCCCATAAAAGGCCCTTATCGTAAAAGAAATATTGAAATGAACCAAGCATTAGAGCATTCTGAGCCAAGACAAACAAAGTGCCTATTCCTAATAAAATGCCTAAAGAAAAAGCCATTAAACCCACTCGTATATTATTTAAGGTGATTCCTACAAACATATCTACTTCATTCATCTTTTTGTAGACTGCCATAGGGTCTTCATTCTCTATATTTTCTAAAGTCATATTCACATAAGCATCTCCTAAAACTGCGCGTACAAATGCACCATCTTCAGCTGCTGAATATGCACCAATTAGACAAAACATAAGAAAAAATAAAAATGTAAAAAGTAAACTACTGTGGTGCTTTTTAAAAGATAAAGGGAATTCTTTTAAATAAAAAGAAAAAATACGACCACGAGACTCTTTTTTTGTCTTGTATATTTTTTGATGTGCTTTTATAGATAGCTCATTCAGATAGGTTAGTGTGTTACTATTTGGGTAAAAAGTTTGCGCATAACTCAGATGATCGGTTACCTCCATATACAAGGCAGAAAGTTCATCTGGAGAAATAACCTCTTTATTATCAATAACATTTTCAAATGTTAACCATTTGTCTTTATTTTGTTTTATGAAGGCCGCTTCTCGCATAATTTGTTTTATGTCTCAAAGTAACATATTTAATGGATAATTATCAAATTCAAACCGCTCAAAATGTAACCATCAATCAAAATCTCGCCAATCTGGGAGAGCGGTGCTTAGCCTATTTTATAGATTACTTGATTCTTGTAGCCTATGGTATTCTTACTTACTTGTTGCTAAGCTATATTGGTATAGGCTTCGATTATATGTGGGCCTATATGGCTGTTATCGGCTTGCCTGTTTTTCTGTATCACCTTCTACTTGAAACTTTCAATAACGGTCAATCTTTAGGTAAAATGGTTGCCCACATAAAAGTAGTAAAATTAGATGGGAGTGCACCAAGGTTTATAGATTTTCTAATTCGTTGGCTTTTGCGAATAATCGACTTTTCATTGACCAGTGGTGGCCTTGCCATTTTTTGTTTTTTGTTAAATAAAAAAGGACAACGGTTAGGAGATATGGCAGCAAAAACTACCGTTATTTCAGAGCGAAAGCGAGTAAACGCACAACAATTAGTTTATCATAATGTGCCAGACACTCATGAAGTGAAATATCCAGAGGTGAGTTTATTAAACGATAAGCAGATGCAAGAAATTGGCCGAATCTTTCGAACGGCCGAAGTAAATATGCAAGATCAAGTTTTAGAGGCTTTAAGCAAAAAAACAGCACAATTAATGGGGGTTACTCCTAATGAAAGTCCTAGTGTTTTTCTAGCCCAAGTAATTAAAGATTATCAATATTTTACACAGGGTTAGTATGGATTTTCAACTTTATTTAGATATTTTGGGTACTATTGCTTTTGCAATTTCGGGGGTGCTTACAGCTATGAGAAAACGTATGGATGCGTTTGGCATATTTATAATTGCCTTTATTACGGCCGTAGGAGGGGGGACTCTGCGCGATATTCTAATTAAAGCGCCTATTGCCTGGATGCATAACCTTACTTATTTGTATGTAATTATAGCCAGTACGCTTTTTGCCGCTATATTTAGGTCTAAATTGGTATATTTTAGACGTTCTTTATTTCTCTTTGATACTATTGGTATAGGTCTTTATACCGTAATAGGTATGCAAAAAGCAATTATGCTAGAGTTGCCGGCTCCTATTTGTATAGCGGTGGGTACCATAAGTGCTTGTTTTGGTGGAGTGCTTCGAGATATTTTATGTAATGAAATCCCTATAATTTTTAGAAAAGAAATTTATGCAACTGCATGCATAGCAGGTGGTCTTGTTTACTTTGCATTAAATTATATAGGGGTATTGGTAAGTTTTAATGCTATAATCGCAGGTAGTGTTGTGATTGTAGTTCGTTTACTAGCCGTGATTTTTAAACTGCAATTGCCTTCTATATATCAAGCAGATGAAGCCAGTGATTAACGGATTACCTCTGCCTTAATGAAAATGTTTTTGATAGGCCATTCGCTTTGGTCAACTGGTACAGCAGCAATTTTATCGACTACCTGCATTCCTTCCACCACCTCGCCAAAAACCGTATGATCTTTATCTAAATGATGTGCGCCACGTTGGCTTTGTACTATAAAAAATTCAAAAGGAGAGGAAGCTTTACTTACATTTTGTTCACTATATTTCGCAGCAGAAAAAGCACCTCGTTTGTGGGTATACTTCTTTTTGATTTCGTTAGGAATTAAATAACTTCCAATCTTAGCCCTAAACTTATGCGTTTCTTGAAGATCGCTATTTCCTCCCTGAACCACAAAACCCTGGGCCACTCTATGAAAAAAACTAGAATTAAAATATCCTAATTTAACCAAACGAATAAAGTTAGCGCGGTGCAACGGGGTGTCGGCGTACAAATTTACCTTAATATCACCAAATTCTGTAGTAATTTTCACCAGTGTTTCAGGATTATTTGAGCCGTATTTTCTTAGAAATGGTTTCAGCTCTTCTTGTGATAAGGTTTTAATTTGATCTAGATCTACACTGATATTATTTCCACCTTTAGGTATTTCGACGGCTTTAAGCAAGCTATCTCTTTTAATCTGTTCGCGTTTTTCTTTACGGATTTGTTCCGTATCTTGTTCAACCGAAGTAGATTTATTTTTTTGACAAGCACAAAGAGATAAAATCAAGAAACTAAAAATAAGACGTAATGACATTTTCTATTTTTAAAGATTCAATTTCAAAAGTAAATAAAATTGAATTATTGGGTTGGGAGGCGCACGTTAAAATGATTCCAGACTTTAGAGAAAAAGAATTGAAAAGATATCCCGTAAAAAAAGAAAGCCACCGTGAAGCTGCTGTATTAATATTGTTTTACCCCGATCAAAATAACCAGACCAACTTGGTACTTATCTTACGCAAAACGTACAAGGGCGTACACTCGGCACAAGTAGGCTTTCCTGGTGGGCAAGTAGAACCTCATGACTCTTCTCTACAGGAGACTGCCTTGCGCGAAACCCAAGAAGAATTGGGTGTTTCTCCTAAAGATGTTGAAGTGATTAGTCGTTTAAGTCATTTGTACATCCCGCCTTCTAATTTTTGGGTGTACCCATTTTTAGGGATAACAAATAAAACACCCCAATTTGTAAAGCAAGAAACCGAAGTTGAAGATGTTATCGAGGTTAAACTGAGTGATTTCTTAAATGAAGACAATCAAATAAACGCTTCCATTCATACCAGTTATGCCAAAAATAAACAGGTTCCTGCTTATAGTTTAAACAACCATATAGTTTGGGGAGCTACGGCAATGATGCTGAGTGAGCTCAAGATGTTGATTAAAGCGAGTCTATAAACACTTCTTTTTGTATATTTGCCCCTTGTAAAATTGAGAAATCATTATGGGATTATTCAAGAAAAATCCTTTTGGACATATATTATTTTTAAAAAAATGGCTTATCCGTATAATGGGTGCCTTAACGCATAGCCGTTATCGCGGTTTCAATGAATTACAGATTGAAGGCTCAGAAATTATAAGGCAGTTGCCCGACACTAAGGTGCTTTTTGTTTCGAACCATCAAACATATTTTGCAGATGTTGTCGCTATGTTTCATGTTTTTAATGCTAGCTTAAGCGGAAGAGAAGACAACATAAAAAACATAGGCTACTTATGGAATCCAAAACTTAATCTTTATTATATTGCTGCCAAAGAGACAATGAAATCAGGAGTCTTGGCTAGAGTTTTGGCTTACGCCGGATCGATATCTGTAGAACGTACTTGGCGCGCAAAAGGAAAAGAGATTAATCGCCAAGTGAAAATGAGCGATATTACCAATATCGGGAAAGCGCTTGATGACGGATGGGTAATTACCTTTCCGCAAGGTACCACAAAACCTTGGAAACCTATTCGTAAAGGTACTGCTCATATTATTAGGAAATACCAACCCATTGTAGTGCCTATTGTGATAGATGGGTTTAGACGGTCTTTTGATAAAAAAGGTATTCGTATAAAAAAACGTAATATCTTGCAATCTATGGTAATAAAGCAACCATTAACGTTTGATTATGAAAACGATTCTGTAGAAGATATTATTCAAAAAATTCAAATGGCGATAGAGCAAGATCCTTCTTTTCTTAAAGTTATTCCAGAAGAAGAAATCAAAGCACAGGAAGAATTGAATGAAAAAAGGCGTTGGAGTTATAAAGAAACGGAATAAATAGTAGCTTTTTTATAGGGTTTAGGCACGGCAAACCATAAAGATTAGAATTTCTAATTTGAGCATTAAGCTATATATGATTAGCTATCAAAGCGCTACAATTTTATTTTTTTTATAAGTCTATTTTCTTTAGATTCTCATAATTACGTTTTAGCTTACGTAAAAGAATTCCGTAAAGTAAGGTATATACAATCCACACCAGTAATAATGCCACCCCAATAAATAAAATTCCTACTCCAATTACAATAAGCCCGTTAATTCCTGAAAGGTTTAAATCTGTTTCTGGCATGGGATATTTTAAGCTGAAGATAAAATACAATATACTACTAAGTCCAGTTGAGATAAGTATGTATATAATATAATAACGTACTGTCATTCTGGTACGTAAAATTTTCTTCATTAAAACTCGGGTACTATCCTGTGGGGTGATTTTTTTATAATTATGGTAAAATAAATAGATAAAAAATAGGGTTATTGTATAACTTACTACTAGCAGAATTTGCGTAACCGTTTTTAGATGCAGATGGGTTACCAATTGCCAGTATTCATCATCAACGAACCAAATACTTAGGGCGCAACTCAATAAAAACTCTACAATACTAATGATAAATATGGTGCGTATTAGGCTATTTGATCTTTTATAGACCATTTGCCTAAGCTCCTCAATTTTATACTGGGGTAAAGCCTTTTCTTGCTTTTTCCAATCTTTTTTTAATAATTCTAATTCTTTCATTCTAGCTGCTTAGCAAACTTTTTAATTTACGTTTAATACGTGTCATTTTTACACGAGCATTGACTTGACTCACCCCTAAGGTTTCGGCGATCTCTTTATAATCTTTTCCTTCTAGGTATAGCAGCACTAAAGCTTTATCGATATCATTTAATTCTTTAATCGCGGCATACATAAACTTGAGATTTTCTTCGGTCGTTGTGTCATATTCCTCAGCTTTAACTTTAAAACTAATTTCGGCTATATCCTGAGTAGCGATTATTTTTTTAGACTTTCTATAAAGGGTGATGGCCGTGTTTAGAGAAACGCGATACATCCAAGTGGTAAACTTTGAATCTCCTCTAAATTTTGGGTATGCCTTCCATAACTGTATGCTTATCTCTTGAAATAAATCTTTGTGTGAGGCTTCATCGTTTGTATACATCTTACATACTTTATGTACTATATTTTGATGCTTTTCTAGTTGCTTTAGAAATTCTTTTTCTTGAGCCTTGGTCACAGGTGCTTTTTATTTTGATTAGTCGGTTTAATGGGCTAAAAGTTACAGATAAAAATACTAATTTATAAATTCGCTAACATTCTAATTTTTAGGATGCTTTAAATTTGTGTAAATTGTAGAATATGATTGTACCTCAAACTAATTTACCTCGAGTGGTTGTTGTTGGCGGTGGTTTCGGCGGTTTACATTTGGTAAAAAAGCTAAGTAAAACCAAGAATTTTCAAATAGTAATGCTTGATAAGCACAATTACCATACTTTTCAGCCCCTACTATACCAAGTTTCAACCTCTGGGCTAGAACCAGACAGTATTGCCTATCCCCTACGAAAAACCATAATAAATACACCTAATACTTATTTTAGAATGGCGCAAGTAGAAACTATAGATGCACAACATAAAACTTTAAAAACGAGCATTGGTAGTATTGATTATGATTTTTTGGTTATTGCAACGGGCTCTAAAACCAATTACTTTGGAAACGAGAACATAGCAAAACACGCAATGTTTATGAAAACGGTACCGCAGGCCCTTAATATTCGTAGTTTGATTTTAGAGAATCTTGAACAAGCTATCATTACTTCAAACTTAGAGAAAAGAAAAAGTTTGCTCAATTTTGTTATTGTTGGAGGCGGTCCTACAGGTGTAGAATTATGCGGTGCTTTGGCAGAATTAAAACGCAGTGTCATTCCTAAAGATTACCCCGATATGAATATGGATGAGATGCAAATTCATTTGCTCGAAGGGGCAGATCGTGTTTTACCTCCTATGAGTAAAAAGGCTTCTAAAGATGCTCAAACTTTTTTAGAAAAATTAGGGGTTCAAATTCACCTTGAGACTTTAGTTAAAGATTATGATGGCAAACAAGTTATCACCAATAATTCGTTGCGCTTTGAGACAGATACTTTAATTTGGAGTGCAGGGGTTACGGGTAACCCAATAAAGGGTTTAGGCGAAGAGGTATTGGTAAAAGGGAATCGTTATAGGGTAAATCATTTTAATCAAATTGACGGCCACGAATCTATTTTTGCTATAGGAGATATTGCTCAAATGAATGCAGAGGGGTATGAAAATGGACATCCTATGGTAGCGCAACCAGCCATACAGCAGGGCGAGCACTTGGCGAACAACTTAGTGAATCTGGTTAAAGCCAAAACACTTATTCCGTTTAAATATAGAGATAAAGGTACCATGGCTACAATAGGAAGAAATAAGGCGGTTGTAGATTTAAAGAAAGGTAGTTTTAGTGGTTTCTTTGCTTGGTTTGTCTGGATGTTTGTACACCTATGGTTCTTAGTAGGTTTTAGGAACCGAATTGTTACCTTTTTTAACTGGGTTTACGCTTATATTTCTTTTGATAAGGCAGCCCGTCTTATAATTAGACCCTTTAAATCAGTAAAAAATTAAAGAGTATTATTATTTATCCCTTTTTAACACTAGTCGCTTTAAAACGGGTATCTTAATTAATCCGTAAAGGGCAATAGTTGTAATTGCAGCTGCTGTACCTAACCCACCACCAAAACCATTAAAAAAGCTACTTGCATTTAGGTATAAGATGCTAAAAATAAATCCGCATAAAGCGACTTGATAATATTTAGGTAAAACACGATAATTTACCATGCCAACAAAACTTGCTCCATAAAAGACCAAAGAGAGCTCATAGGCAATGGGGGCATTGTAACTATTTTCGGCTATAAGAGCAATAAGACCTACGGCCAAACTGGGTAGGGCCGAAGCTTTTATAACGTCTAGTTGGTGCTTGCGACTTAAATAGTAGGGCAGTAAAGCGCCAAAAATACTTGTGATAAAATAAAGTATTAGCATTTTTTAGGTGGTTAGAAAATTAATGAAAAGGGCGTAGGCTACCCCTGTAAAGGCTATTGTGCCGAGCTTTCCCCCAAAACCATTTAGCCAATTGCCAGATAAGCAAAAATACAAACCGCTTATAAAAGAAGCTAGGGCAATAAACACGTAGTCTTGCGATAAAGTGTTGCTACCCATACCTATGAACGAACCACAGTACATAGCCAATTTTAAGTTGTCTAGATCTAAATTTTTTACTGATTTAGTAGGTATAAAACTAATTAAACTACCTAAGCCAGCCGAGCTTACTACGGCTCCCAAACCCATTTCTATATTGAGAAAACTGGTTAATAATGCCGCTCCCATCAATCCGAAGATATTGGTAAAACTCATTAGAATAAAGGTTAATTTTCTTAGAAAAAAGTAGGCGTAGGCGAGGCCTATTAATAGGCAAAGAGCCAAACAAAATACTGCTGTAAACCAATTGTTGTTCTCATCGATTATAATATGGTAGAGAAACAGGTATTGGATTAAAAAAACACTTAATAAAGTAATTAAACTCATATTTTTCAACAGAGTTTTAAAAAAAATATTGGTTTGCTGTTGATGATGCAAGGTGATGGTTTTTATTGTATTAATTATCTATCCGATTTTCGTTAAATGCTGAAGGTAGTAATTGCGGAATAAACTTTATTAAAATGGGTAATAAAACGCTTCCTCCTGGTAAAATAAATATAGCTAAAGAAGGTACCGTTTTGCAAATATCTAACAATTGAGTTTTTACTTTTTTGCGTTCAGCTAAACTTAGTTCAGAATAAGTAGATTTGCCTAGCAGAGCAACTAACTCTTTACTCTCTGTAAGTTCTTGCAGAATTCTGCTTTTATTTCTTAATACTAACAGCTTTACCATTCTGTTTGTATTTTGGTATAAGTTGTTTAAGGCATTAGACTCTTGAAAGTAGCTTATTTTATCGCTAAATAAATTAAAAAAATCGTGCATCGCATTTAAAGCTTTATTAGTGTTGTGTTCACTTAAATTCAATTGGTGCCCCAATTTAAATAGGTAGCTTCTTTCATCGTTATCAATTTCTTCATCATTAAAAACCGTTACACAGGCTATATCCATTAAATATAGCTTTTCTATAAAATCATCTGTGAGGCGACCAGTAAAATTTTGTTTTTGGTTGAGGTCTAGTGCCAAAAAGCGAAATGAATTCTTTAAGGTTTCTAGCACTAAATGGTCATATTTGTTAGGATTGGTTTTGGCTTTAAATGAATTATATACTATTTCAGCGATTAATTTTTCAAAGTTTTTATAATAGTTGCTGGTGTTTTGTGGGTTGGTAAGGTATTCTTGAAAAGCCAACACATCAACAAATAAAAGAGCATTGGTAATTAATCTGCTTAAGTTTTTTTTGAAAACTGAATTATTTATTTGAATACGCTCTTGGATAATGCCCTCGATTTGGGATGCTGGATTGGTCTTAAACTTTAAAAAATGGAAATAACTTTTTGGAGTTTCATTGATAGTAGCATAAAAGCCAAGCAAATCCTCATAAAATGCTTGGTGAATTAAACGCTTCTTTTGATGAACATAAATATAGACTAAAGACTCTAATATATTGATTTTTGTTATTTCTTCACTACTAAAGTTAAGTTTATCACTTATAAAACCCGATAACGTTTTCAAATTATTAGCATATATAAATCCAGTGCTACGCAGTTTGATGTAAAACTGCTCTGGTGATTGTTTAAAAAAAGAATCGTTGTTTTCTAGATTGTGGAGATGCTTATTAATCCACCCATTCGCAGAAGGGTTCATACTTATGTTTTAACGTGATATTGTGTAAAAATAAAATAAAAAAGAAGGCTACTCCAAGAAGTAGCCCTCTTTTTAATTATCTAAGGATTAATATTACTCTTCAAGTATAATAGTCCTTTTTACAGGGTTATATGGGCTATCAACCATATTATTGTCTTTATCTAAAAAGTTTAGTTCTATTGTAGTTTCACCCATTTTTAAACCTTCAATAACATAAGGTACCCATTCAGTAATCATAAATTCTTGTCCGTTGATTTTAGCCTTTACTTTAAATCCATCTTCACTTAAATCTGCATTAGCCAAATAAAAATCAAGTAGAATGCGCTTGGTGTCCTTACCTGAATAAGTTCCTTTTGGTCGGCTATAAAACAAATGCGGTTTATCTACGTTGAAATCTAACTGGTTGTCTGAGGTAATTTCTCCTACTCTAATTTTCTTTAGTATAAACGCATCCTTATTTTTAACAGATTCGTGATAAGAACGTGATAAAAAGGCTAATACTGTATGTTCACCCGCTTCTAAATTTTTTGAAAACTGTTCTTCATAGTGGGCCGAGTACGGATTGTTATTTAAAATAAAATGTACGTGCTGTCCTTTTTTAGAGTTTGCAAGTCCTAAATCTTGAGCAGTTTCGGTAGTTACGCCTAATTCATAATTTTCGACTTTAAAAGAAAAAATATTATCTCCTGCTTTAAGGATATTTGTTTCAGGAATTTTCATTTGTAATTTAGCATCTTCAAATTTGGGTGAATTTTGAAGCTTAGTTAAATTAATATCATCCTTGACAACGGTAACTTGCTCTTCTTCATGAGGATTTTTTACTTCCTCATTTTTGTTCGTTTGATTTTCTTTGCATGAGTTAAATAAAATCAGCAAAATGAAATTGGTAATTAATATTGCATTTTTCATAATAGTACTTTTTTTATAAATTTATAAAGTAAGATGCAAACACTCAAGATATTAGTTTGCCATTAACAAAAGTTTAGGGCTATATCATAATATTTAAAGCTTTTTGTTTTATTTTTATTTCTACAGAGCTTACTTCGCCTAAATATTCACCATCAATTTGAAAGTCTATAGGTGTCTCACAATAAATTTTAGCTTGCTGACAAGAGATGATTTCTAGAAATGAGGAATTATGGCTTTTTTCACCCCTTAGGGTCTTAATAATCTCTTTTACATTCAACTCCTTAAAAATTAATAATTCAAAATAGCCATCATCGATAATCCCTTCAGGATTGACTAAAGCACCGGTACCATACCGTCTACTATTAGCAATTCCTAACATAATACCGCGCCTCGTTAATTTCTGGTCATTGGTTTCAATGCTAAAATTTTGCGGATTTTTATTATTTAATAGGGTAGGGATACCCGCAAATATGTAGCCTAGTTTACCGCGAACGCTAGACTGCTCATAAGTCTTTATAAGTGACGCATTAATGCCTAAATCACTTATATGTAAACCCAAATTTTCATTTAAAAACATAGCATCAATCTTTCTTGCATTCTCACCCAACGCGATATCTATACTAGAATTTATTGAAGTAGGTAGTTCTAAATCTGTAGCTAAACCGTTGGCCGATCCTAGCGGAATAATTCCTATAGGGATTGAAGTATTCATCAAGCATTCTGCCGCTAATTTTACGGTGCCATCTCCTCCTGCCACTAGAACTTTTTTATAAGTATGGTCTTGAAAATGTCTCTTTAGATGCTCTAAGTCATTTTTTCCAGTGGTTTTAAAAATGTTTAACGTCTTGACCTTTTTACCTAATTTATTTTTTAATACTTTTAAAAAGTAACTTTTATTAATATCACCACTTATTGGGTTTAAAATGAGTAGTATGGCCATACAAGCTTAATTTTAATTTTAAAGTTAGTTATAAAACTTGACACATCATCTTAATAATATCTTTACGGAATGCCAAAAGATTTAAAAATTTATAGAGGTTACGCCAACCAAAGGAAGATCTTGATAATGGGGCATGTATTTGAAAAACATACGCCAGACATATTTAAATTAGATCTAAAGGGATGGAAGCATGCTAAACAGGTTTTTCAAATGTTTAGAGTAAAAACATTGGCTAATATCTCAATTACAATAAGCTTTGGCAATATAAAGCAGACGACTAAGACGTTAGACGATGGACATTTTCGAGTGATGATTCCCTATGAAAAAAGTTTAAGTTCTGGTTGGCATACTTTCAAGGTCACAGTGAATGATGAAAAACAGACATTAAGTAAAAAAGGCGAATTTATAAAGCCATATCCTGGAGAATATGGTGTTATTTCAGACATTGATGATACATTTTTAATTTCCCATTCCAGTAGTTTTTTTAAAAAACTTTATGTTATGCTTACCAAAAACTTATACAAGCGAAAAGTTTTTACTGGGGTGGTTAATCATTATCGAGAACTAGAAAAACTAGGTAGAGAGGATCAAAATAAACACAATGCTTTTTTTTATGTGAGTAGCAGTGAGTGGAATTTATATAATTTTATAAGTTCCTTTACGGATTTGCATGGGCTGCCAAAAGGTGTATTTCAATTAAAAGCGATTAAAAACGGTTTACGGGATTTTATTAAAACAGGCAGAGGTGATCATCAACACAAGTTTTATAAAATTAGACACATAGTAGAGTTTTATCCCGAATTGAAATTTGTTCTTTTAGGTGACGATTCACAAAAAGATGCGCAAATTTATCAAGATATAATAAAGATTTTTCCGGCCAATATATATGCTGTTTACATCAGGCAAACCAATCAAAATAAAAAAGAAAATATTGAAAAAATAATAGGCAATATGAGTAATCTTGGGGTATGTGCTCTATACTTTAAATCAAGTAAAGAAGCAGTTGAACACAGTCAAAATAGGCTATAAAAAAACACCCCAAATTTTGGGGTGCTTTTATTAAATAGATTTTTCGCTTAGCTGACTGCGTTATGTATTTTAGCTTTTGCCTCTTCGGTAAGTTCTTCTCCTTTACTATTTGCTAAGGCAGCATTTTTTTTCGCTTTTAGAGCTTCTATTTTATGCTCAATAGAATTTTTTACGTCATCAACTTTCTCTTTAGCACCTGCTACATAATCCTGTGTAGAACTCGCAATCTGCTTTCTAGTGTCTTTTCCTTTTTTTGGGGCAAATAATAAACCTGCTGTAGCTCCAGCTAGAGCACCCGCTAAAACTCCTAATACTACATTTCCTTTTCCTTTACTCATAATTGTTGTGTTTTTTATTTATTCAAATATACTACAAGGCTTTATGATTAATTTATTTTTGTCGTTAATCTATATTTAAAATTTAGGCCTAAATCATTAAAAAATTAACAAATCGATTATTGTTGAGTATTTTGGTAACGAGAGGTAGGTAAATGGGCACCCGCATCTAGATTTACGAGGTAGGTAATAAGCTTCTCTCTTAATCGGCAATGAAAATCCCAGGTATGACTCGCATCTTTGGCACTGCATAGCGCTCTTATTTCAATGGTTTTTTCGTTTGCCTCAACTACCTGTACCTTAGGAGGATGTTCGCCATCCCAATCTTCATCTGCTTCAACTAGCTCTTTAAATTTTGCCCTAATTTTATTTACATTTACCGTATAGTCTGCGTGTATAATAATGGGTCTTATTTGATGTGCATTGGTCATCGACCAATTTTCAAATACATTTGAAACTACATATTTTAAGGGCACTACCAGACGTCTTAAATCCCACGTGCGTACGACCATATAAGTAAATTGAATGTCTTCAACATAGCCCCAATCATCTTTTATAATAACGGTATCACCAATTCTAGCAGGTTTGGTAATAGCTATTTGTATACCTGCAATAATATTTCCTAAAGTGCTTTGGGCTGCTACACCAATGATTACAGTTGCCACTCCTGCTGAAGCTATTAAAGAAATACCTAATCGCTCTAACGTTCTAAATTGCGATATAATTACTGCTACCCCCACAATAATCACAACAAAGGTAATAACTCTTCTAGCTACCGAAATATAGGTTAACATCATACGTGCCTCAGAATTTTCTTCTGGATTGGTATCGCCTATTCGGTTTTCTGCAATATGAACCATAATGTAGTCTATCAACTTCATGATCAACCAAGTGATTGCACCTATAACTATTATTAATAACACGGTATAAAGGGTGTTAGCGTATCTTCCCGTAAAAGAAATCAATTCATTTAAAAGGATATAAAAAAATAGGATCCCCATGGTGATCCCAGCAGGTTTACTTAACTTTTTCGCAATGCTTTGTACCCAAATTTTATTAGACTTGATTAAACCTTTACGGATTATAAAAATGAGTAGCCTACCTAAAAAATAAGAAATAAAAAAAATGCAAAGCGTGCCTATTGGTTTCCAGATTGGGGTATCCCACAATTGTACTCGTGCCCAATTAGGCATCATTCGGTCTAATTTTCTAGGACCATATTCGGCGTATAATGGTTCTATATTTTCAACCGTGTTAGAAGAGACAAGCCAAAAAGCACCATAATTTTTGTACTTGATACGTTGTACGCGCAAAACTATGTTTCTGTTGTTTAATTTTACCGCACCAAAGGCAACACTGCGTCTAGGTTTACCGGCTACAGCTTTATTGGTTGTAGTAGAAAAGTCTAATTGGCCGTCGGGTCTATCGGCCAGATTATCCCAGTCAATTTTGACCCTTTGCTTAAGCACAAAGTGAAATTTTTCGGCTAAAACAGCGGCCTCTTCTATGGTCGTAGTTTTTGGTAATAGGTTTAAGTTAAGGGTATAGGCGGCTTCTTGATATTTCCCTGCTTCGGCTTTGGTTAAAAAATGTTCTAATGCTGCTTGTGGGGTTTCTAAATTAATTTGATTTGGAGGTAGCCCTATGCTGGTGTTGAGTCTGTCTAAAATGAAGTAAGCTTCATTATATTCGCTGATAGGATTGGCTAAAAACTTACTCTTTGCCGTGTCTACTACAGATTTTGCTTCAGGCATACTGTAAATAGTGTCTTCATTTTTTTCATTGCTTTGCGCGAAGGAAAAAATGGAATATAGTAGAACCGATATAATGCTTAAATAGAAATTATTTTTCATAGTTTCAAATTATCATTTTAAGCGCAGGCAATTTATTATAGAATTGTTAAAAAGGCATTTTTAATCTTTTTTTAATAAAAAAAAGCCGCTTTTTTAAGCGGCTTGGAGGAATAACTAAATTTAATAGTTAAAAACAATATTTATTTTCTTCAATTAACTTATCTGCAATTTCATTTCGAAGAGCTACTACATTAGGCATATTTTGATACTTTGTAAATCTCTTTAAGCCCATTAGCATCATGCGTTGTTCATCACCTTCGGTGAATGAAAAGATACCTTCTTTTGCTTTTTGACCAATAATATCAACAGCGTTATAAAGGTATAGCTTACTCATAGCAATTTGCTCAGTTTGTTTTTCTTCACCATAACGTTTCACATTTTTCTCGGTTCTTAAAATGGCAGACTCAGCCATGTAAATTTCAATAAGTATATCCGCGGCAGCTAGAAGCAATTGTTGGTGTTCTTCCAATTGCGGACCAAACTTTTGTACAGCACTACCCGCCACCATTAAAAACACCTTTTTAAGTTTGGCAATCATTTCTTTTTCCTCTGCAAATAGTTCGCTATAATCAGGTTTGTCGAAAGAAGGAATACCGGTAAGTTCATCGGCGACAGCCATAGCAGGTCCCAATAAATCGACGTGCCCTTTCATGGCCTTTTTTACCAACATACCCACAGCAAGCATTCGGTTAATTTCATTGGTTCCCTCATAAATTCGAGAAATACGGGCATCGCGCCAAGCAGATTCCATTGGGGTATCTGCAGAAAAGCCCATACCACCAAACACCTGAATACCTTCATCACTGCAGTTTTGAATATCTTCTGAGCAGGCTACCTTTAAAATAGAGCATTCAATAGCATATTCTTCAACTCCTTTCAGTTCGGCTTCGGCGTGAGAATTTCCATCGGCTTGACGGATTGCGATGCGGTCTTCTATATTTTTTGCTGCACGATAAGAAGCCGATTCGCCTACGTAGGTAGAGGTTGCCATTTCGGCTAGCTTATATTTTATGGCTCCAAAATTGGCAATTGGGGTGTCGAATTGTACACGCTCATTGGCATATTTTACCGCTCCTTCGGTGACTCTTCTTTGAGCGTCTAAACAGGCGGCAGCTAATTTTATTCGGCCTACATTCAAGGCATTCATAGCTATTTTGAATCCATTGCCACGTTCTGAAAGCATGTTTTCTACCGGTACTTTGGTTTCGTTAAAAAATACTTGTCGGGTAGAAGAGGAGTGAATTCCTAACTTTTTTTCTTCTTCGCCAAAGCTAATGCCATTTTCTGGGTCGTTTTCTACAATAAATCCCGTAATGTTTTTGTCATCTTCGATACGGGCAAATACGATAAAAAGATTGGCGAATCCTGCATTTGATATCCACATTTTTTGGCCACTTATGAGGTAATGTTTTTCGTCTTCTGTTAAAACAGCCTTTGTTTTACCCGAATTAGCATCACTTCCTGCTCCAGGCTCGGTTAAGCAATATGCGCCAAACCACTCTCCTGTTGCAAGTTTTGGGACATATTTCTTTTTTTGCTCTTCGGTACCATACAAGGTTATGGGCATGGTGCCAATACCTGTATGGGCTCCAAAAGCAGTAGCAATAGACCCTGTTGCTCCAGATATATAATCGCAAACCAGCATGGTAGATACAAAGCCCATACCCAAACCGTCGTATTCTTCGGGCACGGCTACTCCTAGGAAACCTAACTCACCTAATTTTTTCATGATGTCTTCGGTTAGTTGGTAGTTTTTCTTTTCAAACTCCTCTTTTTTAGGCCAAATTTCTCTATCGACAAACTCTTTAACCGAGTCTCGCATCATTTTTTGTTCTTCGGTAAAATCTTCGGGGGTAAAGACCGCTTCACACGGAGTTTCTTTTACTAAAAATTGACCGCCGCGAAGTATTTCTTTATTTTTTTCTGTACTCATAGTTTTTCTTTTATAGGGTGTTGGTTTAATTTATAAATTCGTATACGCCAGCTGCTCCTTGTCCCGTTCCTACGCACATGGTCACCATACCATATTTGTTTTGCAGGTTTCTTTTACGCATTTCGTCAAATAGTTGCACACTTAGCTTAGCTCCGGTACAGCCTAAGGGATGTCCTAGCGCAATTGCGCCACCATTCACGTTTAAAATTTCTGTATTTAAATTTAATTCGCGGCTAACCGCTAAAGATTGTGAGGCAAAAGCTTCGTTTAACTCAATAAGCTCCATGTCTTGAAGGCTTAATCCTGCTTGCTTTAAAGCTTTGGGGATAGCCTTTACAGGGCCTATTCCCATAATTCTTGGTTCTACACCAACGGCAGTGTAGCTTACTAATCGTGCTATTGGTTCTAGATTAAGCTCTTTGACCATTGCTTCGCTCATTACAATAGTAAATGCCGCTCCATCACTAGTTTGTGAGGAGTTTCCAGCAGTAACACTTCCGCCTTGAGCAAAAACAGGGCGCAATTTAGCCAAAGCTTCTTTGGAAGTGTCTGCCCGCGGACCTTCATCTTTATTTACGGTATAGGTTCTTGTTTTCTTTTTGCCGTCTTCAACATAGGTTTCATCTATTTGTATAGGCACAATTTGCTCTTGAAACCTATCTTCTGCCTGTGCTTTTAATGCTTTTTGGTGTGAATTAAAGGCGAACTCATCTTGATCTTCACGCGAGACTTTATATTGATTAGCCACAGCTTCTGCCGTTAGGCCCATTCCCCAATAATAATCTTCATTTCCTTCTTTTGCTACTTGATAATCGGGTACAGGTTTATATCCTCCCATAGGAATATAGCTCATACTCTCTACTCCTCCCGCGATTATACAATCTGCGTGGCCACTTTGAATTTTTGCGGTGGCCATAGCGATAGTTTCCAATCCTGATGCGCAATAACGATTAACTGTTACGCCTGGCACATCTTCAATTTTTAGCCCCATTAAAGAAATCAATCTACCTATATTTAATCCTTGTTCGGCTTCGGGCATGGCGTTTCCTACGATAACATCATCTATTCTTTTTTTATCCAGGTTGGGCAATTCTTTGATCATATAATCGATGGTTTCGGCTGCCAATTCATCGGGTCTTTTAAATCTGAAAACACCTCGAGAAGATTTTCCTATTGCGGTTCTATACGCTTTTACTATGTATGCTGTTTTGTTCATTTCTTTCTATTTTTAATCGATTTATTTTTGATATGCTTTTTTTAAGAGTTTTCACTAATTGATTTTATAGAGAATTCTATAATTAGTTTCTTAGCGGTTTTCCTTTTTTAAGCATGTGTTGTAATCGCTCAAGCGTCTTTCTTTCTCCAGTAAGCGATAAGAATGCTTCACGCTCTAGGTCTAGCAAATATTGCTCACTAACTTGTGCAGCGGCCGATAAATCACCACCAGCCATTACATAAGCTAATTTATTGGCAATTTTTTTATCGTGCTCACTAATGTAGTTTCCGGCAAGCATTTGATCTGTACCAACATAAAAGGCCCCTAGCGCTTGTTTACCTAAAACTTTAATATCTTGACGCTTGATAGGTTGCGTATAAGCATTTTCTACCATTAATAATGCTTGTTTTTTAGCAATAGCCAATTGTCGGTCTTTATTCACCACCACAATGTCTTTTCCGGGTTGTAATATGTTTAAATCGTATGCTTCATAAGCAGATGTAGAAACCTTTGCCATACCAATGGTTAAAAAGTGTTCCCGTAAACGATTTAATTCTACATCGTCTTTTTGATAGGTATCTGCTGCTCTCAAAGTCATCTCCTTAGAACCACCGCCACCAGGAATTACACCAACGCCAAACTCAACCAAACCAATATAGGTTTCTGCGTGGGCTACTACCTTGTCGGCGTGAAGCGAAAGTTCACAACCTCCACCTAAGGTCATATTATGCGGGGCCGCAACGGTAGGTATAGAGGAGTAACGCATACGCATCATGGTGTCTTGAAAATACTTGATAGCCATATTTAGTTCGTCATATTCTTGCTCTACCGCCATCATGAAAATCATTCCGATATTAGCACCTACAGAAAAATTTTGACCGTTATTGGCTACAACAAGTCCTTGGTATTCTTTCTCAGCCAAATCGATTGCTTTATTTAATCCGTCAAGAACATCACCTCCAATAGCATTCATTTTACTTCTAAACTCTACATTTAAAATACCATCGCCTAAATCTTCGACTACTACTCCGCTATTTTTAAATACAGCTTTGGTATCTCTTATATTGTCTAAAATAATAAACGCATCTTGCCCCGGTACTGGCTGCATTCTTTTATTAGGAATATCGTAGAAGTAGGTTTTCCCGTCTTTTACTGTATAAAATGAATCGCATCCAGCTTCAAGCATTTCATTTACCCAATTTGCAGGTTCGATGCCTTGTTCAGCCATCATTTTTATTCCTTTTGCAACACCTATGGCATCCCAGATTTGAAACGGGCCGTGTTCCCAACCAAATCCGGCTTGCATCGCATCATCAATTTTATAAAGCTCATCGGTAATTTCGGGAATACGATTGGATACATAAGCGAAAAGAGCGGCAAAATTTTTACGGTAAAATTCTCCAGCCTTGTCTTTTCCTTTTATCAAAACTTCAAAGCGATTGGCAACGCGATCAATTGTTTTTGTAAGCTCTAAAGTAGCAAAAGAGGCACGTTTGCGATCTCGGTATTCGAGTGTATTAAGGTCAAGTGATTTGATTTCACTAGAGCCATCTTTCTTTTTTTCTTTTTTATAGAACCCTTGCCCAGTTTTACTTCCTAGCCAGTTGTTTTCCATCATTGTTTTTATAAAGTCAGGAAGTTTAAAGAGTTCGTGTTGTTCATCGTGAGCTACATTTTCATAAAGTCCGTTAGCTACGTGAACCAAAGTGTCTAGACCTACCACGTCTACTGTTCTAAAAGTAGCCGATTTTTGCCGCCCAATAACCGGTCCAGTTAGTTTATCAACCTCCTCAATTGTCATACCCATCTCTTTCACCGTATGAAATAGACTCATTATGCTAAAGATGCCAATACGATTACCAATAAATGCCGGTGTGTCTTTGGCAATAACCGATTTCTTACCGAGGAATTTTTTTCCGTATTCGTTTAAAAAGGAAATTACCTCTGGCTTGGTATCGGGACCAGGAATAATTTCGAAAAGACGTAAATATCGAGGTGGATTAAAGAAGTGCGTACCACAAAAATGTTTCTTGAAATCTTCACTTCTGCCTTCATTCATGAATTTTATAGGGATTCCAGAAGTATTTGAAGTAATTAAAGTACCGGGTTTTCTGTGTTTTTCTATATTATCGAAAACTTGTTTTTTTATGTCTAGTCGCTCAACAACAACCTCAATTATCCAATCTACTTGGTTTACAAGCTTTATGTCGTCTTCTAAATTTCCCGTTTGTATACGTTTAGCGAAATCTTGATGATATATAGGTGAAGGCTTAGACTTCAAAGCGTTTTTAAGCGCTTCATTCACAATACGATTTCTAACACTTTTATCTTCTAGACTTAGGCCTTTCTTTTTTTCCTGTTCATTAGGTTCTCTAGGTACAATGTCGAGCAGTAAAACCTCGACTCCTATATTGGCGAAATGACAAGCAATTGCGCTTCCCATAATTCCAGAACCTATTACTGCTACTTTTTTAATTGTTCTTTTCATCATCATTTTGAAGGAGTTTGTTTTTTATAAATTTTTTTATTGTTGATCAAGTCCATAATTGTTTGGGCAACCTTACTAAAAGTATCTAAATCTTCCTGATTTATTTCGCGGTGCACCGCTTCATCAAATTTAAGTACCACTTGTTTTGAAAATGCGCGCATTTCTTTACCAAAATCGGTTAGTTGAATTAAGACACTTCTTCCGTCTTCCGGATTTTTTTTGCGTACAATTAACCCTTTATCCTCCATACTTCTTAAAGTACGAGAAAGACTGGTTGCCTCCATGCCCATTTTGGGTCCCAGAGAGGTAGAAGGCGTTCCTTCTTCAGGGTCAATATTTAAAAGGGCAAATCCGGTTGCCATAGTGCTTCCTTTTTTACTGGCTTCCTCATTGTACATCTTGGCTACCGCAATCCAAGTGGCTCTTAAGAGGTAATCGATTGTTTTTTCTTTCATATGGTAATTGATTCTCTCAAAGATAATAAAAAATATTATGCACGCATAGTATATAGGTAAATTATTACGCCCTTGATTAGAGAAATTTAGGAAATTAATTTCAATTAAAAAATAGGTAGAACTATTTTATTACCCTGAGGATTATAAAAGAATAAATAGAGATTTCCTTGTGTTAAAGAGCGATTGTAGATTAGCGGGTCAGATGATGGGTGAATGATAACGGAAAGGAACTTAAAAATAAGTAATTTTTTAGCTTTTAATTTTGCTTCAATTTTAGGGGTAACAACATTTTTAGTAAAAGTATAAACCCGTTTAATTAAACGGGTTTATAATACGGTTATTGCTAAATTTGTAGTTTTTAATCGCTAAAGCAGATCTAAATAACAATCTTAAAACTGATAGATTTGATTGTATAAATTTTGATACTTCTCTTTTATTTTTTTTCTTTTCATTTTCATGGTAGGAGTAAGGTGACCGTCTTCAACCGTCCAGACATTAGGCGTAAGTCGGAAGGCTTTTATTTGCTCCCACTTACCAAACTTTTTATTATAGAAATCAATCTCTTGCCGTATGCGTTCTTGTACCATGGTAGATTGCGCAATAGTTTCTGGGTCATCACTTAAATCAATAGACTTTCTTTTGGCCCAATCGGTAATAAATTCAAAATTTGGTTGTATTAAAGCTGCAGGCATTTTTTCCCCGTCACCAATTACCATAATTTGCTCTATGAATCGAGATTGCTTCATAGTGTTTTCAATGATTTGGGGGGCCACATATTTACCACCCGAAGTTTTAAACATCTCTTTTTTACGATCTGTGATCTTTAAAAAGCCCTCTGCATCAATTTCTCCTATATCTCCCGTACAAAAATAATCACCTTGCATAACTTCTTTTGTCTTTTCGGTATCTTTATAATAACCAAGCATTACCTGCGGACCTTTGATAAGAATTTCTCCATCTTCGGCAATTTTTACTTCTGTTTCTGGAATTGGTTTTCCTACAGTACCAATTTTAAATCCGCGGTCACGGGTATCATTCACCGCAATTACCGGTGAAGTTTCTGTTAGGCCATAACCTTCCATCACTTTGATATTTGCAGCATTAAATACACGCGCTAGTCGTGGTTGAAGTGCTGCACTTCCAGAAGCAATAACTTTTAGCTGGCCACCTAGAGCTTCTTGCCATTTACTAAAAATCAACTTACGTGCAATGTTGAGTCTAAATTCATACCACCAGCCATTTTCTTCATATGGTTCAAAAGCTAAACCTAAATCTACGGCCCAGTAAAACAATTTCTTTTTAATACCACTCAGTTCAGATCCTTTGGCAATGATTTTATCATATACTTTTTCAAGTAAACGAGGTACTGCCGACATTACATGAGGTTGTACTTCTTTCAAGTTGTCACTGATTTTTTCAATAGACTCCGCATAATATATACTTACGCCATTGTATTGGTACATATATAAAAGCATACGCTCATAAATATGGCAAACGGGTAAAAAGCTAATCGCTTTTTGAATTCCCTCACCCATAGGTAGCCTTGTAGAACTATTTAAAGCATTGCTTACAATGTTTTTATGCGAAAGCATAACCCCTTTAGGTTTTCCTGTTGTGCCCGAAGTATAAATAATTGTAGCTAAATCATTCTCATCTATCTTCTGCTTGATTTCTTCTACCTGCTGCTGATTACTATCATCTTTACCCAAATCTAAGACCTCTTGCCAGTTCTGTGCACCCGCAATTTCGTCAAATGTATATACGGCCTTTAAATGCGGTACTTTATCTCGAATTTTTTCAATTTTATCAAGTACTTCCTTATCAGAAACAAAACAAAATATGCTCTCGCTATGATTGAGTACATAAGCATACTCCTCCTCAGAAATGGTAGGATAAATGGGTACATCTTGCGCTCCTATTTGTAAAACACCTATGTCCACAATATTCCATTCTGTACGATTATTGGTAGAGATAATCGCAATTTTATCATTTGGTTTTACACCCATTGTGAGCAAGGCTCTACTGATTTGATTAGCCTTATCTAAATATTCTTTCGTAGAAGTTTCAATCCATTTTCCATTTTTTTTGGTGATTAAAGCTGCTTCCAAATTGTATTTTTCCAGTTGGTAAGCAGGAAAATCAAAAAGTCTTTTTACCGATGTCATAGTCTATAAGATAAAATTGTCTATTGCAAAATAGTAAATTAACTCGGTAATTTTATTTCTTGTAACTAAAAAAAATTAAGTTTTCTTTAAATAGAGCTACATTTATGACAAAAATCTTGTTTTAAATTATATTAGTGTTAACCCCGGCTAAATAATTTTAACCAGGGTGTTGAATTTTTATTTATTTATTAAGTTCTCTAGTAAGCCAACCGCTTTTGCTGGCGGTGACAATGGCATATGGGGTAATCCAAAATAATGTAAAAGCATAAAATAAACTATAGGGGTAAGCCCATACAGATTCTTTAAAATTATGCTTTTTAGCAAAAAACAGAGCTTGTATGCTTGAAAAAACAAGTACACCCAGGAGAGTTGAGGTTAAAAATACCAACGGGTAACTAATTATTAAAAAAAGCATTAATAAAATTATTGGGTAAGCCATGATTATTTTTAGCCATTGATGGAGCAAAAGCAGACGAGGTCCTAATTTTCCTGAACTTCTAAATTGAGTGAATGCAAATTTACTCATAGCAATGTTTTCACGTACGTTGCTACGTTCCCAACGAATGAACATTTTGTATAAATTTTTATAGCGTTCGGGAATATTGGTAAATACCCAAGCATCTCTTTGAAATTTAACCGTATAGCCTTGCTTTAAAATCATATTTGTCATGGCTCGATCTTCTCCTATGGTAGATGGTTTACCCATAAAGGTCTGGTTGATCCAGCTTTCTAAACAATTCATAACTGCCTCTTTTCGGTAAGCAGACAAAGCTCCTGGCGTACATAATACACTTCCTAATACACTTTGTGCAGAACGCACAAATTCAAAACTAAAAGCAAAACTCACGTGTAGCATCTTAGGTATAAGTGCTTGATCTTTATTGAGTACTTTTACATTTCCTGCCACGGCACCGCAGGTGGGATTATTAATAAACGGACTCACCATTTGTCGTAAAGTATCTTCTTTTACTACCGAATCGCTATCTACTGTTATAAATATTTCGCCAGTTGCCAAATTAAACCCACGGTAAAGCGCTTGCCGCTTTCCTTGATTGGTTCCTTGTCTCAATAACTGAATGCGTTCGCCTAAAGATTGCTTGGCTTTTATCATCCAATCATAAGTATCGTCTTGGCTGCCATCATCTATGGCTATTATTTGAAGTTTTTCGGCAGGATAATCACTGTTTACCAAGCTGTGTAGCGTTTTATAAACTAAACTTCCTTCGTTATAAGCAGGTACAATCACCGTACATTTTGGTAATTCTTGATTTGAGCCAGAGGGTACCGATTCATATTTGAGGTATAATACCAATAAATAAATTAAAAAACTGATGTTAATGCCTAATAAAACTAATCCAATTATCCAGACGCTTTTGCCAAATAGATTTTGAATACGGCTTAGATGTACTGCTTCAAAATAGGAATTAAAGTAAAAATTAAAAAATAATGCTAGTAACATCAATAAGGAAGTAAAACCAATAACCATGCCTGCTTTAAATGATTTTTTTGATGAGGATTCTTTTGGTTTTGATTGATAAGCCAAATCTTGTTTTCTTTTCTCTTTCATTTTGTTTCTTTTTTGATAAGAGAATATTCAATAGGCTTGCCGTAGTTGTTTTTGTCTGTTTATCAATAGGTTAAAGTTAAGTGCAGTTATGTAAATTGTGGTTTTTTTCTACAATTGTGTGGATTTTAAACCAAAAACGCAGGGAATATACCCTGCGTTTTTATTAAAAATAGTTATAAAATAAATTTAGTTTTTTTCTAACCATTTACGTGCATTTACAAAGGCTTCTAGCCAAGGGCTTACTTCATCTTGGCGGTCTTTAGGGTAATGTGCCCAGTTCCAGCTAAAGGTTGAGCGCTCTAAGTGGGGCATCATTACCAAGTGGCGCCCGGTATCATCGGTTAACATAGCAGTATTAAAATCAGATCCGTTAGGATTTGCAGGATAGGCATCATAAGCATATTTTCCTACTATATTATAGCGGTCTTCTGCATACGGGAAACTAAATTTACCTTCGCCATGTGCCGCCCAAATTCCTAAGGTACTACCGCTTAAACTCGACAGCATAACCGATTGGTTTTCTTGAATAGTTACCGAAGTAAAATTGCATTCAAATTTATGCGAGTCGTTATGTAGCATTTTTGGCTTCTGCTCGTGATCTGGGTTTATTAGTCCTAATTCTATAAATAACTGGCAACCGTTACATACTCCTAAAGATAAAGTATCTTCTCTGTCAAAGAACTTTTTTAAAGCAGTATTGGCTTTTTCGTTGTATAAAAAGGCACCGGCCCATCCTTTTGCGCTACCCAAAACATCAGAATTAGAGAACCCACCTACTGCGGCTATAAATTTTATATCCTCTAAATTTTCTCTACCCGAAATCAAATCGGTCATATGCACATCTTTAACATCAAAACCAGCTAAATGCATAGCTTGCGCCATTTCACGCTCAGAATTAGAGCCTTTTTCACGTATAATGGCGGCTTTAACACGAGGTTTGTCGGTTACTATGTGAGGTTTTTTACCTGTAAAATGCTCGGGAAACCTAAAGTTCAAAACTTGATTTTTATAATTTTCAAAGCGTTCTTGAGCTTTTTGTTTACCACTTTGTTCTTGATCTAATAAATAACTGGTTTTATACCAGGTATCTCTATAAGTGGCTATATCAAAATTCAGCTGTGTTTCGAAGTGTTTAATGCCGAGCTCGGCAGATGAGTTAGCTTCTCCTATTTTAAAGAACTCTACATTATGCTTTTCTAGAATCGCTTCCGCGGAAGCATTTTTAGTTTGAAAAACAACACCTGCATTTTCATTGAAAAGGGTTTTAATTAAATCGCTTTCCTTTAAATTGCTAAGGTCAATTTGTGCTCCTAAATCTTGATCTGCAAAACACATCTCGAGTAAGGTGGTGAGTAGTCCGCCAGAGGCTACATCGTGCCCTGCAACGATTAAATTTTGTTTGATTAAATCTTGCAGTGCATTAAACATGTTTTTAAACTGGCTGCTATCTTGAATACTTGGCGCATTTTGTCCCACTTTATTTAATACTTGAGCAAACGAAGAACCGCCCAATTTAAAGGAATCTTGACTCATATTCATGTAGTAAATACTACCAGCGTTTTTTTGTAGTACGGGTTCAACTACTTGTTGAATGGCGTTGCAATGTGCGGCAGCCGAAACAATAACTGTACCTGGAGATAAAACCGATTTGTCTTTATAATTTTGCTTCATCGATAAAGAATCTTTACCCGTAGGTACGTTTATACCTAAATCGATTGCGAATTCAGAAAGTGCCTCAACGGCTTCATATAATCGTGCATCTTCACCAGGGTTATTGCAGGGCCACATCCAGTTAGCCGATAACGAAACAGATTTTAAATCTTTTTCTAAAGGAGCCCAAACCATATTAGTTAAAGCTTCGGCAACTGAGTTTTTAGCGCCAGCCACAGGATCGATTAAACCCGAAATGGGAGAGTGCCCAATGCTTGTGGCCACACCGTGTTTTCCCTTATAATCAAGTGCCATAACACCAAGGTTATTTAGAGGTAATTGCAATGCGCCAACCGTTTGTTGTTTGGCTACCTTTCCGGTAACACAACGGTCAGCTTTATTGGTTAACCAATCTTTACAAGCCACAGCTTCTAACTGCAATACCTGCTTGGTATACTCATAAACCTTATCGGCTTGAAAAGCTACATCTTGATAATTAGCTTTTACGCTATTATCTTGCATAATGGTCTTTGGAGAGCTTCCAAACATATCATCTAATGCGAGATTCATGGGTTTTTGTTTTGATTTGCTCCCTTCAAAGGTAAATTGGTTATCATTGGTAACCTCTCCCACCGTATACATAGGAGAACGCTCTCGCAAAGCTACTTCTTCTAAGATTTTTATATGTTCTTGACCAATTACTAGTCCCATTCTTTCTTGTGACTCGTTACCAATTATTTCTTTGGCCGAAAGGGTAGGGTCTCCAACAGGAAGTTTGTCTAAATCTATTTTACCTCCTGTTTCTTCTACTAATTCACTTAGGCAATTTAAATGTCCGCCAGCTCCGTGATCGTGAATAGAAACAATAGGATTAAAATCGGCTTCAACCATTCCTCGAATGGCATTAGCAGCTCTTTTTTGCATTTCTGGATTAGAGCGTTGTATGGCATTTAACTCGATACCACTGCTAAAATCTCCAGTGTTGGCCGATGACACTGCGGCCCCTCCCATGCCAATTCGGTAGTTCTCGCCCCCAAGAATAACAATTTTCTCTTCATTTTTAGGGGTGCCTTTTATGGCTTGCTCTTTTTTACCGTAGCCAATTCCTCCTGCTAACATTATAACTTTATCATAACCTAGGGTTTGCTCGTTTTCTTCGTGCTCAAAAGTAAGAAGCGAGCCAGCGATAAGCGGCTGACCAAATTTATTTCCAAAATCTGATGCGCCATTAGAGGCTTTGATAAGAATATCTTTTGGGGTTTGGTATAACCAATCTCTTTGAGAGATTTTATTTTCCCAACTTTTTTGGTCATTCAATCGACTGTAACTTGTCATATAAACAGCGGTTCCTGCCAGCGGTAAAGAACCTTTACCTCCTGCTAATCTATCTCTAATTTCTCCGCCACTTCCAGTTGCCGCTCCATTAAATGGTTCTACGGTGGTAGGAAAGTTATGTGTTTCGGCTTTTAAAGATATTACAGAATCAAAATCTTTTTCTATATAAAAATCGGGTTGGTGAGCGGTTTTAGGTGCAAACTGTTCTACACGTGGTCCAGAAATAAAAGCAACATTGTCTTTGTAGGCAGAAACAATATCATTTGGATTTTTCTCAGATGTTTTTCTAATTAATTTAAACAGCGACTCCGCTTTTTCTTTACCATCAATAATAAATGTGCCGTTAAAAATTTTATGTCTGCAGTGTTCTGAATTGACTTGCGAAAAGCCAAATACCTCAGAATCGGTTAAAGGTCTTTCTAATTTTTCGGAAAGTTTTTCTAAATAAGTTACTTCTTCCGCATTTAGCGCTAAACCTTCTTCTTCGTTAAACTTTTGAATATCCTTAATCTCAATGATGCCTTGTGGCTTTACATCAATATCAAAAATAGACTGATTTAAAGTTTCATATTTTTGAGAAAGCATGGGATCTACCTGGCCTGCCAATTCTTCGGCTATAAATTCTTCGATACGGAGTATTCCCGTAATCCCCATATTTTGAGTTATTTCAACGGCATTGGTGCTCCAAGGGGTAATCATTGCCGCACGAGGGCCTATAAAGCTTGCTTCAATTTGCTTATTTTCAAGCATAGGTTGTTCGCCAAATAGCCAGCTTAATTTTTCTAAATCTTGGGGAGGCAAGTTTTGTTTGGTGTGTACCGCATAAATTTTGTCTGATGCTTGCCCAAAAAAAGTTATCATAGTAAAAAGTTAAATAATGTGTTGTGTAATGTCTTGCAAATTTACTTTTTTAAAAATATTTGTAGTTAAAAATTTAAATATTAAATGAGGTTTTTTTAATTTTAAAAGTATGATCAATTTAAGTTGAATGCAGATGGGATGGAAATCGGTAAATTTAGAAATTGAATTAAGGAAGAACAGAGAAAAAAATCCTCTTTTTAATCAACATCTAGAAGCCATTAAGAAACATTTGGAATTAGAAATTTCAAAAGATGAACAAATTAGAAAGCGCCTCCTTACAAATCACTCACAAGAAAAAATAAATCGCTTAAATTTTGATGAGTTGGATTTAGACAGAATTTTTCATCAAGAACATATAAAATCTATATGTTCCACTTATAGGTTGCGTTTTCTGCCTAGTTTTTATTATAAAAAAAGGCTTCCTCAAGAAGTTTTAATTAGGATTAAAGCTTTAGAGCAGCAGCATCAAATTGAACTGAACGGTTTTAAAATTATGGCTCCTGCTTCCTGGTTTAAATTGAGAAATGCCGACGACCCTCTACTTTTTGTTCCGTTAGGAAACGGATACTATTATTTGGTGCATAAATGGGGAAATGATTTGAATGCATTTCGAAAGCTGTTGATGTGGCCGTTAAAGAGCTTAGAAAATTTTTTACTGTTGTTGGCTGCTGTTAGTCTGCTTTTAGGCAATCTAATTTCATTGATCATTTTTGATACAGGAATAGATTTCTTCAAAACTGGAATTTTAAGCTTATTTATTTTTAAATGGATAGTTGGTCTTGCTTTGTTTTACGGATTTAAAATGGGTAAGAATTTTAATTCGGCCGTTTGGGACAGTACGTATTTCAATGCATAAAATAAAAAAGCCATTAGTTAGAATGCAACTAATGGCTTTTTTATGCAATTAAATTAAGAATTAATTTAAAATTAGCTTTTTAATTACGCGTTGCTGCTTACTTTTAATTTCAAACAGATAAATACCTGCTTCTAATTGAGGAAGCTTTATGTTTTTAGCATTTGCGTTTTGTTTATTTAGAATTAACCTTCCATTTAAATCGTAAAGAGCATAATCATAGTTTTTGGCATTGTTAAGCTCAACAAACAGCACTCTATTATAGTTGGGGTTGGGATAAATTTGCGCTTGTAAACTTGTAGTAGACAAACCAGCGGTTACTTTAGCGGTGATAGTAAAACTATCTACTGTCCAACGCGTAGCATCTTCACCATTGGTGGTGTCATATTTAAAAGCTAAATAAGCGTTACCTGCGATTCCTTGTATATCGATATTACTAAAAGTATTCTCTTCAATCGTACTACCGCTTCCACTAAACATAGGAATATTTACATTAGGTACTGGCGTCCAGGTGGCATTACTTGGTGTACTTCCTGGTGTGTAATCTGTACTATATACTAAATTCAAAGGCGTATTTCCGAAAGTTGCTGCAGTAAAAAAGCTAAGTTGAGCCTGACTTAAATTACTAAAGTCTATAGGACTATCTGTGATTAACCAATCAAGACTTGGATACTGCTGCCCATTTGCATAAGCATTCATTTGGAAAGCTCCTGAGTTATTTTCGCCGTATTGAGCTAGACATTCCCAATCTTGTGTGCTTTGTTCTGAAACGCTAATAAAATTAAGATTGTTGCAGTCTTCAAAGTCTTCGCTAAAGATGATTACGGGTGCATCTAGTGTGGTAATGCTTACGGCATTACTTGCCGCCGAAACGTTGCCGTAAGCATCTAATGCTTTTACGGTAAAATTATAAGTGGTTTGCGGATTCAAATTGGTCACAGTAGCTTGTGTGTTCGCTGTAGTCTGAACAATTTGATTGTTTTCTTCAATTTGGTAGCTGGTTACTCCAACATTATCTGTAGCAGCGGTCCAGTCCAGTACTACGCTATTTGAAGTAATATTGCTTGCCGCTAAATTTGTTGGTGCGGTAGGGGCTTGATTGTCTGGATTCGGATTCCAGATTTGATTTACCCAAGCAGGATTATCGATATAAGGATTTCGGTTTCCCTGAAAGTTGAAAGCGGCATTGTTGCGATCTATTTCTTTTTGAGAAACAGGATCGTTATTGTGCCATTCTAAAAGCATGGCCAAGACCCAATCTTCAAAAACTTGGGTTGAGGTTCCATTTAAAGCTACATCGCTTTGGGAGGTGTTGTTTTCCCAACCTGCAATTTGACTCTCATAACGTGTAGCCATATAAAACCAAACTCTTGCTACATCACCTTTAAATTCATCAATTGGTTCAAAAACAGTACCGTTGTAGGCATTGGGATGGTTGTAGGTATTATTTCCTTTTTTAGATCCGTTTTGCGACGTCCAACTTGCGTTATTTACTTCTCCAAAAGAGAAATTTCCTCGTTGCCCATTCACATATCCGTCAGAAGGGTAGATATGGTGAATGTCTGTATACATTGGCGATTGGTCGTTAAACCAACTCTTCGGAAATAAATGCTCTCTGTTATAACAAGAGCTTTCACCACTGTAATTTCCACATTGGTCTGAGCCAAACACGAAATTATAGGGGTCTGTGCTGTTTGGATTTTCTGAGTAGATATCTAAAACACTACCATCGTTTTCATAATAGGTGTCTACATCAGAGGTTTGGTAAGCCGTCCATAAAGCGCCATAGCTTTGCGCATTGTGACCGCTACTAATAATTTGACTTAATTCAGTTTTTAGTGCAAAGCCTGTTTTGCCTTGAGTACTGCTGTAATATCCTGCAGGAGCTTGTGCATTTGCCAAAAATCCAATTGCTAAAAAGCTAAGAAGTAATAGTTTTTTCATTTTTATTTTTTAATTAAACGTGCCATATAAAATCCGTCATAACCAGATTCGTAACTTAAAATTATTTTTTGATCTTCTAATGTAAAGTCTTTTCCTGCCTCAGAATTCAAGAAAAATTCGACTTGTTGCTGATTTTCGGAAGGCAGTATAGAGCAGGTTGCATACACCAATTTTCCTCCTGACTTCACTATTTTTGAATAATTAGCTAATATTTCTCGTTGTACGGCTTTTATTTTTTCTAAGAACTCGGGTTGTAATTTCCATTTTGCATCGGGATTCCGACTCAGAACACCTAAACCACTACAAGGAGCATCAATCAAAACACGGTCGGCCTTTTGGTGCAATTTCTTGATAACCTTATTGTTTTCTATAGTTCTGGTTTCGATATTGTGAGCACCGGCTCGTTTGGCTCTACGTTTTAGTTCTTTTAATTTATTACCATAAATATCTAGCGCAATAATCTGGCCTTTATTTTCCATCAGTGCTGCTAGGTGCAGGGCTTTACCGCCAGCCCCTGCACAAGTGTCAACCACCCGCATACCGGGTTCAACTTGCAGAAATGGAGCCACCAGTTGCGAAGAAGCATCTTGCACCTCAAAGAAACCATTTTTAAAAGTTTGGGTTTTGAAGACATTGGTTCTTTCTTCAAGCACCAAGGCATCGGGGTAATTCTGAATACTGTGCGCTTCAATTTCTTCCTGAAAAAGAAGGTCGCGAAGACTCTTTGAATCTGTTTTAAGCTTGTTGGTGCGCAAAACTACTGGAGCAGTTTTGTTGAGAGATGCAATTTCTTTAGACCATTTTTCTTCACCCATTTCTTGAACGGCAATTTTGTCTAACCAGTCTGGTATAGACTCTCTATAAACACGAATTTGAGAAAGCTCATCAAACTTACCTTTAATTCGCCTTGTAGGGGTGTCCTCTAATTGCTTCCAGTCGGGTAAAGCGATTCCTTTTAACGTTGCCCAGACTGCAAACAACCTAAAAAGGTTAGGTCTGCTATAAGGTTCTTTAACTTCGGCAATAGCGGCATAAAGCCTTTTCCAGCGTACAATGTCGTAAACGGTTTCGGCAATAAAACTGCGGTCTCTTGCGCCCCAGCGCTTATCTCTTTTTAAGGTGTTAGCCAGTTCTTTATCTGCATATTTACCTTCATTAAATACCAAATGCAAGGTGTCTACTACGGCAAAAACAAGATTTCTGTGTAATCTCATAGATTGAAATTTAGCTTGCAAAGTTACGTAATTTTATAAGGGAATAATCTTATATTTGAATATAAATACCAAGTTATGAAGCATATCTTTCTCTGTTTATTTGCATTTTTTTGCTTTTCTTGCGTGAAAGTTTCTCAAAATCAACAGGGACCACAAGTTTATACTAATGTGAAAATTGAAACGGTTTTAGATCGAGATATTAGTATTCGCGCATTGAATGTGAATGATAAACATATTTTTTATGGTGGTGAAAAGGGTGAATTTGGATATTTGAATACTGCAGACCATTCGATTGCATATATAGGGGAGGTAGACTTTAATGGTAATCAACCCGAATTTAGAGCCATTGCTCACACGGGTGATGCCGATTTTATATTAAGTGCAGGTAACCCAGCTCTTTTATATAAAGTAAATTTTTTTGGTAAACGAATGTTGGTTCATCAAGATAATACAGCCGGAATTTTTTATAATGCATTAGCTTTTTGGAATGATCAAGAAGGCCTTGCGCTTGGAGACCCAGTAGAGAATTGCTTACGACTTTTGGTTACTCGAGATGGAGGTAACAGTTGGAAACCTGTAGATTGTAAACAGTTGCCAGGTTTTATACCGGGCGAAGCCGGATTTGCAGCAAGTAACACCAATATTAATATTAAAGGGAATAAAGCTTGGGTGGTAACCGGAGGAGCTGCGGCGAGGGTTTATTTTACCGATGATAAGGGAATAACGTGGAAGGCTTATGACACACCTATAATCGCGGGAAAAGCCACCCAGGGTATTTATAGCGTAGATTTTTATAATGAAGATTTAGGCGTTATCGTTGGTGGTGATTACACGCAACCAAATCAAATGCATAATAACAAAGCAATTACTTTTGATGGTGGTAAAAGTTGGCAGGTTATAAGCAATCAAGCTCTGCCTGGTTACAAAAGTTGCATTAAATTTATTCCAAATTCTGGGGGACGAGAAATGGTTGCGGTAAGTTTTACCGGCATTGCCTATTCTAGTGATTTTGGTAAAACCTGGAAACAATTAAGCGATAAAGGCTTATACACGATTTCATTTTTAAATGAATATACAGCGTACGCTGCCGGTAAAGGAGGAATAAAGAAAATTGTTTTCCTTGAAGATTCGATGGATTAATGAATTATTTGTTTTTTAACTTTTTCAATAAATCACGGTGAAAATCTCGCTCGGCTTTTTTTAAATGTAGAATCTTTTTGGCTGGAATCACGCGCTTTAATTCATTAACAAAATCTTCTTTTAATTGGGCACTTTGCTTCTTTAAATCAATATATTCATTTAATAAAGCGCTAGCAGTGGCTTCGTCTATCTCATCGATTAAATCAAGTCCGTTTTTAACGGCGCACCATTTTTCGTCATAAAGTTTATCGTTTTTAGCTTCATATTTACGATAAATTGGCCAAAACTTTTCAGCTTCTTGACTACTTAAATTTAATTCTTCTGTGATAAAGGCTACTTTAAGCGATTCTATTTTTTTCTCTTCAGAATTATTTTGACTCCAGACCAAGGAGGCGGAAAACATAACGAAAACAATACAGAAAATGAGTTTTTTCATGGTTCTAAATAGCTTAAAAATTCTTGGTTTTTATCAACATAGTTGAGAATTGTTTGTTCAGAAATACTAGTACTTTCCATAGACCGATTTACATCGGGAAATGTTGATTCTAAATCTTCATTAAAATCAGACTCCAATAACGACTTTTCTAAGTAAGATTCCAAGGCTAATGGGTCTATTTGAGAGGTGTAATCTACCTTTGAAAACCAATTGGAGTTGATTAGAAAAATAATAGTTAAAGCAGCTGCCACAGCAACATAGGGTAAAGTCTTTCGAACACTAAAAAGAACAACCGATTTCTTATTAGTATCTGGTAAATCTATGCTTAGGTTTTCAAAATACAAGGCTGGCGTTTTGTATCCTGGCGTTTTATATGCTTCACCTGAATTTAGGGATTCATGCAATACCTGCTCCTCGGTAAAAGATTTATCAGGAAAGGCAACGTGAAAATCTTCAAAGTAATTTTTAGGAACTTTGAAACCAGCAGCCTTATGTTTATTTTTTGAGGTATCCATTTAATTTTTAGACTTTAATGTGTATTAAAGGTTTGATTGAGCGCTAAAAATTCTTTTATTTTTTGAACGGCATGGTGATAATTTGACTTTAGAGCCCCTTCACTTACCTCTAATATTTCTGCGATTTCTTTGTATTTCAAACCCTCGAAGTAATGCATTGTAAAAACTTGTTGTTGTTTTTCAGGTAAATTGTTAACCGCTTTTTGCAATTGCAATTGAATTTCATCACCATCAAAGTAAATATCAGCTTTTAAGTTCTCAATAAGCTCTTCTTGTAGTTCTTGACTGGAGATATTAAGGTGTTTTGCTTTTTTGTTTAAAAAAGTAATGGCTTCATTAGTGGCAATACGATACATCCAACTATAAAGTTTGCTTTCACCTTTAAAGTTATGAATGTAGCGATATACTTTTATAAAAGTATTTTGTAAGACATCGTGCGCATCATCATGATTCTTAACCATATGACGAATATGCCAGTAAAGAGGTTCTTTATAAAGGTCTACCAGCTGTTTAAAAGCTTGCTCGGCTTCTGTTCGCGAAGCTTTGAGTGTTTTAACAATATGGCTTTCCTCTGGTGTTAGCATGGCTTATTCAAAAGATTGCATTTCGACTAAATTTTTATAAACTCCTTGAGCTGCCAATAATTCTTGGTGTTTACCTTGCTCTACAATCTCGCCTCGTTTCATAACCACAATTAAATCGGCATTTTGAATGGTAGAAAGACGGTGTGCAATTACAATTGAGGTGCGGTTAAGCATCATGTTCTCTAAGGCTTTTTGCACTAGCTGTTCACTCTCGGTATCTAGGGCCGATGTGGCTTCGTCTAAAATCATTATTGGCGGATTTTTGAGTACCGCACGGGCAATAGAAAGTCGTTGTTTTTGTCCACCGCTCAACTTACCTCCAGCATCACCAATATTAGTATGAATGCCTTCTGGTAGATCAGAAACGAATTCCCAAGCATTAGCAATTTTTAAAGCGGCGATAACTTCCTTTTCGCTAGCATCTGGCTTACCTAGTGTAATATTGTTGTAAATACTATCATTAAATAAGATGGAGTCTTGGGTTACCATTCCCATTAATCCGCGCAAGCTCTTCTTTTGAATATTTTTAATATTCACTCCATCTACTAGAATTTCACCTTGATCAATATCATAAAAACGAGTGATTAAATTGGCTATGGTGCTTTTGCCACTTCCAGATTGACCCACTAAGGCTACTGTTTTACCTTTTTGAACCTCAAGATTAAAATTTTTGAGTACTTGTTTTTTGTCATAACCAAAAGATAGGTTTTTGATTTGAATACCTTGATCAAAACTGTCTTTTTTAAGACTATTGGGTTGATCTTTTAAAATTGTATCATTTTCAATAATTTCCAAAACCCGATCTGCTGCAGCATTACCTCTTTTAACTGCATACGATGCCTTGCTTATTGCTTTGGCAGGAGTTAAAATGTTGTAAGCGAGCCCCATATAGGTTATAAAAGTTGCCCCGTCTAAATTACCATCTATAATCACCATTTTTCCGCCATACCAAAGTAAAATGGCAATAACAATTATGCCTAAAAACTCACTGGTTGGTGAGGCCAGATTTTGTCTGTGCATAAGACTATTTGAAAAATTATATAGCCTGTTGGTGGTATTTTCAAATTTTTTTCCAAATCGCTCCTCAGCATTAAAGGCTTTGATAATTTTTAGACCAGAAAGGGTTTCTTCTAAATTAGATAAAACCTGGCCACGCTCTCGTTGTACATCATCTGATTTTTTCTTTAATTGCTTTCCGATTAAAGAAATAATATAGCCTGAAAGAGGAATAAAGATAAAAACAAATAGCGTAAGTTGCGGACTAAGAGCCAGCATACCGATAATTGTAAATAAAATGGTTAACGGCTCTTTTACCACCAATTCAAGCATAGATAAAAAGCTACGCTGCACTTCCTCAACATCTGAGGTCATTCTTGCAATGGTATCTCCTTTTCTTTTTTCGCTATAAAAAGCTACGGGCATAGCTACAATTTTATGGTATAGTTTGTTTTGTAAATCCCGTAAAACACCGTTGCGCAAGAAGGCGATGAAATATAAACCAGCATAATTAAACAGATTTTTAAGCAAAAACAGGCTAATAATGAGAATAACCAACACTGTTAGCGTAGCCACCCCACCATTTTGTGCAGTGTAGGTAGTAATGAAATAGTTGGAATAATTCTCGAAATAATCTGAAATATGCATTAAACCTTTATACTCTGGCTCATTGGTTACCCGCTCTGCATTAGAGAACATCACTTTTAACATAGGGATAAGTGATATCATAGAAAGAGTGCTAAATAGCGCATAAAAAATATTGCTTATAATATTTAAAAAAGCATATTTTTTATAGGGGAGTACAAAGGGAAAAATCTTTTTAATATAATTCATTACAATACTTAATCGTTAAGTCTAAAATAGGTTAGGATTTGGGCTATTTTTTGCGTCAAAATTTCTTTTTGCTGATTATACTGGTTAGCCTCTGCCAAGGGGGTTTGTACGCTAATGTAGAACTTTATTTTTGGTTCTGTTCCGCTAGGTCTAGCCGCAATTTTTGTTCCGTCTTCTAAATAGAAAATCAATACGTTACTTTTAGGAATGTCTAAAACACTCTTTTTATTTTGACTTAGGTCTAGTGCTGTTGAGGCAGCATAATCTTCTAGCCGAATTAGCTTAATTCCATTTAATTCTTTTGGAGGATTGGCGCGTAAATCCTCCATCATTTGTTTGATTTCTTGAGCACCTGTAATTCCTTTTTTAACAAGCGAAACCAAGTGTTCTTGATACAAACCGTGCGTTGTATAGATACTTATCAATTGCTCGTAAATACTTTTGTTTTCATGCTTGGCCAGAGCAGCCATTTCACACATTAATAATGTGGCGCTCACCGCGTCTTTATCTCTAACAAAGTCGCCTACCATATAGCCAAAACTCTCTTCGCCACCACCAATAAATTTCTGTTCAGGGAAATCTTTAATCATTTTGGCAATCCACTTGAATCCGGTTAAACCAACTTTACATTCCACTTGGTAATGTTCGGCTAGTTTTTCCATAAGCGGGGTAGAAACAATGGTAGAGGCAATAAATTCATTTCCAATTAGCTTGTGTTGCTGAGTGTATTGTTTTAAAAGAAAATCGGTCATTAGCACCATGCTTTGGTTACCGTTTAACAAGATCATTTTTCCTGCCTTATCTCGAATTCCAACTCCTAGGCGGTCACTATCTGGATCTGTACCAATTACGATATCGGCATTAACTTCCTCGGCCAATTCTAGTGCCATCTTTAGTGCCTCTGGTTCCTCTGGGTTGGGGGATTTTACAGTAGGGAAATCGCCATTGGGAGTTGCTTGAGCCTCTACAATATGTAAATTTTCATAGCCTGCGCGTTTTAAAACTTCTGGTATAATGGTAATTGAAGTACCATGTAAACTAGTGAAAACAATACGTAATTCTTTTTTAGCTTTAGTTGGGGTATTAAAAGTTACTTTTTCTAGCACCGTATTGATATAGGCTTCATCAAGGTTTTTACCTATAGTTTGAATCAATTCGGGCTTTGGTTCAAAAACAATCTGGTCGTAGTTAAGTTGATTAATTTCGGCGATAATTTCTTGATCCTGCGGGGGAACCAGTTGACCGCCATCTTGCCAATATACCTTATAGCCATTGTATTCAGGCGGATTATGACTTGCAGTTAATACAATACCACAATGGCACTTTAAATGCTTTACGGTAAAAGAAAGTTCGGGTGTAGGTCTTAATTCTTCAAATAAATAAACCTCAATACCATTACCCGAAAAGACATCGGCAACTGTTTGTGCTAGACTTTGGCTGTTGTGACGACAGTCATAGGCAATTGCAACTTTTAAGGCCTCATTAGGGAAGGTCTTTTTTAAATAGGCTGCTATTCCTTGAGTGTTTTTTCCCAGCGTATACCGATTTATTCGATTGGTACCTGGCCCCATAATACCGCGCATACCTCCTGTACCAAAGGCTAAATCTTTATAAAATGCGTCTTTAAGCTCTTCTGGGTTTTCATTTATTAAAGCTTGTACTTGTTGCTTTGTATTTTGATCAAATGGGCTGTTTAGCCACACTTGTGCTTTTTGTTTAATTGCATCCATTCAACTTGTTGTTAAGTGTGTTTACAAAAGTAAATATTATTAAATAGGCTAGGGCCTTAATTTACAGTTTTACTGATTTTATAGCGTTTTTGATTTTTTTGCGTGCGTAAAATGAGTTCGCCTAAAAATCCGGCAAGGAAAAACAAACTACCTATTATCATAACGCTTAAAGCAATATAAAACCAAGGATTTTGTGTAACCAAAATGTCTGGAATATTGTTCCATAGCTTGTAAAGTTTAGAGGCTCCAATAATAAAGGCCGTCATAAATCCGATAAGGAACATAAGCACACCCATTGAGCCAAATAGATGCATAGGACGTTTACCAAATTTTGAAAAAAACCAAATGGTTATAAGGTCTAAAAAACCAAAAATAAAACGTTCTGCGCCAAATTTGGTAGAGCCGTACTTTCTCGCCTGGTGTTTAACTACTTTTTCACCAATATGTGAGAAACCTTGGTTTTTGGCCAGTAGCGGAATGTAGCGATGCATTTCGCCGTAAACCTCAATATTTTTAACCACTTCGCTTTTGTAAGCTTTAAGTCCGCAATTAAAATCGTGTAAGCTTAAACCGCTAATTTTTCTGGCTGCGGCATTGAATAATTTAGAGGGGATGTTTTTGGTAAGCACATTGTCATATCGCCTTTTTTTCCATCCCGATACCAAATCATAACCTTCTTGGTTAATTAGAGAATACAGTTCTGGTATTTCCTCGGGGCTATCTTGCAAGTCTGCATCCATAGTAATTACTACTTCTCCTTTAGTCTTTAAAAATCCGGCGTGCAATGCCTGAGATTTCCCGTAGTTTTTTTGAAAATGTATAACCCGTACTCGAGGATCTTGACTTCCTAAAGCATCTAATATTTTACCTGATTGATCTTGGCTGCCGTCGTTGATAAAGATTACCTCAAAGTTAAATTGGTTAGCTTCGAGTACCTTAACCAGCCATTGATAAAGCTCGGGTATTGATTTTTCTTCGTTTAATAAAGGAATGACAATAGAAAGCTGCATAAATTATAAGTTGTCGGGTTGTTTTTGTCTAAAAACAAGAGCAACAATTAATCCGATAATCGAGTAAAACACAATATTGGTAGCTAAACCGATGGCTTGATTTTTTAATGAGAATTGATTTTCTTGCTCCATAGCAGCTATAGTCAAATCAATTTGTTCTTGAGTCGAACCAAATTTTGCCATGGTATCGGCTACTTGTTCTTTGCTAAATTCTACGATATAAGCCCCTGCTTCGGGATCAATGAGGTTAAAAATACTAAACTGTGTAAGGCTTTGTACTACCAAGCCAATGATTACACAAATAAAGTAGGCAGTAAAAGCTTTTTTGAATGAAAATATTTCGGTCGAAGCCGATTTACAAGCCTTTGTGGAAGCCACACCAAAGCCTACAAGGACAAAAAAGAGAATTAGACTTAGATACCATTTGGTAAACATTTCAACCGAAAGGGCATAGGCTAAACTAAAAATGAGTACTACGGCTAAAGCTAAATAAAACCCATAGTTACTGGCAACTGATTTAAGATTGGTAGAATTTTGCATAGGAAAAAAGAATTGATTTCTTTATAGGTGTACAAATATAGGAAAAGGTTACAGGGTTAGAATAAAAAGTTTATATTTGTAGAATAATTATTAGAAAAATATTGTTTTATTCTGATAATTGTTTAAATTTGCACCTCGAAAAAATCATAAGATTTAAAGTTTAAGAAGATGAAACAAGGAATACATCCCGAAAATTATAGACTTGTAGCTTTTAAAGATATGTCTAACGAAGAAGTCTTTATTACTAAGTCAACGGTAAAAACCAGAGAAACTATTGAAGTAGACGGTACAGAGTATCCGCTAGTGAAATTAGAGATTTCTAGAACTTCTCATCCATTTTATACTGGTAAGAAGAAATTAATTGATACCGCTGGACGTATAGATAAGTTTAAAAACAAATACGCGAAGTTTAAGAAAAACTAAACTTTGTTTGACACATATTTAAAGAGCCATATTTTACTAAAATTTGGCTTTTTTTTATGCCTAAGAATAAGCAATTAAATTTTTTTAACGGTAGGGAGATGCTTCATATTTAAAAATAAAAAAAAGCCATTAGTTTTTACACTAATGGCTTTCTTTTAAAGGAATATAAGCTTAAGCTTTATTGATAATTTTGTTTAAAGTGCTGCTAGGTCTCATTTCTTCGTAAGTTCTCTTTACGTCTGGGAAATAGTAGCCGTTGATATCAACTGGTTTACCTTGCGCTTGGTTAAGCTCTTGCAAGATGATTGTTTCGTTAGCTTTTAACTCTTTGGCAATTCTTCCAAATTCTTTTTGTAGAGCTTCGTCTTCTTTTTGATTTGCCAAAGCTTCTGCCCAATACATAGCCAAATAGAAGTGTGAGCCTCTGTTATCCAATTCATTTACCTTGCGAGAAGGAGATTTTTTATTGTCTAAAAATTTATCGGTAGCTTCGTCTAGCGCCTTTGATAACACCAATGCTTTTTTGTTATTAAAGGTTTTGCTAAGGTGTTCAAGAGAAACAGACAATGCTAAAAACTCTCCTAAAGAATCCCATCTTAAATGACCTTCTTCTAAGAATTGTTGCACGTGCTTAGGCGCAGATCCGCCAGCACCGGTTTCAAATAAACCGCCTCCGTTCATCAAGGGTACAATTGAAAGCATTTTTGCACTTGTTCCTAATTCTAAAATAGGGAACAAATCGGTTAGATAGTCTCGTAAAACATTTCCTGTTACCGAAATAGTATTTTGGCCTCTTTTAACGCGCTCTAAAGTAAATTGCGTAGCTTCATCGACATTCATTATACGGATGTCTATATCTGAGGTGTCATAATCTTTTAAGTAAGTTTCTACCTTTTTGATTAATTCGGCATCGTGGGCTCTATTTTTATCCAACCAGAAAACGGCTGGCCATTGTGTGTCTTTTGCACGCGAAACGGCAAGCTTTACCCAATCTTTAATAGGAGCATCTTTGGTTTGACACATTCTCCAAATATCACCTTCTTCTACTTCGTGAGCCAAGAGCGTTTCACCGTTCATTACGACTTTAACCGTACCATTCGCTGGAATTTCGAATGTTTTATCGTGAGAACCATACTCTTCTGCTTTTTGGGCCATTAAGCCAACATTGGGTACGGTACCCATAGTAGTCGGGTCAAAAGCTCCGTTTTCTTTACAAAATTGAACGGTTGCTTCATATAAATCGGCGTAACTGCTATCTGGAATCACGGCTAAAGTATCTTGTGTTTTGCCTTCGGCATTCCACATTTGTCCAGAAGTTCTTATCATAGCTGGCATTGAAGCGTCAATAATCACATCACTAGGTACGTGTAAGTTGGTAATACCTTTATCTGAATCTACCATGGCTAAGGCAGGACCATCAGCATAGCTTTTCTCAATGCTATCATTTATTTTCTTTTGTAATTCCTCTGGTAATGTATTGATTGCTCTAATCACATCACCAAAACCACTAGTTGTATCAGCGCCAGCTTTCTCTAAGTCTTCGCCATAGGCTTCGAATACATCGCTAAAAAACACCTTTACTGCATGGCCAAAAATAATAGGGTCTGAAACCTTCATCATTGTAGCCTTCATATGTAAGGAGAACAATACGCCATCTTCTTTTGCAGCTTTTACCTGTTCCTTTAAAAACTCAAGTAAAGCTTTTTTGCTTAGTACCGAAGCATCAATCACCTCTCCTTTTAAAAGTTTGGTTTGAGGTTTTAATACCAGAACTTCGTTATTATCTTGATGTAATTCTATGCTAACTTCACCGGCTTGTTTTAGGGTAGTCGATTTTTCTGAGTTTCTAAAATCACCCGAGCTCATACTGGCTACGCGTGTTTTAGACTCTTTTGACCATTCTCCCATGCGGTGTGGATTCTTTTTGGCATAATTTTTAACGGCTTGTGGTGCTCTACGATCTGAGTTTCCTTCGCGCAGCACAGGGTTTACCGCACTACCTTTTACTTTGTCATAGGTAGCTTTGATTTGCTTTTCTTTTTCATTTTGTGGCTCATCGGGATAATTTGGTAGGTTATAGCCCTTTGCCTGTAACTCTTTTATGGCAGCTTTTAATTGAGGAACCGAAGCACTAATGTTAGGTAATTTAATAATATTTGCTTCTGGCTTTTTTGCCAATTCACCTAATTCAGCCAAGGCATTGGGTACACGCTGGTCTTGTTTTAAAACTTCAGGAAAAACAGCTAGAATTCTAGCGGCCAAAGAAATGTCTTTGGTTTCTACATCTATACCAGAGGATGCGGTAAAAGCTTCGATAATAGGTAATAGTGAATGCGTAGCTAAAAAAGGAGCTTCGTCTGTTTTGGTGTACATTATCTTGGGTTGGTCTGCCATAACTGTTTATTTTTAATTATTAAATGCATTTGCGCTACTCTTTTAAAGTTAGCACTAAAATCGCAGCAAATATAGTTAATTATACGCCTAATTTAAAGGATAAAGGTTTAGAAAAATTATAAAAAACAAAGCCTTTTTTCGCAAGAAAAAAGGCTTTGTTTTGTAACGTAAAAAGGGCTTATTTAGCTTTGTGCATACGCTCTTTAATACGTGCTTTTTTACCAGTAAGTTCTCTAAAGTAGAAAATTCTAGCTCTACGTACCTTACCTCTTTTGTTTACTTCAATTTTTTGAAGTGCAGGAAGGTTGATAGGGAAAATTCTTTCAACACCTACTGTACCACTCATTTTTCTAATGGTAAAAGTTTGTGAAGCTCCAGTTCCTTTTTTCTGAATTACCACACCTCTAAAGAACTGTGTACGGGTTTTTTGACCCTCTTTGATTTCGTAGTAAACCGTGATTGTGTCTCCCGCTTTAAATTCTGGGAAGTCTTTCTTGGTTACAAATTCGTCTTGAACAAATTTAATTAAAGATTCCATGTTTTTATGGTTTAAAATTTTTCTAATCAACATACACGTATTTCGCCAGAGGTTGTTTTAGAATTGCGTGCAAAAATAATTTTATTTTTTTAAATAACCAATTTTTATTAGTCTTTTAATAGGTCGGGTCTGCGTTCTTGAGTGCGTTCATGGGCTTTTTTTTCTCTCCAGGCTTCTATTTTAGGAAAATTACCTGTAATTAAGACTTCGGGTACTTTCCAACCTTTGTATTCGGCGGGACGTGTATAGATAGGTGGAGCTAATAAATTGTCCTGAAAAGAATCGGTTAGGGCAGAGGTCTCGTTACCCAATACACCAGGTATCAGGCGAATTACAGCGTCACACAATACCGCAGCCCCTAATTCGCCACCAGAGAGTACATAATCGCCAATAGAGATTTCGCGTGTGATGAAATGCTCTCTAACGCGTTCATCTACACCCTTATAGTGCCCACATAAAATGATAATATTTTTTTTTAGCGAAAGCTGATTGGCCGTACCTTGGTTTAATGTTTTGCCATCGGGTGTCATATAAATCACTTCATCATAGTCGCGTTGTGATTTTAAATGACTAATGCATTTATCAATGGGTTCTATCATCATCACCATTCCTGCGCCGCCTCCATATTGGTAGTCGTCTATTTGCTTGTAATTATCACTTACATAATCGCGTAGATTGTGCAGGTGAACCGAAACTAAACCTTTTTCAATGGCTCTCTTCAAAATGGAAGCTTCAAAGGGACTCTTGAGTAAATCCGGTACAACCGTTATGATGTCTATGCGCATGGCCATTGGTTATGCTTTATTTCTGTTGATTTCATCTTGTAATTGTCTGCCTAGCCGCTGCTGTTTTTCTAGAGCTCTTTTTTTATAATCATCAAACTCAGCCTCGCATTCTTGTAGATTTTGTTTGGCTTCTCTCGTTGCTGCGTTACTGCTCTTAAATTTATAAATGAAGAACAGTAAGATAACTAATAAAGCAAATACAACTCCCCACATTATACTTTGGTAAGTTGACTTATCGGTTGATATGCCTAAAAATTGTATGTTGTTTTTCTCACTATTTACCAAGTCTAAATCTTCTTGGGTAGAAGATAAAGAGCCATTTAGCTTCTCAATTCTATTTTGCTTAGCACTTAAACTATCTTCAAGTTGTTGTATGTTTTTATTCAACCCGTCGATCTTTACTTTTGTTTTCTTTTGAAGCTGAAGTAGTAAGGCGTGTTTAACAACTTTATATTCTTGGTAGTTATTGGCGTTTTCAATAAGTTCGCTGAACTGTTCATTAATAGTGGGTTCTTTTTGAACACTATCTTGAGCTCGCATTCCGCTTAAAGCGAAAAAACATAGCAAAAAGGTTACCGAGAGTTTAAGAATATTATTCATAAAAATTTTTCTTGCCAAAACGATTTATAATTGGCATTATTGTAATTAAAGAGGTATTTGTGTTTATTTTAAACAAAAAAAGCAAACCAATAACAAAGTACAGGTTTGCTTAATTTTAGTCTGCTGCCATTAATAGTATGTAAAACGTCTTACTTTTGCGATGTATTTTGCTAATCTGATTACCTGGTGACTGTAGCCATATTCGTTATCATACCAAATATATAGAATGATGTTTTTACCATCTTTATTTACAATTGTAGCATTGCTATCGTAAATAGAAGGCGCCGATGATCCTATAATATCAGACGATACCAGCTCATTATCTATAGAATATTTTATTTGCTCTACCAAATTACCTTCTAAAGCATATTGTTTTAAAACGTCATTAAGTTCTGTTAAGCTAGTAGCCTTGTTTATTTCTAAGTTTAAAATAGCTAATGAACCATTAGGAACTGGCACACGAATAGCATTAGAAGTTAGTTTACCTTCTAAGGCTGGTAGAGCCTTTGACACTGCTTTTCCGGCTCCGGTTTCGGTTATAACCATGTTCAAGGCAGCTGCTCGACCTCTTCGGTATTTTTTGTGCATGTTGTCTACCAAATTTTGATCGTTGGTATACGCATGAATAGTTTCTAAATGTCCGTGTTCTACACCAAAAGTGTCTTCAATTGCTTTAAGTACTGGGGTAATGGCGTTAGTAGTACAAGATGCGGCTGAGAATATATCAATTTCATCTGGATTGTGCTCCAACTCATTTACCCCGTGAACAATATTAGGAACTCCTTTACCGGGAGCGGTTAATAGTACCTTGTCTGCACCCTTAGGCACCAGGTGTCTTTGCAAAGCTTCTTTATCTCTAAATGCTCCTGTGTTATCAATAACCAAAGCATTGTTGATTCCGTATTGGGTATAATCAATATCTTCTGGTTGGTTGGCACTTATAATATGAACGGTTGTTCCGTTAATAATTAAACTTTGGTTGGCTTCATCTACTTTTACTGTACCAGAAAAATCACCATGAACCGAATCGCTTTTTAAAAGCGAGGCTCTTTTCTCAAGAACGGTTTTATCTATTTGCCCACGTACAACGATAGCTCGTAAACGCAACTGGCTACCTTTACCGGTTTTCATCATTAGCTCGCGAGCTAAAAGCCTACCAATACGTCCAAATCCGTAAAGCACCACGTCCTTAGGTTCAAAACCAGCAAACTCTTTGGCTTTTGCAAGTTTTTTTGATACAAATGAGGTAGCGCTATTAGCTTCATTTCTATCAAGTTGAAACTCGTAGGTTAACTTACCAATATCTAATTTTGAGGCGGGAAGGTCTAAGTCTTTTATCGCTTTAGCAATCTCTACACTATCAAAAATTGAAATTGGTTTTTGAACAAATTCTCCGGCGTATTCGTGCAAATAAAGAATTTCGCTAACGTTCTGATCTAATAATTGATTTTTAAAAAGAACAAGTTCTATAGATTTATCGTACCATAAATCATTTAATACCTTTATGAACTCTACTGTAGCCTTGCGTCTATCGGCCTGAAAAGCAAGTTCTTTCTCGTAAGTTGTTTGCTGACTCATTATTGTTTTGTTGTGTTATGAAAATTAAAAGTCTGTGCAAAAATATACATTTAAATGTAATGGCATGTATAATAAACAAAAATCCTCTTTTAAAGCTAAAAGAGGATTTCATGTTTTTAATATAAATACCAATTAAAAATAATAGCTTTCTTCTCGGCCAAGACGGTCTTTAAAGGTTATTTTTGTTTTTTCGTTTTCGGCTTTGTTTTGAATTATCTTTTTAACATCCTTCACGCTCGAAATCTTTTGATCGTCTATTCTGGTTATGATAAATTGGTCATCGGGAATATTAATGCGATCGTTGAGAGTACCTAAGATTTTAACTCCGTTTTCTGCTTTAAAATATTTTAGGTATTCTTTTGAGGCGTTGCCCACTTCAATACCAGCTTTAACGATGCGTAAACGTTCAAACTCGGTTAACTTTACTTCTGTTGTTTGCTCCTTTCCGTTTCTTATAAAGGTAATGCTTACCACATCGTTGGGTCTTTTAGTTTGAACATACGAGGTGAGATCTTCTAGTTTGCGGACTCTTAAACCATCAATATTGGTAATTAAATCGTCCTTTTTTAAACCAGCTTGTTTTGCGCCATCAGCAACGCCCGCAACATAAACTCCCTGCGAAATATTTAGCTCATTTTCTTCAACCATATTAGGGTTTATCGTTGCGGCTTGTATGCCTAATATAGCGTGTTTTACATTTCCATATTCAATTAGATCTTCTACAATTTTTCGTGCGTTATTACTTGGTACAGCAAATCCATACCCAATATAACTACCTGTTTGTGAAGTAATGGCTGTATTTATGCCAATGAGCTCCCCGTTAATATTAACTAAAGCACCGCCGCTGTTTCCTGGATTTATAGCAGCATCAGTTTGAATGAAAGAGGGTAATCCGGTTGTTTCGCCACCTAAATTTCTCCCTTTTGCACTTATAATTCCAGCCGTTACGGTAGAAGTTAAATTAAAGGGATTACCAACGGCTAGCACCCATTCACCTATCTGGGTGTCATTGCTATCTCCAAAAGTTAAATACTCTAAACCTTCGGCCTCTATTTTAAGTAAGGCGATGTCTGAATTTGGTTCTGCACCAATGAGCTTAGCTTTGTAATTGCGATTGTTGTTGAGCGTGACCTCAATTTCTGAAGCATCTTTAATAACATGATAATTGGTCACAATATAGCCGTCTTCTGTTATAATCACACCAGATCCAGCTCCTTGCACAGCCCGACCTCCTCGCATACCTCGCAGGTATTCTTGTATGGTTCTTGGTGCTCTTCCAATACTTACATTCTTTACGTGTACCACTGCGTGAACGGTTTTCTTGGCGGCTTGGGTAAAATCGGCATCGCTACTATTAAAATGCTTTACAAACTTAACTCCAGTATCTTGTGGTAGGGTATCCTCAATTTTAACTATAGATTTTGTACGCGTTTGCTGGGCAGCATCGGTATTAGGTAAAAGATACTGTTGGTACAAGAATAAAGATATCCCGCTAGCCAAAAAGGCAACTAAAAGTAATTGCAAGTTTCTTTTCATAATTCTTTTTATTTTAAAAATACACTTTAATTTTTCTGATGTTACAAGCTTAACACTACCTTAACGGCACCTAGAAATCATGAAAGGTTGTATATTTGCGGCAATTAAGTCCACTTATGCAACTCGAATTTTACAAATATCAAGGAACCGGTAACGATTTTATTCTTATAGACAATCGCAAAGAATTTTTCAAAAATGATACCAAACTCATAGCTAAGCTGTGTGACCGAAAATTTGGCATAGGAGCAGACGGACTTATTCTTTTAGAGAATCATCCGCATCAAGAAATTGATTTTAAGATGGTTTATTTTAATGCCGATGGTAAAGAAAGTACTATGTGCGGTAACGGTGGGCGATGCTTGGTTCATTTTGCACATTTTTTGGGTGTTTTTGAAAGTAAAACCCAATTTATGGCTGTAGATGGACTACACGCTGCGGCTATAGAAAACAATGAGGTAAGTTTGCAAATGCAAGATGTGTCCTTTGTTAAAAAAATAAGCGATAGCGCCTATTTTACCGATACGGGTTCGCCTCATCATGTGGCTTTTGTAGATGATTTGGCAAACTTCCAAGTTTATGCAAACGGAAAAGAAATTCGCAATAGTTCTTTGTATGGTAAAGAAGGTAGCAATATTAATTTTGTAGAGGTGCAGCCAGAAACTCTTTTTGTTCGAACCTATGAACGCGGTGTAGAAGATGAGACTTTATCTTGTGGTACAGGTGTAACGGCTGCCGCTTTAGTCGCATATCATAGCAAGCAAATAATTAAAAGCCCAGTATCAATAAAAACCTTAGGCGGCTCTTTACAAATCGCCTTTATTCCTAAAGAAGGAGGCTTTTCTAATGTCTTTTTAAAAGGGCCAGCTCAACAAGTTTTTAAAGGTAGTATCACATGTTAAGCAATCCAGAAGATACTATATATTTACGTGCACTAGAACCTGAAGATTTAGATTTTATAGAACAGGTAGAAAACAATAGCAAGTACTGGCATCTTAGCGGTACCCAAAAACCCTTTTCGCGCTATATATTAAAGCAATATTTAGCCGATTCACATCGAGATATTTACGAAGTTAAGCAATTGCGCTTGGTTATTTCGCTTAAAGCGGATAAGAGCATAGGTCTATTAGATTTTTATGATTTTGATCCTCAAAACAGAAGGGTTGCGTTAGGAGTTATTATTTTTGATCCCAAATACAGGCAATTAGGTTATGCTTATACGGCGGTAAAGCAGGCTTGTGAATATGCCCAAGAACAATTAAAAGTACATCAAATTTATGCGGGAATATTAGCACATAATCGCGCCAGTGTTCAATTATTTGAAAAGCTTAATTTTAAACGTACCGGCGTGCAAAAAGATTGGGTGCTGCGTCAAGGAACTTTTGAAGACCAATATTTATATCAACTTATTAATCATGTATATTAAGAAAATTCTTGTTATTATCGCTGTATTAGGCATTGTAGTGCTTAGCTTTTTTAGTTACCATATTTATCAAAGTATTTTTGCACCCAATACCGCCTTTGAAAGCGAAACTCAGGCAATCTATATTCCCAGTAAACCCAGTTACGAGAAAGATGTTTTAGACCAAATAAAACCCTTGGTCCAAGATGCTAATAGTTTTCATATGGTGGCCAAGCAAAAAGGCTATATACAAAATCTAAAACCAGGGAAATATGTTTTACGCAAGGGTATGAGCAACAATGATATAGTAAACACCCTGCGAAGTGCCAACACTCCTGTAGCTGTTGTATTTAATAATCAGGAGCGCTTAGAAAATCTGGCCGGACGCGTAGCACAACAAATAGAAGCCGATAGTTTGTCTTTACTAAATAGTTTTAAAGACGCTACTTTTTTAGCGGAAAACGGATTTAAACCTGCTACTGCTTTAGCGATGTATATTCCTAACCAATATGAATTATATTGGAACACCTCTGCAGACGAATTTAGGGCACGGATGCTTACAGAATACAAACGATTTTGGAACGATAAGCGCACACAACAAGCCCAAAAAATAGGACTTGAAAAACAGGAGGTAATAACCGTAGCAAGTATTGTTCAAAAAGAAACCGCAAAAGTTAATGAACGCAAACGAGTAGCCGGAGTGTATATGAATAGGTATAACAATGGGTGGAAACTAGACGCAGATCCTACAGTTATTTATGCCATCAAGTTACAAAACAAATCTTTTGATACCATAATTAAAAGAGTACTATATAAAGACTTAGAAATTGATAGTCCATATAATACATACAAATACAAAACCTTACCACCGGGACCCATTGCAATGCCCGATATTTCGAGCATTGATGCTGTTTTAAATTATGAAAAGCATAAGTATTTCTATTTTGTGGCCAACCCTGAAAAGCCAGGTTATCATATGTTTGCAAAAACCTTAGCCCAACACAACGCTAATAAGCGTAAGTATGTGGCCTGGATAAACAAAATGGGTATAAAGCGCTAGATTTTAAGGTTAAAAAATATAGCTCTAGCGTGTAAAGACCGCTTAAGGCGGATTAAGATAAGGTTTAGATTTAATTTTCCTATGTAGTTTTTTCTAAAAAATTAACTATCTTTAAAAAGTATAATTTCAATTTGGCACCTCTAATTTTATTGGGGAGTATTAAATTATAAAAGAAAAATGACCTTATTACAGTTTAAAGAATTTTTAGTTGAATTTAGAGCAAATCCGCTAACTAAGAAAAACCAGCAATACACCGAGCAGTTTATTCGCCTGATAAATGATTTACAGGAAAGAAAACTAGAAGACTCTGCCATAAATCGCCTAGAAAATGAGCTCGATTTGTTACACCAGAATTTTGAAATCTACGGACATAAAACACAAGTCAAGAAAGAATACCATAAACTACTTAAGTTTTTAAAGCGAGAACTTAAGCTAACACCTAATTATTACTACACGCAAATCGGTATTTTAATAGGAGGCTTGGCGGCTCTAGTTTTTGGATTTTTCTTTCTTTTTATAGGAATGCTCGTTGGCGGATTTTTAGGGTTTTACCTAGATAATTGCGTGCAAAAAAGGGGTGAAAGCCTCAGAATTGACTGGGATGGTCACTTTTGCTGAATTTGAAATAAAGATTAAATCAGTTTTTTAAAAACTAAATCCATTTGAGTTTGACCTATTTTATACGAAGTTTTTTCATATTCTTGACTTTCGGAATGTACGCACAGACCGAATCTTTGCCTAGCCAACAAAAATTAGATTCTATTGTACAAGAAGCCGATAAGCTTTATGCCTATGAATGGGCTGCCTGGCAGGCAACCGATTTGTTAATGCAGCAAAATCATTTAAAAGAGCAATATGGAGGATATCTGGTATATGAAAAAAACGATAGTATCTACGTTAGTGCTTTAGAGAATAATCAGGAAAAAGTTGTTATGGCGCAATACGGTTTTAGTTCGGCTGCAGGGCAGGGAAAACCTATTTTAACGAAGAACTACGAACACTTTCAAAAACCGAGTTGAATCTGTGGAATATCAAAAATAAAATTCTTAATCAAATTTTTACTCAGCATAAAGATATTACAATTCCCGAGGGTTGCAGTCCTAATTTAGTATTACTTGAAGGTGAAGCTCAATACCGTTTGTATTTGATCTTGGGAACTAGCCAAGAAAATAGGATTCCATTAGGCAATGATTATCTTTTTGTTGCCGATCAAGAGGAGAAGATTAGTCATTGGCAGAAGTTTCATAACACTTTTATTCCTATAGATATTCCCAAAACTGATGAACAAAAAATCAGCTCAGCGATGCACTCTCACGTAAAAACTACGACGTATATCACGGCTACCGATATTTGTACATTTAGATTATATGCACCCCTGTATGGTTTAGATCATTTCAAAGTTTATTCCTCGGCCTTAAAAACTGTTTTCGAATATAGATTAAGCGATAACCGCATCTTCATAACCGATTTGTAGGATTCTTTATTTCTATAAATTATTTTTCACTCTAAATAAACTGCTGTGTTTTTTTTACAAACTGCTGTGTTTGTAATCGCAAACTGCTGAGCTTGTGTTTGTAAGCTGCTGAGCTTGTAATCATAAACTGCTGTGTTTGTTTTGGTAAACTGCGGTGAAAAATTTATATCCTCATTCTTGGTAATTTTTTTGTGAATTTACTTAGCTTAAAAAGTAGGGAAAGCAAATAGTCAAAACCTATAATTTAAACTTATAACAACAAGTATATTATAAGTAACGAACATAACAATTGTTAATGGTTAACATTAAAAACATAAATAAAAACTTATGTAATTTTTATTCATCTTTGTAATGTAATTATAAAACAAACCCAATGGAAAACGAGTTAACAAAGGTTGAAGATTTAAAAAAAACAGATAAGGCGCTAACAAAGGTAGCGGTAGCTTATGGAGACGGTATAGGTCCAGAAATTATGAAGGCTACCTTAAAAATATTAAAAGCAAGTGGAGCGCCCTTAAGTTTCGAGCCTATTGAAGTGGGTGAACAGGTTTATCTAGCAGGAAATACGGCAGGAATAAGTGGAGAAGCTTGGGAAATAATTTCGCGCAATAAAATTATTTTAAAAGCACCCATTACTACCCCTCAAGGCAAAGGCTATAAAAGTTTAAATGTAACTTTGAGAAAATCTTTAGGATTATTTGCCAATGTTCGGCCAGTAAGCGCCTTACATCCTTTCGTAAAAACCAACTTTCCTAATATGGATATCGTGGTAATCCGTGAAAACGAGGAAGATTTATACGCTGGTATTGAGCATCGTCAAACCCAAGACGTTTATCAATGTTTGAAATTAATCACCCGTCCGGGTAGTGAAAAAATAATTCGTTATGCTTTTGAATACGCACGCGCTTATAACCGCAAGAAAGTAACTTGTATGGTAAAAGACAATATTATGAAAATTACCGATGGTTTGTTTCATAAAGTGTTTAAAGAGATAGCTCATGAATATCCAGATATAGAAAGCAATACTCAAATCATAGATATAGGCTCTGCCAAAGTAGCTGCAAGACCAGAACAATTTGACGTAATTGTAACCTCTAATTTATATGGCGATATTATTTCTGATATTGTAGCCGAAATTGGTGGTTCTGTAGGAATGGCGGGTTCGGCAAACATCGGTAAGGAGGTAGCCATGTTTGAAGCTATTCACGGATCGGCTCCTGATATTGCGGGGCAAAAAATTGCCAATCCGTCTGGTCTTATCAATGCCGCAGTAATGCTATTGGCTCATTTAAAACAAACAAAACTTGCCGATAGCCTCAAGAACGCCTGGTTAAAAACTATTGAAGACGGTATTCATACACCCGATATTTATGAAGAGAAAAGCAGTGTCCTACGGGTAAATACCGATGAATTTGCCGATGCAGTTATTGAGCGTTTGGGACAAGAGCCTGAACATTTAAAAGTTAGCGTTTTAAATGAGGGAACGGGTGAAATTCAAATTCCTGAATACACAAGAAAAGTCGCAAAAAAACAACTGGTAGGTGTAGATGTCTTTATTGATTGGGCGGGTAACAACCCCCAAGAAATTGGAGAACAATTGCAGAAAGCAACATCTAACAGTTTAAAATTAAAAATGATAACCAATCGTGGAGTAAAAGTTTTTCCTAACGGTATTCCAGAAACATATTGTACAGACCATTGGCGTTGTAGGTTTGTAAAGCAACAAGTGCAATTAAAAAATGACACCCCACAGTATTTATCAATAAATTATTCTGATGTGATTGATTTACTAGTAGAATTACAAGCCTCTGATTTTGATATTATTAAAACTGAAAATCTATATGAGTTTGATGGTCAGCGTGGTTTCTCTTTAGGACAAGGGGAGTAAGGTAAACAAGCCACTAAATTTTAAAAGTTTTGGCTAGTGAAGTTTTCTTGTTATTAGCGTTTTTGTTTTGTCCCTTTAGTTTTTCCTAGCCCATTCTTTTAAAAAAAAATAGCCAATATTTTTAATTGGCTAATTTTTTAAGAGATGTATTAAATGAAATAGTAATTTTAAAATCCGCTTGAATATTGATTTTTGCTGACTAAAGAATCGGTAATCGATGCTAAAATAGGCCAACGCATGTGATGCCCCTTTCTTACGCGATCTGCGATGATGATTGTGAAAATAAATTCAATCAAATTAAGCAATAACACAAAGCCTAGATAAAACCAGTAAAATATTTTCAAGGGGCCCACATCTGTTTGGATGCAAAAGATAGTACTAATTACCAAGATACTATTAAAAGGGAGTAAAACCAATTGCGACAACAACGCTTGAGTTGCGTGCCAACGAACAAAAAAAGTACTTTTTCGCTGGCTCAATAAATAAAAAAAGGTAGCAATAACGTTAATTATAGGTAGCGGTAAACCAAAGATAATTCCTACTAATGACATTAAATAAGAATTGCTCGCACGTTCGCACTCGCTTTCATAAATACGGTTTTCGGTTTCTAGGTACATATTAAAAAAGATAGTTTAAGAACCAAACGATGGCAACTAGTGTTAAAAATACGAATAAATATAATGGTTTTTTAAGCAAACGCTCGAATTTGCTATAAAAATTTAAGAGATTTCGCTTTTTACCTATTATATCTATGCACCAAATAAATGAAAGACCTATTAAAACCAAGAGTGCTGGCAGGCTTAAAATATGTGCTTGATGTGCCGCGTATAGTTCTCCTTTTATTAAATAAATTACCCCAGAAGTTAAACCACAGCTGGGGCAATTTAAACCAGTGGTGTTTTTAAAAATGCAAACACTCCAACTATAAGATGTACCAAGAACCGATGATAAATTCAAGACTATCCAGGTCCAACAAGCGCCTAAGAATACTAAAAAAAAACTGTAAATCTTAGGTAGGCTGTACATTATAAAAGCACTCTATAAAGATTTTCTAGATTTTTTTGACGGGTAGCACCCATAATAATAAACCAATCTACAATGGCCCAAACACCAAAACCACCACAAGTAATTAATTTCCCCACGCCCAAGCCAGTATCACCAATTAAAAATCGATCTATACCTAAGCCACCTGCCAGTAAAGAAACAATAAGCGAAGTGGTGGGGTCTTTAAATTGAATGCTTTGGAGGTTAAGCCAAGCATTGTCATCTAATTCTAGAAGTCTTTTGCGAATTTGTGGTATTTGATGCCCTTCAAAATATTTGGCATTACTCATAATGAACATGTCTACTTTCTGTGATTCCATGATGTTTTTTATATTAGAAGACAATTTTAATAAAAAATAAGCTAGTATTTAGCTTATTTTATTTTTTTGTCTCGTAACTTTTGACTTAAAGCCAACAGAAAGCTAAAAATGGCAATAAATATACCTATTCTAGCAATGTAGTCGCCAAAACGGGCATAAAAAGTAATTTTGTTCTCAAGCGGTAAGTTAACCAAAAGGCTGCCTTGTTTCTCATAGCCCAATTCTTGAGTGCTATCGCCATTGGGTAATATACCTGCAGAAATACCGGTATTGGCACTGCGAACTACGGCTCTGCGGTGCTCAATGGCCCGTAAACGCGCATAACTTAAATGCTGCTGATGCCCTTGCGTATCTTCCCACCAAGCATCATTAGTAATAATTGCCAAAATCTGTGCTTGGTTATTTACATAGCCTCCTACATACTCACCATAAACCGATTCATAACATATAATAGGAGCCACCTTGGTTTGGTCGGATAGCTGAAAAACGCTACGCTCGGGTTGTGTGGTTTTCATGGCAACTGTACCCCCTAAATCTATCATTATATTCCCTAAAATGGGCTTTAACCAATCTTGATAAGGAAAGTTCTCTACCCCAACCACTAATTTTGATTTGTGGTAAAAAGCATCTTCACGACCGGGAACCACTGCAATAGCCGAATTGTAATCGTTAAACCAAAGACCAGGACGCGCAAAATTGGTTTGTTGCTCTATTTTAGCTTCATCTTTAATTAATTTGTAAAATGAAATGCCTCCAATAAAAGCGGTGTTCGGGTACTTGTTTTTTAATTGCTCTACCTGTCGTTTGGCAACCGAAAAAGACCAAGAGTCAATATTGGTTCCGTCTGCAAAGACGGTTTCTGGTGCGAGTACCAATTGGGTATTGGGGGTTATTTTTTCTTCTGTTAGTTTTAGTAATAAATCGCCCACTCTTTTATCGGTGGTGTTATATTTCTCTGTATACGGATTGATATTGGGCTGTAAAATTAAAGTCTCTATATATTCTTCTTTAGCTTCCGCGGAAGCGTAATCGGGAAAAATGAGATAAGAAACACCAATGGGTAAAAGCACAAAAGAAACAGCCATTGCTCGTAGTATTTTGATTCTTTTTGGTTGCGTTGCCATTAAGCTGAAAAATATTAGCAAATTAACCAACCAAACCCAAAGGGTTCCGCCAAAGGTTCCAGTGTATTCATACCATTGAATCCATTGATAATAAGTAGCAAAACCATTTCCTAAATTAAGCCAAGGCCAAGAAAATTCCCAATGCAAATGCATATACTCGAATCCAATCCAGCATCCTGCCAGAAAAATATAAGCAATTCGGTTGTTGCGAGACCAGTGGTGCACTTTGTGAAATAAGAAAAACACCAAACTCATAAGTAAGGAGTTAACCAATAAGGCGAACACCATCCCGAAGGCAGTAGAGTAGTAAATCCAAAAGGTGGTGATACTGTTCCAAACTAGAAAAGCGGTAAATGCATAGCCTAAAACTAGACTGCTTTTTTTGTTTTCTTGAAGCAGCTGGTACTCCACTAATAATAAAGGAACAAACCCTACAAATAATAATAAAGGAAAGCCGTAAGTAGGCCAAGCTAAAGCCAAAAGTAAACCGCTTAAAACGCAGTATGTTAACTTTTGTAGTACTGTTTTTGGTAATAACTTATCTAAAAACACGCCAGTCAATTTTAAGTGAGAACACATTAGAATAGAGTGCTACACTTTGATCACCAATATCGGTAAAGGCGTAATCTATATGTATACCCTTGTATTTAAAACCTAACCCGAATCCGGGCTGAAAACCAACTTTTGAACCGCCTTCAAGTTGTTCTACATTTTGAAAGTTACCTACACCGCCTCGTAAATAAACCAAGTTTAAGTAGCCTACTTGAAAGCCAAGTGCAGGACTTACACTTACCGCTTCTGTTGCTATTAAATCTTGTGTTTGTGCAAATCGCATTTGCAAATCAAGGGCTGCTTTAATGTCCCAATCGTATCGAATGCGAAAATTTTTGGCTACTCCTAATTGCAGTTTTGGTAAAGTTATTTCTGTAGTTTCTGGTAATTCTTGGTTTTGACCTTCAACGGCATCTTGTACTTGGCTATAGGCATCTTCATCGATACTCCATGTGTTGTAGGTAGTGGTAATATCTCGTGCCATAGCACCAAACTCCCACCCGTTTTTGCCTTGAAATTGAATACCTGCATCTAGCCCAAACCCCCAAGAATTAGCAAATTCACCTATAATGCGGTGAATCACTTTGGCATTTACACCAAAAGAAAAGCCTTCGAGCGGTAAATTCTTGGCATAAGAAAACGTAAAAGCATAGTCTGCCGCCGAGAATAGGCTAATACGGTCATAATCAATTTGGCCTTGATCGTCTATAAGTTGTGTAGTATTTAAAATATTATCTACACCAAAACGCAAAACGTGTATCCCAAGGCTGCTTTCGTCATCTATTTTTAAAGCCGATCCTAAGTAGTCATAATTGGCGATATTGGCAAAATAGTTGGCGTGCATTAGCGCAATTTCGTGATCTTCGATGCGGGTGAGTCCGGCGGGGTTCCAATATCCAGCATACACATCGTTTGTAGTGGCGGTTACCGCGTTAGCCATTCCAAAAGCGGCTGCATTTACACCAATGTTTAAAAATTCGTTGGAGTATTTGCGAGCCGTTTGTGCTTGTAAGCCGATACCTAGGAGTAGAAATAAAAAGTATAGCGCCTGTTTTGTCAAGGTTTTCTTTTTTGCAAATATCTTATTTTATTTTTTATTAACTTAATTTTGTGCTTTATATTGCTTTTGCTCTTATGTAAAGGCTATATTTGATTTGTTTGAAACACCTATTATTTTATGAAAAAACATATTCCTAACCTGATTACTTTACTCAATTTGCTCTCAGGAAGTATAGCTGCTGTTTGTGCATTAAATAACCAACTGCTATTAGCCGGTATTTTCATATGCCTAGGAATATTTTTTGATTTCTTTGATGGGTTGGCAGCTAGAGCTTTAGATGTCAAAAGCGATTTGGGATTACAACTTGATTCGCTGGCAGATATGGTGACTAGTGGTTTGGTGCCGGGTTTAATTGTGTTTCAATTGTTGGAGCAATACTTGCCTGCCAGTAGTGCGATTTTATACAGTAACTGGGAAGATGAAACTTTTAATTTATCTTTTTATGCCTGGTCTTTGTTTGCTTTTTTAATACCCTTGGGTTCGGCTTATCGCTTGGCTAAATTTAATATAGACGAGCGACAAACCAGTTCTTTCATTGGTTTGCCTACACCCGCCAACGCCTTATTAATTCTTAGTTTACCTTTTATAATTCACTACCAACCCGAATCTTGGTTAGCAACGGTTACAAAGTTGCCAGCAGTGTTAATTGGATTATGTGTTTTTAGCGCGATTATTTTAAATGCAGAAATTCCTTTGTTTGCGTTGAAGTTCAAGAACTTTAACTTTAAAGAAAACTGGTTTAGATTTCTGTTTGTTATCGCTTGTGTATTGGGTATAGGTTTTTTTCAGTTTTTGGCCGTTCCTTGTATTATCTTAGGTTATATATTGTTAAGTGTTTTTGTGAGAAAATCGACATCAGCTTAAGCTTAGAAAAGTTTTTTCTTACGCAATTCAAAATTTTGTCCTAGATACACCTTGCGAACCATTTCATCAGAGGCCAAGTCTTCGGGTTGGCCGTGTTTTAAGATACTACCTTCAAACATTAAATAAGTTCTATCTGTAATGGCTAGTGTCTCTTGAACGTTGTGGTCTGTTATAAGAATGCCTATATTTTTATCTTTGAGTTGTGCGACAATACGCTGAATATCTTCAACGGCTACTGGATCTACCCCAGCAAAAGGTTCGTCTAGCAAGATGAATTTTGGGTCTGTGGCTAAAGCTCGAGCAATTTCTGTTCGTCGACGTTCGCCTCCCGATAATAAATCGCCTCGGTTTTTTCTTATATGTCCTAAACTAAACTCATCGATAAGGCTCTCCATTTTATGTTGACGCTCTTTTTTAGAAAGTTTGGTAAGTTGCAAGACACTCATAATATTGTCTTCTATGCTTAGCTTACGAAAAACAGAGGCTTCTTGAGCTAAATAACCAATACCATTTTGCGCGCGTTTATACATGGGGTAATTGGTAATATTTTTTTGGTCTAAAAAAATGTTACCACCATTGGGTTTGATAAGGCCAACAATCATGTAGAAAGAAGTGGTTTTTCCTGCTCCGTTGGGGCCCAAAAGGCCTACAATTTCACCTTGTTTAACTTCTACCGAAATGCCTTTAACTACTTTTCTTCCTTTATAGGACTTCATCAAGTTTTCTGCGCGCAGTTTCATCATAACCTTATTGATTTGAGTAATGGTTTTCTAGTTCTTCCCAGTATTCGTGTGCTCTTCTTAGGTGCGGAATTACAATGGTACCTCCTATGAGTGTCCCAATACTTAAGGTTTCCATAATTTGATCTTTATTTACGCCATTTTTAAAACTTGATTCTAAATGATAACGTACACAGTCGTCACAACGTAAAACTAAAGAAGCAACTAAGCCTAGTAGCTCTTTGGTTTTTATATCTAGAGCTCCTTCCGCGAAAGCGTTGGTGTCTAAATTAAAAATTCGTTTTAAAACCTTATTGTTTTCGCCTAAGATTTTGGTATTCATCTTAGCGCGGTAAGTATTGAATTCTTCTACTTGATTACTCATTTTTACGGACAATATTTTTCTCTTTTTTTAATCTTTTTTCTTCTTTACGGAGTACATACCTCGAAATAAAAATACTTATTTCATATAAAATTAAAACCGGTATGGCCACAACTATCTGGCTGGCTATGTCTGGAGGAGTAATGATGGCCGATAAGATTAAAATTCCGACCAAGGCAAATTTTCTATATTTTTTAAGTGCCTCTGGTGTAACCAAGCCTATACGGGTTAAAATGTAAATGATAATGGGTAGCTCAAAAATCACACCACTAGCCAGTGCCGAAGCGCGAACTAATCCGAAATAACTGCTTAAGTCAATATCATTAAACACCTGCTCGCTTACTTGGTAGCTACCTAAGAAGTTTATAGATAGGGGAGAGACAATATAATAACCAAAAAGTACTCCCGTAAAGAATAAAAGGGAGGCGATAACTATAAAACCTCGTGATGCATTGCGTTCGTTGGGGTGCAAAGCCGGTGAAATAAAACGCCAAAGTTCAAACAGGATATAAGGGAAAGCCACAATAAAACCTGTGGTAATAGAGGTCCACATATGTGCAGAGAACTGGCCGCTCATAGTTCTACTTTGAATTCTAAACGGAATTTCGTTAAAACAAAAACTCTCATCCAAGCCAAGGCTTTGCGCCATATTACATAAGACTTTATAGGTTATAAAATCTGCATCCTTAGGAGCAAATAGAATTCCGAAAATTAAATCCTTTAAAAAGAAAGCGATAAAGGCTACTCCTACTACTGCTATTACAGAACGTATAAGGTGCCATCTCAAGGTTTCTAGATGATCTAGAAAAGACATTTCTTGAGGATTTTTCTTGGTCTTTGTCGCCATGTTTTAGATGATTCCTTCTTTAATTAAGTTATGCAAATGAACGATACCTTTATAACTACCCTTTTCTGTTGCGATTAACTGAGAAATACCAAACTGTTCGAGCATATTTTTAGCCTCTAAAGCTAAAGCTTGGTTGTCGATGGTTTTAGGCGCTTCGCCCATAATATCGCGAGCTGTTAATTGATTGATATCTTGACTTTTTTGCAACATTCTTCTAATGTCACCATCGGTGATGATTCCTAGTATATCGCCTTTTTCAATAACTGCCGTTGCTCCTAACATTTTTTCAGAAATCTCTACAATAACATCAGAAATTTTACTGTTAGGAGCTACTTGAGGTAGATTGTTCTGGGCCGTAATATCGGCTACGCGCAAATAGAGTTTTTTTCCTAAAGCACCCCCAGGGTGGTATTTTGCAAAATCTTTACTAGAAAAACCTTTAAGATGAAGCAAGCTTACCGCAAGAGCATCGCCAATCACTAATTGAGCGGTGGTACTCGTGGTAGGGGCCAAATTATTTGGGCAAGCTTCCTGCTCAATATAGGCATTCAGAACAAAATCGGCTTGTTGACCCAAAAAAGAATCTTTGTTACCGGTGAGACCTATCAATTTGTTATTAAAATTCTTAATTAGCGGTACCAGTACTTTAATTTCGGGGGTGTTTCCACTTTTAGAAATACATATTACAACATCATCTTTTTGAATATTCCCTAAATCGCCGTGAATAGCATCGGCAGCATGCATAAAAATTGCCGGTGTGCCGGTACTGTTTAAAGTAGCTACTATTTTTTGTGCGATAATGGCACTTTTACCTATTCCTGTAATAACCACGCGCCCTTTGCTATGATAGATACAATTTACAGCTTTGGGGAAATCTTGAGTTAAAAAGTTTTCTAATTGGGCAATTGCGGCTGCCTCATTTTTAATAGTGTCTTTTGCAAAAGAAAGGATTTGAGAATCTTTCATCAATTTTTTAAATTTCGATTTGCCAATACTAAAGAAATACATATCTTTAGACTGACAAAGGTATGTAAAATTGTAACACTAAAATATCAGTTTGACAGAAATCGATTTACATCAGGAATTAAAAAAGTATTTTGGCTTTGGCCAATTTAAAGGTCTACAAGAACAAGTAATAAAAAGCATTATTAATGGTGAGCACACTTTTGTGATTATGCCTACAGGAGGTGGTAAATCTCTATGTTACCAATTACCTGCCTTGATAAAAGAAGGGACAGCAATTGTAGTCTCCCCTTTAATAGCTTTAATGAAAAACCAGGTAGATGCCATTAGAGGTATTTCTTCGGAAAAAGGAGTAGCGCACGTTTTGAATTCTTCGTTAAATAAAACTGAAGTAAAACAGGTTAAAAGCGACATTGAAAACGGTATTACCAAGTTATTATATGTGGCACCCGAATCTTTAACCAAAGAGGAATATATAGATTTTTTAAGAACGCAAAAAATTTCTTTTTTGGCTATAGACGAAGCTCATTGTATAAGTGAATGGGGCCATGATTTTAGGCCAGAATACAGAAATTTACGCAAGATTATAAAACGAATAGGGGATGATATACCCATAATTGCTTTAACGGCAACGGCCACGCCAAAGGTACAAGAAGATATCTTGAAAAACCTAGGTATACCCCAAGCCAATACATTTAAGGCTTCTTTTAACCGTCCAAATTTATATTATGAAGTAAGGCCTAAAACCGCTCAAGTAAGTGCAGACATCATTCGGTTTGTGCGTGAGCGGCAAGGGAAAAGCGGAATCATTTATTGCCTTTCTAGAAAAAAAGTAGAAGAACTTGCGCAAACGCTGCAGGTAAACGGTATATCGGCAGTACCTTACCACGCTGGGTTAGATAGTAAAACCCGAGCCAAGCACCAAGATATGTTTTTGATGGAAGAGGTAGATGTAGTGGTGGCTACCATCGCCTTTGGTATGGGAATAGATAAACCAGATGTGCGTTTTGTAATTCATCACGATATACCCAAAAGTATCGAAAGCTACTACCAAGAAACCGGTAGAGCTGGTCGCGACGGGGGAGAAGGGCATTGCTTAGCTTTTTATGCTTATAAAGATATTGAAAAGCTAGAAAAATTTATGAGTGGTAAACCTGTTGCCGAACAAGAAGTAGGTTTTGCTTTACTGCAAGAAGTTGTCGCTTACGCGGAAACTTCTATTTCAAGACGTAAGTTTATTTTGCATTATTTTGGAGAAACCTTTGATAGCGAGACCGGTGAAGGAGCTGATATGGATGACAACGTTCGTTTTCCCAAAACCCAAAAAGAAGCCAAAGATGAAGTGGTTCTACTTTTAAATACCGTTAAGAAAACCAAATCGATTTATAAAGCTAAGGACTTGGTTAAAACATTAGTGGGAGAAGTAAACGCTATGATCAAATCGCATAAAACAGATGAGCTTCCCATTTTTGGAAAAGGAAAAGAAAAGCCAAAATCTTATTGGATGGCTTTAATTAGGCAAGTTTTTATAAAAGGCTTACTCAAAAAAGATATTGAAACTTATGGCGTAATAAAACTGACAGCGGAAGGTAAAGCGTTTTTAGAAAGCCCTAGTTCTTTTATGATGTCTGAAGATCATATTTATACCGAAGAAGAACAAAACAAAGCCGGTCAACAAAACAAAGCGGCTAGTGCAACCGATGAGCAATTGATGAAAATGCTTAAAGATTTACGAAAAAAGGTAGCGCAAAAAAAAGATATACCTCCTTATGTGGTATTCCAAGACCCTTCGTTGGAAGATATGGCTTCAAAATATCCGATTTCTATTGAAGAGTTAGGAAACATTCATGGAGTAGGTGAAGGTAAAGCCAAAAAATTCGGTAAGGAATTTGTAAGCCTCATACAACGGTATGTAGAAGATAATGAGATCATAAGACCCGATGATATGGTAGTAAAAACTACCGGTGCCAATAGTAGTAATAAGCTATATTTTATACAAAATGTAGATAGAAAATTACCGCTACCCGATATAGCCAGCGCCAAGGGCCTATCGATGGATGATTTTATTAAAGAACTTGAAGCCATTGTTTATAGCGGAACCAAATTAAATATTTCTTATTGGATAGATGAGATTCTGGATGAAGATCAACAAGAAGAATTGCATGAGTATTTTTTAGAGGCAGAAAGCGATAAAATAAATGAAGCGATGGATGAGTTTGACGGCGATTACGAAGAAGAAGAACTTAGGCTTTACCGCATCAAGTTTATGAGTGAAGTGGCTAATTAGAAATACATTATAAATCTAAAGAAACCCAAAATTTTAAATTTTGGGTTTCTTCTTTTTGAGAAAAACCCTAAAGAAGGCGTATCTTTGCGCTTTAAAAAATTAAAATAAATTATGGAAAACGGAATCTATGCCAAGTTCGCGACCACTAAGGGCGAAATATTGGTAAAATTACACCACGATAAAACACCAGGGACAGTAGGAAATTTTGTAGGTCTTGCTGAAGGAAATATAAAAAACGATGCAAAAGCAAAAGGTACGCCGTATTACGACGGTCTTAAATTTCACCGTGTTATTTCCGATTTTATGATTCAAGGGGGTGATCCTAATGGAACAGGAGCTGGCGGACCAGGATATCAATTTGACGATGAAATACACCCTGATTTGAAACATAATAAGCCAGGAATATTGTCAATGGCAAATGCAGGTCCTGGTACAAACGGAAGTCAGTTTTTTATTACACACGTAGAAACGCCCTGGCTAGATGGCAAGCATACGGTTTTTGGAGAAGTTGTAGAAGGTCAAGATATAGTTGATAGCATTGAGCAGGGTGACCAGATTGAAAAGTTAAGTATAGAACGAGTTGGAGAAGAAGCACAACAGTTTGATGCAGCTGCTAACTTCAAGAGTTTTAATGAAGAGAAAGAAAAAAGAGAAGCCGAGGCTAAGAAAAGAGAAGAGGATAAATTAAAGGCCTTAACCGAAGGTTTGAGTAAAACCGAGTCTGGTTTGCACTATACCATAACCCAAGAAGGTAAAGGACCAAAACCTAAAAAAGGTAATACCGTTTCTGTACATTACAAAGGCATGTTAGTTGATGGTACTGTATTTGATTCGTCTTTTAAACGTAACCAACCTATACAGTTTCCTGTAGGAATGGGGCACGTGATTG